>NZ_VKAB01000021.1 GCF_009769385.1 Saccharothrix deserti
CGGCTTGTGGCCGTCGTGGCCGTGGCCGTGCGGCTTGTGGCCGTGGTGGCCGTGGCCGTGCTCGTCATCGTCCCCGTCCACGATGACGTTCACGTCCTCCCAGACCACGCAGTCGCCGCCCCCGGTGTTCTCGGCCTCGGGGGCGCCCAAGAGCGGGATAGTGATGGCGGCGACGGAGGCGACGATGTCGTTGTGGCAGAGGTTGACGTTGCTGTCCTCGATGTCAATCGGGAGAATGTTGATGTCTTGGGCGTAGGCGGGCGACGCGGACAGCAGCATCGCCACGGTGATGGCGGAAGCTGCGCCAATCTTCTTCAACATGAAACTGACTCCTTAGTGTGTTCGATGAAGCAAGGGCTGGCTGCGTCGTCGGCGTTCCCCCGGCCGCACTGGCCGGCGACGTCGATATCGTCGGTGAACGCGGGCGAGGCCACCATCACGAGGCTCGTGGCGATGGGAGTCGTCGCTGCGCCTGCATCGGCACGAGCTTCTCTCCTTAGAATGCGCTTCGTCGCACCGAACGGGATCCTCCCGTTCGGCGCGAAACATACCCAACCCGCGCTCCGACCAATAAGCGATGACCTACGATCGTGTGATCTTTTCTTTTTCCGGTTTGGTCGCGGCGTGCGACCGGTAGCCCGGACGGGTGACGTAGGCTTTCCGTCCTGTGGACGCCGGCGGGGTGGTGCGCGAGTACCTGGTGCTCGGGCTGCGGCTCGACCGCCTGCACCCCGGTCTGGTCGACTCGTTCACCGGCGACCGGGCGCTGCGCCGCGCGGTGGACAACGAGCCGAGGCAGCACCCGGCGGCGCTGGCCGAACGGGCCGCGCTGCTACGTCGAGAGCTGCGCGGAGTCGACCTGGAGCCGGAGCGCAAACGGTTCCTGGACGCCCACCTGGTCGCCGCCGAGACCACCGCGCGCAAGCTCGCCGGGGTGCGGATCGGATTCGTGGACGAGGTCCGGTCGTACTTCCAGGTCGACATCCGCCCCGGCCACCCCGACACCTACCGCCGGGCGCACGCCCTGGTGGACGAGTTGCTGCCGGGACCAGGCACGCTGGCGCAACGGCTGGCCGACCACCGCGCCCGGGACGAGGTGCCGCCGCGTCGGCTCAAGGCCACCGTGCACGCCCTGTCCAGCGCGCTGCGCGACCGCGTCCGGCAGCGGTTCGAGCTGCCCGCGCACGAACTCGTGGAGTACGAGATCGTCACCGACAAGCCGTGGAGCGGGTTCAACTACTACCTGGGCGACTTCCGGTCGCGGGTGGCGGTCAACGCCGACCTGGGCCACCGGATGTCGAACCTGCCGCACCTGGTCGCGCACGAGTCCTACCCCGGCCACCACACCGAGCACTGCCGCAAGGAGGTGGGCCTGGTCGGCAAGCGCGGGCACGCCGAGCAGTCGCTGTTCCTGATCAACTCGCCGCAGTGCCTGATGGCGGAGGGCATGGCCGAACTCGGGCTGCACGCCGTGGTCGGTCCGGGGTGGGGCCGGTGGGCCCAGGACATCGTGGCCGACCTGGGCCTGCGGATGGACGGCGAGCTGGCCGAACGGGTCGAGAGCGCGCTGTCCGGGCTGCTCACGGTGCGCCAGGACGCGGCCCTGATGCTGCACGACCGGCGTGCCCACCCGGACGACGTGGTCGACTTCCTGTGCCGTTGGCTGCTCGTTCCCGAGCGCCGCGCCCGCCACATGCTGCGCTTCCTCGGTGACCCTCTGTGGCGGGCGTACACGACGACGTACGTGGAGGGCGTGCGGCTGGTCCGCGCCTGGCTCGACCTGCGTGAGCCCACGGACACCTTGAGTGACCGTTATGTACGACTTCTCGACGAGCCGTTGACGCCGGCGGCGTTGGCGGAGGAGGTCGAGGCGGGGGTGCCCTGGTTGCCCCGCGACGCTCTGTGACCGGCCTGGTCCACGCCCGGCGGCACCGGCTCTGATCTGCGTGGACGAGGGCTTGTTGCGCCGATGGGACGGCTCGTGGTCGCCCGTGGGCACCCGATGTGGCCATCTTTCCGACGTTTTGCGACGAAGTGACGAGTTGACGAATCACCTGTGTGGCTGCCTGCACAAGAGGGACCTGCGGAGGTAACTTCCGGTTGGCGGGACGCGTCCACTGCGGACCGCGCAGGGAGGCCCTGATCGTGGCTGTGATGAGCGCGAGGGGACCGGCACCCGGCCCTCGTGGTCGGTACGCCTGAGCTAGTGGGGCGTACCGGTCGATCGGGGTGGTGCCTGGCCCAGCGAGGAGCGGACGCGGGTGCCGCGTTCGTGAGGGAGTTGCCGTGAACGCACGACGACCCGCGAGCCGTTCCTCAGGCTCATCGCGCAGCACGTCCCGGCGCCGTGGCGCGCCGACGACCAACACGTACGTGGTGGACACGTCCGTGCTGCTCTCCGACCCCCTGGCCACCACGCGGTTCGCGGAGCACGAGGTCGTGCTGCCGCTCGTGGTGATCAGCGAGCTGGAGGGCAAGCGGCACCACCCGGAACTGGGTTGGTTCGCCAGGGAGGCGTTGCGCCTGCTCGACGACTTGCGGCTCCAGCACGGTCGGCTGGACAACCCGGTGCCGATCGGCGACCACGGTGGCACGCTGCGCGTCGAGCTCAACCACTCCGATCCGGAGGTGCTGCCCGCGGGTTTCCGCACGGACTCCAACGACGCCCGGATACTGGCCTGCGCGCTCAACCTCGCGGCCGAGGGCAACGTCGTCACGCTGGTCACCAAGGACATGCCGCTGCGCGTCAAGGCGGGCGCGGTCGGTCTCGCCGCCGAGGAGTACCGGGCCCACGACGTCACGTTGTCGGGGTATTCCGGGATGTCCGACGTGGACGTGGACCAGTCCGTGGTGGACGCGCTGTACCGCGAGAGCGTGATCGACCCGACGCTGTTCGACCTCGGTCACATCGCCGAGCTGCCGTGCCACAGCGGGTTGCGCCTGCTGGCGGGCACGTCGAGCGCGTTGGGCCGGGTGACGCCGGACAAGCAGATCCGGCTGGTGCGGGGCGACCGCGAGGCGTTCGGGCTGCACGGCCGGTCGGCCGAGCAGCGCGTGGCGCTGGACCTGCTGCTCGACACCGAGGTCGGCATCGTCTCGCTGGGCGGACGGGCCGGCACCGGCAAGTCGGCGCTCGCGCTGTGCGCGGGCCTGGAGGCGGTCATGGAACGCCGCCAGCACCGCAAGGTCGTGGTTTTTCGTCCACTGTATGCAGTAGGCGGGCAGGAGTTGGGATACCTGCCCGGTTCCGAGAGCGAGAAGATGCAGCCGTGGGCGCAGGCGGTGTTCGACACCCTCGGCGCGCTGGTCAGCCAGGACGTGGTCGAGGAGATCATGGACCGCGGCATGCTGGAGGTCATGCCGCTGACCCACATCCGGGGCCGGTCGCTGCACGACTCGTTCGTGATCGTGGACGAGGCGCAGTCGTTGGAGCGGAACGTGCTGCTCACCGTGCTGTCGCGGCTGGGCTCCAACTCGCGGGTGGTGCTGACCCACGACGTGGCGCAGCGCGACAACCTGCGCGTCGGCCGGCACGACGGGGTGGCGGCCGTCATCGAGAAGCTGAAGGGGCACCCGCTGTTCGCGCACATGACGTTGACGCGGTCGGAGCGTTCTCCGATCGCCGCACTGGTGACCGAGATGCTGGAGGACTACGCCTCCTGACGGTGAGGTCGCGACTTCCCGGGTGACCTCGCCCGCCGTCTGCGGAGCAGCGGCCGTCCAACACAGTCGAAAGGGGGGCTTTCCCGGGCGGAAAGCTCCCCTTTCCCTGGTGTTAAGCCTTTTCCATTCGTGCCGGTCGGGAGGTTCGGCGTCGGTACGCTCGCCCTTGTGTTGACGATGCCGCAGGCCGCCGTCGGGGGATTTTCGGCGCAGTACGCACTGGGTTACGGCGCCCTCGGCATCGGTATCGCCGCCGCCGTGGTCGCCGCCGGGCTCGCGGTCCGCGCGCAGGCCAGCCGGTCGAAGGACCGCCAGCAGTTGGCCGCCGAGGACGTGCAGGCCACCAAGCAGCTCCTCGACGCCGCGCCGGGCAGCACCGCGCCGCCGCAGCTCGCCAAGTGGGAGCAGCACGCCACCGAGACCGCGCGCACCCAACTCGACCTGTACCTGCGCAACTCCGAAGCCGCGTTGCGGCAGAGCGCCACCAGCTTCCGGGTCGGCATGGCCGCCGCCGCGGTCGGGTTCCTGGTCGTCATCGGGTCGTTGGTGTGGCTGCTCGCGGTGGACCGGGACGTGGCGCTCGCGGGCGTGATCAGCGGCGTGGTGTGCGAGGCGATGGCGGCGCTGTTCTTCGCCGAGACCAGGGCGACCCGCGCCCGCACCGCCGCCATGCTCGACCGGGCGCAGTCCGAGGCCGACCGGGTGGTGCGCGCCCGAGCCGCGCTCGCCGTCGCCGCCGACATCGCGGACGTGGCGACGCGGGAAGCGTTCCTGGCCGACATCGGCCGCTGGCTGCTCGGCGGCGAAGTGCCGGCGCCCACGACGACGGAGGCAGTGCAGTGAACCGGATGCCGATCGTGCTCGGCGCGGTGGCCGTGGTGTCGATCCTGCTGGGCGTCATCTTCCTGAGCGGGCCGTCCGAGAGCCCGGCCGACGACGGCTGCCTGAAGCTGGGCATGTGGTCGTCGGACGAGAAGGCGCCGGTGCTCCAGGAGATCTCCCGCCGCTACAAGGAGTCCGACCGCAAGACCGACGGCAAGTGCGTCGACGTCGCCGTGTCCGTGTACTCCTCGCAGGGCTCGGTGGACGTGCTGTCCGACGCACCCGGCGCCGACCCGAACGCGAAGCCGGACATCTGGAGCCCGTCGTCGCGGTACTGGGTCGACAGCGTGCGCACGGCGATCGCGACCAGGCCGGGCCGGGTGCGGTCGGTGCCGGAGAACCCGCCGACGCTGGCCACGTCGCCGATCGTGATCGCCATGCCGGAGCCGATGGCCCGCGAACTGGGCTGGCCGGAGGGTGCCATCGGGTGGCGGGACATGCTGGCGTTGGCGCAGGACCCGAACGGCTGGGGCTCGCGCGGCGAGCCGTGGGGCGCGTTCAAGATCGGCAAGACGAACCCGACGTTCTCCACCACCGGCCTGCTCGCCACCATCGCCACCGCGACCGCGCTGTCCGGCTCGAACGAGGCGCTGACGCTGCCCGCGCTGGACGCCCCGGAGGTCGCGAGCGGGCTGCGGGCGTTGGAGAGCAGCGCCGTGCACTACGGCAAGCACTCCTCGGTGTTCGTCCGCAACCTGTACGCCGCGGACCAGGAGGGGCGGGCGCTGGAGTACGTCAGCGCGGTGGCGTTGGAGGAGAAGGTCGTCCTCGACTACAACCAGGGCATCCTGGTCGGCGACCCGCCCGTCAAGACCACGCCGCCCAAGGTGAAGCTGGCCGCGGTGTTCCCGACCGACGGCACGACCGTGTCGGACAACCCCGCGATCGTCGTCGACGCCGAGTGGGTCACCGACGAGAAGAAGCGGGCCGCCGAGGACTTCCTGAAGTACGTGCAGGAACAGAAGGACCTGTTCACCGAGGAAGGTTTCCGGGACGGCGAGGGCAATCCCGGAAAGCGGCACGCGGTCGAGAACGGCACGCCCGCCAGCCCGTCGTTCCGGCTGGTCCGCACGCCCGCCTTCGAAGTGGCGCAGGGCGTGCGGAACCTGTGGCAGCGCAACCGCAAGCGGGCCAACGTGCTGCTCGTCGTGGACGTGTCCCGGTCGATGGAGGAGAACGTCGATGGCGTCGGCCGGTCCCGGCTGGCGCTCGCCAAGGACGCCGCCATGCTCGTGCCCGAGCAGCTCACCGAGGACGACACGCTGGCGTTGTGGGAGTTCAGCAGTCCGTTGGGCACCGATCCGCGGCCCTGGCGGGAACGGGTCGCCGCCGGGCCGGTTGGCGTGGTGCGCGACGAGTTCGGACGTGAGGTGGAAGGGCTCCAGCCGACCGGGGCGACCGAGCTGTACGAGTCGACGCGGGCCGCCGTGGCGGACGTGCGCGACCGCTACGACCCGACCCGCATCAACGCGGTGGTGCTGCTGTCGGACGGGCGACAGGAACCGCGCTCGGACGGCCTGCCGTCGCTGGAGGACAGCCTGCGTTCGGGCGACCGGGACCGTCCGGTGCGGGTGTTCTCCATCGCGTACGGCGACGAGGCCGACCGCGACGCGCTGGAGAAGATCTCCACGGCCGCGCGCGGCGGCTACTACGACTCCACCGACGCGGCCAGGATCCAACAGGTCATGGCCGACGTGCTGTCGAATTTCTAGGGCGCGGGCGCGGGTTCTAGTCCAGCGCTCGTCTCATGAAGCCGCGCATGCCCAGCGCGCCGAAGCCCAGGATCGAGGCGATCAGCACCAGGAAACACACCCACAGCGGGATGTGCTCGACGTTCGGCACGAGCACCGCCCGCATCCCCTCGCTGACGTAGGTGAGCGGGTTGAGCGCGCACAGCACCTGGAACCAGCGCAGGCTGTCCAGCGCGGGCCACGGGAACTGCGCCGAACCGGTGAACAGCAGCGGCGTCAGGATCACCGCGAACATCACGGTGATGTGCCGCGGCGAGACCGACGTGCCGATGACCATGCCCACCGCCGCACCCGCCAGCGAGCCCAGGACGACCACGAGCAACGCGACCGGCAGCCCCGACGCGGGCCAGGTGATGTCCAGCATGACGAACCCGATCGGGACCATCAGCACCGCGGCGAGCAGGCCGCGCAACGCGCCGAACACCATCTTCTCCACCGCGACCAGCGGGATCGGGATGGGCGCCAGCAGCCGGTCCTCGATCTCGCGCGTCCACGAGAAGTCCAGCACCAGCGGCAACGTGGTGTTCTGCAGCGCGCCGAGGAACCCGTTCATCGCCACGATGCCGGGCAGCAGCACGGCGGCGAAATCGTCCTGCACGAACCCGATGTCGCCGAGCACCTTGGCGAAGATGAACAGGATGAAGAACGGCTGGATGATCACCTGCGCGAGGAAGCTCGGCAGCTCCCGACCGGTGACGAAGATGTCCCGCCACAGGATGGCGTTGAACGTGCGCACCGAGGTCATCGCAGCTCCCGGCCGGTCAGGTGGATGAAGACGTCTTCCAGGCTCGGCGTGCCGATGGACAGGTCGGTGACCGGTGTGCCGAGCCGTTCGAGGGTCCGCAGCACCTCGGGCAGCGCCACGGCGGGCGCGACGTCGGTGTAGAGGCGGAACATGTCCTGCACGTTCTCCACCCGCTGCACGCCCTCGACCTCGGTCAGCACCTCGTTGACCGGTTCGGGGCCTTCGCCGTCGAGGGTGACGGTGACGCTGAGCGTGGTGCTGCCCGGCAGGGTCTTGGTCAGCTCGGCGGGGGAGTCGAGGGCGAGCAGCTTGCCGTGGTCGACGATGCCGACCCGGTCGCACAGCTTGTGCGCCTCGTCCATGTCGTGCGTGGTGAGCACGACCGTGACGCCGTCCGCGTGCAGCGCGGCCACCCGGTCGTGCACGAACAGCCGGGCCTGCGGGTCGAGACCGGTCGACGGCTCGTCCAGGAACAGCACCTTCGGCCGGTGCATCAGGGCGCGCGCGATCATGAGCCGCTGCGCCTGGCCGCCGGAGAGCGTGTCCACGAGGCTCGTCGCGTGGTCCTTGAGCCCCATCCGCTCCAGGACCTCGTCGGCCATCCGGACCCGTTCCGCGCGGCCGATGCCGTGGTAGGCGGCGTGGAACAGCAGGTTGTGCCGGACGTTCAGCGCCCGGTCGAGGTTGTTGCGCTGCGGGACGACGGCGAGCAGCTGCCGTGCCCGCTGCGAGTCCGCGACCACGTCGACGCCCTCCACCAGGGCCGTGCCGGACGTCGGCCGGACCCTGGTGGTCAGCACCCCCACGGTGGTCGTCTTGCCCGCCCCGTTCGGGCCGAGCAGGCCGAACACCTCACCTCGACGGACCGTGAAGCCCAGCCCGTCCACGGCCGGTTTCCGGCCGCTCTTGTAGACCTTCACCAAGTCCGTGACCACTACGGCTTCGTCCACCTTGGCCAGCCTAATCACGTGTGGTGGCGGTGGCTCGGCGGTCGGGCCGCTTCACCAGCCCGAGGGAAGCGGACGGCCCTCGGCGAACCCGGCGGCGCTCTGGATGCCGAGGGTGGCCTTGGCGTGGAACTCCTCCAGCGTCTGGGCGCCGGCGTAGGTGCAGGCGCTCCGGACGCCCGCGGTGATGGAGTCGAGCAGGTCCTCGACGCCGGGGCGGATCGGGTCCAGCCGCATGCGCGAGGTGGAGATGCCCTCCTCGAACAGGCCCTTCTTGGCGCGGTCGAACGCGTTGTCCGTGCGGGTGCGCGCGGAGACGGCCCGCTTGGACGCCATGCCGAAGGACTCCTTGAAGAGCCGGCCCTGCTCGTCGCGCTGGAGGTCGCCGGGCGACTCGTAGGTGCCCGCGAACCAGGAGCCGACCATGACGCTCGCGGCGCCCGCGGCCAGGGCGAGGGCCACGTCGCGCGGGTGTCGGACGCCGCCGTCGGCCCAGACGTGCTTGCCGAGCCTGCGGGCCTCCTCGGCGCACTCGGCGACGGCGGAGAACTGCGGGCGGCCGACGCCGGTCATCATCCGGGTGGTGCACATCGCGCCGGGGCCGACGCCGACCTTGACGATGTCCGCGCCGGCTTCGACCAGGTCGCGGACGCCTTCGGCGGTGACGACGTTGCCGGCGACGACCGGGACCGTCGGGCCGGCCTCGCGGACGGCCTTGAGCGCGGAGAGCATCTTCTCCTGGTGGCCGTGGGCGGTGTCCACGACGAGGGCGTCGACGCCTGCCTGGAGGAGTTCCTCGGCCTTGGCGGTGACGTCGCCGTTCACGCCGATCGCGGCGGCTACGCGGAGCTTGCCCGCGTTGTCGAGGGCGGGCTGGTACACCCCGGCCCGCAGCGCGCCCAGGCTGGTCATCACGCCCTTGAGGCGGCCTTCGGCGTCGACGCCGAGCGCGACCCGCTGGGTGCCGCCGTGCAGCCGTTCGAAGACTTCACGCGGAGCGGTGTCCAGCGGCAGTGTGACGATGCGCTCGTCGGCTACGTCGTGCAACCGGGTGAACCGGTCGACGCCCGCGCACGCCGCCTCGTCCACGACGCCGGTCGGCCGGCCGTCGTCGTCGATCACGACCACCGCGCCGTGCGCCCGCTTGTGCAGCAGGTTGACGGCGTCGGCGACCGAATCGCCGGAGTGGAGCGTCAGCGGGGTGTCCCACACGGGGTGCCGGGTCTTGACCCACTGGACGATCTCCGCAACCGCTTGCGGCGCCACGTCCTGGGGGAGCACCACCAGTCCACCGCGGCGCGCCACGGTTTCCGCCATCCGTCGTCCCGCCACCGCGGTCATGTTCGCGACCACGATCGGGATCGTCGCCCCCGTGCCGTCGGAGGTCGACAGGTCGACGCCGAACCTCGACTCGACGGCCGATCGGCCGGGCACGAGGAAGACGTCGTCGTAGGTCAGGTCGTAGCTGGGCCTATGCCCTTCGATGAACCGCACGAGACCTTGACGATACCCGCGTCAGGGCGAATTCGCCCTGGTTGTGCGCACCATAGGGGGTGGTCGCTACGGGGTCTGGGGTTGTGGGTTCCTCCAAGGCCGCACTACTGCGGCTTCGGCAGGAGCGCGCGCACGGCGTCGATCGTGTCCGCCTCGCCCGCGTCCTTGTCCGGCCGGTACCGGAGCACGCGGGCGAACCGCAGCGCCACCCCGCCGGGGTACCGGGGGCTGATCTGCACGCCGTCCAGCTCGATCTCGATCACCATTTCGGGTCTGACCACCACCGCCCAGTCGGTCTTCTCCGTCGCGATCGCCATCAGCTCCCGCGTCTGCCACGCCAGCAACTCGTCGGTCAGGCCCTTGAACGTCTTGCCGACCATGATCGGCGGCCCGCCGTCCGGATCGCGTGCGCCGAGGTGGAGGTTCGACAGCAGCCCCTTGCGCCGACCGCTGCCCCACTCGACGCCCAGCACCACCAGGTCGAGCGTGTGCACCGGCTTCACCTTCTGCCACGCCCGCCCACGCCGGCCCGCCGCGTACACCGACTCCAGCGACTTCACCATCACGCCTTCGTGACCGGCCGCCAGCGCCTCGTCCAGGACCTGGGCCGCCTGGTCCTCCGTCGGTGAGACCGCTCCTGGGATGACGTGCCGGCCCGCCACGCCGCGCAACGCGTCCAGCCGCGCCCGCAGCGGCTCGTCCAGCAGGTCCACCCCGTCCAGGTGCAGGCAGTCGAAGAAGAACGGGCTGAGGAGCAGCTCTCGGACGTCTCCCGCCGACGTGCGTTTCCCAGCGGAGGCGGCATCGAGCAGAGCGCCGAACCTGCTCATCGTTTCCTGGAACGGTCTGGGCTTGCCGTCGTCGTTCAACGCCAGCGTCTCGCCGTCCAGCACCACCGACTGGCACGGCAGGCCGCGCACCAGCTCCACCAGTTCGGGCACCGTTCCGGTGATCTCGCGCAACGTCCGGGTGAAGATCCGGACCTCGTCACCGGAGCGGTGCACCTGGATGCGCGCGCCGTCCAGCTTGTGCTCCACCACGCACGACCCCAGCTCGGCCAGCGCCTCGGGCAGCGACTCCGCCGGCGAGGCGAGCATCGGCCGCACCGGGCGGCCGACTTCGAGCCGGAACCGCGCCAGGGCCTCCTCGCCGGTCATCGCGGCCATCGCGGTCTCGGGCAGCTTCCCCGACAGCATGAACGCCCGCCGCACCACCTCACCGGGCACGTCGGCCGCACGCGCTATCGCGTCCAACATCACCCCTTCGAGAGCGCCTTGGCGCAGTTCCCCGGTCAGCAGCCGACGCAGGAAGTCCTGTTCGGCCGCCGTTGCTCTGCCGAACAGGTCGGTCAGCAACGCCGCACGCCGCGCGTTCGAACCCTTGCCGTTGATCGAGGCGAACTCGCCCAACGCCTCGTCCACGTCCGACACCGTGAGCGAAGGCGACGAGGCCGGCGGAACCGCCAGGTCGAACACGGTGCGCCAGCCCGCGCCGATCCGACCCTGGCTGGGCGCGCCGACCAGGAACGACACCACCGCGGGCGTGTTCATCCGGCGCACCAGCTCGGCCAGGGCGGCGACCTTGGCCAGGCGGGAGCGCGTCGCCGTCACCGCGGCGGACGTCTCGACGACTTCGGTGAACAACACGTCGACCATGGTGCACCCGACCACCGACAAAAATCGGCTCAGGCAAAAACTGGTTCAGACGGCCGCGCGCAGCTCCCGGACGGCCTCCCGGAGCCGGTCCGGCGTCAGCGCCGCGTACCCGATGACCAGTCCGGGGAACGTCGGCGTCCGGGCGTAGCCGGCCAGCGCCAGGGCGTTGACGCCACGCCGGGCCAGCCGGTCCTGCAACGCCACGTCGTCGGTGCCCTCGGGCAGCCGCAGGACGACGTGCAGACCCGCCGCGACCCCGATCGGCTCCCAGTCCGGCAGGACGTTGCGCAGCTCGTCCAGCAACGCGTCCCGTCGGGCCCGGTACAGCTGACGGGTGCGGCGCAGGTGCCGGTCGTACCCGCCGGTGCTGAGCAGTCGGGCGAACGCGGCCTGGTGCAACGTCCCGGTGCCGAGGTCGTCCAGACGTTTGCGGTCCACGACGACATCGCGCAACGCGGGCGGCAGCACCAGCCAACCCAGCCGCAACGCGGGCGCCAGGACCTTGCTCGTACTGCCCTGGTACGCCACGTGCGTCGGGTCGAGCGCCTGCATCGCCCCCAGAGCCGGCCGGTCGTAGCGGTGCTCGGCGTCGTAGTCGTCTTCCACGATCAACCCGTCGCACGCGCGTGCCCAGTCCAACAGGGCGCGGCGACGCGTCGGGTGCAGCACGACGCCCAACGGGAACTGGTGCGCCGCCGTGACGACGACCGCGCGACAGTCTGTTGTGGACAGTACGTCGACGCGAAGTCCTCGGTCGTCAACGGGAATCGGGCAGATGGTGAGACCGTGTGAAGTCAGCATCTCCGCACCGCCGAAGTGGCTCGGCTCCTCGACCGCCACACTCCGGTGCCCGGCCGCGTGCAACACCCGGCCCAGCAACGAAATCCCTTCCGCCGCACCGTTCGTGATGACCACTTCGGACGGTCGGGCGGCGACGGCGCGCACCCGGCCGAGGTAGTCCGCCAGCTCACGGCGCAACGGGCCGAAACCGGCCGGGTCGGGGTAGCCGAGGTCGTCGGTGGACAGGTCCGCCAACGCGGATTTCTGCGCCTGCAACCACTCCTCGCGTGGGAAGGCGCTCAACGCGGGCACGCCCGGCCGCAGGTCGTACCGGAACCTCGGGGCGGGTTCGGGGCCGGCGGTGGACGTGGCGGGCCAGGTGACGGCGGCCGTCACGGTGGTGCCCGAGCCGTGCCGTGCGGTCAGGTAGCCCTCGCCGATGAGCTGCGCGTACGCGGACGTGACGGTGCCGCGGGCGACGCCGAGCTGGGCCGCCAGGTCGCGGCTGGACGGCAGGCGGGTGCCCGGCGCGAGCCGTCCGTCCCGCACCGCGCGGCGCAGCTCGGACTCCACCGCGCGCCGGCCGTTCGGGGCGGGGAGGAGGAGTTCGCGGTAAGTGGTCCAGTTGGTGGGCATCGAAGTGGAGCTTAAACCTGGACCACTGGTCGGTGATAGTCCTCGTCATGAGATCCACCAGAACCGCGATCGCGTCGGGCGCCCTGGCCTCGGCGATCGTGGGCGCGTCCGTACCGGTGACCGGTATGCTCCAGGCGTATCCGCTGCTCACGGGGCAGGCGATGCGGTACGCGTTGGGTGGGATCGCGCTGCTCGGGTGGATCTGCCTGCGTGGCGGGCGGCTGCCGGTGCCGGGGCGGCGGGACTGGCCGGCGCTGCTCGGGCTGGTGACGACCGGGATGCTCGGGTTCAACGCGTGCGTGCTGTACGCGCAGCGGTACGCCGAGCCGGGGTTCGTCGCGGCCGTGCTCGGGGCGAGCCCGTTGGTGTTGGCGCTGGTCGCGCCGTTGGTGGCGGGGCGGAAGCCGGCCGTGTTCGCGGTGGTGGGCGCGGTGGTCGTGGTCGGCGGGGTGGTGGTGCTGTCCGGCGGCGGGTCGTGGCACGGGCCGGGGCTGCTGCTGGCGCTGTTGACGATGGCGGGCGAGGTGTCGTTCACGCTGTTCGCGGTGGGTGTGGTGCGGCGGCTGGGTGGTGCGGCGGTGGCGACGTGGTGCTGCTTCACCGCGGCCGTGGCCGGTGGGGTGCTGGGGACGGTGTTCGGCGGGTGGCAGGTGCCTTCGGTGCGTGAGGGCACGGCGCTGGTGGTGCTCGGGTTCGTGCTGACGGCGGTGGCGTTCGGGCTCTGGTACTTCGCGGTGGCGCAGTTGGGTGCGGACCGGGCCGGGGTGCTGATCGGGCTGATGCCGGTGGCGGGGTTGGTGGCTTCCGTCGCTCTGGGTGCGCAGGAGCTGACGGCGGTGGCGGTGGTGGGCGCGGTGGCGGTGGCCTTGGGGTGCGTGATCGGGTTGCGGGGCCGGACGGCCGTCACCGACCGTCCGCCCCAGGCCGACCCGAATGCCCAGCTCGCGCGTTCCGAACGTTGAATTCGGGGGTCCTGGACACACGCATCCTGAACGTAGGACTCTCGCGCTCTGAACGTAGGACACACCCGCCGCGAACGTAGGACACACGCGAGAGTCGAACGTTCGGGTGCCGAGAGTCGAACACTCAGGTAGGGCGAGTTCAACGCTCAGGTCGGGGCACGCGTGTTCTGAGCGTTGAACTCATGGGGTCTGAGTGTTCGACTCTCGGGGTCTGAGGGTTCGACTCTCGGGTCAGCGGCCGCCGTTGGCCATGCGGAGGACGTCCAGGGCCTCGTCCAGTTGGGACTCGGTCAGCTTGGTGGGGACGTGGCCGCGCTCCAGGACCACCTCGCGGATGGTTTTGCGTTCCTTCAGGGACTGCTTCGCGATCGAGGCCGCCTCTTCGTAGCCCAGGTAGCGGTTCAGGGGGGTGACGATCGACGGCGACGACTCGGCGTACTCGCGCATCCGGTCCACCTGCGGTGCGGTGCCGATCAGGACCTTGTCGGCGAGCAGGCGCGCGACGGCGGCCAGGAGCCGGGAGGATTCGAGGACGTTGCGGGCGATTACGGGCAGCATCACGTTGAGCTGGAAGTTGCCCTGGGAGCCGGCGAACGCCACCGCCGCGTCGTTGCCGATCACCTGCGCGACCACCATCATCGTGGCCTCGGAGATGACCGGGTTGACCTTGCCGGGCATGATCGACGAGCCTGGTTGGAGGTCGGGCAAGGCCAGCTCGCCCAGGCCGGTGCGGGGGCCGGAACCCAGCCAGCGCAGGTCGTTCGCGATCTTGTAGAGGCCGACGGCGGTGGCGCGGAGCTGGCCGGAGATCTCGACCACGCCGTCTTGGGTGGCCTGCGCCTCGAAGTGGTCGCGGGCTTCGGTCAGGGGTAGGCCGGTGACGGCGGCCAGCTCGGCGGAGACGGCCGCGCCGAAGCCGGCCGGCGCGTTCAGGCCGCTGCCGACGGCGGTGCCGCCGATCGGCAGCTCGGCCAGGCGCGGCAGCGACGACGTCAGGCGCTCGATGCCGTACCGGACCTGGGTGGCCCACGCGCCCACCTCCTGGCCCAGGGTGATCGGCACGGCGTCCATCAGGTGCGTGCGACCCGACTTCACCAGCGACGTCCAGTCGGCGGCACGGGCGTCCAACACCGAGACCAGGTGCTCGAGGGCCGGGATCACGTCACGCGCCACCGCCTCCGTCGCCGCGACCCGCAGCGTGGTCGGGAACGTGTCGTTGGACGACTGCGAGGCGTTGACGTGGTCGTTCGGGTGGACTTCGCGGCCCAGCGCGCGGGTGGCCAGGGTGGCGATGACCTCGTTCGCGTTCATGTTCGACGACGTGCCGGACCCGGTCTGGAACACGTCGACCGGGAAGTGCGCGTCGTGCTCGCCCGCCGCCACCGAGTCGGCGGCTTCGGCGATGGCCGACGCGACTTCGGGTTCCAGCACCCCCAGCCGCTCGTTCACCCGCGCCGCCGCGGCCTTCAGCAGGCCGAGCGCGCGGATCTGGGCACGCTCCAGACCCCGTCCGGACACCGGGAAGTTCTCCACCGCGCGCTGCGTCTGCGCACGCCACAGCGCGTCGACCGGCACCTTGACCTCGCCCATGGTGTCGTGTTCGACGCGGTACTCCTGTTCAGCCATGTACCCGAGTTTGGACCGACTTGCCCTGCTCGGCCCGAGAAGGGTGGGACAGAGTGGGCTGGAACACCTAAGGTCGAGGCATGGAGCTTGAGGTCGACCTGCTCATCGTCGGTGCGGGCCCGACGGGGCTCTTCGCGGCGTACTACGCGGGGTTCCGGGACCTGTCGGTCGCGCTGGTCGACGCGCTGCCCGAGGCGGGCGGCCAGATCACCGCGATGTACCCGGAGAAGATGATCTTCGACGTGGCCGGGTTCCCGGCGGTGCGCGGGCGCGAGCTGGTGACCGCGCTCGTGCAGCAGGCCGACCAGTGGAAGCCGACCTACCTGCTGGGCCGCCAGGCCCGCACGTTGTCCGATGTGGACGGTCGGCTGGAGGTGGGGCTGGCCGACGGCGGCGTGGTGCGCGCGGGCGCGGTGCTGATCACGGCCGGTATCGGCGAGTTCCGGCCGCGTCCGCTGCCCGCGGGCGACGGCTGGCTGGACCGCGGCATGGTGCACTTCGTGCCCAAGCTCAACGTGCACACCGGCCAGGACGTGGTGGTCGTCGGCGGCGGCGACTCGGCGTTCGACTGGGCGCTCGCGCTGCACCCGATCGCGTCCAGCGTCACCCTGGTGCACCGCCGTGCGACGTTCCGCGCACACCCGCCGACCGTGCGGCAGGTGCGCGAGCTGGGCGTCGAGATCATCACGGATGCCGAGGTGCTGGAACTGCGCGGCGACCCGGACCTGGCCGAGGTGGAACTGGGCCTCAAGGGCGGCGACCGCAAGGTGCTGCCCGCGCAGGCCGTGGTCGCGGCCCTCGGCTTCACCGCCGACCTGGGGCCGATCGAGTCGTGGGGCCTGGAACTCGACCACCGGGCGGTGCTGGTGGACACCACCATGCGCACCGCCCGGGATCGCGTCTACGCGGCGGGCGACGTCGCCCAGTACCCCGGCAAGGTGAAGTTGATCGCCACCGGGTTCGGCGAGGCCGCCACCGCGGTCAACAACATCGCCGTGCTGCTCAACCCGGAGGCCCACCTGTTCCCCGGACACTCCAGCAACGCGGGCTGAAGCAACTCAAGGCACGACCTGGACCTGCTCGCCCACGAACAGGTTGTCGAAGAACGTCACCGCGGCGTCGTGCGACAGGCGCACGCAGCCGTGTGACAACGTGTCGAGGCTGCCCTCGTGGAACGCGATGCCGCTGCTGGTGAAGTACACCGAGTACGGCATGGGCGCGTTGTACGGCACGCTCCAGTCGTCGCGGACCTTGCGCAGGACGGAGAACGTGCCCACCGGCGTCTCGTAGCCGGGCCGGCCGTGCGTCACCGGGACGGGGCCGTAACTGGCGTTGCCCTGGTAGATCAGCCACGCCTGGTTGGTGGACAACTGCAAGCACGCCCCGTCCCGGATGGAACAGGGCGTGCCCGTGGAAGCGTTGGCGGGTGCCGCTAGGCCGAACAGCAAGGCCGAAGCGGCCAGTGCGGTGCCGAGCGTCTTCATCATCGAATCACTCCCTCGACACCTGGGTTACCCCGTCGAGGGAGTGATCCAACACGCTCGGTTACGCCACCACCTGAACCTGGTCGCCCACCTGGAGGGTTTCGAAGTAACGCGCCGCCGCATCGGGTGACAGGTGGATGCAGCCGTGCGAGTTGACGGTGAGGCTGCCCTCGTGGAACGCGATGCCGCCGCTGGTGAAGTACGTCGAGAACGGCATCTCACCGCCGAAGTCCCGGCTCCAGTCGTCCCGGACCTTCCACAGCACGGGGAAGTAGCCGACGGGCGTCTCGTAGCCGGGCCGGCCGTGCGTGATCGGCACCGGGCCGTAGCTCACCTCGCCGCCGCTGATCAGCCACGTTTCCTTGGTGGACAGCCGAACGCACGCGCCTTCGGTGAGGTCGCACGGCGTGCCGGGCACCGTCATCGGCGGGGGCGGCGGCGCGGGCTGCGGGTCCGGGGTCGTGGTTTCCACGGGCGGCGCGGACGCCGAAGAAGAAGCTGGTTCGGACGACGGCGACGAAGCCGGGCCGGACGCCTCGGACGTCCCGCACGCCGTCGCCAGGAAAGCGATTACCACCAAGGCTGTTCTGCGCATCGCGCATCCCCCCCAGAGATCAAGCTGTGTACTGATCCTGGAGACGCCGTGTCGAAGACCCCGGTTGTCACCCCACGGGTAACGAATTGGGCAGGCCGGAAAACCGGAAGGGCCGCCCCACCCGAAGGCAGGACGGCCCTTCCGCCACGGGAACCGAGCGGTCTAGACCGCGCCCGCGTACTGGCCGATCCACGAGCGGAACGCCGGCACGTCCATGTAGATCGACGGGCCGGTCGCGCAGGTGGAGTTGTTGTTGCCCGCGCGGCTGGTGGCGCCGATCAGCTGCCACACACCGTTCACGGACTTGATCTGCGGGCCGCCCGAGTCGCCGTAGCAGGCGCCCGCGTTACCACCGGGGTTGCTGGTGCAGATCTCGTACGTGCCGTAGATCCCGGTGCAGCTGCCGTCCGACACGATGGACGTGTTCAGCTCCTGCAACGTGACCGGCGCGCCACCGCAGCCGCGCGGCGCGCAGGTCTGGCCCCAGCCGATGATGCGGGTGGCGGTGCCGACCGCGCCGGACGTCGACGCCACCGCGATCGGCGTCTGGCTCACCGAGGTGGCCAGGCGCACCAGCGCGATGTCGTAGGACGAGTTGGTCACGATCTGCGCGCCGGACGCGACCGTGCCGCCACTGGTGCGGCTGGTCGAGCCGATGCGGGCCCGGATGGACGACGCCGACCGGCCCTGCACGCAGTGCTTGGCCGTGACGACCCAGTTGGCCTTGATCAGCGAGCCGCCGCAGAAGTGGCTACCCGAGGTGCTCTGCAGGGACACCATGAACGAGTAGGTCTGCGTGGCGTTGCCGCCGCCCACGACGAACGGGATGACCTCGCCATCGGTCGCCGGGGCCGCCGCCGCCCCGGCCGCCGTGGCGAAAGCCGCTCCTACCGCCACCGCGAAGGCGGTGAACAGGGTACGAACCTTCATCACTGTCCTCTCCGTCCCCGGCGCAGGGTGCTCGGGGACGAATCGGAAACTAGGGATGAACGCCGAGTGATCACCACAGCCGATCGGCCGGTAACGCTGTGTTGACCGTTGACGGCGGCCCGTGGCATCCGGGCGGAGACCTGCTCCTCGGGCAGGCCTACGGCAGCGGCGGCAGCGGGTCGCCGTCGGTGGGCGGGATGTCGAAGTCGACCGAGGCGTACTCGCGGAGCTTGTTCAGCCGGTGGAAGCCGTCGATCATCCGCACCGTGCCGGACTTCGACCGCATCACGATCGACTGGGTCGTGCAGCCGCCCGCCCGGTAGTGCACGCCGCGCACCAGGTCGCCGTCCGTGACGCCGGTCGCGCAGAAGAACACGTTGTCGCCCTGCACCAGGTCGTCGGTCAGCAGCACGCGGTCCAGGTCGTGGCCCGCGTCCAGCGCCCGGCCGCGCTCCTCGTCGTCCTTCGGCCACAGCTTGGCCTGGATCGAGCCGCCCATGCACTTCAACGCCGCCGCCGCGATGATGCCCTCGGGCGTGCCGCCGATGCCGACCAGCAGGTCGATGCCGGTGTTCGGCCGGGCCGCCGAGATCGCGCCCGCCACGTCGCCGTCGGAGATGAAGTGGATCCGGGCGCCCGCCGCGCGCACGTCCTTCACGATCGACCCGTGCCGCGGCCGGTCCAGGATGCAGACCGTCACGTCCGACACGTCGAGGTGCTTGGCCTTCGCCACCCGGCGGATGTTCTCCGCGATCGGCGCGGTGATGTCCAGGACGTCGGCCGCCTCCGGCCCGGTCGCGAGCTTCTCCATGTAGAACACGGCGGACGGGTCGAACATCGCGCCGCGCTCGGCCACCGCGAGCACCGCCAGCGCGTTCGGCATGCCCTTGGCCATCAGCGTGGTGCCGTCGATCGGGTCGACCGCGACATCGCAGTCGGGGCCGTCGCCGTTGCCGACCTCCTCGCCGTTGTACAGCATGGGCGCCTCGTCCTTCTCGCCCTCGCCGATCACCACGACACCGCGCATGGAGACGGTGCCGATCAGCTTGCGCATGGCGTCCACCGCCGCGCCGTCGCCGCCGTTCTTGTCGCCGCGACCGACCCAGCGCCCGGCCGCCATCGCGGCGGCCTCGGTCACCCGGACCAGTTCCAGCGCGAGGTTCCGGTCCGGCGCCTCACGCCGACGCTCGTGGTTACTGTTTGTGACCATGACGTTCCTCCCACGATGACCGGTCGGTAGACCAATCCTCGCACGTCCTCACGCCTCGGCCACGTCCTCCTCGGTCACACTGAGTGCTTGATCGATCCGTTCCCGGGCGCCCGCGAGCTGTCGTTCGCAGGTCTTCGCCAGGGCCTCGCCGCGTTCCCACAGCGCCAGCGACTCCTCCAGCGACAGGCCGCCCGCCTCCAGCTTGCGGACCACCTCCACCAACTCGTCCCTGGCCTGCTCGTAGCCCGGCTCGCTCACGTGGACAACTTCCCCAATCGGTTCTGGACGTGCACCACGACGGTCGCGACCGCCTGGTCGTAGCCGATGAACGCCTCGGCGAACTCCGCGCCGTCACCCTCGCGCACCGCGTCGTCGATGCGGTGCTCGGCGGCCACGACACGCCTGCGGTGCACCGTGCCGTGCCCCAGCCACCACCGCATCCCGGCGTAACCGGAGGTGGCCTCGGACAGGTCGTGCAGCCGGTTGATCAACGTCTGCCGGCCCGACGTGCAGCCGGCGACCAGTGACAGCCAGCAATCGGCGGCGGCCCGGTCGGCCGACTCGGCGCGGCTGCGCACCACGCGGGCGCCCTCGTCGTCCGCTTCACCCGCGGCGGCCATCGTCAAGGGCAGGAACGTGGGCTCATTGGCCGGGTTCGGCACCACCGCCTCCTTCCACTGCCTGATCGACGCCTCCGGCGGCGGCCGTCTGATTGCCGGCTCCGCCGGCAGTGACGACCGCGTGCACGGCTCCGTCGGCCACGCGCACCCTCAACTGGGTGCCCGCGGGAGCTTGGGAGGTCGACCGGAGCACCCCGTCGACCCCGTCGGGGGTGACGAGTTGCACCACCGCATACCCCCGCGCCAGCGTGGCGGCCGGTCCGAGGGTCGTCAAGCGTGCGGTGGTCGCGATGAGCCCGGCGTTCTCTGAATCGAGACGGTTCCGCACCGCCCTCCGGGCCCGTTCACGCAGCCGGTCGACGTCCTCCGCACGCCGGTCCAGCGGACCGTGCGGGTCGGAAAGCGCAGGTCGTGTGCGCAGCGCCGCGAGCAGCTTGCGCTCACGGTCCACCCAGCCGTGCAACGCACGGCGGCTGCGGTCGCGCAGTTGGCGGATCCGCTCGCCTTCCTCCGCCACATCCGGAACCACCCGTTTGCCGGCATCGGTGGGCGTGGAGCAGCGCATGTCCGCCACGTGGTCCACCAGCGGGGTGTCCGGCTCGTGGCCGATCGCGGACAGCACCGGCGTCCGGCACTGCGCCACCGCCCGGCACAACGCCTCGTCGGAGAACGGCAGCAGGTCCTCCACGCTGCCGCCGCCGCGGGCCAGCACGATGACGTCCACTTCGGCGTCGCGGTCCAGAGTCGACAGTGCGGTGAGGATCTGCGGCACCGCCAAAGCCCCTTGCACCGCAACGTTCACGACCCGGAACCGGGCGCCGGGCCAGCGGGCGTGCGCGTTGGTCAGCACGTCCCGCTCGGCGGCCGACGCGCGACCCGTGATCAGCCCGATCTTGTTCGGCAGGAACGGCGGCCTGCGCTTGCGGCGCGGGTCGAACAGGCCTTCGGCGTTGAGCAGCTTCCGGAGGCGTTCGATCCGGGCCAGCAGCTCGCCGATGCCGACCTGGCGGATCTCGTCCACGCGCAGGCTCAGCGTGCCGCGGTTGGGGAAGAAGTTCGGCTTGCCGTGCACCACCACCCGGCTGCCCTCGGACAGCTGCAGCTCGCGGACCATGGTGACGGGTGCGGTCAGCTGCATCGACATGTCCACCGACGGGTCACGCAGGGTGAGGAACGCCGTCGCCGTGCCCGGCCGCGCGCTCAGCTGCGTGACCTG
This sequence comes from Saccharothrix deserti, assembly GCF_009769385.1. Classification (GTDB taxonomy): domain Bacteria; phylum Actinomycetota; class Actinomycetes; order Mycobacteriales; family Pseudonocardiaceae; genus Actinosynnema; species Actinosynnema deserti. The sequence goes on from NZ_VKAB01000021.1 coordinate 21,197, forward strand.
GCCCTCCACCCACACGTCACCGAGCCGGTTGATCCAGTCGAAGATCTTGCGCGCGACGGTCCGCACCGGCCACGGGTTCTCCGGGCTGGACTTCTCCTGCTGAGAACGCTCGGGGCCGGCCTTTTCGGGGCTCACGTGCTCTTGAGGTTCGCGATGCGGCGGGTGAGCATGCCGGTGAACTCGGGACGGGCCGCGTGCGTGCGCTCGTGCGCCAGCAGCTGCTCCAGGTCCTCCGCGGTGAGCGTGCGCAACCGGGCCCGGAGCTGCGCCAACGACAGCTCGTCGTAGTTCGGCAGCACCGCGGGCGGCTCGGCGGCCAACGCCCGCTCCTCCTCCGCCCACGGGTCCTCGGCGCGCACGGGCGCCGTGTCGGGCTCGTCCTCGTCGAACGTCGCCCACTCGGGTTCCTGCTCCACCGGGCGCAGCACGGACAGCACGTCGTCGCCCTTGATTGCGAGTTCCGTCACCCGCTGCTGGACCCGCATGGACAGCTGCAAGGCCTCACTGACCACGGTGACCGGGAGGCCCGCGAGTTGCTGCGGAAGCTTCCGGGCCTGCTCGACGGCGGTGACCGCCAGTCCCGCGGCGAGCCGGACGGTCAGCGGCAGTGGCTTCATGCCTACAGCCTGCCGCAGTCGGCCGTCCGATGCCTATACCCGGCACGCCGTACCCTGGTGGCCATGGACAAGCGAGTGCTCCTGGCCAAGCCGCGTGGCTACTGCGCCGGCGTGGACCGTGCCGTCGTGACCGTGGAGAAGGCGCTGGAGCAGTACGGCGCCCCGGTCTACGTGCGCAAGGAGATCGTCCACAACAAGCACGTCGTGGAGACGTTGTCACGTCGCGGCGCGATCTTCGTGGACGAGACCGACGAGGTGCCCGAGGGCGCGCTGGTGGTGTTCTCGGCGCACGGCGTGTCGCCCGCGGTGCACGAGGAGGCGGCAGATCGGGGGCTGCGCACGATCGACGCCACCTGCCCGTTGGTGACCAAGGTCCACAAGGAGGCCGTGCGGTTCGCCCGCGAGGACTACGACATCCTGCTGATCGGCCACGAAGGACACGAAGAGGTCGAGGGCACGTACGGCGAGGCGCCGTCGCACATCCAGCTCGTGGACACCGCGGAGGACGTCGACAAGGTCGTCGTGCGCGATCCGTCCAAGGTGGTGTGGCTGTCCCAGACCACGCTGTCGGTGGACGAGACGATGGTGCGGGTGCGCCAGCTGCAGGATCGGTTCCCGGATCTGCAGGAGCCGCCGTCGGACGACATCTGCTACGCGACGTCCAACCGGCAGACCGCGGTGAAGACCATGGCGCCGGAGTGCGACCTGGTGCTCGTGGTGGGGTCGAAGAACTCGTCCAACTCGGTGCGGCTGGTCGAGGTGGCGCTGCAGGCCGGCGCCCGTGCCTCCTACTTGATCGACTACGCGCGTGAGGTCGACGAGGCGTGGCTGGAGGGCGTGACGACGGTCGGTGTGACGTCGGGCGCGTCCGTGCCGGACATCCTGGTGATGGAGCTGCTCGAGTTCCTGGCCGAACGCGGCTACGGGAGCGTCGAGGAGATCACCACGGCGAACGAGAAGATCGCCTTCGCCCTGCCGCGCGAACTGCGCAAGGACATGGTCCGCTAGAACGGTTGGTAAACCGAAGCGCCCCACGCCGGTGGTCTACGGCGGGGGCGCTTCGCGGTTCTGTGGAATTCGATCACGCCGAGCCGTCGAACCCGCCGTCCTTGGCGGCGCTGACGAACGTGGCCATCACGCCGGGTGTGAACGTCAGGATCGGGCTGTCCTCGCCCAGCTTGCTGTCCCGAACACCGACCTGAATGGAGTCGGTGCTGGTGCCAATCTCGACGCACTGGCCGCTCGTTGCCGAACGGGATGACTTTCGCCACGACCAAGTAGTGGTCAACTCAACTCCTCGCGAATCTTGTGGATCACCGACGCCGAGTCGGGCTCTGGGAGCGCGAGTTCCAGCAGCCGGTCTGCAACTGCGGCGTACTCATCGATGTCCTCAGTATCGTCCCTGTATCGACCGCCGATGCGATCTTCGACGTACACGACGCCGGGATCTCGGTCGATCGGGAATTCGAGGATGGTGAACGGCCCGTGCAGAGCCGGATGCACCCCCGCGCTGTAGGGCAGCACTCTGATCGTGATGTTCGGCCGCTCGGCGGCTGTCAGCAGGTACTCCAGTTGTTGGCCGAGCACTTCCGCGCCGCCGATCTGCCTGTGCAAGACGGCTTCGTCGATCACGGCAACCAGCTCCACCGGCGACTCATCCCGGTCGAGTGCACCCTGTCGCCGCATCCGCAGATCGATCTGACGCTGGACCTCGATGTCGGGCAGGCCCTTGTCGTGGCCGCGTAGCAGCGCCTCGGCGTACGGCTCGCACTGGAGGATGCCCATGACCGTCATGGCGTCGTAGGACACGATGCGGCTCGCGCCCTGCTCCAGACCGAGGTAGAGGTCGAAGCCGGGCGGGAGGGTCATCGACTCGTCCCACTCGAAGACGGCGGCGGCGTTCCGGGTCTGCACGATCAGCTCGCGGAACCCGTCGACCAGCTCGTCCGCGCCGTAGAACGGCAACAGCAGCTCGACGTCGGTCAGCTTCGGCAGGTTACGGCCCGACTCGAAGTGCGCGATGCGCGCTTTCGACGTGTCCAGTCGCTTCGCGGCGTCGAGTTGGCTCTTGCTCGCAGTCTCGCGGAGGCGCCGCAGCTCGAACGCGATGTAGCGGCGCAGCACCGTGGGCGTGGTCGAGAGCGCCACGAATCTTCCCTTCACCCGATCGGATCTCTATCTAAGTAACCGATTACGTCGTAACCTAACCCAAGCGGAGAGGGTTACATCACGCTGGGTTGAACAAGATTCCCACAGAGGAGTTGGCGACGTGAGTTGGGGACAGGGTGGGGTCGTGACGAGTCTCGGCCTGCGGCTGGAGGCCGGGGTTCCGGTGCGCCTGCGGGGAAGTCTGAACAAGACGGCGTTCCTGACGTTGGGGGACGCGGTCGAGATCGTCCTCGGGCGGGAGCACCTGGAGGCGTTGCGGGACCAGGCCACGACCGCGTTGGGGGACATGGCGGCGGTCGAAGCGGCCGAAGAGTTGGTGTTCGACACCTTCGACGCCGGCGTGCAGGCGCGCACGGCGGCCGAGCGGGCGTTGGCGCAGGTCGAGGCAGCAGAGCGGGCGGGGGCCGCCGAGCAGGCCGAATGGGCGCGCAGGGCGGCGCGGGTCGCGATCGAGGCGGCGGAACACGCCAAGCTGGCCGCGCGAGCCGCGTCCACGGCGATGGACTCGGCCGAAGAAGCCGCAGAGGAGGCCACGCGGGCGGCCGGTGCGGCGAAGGCTGCCGGGGAGTCCGCCGACGACAGGACGCGGCCCGTGGCTCTGTTCGAGGGGGCGGCGTCCTAGAGGGCTGAGCCGAGCAGTCCGGGTTCGAAGGGCCGGGTTCGAGCGGCCGGCGGCGAGCCGGAACGGCTTCGCGAGGGTCCTCGCCAAGGGGACCCCTGCTTTTACTTTACCGGCGGGGTACGACAATTCCATGGGTTCCGGGCACTGAGCTGCGCTGACGGTGAAAGCGGTTGGCGGGGTGGGGGAGTTCGCGTTTGCTGGAACGATGAGCACCGTGCTGATCGGGGTGGAGAACGTGGCCACCCCCAAGTGGGCCCGTCGCCGCGCCGGGACGTCCGTGAGCCTGGGCAAGGCCTTGCGGAGTCTGCCGTCGGCGGTGTCGATGGTGGTCCGGCTCGCCTGGCGCACGTCGCCACGGCTCACCGTGCTGGCCGGTGTGGTGCACGTGTTGTCCGGGTGCGTGACGGCGTTCGGGCTCCTCGCCACGGCCGACGTGTTCGCGGCGCTGCTGCGGGACGGGCCGACGCCGCAGCGGATCGTCGAGGCGTTGCCCGCGTTGGCGGTGGTGGTCGCGTCGTTCGTGGTCCGGGCGTTGCTCGACACGGCGGTCGCGGCGGTGGAGAGTTCGCTCCGGCCCCGGGTCACCCGGGAGGCCAACGACGAGGTCACCGCCGTGCTGGTGCGGGCCTCGCTGCTCGCGTTCGAGGACGCGGACTTCCGCGAACTGGCACGTCAGGGCGGTCGGCGCGGGGTCCGCTCGCTGGAGAGCAGCCTGCGGTACCTGGCGGACCTGGTGTCCGGTGGCATCTCGCTGATCGCGGCGGTGGTGACGGTCGGGCTGCTCAACCCGTGGCTGGCGCCTGCTCTGCTGCTGGCCGCGTTCGCGAACGCCTGGGCGTCGGCGCGGGCGTCCAAGCTGCGGTACGAGCACTTCCTCGACTCGGTGACCCGCAACACCCGGAAGGGTGTGGTGGAGGAGGTCGCCACCGACCGCGACTTCGCCCTGGAACGGCACGCGCTGACGTTGCAGGAACGCCTGCTCGCCGAGCACCGGCGCATCGCGGACAGCCTGGTGGCCGACGAGATCCGGATGGCACACCGGACGAACCTGGTCCGGCTGACCGGGCGCGCGTTGGCCGGCGTCGGCACCGCGATCGCGTACGTCGTGCTGGGCCTCCTGCTGCACACCGGCGGCATGGAGTTGGCGCTGGCGGGCACGGCGGTGCTGGCCATGCGCACCGGGTTCTCGTCGCTGGCGACCACGACCCGCGCGGTCAACTCGCTCTACGAGGACTCGTTCTACATCGACTTCTACCGGAAACTGCTGGTCGAAGGCACGGAACGGGCGCAGGGCAGTTCACCGGTCAAGGCGCCGGCCGACCCGTCCCACATCACGCTGACGGATGTTTCTTTCACCTACCCGGGTGCTCCTAAGCCTGCGTTGCACGACGTGAACCTGACCGTGGCGAGAGGCGAGGTCATCGCGCTGGTCGGGGAGAACGGGTCGGGCAAGACGACCCTCGGCAAGGTGCTGACCGGCCTGTACCCGGCGTCGTCGGGGACCGTCGCGTGGGATGCCGTGGACCTGGCGACGGCCGACCCGACCTCGGTGCACTCGTCCATCGCGGTGATCGCGCAGGACCCGGCGCAGTGGCCGATGACCGCGCGGCACAACGTGACGGTCGGCCGGCTGGAGCGCGAGGACGAGGAGGCGTGGCAGGCGGCGGTGGCGAAGTCCGGCGCGGACGAGGTGCTGGCGTCGTTGCCCGCCGGGCCGGACACCGTGCTGTCGCGGCAGTTCAACGACGGCCAGGACCTGTCCGGCGGGCAGTGGCAGCGGATGGGCATCGCGCGCGGCATGTACCGGGACGCGGCGGTGCTGGTGGCCGACGAGCCGACGGCCGCGCTGGACGCCAAGGCCGAGGCGCGGGTGTTCGAGGGCCTGCGGGAGGCGACCGCGCGGCGCACCACGATCCTGGTGACGCACCGGCTGGCGAACATCCGCAACGCCGACCGGATCGTCGTGCTCGACCAGGGGCGGATCATCGAGCAGGGCACGCACGAGGAGCTGATGGCGTTGCGCGGGCACTACTTCGAGCTGTTCGAGCTCCAGGCCGCCGCGTACCGGGGCGGGCTGCTCGCGTCCTGAGCGGTCCTCGTCCGAGCGCTCCACACGCCGCGAGGCACCCGCCGACCTGTGTGAAGGCCGCCTGCCTGCCGGTCCGCCCGCATGGGCGGGAGCCGCTGTCGACCACCGCTACGATCGGGCCGGGGAGACGCCGGCGCGCGATCGCGTGACGGCGTCGGGAGTGTCCGTGCGGCCGTTCGGTGTGGGGGAAGCGTGGACCTGGCTCGTGTGCGGAAGCGCTGCGAGGAACAGATCGGCCGGCTGCGCATCCGGGTGCCCTTGGACGTCGCGGCGTTGTGCCAGGAACTGGCGGGGCAGCGCGGACGGCCCATCCACCTGCTCGCACTGTCCTCGCGGACGTCCAGCCCGTCGGGGCTCTGGGTGGCGGCCAAGAAGGCGGACTACATCTTCTACGACGAGTCCGCCGGGGAGACACACCGCGCGCACATCATCCTCCACGAACTCGGCCACCTGGTGTTCGCGCATTCCGGGGTCCAAGAACTGGACGACCTCACCGCGCGCCTGCTGGCGCCCAACCTGGACCCCCGCGTGGTGCGGCAGTTGCTGTGCAGGGACAGCTACGACAACGTGGTCGAGCAGGAGGCCGAGCTGTTCGCCACGCTCGTCTTCATGCGGGCCGGCTTCCAGGTCGTGGGCGCCGTCGCGTCCGATGTCGTCGACGAGTCAGGCGTGTTGGCCCGTTTGAAGGCAGTGCTGAGTGCTTAGGGCCTTTCACATCGTCGTGGTCGTGCTGGCGTGGGCCGGCGCCGGGTACAAGGCCGCCGATCTCGTCCGACGACCGCCCGGGGACTTCGGCCGCGTGGCTGTCTGCTTGGCGCTGCTCTTCTTCGCGCTCGCTTTCACGGTCGGACTCCCACCGCTCTACCAGCGGATTCCGTGGCTTGCCGAGGGCGCGAGCACCGTTCGGCTGATCCAGCACGGCCTCGCCGTGTTGAGTCTGTTCTGGATCCAGATGTTCGTCGCGCACGTCACCCCGCGCACCGGGCACCCGGTGGGCGGGATCGTGCTGCGGACCGCGACGGTATCCGTGATCCTCGCCTCGATGGTCGTGCTGTTCGGGCTGGCCGCACCCGGCGCCGCCGCGGAGGACTTCGTCGGGACCTACGCCAAGGCGCCGTTCGTGACCGAGTACCTGCTCGCGTTCCTCGGCTACACCGCCCTCGTCCTGGCGGACATCTCCAGGCTCACGCTGCGGTATGCCGGCGGAGCCACCGAGCGTCCCATGAGGATCGGCCTTCGCCTGTGGTCGATCGCGAGCCTGGTGGGGTTCGCGTACGCCTCGCACAAGGCTTCCTACGCGGTTGCCGCACGCCTGGACCGACAACCGCCCTGGTACGAGGGACCGGTGTCCACCGTGCTGTCCGGACTCGTCCTGGTTCTGTTCGTCGTGGGCCTGACCGCGTACACGTGGGGACCGCGGATCGCCCGCGCGGGTCGGCGGTGGCGCCAGTACCGCACTTATCGTGCTCTTCTCCCGTTGTGGCGCGCCTGCTACGACGTCATGCCGGGCATCGCGCTCGTGCCACCGGACGCCCGGCGAGTGCCGATCGACCTCCGCCTGTACCGGTGCGTCATCGAGATCCTCGACGGCCGACTGGCATTGCGGGCCTACTGGGACACCCGGATCGCCGAACAACGGGGTGAGGCGGCGGCGCTGGCCGCCGCACTGGCGGCGAAGGCGCGGAACGAGCCGACCGACCGCGCGCCGACCGGTCTGCCCGCTCTTGACGTCGCCGAGCTGACCTCGGTGGCACGCGACTTCAGGAGTCTTCCTGCGGCGGCAACCCCTCCAGTTCGCGTACGCGGTTGATGACCTCGGCGATCGTATCCAGGCTCTTCCCCGAAAGCCCGGACGCCCGCATCGCGACATCCCGGACGCCGGTGTCCTTCAGGGCGGTGACCAGCGCGATCTCGGCTTCCACCTCCTCGCGGACCTGGTCGTCGAGGAAGTAGGCGGCGGGCACGCCGAAGAACGTCGCCAACGCGGTGAGGTGCTTGAGAGTCGGGTTGTCCCGCTGGCCGGTGCGCAGGTACCAGATGTAGGACGCGGAAATGGTCACACCCTGGTCACGGGTGATCGCCGCGGCGACCTCCTCGTTGCTGTGCTCGCGGCGGCCGGGCTCCCTGATCGTGTGGAACAGGTACTCCAGCTTCTCGGCCAGGGTGTGCCGCTGCGGCTTGTCGCGGTCGGTCACCGCCCCACCTCGCTCTTGACTCCTGTGAATCAGCTCGGAAGAAAATTCATACCTGTTGACGACCTGGTTGGGCTGCGCGTAACTTACACCGCTTCAACTGTGGTGAATCTCCTCTTGCTTCTCTTCACATCAGTCAATGGGGGAACTGTCGATGAGGTTGCTCAACAGAGCCGTCGAGCTCGTCACGGCCATGGCGTGCGTGGTCGCGGCGGTGGTCGTCACGTCACCGGCGGCCGACGCGGCCGTCACGTACTGGTACATGCCTTCGCACCCGATGAACCGCTCCCCGAAGTCGCTGCCCAACAGCGACTGCACCGGCGGGTGGGGAGTCCGCTCCAACCTCAACAACGTCCCGTACTTCCTCACCGCTGGGCACTGCTTCACGGCCGGTCAGGACGTCTACGGCACCCACGGCCGGTTCGGCATCACCGCCAACAGCCACCACGCTTCGGGTGGTGTCGACACCGCGATCGTCGCCCCGCTGTCCGGCGTCGACGGCCTGCAGGAGATCCCCGGTCTCGGTCGCGCCGTCGGCAAGATGAGCAACGGGTGGTCGACCACGGGCGGGAACGGCATCGCGATGCAGTCCCCGCGCACAGGCCGGGTGTACGGGACCATCGCGGGCGGTTGGCGCGCGTGGTTCAACGGCCGGCGGGTCGCCTGCGGCACCTACCCGAGCCAGGACGGTGACAGCGGTGCCCCGATGTTCGTCCACAACGCCGGCGGCGTTTTCGCCGCCGGCGTCCATGTCGGTCTGCTGACCGAAAACGGCGTCACCATGGCGTGCTTCGTGACGATCGACGACCTGCTCGCCGACTGGAACGCGTGGCTGCCGGTGTTCAGTTCGGCAGTGGCCCGGACCGGGGCGGCGTCCGCAGACGTCAGGCTCCAGGCCGATCTGAGCGGCCCCGCCGAAACGCTGCCGATCCGGTATGTCGGGGAGCCGATTCCGGAGTGAGAGCCGATTCGGTGCGAGGACTCGCGGGGTCAGGCGGTCAGTTCCAAGGTGGAGCCTTCTCGTGCTTTGCGCACGCGGAGCCTGGTCGGGATGCGTTGGCGCAGTTCTTCCACGTGCGAGACGAGGCCGACGACCCGGCCGCCGGCGCGGAGTTCGTCGAGCGTGGTCATGACCAGTTCCAGGGTCTCGGCGTCCAGCGTGCCGAAGCCCTCGTCGATGAACAGCGTGTCGAGCACGGCGCCCGCGGCGACCACGTCGGCCAGGCCCAGGGCCAGGGACAGCGACGCCAGGAACGACTCGCCGCCGGACAGGGTCTTCGCCGGTCGCTGCTGACCCGAGTAGTCGTCCATGACGTCCAGACCCAGACCGCCCCTCGTTCCCCGCGGACCGGCCTCGATCGAGTGCACGAACCGGTAGCGGCCCTGGCTCATGCGCTCCAGGCGGGCGCTGGCGGCCACCGCGACCTCTTCCAGGCGGGCGGCCAGGACGTAGGTGCGCAGGGTCATGCTCTTGGCGTTCTGGCCCATGCCGTTGATCACGTCGGTCAGCGCGTCCAGCTCGGCGTACTCCGCCTCCACCGGTTCCAGGCGCAGCCACGCGGCCCGGAGCTGCTCGGCCAGGTCGGCGGCGCGGGCGGCTCTGGTGCGGGCGTTCGTCTGCGCCGTGGTGACCTCGGTCGCCCGGTCGCTCGCCTGGCGGAACCGCTCCTCGGTGCCGGTCACGTCGACCTCGACGTCCGGGTCGATTTCGGGCAGCTCGGCCAGCGTGCTCTCGGCCGCCGTCCTGGTCTTCTCGACATCGCGGATGCGGGTCTCCAACTCGGCGACCGCGGCGGCCGGGCGTGCGGCGGCCAGCGCGTCCGCCACGTCGGCGAACCCGGCGATCGACGCCAGCCGCGACACTTCGAGGCGTTGGTCGGCCAGGCGTTCCTCGTGCTCGGACACGGCGGCACGGCGCGGCGCCAGCTCCGTCAACGCGTCGGCCAGGTCGCTGAGGTGGGCTCGGCGCGTCACCACGTCCGGGAAGTCGCCGCGCGCCTCCTCCAGCCGCGCGCCCCGCTCCTCGACCGCCTCCACCAGCTGCGCCCGCTGCGCGCCCGCCTCGGCCAGCTCGCGTTCCAGCGCGTTGCGCTGTTCGACCGCCCGCTGCACCTTGGCTTCCAACTCCGCCAGCGCGGCCTGCCTGCTCTCGACCTGCTCGGCCAGGGCCGACACGGACCGGTGCTCGCGCTCCAGCTCGGCCGGGGGCCGGTCGCCCAGCTGCTCGCGCAGCAACCCCAGCCGCGCTTCGAGCTTCTGCGCCTCCTGCTCGGCCTTCTGACGCCGGTCGAGCGCGCGCTGGTCGGCCTCGGCCGCCCGCTCCTCGTCGGCCGCCGTCACCGAACCCAGCACCGGCTGCGCGGGCGACGGGTGCTCGACCGAACCGCACACCGGGCACTCGTGGCCGGTGTGCAGCTGCCCGGCCAGCTCGACGGCCATGCCCTCCAGCCGCTCCTGACGGATCCGCAGCAGCTTCTCGTAGGTCTTGAGGTGCGCGTCCACCGCGACCCGCCGTGCCTCGTCCGCCTCGTGGAACGCCCGCTCGACGCGCGGCAGCTCGGCCGCGGCGGCGGCCAGACCGGACACCTGCGCCAGCCGTGCGGCGGCCTCCAACGACTCCTCGACGGCCTTCTTCGCGGCGTCCAGTCGGGGCGGCACCTCGTCCAGCTGCGTGACGAGCGTGGCCAGCCGTTGGGACGTGGTGGCGACATCGCGGTCCAGCTGCCCGATCCGCCGTTGGTCGACGCGCTGCCGCTCGGCGTCGGCCGCGAGGCTGGTCAGGCCGCCCGCCTCCTCGCGCAGGCGTTCACCGTCGCCGCGCAGGTCGGTGCCCTGGTAGCCGAGGGCCGACACCGCGTCGGCGGCGGCCTGCTCGTGGGCGACGGCGGCGTCGAGCTCGCGCGCCAGCTTCACCGCCCGTCCGTGCGCGGGCACCACGACCGCCGCCTGCCGGGCCGCGTCGCGTTCGGCCACCCACGCCCGCAGGCTCGGTTCCACCTCGGCGTACCGGTCGAGGTTCCGGCGCGCCTCCCGCACGCGGCGCACCTGCTCGTGCCGCGCCCGCGCCTCCTGCCACGCCTTCTCGGCCTCCGCGCGCCGGGCCATCGCCGCAGCCGCGATCTGGTCGGCCTCGCGTTCGGCCTCGTCCAGCCGTTTGAGCAGGGAGCTGAGCCACTCCTGGTCGCCACCGCCCTCCGGCGGCTCCTCCAACGCCACCTCGGCCACCCGCTGCACCAGGTCGCGGTGCACGAGACCGAGCTGCTCGACCTCGCGCTTGCGCTCCTTGCGGCGCTCGCGGAACCACTTCTCGACGTCGAGGAAGCGCTCCGTGCCGAACAGCTTCTCCAGCAGCTTCTCCCGCTCGGCGGTCTCCGCGCGCAGGAACCTGGCGAACTCGCCCTGCGGCAGCAGCACCACCTGGAAGAACTGCTCGGCCGTCATCCCGAGCAGGCCCTCGACCTCGCGGGCCACGTCGTCGATGCGGCTGTGGCCCTCGCCCTCCCAGCCGCTGATCCACGTCAACGACACCTGGGCCTGCTGCCGCGTCGCGCCGTCACCGCGCTTCTTCGGCCGCTCGTACTCGGGACTGCGCTTGAGCCGGAACCGGCGACCGCGCACGGTCAGTTCCAGCTCCACGAATGTCTGCGTGTCGCGGTGCGCGTAGTCGCAGCGCAGGCGCTTCACGTCGCCGCGCGCGCCGGGCACCTTGCCGAACAGCGCGAACGCCACCGCGTCGAGCAACGTCGTCTTGCCCGCGCCCGTGTCGCCGTGCAGGAGGAACAGGCCGTCCGCGCCGAGGACGTCGAAATCGACCTCCTCGCGCCCGGTGTACGGGCCGAACCCGCTGACCGCCAACCGGTGCAGCTTCACGACGCGCCCTCCCGGCTCACGATTCCCCGGCTCATGACTCGGTCTCCCGTGCGGCGGCGGCGAACGCCTCGCGCAGCAGGGCCAGTTCACGCGGGCCCGGCTGGTCGCCGCGCACGTCCTCGATGAAGCAGCAGGCGATCTCCTCGTCGCTGCGGCCGCGCACCCGCTCGGCGAACCGCAGCTCGCCCGTCCGCCCGCCCTCCGGCCGCCACTCCACGTGCACCGCGTGCGGGAACCGGGATTGCAGGCGCCGCAACGCATCCAGCGGACGCACCGGGTCGGTCAGCGTGACCGACAGGAAGTGGTCCTCGATCGACTCGTGATCGGGGTCGAGCAGCAGGTCGTCCAGCGCGCCGTTCAACGTGGACAACGCCCGCGGCACCGGCAGCGAACGACGCTCCACCCCGGCCAACCCGCCGGCGTCCAGTTCGACCAGCCACACCGACTTGTGGTGCCGCGCCTCGGAGAACGAGTACGCCACCGGGCTGCCCGAGTAACGCAGGTGCTCGGCCAACGTCTGCTGCCCGTGCAGGTGGCCCAGCGCCACGTAGTCGACCCCGGCGAACACCGCGCCCGACACGTCCTGCACACCGCCCACCGCGATCGTGCGCTCCGACTCGCACGGCTCGCCGCCCGTCACGAACGCGTGCGCCAACACCACCGACCGCGTGCCCGGCCTGGCGGCCAGGTCCTGCTTCACCCGCCGCATCGCCTCGGTCAGCACACCGCCGTGGCCCTTGGCTCCGACGCCGAGCGCGTGCCGCGCCGTTTCCGGCTCCAGGAAAGGGATTCCGTACACCGCCACCGGTCCGTGCGCGTCGGTGAACAGCACCGGCTCGTGCAGCTCGGCGACGCGCGTGCGCAGGTGCAGCCCGCCCGCCTCCGCGAACGCGCCCAGAAAACCCAGCCGTGCCGCCGAATCGTGGTTCCCCGGCGTGATCACGATCTTCGCGCCGGCCGCGCGGATGCGCTTCAACACCCGCGAGCACACCGCCACCGCCTCGGCGTTCGGCACCGCCCGGTCGAACAGGTCGCCCGCCACCACGACCACGTCGACCCGCTCGTCCGACACCGTCTCCGCCAACCCGCCCAGCACCGACTCCTGCTCGACGAGCAGGTCGCGGCCGTGGAACGTGCGTCCCACGTGCCAGTCGGAGGTGTGCAGGATCTTCATGCCGGCCACGCTAGGGGCGATCACCGACAGAAACCGGTACTGCGGCTCGGCGTGTCGCTCGGACGTGTGATCTCACAGTGTTCAACCCCGATCTTGGCGGTACGACATGATCTGACGTGTGACAGCGGTCCTCAGCACGGCGGCGGTGGTCGTGGCGCTCCTGCTCGCGGGTGCGCTGGTGTTCCTGTGGCGGCTCTACCAGGACAGCGTGCGGCGCACGGACGCCGCGCTGGCCGCGGTGCAGGCCGAACGGGAGCGCGGCGACGCGCAGTGGGCGGCGTTGCAGCGGTACGAGGTGGCGTTCTCGTCGGTCAGCGGTCGCGGTGAGCTGGGCGAGAAGGTGCTGGTGGAGACCGCGCGGGTGCTGGGCCTGCGCGAGGGGATCCACTTCAGCCTGCAGGTCGACGTCGCCGGCGGTGGTTCGGTGCGGCCGGACCTGGTGCTCAACGTCGGCGGCGGCCGGCAGGTGCCCGTGGACGCGAAGATGAGCATGGCCACGTGGGCGGAGGCGGTGGAGACCGACAACGCGGCGGAGCGCGTCGACGCGTTGCGCGTGCACGTCAGGAACATCCGTGCGCGCGCTGCGGAGCTGGCGGGCAAGGGCTACCAGCGGTGGGCCGACGCCATCTACGGGACGATCATGTTCGTGCCCAACGACGGCGCCGTGGTCGCGGCCTTGGACACCGACCCCGAGCTGCTGCGATGGCTGCTCGACCGGCGGGTGTTCCTGTGCGGTCCGACCGGGTTCGCGGTGATCGCGTCGGCGGCGATGTTCGCGGTGACCGACCGGGCGTTGGCGGACGACGTGGAGCAGGTCAGGGCGGCGGCTGGGCGTGCTCATAGGGCGGCCGACAGCGCTGTCGACGCGGTGAACCTGTCGAGCACGCACCTCCAGCGGTTCCTCTCGGCACGTCGGCGTGAGCTGGACGCTCTTGAGGGGTTCCGGGCGGCCGTGGAGCCGTTGAGCAACGCGTCGTCCGACGTCACACCCCTGCCTGTGGTGCGGCGGACGGACGAGGCCGGCCTTGGTGCACCCTTGGACGCCCGCGAGGCGTAATAGAGTGTGTCGGACTGGGCCGAACGAGGAGTGTGCGTGACCGCTGCTATGCGTGACGACTCGCGCAGCGAGCCGGAGGACGACGACTCTGTCGACGTCCGCTGGAACGACCGCGCCATGTTCGGCAGTTTTCGGGGTCTGCCCTGGTGGGCGGCGGTGCTCATCGCGTTCGTGGTGGCCATCGTCGGCACGTTCGTGGATGTCGGTTCGGCCGCGCAGACGGTGGAGTGGGTGTTCGCCGTCACGTTCTTCGTGGGGTGCGTCGGCGCGGTGGTGTTCGTCGAGCGGCGCTCGATGTTCGGCCCGATCGTCCAGCCGCCGCTGATCCTGGCGATCGTGGTGCCGATCCTGGTCGTGTTCACGCAGGGCATGCCGGACGGTGGGCTGGCGTCGGCGGGGCTCAAGCTGGGCAAGCCGCTGATCGACGGGTTCCCGGCGATGGCGGTGACGACGGCGTGCACCGTGATCCTGGGCATCGTGCGGGTGATGACGCAGAAGGACCCGAACCGGCTGACGAAGGACGAGATCCGCGAGGCCAAGCGCAAGCCGGAGAAGCCCCGTCGGCCGGAGCGCGGCGAGCGTTCGTCCGACCGCGCCGAGAAGCCGCAGCCGGAGGACCGCCCGAAGCGCCCCCGCGGTGAGGCCGCCGCAGACCGTCGACGTCCCGCTTCGGCTTCGGGCTCGGGCTCGGACGAGGACCGCCCCAAGCGCCCCCGCCCACCGGCCTCGGGCGCCAGTCCCGGCGACCGTCCCCGCCGCGCCGCCGCACCACGTGACGGCGGCAGCCGCCCCGCCCGCCGCCCCCGCCCGCCGCGCGACGAGGACTGACCCGGCCGATCCGTCCGCCCGCGGCCTCGGCCCGCCGCGTGACCTGCGCGACCTGCGTGACCGTGGATGACTCCGAGGTCAGATCAGGGCAGGTCAGGCCTCGTGGGCGAGTAGCCGGCGCTTCACGTCCACGCCCCAGCGGAAGTTGCCGATCGCGCCGCCCGTGCGGATGACGCGGTGGCAGGGGACGAACAGGGTGGCGGCGTTCCTGGCGCACGCGGTGGCGGCGGCTCGGACCGCTGACGGGCGGCCGGCCAGCAGGGCGTAGTCGGCGTAGCTGACGGGCTTGCCCGCCGGGACGGTGCGGAGGGCGTCCCACGCCTGCTCCATGAACTCGCCCGCGCGTTGGCGGACCGGGATGTCGGTGATCGCGTCCAGGTCACCCGCGTGATAGGCGCGGACGGCCCTGGTGACCGCGCCCAGGTCACGGTGGGTGGTGAGGGTGGTCGGGCGCAGTGACGGGGAGATCTGGGGGAGCAGGTCGTCCGCGCTCGCGGTCCAGCCGCTGGCCAGGACGGCGCCGTCCATGGCGACGATGGCGGTGAAAGGGCTGATCTGGGTGTCGATGGTCGACACGTGGCCGGTGCTCACGCGGTCCTCCTGAGGTGCATCGCGGCGTACGAGCGCCAAGGGCGCCACGCGATGTTGTCGCTGGTCAAAGGGATGTCCGGGGCGCCGAGAACGCGCATCACGACGTACGAGGCGACGTCCGGGCCGACGCCGGGGAACGCCGACAGCTCGGCGTGCAGCTCGTCGGCGTCACGGCCCACGTCGACCTTCAACGTGCCGTCGGCCAACGCCTGGGCCACCGGGGAGTCGATCGCCGAAGGGGACGGGTACAGGTGCGTCACCGGGCCGTCGGGCTGCTGCAAGGCCTCACCCGCAGTGTTGTGACCAAGGGCTCTGAGCAGGGTCTCCGCGCCGTCGACACTCCCCGGCAGCCGCACACCCGGCCGGGCCAGGACCGATGGGCGCAACGTCGGGTCGCTGGACAGGAAGTCGTCCACGGCCACCGGGTCGGCGTCCAGGTCCAGCAGCCGCCTCACCCGGCTCACGGCGCTGCCCAGGTCACGCAGGTCGGTCAGCCGCAGCGAGCACGAGACGTACCCCGCCGCCGGCTCCAGCCGCACGGTCGCCTGACCGTGCGGCAGGCGCAGCGAACGCGCGTAACAGCCATCCGTCACGTGCTCCACGCCGGGAATCGCGTGTGCCCGGAAGTACGCCAGCAGACCCGCCGCGTCGAACGGCGGCCGGTACGGCAGGCGGAGCGTGATGCGGCCCGCCGTGGTCGACGCCGCACGGGTCGAGCGCATCGCCGACGGAGTGGTCGCGAACACCGTCCGGATCGTGTCGTTGAACTGCCGCACGCTGGCGAAACCCGCGGCGAACGCGATGTCGCCGAACGACAGGTCCGTCGTTTCGATCAGCAACCTTGCGGAGTGCGCGCGGTGGGCGCGGGCCAACGCCAGCGGCCCGGCGCCCAGTTCGGCGGTCAGGACGCGGGTCAGGTGCCGTTCCGAGTAACCGAGCCGTGACGCGAGCCCCGGCACGCCCTCGCGCTCCACCACGCCGTCCGAGATGAGGCGCATCGCGCGGGCCGCCAGGTCGGCCCGGAGGTTCCACTCCGGCGAGCCCGGCACGGCGTCCGGCAGGCACCGCCGGCACGCCCGGTAGCCGGCGGACTGGGCGGCGGCCGCGGTCGGGTAGAACTCGGCGTTGCGGCGCTTCGGCGTCACGGCGGGGCAGGACGGGCGGCAGTAGATGCGGGTCGTGCGCACCGCGAGGATGAAGCACCCGTCGAACCGGGCGTCGCGGGCGGCGACGGCCCGGTAGGCGCGTTCGTCGTCGAGGAGCATGCCGACCACTCTGCCAGGGGCGGGAGGTGTGGTCTCGCGGGAATCGGACACGGCGTCGGGGGCGCGTAGACTCACTCACCGTGAGTTTGACCCTCGGCATCGTCGGCCTGCCCAACGTCGGCAAGTCCACCCTGTTCAACGCCCTCACGCGCAACGACGTGCTGGCGGCGAACTACCCGTTCGCGACCATCGAGCCGAACGTCGGCGTGGTGCCGCTGCCGGACGCCCGCCTCGGCAAGCTGGCGGCGATCTTCGGCTCCGAGCGCGAGGTGCCGGCGGTGGTGTCGTTCGTCGACATCGCGGGCATCGTGAAAGGCGCGTCCGAAGGCGCGGGCCTGGGGAACAAGTTCCTCGCCAACATCCGCGAGGCCAACGCGATCTGCCAGGTCATCCGGGTGTTCGACGATTCGGACGTGGTGCACGTCGACGGTCGCGTCGACCCGGTCAGCGATATCGAGACGATCAACACCGAGCTGATCCTGGCCGACCTCCAGACGCTCGAGAAGGCCGTGCCGCGGCTGGAGAAGGAAGCCCGGACGCAGAAGGACCGCCGTCCCGCGCTGGAGGCGGCGCAGAAGGCGCGCGACATCCTCGACGGCGGCCGCACGCTGTTCGCCGCGCAGTCCGAAGTGGACGGTTCGCAGCTGCGCGAGCTGAGCCTGCTCACCGCCAAGCCGTTCCTGTACGTGTTCAACGCCGACGAGGCCGTGCTCACCGACGAGGCGAAGCTCAAGGAGCTGCGCGAGCTGGTGGCGCCCGGCGACGCGGTGTTCCTCGACGCGAAGGTCGAGGCGGAGCTGCTGGAGCTGGACGAGGAGTCCGCCGCCGAGCTGCTGGAGTCGATCGGGCAGCACGAGCCGGGCCTGCACGCGTTGGCGCGCGCCGGTTTCCACACCCTCGGCCTCCAGACCTACCTGACGGCGGGCCCGAAGGAAGCGCGGGCGTGGACCATCCCCAAGGGCGCGACCGCGCCGCAGGCGGCCGGTGTGATCCACACGGACTTCGAGCGCGGCTTCATCAAGGCCGAGGTGGTCTCCTTCGACGACCTCGTGGAAGCCGGCTCCATGGCCGCCGCGAAGGCCGCGGGCAAGGTGCGCATGGAGGGCAAGGACTACGTCATGGTCGACGGCGACGTGGTGGAGTTCCGCTTCAACGTGTGACCGGTTCTAGCGACCGTTCGGCCGCGTCGAGGAGTTCCTTGTAGGTGAGCACCTCGACGCGGCTGGATTCGGCGGTCCGGATGCGGAACACCTCGTTGATCGTCGTTTCTGTCACCTTGGGTTCGAACTCGGGATGCCCGATCAGCACGATTGCGTTGGCCCGGCGGGTGTCGACGGTGTGGTCGGCGAGGATCTGCTGCCGGTTCTCGTCCAGTCCGACGAGGTAGTTGGACGCTTGGCTGATGGCCTTGTCGACTTCGGCGCTCACCACCCATGAATTCCGGTATCGCGTCACCACCGGCACCTTGGCCTTCTTCAACTCGATCACGCACAGCGACCCGTCCGGCCGGACGAGGGGGATGTCCACTTCATCACCCTCGACGAATCGCCGACGGCGGGCTTTGCCGACATAACGCCCGCCGAAGATCCACAGCTGTCCTTCGAGCACCTTGTGGATCTCCGGCTCGGACGAGCGCGGGTCCTCCACGACCGCCCGAAGCTCGGCCAAACCCTCCTGGCGTCGCTTCAGCTCCGCGGCTTGGAGCAGCACTTTGCCGGTTTCATCCGAAGCGAGCACGGCCAGCGCGTCAGGGCTCATGGCGATCCTGCGGCCAGCCGCGTCCACGTCCTCGATGTCGACGCGGTCGGCGAGCACGGCCTTGATCCACTCGGCGGTTTCGGCTCGACCGCGAACGAGCCGGTACCTGCCGGGGCGGTCCTCCGGCGCGTCCATGAAGGGCAGTTCCTGTCGGAACCCCTGCACATGGGCCAAGAGTTCGGCACCGGTCGCGGAAGGGGTCTCGGCGAGGAACTTGCCGCCGACCCCGATCCAGTACTCGATCGATGCCTCCAAGGACCTGACGACGAATTCGAGGTCTATGTCGCTGCGCTTTTTCCGGAAGAGCGGGTACCGGTCCTCCATGTCCTGTTTGAATGCGCGGCCCTCGGCGTAGTCGATGCCGTCCCGGAGCCGTTGCGTCACCTCGTCGCCCTCGACGGGCTCCGCAGTGGTCAATGCCACTTGCAGCAACTTGACGAGCTGGCGGCCACCACGGAAGGGCGACTTGCCGCTGTTGATGTGGCGCAGCACGTCGATGACGGCTTCTCGGCCGGTTTCGGTGGCGCAGAGGTCGCGAGCCTGCTCCACCATGATTTCCAACGTCCAATCGGATCTCACGCTCATGGACAGGAGTCTTCAGTACGACCTCGGGGCCGATGTGCCGAATGAACTGATCCCGCTATTTGATCTTGCTACCAGAGTGGTAGCATTGTTGGTATGGCGATGACGTTGCGGCTGTCCGACGAGCAGGAACGCGCGCTCGCCCTGCTCGCCGAGGCGGACGGGGTGAGCAAGCACGAAGCTGTGGTGCGCGCCATCGCCGACGCCGCCGCCCGCCGGGTCCGCGAGGACCGGGTCCGTGCGCTCTCCCTCGAGGGACGTGAGCGGTACGCGTCGTTGCTCGATCGTCTGGCTCGGTGACGGTGGAGTACCTGACGCTGGAGGACCTGCTGGCGTTGGCGGACGACCTGGGTGTGCCCAAGGTCCGTGACGTGGGCCTGCTCGACTCGGCCGCCCACCGGCCCCGGTCGTCGCTGATGGGGCAGGACGCCTACGCGGGCGTGCACGAGAAGGCCGCCGTGCTGCTGGAGTCGATCCTGCGCAACCACCCGCTGATCGACGGCAACAAGCGGTTGGGGTGGATGGCGGCGTTCGTGTTCTGCGGGCTGAACGGGATCGACCTGGACGCGCCGGAGGACGACGCGTACGACCTGGTCATCGCGCTGGCGACGAGTGAGATCGGCTACCCGGAGGCCGCGGTCCGACTGTCCGCGTGGACCAGGCCGGACACCACCCCGCCGCGCGGCCCCGCCGAGTTCCGCTTCGACGCCTGACGGTCGGCGTCACAGGTTCGACTGGATCTTCGCCAGGTCGATGTCGATGTCGAACGGCACCGAGAGGTCGAGCGAGTCGCGGAAGATGCCGGTGGGGGCGTAGGACTTGGTCGGCTTGTCCAGTTCGTAGACGTGCGTCGTCCGCGAACCAGCCTTCCTCGCGTGGCGGCCACATCCATTCGGGCACGGGGGCTCAGCCCGGACAAGATTTCCATCGCCCGTGAACGCTAGGCGGCGGGCGGGTGCCGAGGTAAGTGCGCGTTGGCGTGGCCTGGGCACGGCTGCGGACCGTGGGTCCGCGACGGCGTTGGACGTGAACAAGATTCGGGGCGGTGCGCTCAGCGCACCGCCCCGAGGTACTGTGCTGTGTCGTCAGCGCACGTGGTTGCGGCTGTGGCGGGCCAGGGCGAAGACGCCCCCCGCGGTGGCCAGCATGGCCAGTGCGGCGAAGATGAACACGACGATGTCGGCGGTCATGCGATTTTTCCCCTTGCGTTGATCTCCCACTCGTCTTGACGCCTGGGTACCCGGTTTCGTGGCCCGACAGTCGTGCAATTCACACGATCGTGGAGGTAGAGGGTGGGACTGCGTGCACTTGAGGGGCGGGTGCTCGCCTTCGCGCCGTGGGTGTTCGGCCTCTCCCTGCTCGGACACCTGGCGATGGTCGCCTTCCAGACGAAGATGACCATGGTGGACCTGATGGTCTACCGGAACGCCTCACCCGAGCTGTTCACCGGTCTGCTCTACGAGTGGCGGCTCAAGGAGTTCTCCGACCAGTTCGCCCTCCCCTTCACCTACCCGCCGTTCTCCGCGCTCGTCTTCGTCCCGCTGTCGTGGGTCCCGTGGGGCGCGGCGCGGTGGTTCTGGCAGCTGGTCAGCCTCGCCTGCCTGTGGTTCATCACCCGCAAGTCGTTGCAGCTGGTCGGCAGCAACGACCCGCGCCGCGCGCTGCTGTGGGCCGGCCTGTTCATCTGGGTCGAACCGGTCCGCACCACGCTGAACTACGGCCAGATCAACCTGGTGCTGGCGGCCCTCCTGCTCGGCACGATGGTCAGCGCGCAGAGCTGGAAGCAGGGCGCGGGCGTCGGGATCGCGGCCGGGTTGAAGCTCACGCCCGCGATCTCCGGGCTCTACTTCCTGGTCACCCGCCGGTACAAGGCGGCGGTGTGGTCGGCGGCGGCGTTCTTCGGCACGGTCGGGCTCGGCTACCTGATCTCGCCGAGCCAGTCGAACGAGTACTGGTTCCACCTGCTCGGCGACGCGACGAGGGTCGGCCCGGTCGGCAGCGCGATCAACCAGTCGCTGCGCGGCGCGCTGTCCCGCACGGTCGGCTACGACGTGGAGACCGGGCCGGTCTTCCTGGCCGGGGTGGCGGCGGCCGTCGTGCTCGCCGGGTTCGCCCTGCACGCGGCGGTGAAGGCGAAGGACACGCTGGCGATGATCGTCACCGTGCAGTTCCTCGGCCTGCTCGTCTCGCCGATCTCGTGGAGCCACCACTGGGTGTGGGCGGTGCCCGCGCTGATGTGGTTGATCTACCGGGCCGGGCACCGGCTCGCGACCGTCACGGCGATCGCGTGGCTCCTGGCCATCGGCAGCTACCTGATCTCGTTCCTGCTCAGGGTCCAGCCGTCGATCTGGATCATCCCGCGCCCCTGGTACTACTCCGCGCTCGGCTGGGTGTACCCGGCGGTGGGCGTGCTCACGCTCGTCACCATCGCCGTGGTGCTGAGGCAGCCCGCCCAGGAGAAGTCGGCCCAGGAGAAGTCGGCACCGGACAAGTCGGCGAGGGGGAAGTCACAGGAAGACGTCGAGCACCCCGTCGATCTCCTCCGCGAGTGACACGTCCAGCGTGGTGATCCCGCCGCTGGCGTGCGTGCTGCACCGGAACGTCAGCGTGCGCCAGCGGATGTCGATGTCGGGGTGGTGGTTGTCGTTCTCGGCGATCTCAGCGACCCGGTTCACCACCTGGAGGGCCTGCGCGAAGCTCTCCAGCTCCACCGTGCGCACCAGCGCGGCGTCCTGGGCCTTCCACGAGGGCAGTGAGGTCAGTGCGGCGGTCACCTGGTCGTCGGTCAGCAGCTCGGCCATGGCCCCGATCGTCCCACCACGCGGGGTAAGCTGCCCGTTCACCACGGGAGTCCGGTGCTGCGCCGGGCTGAGAGGAAGGCGCGCGAGCCTTCGACCGTCCACACCTGATCCGGGTCATGCCGGTGTAGGGAGAGATGATGTTCCGACGTGTGCTGCCCGCCGTGACCGCGTTCGCGCTGCTCACGGCCTGTTCGGTGACCACTTCCGACGCGCCGCCGCAGGGCGAGCGGGTCGTCACGCTGGTGACGCACGACTCGTTCGCGCTGACCCCCGCGCTGCTGGAGCGGTTCAAGACCGGCACGGGCATCACGATCAAGCCCTTGGCCAGCGGCGACGCGGGTGAGATGACCAACAAGCTGGTGCTCACCAAGGACGCCCCGATCGGGGACGTCGCCTTCGGCGTGGACTCCACGTTCGCCTCCCGCGCCCTCAAGGAGGGGGTGTTCGCCGAGTACGCGAGCCCCGAGGCGCAGAAGGGCGCGCAGCGCTACCAGCTCGACCCGCCGAACCGGCTGCACGCGGTGGACGTCGGTGACGTGTGCCTGAACATCGACGTGGCCGCGTTCAAGGACATCGGCGAGCCGAAGCAGTACGCCGACCTGGCCGACCCCAAGTACAAGGACATGCTGGTGGTCGAGGACCCGGCCACGTCCTCGCCGGGCCTGGCGTTCCTGCTCGGCACCATCGCCGCGTTCGGCGAGGACGGCTGGGCGGACTACTGGGGCAAGCTCAAGGCGAACGGCGTGAAGGTCGTCAGCGGCTGGGAGGAGGCCTACACCCAGGACTTCTCCGGTTCCAGCGGCAAGGGGCCGCGCCCGATCGTGGTGTCCTACGCGTCGTCGCCGTCGGCGGAGATCGGTGACGACGGCACGCCGCGCACCAAGGCGCTGCTGGACACCTGCTACCGCCAGGTCGAGTACGCGGGCGTGCTGAACGGCGCGAAGAACCCCGACGACGCCGAGAAGGTCGTCGACTTCCTGCTGGGCGAGGAGGTCCAGGCCGACGTGCCGGGCCAGATGTACGTCTACCCGTCACGCGAGGGTGTCGCGCTGCCCGAGGCGTGGACGAAGGCCGCGCCGCTGCCGGCCACCGCGCGGTCGCTGCCCGCCGCCGAGGTCGACGCGAACCGCGAGCGGTGGGTGCAGCAGTGGCGCACGTTGGTCCAGGGCTGAGGTCGCGTGCGGCACTGGGCCCGGGGCTGACCTGGTCGCTCGCGGCGCTGCTGCCGCTGGCGTTCCTGGGGGTGTTCTTCGCCTGGCCGGTGCTGGCGATCGTCGCGCTCGGCCTGGGCGAGGACGGTGCGCTGCCCGTCCTGGCCCGCGCCGACACCTGGGACCTGGTCGGGTTCACCCTCGGCCAGGCCGCCGCGGCGACGCTGTTGGCGCTGGTCACGGGCATGCCGGTGGCGTTCCTGCTGGCCCGTTGCCGGGTGCGCGGCGCGGGGGTGGTGCGGGCGGCGGTGATGGTGCCGTTCGTGCTGCCGACGGTCGTGGTGGGGCTGGCGTTCCGGGCGTTGTGGCCGGACGGCGGGGTGCTGCCGATCGTGCTGGCCAACGCGTTCTTCAACGTCGCCGTGGTCGCCCGCACGGTCGGCGGCCTGTGGGCGCGTGTCGACCGGCGTGCGGAGGACGCGGCGCGCGCTCTGGGCGCGTCACGCGTCCGCGCCTTCACGTCCGTCGTGCTGCCCTCGTTGGCCCCGGCGATCGGGTCGGCGGCGTCGGTGGTGTTCCTGTTCTGCGCCACCAGTTTCGGTGTGGTGCTGGTGCTCGGCGGCGCACGCCACCGCACCCTGGAGACCGAGATCTACCTGCGCACGGTGCAGCTGTTCGACCTGTCGGGCGCCGCCGCGCTGTCGCTGGTGCAGTTCGCCGCCGTGATCGCGGTGCTGGTCATCGGCGGTCTGGCCCGGCGCAAGCGGGAGAAGGCGTTGCCGCTGCGGATCGAGCCGCCGCGTCGTCCGGCGGGCGGCGAGCGGGGCGTGGTCGTGGCGGCCTGGCTGGTGGTGTCGGCGCTGCTCACGCCGGTGGTCGGGCTGCTGGTGCGGTCCTTGGCCACCGAGGACGGCTGGAGCTTCGCCGGGTACGCGGCCCTGGCCGGCACGGGGGAGCGCGGCACGCTGGCGGTGTCCGGGCTCGACGCGGCCCTCAACTCCGTGCGCACGGCGACGGACGCCACCGTGGTCGCGCTGCTGGTCGGCGTGACGTCGGCGGTGGTGCTGGTGGGCCTGCGACGGCACCGCTCGTGGTTCGCGGAAACCCTCGACACCGCGCTGATGCTGCCGTTGGGTGTGTCCGCGGTGACGCTCGGCTTCGGGTACCTGATCACCATGGACGCCCTGCCCGGCGATTTCCGCACGTCACCGCTGCTGGTGCCGTTGGCCCAGGCGCTGGTGGTGACGCCGCTGATCGTGCGGATCGTGCTGCCGGTGCTGCGGGCCGTGGACGAACGGCTGCGGCAGGCGGCGGCGACGTTGGGCGCGAGCCCGTGGCGGGTGTGGCGGGAGGTCGACTTCCCGTTGGCGTCGCGGTCGCTGCTGGCGGCGGCCGGGTTCGGGTTCGTGGTGGCGCTGGGGGAGTTCGGCGCGACGAGTTTCCTGGCCCGGCCGGACGCGCCGACGTTGCCGGTGGTGATCGCCCGGCTGATGTCGCGGCCGGGGGAGTTGAACAGCCAGATGGCTTACGCGGCGTGCGCGTTGCTGATGGTGGTGACCACGGTGGCCGTGCTGGTGATCGAGCGGTTGCGGGTGCCGAGCGGCGGGGAGTTCTGATGTCGTTGCGCGTCAACGGGTTGAGCGTCCGGTACGGCGACGTGACGGCGGTGTCCGATGTGGACTTGGGCATCGCGGACGGCGAGGTGGTCGCGCTGCTCGGGCCGTCCGGGTGCGGCAAGTCGACGTTGCTGCGCGCGGTGGCCGGGTTGGAGCCCGTCGGTTCCGGGGTGGTGTCGTGGGACGGGGTGGACCTGGCCGGGACGCCCGTGCACCGGCGGGGTTTCGGGTTGGTGTTCCAGGACGGTCAGCTGTTCCCGCACCGGGACGTGGCGGGGAACGTGGCGTTCGGCCTGCGGATGCACCGGGTGGAGCGGGAGGCGCGCGAGAAGCGGGTGGCCGAGCTGCTGGAGCTGGTCGGTCTCGCGGGGTACCGGAAGCGGCGCGTCACCGAGCTGTCCGGCGGCGAGCAGCAGCGGGTCGCGCTGGCCCGTGCCCTCGCGCCCAGGCCCAAGTTGTTGTTGCTGGACGAACCGCTGTCCGCGCTGGACCGGGCGTTGCGGGAGCAGTTGGCGGTGGACCTGGCCCGGCTGCTGCGCGAGACGGGTGCGACGGCGTTGGTGGTGACGCACGATCACGACGAGGCGTTCACGCTGGCGGACCGGGTGGCGGTGATGCGCGCGGGACGGATCGTGCAGGTCGGCGTGCCGACGGAGGTGTGGCAGCGCCCGGCGGACGTGGAGACCGCGCGGTTCCTGGGGTGCGGCAAGGTGCTGCCGGCCTCGGTGGCGCGGGCGTTGGTGGGCGTGGACGCGCGGGTCGGCCTGCGGTCCACCGCGTTGCGCGTCGACCCGGACGGCACGATCGAGGCCGAGGTGCTGGAACGCGTGCACCGCCGTGACCACGTGCGGTTGTTGGTGCGTCTGGACGGTGAGGAGTTCGAGGCGGTGGCGCCGGTCGCCGAGCCACCGTCGCCCGGCGACCGGGTCACGCTGTCCGTGGACCACGACGGGGTCGCGGTCATCGGCTGAGGTCGCGGTCCAGGGCGTACTCGACGTCACCGTGTTCCGCGCCCTCGATGTAGTCCGGCCACTCCACGTCGGCCCGTGACACCGGCTTGCCGTCCTCGATGTACCGCATCACCCGAGGCTCGCCCAGCAGCCACGCCAACGAGTCCACATCGGACTCGACGAACTCGCGCAGCGCCAACCGCTCGGTCTCCGGGAACACAGACCTCATTGCCCCGGGACGGGCAAGCCGATTGCCCCGGCTAGTTGTCCTTGGTGGCCAACCGCATCGCCGCCAGCGACAGCCCGATCACGATGTAGCACCCCGCCAACGCCGTGCTGCGCCACAACTCCTCGGTCGGCAACGGGTCGCGCATCACGTCGACCAGGCCGTTCCAAGCCGACGTGATGAGGTACGGGTGCAGCCAGTCCAGCGCGCTGAACACGCCCAGCACCGCGAACACGATCACGCCCGCCATCGTCGCGGCCATCACCACCAACGGGTGCTCGGTGCACGCCGAGATCGCCATCGCGACCGCCGCCACACCCCACACCTGCACGGTGACCAGCAGGATCGTCAACACGATCCGCCCCAGCGCCGCACCGAACGACAGCGTGGAGCCGGACAGCGTGAGCATCCCCTCGCCACCGAACAGCACCGCGCCGGTGATCGCGCCCACGACCGCGATCAACGTGACCGCGACCAACGACATGGTGGCCACGCCGAACGCCTTGATCCCCAGCAGCCGGATCCGGCCGACCGGCGACAGCATCAACCCGCGCAACGTGCCGTGCTGCGCCTCACCGGCCAGCCCGTCGGCCGCCCAGATCGCACCCACCAGCGGCAGGAGCAGCGGCAGCGCCAGGAACAGCGTGAACACCGGCAGCACCAAGCCGTTGCCCGCGATGATCCCGGCCAGACCCGGACCCGCCGGCCCGTCGCCGTCCACCGCGAACCACAGCCCGATCCCGGCCAGGATCGGCACCAGGCACAGCGACGCGAGCCCGATCACGGTCCGCGGCCGACGCAGGATCCAGCGCAGCTCCGAGCGCAGTTGCCTGCCCAGCGGCGCGCGCGTGGCGACCAGCGCGCTCATCGGGTCCCCTCCTCGATCGTGTCCACCGCGGACATGTTGTGCTCGGACTCCTCGGCCTCGGTGAGCCGCGCGAACAGGTCCTCCAGGCCGGTGCGGTGCCGGCGCGCCTCGTGCACCGCGACCCCCGCGTGCACCAACGTCTCCAGCACCACGGGCGCCGTCGTGCCGATCAGCTCGACCCGGACGCCCTCCTCGATCGGACGTGCCGAGATCCGCCCGGCGCGCAACGCGTTCAACGCGTCGTCCACGTCCGGCGTGACGATCAGCAGCGAACTGCTGTCCGCGTGCAGCAACTCGGCCAGTTCCCCTTGCGCGACAACGGTTCCCCGGTGCAGCACGGCCACGTGCGTGCACGTCGCCTCGATCTCGCTGAGCAGGTGCGACGACACGACGACCGTGCTGCCCGACGCGTGCAGGTCCGCGATCACCTTGCGCACCTCGCGGGTGCCCGCCGGGTCCAGGCCGTTGGTCGGCTCGTCCAGCACGATCAGCTTCCGCCGCACCAGCAGCGCCGAGGCCAGCCCCAGCCGCTGCTTCATGCCCAGCGAGTACCCGCGGTAGCGGCGGTGCGCGGCGGCGCCGAGGCCGACCCGCTCCAGCGCGTCCTCCACGGCCTGCCTGATGTCACCGGTGGCCAGCAGCGGTTCGAACGCCGCCGCCCGCCGCAGGTTCTCCCGGCCGGACAGGAACGGGTGGAACCCCGGACCCTCGACCAGCGCGCCCACGTGCGGCAACGCCTCCGCGACGCCGTCGGGCAGCGCCTTGCCCAGCAGCTCGACCTCCCCCTCGGTCGGCCGCACGAGCCCGAGCAGCATGCGGATCGTGGTGGTCTTGCCCGACCCGTTCGGGCCGAGCATCCCGAGCACCGCACCGTGCGGCACGTCGAGGTCCACCCGGTCCACCGCGACCGTGCGCCCGTACACCTTGCGCAGTCCCCGCGTCCGGGCCGCGAAGACCGGGGTGGAGCCGGCCGCCGAAGCGGCCGACTCCACCCGTGCGCTGGTCGAGGTGGTCACTTGACCTGGCCGATCGCGTCGACCAGCACCTGCTCCGGCACCGCGCCCACGGCCACCCGGCCGTCGTCGGCGATCAGCACGCCGCCGACCCGCGTGGTGATGAGCGTGCCCGAGCCCCAGGTGCCGCTGAGCGGCTTGCCCAGCTGCTTGAGCAGGCCCTGGACGTCCACGTCCTGACCTTCGCGCTCCTCCCACCGGCGGTTCTCACCCTGCTGCTCCTGCTGCTGGGCGAGGCCCGTCAACGCGTCCTGCGACACGCGCGCGGCCAGCACGGTGTCCCAGCCCTCGCCGATGACCTGCGTGTTCGCCTCGGTGATCGCCTTCTCGGCGGCGGCCTTCTCCTCCGCCGACGGCTCCTCGACCTCGGGCTCGGTCACCTTCGCCCCGGCGGGCGGGGTGAACGCGAACAGCGACGCGTCCTGCGGGCCGACGTTCAGGTCGGAGAACCCGACCTGCACGGCGGGCGCGTCCGTGCCGTTGGTCAGCACGGCCACCCGCAGCGGTACCCGCAGCTCCGAGTCGACCGCGACGCGCACCTCGCGCAGCACCGTCTTCTCGGTCGGCTTCGGGGTCAGCACCAGCTCGTACACCGGCCGGTTCGCGACCCGCGCGGTGCCGTCGACGGTGACGTCGCTGTACTCCTGGACCGCCGCCACCACCTGGCGCGACAGCGTCACCGGGTCCGTCGGCGCGGCCTGCTGCTCACCGGGCTTCAGCTCCGGCTTCCGCTCCTCGAACGAGCCGTGCGGCAGCTTGGTCACGGTCTGCTCGGCCGAGTCCCACAGCCACGCGGTCTCGCCGTCGTCGACGAACGTGCGCTCCGAGTCGCCGTTGGGCAGCTGCACCCGCAGCTTGCCCGTGCCGTCGGTCCACATCCGCACCGTGCTGGCGCCGTCGGACAGCTGCGGAACGCCCGCGACGGACGGGATGCCCAGGTCGTTGTTCACCGCGACCGTGCCGCCGAACGCGGCCGGCTTGGCGCCCAGCACCGACTCGACGAGCGCCTCGGCGCTGACGTCCGGCAGCACCGGTGCGGGCCCCGCGCCGGCGGGCATCGCGAGCACCCCCAGCCCGGTGGCCCCGGCGACCACACCGACCGCCGCCGCCACAACGGTCACCCTTCTCCGGTTCATGACCCCTCCTCCTACCGGGCAGCCCCTTGCGACCCGACAACCCAGACACTCCTCCGGCGGCCCTGAGATGGCGCTGAGAGCCTGAGAGCGCACTGAGACTCCCGCGCCGATTGTCCCTCCGACCGGGCATGCTGTGGGCGTGAGACCACGGGTGTTGGTTGTGGACGACGAAATCGGCGTACGACGCGCGCTGGAACGCGGCCTGACCGCGGAGGG
Source organism: Saccharothrix deserti (assembly GCF_009769385.1). Taxonomy (GTDB): domain Bacteria; phylum Actinomycetota; class Actinomycetes; order Mycobacteriales; family Pseudonocardiaceae; genus Actinosynnema; species Actinosynnema deserti. Next base: position 49,988 of record NZ_VKAB01000021.1, read on the forward strand.
CATGGAAGTGGTCACCGCCGCCGACGGCCCCAACGCGCTGCGGGTGGCGTTGACCGGCGCGTTCGACGTGGTGCTGCTGGACATCATGCTGCCCGGCCTGTCCGGCTACCGGGTGTTGCAGCGGATGCGGGCGGAGGGCGTGCGCACGCCCGTGCTGATGGTGTCGGCCAAGGACGGCGAGGTCGACCAGGCCGACGGCCTCGACCTCGGCGCCGACGGCTACCTGGTGAAACCGTTCTCGTTCGTGGTGCTGGTGGCGCAGGTGCGCGCGTTGTTGCGGCGCAACTCGGCGGACCTGGCGCGCCGCAGGCTCAAGCTGGGCGACCTGGTGGTGGACCGGGCGATGCGCGAGGTGAGCTGGGCCGGTGAGCAGGTCGCGCTGTCGCCGCGCGAGTACGCGGTGCTCGACGTGCTGGCCAGCCGGGCGGGATCCGTGGTGACCAAGGACGAGCTGCTGCGCACGGTGTGGGGCGACGAGCAGGCGGCGACCCGCAACGCGGTCGAGGTGTACGTCGGCTACCTGCGGCGCAAGCTCGACGCGATGGGCGCGGGCGAGGTCGTGCGGACCGTGCGCGGCCACGGCTACCTGGCGTCCACGCCCGACCTCGACGCGGCGCTGGGTTCGGCGGGGACCAGGCGCAGGTGAACCCGCGCCGGTGGTGGCTGCGGCGGACGCTGCGGTTCCGGATCACCGTCGTGGCGACCGGCGTGGCCCTGCTGTGCCTGCTGGCGTTGACCCTGCTCGCCCCCCGTCTGATCGGGTTCGTGCAGGTCAGCGCGGTGGACTCGGAGCTGGCCAGATCGGGGAACATGCGCGTGCTGGACACCGCCGGCAACCCGTTGGACGGCGGTCCTCGGCCGGACCTGACGACGGCGGACATCCGGCGGCTCAAGGCCGGTGAACCCGTGCTGCGGATCGACGGGTCGAGCGCGCACCGGTGGATCGGGCGGGTGGAGTTCACGGCCGACGGCACGCCGCAGCTGCACGTCGCCGGTGACACGCTCGTCGGCTACCAGGAGGCCAACAGCCTCGGCACGCGGTGGCTCGCGGTGGCCGCGGTGCTGGTCGCGGGCCTGGTGGGCATCGCGACGTGGCTGGCCGTGCGGTCGTCGTTGCGGCCGGTGGAGCGGATGCGGGTGGCCGCGGCGGAGCTGCCGCGCGGTCAGCGCCTGCCCGTGCCGGCCGCGCGGGACGAGCTGCAAGCGCTTGCGGAGGCGTTGAACGCCCTGCTCGCCCGGCGCGACGAGGCCACCGAACGGCTGCGCCGGTTCACCGGTGACGCCGCGCACGAGCTGCGGTCACCGGTGACGTCCGTGCGGGCGCAGGCCGAGGTGGCGGTGGCGCACCCCGATCCGGACTTCTCCACAGAGGTGCTGGAATCGGTGGTGGAGGAGTCGGTGCGGATGTCCGCGCTGGTCGACGCGTTGCTGATCCTGGCGCGTGCGGACACCGGCGAACTGCCCCGCGCCGAGCCCGTCGACCTGGTGTTGCAGGCGCAGGCCGCGGTGGACCGGTTGGGGGAGACGGACCTGCTGGTGCAGATCGCCGCGCCGATCAGCGCGTGCCTGATCTCGGCCGCCGGGACCGAGGTCGAGCTGGTGCTGGACAACCTGCTGCGCAACGCGGCCCGTTACGCCCGCACGTTCATCCGGATCTCGGTGCTGCCGGCCGCGCGTGAAGTGCGGCTGCTGGTGGACGACGACGGCCACGGCATCCCCGAGGAGCACCGGGACAAGGTGTTCGACCGGTTCTACCGGGTCGAATCGGACCGCGGACGTGCCACCGGCGGGTTCGGCCTGGGGTTGGCGCTGGTCGCGCACCTGGTGCGGCGGCGTCGCGGCACGATCCGGGCCGGCGAGTCGCCCGAGGGCGGTGCCCGGCTGGAAGTGCGCTGGCCGCTCTACCGGTGAGGGCCGCGTCCCGGCGGTGGCAGGCTGTGCTGGTGACAGGATGGGCGACCGTGCCCGAGCTCAGAACCACCACGCTGGTCGACGCCCCGCTGCGGACGGTCGCCGCCGCGTTGCTGGACGCCCGACTGCTGACCCGCGCGGTCCGGGGCCTGGGCGTGCGGATCTCGGGTGGGCCGGTGCTGTACGCCGGGGCGAGGCTGGCCGGGTCGGTGGGGCCGGTCAACGGGACGCTGGTCGTGACGCGGGCCGACACCACGGGCGTGTCGGCCGAGCTGGTCGGTGGGCCGTTGCCCCGGTTGACGCTGGTCACGGACCTGCTGCACACCGGCGGCGGCACGATGGTGGTCGACTCGGTGGAGTGGTCCAGCCCCGGCGGGCCGTTCGGACGCCTGGCCGACGTCCTCGTCGGGCGCGGGTTGGCGTTGAAGGTCCTGGAAGCGCGCGCTTCAGCGGTGTCGCAGCGCAGCGTCGAGCTGCTGAGCGCGCGCGTAGTAGTAGGTGCCGCGATCATCCGCGACGGCCTCCTGCTCGCCCAACAACGCTCGTACCCCGCCGAAGCCGCGGGCAAGTGGGAGCTGCCCGGCGGACGCGTGGAACCCGACGAGACCGATCACGCCGCCGTGATCCGCGAGTGCTCCGAAGAGCTGGGCGTGACCGTCGCCCCGGCCGACCAGATCGGCCCCGACGTCCCCCTGCGCACCGACCTGCTGCTCCGGGTGTACGCCGCCCACCTCACGACCGGCGAACCCGAACCCGTGGAACACCGCGCCCTCCGCTGGCTCACCGCAGCCGACCTCGACACCGTCGACTGGCTCCCCGCCGACCGCGTCCTACTCCCCGCCCTGCACCCCCTCCTCCCCTGACCCGAGAGTCGAACACTCAGACCCCGAGAGTCGAACCTCCAGGCAGGGCGAGTCGAACGCTCAGACCCCGAGAGTCGAACACTCAGGTGGGGTGAGTTCTACGTTCGTGTCGACGCGAATGCAGAACTCGGGGTACCTGAACGTTCGACTCTCGGGACCTGGAGGTTCGACTCTCGGGGGTCAGGCCAGGCCGGACATGCGGAGGGCGGCGTCCAGGCGGTGGCGGCAGCGTTCGCGGGAGCGGTCGGCGCCGTGCGCGCGGGCGCGGTCGAGTTCGGCCGGGTCGTCCAGGAGGCGCTGTGTCCCTTCGCGCACGGGCCGCAGTTCCTCGACCACCGCCTCGGCGGTGACCTCCTTCAACTGCGAGTAGTCCTTGATCGTGCCCGCCAACTCCTCCGGGTCCTTGCGCGTGCACGCGGCCAGGATCTCCAGCAGGTTAGCCACGCCCGGCTGCTCGTCCGGCGCGTAGCGCACCTCGCCCCGGTCGTCCGTCACCGCACGCTGGATCTTGCGGCGCACCAGGTCCGGCGGGTCGAGGACGAACACCGTGCCGGCGGCGTCCTTCGCGCTCTTCGCCATCTTCCGCGACGGATCGGCCAGGTCACGGACCCGCGCCGCGGTCGGCGGCACGACGGAGCGCGGCATCACGAACACCTCGCCGTACGTGCCGTTGAACCGCCGCGCCAGCACCCGGGCCAGCTCGACGTGCTGCCGCTGGTCGTCACCGACCGGCACCTCGTGCGCGCCCTGCAGCAGGATGTCGGCCGCCATCAGCACCGGGTAGGTGAGCAGGCTCAACCGGACCGACGACCGCCCCGCCGACTTCTCCTTGAACTGGATCATCCGGGCGGCCTCGCCGTACGTGCAGGTGCACTCCAACACCCACGTCAGCGCCCCCAGTTCGCGCACCAGGTCGGACTGCACCGCCACCGACCTCGGATCGACGCCGGCGGCGATGAGCACCGCCAACTGCTCCCGGGTCAGTGATCGCAGCCTCGACGGGTTGTGCGACGTCGTCATCGCGTGCAGGTCGCTGATGAAGTAGACGTCCTCTTCGGTGCCCTCGGCGGCCCACCGCCTGACGGCGCCGAGGTAGTTGCCCAGCTGGACGTGCCCGGACGGGGTGATCGCGGACAGCCTGATCATGGTGATCCTCTCGGGTGTGCCCGCTCGACGTGGCCCCCGAAAGCACGAAGGCCGCCCCAGCGGGCGGCCTGCGTTCGTCTGGACGCGCAGTTCTCAGGGCCGCCGGAAGGCGGACCACCAGAACGTGTAAAGACTGCGCATAGCCGGGATCTTAGCGTGTTACGGCGGTGTGTCGCGGTCTACATTTCTTCTATGTACGTCGTGCTGCTGGAGTACACCGCACCGCTGGACGAGGTCGACTACGCCCTCCCGGACCACGTGGAGTGGCTGAAGAAGCAGTACGAGGCCGGGTACTTCCTGGCCTCGGGCCGTCAGGTGCCCCGCGTGGGCAGCGTGATCATCGCGCGGCCGATGCTGCGCGGGAAGCTGGACGCGCTGCTCGCCACGGACCCGTTCGCGGTCCGCAAACTGGCGAAGTACCAGGTGGTGGAGTTCCAGGCCACCCGGACGGCGCCGGAACTCGCCAGGGTCAACGAGGCGGTGCTGGGCTAGTCGCGGCAACGGCCCGCGTGCCACCCGGCGCAGGTCGGGCGGTGGGTCTCACGCGGCCGTCTTGCGGTCGTCCTTGAGGTCCTTGCGGTCCTTCTTCTGGTCCTTCTTCTGGGGCTTGGCGTCCTTGCGCTCCTGCTTGGCGGCCTTCTTCTCCGCCTTCTTCTCCGCCTTCTTCAGGGCCTTCTTCCTGGCCTTGAGCAGCACCACGACCGGGCAGCTCTTGCAGCGCGGCGTCGACCGGCAGCACTTCTTCTTCACCTTGACCTTGCCCACGCGGCGTGCTCCACTCATCCAGGTGCCCACAGACTAGGTGAGGCTGACCTCACCTGCCGTAGGTGTGTGGTAAGGGCGATCCGCCCGGTAAGCTGTCGTAAGGCTGCGCGCGATCTAACGTCCGGCGCCTGGCTTCCCTCGCACAGACAGCTCTAGGAGTTCCGCGTGCCCACGGCCACCGCGTCGATCAAGGAAACGCTGGTCCGCAACGACCTGCGCAACGTCGCGATCGTCGCGCACGTTGACCACGGCAAGACCACACTCGTCGACGCCATGCTCCGCCAGTCCGGCGCCTTCTCCGCACGAGCCGAGCTCGTCGACCGGGTCATGGACTCGGGCGAGCTGGAGCGCGAGAAGGGGATCACGATCCTCGCCAAGAACACCGCGGTCCGCCGCCACACGCCCGACGGCCCGGTCACCATCAACGTGGTGGACACCCCGGGTCACGCCGACTTCGGTGGTGAGGTCGAACGCGGCCTGTCCATGGTCGACGGCGTCGTGCTGCTGGTGGACGCGTCCGAAGGCCCGCTGCCGCAGACCCGGTTCGTGCTGCGCAAGACGTTGGCCGCCGGTCTGCCGGTGATCCTGGTGGTGAACAAGGTCGACCGCCCCGACGCCCGGATCTCCGAGGTCGTCGACGAGGCCCACGACCTGCTGCTCGACCTGGCCAGCGAGGTCGGCGCCGACGACTCGGTGCTGGACCTCCCGGTCGTCTACGCCTCGGCGCGCGCCGGCCGGGCGTCGCTCAACCAGCCCGAGGACGGCGGCCTGCCGGACGAGGAGAACCTCGACGTCCTGTTCGAGGTCCTGTTCAAGCACATCCCGGCCCCGATGGGTGACGCGGACGCGCCGCTGCGCGCGTTGGTGACGAACCTCGACGCGTCGTCGTTCCTCGGCCGTATCGCGCTGTGCCGCATCGAGGCCGGTCGCATCCGCAAGGGCGAGACCGTGTCGTGGTGCCGCGAGGACGGGTCGATCCAGAAGGTCCGGATCACCGAACTGCTGATCACCGAGGCGCTGGACCGCGTGCCCGCCGAGGAGGCGCGCGCGGGTGACCTGGTCGCCATCGCCGGCATCCCGGAGATCACCATCGGCGACACGCTCGCCGACGTGGACAACCCCGAGCCGCTGCCGCGGATCACCGTGGACGAGCCCGCGATCTCGATGACGATCGGCGTCAACACCTCGCCGCTGGCCGGTCGCGGTGGCGGCACCAAGCTGACCGCGCGCGTGCTCAAGGCCCGGTTGGACTCCGAGCTGGTCGGCAACGTGTCGGTGCGCGTGCTGCCCACCGAGCGCCCGGACACCTGGGAGGTGCAGGGCCGCGGTGAGCTGGCGCTGGCCATCCTGGTCGAGCAGATGAAGCGGGAAGGCTTCGAGCTGACCGTCGGCAAGCCGCAGGTGGTCACCAAGACGATCGACGGCAAGCTGCACGAGCCGTTCGAGCGGCTGACCATCGACGCGCCGGAGGAGCACCTGGGCGCCATCACCCAGCTGCTGGCCAACCGCAAGGGGCGGATGGAGAACATGTCCGGCCACGGGTCCGGGCGGATCAAGCTGGACTACGTCGTGCCGTCGCGCGGCCTGATCGGCTTCCGCACCGAGTTCCTGACCGAGACCCGCGGCACCGGTATCGCGAACGCGGTGTCCGAGGGCTACGGCCCGTGGGCCGGCGAGATCCGGACCAGGCACAACGGTTCGCTGGTCGCCGACCGGTCCGGGTCGATCACGGCGTACGCGATGATCCAGCTGGCCGACCGCGGCACGTTCTTCGTGGAGCCGGGCGCGGACGCGTACGAGGGCATGGTCGTCGGCGAGAACCCGCGCGCGGAGGACCTGGACGTCAACGTCTGCCGCGAGAAGAAGCTGACGAACATGCGGACGTCGACGGCGGACGTGATGGAGACCCTGGCCCGGCCGCGCAAGCTGTCGCTGGAGGAGGCGCTGGAGTTCTGCGCCGCCGACGAGTGCGTCGAGGTCGCGCCGGACGTCGTGCGGGTGCGGAAGGTCATCCTGGACGCCAACCAGCGGGGCCGCGAGCGCAACCGCAACAAGCTGCGGGGCTGATCACCCACTCCTTATATATGGATATATGGGGTCTGCTGACGGGCACCCCGGGCTTCGGCCCGGGGTGCCCGTTCGTTTGGCCGACATGCCCGCGCGACATGCCGCGTGACGGGGCGTGTCGTCGGCGCGGCGATCACGCGGCGATCCTGTGGCAGGCGCGTGACGGGCGCGTGACGGCGGCACCCGGCGCTGGTTCGGCGTGGTCCGGGAAACGTGGTGGGCGACTCGCGGGGCCTGGGCGTCGACTGTCAGCGCCGTCTGGCACGCTCGTACGCATGGGGAAGCGAACGGTTCTTGCGCTGGTGGCTGCGTTTGCCCTGGTGGGCTGCTCGGCGACACCTCCGCCACCCCTGGTGCCCTCCACGCCGGGGATGGAGGTCGTCCCGAAGGAGAAGCTGAACGAGATCGTCGTCGGTCTCGACGACGTCAAGGGCGGCTACAACCCGCACACCCTGGCCAGCCAGAGCACCGTCACCACCGCCCTGGCCTCGCTGCTGCTGCCGTCGACCTTCCGGACCGACGCGGACGGCAGTCCGCGGCTCGACCTGGACCTCGTGGTCAGCGCAGAGGTGACCAACGCGGCTCCGTACACGGTCACCTACACGCTCCGCCGCGACGCCAGCTGGTCCGATTCGGCCCCGATCGCGGCCGAGGACTTCGTCTACCTCTGGCAGCGGATGCGGCAGGAGCCGGGGGTGGTCGACCCGGCCGGGTACCGGCTGATCAGCGACATCACCAGCCGCGAGGGCGGCAAGGTGGTCGAGGTCGTGTTCAGCAAGCCCTACCCCGGCTGGCGGAGCCTGTTCCGCAACCTCCTGCCCGCCCACCTGCTCAAAGACGCCCCCGGCGGCTGGAGCGCGGCCCTCGCGGACAGCTTCCCGGCCACCGCCGGGCCGTTCGCCGTCCGCACGCTGGACCAGCCGCGCGGCGAGATCATCCTGGAGCGCAGCGACCGGTTCTGGGAGGCGCCGCCCGCACTCGACCGGCTGGTCCTGCGCCGCGCCAGCCACCACGACACGGTCGAGGCGCTGAACACCGGTGACGACCAGGTCGCCCTCATCCGCGCCGACGCGATCGCGACCAAGGACGTCGAGGAACTGGCCAAGACCACCTCGCTGGCCACGGTCGTCGTGCCCCGCCCGGAGGTCGTCCAACTCCTCCTCCGCCCCGCCTCCCCGCGCATGCAGGACGTCCGCGTCCGCACCGCCGTCATGAACGCGCTCAACCGCGACGAGCTGATCGCCGCCGGCACCCGCAGCGGCCCGAGCGCGAACCTCCGCGCCGACGCCCAGGTGGTCCCGCCGAGCAAGCCCGGCTACACCGCGACCATGCCCGCCAAGGCCGGTGACCCGGTCCAACTGCTCACCGAGGCGGGCTACACCCGGCCCGAGGGCGGGCAGTGGGGCCGCGACGGCAAGCCCGTCGAGTTGACCATCGCCGCACCGGCCGGCATCGAGCCGTACGTGACCATCGCGAACGCGGTCCAGCGTCAACTGTCATTGTCCGGAATCGCCGCACGCGTCCTGACAACGCAGCCCAATCAGTTGTTCGGGCAAGATCTGTCGGATACCGCCACTTCCAATGAGATCGTCGACATTGCTGTCGTGCCGCAGGTCGACACCGGTGATTCGGCGGCCGTTCTGGCTTCCGCATTCGGCTGCCGGCCGTCGCCGGAGGACGGCGGTACGCCCATTCCGGCGAATCTGTCCGGTTTCTGCGACCAAGTGGTCCAACCGGTGATCGAACAGGCCCTCAGCGGGGAGCTGCTGCTCGCCGACGCGCTGAAGACGATCGAGCCGGTCCTCTGGCAGCAGGCCGTCTCGATGCCGTTGTTCCAGGTAGCGGACCTGTTGGTGATCCTCCCGGAGGCCCGGAACGTCACCGCGGGCGCGCCGTTCGCCGGTCCGATGAGCGCCGCGCGCACTTGGCAACGCGAAGATCGTTGACCGTTGACTCTTACGAAACACTGGCTTCAAGATGCGTTCGCGGTGCAGTATTGACAGTATTCCCGTCGTCCGGTTAACGAACGCTCCCGCCCGGTAACGATGGAGTCGCGTGCTGCGACCAACGTGTCACCCTTTGGTCACGATCGGCCGATGGGCAGTGACCGTGCCGCGTACAGCTTCTTATCGTGCTGCAACGGTGTGTCGGTTCGGGGCGCGTTTGGCACATCACGGTTATGGGTGTGGAAGTCGGCCCAAACGGTCGCTTCAACCCAGTGCTAGGAGGGCACGTTGTCGATGAGGAGATCAAAGGCTGTCTCGGCGCTTGCGCTGTTGACGAGCGCCGCGCTCGTGTTGAGCGCGTGCGGCGGCGGCGGTTCGAGCGACGGTGACCAAGGCGGGCAGCAGGACGCCGACCCGGGTTCGATCGGCGGTCAGGACGAGCTGTTCAAGCGTCCCAAGGTGGACGACATCGGTGAAGTCGCCGTTGCGGTGGAAGAGGGCTTCCACAACTACAACAACAACATCGGCGCGACGAACAACTTCTCCAACGCCATCGCGCTGTCGAACGTGCAGCCCTCGCCGTACATCGCGGAGCTGGTCGACGGCAAGATCGTGATCAAGGTCGACAACGACCTCATGGAGTCGATCAAGGTCACCTCGACCAGCCCCCAGACGATCGAGTGGAAGGTGCAGAAGGCGGCCGTCTGGTCCGACGGCGAAGCCGTCGACTGCGACGACTTCTACCTGAAGTGGCTGGCGGCCACCAGCAAGGCCACCGAGGGCGAAGCCGCGATCTTCGACTCGACGCCCACCGGCTTCGAGGACATCGAGAAGCTCGAGTGCTCGGACGACGGCAAGACGATCACCACGACGTTCAAGAAGCCGTACGCGGACTACCGCGGTCTGTTCTCGCAGCCGTCCAGCGACAGCCTGCTGCCGGCGCACATCCTGGAGCAGAAGACCGGCACGGCGGACATCACCAAGATCACGCCGACGCAGAACGACGAGACCGTCAAGAAGATCGCCGAGTTCTACACCAAGGGCTGGCTGGGCTTCGACCCGACGGTCGCGCTGTCCGCCGGTCCGTACATGATCGAGTCCTCGGACCTGAAGGACCAGACGGTCCTCGTGCGCAACCCGAAGTGGTGGGGCAACCCGGCCGGTCCGGCCAGGGTCATCCTGAAGACCAACACCGACTCCCAGTCCGCGGCGCAGCAGCTGCAGAACAAGGAAGTCCAGGTCATCGCGCCGCAGGCGGACAACGCGGTCGCGTCCCAGTTCCGCGGTAACGGCGAGTTCGACATCTACGCGGCCGGTGGCCAGACCTACGAGCACGTCGACTTCAACATGGCGCTGCCGCTGTTCAAGGACAACCGGGAACTGCGCCTGGCGATCGCCCAGTGCTTCGACCGCGACGCGCTGATCGAGAAGCTCGTGGCGGACGTGAACCCGAACGCCAAGCCGCTCGGCAGCCTGACGTTCATGCCGAACGAGGTCGGCTACGAGGACCACTACGGCGACATCGGCAAGGGCGACATCGCCGCGGCCAAGAAGACCCTCGAGGACGGCGGCTGGAAGCAGGGCGCCGACGGCATCTACACGAAGGGCGAGTTCCGCGCGTCCTTCAAGCTGGGCCACAAGATCGTCACGCGTCGTGCCGACACGGTCCGCATCCTCCAGGACAAGTGCAAGCAGGCCGGCATCGAGATCGTCGCCGACCAGGCCGCCGACTTCAACGACAAGCGCCTCCCGGCGAGCGAGTTCGAGGCCGCGCTGTTCGCGTGGGTCGGGCAGCCGCTGAAGGCCGGTGCGTTCGGCAACTACGCCCAGAAGGCCAAGGGCGGCACGGCGAACTACAACAACTACGACTCCGCCGCGTTGACGGAGAAGTGGTCGGCCGCGAACGCCGAGCTCGACTACCAGAAGCGCATCACGCTGATGAACGAAGCCGACAAGATCATGCGGGACGACCTGCACAGCATCCCGCTGTTCCAGTTGTCCGACTTCGCCGTCTCCAGCGCGGAAATCGGTCCGATCTCCTACGTCGGCGTCGCCGGCGGTGTGACCTGGAACCTGTACGCCTGGCAGAAGAAGTAACAGCCGGAAGTTCGCACTCCAGGTAGTCAGCACGACCCAGCCGCCGGGGGGCCGGTGCCACAAGCACCGGCCCCCCGGACGGTGCCCGCGTCCGGTAGGCTCCCCCGCTTGCACGCGGGGGTGCCTAGGGAGACTAGAGACTCGTCATGTTCCGTTACATAATCCGGCGGTTGTTGATCTCGATTCCGCTGTTGATCGTCGCTTCATTCCTCTGCTTCGGACTCGTCAACGCCATGGGCGACCCCCTGGGCGAGTGGAAGCTCCAGAAGGCCCGGACACCGGCGGAGATCGCCGCCGCCTACGAGCGGACGGGCTACAACAAGCCGTTCGTGGAGCGCTACGTCTCCTGGGCCGGCGACTTCGTGACCGGCGACTGGGGCGAGTCCGTCGTCCCCGGCAACGCGGGCAGGCCGGTGAAGGACGAGCTGCTCAAGGCCTTCGGCGTGACGCTGCGGCTGATCCTCGGCGCGGAGCTCATCGCGCTGCTGCTCGGTATCGCGGTCGGCGTCATCGGCGCGGTCAGACAGTACTCGATATTCGACTACACGGCGACGGGAATATCGTTCGCCATGTTCTCGATGCCGTTGTTCTGCGTTGCGCTGGTGCTGAAGGCCGGCGGTATCGAGTTGAACAACTGGCTGGAATCCCTGGGCGCCGACCGGTGGATCATCACGGCGGGCCCGCCGGGCGACGGGTTCGGCGGCAGCTTCGGCGAACAGGTGTTCCAGTACAGCGGGGCGTACATCCTGCCGACCATCTCCCTGGTCGTCATCCAGTTCGCGCTCTACAGCCGTTTCCAGCGTGCTTCGATGCTGGAGACCCTGAACGCCGACTACGTGCGCACGGCGCAGGCGAAGGGTGTTTCCGAGGCGCGGTCCATCTTCCGGCACGCGTTCCGCAACGCCCTCATCCCCATCATCACGGTCTCCTCGCTGAACATCGGCGCGGGCTTCGGCGGCGCGGTGATCACCGAAACGGTCTTCGGCTGGTCCGGCATGGGCAAGTTCCTCATCGAGGCGATCGTGAAGATCGAGCCATTCCAGGTGCTCGGCTTCATGATGGTGACGGCTGTGTTCATCATCGCGTTCAACCTGATCGCGGACATCCTGTACGCCTTCCTGGACCCGAGGATTCGCCTTGACTGAGATCGGTTCCCCCGTGGCGCAGGCGCCATCGCCGAGCCCGAACGAGGCGAGCACTTTCGACACGACCACGGCGCGCAAGCAGTGGCAGATCATCCTGCGCCGGTTCGCCCGGCACCGGGCCGCGCTGTTCGGCCTGGTCCTGTTCGTGATCCTGGTGGTGTTCGCCTTCATGGGCGGGCTGTTCTGGCAGTACTCGTACACGGACCTGGGCTTCAAGCGGTACCTGCCGCCGAGCGTCGACCACCCGTTCGGCACGGACCGGCTGGGCGGCGACATGGTCGCCCTGATCATCCGCGGCATGCAGTTCTCGCTCCAGATCGCGATGGTCGTCGCGTTCCTGTCCACGCTCATCGGCGTGGTGCTGGGCGCGTTGGCCGGTTACCTGAAGGGCTGGGTCGACACCCTGATCAGCCGCTTCATCGACCTGATGCTGGTGATCCCCGGCTTCGTGATCGCGGCCGTGCTGGTGCGCAACAGCTTCGTGGTGTCGGTGGCGGGCGGCAGCGGCGGCAGCAACTGGCTGATCGTGGCGCTCTACCTGGGCCTGATCATGTGGCTCCAGATCGCCCGGGTGATCCGCGGCATGGTGCTGTCGTTGCGCGAGAAGGAGTTCGTGGAGGCCGCCCGCGCGCTGGGCGCGTCCACGTTCCGGATCGTGTTCCGGCACATCCTGCCCAACACCATCGACGTGATCATCGTCAACGCCACGCTGGCCATCGCGCAGGCGGTGCTGCTGGAGGCCGCGCTGTCGTTCATCGGTCTGGGCGTGCAGAGCCCGGACACGTCGCTGGGCCTGATGATCAGCCTCAACAAGAACGAGCTGACGCAGCACCCGTGGCTGTTCTTCACCCCGTTCGTGTTCATCGTGCTGATCTCGCTCGCGGTGAACTTCATCGGTGACGGTCTCCGGGACGCCTTCGACCCGCGGCAGAAGAGGGTGAAGGCATGAGTGAGTTGGACGTGATGGACGCACCAGAGCCCTCGCCCTGGGAGAAAACCGACGGCAGGGGCGGCGAGAAGCTGCTCAGGGTCGAGAACCTGTCGGTGGACTTCCCGACCGACGACGGCACGGTGCACGCCGTGCGGGACGTGTCGTTCACCCTCGGCGCCGGCGAGGTGCTGGGCATCGTGGGCGAGTCGGGCTCCGGCAAGTCGGTGTCGTCGATGGCGATCATGGGCCTGCTGCCCAAGACCGCGAAGATCGGCGGCTCGATCAAGTTCAAGGACCGCGAGCTCGTCGGCCTGAGCTACAAGCAGATGCAGCCGATCCGCGGCAACGGCATCTCGATGATCTTCCAGGACCCGATGACGTCGCTGAACCCGGTGTACACGGTGGGCTGGCAGCTCGCCGAGGCGCACCAGGCGCACCACGACGTGTCGAAGAAGGCGGCCTTCGCCAAGGCCGTCGAGGTGCTGGAACTCGTCGGCATCCCGCAGCCGGACCGCCGTGCGGCGCAGTACCCGCACGAGTTCTCCGGCGGTATGCGGCAGCGCGCGATGATCGCCATGGCGATCATCAACGACCCGGACGTGATCATCGCGGACGAGCCGACCACGGCGCTGGACGTGACGGTGCAGGCGCAGATCCTGGACACGCTGCTGCGCATCCGGGACGAGACGAGCGCCGGCATCATGATCATCACGCACGACCTGGGCGTGGTGGCGGGCATGGTGGACCGCGTGCAGGTGATGTACGGCGGCACCGTGGTCGAGCAGGGCACCGTGGACGAGGTCTTCGAGGCCCAGCGGATGCCCTACACGGTCGGCCTGCTGGGGTCGATCCCGAACCCGAACATGCTGGGCAAGCGGCTCACCCCGATCAAGGGCGCGCCGCCCTCGCTGATGAACCTGCCGCAGGGCTGCTCGTTCTCGCCGCGCTGCCCGCTGGCGATCGACGAGTGCCGCGAGACCGAGCCGTTGCTGCTGGAGACCGACCGGGCCGGCCACTTCGCGCGGTGCCACCGCTCCGCGCACCTGGCCACGATCGAGAACCCGCAGCGGCTGTTCGCGCACGACGAGATCGGCGTGGTGGAGAACCCGGCGTCGCTGACCATGGCGAACCCGGACATCCCCATCTCCGAGGACGTCGACGTGGTGGAAGCGCGGTTGCACGAAGAGGAGAAGCCGACCTCATGACCACCTCGACAGACGTGAACCCGCAGGCCGGGGGACTCGAATCCGGCGACCGTCCGGGCGAGACCCCGCTGCTGGAGGTCAAGGACCTGGTCAAGTCGTTCCCGGTCCGCGGCGGCGGCATCATCCCGCGCACCGTGGGACAGGTGCAGGCCGTGTCCGGCGTCAGCTTCAACCTGCACCAGGGCGAGACGCTCGGCCTGGTCGGCGAGTCCGGTTGCGGCAAGTCCACCACCGGGCGGGCCATCCTCCAGCTGCACAAGCCGACGTCCGGCTCGGTGAAGTTCGAGGGCCGCGAGCTGACCACGTTGCGCGGCAAGGGCCTGCGGTCGGTGCGCCGGGACATGCAGATCGTGTTCCAGGACCCGTACGCGTCGCTGAACCCGCGCTGGCAGATCAACGAGCTGATCTCCGAGCCGTTCAAGATCCACGGCGTGCCGAAGGACGACGGCGGCGACGTGCAGCACCGGGTCAACGAGCTGATGGAACTCGTCGGCCTCAACCCGGAGCACCGCAACCGGTACGCGCACGAGTTCTCCGGCGGCCAGCGCCAGCGCATCGGCATCGCCCGCGCGCTCGCGCTCAACCCGAAGCTCGTGGTGCTGGACGAGCCGGTGTCCGCGCTGGACGTGTCGGTGCAGGCGGGCGTGGTGAACCTGCTGGAGGAGTTGCAGGAACGCCTCGGGCTGGCGTACCTGTTCGTGGCGCACGACCTCTCGGTCGTCCGGCACATCTCCGACCGGGTCGCGGTGATGTACCTCGGCAAGATCATCGAGATCGGCGACCGGGAGGACATCTACGCCCGGCCGATGCACCCGTACACGCAGGCGCTGCTGTCCGCCGTGCCGGTGCCGAACCCGAAGGTGGAGCGCCGGCGTCAGCGGATCGTGCTCACCGGTGACGTTCCGTCGCCGGTGAACCCGCCGTCGGGCTGCCGCTTCCGCACCCGCTGCTGGAAGGCGCAGGACATCTGCGCCGTCGAGGAGCCCAAGCTGGAACGGCGCGGCGACGGCGAGGGCACGCTCTCGGCGTGCCACTTCGCCGAAGTAGTGCCCGCTCTGGTCGGCTGATCACCTGCCGTTGGGGTCGCTCGATCGGCGGCCCCAACGGCGCACAGCGCAATTCCACACCGTCGCGATTCCGGATCACAGGGTGTCCCTCTACGCTGATCCGGTGACGCTCACTGCTCCACCACGGTTGCTTCTGGTACACGCACACCCCGACGACGAAAGCCTGTGGACGGGCGGCACCATCGCCCGCTACGCGGCGATGGGCGTGCACGTCACCGTGGTCACCTGCACCCTCGGCGAGGAGGGCGAGATCATCCCGCCCGCGCTCCGGGAGCTGGCCGCGGACGCCGCCGATCAACTCGGCGGGTACCGGGTCGCCGAACTGAGATCCGCGTGCGCCGCGCTGGGCGTGACCGACCACCGGTTCCTCGGCGGCATCGGCCGCTGGCGGGACTCCGGGATGGCGGGCGTCGAGGCGAACAACCACCCGCGCGCGTTCGCGAACGGCTCGTTCGACGAGCAGGTCGCCGCGCTGTCGGAGATCATCACGTCGGTCAAGCCGCAGGTCGTCGTCACCTACGACGCGTTCGGCGGCTACGGCCACCCCGACCACATCCGGGCGCACCAGATCACCATGGCGGCGGCGGTGGACGTGGACCGCGTCTTCCACGCCGTGACGTCGCGTGCGGCGACCGAGGCGGGCGCCGCCGCGTTGGCGGAGATGGCCGACCTGCCGTGGCGGCTGCCCGCCGAGGGCGAGCTGCCGGTCACCGACGACGCCGTCATCACCAGCACCATCGACATCTCCGAGCACCTGGTGGCGAAGCTGCGCGCGTTGCGGGCGCACTCCACGCAGGTCAGCGTGTGGCAGGACGGTTCGGGTGGCGCGAGCTACGCGCTGTCCAACGGCATCGCGCAGCCCGTCGTGCAGGCCGAGTACTACGTGCTGGCCAAGGGGCCCGCGGAGGGCGCGGAGACAGACCTGTTCGGGGGGCTCGATTGACCGATCGCCTGGCGCTCGTCGGTATCGCGGTCGCGGCGTTCGTGCTCGCCGTGCTGGAGCTGTTCTACCTGCCGTTGCGGCTGGACGGCACCCTGCTGCCGCGGGTCGGTGACTGGCCGTTCCCGGTCACCGTCGTGCTCGCGATCGTGACCACGCCGATGCTGGTGCTGGCCGCGTCACGGCACGCGCACCGCACGTTGGCCGCGGTGTCGCCGCTGCTGGTGTGGATCGGCACGTTGCTGCTGTTCGGGTTGTTCGGCCCGGGTGGTGACGTGGTACTCCTCAACGACTGGCGCACGCTGGTGCTGTTCGCCGGCGGTGTGCTGCCGAGCGCCATCGCGGTGGGCGCCCACATGGGGAGGCAGGTCGGTGCCCGAGACGATCACTGACCGGGACGTGGTGCGGGCGCTGCGGCCGTTCGTCCGGGCGACCGGGCCGCTGCTCGACACCCTCCGCGACGCGAACCTGCTCGGCCTGCGCGACCGCGAGGTCGAGCAGGGCGCCGACCGCGGGCTCGTGGACAAGCTGTGGGACCAGCTGGCCGCGGTGAAGGTGCCCGGCACGGCCGCGTGGTCCCGCATGGACGTGCTGCAGCGCGACGAGTTCTGGCTCAACCGGGTCGGCCGGCTGGTGTCGTTGATCTCGGCACTGCCGGGTATCGGCGGCGTGCTGGCCGACCGGCTGCCGATCCAGTCCGCGCTGGGTGCGGCGGGGCAGGGGCTGCTGCTGTCGGCGATCGCGGGGGAGCACGGGTTCACGTCGACCGAGGACCGGGTCCGGCTGCTCGCGCACGTGCTGTTCCAGCGGGAGGTCGACGGGCTCGCGGTCGATCCCCGGGAGGACGAGCAGACCGCCGAGCTGACCGAGGAGCTGCGGGAGCGGTCCACGATCAAGGCGATCGGCGCGACGATCTGGAAGCTCGCCAAGGTCCTCTGGAAGCTGGAGGACGAGCTGGACAAGCGGCCGCGGGGCCGGTTCTACCACCAGGCGCTCGGGATGCTGCCCGTCGTCGGCGTGGTCGGCGACTACTTCGGCGAGCGGTCGGCGTTGAAACGGGTCCGCACGGCCGCCTACGAGTGGTTCGAGACCCAGTAGCGGTAGCGGTGGTGCTCGGCGCAGCCCAGCGACTCGTAGAGCGTGATCGCGGGCTTGTTGTGCTCGGCCACCTGCAGCGCGCACGTCGTCGCGCCGCGGTCGAGGCCCCACGTCGCCAGGCCGCCCATCAGTCGGCGGGCCAGGCCGAGCCCGCGGGCCTCGGGGCGCACGGCGAGCCGTGCCACGTGGAGCAGGTCGTCGACGACGGCGCCGCGCACGGCGGCCAGCACCTGCCCGTTCACGGTGACCGTGCCGAAGCCGACCGTCTTCCCGGACGACAGGACGTGCCGTTGCGCCGCCGTGGGGTCCGGTTGCGCGGCCAGCTCCCACCATTCGGGAAGCGGGGAGTCCGAGATGACCACATCGGCCGACTTCGGAGTGGCGAACCCATCCAACCGGCCCGTCATCACCAGCGATTCCGCGCCACCCGGGTGATCCACATCGACTCGCCAGCCCGCCGCCTCGACGCCGGCCTCGGCGGGCGCGCCGACGACCACGTGCGCGGTCGGCTTGATGCCGTGCGCGGTCGCGAACCCGACCACCTCGGTCAACGCGTCGGAGACGGGCAGACCCGGATCACCCGTGGTCAGCGCGCTGTTCGCCCGTCCGGTGAACCCGCCGGCGGCCCGCAGCCGCCACTGCCCGAGCGGTCGGTCGACCAGCGCCGGCCACGCGTCCGCGCACCGTTGCTCCAACTCGGTGACGTGCTGCACCCCCGCATCGTGCCCCGTGCAGGTGAACGGTGGGTCTGTGAGCTGGCACACGGTGCCGATAAGGCAAGCCTGACCGTTGGACAATCGAATCCGCCGCGTACTCTCCGGCTTGCGCGGTGTGGACCAGAACAAGAGCAGGAGAGCGCAGTGACCTATGTGATCGCCCAGCCGTGCGTGGACGTGCTCGACAAGGCGTGCATCGAAGAGTGCCCCGTCGACTGCATCTACGAAGGCGACCGGATGCTCTACATCCACCCGGATGAGTGCGTCGACTGTGGTGCTTGCGAGCCGGTGTGCCCCGTCGAGGCCATCTACTACGAGGACGACGTGCCGGACGAGTGGAAGGAGTACACGAAGGCGAACGTGGACTTCTTCGACGAGCTGGGCTCCCCCGGTGGCGCCTCCAAGGTCGGCAAGGTCAGCGCCGACCCCGGGTTCATCAAGGCTCTCCCCCCGCAGGCGTCGCACGAGTGACCTCGGACAACTCGATCTCGGGTACGTCGGGCGCGGCTCGCAGGAAGCTGCCGGACTTCCCCTGGGACTCGCTGGCCGACCACGCCGCCAAGGCGCGCACGCACCCCGGCGGTGTGGTCGACCTGTCCATCGGCACGCCGGTGGACCCGGTTCCCGAGCTGATCCAGCACGCCCTGGGCACGGTCGCGGACTCGCCCGGCTACCCGACCACGCACGGCATCCCGGCGTTGCGGGAGGCCGTGGTCGGCGCGTTGACCCGGCGGCACGGCGTGCCGCCGTTCGACCCCGTCGCCGTGCTGCCGACCATCGGGTCCAAGGAGCTGGTGGCGTGGCTGCCGACGTTGCTGGGTCTCGGGCCCGGTGACGTGGTGGCGATCCCGGCGTTGTCGTACCCGACGTACGAGGTGGGTGCGCGGCTGGCCGGCGCGACCCCGGTGCGGCTGGCCGACGGTGAGCCGCCGCCGGCCGGGACGGGGCTGGTGTGGCTGAACTCGCCGTCCAACCCGACCGGTCGGGTGCAGGACGCCTCGCAGCTGGCACAGGCCGTGGCGGATGCGCGTGCGGTCGGGGCGGTCGTCGCGTCCGACGAGTGCTACCTGGCGTTGTCCTGGACGGCGGAGCCGGTGTCCGTGCTGCTGCCTTCGGTCAACGGCGGGAGCCTCGACGGGTTGCTGGCGGTGCACTCGCTGTCGAAGTCGTCCAACCTGGCCGGGTACCGGGCGGGGTTCGTGACGGGTGATCCGGCGTTGGTCGCGTCGTTGCTGGAGGTGCGCAAGCACGCGGGCATGATCATGCCCCGGCCGGTGCAGGCGGCGATGACGGCGGCGTTGAACGACGACGGGCACGTGGCGGAGCAGCGCGAGCGGTACCGGGCACGGCGTGACCTGCTGCTGCCTGCGTTGACCAAGGCCGGGTTCACCGTGGACCACTCGGAGGCCGGGCTGTACCTGTGGTCGACCCGGGACGGCGAGAACGCCTGGGACACCATCGCCTGGCTCGCCGAGCGCGGCGTCCTGGCCGCTCCGGGCACCTTCTACGGCCCGACGGGCGACAAGCACGTCCGCATCGCCCTGACGGCGACGGACGACCGCATCGCCACCGCCGTAGACCGCCTGACTGTGTAAATGGCCGCTGCTCCGCAGACGGCGGGCTCGGTCGCCTGGAAGTCGGTCGTTCGCGCCTGATTTCCCGACGATCGAAAAGCGTGATCGCCGGGAAATGAGTCGCGAACGACCGACGCGACCTCGCGCGGTGGGTTCAGGACGGGTGGACGGTCAGTCGTTGGCGTGCAGGGCGGCGTTCAGCTCCACGCCGGTGCCCTTGCGGGGGAGGACCTTGACCACGCCGGTGGTCGAGTCGCGGATGAACAGCAGGCCCGACATGCCGGACAGCTGGCCCGCCTTGACGACGGTGCCGTCCGCGCCGGTCACCTTGGTGCCTGCGGTGATGTAGAGGCCCGCCTCCACGACGCAGTCGTCGCCCAGCGAGATGCCCAGGCCGCCGTTCGCGCCGATCAGGCAGCGCTCGCCGACGGAGATGACCTGCTTGCCGCCGCCGGACAGGGTGCCCATGATCGACGCGCCGCCGCCGACGTCGGAACCGTCACCGACGACCACACCGGCCGAGATCCGGCCTTCCACCATGGACGCACCGAGCGTCCCGGCGTTGAAGTTCACGAAACCCTCGTGCATCACGGTCGTGCCGGACGCCAGGTGCGCGCCCAGCCGCACCCGGTCCGCGTCGGCGATCCGCACGCCGGACGGCACGACGTAGTCGACCATCCGCGGGAACTTGTCGATCCCGTACACGGTGACCGGCCCGCGGGTGCGCAGCCGGAGGCGGGTCTGCTCGAACCCCTCCACCGCGCACGGCCCGAAGTTCGTCCACACCACGTTGTTGAGCAGCCCGAACAGGCCGTCCAGGTTCGCGCCGTGCGGCTGGACGAGCCGCGACGACAGCAGGTGCAGCCGCAGCCAGACGTCGTAGGTCGTGGTGGGCGCGTCGGACAGCGAACCGATGCCGACCCGGACGCCCACGACCTCGACGTCACGCTCGGCATCCGCGCCGAGCTGCTTGGCGGCGGCCTCACCGAGCGAAGCCGAGACCTCCGCGGACGACAGCAGCGCCACACCGGGCTCGGCGGACCCGAGCGACGGCGACGGGAACCACGTGTCCAGCACAGCGCCTGAGGGAGTGACGGTGGCGAGTCCGACGCCGTACGCGCCGGTGGGGTTTGCGGTGCTCACGGGTACCAACGGTAACGTGCGCCAAGTGGCCGACACCTTGCACCTCGCCGCCGATCCCGTCGAACTGACCGCCGCCCTGGTGGACGTGCCCAGCGTCTCCGGCGACGAAGCCCGCATCGCCGACCTCGTGGAACGGTCGCTCAAAGAGCAGACCACCCTCGAAGTCGCGCGGTCGGGCAACGCCGTGCTGGCCCGCACGAACCTCGGCCGGCCGTCCCGGGTCGTGCTGGCGGGCCACCTGGACACCGTGCCGATCAACGCCAACCTGCCGTCCCGGCTGGAGAGCGACATCCTGCACGGCTGCGGCACGGTCGACATGAAGAGCGGTGACGCGGTGATGCTGAACCTCGCCGCCACCGTCCAGGACCCGCGCCACGACCTCACCTTCGTCTTCTACGACTGCGAGGAGGTCGAAGCCGTCCGCAACGGCCTCGGCCGCATCGAGCGGGAGATGCCGGAGTGGCTGAAGGGCGACCTGGCGATCGTGTGCGAGCCGTCCAACGGCGTGATCGAGGCCGGTTGCCAGGGCACGATGCGCATCGAGATCCGCACCAAGGGCGCCCGTGCCCACACCGCCCGCGGCTGGATGGGCGTGAACGCGATCCACGCCATCGGTGACGCCCTGCGCCGCCTGGAGGCCCACGAGCCCCGCCAGGTCGACATCGACGGCTGCCTGTACCGCGAGGGCCTGCAAGCGGTGAAGATCAGCGGCGGGGTGGCGGGCAACGTCGTCCCGGACGAGGCCGTTCTCACGGTCAACCACCGGTTCGCCCCGGACCGCACCCCGGCGCAGGCCGAACAGCACCTGCGCGAGCTGTTCGACGGCTACGAGGTCACGGTCACCGACGTGTCCGCGGGCGCCCTGCCCGGCCTCGGCGCGCCGACCACCAGGGAACTCGTCGAGGCCGCCGGCGGCACCCCCGTCGCCAAGCTCGGCTGGACGGACGTGGCGCGGTTCGCCGCCCTCGGCATGCCCGCGGTGAACTACGGGCCGGGCGACCCGCTGCTGGCCCACACGCAGCAGGAGAACGTCCCGGTGAACCAGATCCGTCAGTGCGTCGAAGTCCTGACCCGCTTCCTCAGCTGACCGGCGGCCCGCGCTTCCTGAGCAGGCCAGCCACCACGCGAGGTCGCCGACCTCCCGGGCGACCGAGCCCGCGACGCCGGAGGCGGCGCAATCCAACACAGCCCGCAATTCAACACAGCTAGACTCCCGGCAATGACGGACAGCGTGGACGAGCACCCCAGGGAGAAGCAGCGCGGACCGGTCGTCCTGCGTCGCGAGCGCCGCGATGAGCTGACCACCACGGACCAGCGGCTGCTGGACTCGCGCGGACCGAGCGACTGGGTGCACACCGACCCGTGGCGCGTCCTGCGCATCCAGGCGGAGTTCGTGGAGGGTTTCGGCGCGCTGGCCGAGGTGCCGAGCGCGGTGACCGTGTTCGGTTCCGCCCGCACCGGCCGCGACCACCCCGAGTACGAGACCGGCCGCAAGCTGGGCGGCGCGCTGGCCGAGGCCGGGTTCGCGGTGATCACCGGCGGCGGTCCGGGCGCGATGGAGGCGGTCAACCGGGGCTGTTCGGAGGCGGGCGGGTTCTCCATCGGCCTGGGCATCGAGCTGCCGTTCGAGCAGGGCCTGAACCCGTGGGTCGACCTCGGGGTGAACTTCCGCTACTTCTTCGTGCGCAAGACCATGTTCATCAAGTACTCGCAGGCGTTCATCTGCCTGCCGGGCGGGTTCGGCACGCTGGACGAGCTGTTCGAGGCGCTGACCCTGGTGCAGACGAAGAAGGTCACCAAGTTCCCGGTGGTGCTGTTCGGCAAGGCTTACTGGCAGGGCCTGTACGACTGGGTGCGCGACTCGGTGCTGGCCAGCGGCAAGGTCAGCGAGAAGGACCTGGACCTGCTGTACCTGACCGACGACATCGACGACGCGGTGCGCGTGGTGAACGACGCGCACAAGGCGTGGGCGGACGCGCATTGATCACGGTCACGGTGTACTGCGGGTCGTTGCGGACGGTCCCGGACAGCTACCTGGAGTTGGCGGCCGAGGTGGGCAAGCGCATCGCGGCCCGCGGCTGGGCGTTGGCGTGGGGCGGTGGCCGCACGTCGATGATGGGCGCGGTGGCGCGGGCGGCCCGTGAGGGCGGGGCCCGCACCACCGGGGTGATCCCGCGCGGCCTGGTGGACCGCGAGCTGGCCGACTCGGACGCCGACGACCTGCTGGTGGTCGACAACATGCGCGACCGCAAGGCGCTGATGGAGGCGCACGGCGACGCGTTCCTGGCGCTGCCCGGCGGCATCGGCACCTGCGAGGAGCTGTTCGAGGTGTGGACGTCACGGGTGCTGGCCATGCACGCCAAGCCGGTGGTGCTGCTCGACGTGGACGGCCACTACCGCGGCCTGCTGGAGTGGCTGACCGAGCTGAACGGGCGCGGGTTCGTGTCCCGGTTCGCGCTGGACTCGCTGGTGGTCACCGACGACGTGGACGCCGCACTCGACGCTTGTGTCTAATTGCCGCTGCTCCGCAGACGGCGGGCGAGGTCGCCAGAGGTCGGCCGCTCGCGCCTGATTTTCCGACGATCGAAAAGCGTGATCGCCGGAAAATGAGTCGCGAACGACCGACGCGACCTCGCGGGTTGACCGTCAGCTGCCCCCTCAGCTGACCTGGGCCTCGTCGAGGCCGCGGGCGGTGGCGAGGCGGGTGGCCTCCTCGGCGAACATGTCGACGTCCAGCGGCACGAACGGCGAGATCTTGACGTCCAGCCGGGAGCCGTTCACCTTGGCCTGCCAGGTGCCCAGGATCTCCCCGTCCACGAGCAGCGCGCCGCGTCGGCCCAGGATGCGCCACACCTCCTTCTGGTGCGCCTTGTCGGGCACCAGCAGGTCGCGGTCGCGGGCGTTGAGATACGGGTCGAGCGGTGGCAGCAGCCGCACCACCTCGGGTTCCGGCGGGTTCTCGAACGCCTCGATCCGGTCGGCGGGCAGCCACGCGCGCTTGGAGATCGCGACCAGGTCGTCCGGCCACACGTCCTTCACCTCGCGCACCGGCGCGCCGGAGTAGTGCGCCACCTCGGACGGCCCGGCGGGGCCGTGCAGCCGCAGGTAGTCCGCGATCAGGGTGTCGAAGCCGTGGGAGGCGTCGGGCACGTCCTGCCGGTTCTCCAGCGGCACGAACGTCACGGTCTTCTCCGCCGGGTCGAACCGCAGGCCGGCGGGCAGCACGGCGAGCCGGAAGATCGGGTCGAACACGTGCGTGGCGTCGCAACCCCGGCACCAGCCGGTGACCTCGGGACGCACCTTCGGCGTGAGCCGGGACGACGCCTCGCCCTTAGTCATCGGCTTCTCCACCACCGACCGCAGGGCCGACGCGACCTCGTGCAGCACCTCCAGCCCGTTGTCGACGGGCGGCCGGCTCATCCGGGCCACCGCGTCGGCGTCGCTCAACGGCCACAGCCGCGCCGCCAACGCCGGCACGTCGTCGGCCCGGTGCCAGTGCGGCGCGCCCCGCACGCTCCACGTGAGGGTGAAGGCGTCCAGATCGGGCACGCGGTCCAGCCGCGCCACCAGCGTGGGCACGGCCGACCGCTCCGAGTCCTGCAGCCCGAGGTCGAACACCCGCAGGTCGGACGCCTCGGTGGTGGTGCGGTCGAACTGGTGCGCGGCGACCCGGTAGGCGATCACCCGTTCCCGGTCAGCCAAGGTCGTGGTCCAGGGTGATCAGCTCGTGCTCCAGCCGGGCCGTGCCGGAGATCCCGGCCAGCTCGCCGGTGCCCGATCCGGGCACGACGTGGCCCCAGAACTGCGCGCCGTCCGCCGACATGACGGCGCCGTGCTGGAGCACGAACGTCCCCGACCGGCCGTCGACGGTGCCGACGAACCGCTCGGTGCCCACGTAGCCCGCCGAGCCCTCCGACGGTTGGCACGTCGTCAGCTCGGCGGTGCTCGTGCCCTCCATGACCCCGCTGTACGCCTTGTCCACGAGCACCCGGCCCAGCTGCGGCTCCGCCTCGTCGTAGACGGTCTGGTCCCATCTGGTGATCTTGAACGTCGACTTCGATTCCATGCCGGGAATCCTGGCAGGAAATCCTGTCAACCGCCGTCAGCTATCCACAGCTCGCGCGGTTGTCCACAGGCCGGTTCCGACCGCCCGGCGTTGTCGGTCCGTTCTGGCAGGATCAAAAACAGGGATCCCCTGGGCGGGGACCTCTGCGGAGCCAGGCCGGGGCAACGTCGGAGCGGTGCCGGAGCGGTGCCGGAGCGGTGCAGGGGCGATGCCGGAGGCGACGTCGGGGCGCGTCGGTCGGCCCGCCCCGTGCCGGAAGCGGGTCAGCCGCGCGGCACCGCCAGCCACGAATCCGCGCCGAACACCACCGACGAGCCGGCCGTGCTGGAACCGCCGTACCGGGCGTCCACGGTGTCCACCACCAACACCAGCCGGTTGCCCGCCGACACGTTCCACACCACCGGCTCGAGGTCCAGGCCGACGGTTCGCGTGCCGGCGCCGGTGAGCGTCACCGGCTTGTGCGTGACCAGCGCCCCCAGCCCCAGCGGGTTCACCTCGTACAAGTATGCGTAGAGCGTGGTCTTGGCGGCGCTCGGCGTCACGGTGAGGTGCGCGCGTGCCGTGCCGCTGACCGTGGTGGCGCTCCACTGCACCGGCCCCCACCACACCGCCGCCGCACCCGGGTCGATCAACGGCGTCGCGACGCCCACCGGGATCTTCAGGAAGCCCTGCAAAGCGCCCGACACCAGAACCGTGCCGCTCTCCGCGATGGTCGGCCGGCCGGCGTCGATCCGGTCCGCCGTCAACGGCACCGTGTCGGTCCGGGCGGTGGCCGCCGCCCACGACGGGAACGAGCGCCAGCCGCCGCCGTTGTTCGGCTTGACCTGCACCGGGTGCTCGCGGTCGATGCCGTTGTCGACGCCCTTGAGGTGGTGGTCGAACCAGCGGCCGACGGACGTCCAGATCTCGTTGGGCAGCCCGGCCGCGCCGAACAGCTCGGCGGTGGCGTGGTCGCCGGGCGACAGCATGAGCCGCTTCGAGCCGCTCAGCGCGCCGAAGAAGTCCGTGATCTGGCTCGGCGCGAACAGCCCGTCGTTCCACGCGTTGCCGATCATCACAGCGGCCCTGATGGACGACACCTTCGACGCGGGGGAACGGGGCGGCGAGATCGGCAGGACGTCCTCGAACCGGCCCTCCCGGTAGGCGGACTCCGCCGCGCGCAGCTCCGGCCCCGGCCGGCCGGTCAGGTGCCCGGCGGCCAGCAGCAGTTCGACGGCCTGCGCGTTGACCGTCTCGTTCGGGTAGAGCGAACGGGCCAGGTCGGTCCACGTGCTGAGCGCGGTCACGGCCTTGATCCGCGGGTCGGCCGCGGCGGCGAGCAGGGACTGGCCCGCGCCGTAGGAGATGCCGCCGACGCCGATGCGCGCCGGGTCGCCACCGGCCCGCGCGATGCCCCAGTCGATCACCCGGCTGACGTCGGCCACGGTGTCCGGCCCGGCCACGTCGATCTCGCCCGCCGAGTCGTGGAAGCCGCGCGAGGTGTAGCTGATCACCGAGTAGCCGGACTCGTAGGCGAGCCTGGCCGCCGCGCCGACGTACTCGATGTTGTTCACGCCCCAGCTCGACGGCAGCACGAGCAGCGGGAACGGTCCGCTGCCGCGTCCGGTCGGCGTGACGACGAAGGCCTTGAGCGGGGTGCCGCCCTGGCCGGGGATGGTCTCGTAGGCCACCGCGAAACCGGGCGCGGCCTGGGCGGGTGGCGCCAGGACGAGCGCCACGAGGGCGGCGAGCAGCAGGGAGAGTGATCGGCGCACGAGGTCCTCCTTGACCGTGACCGGGATCACGCAGGGTGTTACCGGTGAGTAAACACCGAGCTACTCGCGAGTAGTAACGGCCTGTGACGCAGCTCACCGCCACGTGTGACGTGGCACGATGCGGTCATGCTGCGGTTCGGTTCACGGGAGGTCGCGCACGACCGCGCGTTGGTGATGGCGATCGTCAACCGCACGCGCGACTCGTTCTACGACCGCGGCGCGACGTTCGACGACGCCGCCGCCATGGCCGCCGTGGACCGGGCGGTCGCCGACGGCGCGGACATCGTCGACATCGGCGGGGTGAAGGCGGGTTCCAAGGGCGAGGTGGTGGACGCGGCCGAGGAGGCGCGGCGGGTCGTGCCGTTCGTCGCGGCGGTCCGCGAACGGCACCCGGACCTGGTGATCAGCGTCGACACGTGGCGGCACGAGGTCGGGCGCTCGGTGTGCGCGGTGGGCGCGGACCTGATCAACGACACGTGGGCGGGCGCGGACCCGGCGTTGGCCGAGGTGGCGGCGGAGTTCGGCGTGGGCATCGTCTGCTCGCACACCGGCGGTCTGGAGCCGCGCACCGACCCGCACCGCGTCCGGTACACCGACGTGGTGGCGTCCGTGGCGGCGGAACTCGTCGAGCGGGCCGAGCGGATGGTGGCGCTGGGCGTGCCGGCCGAGGGTGTGC
This sequence comes from Saccharothrix deserti, assembly GCF_009769385.1. Taxonomy (GTDB): domain Bacteria; phylum Actinomycetota; class Actinomycetes; order Mycobacteriales; family Pseudonocardiaceae; genus Actinosynnema; species Actinosynnema deserti. The sequence goes on from NZ_VKAB01000021.1 coordinate 77,098, forward strand.
TGATCGACCCGACCCACGACTTCGGCAAGAACACGTGGCACGGTTTGGAGTTGCTGCGGCGGCTGGACGAGCTGGTGGCCACCGGGTGGCCGGTGCTGATGGCGTTGTCCAACAAGGACTTCGTCGGCGAGACGCTGGGCACGGGGGTGGAGGACCGGGTGGACGGCACGCTGGCCGCGACGTCGGTGGCCGCGTGGGCGGGCGCGAAGGTGTTCCGGGCGCACCAGGTGCGGCAGACCCGCCGGGTGGTGGAGATGGTGGCGAGCATCGCGGGCACCCGTCCGCCGGCGCGGGTGTTGAGGGCGCTGGCCTGATGCCGGACTGGTTCACGTCCAACACCTGGCAGAGTCCTTCTTGGACGGTGTCGGAGTTGGTGGCTCGCAAGGGAAGTCGCACGGTCAGCGTGGTGCTGCCCGCGTTGGACGAAGAGGCGACGGTCGGCGCCGTGGTCGGCGTGGTGCGCCCGCTGCTGGGCGGTCTCGTGGACGAACTCGTGGTGGTGGACTCGGGTTCCACCGACGACACGGTGGCGCGGGCGGTCGCGGCGGGCGCACGGGTGGTGCGGCGGACGGACGTGCTGCCGGAGTGGGAACCCCGGCCCGGCAAGGGTGAGGTGCTGTGGCGGTCGTTGGCGGCCACGTCGGGTGATGTGGTGGTGTTCCTGGACTCCGATCTGGTGGACCCGGACCCGGAGTTCGTGCCCGCGCTGCTCGGGCCCCTGCTGACGCGGGACGTGCACCTGGTGAAGGGCTTCTACCGGCGGCCGTTGCGGCTGGAGAGCACCGGTGGCGGTCGGGTCACCGAGCTGGCGGCCCGGCCGCTGCTCAACGCCCTGCGGCCGGAGTTGGCCGGGGTGGTGCAGCCGTTGGGCGGGGAGTACGCGGGGACGCGCGCGTTCCTGGAGTCGGTGCCGTTCGCGCCCGGTTACGGGGTGGAGATCGGGTTGCTGCTCGACGCGCACACCCGGTACGGGCTGGACGGGATCGCGCAGGTCAACCTGGGTGTGCGGAAGCACCGGAACCGGGATCTGCGGCAGCTCGGGGCGATGGCGGCTCAGATCACCGGCACCGTGCTGCGGCGGTGCGGTGTGCCGGTGGAGTCGTCCGAGTTGACGCAGTTCGTGCCGTTCGACGGCGAGTGGCTGCCGGCGACGGTGGACGTGTCGTGCGAGGACCGGCCCGCCATGCGCTCGGTGCTCCAGCGGTCGCGGTAGTAGCCGGGGGTCCCGATCAGGTCGGCGTGGGTGCCCTGTTGGGTGATGCGGCCGTCCTCGAACACCAGGATGCGGTCGAAGTCGACCAGGGGTGCGAGGCGGTGGGTGACGAGGACGACCGTTCGGGTGGCCTGGTCGAGCACGCGTTCCAGGACGGCGTCACCGTGGGCGATGGTCAGGCCTTCGACCGGTTCGTCCAGGAGCAGGACTTCGGGGTCGGCCAGCAGTGCTCGTGCGAGGAGCAGCCGTTGGCGTTGGCCGCCGGAGAGCGCGTCGCCGTTTTCGCCGACGACCGTGTCCCACGGCACGTCCAGGTCCACCAGCGCGGCTACGCGGTCCAGGTCTTCCTGTGACGCCTCCGGGCGGGCGAAGCGGACGTTGGCCTCCACGGTGGCGTGGAAGACGTGGGCGTCGTCCAGCACGCCTTTGGCGATGCCGGGGTGGGCGGCGGCGAGCTCGCGCAGGAACGTGCTCTTCCCCGCGCCGCTCGCGCCCACGACCCCGACCCGGCCGACGGGCAGGTCTGCCTCCGGTGGCGCGGTTTCCTGCGCTGTTGCCAGCACTTCACGCACCCGGCGGACCGATCCGTGCACCTCGGCCCACCGTTGGGCGGCCGACGCCAGCGGCACCGTCACCTCCAGCACGGCGACCGATCCCAGCACGACGTGCGCGGGGGCGCCGGACCGAAGGAACGCCAACGCGACCCCGAACTGCACGACCACGGCCACGGCCGCCAGCACCGCCGTGCCGGACCCGCCCCGCCGTTCCCGTTCGGCCAGCGAGTCGACCACGTGCCCGGTCGCGGCGAGCTCCCGTTCCAGCGCCCCGAACGCGGTCAGCTCGGCGGCGCCGTCCAGCAGCACGACGGTCCGCTCAGCCAACGCCGACCGCAACGGCGCAAGCGCCCGCAGGTGCCGCACCGCAAGCGCGTAAGCAGTCCACGGGATAACGCATACAGTAACCAATAACCCGACCAACAACGGCCACGCGAACCCGGTGGCCGCCAACGCGATCGCACCCACCACGAGCGCCACCACGCCCGGCAACAGGCAGCGCAACAACGCATCCTGCATACAGTCCACATCAGACACAAGTCGGGTGAGCGCGTCACCGCCGTTCAACGGCCGGCGCAGCAACGAGTCGTAAACCCGTCCCCGAACCTCCGCGAGGTGCCGCAACACCGCCGAATGCCCGGCCAACCGCTCGGCATACCGCATACCGCCGCGTGCGACGGCCAACGCCCGCACCGCCACGATCGCCACCGTCAACGCGGACAACGGCGGCTGCTCGGCGGCCCGCATGATGAGCCACACGGCGGTGGTCATCAGCCCGATCCCGGCGAGTTCGGCGGCCACGCCGGCGGCCACCGCGAGCACGAGTCGTCTCATGTGAACGTCACCACCCGGTCGACCTCGCCGAGCATCACCGGCCGGTGCGCGACGACCAGCGCCGTCCGCCCGGACGAGAGCTGCCGCGTGGCGCGCAACACCACCTCCTCGGTCCCGCTGTCCAATCGCGACGTCGGCTCGTCCAACAGCAGCATCCGCGCGTCGTCCCGGACCAGCGCCCGCGCCAACGCCACCCGCTGCCGCTCACCCGACGACAACGCGTGCTCGGCGTCGACCAAATGCCCCAACCCCATCGCCGACGCCGCACCCCGCACGTCACCACCCGACCCCAGCGCGATGTTCTCCCCGACCGTGCCGGGGAACAGCGTCGGCCGCTGCGGCACCCACGCGAGCTGCCGCAGCCACGACCCCCGCTCCACCTCCCGCAGATCCACCCCACCGACCAGCACCCGCCCGGACGCCGGCGTCACGAAACCCATCAGCACCGCGAGCAACGTGCTCTTCCCGACACCGCTCGGCCCCACCAACGCCACCCGCTCACCAGGCGTGATCCGCAACGACATCCCACCCAACGCGTCCCGCCCCGGATACCGCACCACCACCCGGTCCACCACGATCTCGGCCCGCCGCAGGTCCGGTGCCCGCGTCCCGATCACCGATGCGACAGGCCGGTCGGCGAGTTGTCCACAGGCCGTGCTCGACGGCGTGGGTTTGTCGGTCCCGTCTGGCAGGATCAAATCAAGGGATCCCCTTGGCGAGGACCCCTGCGCAGCCGCGGCCTCCAGCACCGCCAGCCCCTCGGCCGACGCGTGGAACTGGGCACCGGCCGCCCGCAACGGCAGGTAAGCCTCCGGAGCCAGCAGCAGCACCAGCAAGGCCACGTGCAACGTCACCCCGCCGTGCAGCAGCCGCAACCCCACCGGCACCGCCACCAGCGCCACGGACAACGTCGCCACCAGCTCCAGCACCAACGCCGACAGGAACGCCACCCGCAACGTCCGCATGGTCGACGCCGCGTGCGCACCCGCCATCGCCCGCACGGTCGCCGCCTGCGCCGCCGCCCGCCCGAACACCTTCAACGTCCCCAACCCGCGCACCACGTCCAGAAAGTGCCCGCCCACCACGGCCAACCCGGCCCACTGCGCCCGCGTCCGATCCCGCGTGTGCATCCCGACCAGCGCCGCGAACACCGGCACCAGCGGCAACGTCACCAGCACCACCACCGCCGACGTCAGGTCGGCGAACGACAGCCGCACCACCACCGCGACCGGCACCACCGCCGCCACCACGAGCTGCGGCAGGTACCCGGCGAAGTACGGCTCGACCGCGTCCAGCCCTTTCACCACCAAAGTCGCCACCGACCCGGCCCGCGCCGAAGAGCCGGAAGCACCGGAAGCACCGGAAGCCCCACAAGACCCACGCAACACCTGCTTGCGCAAAGAAGCCTTCATCGACGAGGCGAAGCGCTGCGTCACTACCCGCCCACCCCACACCACGACCCCGCGCGCCAGGACCACCGCCACCAGCCACCACGCCGACCGGCCACCGGACAGCACCGAGGCCAACACCTCGGCCTGTCCCACCACGACCACCGCCGTGACGACCGCGAGCACGGCGAGAACGACGACGTACCGCCGATCAACGTGCCGCACGGGACATCCACCAGGTCGCCCACTGGAACACCAACACCAACGGCACCACCGCGACCGCCGCCCACGTCAACACCCGCAACGTCGACGGGTCCGCCATCACCGACACCGTCACCACCGACCGCGCCCCGAACACCGCCACCACCGGCAACGCGCACAACAGAGCACTACAACCGAAAGCCACCCGGTACCGCTCGCAACGCAACGCCACCCACGCCCCGCCCGACAACCCGACGGCAACCACCGCCACCAACCCGAACGCGGGCACCGCCACCGGTCCGGCCGTGAACACCGCCGCCACCACAAAAGCCGCACAAGGCAGCACAAGGGAAACCGCGATCCGCACCGCCCGCCGCCGCAACTCCCCGGACAGCCGCCAAGCCAGAAAAACCGCACCGTGCAACGAGAACAGCACCAACACCCCCGCGCCCCACAGCACCGAAGGCCCGCCGAGCACACGTCCCAGCAGCACGCCCCAACTCACCGCGACCACCAGAGCCCCGCCCACCAACAGGAAATCCCAACCGGGCGACCGCAACTGCACCGCGACCGTGAAGCACACCAACCCGGTCAACAGCACCGCGAACACCGTGTGCTGCGACGACAACAGCTCGCCCTCCAACCGGGGGAACGCGCCGAACAGCACACCCACCGCCGCGACCAGCCACACCTCGTTGCCGAGGAAGAACGGCGTCACCGCCCGCAACACCACCCGCCGCGACCGCTCGTCCCTCGCGACCAGCCGCAACAGCACCCCCACCCCGTAGTCGAACCCGGCCAGCGCGAAGTAACCGCAGGTCAGGAACGCCAGCAGGACAACCCAGACACCCTCCACGACACACACCCCTCACAGAGCCGGAACGAGCGGCGACACGGGCTCCTCGTCGGACGACACCGGTCCGCGCCGCGCCAACCGGGCGATCAGCACCCAGTCGGCGACCGCCAGCACCGCGAACACGGCCGTGAACGCGATGAACGACACGAGCATCTGGTCCCGGCCGACGTGCGAGACCGCGTCGGACGTGGTCAGCAGCCCCTGCACCAGCCACGGCTGCCGCCCGACCTCGCGGAACAGCCACCCGCCGATCGCCGCGACGAACGGCAGCGGGATGCCGACCACCATCAGGTAGAGCGGGAACCGCATCTTCACCACCCAGTCGCGGAACAGCAGCGGCACGGTCGCCCAGCTCACCAGCAGCAGCACGAACCCGATCTGGATCATGAACCCGAGCCCGGTCCCGTCCAGCGCGCCGACCGTGTCGAGCTTCTCCGGCTGGAACTCCTGCAAGATCGGGAACTGCCCGAACCCGAACCCGACCAGGAACGGCGTGGCGACGGCGGTGAGCACCACGCCCAGCCGCAGCGACCGCCGGAAGAACTCGACCTCCGACGTCCGCCGGATGAAGTGGTAGGCGCTGACCCCGGTCACGAACACGCCGCCGACGGTCAGCGCCGCGAAGCACACGTGCAGGAACGCCGTCCCGAACGTCGGGTTGGCGAGCAGTGCGGAGAAGTCGACCATCCGCAGCACGCCGTCGCGCAGCTCGTGCCCGACGGGGTGCTGGAGGAACGCGTTCGCCATCATGATCCAGAACGCCGAGGCGTACGCGGTGAGCGCGACCAGCCAGATCAACGCCAGGTGCACCCACTTGCCCAGCCGGTCCCAGCCGAAGATCCACAGGCCGAGGAACGTCGACTCCAGGAAGAACGCCACCAGCGTCTCCAGCGCCAGCGGCGCGCCGAACACGTCGCCCGCGAACGTCGACAGGCCCGACCAGTTCAGCCCGAACTGGAACTCCATGACGATGCCGGTCGCGATGCCGAGCGCGTAGTTGACCACGTAGAGCCGTCCCCAGAAGCGCGTCATCCGCGCGTGCACGGGGTTGGCGGACAGTGCGGCCCGGGTTTGCGTCACCGCGACCACGGTCACCAGCCCGAGCGTGAGCAGCACGAACAGGAAGTGGAACGACGTGGTGGTGGCGAACTGGAGCCGGGCCAGTCCGAGAGCATCCATGAGTAGGGACGTTATATGTAGGCAGGCAACCTAACATCAGGGATGTCCCGGATCCGGTCCCTTGTCCTGATCCGTAGAGTCCCTACCTATGAAGTCCGACGCGTTGCGAGGTCACCTCGACGCGCTCCTGCTGGCCACGCTCGACGGCGGCCAGCTGCACGGCTACGCCATCATCGAGGCGTTGCAGAAGCGCAGCGGAGGCGCGCTCGACCTGCCCACCGGCACCGTCTACCCGGCCCTGCGCCGACTGGAGACGGCCGGACTGGTGGCCAGCGAGTGGAGCACCGTCGGCGGCAGGCAGCGCCGCACCTACCGGCTCACCAAGGCGGGCCACCGCGCCCTGGCCGCCGAGCGCACCGCGTGGCGCGAGTTCACCACCGCGATCGAGGGCGTGCTGGGAGGTGGACCGTGGCCGGCGCAGGCGTGATCGACGACTACGTGACCGCGCTGGACCGGAGGCTGCGCGGCCCCGGGCACGTGAAGGACGACCTGCTCGCCGAAGCGCGGGACAGCCTCCACGACGCCGCCGCCGCGCACCGGGACGGCGGCCTCACCGAGGAAGCCGCCCAACGCCGCGCCGTCGCCGAGTTCGGCCCGGTCAACGCCATCGCACGCGAGTACCAGGGCCTGCTCGGCCTGGCTCACGGCGCCCGCACGCTGCGCACGGTGATGCTGGTCCTCCCGCTCACCCACGTCATGTGGGAGCTGAACCGCAAGTTCTGGATCGGCGCCTGGAACGACTTCGACGCCCCGCCGCCCGACTGGTACCTCGTGATCGCCCGCCTCAACGACATCTCGGCCTGGGTCGTGGCGGGCGCGGCCGTCATCGCGCTGCTCATCGGACGGCGACTCGCCCGGACGGCGCTGAGCACCGTGACGCTGGCCAGGCTCGCGGGCACGGTCGCCGTCGTCGCCGTGGGCCTCAACGTGACCGGCAACGTGGCGATCCTGGCCGGCACCGCCCACCTGGACGCGGCGAGGCTGCTCATGTCGCCACCGGTGGCCGCCGCGACCGTCGTCTCGTTCGTCATCGCGCTTCGGCTCGCCGTCCTGGCGCGCCGCTGTGTGGTGTTCTCGTCGGTCTGATCGACGCGTGTGTGTCACGATCGTGTCGTGACCTCAGCGCTCATCTACATCGTCGTCATGGCGCTCGTGGCGGCCGTGGTGTTCCTGCTGGCCGCGCTGGTGTTCGGGCGTGGCGAGGAACTGGAACCGCTGCCGCCGGGCGCGTCGCCGACCCGCCTGCCGGCCGACGACGTGACCCCGGACGACGTGCGCGACCTGAAGTTCCAGCAGGTCCTGCGCGGCTACAAGATGACCGAGGTGGACTGGGCGCTCGACCGCCTGGCCACCGAGGTCGAGCAACTGCGCGCCCGGGTCGCCGAACTCGAAGCCGAACTGGACGCCGAGCGGCAGCGGGACCTCGGCCCGGAAATCGGCCCGGAAATCGGCCCGGAAATCGGCTCGGAAATCGGCCCGGACCTCGACGGGAAACCCGAACGGGAACTCGATTGGGAGCCGGAGCACGACCGGGCTTGAGCTGCGCGTCCACGTCGAGGCGCCGGCCGGGACCACCTGGGCGGCGCTCACCGACCGGGAGCGGCAGGGTGAGTGGACGCCCGGCACCACCGTCCGCGTGACCAGCGGCAACGGCGCGAGCCGCCGCGCACTTGTCCACAACTGTGGCTGGACGACCCGAGACTGTCGGTCCCCGCCGGCAGGATTGACGACAGGGGATCCCCCAGGCGGGGACCCCCGCGTAGCAACGCCGCCCCCCGCGCAGCGCCGCCCCCCCGCGCAGCGCCGACCACCACGCGAGGTCGCCGTCGGTCGTTCGCGACTCATTTTCCGGCGATCACGCTTTTCGATCGTCGGAAAATCAGGCGCGAGCGGCCGACCTCCCGGGCGACCGAGCCCGCGACGCCGGAGGCGGCGCAATCCAACACAGCAATCCAACACAGGAGCACCGCATGACCGACCTCGTCCGCTGCCCGTGGGGCGACAGCACCCCCGACTACGTCGAGTACCACGACACCGAATGGGGCGTCGAGCTGCACGGCGAGGTGGCCATGTTCGAGCGCATGTCGCTCGAGTCGTTCCAGTCCGGCCTGTCCTGGATCACCATCCTGCGCAAACGGGCGAACTTCCGGACCGCGTTCGCGGGCTTCGAACCCAAGCTCGTGGCCGAGTTCGGGCCGGACGACTTCGACCGGCTGATGGCCGACGCGGGCATCGTGCGCAACCGGGCCAAGATCAACGCCACGATCAACAACGCCCGCGCGATCGCCGAGCTCGACGTGCCGCTGGACGACCTGCTGTGGTCGTTCGCGCCCGAGCACCACGAACGGCCCGCCACGATCGCCGACGTGCCCGCCGTCACGCCCGAGTCGAAGGCGTTGGCCAAGGAGCTCAAGCGCCGCGGCTTCGTGTTCCTCGGCCCCACCACCTGCTACGCGCTGATGCAGGCCACCGGCATGGTCGACGACCACATCGCGACCTGCTTCCGCGCTACCGGCCGGTGAACGTCGGCTTGCGCTTGGCCACGAACGCGGCCACCGCCTCCCGGTGGTCCGCCGTCGCCCCCGCCTCCGCCTGCGTGCGCGCCTCCACCTCCAGCGCCGCCGCCAGCTCACCGGAGAACGCCATCGCCTCCTTGATCTTGGCGTAGGCGGTGGTCGGCCCGGCGGCCAGCTTGCGGGCCAGCGCCTGCGCCGTCGACAGCACCTCGCCGTCCGGCACCACCTGGCCCACCATGCCGATCCGCAACGCCTCCTCGGCGCCCACCGGCTGCGCGAGCAGCATCATCTCCATCGCCCGGCCGTGCCCGATGAGCCGCGGCAACGTCCACGACGCGCCCGAGTCCGCGGTCAGGCCCACGTTCGCGAACGCCATCAGGAACTTCGCACCCGCCCCGGCGATCCGCAGGTCGCTCGCGAACGCCAGCGACGCGCCCGCGCCCGCCGCCATGCCGTTCACCGCCGCGATGACCGGCTTCGGCATGCCCACGATCGCCTTCACCATCGGGTTGTAGTGCCGCTCCACCGTGTTCAGCGGCGCCGGGTCGCCCGCCTCCAGCAGCGAGACGTGCTCCTTCAGGTCCTGACCCGCGCAGAACGCCTTCCCCGCGCCGGTGATGACCACCGCGCGCACCTCGTCGTCCTCGGCCGCCTTGACCACGGCCTCCAGGAACCGCTCCTTCAACGCCAGCGTGAACGAGTTGAACGACTCGGGCCGGTTGAGCGTGAACGTGCGAACGCCGTCGGCGTCGTCGATGAGGAGTTCGGACACGTGGGACCTCCGGTCGGTGATGTGGCCCGGTCAGTGATCGGCCCGGTCAGGTGTCGGCCCGGTCGGGATGGGCGAGGCAGTCGTCGACGAACTTGGCCACCGCGGGCGCGAGGCGGTTGGTGTGCCGGTCGAAGAACTCGGCCGCGCTCGTGCCCGGCCAGTCGGCGGGCAGCAGCTCGCGCGGCAGGCCGGGATCGCGGAACAGGAACTTGCGCCAGGCGTGCAGGAACCGCTGCGAAGCCGCGAACGCCGCCGCGGGCGACGTACCGTCCACAGCGGACATCACCGGCTCCCACTCGGCCACGAACCGCGCGTAGTCCCGGCCCATCGTGGCCAGGTCCCAGGCGCGGGCGGCCAGCTCCGCCGGGTCGCCCTCGTGCTCGCCGTGGAACGTGCTCGCCCGCACACCCTCGCCCGCCAGCACGTCCGACAGCTCCGGCGAGGGCCGCGGTGCGATCCACGTCACCGGCCCGAGCGCGCCGTAACCGAGCAGTTGCAGGGAGGAGGCCAGCCGGTCCCGAGCCTCGCGCGCGGGCAGCTCCTCCAGCACCACCACGTGCCACCGACCGTCCCAGGTGGACGGCCGGGTGCGGTAGATGCGGGCCGCCGCCTCGTCCAGCCGCCGTTCCGCGCGAGGTGTCATCGCGTAGCCCGGACCGTCCGGCAGGCGGACGGGTTCCAGCCAGCCCTGCCGCACCGTGCGCGACACCGCCGTGCGCACAGCGGGCGCGGCGAAGTCAAGCGGCTCCAGCAACCGGACGAGCGCGGCGATCGTCGCCGCACCACCCCGCTCGCGGAGGTGGCCGCCGTAGACGTCGAAGAGCGCGGAACGGGCTCGCACGAGAACCGAGTCTGTCAGGGCGACCCCGCGACACGCCACAGAGCCGTGACGGGTCACGACCAGGTGACGGCCGGCGGCGGGAGCCGAAGTCGTTGGGGCGTGGTCATCCTGACGTTGATCTGCGGCTCCGTGAAGATCGTCAACCGGTCGCCGGAGGGGCGGAAAGATCGGTTCGGTTTCGCTGCCGAGTCCGCATAGGGGAGAATGGCCGGAGTATCCGGCCCTGGTCGGACGGGGAAGATGTTGACGGAGGGAGCACGCGATGGCGGCCATGAAGCCCCGGACCGGCGACGGTCCCCTCGAGGTGACCAAGGAGGGGCGTGGCATCGTGATGCGCGTTCCGCTCGAGGGTGGTGGGCGCCTCGTCGTCGAGATGTCGGCGGACGAGGCCAACGCCCTGGGCGACGCCCTCAAGGCAGCCGCCGGCTGACCAGCCGGAGCGAGAAAGCGTCGAGGCCCCGGTTTCCACTGTGGAACCGGGGCATCGCTACGTCGTGACGGGCCTGTGACGTGCGACGTTGCGACCCTGATCGGGTGACCTGCCTCTCCTGCCACCTGTTGCCGTAGCCGATTGCCGAAGCCGAATGCCGTAGCCGACCTTCGTCGGCCTTATCGGGAGGTTCCCGTGCGAGCACCCCTGCCGACCCCGCTGGTCACCGTCGAGGTGGCCGACACCCTCCGGCGAGGTGTGCCAGCGGTGCTCGTCGCGTTCCCCGGCGATCCGGTGCGGTTCGGGCCGGGTGCGGAGCGGGTGGACGACCTGGACGTGGCTGAGGTGAGCGGCAAGGCCGGTGCGACGTCCAGGCCGGGGCGGACGTGGGTCGTCGGTGTGGGCGAAGGCTCGGCGGGCGACTGGCGCAAGGCGGGGGCGTCGCTGGTGCGGGCCCTGCACGGTGACGCGGAGAAGGCGGGCGGGACGACGTTCGACGTGCTGCTGCCGGGTGACGTGACGGCGGACGCGGTGGCGGCGTTCACGCTGGGTGCGGCGGTGGGCGGGTACCGGTTCAAGGTGACCGGGGAGGAACCGCCGAAACGGGTGAAGTCGTTGCGCCTGGTCACCGATCCGGCGTTCGCGGAGGTCGTGCGGAAGGCGAACACGCTGGCCGCGGCGACGTCGTTGAGCCGGGATCTGGCCAACACACCGTCAAACGTCAAAGATCCGTCGTGGTTGGCCGCGGCGGCGGCCAGGGCGGCGCGCGGTGTGCCGGGTCTCCAGGTCGACATCCGTGACGAGAAGTGGCTGGCCGAGCAGGGTTTCGGCGGTGTGCTGGCGGTGGGCGGGGGTTCGTCCCGTCCGCCGAGGTTCATCGAGCTGACGTGGCCCGGAACCGAGGCCGGTCAGCCCCACCTCGTCCTGGTGGGCAAGGGCATCACGTTCGACACCGGCGGTATCTCCATCAAGCCGGCCGACGGCATGCACCTGATGCGCACGGACATGTCCGGTGGCGCGGCGGTGGTCGCGGCGCTCATCGGCATCGCGAGGCAGAGCCTCCCCGTACGCGTGACGGGTCTCGTGCCCGCGGCGGAGAACCACGTGTCCGGCTCCGCGTACCGACCGGGTGATGTGATCACCCAATACGGTGGAATCACGACCGAGGTGACGAACACCGACGCCGAAGGCAGACTCGTCCTGGCCGACGCGCTGGCCTACGCGGTCCACAACCTGAACCCGGACGTGGTGGTCGACGTGGCCACGCTCACCGGTGCCATGAAGGTGAGCCTCGGCGTCCGCACCGGAGGCTTCTTCGCAACCGACGACGCCCTGGCGTCCCGCGTGACCCGAGCCGGAACCGCTGCAGGCGAGTCGTGGTGGCGCATGCCGCTGCTGGAGGACCTGGCGGAGGACGTCCAGAGCGACATCGCCGACGTCCGCCAGTGCCCGCCAGGTCCGGGCGGCATCACGGCGGCCCTGTTCCTGCGCGAGTTCGTCGGCAAGATCCCGTGGGCACACCTGGACATCGCCGGCCCGGCGAGGTCGGACAAGGTGTACGACGAGGTGGTCGCGGGTGCGACCGGCTTCGCCGCCCGAACCCTGATCGAACTGGCCGAGACCTGCACCCAGCCCTCGGCCGACACGATCGGGTGATCTCAGCTGGTGAGCGCGTGGTCGCGGAAGGCGCGGACGGCGGGTGGCAGAGGGGGGTCGGCGGGCCAGACCAGGGCGATTTCCCGCGACGCCCGGGGCGTGAGGGGGATTTCCGGCAGGCCCGACGGCGAGTCGGCGTGCGGCAGCAGCGCCACGCCCAGGCCCGCCGCGACCAGCCCGCGCACGGTCTCGGTTTCCTGGCCCTCGAACGCCAGGGTCGGCACGAAACCGGCCGCCGCGCACAGGTCGTCGGTGATCTGCCGCAACCCGTAGCCCGGTTCCAGCCCGACGAACTCCTCGCCCGCCAGCTCCGCGACCCGCACCGACGCGCGGCCGGCCAGGCGGTGGCCCGGCGGGACCACCAGCACCAGCTCCTCCTCGCGGACGACGGCGTGCGCGAACGCCGGATCGGTCGGCGGCGGAGACACGAGTGCGAGGTCGACGACGCCGTTGACCAGGTGGTCCAGGATGTCCTGCCGCGAGTCCTGCACCAGCCGGAATCGCACGGACGGGTGAAATTCGCGGAAGCCGCTGACCAGGGCCGGCACGACTGACCGGCCCAGGAGGTGCAGGAAGCCCAGCGCCACCTGACCACGTTCGGGTGAAACTTCCTCCGCCGCCGCACGGTGGCCTGCCTCCAGTGCCGCCAACGCCCGGTCCGCCGCCTCGCACAGCAGCCGTCCCGCCCTCGTCAACCGCACCCGCCGGCCGGACCGCACGACCACCGGCGCGCCCACCGACGCACCCAGCGCCGCCAACCACCGGCTCACCGTCGGCTGCGGCACGCCCACCGACTCGGCCGCGTGCGTCACGTGCTCGTCCGCCGCCAACGCCCGCAGCACCGCCAACCTCGGCACCAATTCATCCATCACAGCATCAATTCTCCCAAACCACCGCATTGGACGCATGGATTAGCGTCGAAGACGTGCCAAGCCGCCTCACCACCTCCGTCGCCGCAACGGGCCTGGCCACGTTCGCGCTGCTCTACGCCCCGCAGTCGGTCCTGCCCGACATCGCGAACGAATTCCGCCTCACCCCGGCCGAAGCCTCCCTCACCATCAGCGCCGCCACCGGCGCCCTCGCCCTCGCCGTCATCCCGATGGCCGCCCTCGCCGACCGCATCGGCCGCCGCCGCGTGATCGTCTGGTCCGTCCTCACCGCCGCCGTCCTCGGCCTGCTCCTCCCGCTCACCCCGACTTACGAGACCCTCATCGCCGCCCGAGCCCTGCAAGGCCTCGCCACGGCGGGCGTCCCGGCGACCGCCATGGCGTTCCTCGCCCAGGAGGCGAACAAGACGCACGTCGGCGCGGCGATCGGCGCCCTGGTCGCGGGCAACAGCGCGGGCGGCATGCTCGGCCGCCTCATCACCGGCCTCACCACCGACGGCACGTCGTGGCGCGCCGCCCTGGCCATCGCCGGCGCGTTCGGCACGGTCTGCGCGATCACCGCCGCCCTCCTGCTCCCGAAGGGCCACGACACCGAACGCCGCCCGAGCGCGCTCAAAGACGCCCTCACCGACCGCGTCCTGCTCTGCCAGTACGCGGTCGCCGTCCTCGCCGTGGCGGCGTTCATCTCGGTCTTCAACGTCATCGGCTTCCGCCTGACCGCCGACCTGGGCCTGCCCACCGGCATCGCCGCCCTGGTCTTCCTCGCCTACGCGGCAGGCGGCACGTCAGCCCCGGCGGGACGGCTGGCCGACCGCCACGGCCGCGCCCGCATCACCCTCGCCGGCCTGGCCCTGGCAGCAGCGGGCGCCGCGATCACCCTCCCGGACAACCTGATCACGATCGCCCTCGGCCTCACCCTCTTCACCGGCGGCTTCTTCGCCGCCCACGCCGTGGCGAGCGGCTGGGTGGGCGCACGGGCGCCCGAGCACGCCAGGGGCCAGGCGTCGGGCGTCTACCTGTTCGCGTTCTACGTCGGCAGCAGCACCGGCGGCACGGCGGGCAGCGCCGCGTACCAGGCGCACGGCTGGCCGGGCCTGGTCGTCCTGATCACGGTGTGGCTGGCGCTGGCGGCCGTCGCGGTCGTCATCGCACACAAAGCGCAGAGAGCCCGGAAAGCGCAGAGAGCCCGGAAAGCACGGACGGCTCAGAAGTCGAGCGGCACCGCGACCCCGGGACCGCCGGTCACCGCGACCGTGCCCAACTGAGGCAACTGCACCGTCCCCGACGCCACCGAGAACGTCACCGACCGCACGTCCTCCGGCACCTCGAACACGACGGCCACCGGGAACGTGTCCCCGCCGTGGCGCAGGCCGACCTGCCGCGCCGTGCCCCCGCCGGGCAGCGTCACGGTCATCAGACCGGCCGTCTGCCCCGCCCCGAGCACGCTCGGCAGCCCGTGCCCCTGCAACCGCAGCTCCAACAACGCCGTGCCGGGACCGGCCGTGGCCAACTCGTGCTGCCCGTTGGACGACACCGGCCGCTGCCGACCCAACCGCGCCCGCACGACCTCCAGCGACCCGACCTTCTCCGCCGAACCCACCGCCGAACCCACCGACACGGGCGTCGACACCGACATCGACTCGGGCCCGGGTGCACGCCGCAGCACCACCGGCGCGTTGCCGAGCACCTGCCCCGACGGCACCTCGACCCGCTGTTCCAGCGACTTCGCCCCCACGGTGTTGAGCACCAGCACCTCCGACCCACCGGCGACCGGCACCGTGTAGACGATCAGCGCCGACCCGTTGTCCGGCAGCCGGTCGGCGGGCAGCGGGTGCCGCCGCCCCGGCAAGTCCAGCGCGAACTCCGGCAGCTGCGGCAGCCAGCCGCGCCACGGCGTCTGCTTGAACGCCGAGTCGACCTCGCTGTGCCGCGTCACCCGGACCCGCAGCACCCGTAACGCCACCCCGTGCTCGGCCCGCAGGTCACCCTCCGCCGTCGGCCACACCGCCGGCGTCGCGTACCCCGTCACGTGCACTTCGAGCTGGTCGTCCCGAACCATCGCGGACGCCGCGTCGAGGATCTGGCCGTCGTCGGGCAGCACCGCCAGGAAATCGGGCCCGGCCGCGCCGACGCCCTGGTCCGCGCTGGTCTCACGCCCGTCGGTGCGCACCAGCTTCCCCACCGGTGTGCTCCGGGCGCCCAGCGCGGGCACCTGCGGCGGCTGGACCTCCAGCCGCACGCTGGAGTCGTCCCGCTCGACCTCCTTCAACGGCACCGGCACCCAGTCCGTGGTCGCGGCCGTGCCGGGCACCTGCACCGGGCCGCACCACAACCGGGTGTCGACCTCGAACGCATCACCCGTCCGGGCGAACCAGCAGCTCACCGCGTCCTGACCGGTCCGGGCCACGTAGCCGAACGACAACGTGTAGCTCAGCTCGGCCTCGGCGCGCGCCTGTAAGCCGGGGGCGTCCAACACCGCCCTTCCCCCGATGGTCAACCTGACCTGCTCGGCGCTGAACGCGGGCGTCGCACACCCACCGGCCACCAACGCGAGCAGGAGCACAAGCCACCGCATGCAACCCCCAGTAGTTGCCCCTACTGGTTAAAGGCGATTGCCACCCCGTTCCGTTGCACTCGGACCAGGGTGGCGCCCGTCACACTACGGTGTCGCTCGATCGCCCAACGCTGTCAGGCGATCACCGTGCGGTGCTGAAACCGCTGGTCAGAGCTACGAGCCCAGGGCCGCGCGGTACACGGCGACGGTCTGCTCGGCCACGGTCGCCCACGAGAACTCCTCGATCGCGCGCTCCCGCCCGGCCGCGCCGAACGCCGCCGCCCGCTCCGGATCGCCCAGCACCTCGTTCACGGCATCGGCCAACGCCGTCCGGTACGTCTCCACGTCCTTCTCGTCGTAGTGCACGAGCAGCCCGGTGCGCCCGTGGTCCACGACCTCCGGGATGCCGCCGACGTCGGACGCCACCACGGCCGTCCCGCACGCCATCGCCTCCAGGTTCACGATGCCCAGCGGCTCGTACACCGACGGGCACACGAACACCGTCGAGTGGCTCAGGATCTGCCGCACCTCGGCCGGCTGGAGCATCTCCCTGATCCAGAACACCCCCGGCCGGGCCGCCGCCAGCTCCGCCACCGCCAGGCGCGTCTCCTCGGCGATCTCCGGGGTGTCCGGCGCGCCCGCGCACAGCACGATCTGCGCGTCCGGCGAGATCCGGTGCGCGGCGGCGACCAGGTGCCCGACACCCTTCTGCCGGGTGATCCGCCCCACGAACGTCACGATCGGCCGTTCCGGGTCGATCCCGTGCCGGACGAGCGCGTCGGTTTCGGAAACGGGGTGGTAAGCCGCCGTGTCGATCCCGTTGCGCACGACGTGCACCCGCGCCGGGTCCAGCGCCGGGTAGCAGTCCAGCACGTCGGCCCGCATGCCCTCGCTGACCGCGATCACCGCGTCCGCCGCCTCGTACGCGGTGCGCTCCACCCAGGACGAGATCCGGTAGCCGCCGCCGAGCTGCTCGGCCTTCCACGGCCGGCGCGGCTCCAGCGAGTGCGCGGTCACCACGTGCGGGATGCCGTGGAGGAGTTTGGCCAGGTGACCGGCCATGTTGGCGTACCAGGTGTGCGAGTGCGCGAGTTGCGCGTCGCCCAGCGCGGCGGCCATCTCCAGGTCCACCGACAGGGTCGCCAGCGCGGCGTTCGCCTGTTCCAGACCGTGCGCCGCGTTGTGCGCCCTGGCGTCCGCGCGCGGCCCGCCGAAGGCGTGCACGTCCACGTCGACCAGTTCGCGCAACCTCGGCACCAGGAAACCGACGTGCACCCCCGCCCCGCCGTACACTTCAGGCGGGTACTCCCGTGTCAGCAGTCCAATTCGCACGCCGCTCACCGTAACCCCGCCGCCGGGGGCAGCCGGGTGAACACGGTGAGTCTGCGTTACTTCGCCGTTGGTGGGCCGGTGCCGGCCCGGTTAGGGTCGTTGCTGTGAAAGGGCAACCGCATGTTCTAGGAATTGTCCTCGCCGGTGGCGAAGGCAAACGGTTGTGGCCGTTGACCGCCGACCGGGCAAAGCCGGCGGTGCCCTTCGGCGGTAACTACCGGCTGGTGGACTTCGTCCTGTCCAACCTGGTGAACGCGGGTTTCGTCAAGCTCTGCGTGCTCACCCAGTACAAATCCCATTCCCTGGACCGGCACATCTCCACGACGTGGCGACTGTCCAATGTGCTCGGCCAGTACGTCACCCCGGTGCCGGCGCAGCAGCGGCTGGGTCCGCGCTGGTACACGGGCAGCGCGGACGCGATCTTCCAGTCGCTGAACCTCGTCAACGACGAGAAGCCGGAGCACGTGATCATCTTCGGTGCCGACCACGTCTACCGGATGGACCCCGGTCAGATGGTGGAACAGCACGTCGCGACCGGTGCGGGCGTGACCGTCGCGGGCATCCGGGTGCCGCGGAACGAGGCCAAGGCGTTCGGCTGCATCGATTCCGACGAGTTCGGGCAGATCACCCGGTTCCTGGAGAAGCCTTCGGAGCCGCCGCACGTGCCGGACGACCCCGAGGTCACCTTCGCGTCGATGGGGAACTACGTGTTCACCACGGAGGCGCTGCTGGAGGCGTTGCGCGCGGACGCGGCCAACCCCGACTCCGACCACGACATGGGCGGCGACATCATCCCGATGCTCGTCGACCAGGGGCAGGCCCACGTCTACGACTTCGCCGACAACCAGGTGCCGGGCGAGACCGACCGGGACCGCGGCTACTGGCGTGACGTGGGGACCATCGACGCCTACTACGAGGCGCACATGGACCTGGTGTCGGTGCGGCCGGTGTTCAACCTCTACAACCAGGCGTGGCCGATCCGGACGGCGACCCCGCCGTTGCCGCCCGCGAAGTTCATCGCGGGCGGCAGTGCCGAGGACTCCATGGTGGGGCCGGGGTCGATCATCTCCGGCACCGTCCACGGGTCCGTGGTCAGCTCGGACGTGGTCGTGGAGACCGGGTCGGTGGTGCAGGGGAGCGTGCTGCTGCCGGGCGTGCGGATCGGGCGCGGGGCGGTGGTGCGGCGGGCCATCCTGGACAAGAACGTCGTGGTGCCCGACGGCGCGCTGATCGGCGTGGACCCGGCGATGGACCGGCAGCGCTACACCGTGTCGGCGGGTGGGGTGACGGTGCTCGGGAAGGGCGTCACGGCCGGCTGACTTCCGCGCGGCCGGTGAGCACGTGGCCGGTGGTCGCGGTGCCGGCGGTTGTGGTGCCGGTGAGCGGGTGGCCGGTGGTCGCGTCGACGTGGTCGGGGATCTCCTCATGGCGGTCCCCGACGGTCGACCTGCCGCCGGCTCGACCACGCCCGGAGTCCGGGCTCAAGTCCGCGACAACCCCGAACGGCAGCCGGGCGTGTCGACCGCTCAAGCGGCCTTCGCCGCGACCAGCAACCCGTCACCCAGGGGCAGGATCACCGACACCAGTCGGTCGTCGTCGCGCACCGCCCGCGCCACCTCCCGCATCGCCGTCGTGTCCGGATCCCGCTGCGAAGCGTCGACCACGCGCCCGTGCCACAGCACGTTGTCGAACGCGATCACCCCACCCGGCCGCAGCAGCCGCACGCCCTCTTCCAGGTACTTCGGGTACTCCGACTTGGCCGCGTCCACGAACACCAGGTCGTACGCGCCGTCGGTCAACCGGGGCAGCACCTCCAGCGCCCGGCCCATGATCAACCGCGTCCGCGACACCGCGATCCCCGCCTCCGCGAACGCCACCCGCGCGGCCCGCTGGTGCTCCGGCCTCACGTCGATCGACGTCAGCACCCCGGCCGCGGGCATGCCGCTGAGCAGGTACAACGCGCCTACACCGGCCCCGGTGCCGATCTCCACCACGGCCTTGGCCTGCAGCGCCGCGGCGAGGAACCGCAACGCCGCCCCGCCGCCGGACCCGATCGGCACGCACCCCAACTCGGCGCCACGAGCCCTGGCTGCCGTGATCACGGCGTCCTCGGGCAGGTAGCGCTCCACGTACTCGCGCGTCGGCGCATCCACAGCACGAAGGCTAACGCCGCCGGCGGCGGTTCGGGTGAATCTTGGCGGCGACCCGGATTCTCAGCGTGCTCTCAGCCGACTCTCACGATGGTTATAAGAGGAGCCGTCACTCTAGGTGCCAACGCATGACGAGCAGGACCAACGGGAACACGCCAGGGAAGCCGAGCGTTGACCCGTGCAGCAGGGCAGCCAGCCCAGTGGAGGTGCTTAACCGCCCGATGCCTAAGCAGCCGACCGCGGCCATGACCGCGACCATCGACGACGCGGACTGGATCGCGCCCTCGTGGGACCAAGTTGTGCGTGAGCACGCCGACCGGGTGTACCGGCTGGCCTACCGCCTGACCGGCAACCAGCACGACGCCGAGGACCTCACCCAGGAGACCTTCATCCGGGTCTTCCGGTCCCTCGCGTCGTACAAGCCCGGCACGTTCGAGGGCTGGCTGCACCGCATCACCACGAACCTCTTCCTCGACATGGCCCGCCGCCGCTCGCGCGTGCGCATGGAGGCCCTGCCGGAGGAGACCGACCGCATCCCGGGCGACGACCCGACGCCCGAGGAGATCTACGACGACACCCACCTCGACCCGGAACTGCAGGCCGCGCTCGACGAGTTGCCGCCCGAGTTCCGCGCCGCAGTGGTGCTGTGTGACGTGGAAGGACTCTCCTACGAGGAGATCGGCGCCACCCTCGGCGTCAAACTGGGTACCGTGAGAAGCAGGATCCACCGGGGCCGGCAGGCCCTGCGGGTCGCACTGGAACGCCGTCGGGGTCTGGTTCAGGAGGACTCTGCATGACCGACCTGCGAGGTTGGCAACTGCCCGAGCAGCACCTGCTGCCCGACGCGGTCGTCGCCTTCGTCGACGGCGAGCTGTCCGCCTCGGCGCACAACAGGGCGTCCGCGCACTTGGCGCGCTGCCCGTTCTGCGCGGCGGAGGCGTACTCGCAGCAACAGGCGCGTTCCGCGGTGCGCGCCGCCGACGCACCCTGCGCGCCCGCCGGCCTGCTGGCCAGGCTCGGCGCGATCCCGCAGGAAGTCGAGCTGCCCAGCGCGCCGGACGGCCTCGCGGTCACCGAGGACGGCCAACTCGTCACGGTGCAGCGGCCCGACCGGGTCGCGTTCGGCAGCGGTCCCGTGTTGGGACAGAGCCGCCCTTTCGGGACAGGCGGCGGTAGCCGCTCCGGTGCCGGCCTCTTCGGGGGTCGCCGCGCGCGCCAGGGTGCGGGTGTGGTCGTCTCCGGTCTCATGCTCGGCGCCCTCGCCCTGGTCGCACCCGGCGGCGAGGACGCGGCGCCCACGCCCGCGCAGGGCAACACCCCGCCGCCCACGCCCGCCGTCGCGCCGTCGTTGACCGACGCCGGCCACGAGCAGATGGTCGGGCTGCGCCCCGTGGCGGACCCCGGCCTGGGCCGCTGACCAGCCCGCTGACGGCAACTTCACCGGTCACCGGGCACGATTGGCCCCGCGACAACATGGTGTGACGACGTGCGGGGAGCGATGAGCGAGCCAGAACAGGGCAACGGGACCCCCAGGTCGGGCGTGGACGACGGGGCGCACCGCAGGCTCGCACCCCGTCCCCTGAACCGCCCGCCGGTGGACCCGGGCCAGGAAGCCGTGTTCGGGAGGCCGCAGGGCGTTCCGGGCGCGTTCTCCGCCGACCGTCCGAGCCTCAACGGCTCGGTGCAGTTCGCGCCGCCGCCACCGGAGGCGCTGTCCACGGCGTTCGGCCGGCCGCGCGGTGACGACAGCACCCGCTTGCAGCGCCCGCCGCTGGACCTGAACGGCGAGCCCGAGGTGGAGCCCGTCTTCTGGGAGGGCAAGGCCGCGGGCGACTCGTGGCGCGACCCGGGCGCGTCGGCCGTCATCGGCCCGCCCGCCGTCACCGAGCAACCCGACACCGAACCCAAGCCCGAACCGAAGGCCGGTCCGCAGCTCAGCGTCCCCGAACTGCTGTTCGGCAGGCGCGTCAAGCCGATGGGCCTGATCCTGCTGTTCGTGGCCGCGCTGCTGGTCGGCACCGGCGGCGGCGCGGTCGGCTGGCTGCTCGGCCGCGTCGACAACCCCCTCACCGACGGCGGCGTCACGCTCGCCGAGGTCAAGCCGGGCAAGGAACGCCCGGTCGGATCGGTGGCCGACATCGCCAAGCGGGTCACGCCGAGCGTCGTGTCGATCGAGTTCAAGGGCGCGAACGTGGCGGGCGTCGGCTCCGGCGTGGTCATCGACGGCGCCGGCTACGTGCTGACCAACGACCACGTGGTCGCCCCGGCGGTGCAGGACACGTCGGCGAAGCTGACCGTGGTCTTCACCGACGGCAAGCGGGCCGTGGCGCAGATCGTCGGCCGTGACTCCAAGACCGACCTCGCGGTGATCAAGGTCGAGGTGGACAACCCGACCGTCCTGCAGTTCGGCGACTCGGACGAGCTCGCCGTCGGCGACACCGTGCTGGCCATCGGCTCGCCGCTGTCGCTGTCGAACACCGTGACCGAGGGCATCGTCAGCGCCCTGCACCGGCCGGTGACGGCGGCGGGCGAGAACGGCGGGCCGCAGGTCACCTACGACGCGATCCAGACCGACGCGGCCATCAACCCCGGCAACTCGGGCGGTGCGCTGGTCGACTCGTCCGGCGCGCTGGTGGGCATCAACTCGTCGATCCGGACCGAGACCGGCGGCTCGGTGGGTCTGGGCTTCGCCATCTCCGGCAACTACGCGCGCAAGGTCTCGGAGGCGCTGATCCGGGACGGCCAGGTCAAGCACGCGGACATGAACATCAACGTGCGGTCGGCGTCGGCGGAGACGGCCGAGGGCGCGCAGGTGCAGAACGTCCCCGAGGGCGGCGCGGCGGACGCGGCCGGCATCGAGGAGGGCGACGTGATCACGCGGGTCGGCGACCGGATGGTGCGCAACGCCGCGGAGTTGACCGTTGCCGTACGGGACCATGAAATCGGCGAGACGGTGCCGGTCGTGCTGGCCAGGCAGGGTCGTGAGCTGACCGTGCAGGTGACCCTCCGGTCGGACTGACGGCTACGCTGGCAGTCAGGCAGGGGCGCGGAAGGTGGGGCACGCGGGTGTTCGACAGCATCGGATGGGTTGAGATCCTCATCATCATCGTCGCGGGCCTGTTCATCCTGGGCCCGGAACGACTGCCCTCGGCCGCGGCCTGGGTGGGCAAGACGATCCGCCAGGTGCGCGACTACGCGACCGGCGCGCGCGAGCAGCTGAAGCAGGAGATGGGGCCGGAGTTCGAGCAGCTCCGCAAGCCGCTCGAGGACCTGCGGGAGCTGCGCAACTTCGACCCGAAGCGCGCGATCACCAAGCACCTGTGGGACGAGACGCCGACCGACAAGCCGAACGGCCACCCCGCCGTTCCCCCGGCACGCGACCAGGCGGCGCACGAGCGCCCCCTCCAGCAGGGCGAGCGCCCGCCGTACGACCCGGACGCGACCTGACACGAGCGGGCTCGGTCGACCCGTCGGGGTGAACGTCGCGAGTACTGGTTCCGCCTGAGCCGCCACTCGGCCACGGTGGACGCGGAGGTAGTGCATGGAGGGACCCTGGACCAGGGCCGGGGCGCTCGCGGGCCTGGGCGCCTTGCTCGTGGGTGTCCTGGCGCTGGTGGTCGCGTTCCTCGCCTGGACGCTCCCGCGGCAACCGGCGGCGTCACCGCAAACGACTGCGTCACCGCAAACGACTGCGTCACCGCGATCAGCCGGGTCACAGGCGGACGACAAGAGGCTCGACGAAAAGATCAGACCGTCGTCCTACGACGTCACAGCCTCCAAGTGGCAGCCCGACGGGCCTGCCTACGACTCCCGCGGCGAACTTCACTCGGAACACGGGTTGACCCACGCGCACGCTTACGGCAACCGCGTCGGTCGCTTCGTGTACGAGGTGACCCTCGACGAGTTCGACAGCGAACAGGTCGAACTGAGGGCGCGCCTGTCCGCCGACACCTGGATGTACCGCGGCGCCGAAGACCAGAAGACGGACGTCACGGTGATCGTGAACGGTGAACGGCTGCCATCCCAACGCGTGATGCAGGACGACGGGCGCGGCACCCACTACACGTGGCGGTTCGACGCCGCAGCCCTTCGGCCTGGTGCGAACACGATCGAGTTCGTCGTCGAGGAGGACGCGGCGTTCGCCAACGGTCTGGCGATCTACGGTGCCGCCATCGCCCCGGGAGCAGTCGAGGAGTACATCACGCTCCGCGGCGACTGAGCGGCGGCGACCACCCGCGGACCGGCGCCCGCAGGCGTCAGCGCCCGGCGGGGGAGACGTTCAGCAGGCGTCCGGCCAGCCCGCGCGACCGGGTCGACAGCTTGCCCGCCACCGCCGTCAGCACCTGACCGGCGGCCGACTCGGGGTGTGACAGCACGATCGGCGTCCCGGAGTCACCCTGCTCACGCAGCCGCGGGTCGAGGGGGACCTGGCCCAGCAGCGGCACGTCGGCGCCGACGGCCTGGGTCAGCGAGTCCGCCACGGCCTGACCGCCACCGGAGCCGAACACGTCCATCCGCGTCCCGTCCGGCAGTTCCAGCCACGACATGTTCTCGATGACACCGGCCACCCGCTGACGCGTCTGCAGCGCGATCGCCCCGGCCCGCTCGGCCACCTCGGCCGCCGCCTGCTGCGGCGTCGTCACGACCAGGATCTCGGCGTTCGGCACGAGCTGCGCCACCGAGATGGCGATGTCACCGGTGCCCGGCGGCAGGTCCAGCAGCAGCACGTCCAGGTCGCCCCAGAACACGTCGGCCAGGAACTGCTGCAACGCGCGGTGCAGCATCGGGCCGCGCCAGACCACCGGGGCGTTACCCGACGTGAACATGCCGATCGAGATGAGCTTCACGCCGTGCGCCTGCGGCGGCATGATCATCTTTTCCACCTGGGTCGGCTTGCCCTCCGTGCCCAGCATCCGCGGGATGGAGTGGCCGTAGATGTCGGCGTCCACCACGCCGACGGACAGCCCCCGCGCGGCCATCGCGACGGCCAGGTTCACCGTCACCGACGACTTGCCGACACCGCCCTTGCCCGACGCCACGCAGTACACCCGCGTCAACGACCCGGGCTGCGCGAACGGGATCACCGGCTCCTCGACACCACCGCGCAGCGACTTGCGCAGCTCGGTGCGCTGCGCGTCGCTCATCACGTCCAGCTCGACGCGGACACCGGTCACACCGTCGAGCGCGGACACGGCGGACGTCACGTCGGCGGTGATCTTGTCGCGCAACGGGCAGCCGGAGACGGTCAGGAACACCGCCACGTCCACGACCCCGTCGCCGCCGACCACGACGCCCTTGACCATGCCCAGGTCGGTGATGGGACGCCGGATCTCCGGGTCCTGCACACCGGCCAACGCCTTCTGCACGTCGTCAACGGAAGGAAGAGTCACTGGAAGCGCCTTCGAAAGATGTGGTGGGACCGCCATGCTACGGCGGACCGTGCACCTCCAAGCTACCGGTTGGTCACCTCCGATTCGGGGGCAGCGCGAAGCCGGTCGCGTGCTTTCCGTAACATCGGTATCCGTGCCGGAAACCGGATCTGCCCGGTTGCCCACCCGTACCGAGCTGGGGGTGTGGCGATCCTTCCTCCGGGCGCACGCGAGGCTCACTCGGATCCTGGAAGCCGAACTGATCGCCGAGCAACGCCTGTCGCTCGCGGCCTACGACGTCCTGGTCCAGCTCGCCGAAGCGCCGCAGTACAGATTGCGGATGACCGAACTCGCGGATGCCGTGCTGCTGTCCCGCTCCGGCGTGACCAGACTGGTCGACCGCCTGGAACGCGCGGGCCTGGTGCTGCGCGAGCGGGCCGACGGCGACGGGCGCGGTGTGGTGGCCGTGCTCACGCCGCAGGGCCTGGACCGGCTGCGCGTCGCGTCCGGAACCCACCTCACGGGCGTCGTGCGGCACTTCGCCGAGGCGTTCGGCCACGCCGAGTTGGAGGCGTTCGGCCGCACGTGCGACCGGCTGGGCACCGAAGAGCCCTGACCCGCGGCCTCACGACGAGGGCACGTCGTCCTTCAAGCCGTCCTTGACGTCCTTGCCGTCCTTGGCGTCTTTGAGGTCCTTGCCGCCGCGCTTGCGTTCGCGGAACACGCGTTCCAGCTCGCTGCGCAGGTAGTCGCGGGTCGCCACCTCGCCGACGGCGATCCGCAGCGCGGCCAGCTCACGGGCCAGGTACTCGGTGTCGGCCTTGGTCTGCGCGGCCCGCGCCCGGTCCTCCTCCAGCGACACCCGGTCCCGGTCGTCCTGCCGGTTCTGCGCGAGCAGGATCAGCGGCGCGGCGTACGCGGCCTGGGTGGAGAACGCCAGGTTGAGCAGGATGAACGGGTACGGGTCCCAGCGCAGCGTCACCGCGAACAGGTTCAGCGTGATCCACACGATCACCAGCAGGGTCTGCCAGAACAGGAACTTCCCGGTGCCCAGGAACCGGGCGAGCCGCTCGGAGAACCGCCCGAACGCCTCCGGGTCCAGCGACAACCGGAAGCCCGGCGAGCGCGGCTGGTCGAGCCGTCGACGCGGCAGCAG
The DNA here is from genome assembly GCF_009769385.1 of Saccharothrix deserti. Taxonomy (GTDB): domain Bacteria; phylum Actinomycetota; class Actinomycetes; order Mycobacteriales; family Pseudonocardiaceae; genus Actinosynnema; species Actinosynnema deserti. Next base: position 102,986 of record NZ_VKAB01000021.1, read on the forward strand.
CTCAGGCATGGGTCAGCCCCGTTTCGCGCCAGTTGGCCGGCAGCAGGTGGTCCAGCACGTCGTCCACGGTGACCGCGCCGAGCAGGTGGTCGCTCTCGTCCACCACCGGCCCGCACACCATGTTGTACGCGGCGAAGTAGCGGGTCACGTCGCCCAGCGACGCGGTCGGCGACAACGTCGCCAGGTCCGTGTCCAGCACGCCCGCGACCAGGTCGGACGGTGGTTCGCGGAGCAGCCGCTGGATGTGCACGCACCCCAGGTAACGCCCGGTCGGCGTCGCGGTCGGCGCCCGGCACACGAACACCATGCTGGCCAACGCGGGCGTGAGGTCCGGGTTGCGCACGTGCGCCAGCGCCTCCGCCACGGTCGCGTCCGGCGCGAGCACCACCGGTTCCGGCGTCATCAACCCGCCCGCGGTGTCGAAGCTGTACTCCAGCAGCCGCTTGACCGGCGCGGACTCCTCCGGCTCCATCAGCTCCAGCAGCCGGTTCTTCTCCCCCTCGGGCAGCTCGGCCAGCAGGTCGGCCGCGTCGTCGGGGTCCATCGCCTCCAGGATGTCCGCGGCGCGCTCGTCGTCGAGGTGCGCCAGCATGTCTTTCTGGTCCTCTTCGGGCATCTCCTCGATCACGTCGGCGAGCCGTTCGTCGTCCAACGCCTCGGCCACCTCGTAGCGCCGCTTCACCGGCAGGCTGTGCAGGGCGAGCGCCACGTCGGCCGCGCGCATCGTGTCGAAGACCGCCACCAGGTGCTGAGCGCCCTGCGGCTCCGCGGCCAACGCGGTCGCCGACAGCCCGGACACCTCTTCCCAGTGCAGCACCTGCACCGGTCCGCGCCGGGACAGCCTCCCGGTGCGCTCCCGGACCGCCACCCTGGTCATCCGCCAGTCGCGGGTGCGGGTGGGTTCCATGGCGGCGTCGACCAGCACCACGACGGTGCCGGAGTCGAGAGTCACGCGGGCGTCCAGCAGTTCGCCGACGACCAGCACCTCGTTGGTGCGCTGGTGGAACTGGCGCAGGTTGACCGAACCGGTGGCGAGCGTCACCGCGTTCGGCTCGATCGAGGTGACCCGCAGCATCGGCACGAAGATGCGCCGCCGGGTGGCCAGTTCCAGCACCAGGCCGAGGACGCGCGGCGGTTGGCGGTCCACCCGCAGGCCGACGACCAGGTCACGGACCTTGCCGATGGATTCCCCGTCCGGCCCGAACACGGGCAGGCCGGCGAGCTGAGCGGCGAAAACCCTGTTCACGGCGACCACGTGATCAGGTTAGTCCGCCGAACGGCCAACCGCTGCGTTCCACTGTGGACCTGTGACCAGGAGTTACGGCCGGAACGTGCGGGCGATGGCCTCGACGGACACCCTCATCTCGTCCAGTTCGCCGTCCACGCACCACAGCCAGGTGTCGACCGCGCGGCAGAACGTCCACGCACGTGCCCGCTCGGCGTCCAGCTCGCCCATGTCGCACAGCGCGGCGAACCGTTCGCGCAGTCCGCGTTCGCCGTCCATCTCGCCGAACCTGTTCCACAGCAACGGGATCACGCAGAACTCGGGGTCACCGGACAGCGGTTTCGGGTCGATCATCAGCCACGGCTCGCGGTCGCCGCGCAACACGTTCTCGTAGTGCAGGTCCTGGTTGACGAGGGTGTTCGCGGCGCTCTCGGCGAGCCCGCGGCCGAGTTCGTCGGCCTGCTGGACGAACGCGGCCGGCACCGGTTCGCCCAGCCCGGCGTTCTCCCGGGCCAGGTCCGGGGGCTCGTGGCGGCGGAATTCCGGCCCGGCCGGGACGCGCAGCCGGCGGAGCAGCCCACCGGTGACGGCCAGCGCCTCCTCGATCGGCGCGTCGTCCAACGACCGGTTGTGGTCCAGGCGTTCCAGGAGCAGCGCGCCGTGCTCGTCGTCGTGGTCCAGCAGCTCCACCACGCCCTCGCCGCGCCACGCCGTGAGCGCCAGCGGCTCCTGCCGGGTCTCCTCGTCCAGCCAGGTGAGTTTGAGCACGGCCGGGTGGCCGTCGGCGCGGCGGACCGGGAGGACGACGGCGACGTTGCCGTTGAGCAGGTCGCCGTCCGGGGTGAGGCGCCAGCGGGCGCAGAACTTCGTGGCCAGGGCGGGCAGGGTGGCGCGCCACGGCAGCGCCTCCTCACCGAGGATGGCGCCGAAGTCGTCGGGGACGGTGATCACGCGAACTCCAAGCGGTAGACGGATTCCCACTCCGGCCGGGCGTTCAGCCGGGCCGCCCGCAACGCCGCCGCGGCCTCGTCGTCCAGCTCTGTTCCGCGCGCGGTCGCGGTCGCGTCGACCAGGTGCGAGTGCGTGGTGGGGGAGCGGACGGTCACCGTGCACGTGACGCCGTCCGCGAGCCCCGGAACTGCCTGCTCGGTGCCGCCGACGGCCACCAGCACCGCGCCGTCCCGCCACAGCGCCCACACCAGCCGCGGCTCGTGGCCGTCCGGTCGGATCCACACCGCGGCGGCCTTGCGCAGCGCGTTGTCCAGCACCTGCTCGATCTCCACCGGTTCAGCCTGCCACGGGCCTGTGAATCGTGACTCACGAAATAGCGGCCGGTACGCGTGCGTGCCACCCTTCGCACAACAGGAGTTACCGGCCGGTACGAGGAGGTACCCCAGTGGTCGACCAGCAGCGTCCCCGTCGCTCGTGTCTGGCCGTGCCCGGCTCGAGCCAGAAGATGATCGACAAGGCTCGCACGCTGCCCGCGGACCAGGTGTTCCTCGACTTGGAGGACGCGTGCGCGCCGCTGGCCAAGCCGGACGCGCGCAAGACCATCGTGGCCTCGTTGAACGAGGGCGGCTGGGGCTCGCGCGCCCGGGTCGTCCGGGTCAACGACTGGACCACCGAGTGGACCTACCGCGACGTCACCGAGGTCGTCGAGGGCGCGGGCGCGAACCTGGACTGCATCATGCTGCCCAAGGTGCAGACCGCGGAGCAGGTGCACGCGCTCGACCTGCTGCTCACCCAGATCGAGAAGACCATGGGCTACGAGGTCGGCCGCATCGGCATCGAGGCGCAGATCGAGAACGCCCTGGGCCTGATCAACGTCAACGCGATCGCCACCGCGTCGCCGCGGGTGGAGACGATCATCTTCGGCCCGGCGGACTTCATGGCGTCGATCAACATGAAGTCGCTGGTCGTCGGCGAGCAGCCGCCCGGCTACGACGTCGGTGACGCCTACCACTACATCCTGATGCAGATCCTGATGGCGGCCCGTGCGCACGACAAGCAGGCCATCGACGGCCCGTACCTCCAGATCCGCGACGTCGACGGCTTCCGCCGCGTGGCCGGCCGTTCCGCCGCGCTGGGCTTCGACGGCAAGTGGGTGCTGCACCCGGGCCAGATCGACGCGGCGAACGAGGTGTACAGCCCCAAGCAGGAGGACTACGACCACGCCGAGAACATCCTCGACGCGTACGACTACTTCACGTCCGAGGCGGGCGGCAAGCGCGGCGCGGTGATGCTCGGCGACGAGATGATCGACGAGGCGTCCCGCAAGATGGCGCTGGTGATCTCGTCCAAGGGCCGAGCCGCCGGCATGTCCCGCTCGAACATCTGGTCGCCGCCGGAGGAGTGACGTGGTGTGCCGGTGAGGTCACCGGCCGGTGACCTCACCGGTGAGCATTGCCACAGGTCACGCCCAGGATTGGCGATCATGGGGTGGCGCATGTGCATGGTGGTCGACATGTCACGACACCGCAACGACCGGAGACGCCTGTTCCGCCGCCGCCCGTCCGACGACCTGTTGGAGCGCAGCTTCCGCACGTGTCCGGGCTGCTCGGCCGACGTCCACGTGTTCGCCGACGTGTGCCGGCACTGCGGCGGCGCGTTGGAGTTGCGCGCTTCCTGAGTCACCGCGCCGGGATGGTTCCGGCTTCCCGGTACAGCCACACGATCAGCACGACCCACAGCACGAACGCCAGCAGACCGAGCACGGTGAACACGGCGCCGATGATCAGACCCGCGGTGGCCATGCCCCAGCCCTCCTCGCCGCTCTGCCGGATCTGCTTGCGCGCCACGATGCCCAGCACGATGGCCGCCGGGGAGAACAGGAACGCGGTGATCAGCGCCGCGATCGCCAGGCCGTTGGTGCGCCTGGGCGGGTAGTGGCCCGGCTGCTGGTAGTACGGCTGCGACATGGCGGTCCCCCTGCGCGGTCGGTGCGGTGGCACAGGTTAACCGCTGTTTCGGTTCAGCGCGTGGCGATGAGCACCTTCGTAGCGCGAACGTGCGTTAACCGGTCCATACTCGCCGGTAACCCGAGAGCTACGAAGGGAAACGCGATGGCGCGCCTGGCCCGGACCGCAGGACTGACCGACGTCCAGGAGGAGATCCTGTCGACGGTTCGCACCTTCGTGGACAAGGAGATCATCCCGCACGCCCAGGCGCTGGAGCACGGCGACACCTACCCGGCCGACATCGTCGAGGGCATGAAGGAGATGGGCCTGTTCGGGCTCACCATCCCCGAGGAGTTCGGCGGGCTCGGCGAGTCGCTGCTGACCTACGCCCTGGTGGTCGAGCAGATCGCCCGCGGCTGGATGTCGGTGTCCGGGGTCATCAACACCCACTTCATCGTGGCGCACATGCTCAAGCAGCACGGCACGCCCGAGCAGCAGCAGAAGTACCTGCCGCGGATGGCGACCGGCGACGTGCGCGGGTCGTTCTCGATGTCCGAGCCGGAGTTGGGTTCCGACGTCGCCGCGATCCGGACGCGCGCGACGCGTGACGGCGACGACTTCGTCATCAACGGCCAGAAGATGTGGCTGACCAACGGCGGCACGTCCAACCTCACCGCCGTGCTGGTGAAGACCGACGAGGGCGCGGAGAAGGCGCACCAGAACCTGACCACGTTCCTGGTGGAGAAGCCCGAGGGCTACGGCGAGGTCGTGCCGGGGCTCACCATCCCCGGCAAGATCGACAAGATGGGCTACAAGGGCGTCGACACCACGGAGATGGTGTTCGACGGCTTCCGGATCGCGGGTTCGCAGGTGCTGGGCGGCGCCACGGGGCGCGGTTTCCGGCACATGATGGACGGCGTCGAGGTGGGCCGGGTGAACGTGGCGGCGCGGGCGTGCGGCATCGCGTTGCGGTCGTTCGAGTTGGCCATCGAGTACGCGCAGCAGCGCAAGACGTTCGGCAAGCCGATCGTCGAGCACCAGGCCATCGCGTTCAAGCTGGCCGAGATGGCGACCAAGGTCGAGGCCGCGCACCTGATGATGGTCAACGCGGCGAGGCTGAAGGACTCCGGCGCGCGCAACGACGTCGAGGCGGGCATGGCGAAGCTCATCGCGTCCGAGTACTGCGCCGAGGTGACGCAGGAGGCGTTCCGCATCCACGGCGGCTACGGCTACTCCAAGGAGTACGAGATCGAGCGCCTGATGCGCGAGGCCCCGTTCCTGCTCATCGGCGAGGGCACCAGCGAGATCCAGAAGACCATCATCAGCCGGGGCCTCCTGCGCGACTACCAGTCCCGAGGCTGACCGCCCGCCGGTTGTCCCCCGCCGGTTGTCCACAGGCCGACCGGTTGTCCACAGGCCGATCCGCGCCGCCCTGAATCGTCGGTCCCCTCCGGCAGAATCAAAGCAGGGGTCCCCTTGGCGGGGACCTCTGCGAAGCGCGAGCCCGGCGGCACAGCAGGGTCCTGGTCGGCTCCGCGCCGGGGGAACCGGGGGTCGGCTCAGCCTCGGACGACCTGGTGTAGCGCGGCGCCGGTCGGGGTGGCGAACACGGCCACCTCGGCGGTGACGGTGAGCGGTGCGCCGGGTAGGGCTTGGCCCAAGCGGTTGGCGGAGCGGTCGTAGACGTGGGCCCGGCCGCCCGGCGTCCAGCCGAGCAGCGCGCCGCCCGGCGTGATCAGGTGCCTCGCGACGTGCGTGGTCCGCCGCGACACCCGCGGTCCCGGTTCGCCGGCGGTGTAGCTGAGCAGCCTGCGGCGACGGCCGGCGTTCCGCCGAACGGGGGTCCGACGGCGGGTTACATCACGTTCGCGTCAGTTTCCCGGCAACCCGTTTCGCGCTGTTCGCCCTGTGTTGGCAGGATGGGGTGATCAGCACCGCGAAGAGGTGGTCACCGTGACGAGTTCCTTCTCCGGCCAGAACCGACCCGGGGTGCCTCCCCGCCTGCCCACCCCTCCCACCGGCTGGCCCATCGGCTCGTACGGCACGTACGAGGAGGCGCAGCGCGCGGTCGACTTCCTGGCCGACGGCGACTTCCCCGTCCAGGAGGTCACGATCGTCGGCGTGGACCTCATGCTCGTCGAACGGGTCACCGGCCGGCTCACCTGGGGCCGGGTGCTCGGCACCGGCGCGGCGTCGGGCGCGTGGTTCGGCCTGTTCGTCGGCGTCCTGCTCAGCCTGTTCAACACGAGTCCCGGCGCGAGCCTCGGGCCGATCGTCGCGGGCCTGGTCGTCGGTGTCGCCTTCGGGCTGATCTTCGCCGCCGTCGGCTACGGCTCGGCCCGCGGCAAGCGGGACTTCCAGAGCGCCAGCCAGCTCGTCGCGGGCCGGTACGACGTGCTGTGCCAGCCCCGTTCGGCCGAGCGCGGCCGTGACCTGCTCGCCCGGCTCGCCCTGCGCCCCGGCGACGTGAAGAAAGACTGAGGTTTGCGCTCCCACCCCATTGGGTAAGGCCGTTCCGGGCTTCGGTGGTTGCGGCACCTGATCATCGGGCCTAGGTTCGGGTCCACCGGTCGGCCACTGGCCGCCGGTGGGGCACGACGAGGTGCCGGGCGCTGCGGTCTGGCTCCTCCGTTGTCGGGAAGGAGGCAGGACCGATGAGGGGCACTGGTCATCGGTTGGCCGCCGCAGGGGGCGCCGCGCTGATCGCGACGTCCGTGCTGGCGGGCTGTGGTTCGGGTGACGGCGGGATCACCATCAACGTCTACAAGTACCCGCAGGAGAGTTTCCAGAAGATCGTCGACAACTGCAACGCGACGGCCGACGGCTACCAGATCGTCTACCACAAGCTGCCGCGTGAGGCGGACGGCCAACGCGAGCAGATGGTGCGCAGGCTGGCCGCCGAGGACACCGACATGGACGTGTTGGCGCTCGACGTGACGTGGACCGCCGAGCTGGCCAAGGCGGGCTGGATCAAGGAGTTCACCGGCCAGGCCAAGTCGGAGGTCGAGGACGGCACGCTGGAGACACCGCTGGACACGGCCCGTTACGAGGGCAAGCTGTACGGCGCTCCGGACAACACCAACGTCCAGCTGCTCTGGTACCGCGGCGATCTCGTGCCGACACCGCCGAAGACGTGGGACGAGATGATCGAGATGGGCTCGCAGCTGAAGGCGCAGGGCAAACCCGGCCTGGTCGAGGCGACCGGCAAGCAGTACGAGGGCCTGGTCGTGCTGTACAACACGCTGGTCAACTCCGCGGGCGGGCAGATCCTCGACGAGAACGGCACCAAGGCCGTGGTGGACGACGGCGCGGTGAAAGCGTTGGAGGTGCTGAAGAAGTTCGCCACCTCCGACGTGGTCGACCCGTCGTTCTCCAACTTCGCCGAGGACCAGGCGCGGCTGGCCATGGAGGGCGGCAACGCCGCGTTCATGCTGAACTGGCCGTACGTCTACGCCGCCGCGCAGAAGGTCCCCGACTTCGCGAAGAACCTGAAGTGGGCGCCCTACCCGTCGATCGACGCCGGTGACGAAGCCGAGGTCACCGTCGGCGGCATCAACTACGCGGTCAGCGCGTTCACCCAGCACTCCGAGGAGTCGTTCGACGCGGTGATGTGCCTGCGCAACGCGGAGAACCAGAAGTTCGCCGCCATCAACGACGGCGTGCCGCCGACCATCGAATCGGTCTACGACGACCCCGAGATGGCCGAGCCGTACCCGATGAGGGACGCGATCCTGGAGACGTTGAAGAGCGCGAGCGCGCGTCCGCGCACGCCCGCGTACCAGAACGTCTCCACGGTGATCTCCACGATCCTGTCGCCGCCCGCGAGCATCGACCCGCAGGCGACGGCGGACCGGCTGCGCACCGAACTCCAGGACGCGCTCGACTCGAAGGGGGTGCTGCCGTGAGCCACGCCGTGAGCCCCGCCGGCGCCGATGCCGCCGTCGCGGAGGAACCGAAGCTGTCCCCGAAGGCAAAAGCCGCGCTGAGCGAGGGCAAGAAAGCCGAACGCCGGCTCGGCCTGCTGCTGTGCGCGCCCGCGATCCTCATCATGGCCGCGGTCGCGGGCTGGCCGATCATCTACTCGGTCTGGCTGTCCCTGCAGCGCTACGACCTGAAGTTCCCGGACCGCACCGAGTTCGTCGGCCTGGACAACTACATCACCGTGCTGTCCAACGGCTACTGGTGGAACGCCATGTGGGTGACGGTCGTGATCACGGTGGTGTCCGTGGCGATCGAGCTGGTGCTGGGCATGGTGCTGGCGCTGATCATGCACCGCACCCTGGTCGGCCGCGGCATCGTGCGCACGTCCACGCTGATCCCGTACGGCATCGTCACGGTCGTCGCCGCGTTCTCGTGGCGCTACGCGTGGACGCCCGGCACGGGCTACCTGGCCGAGACGCTCGCGGGCGGCGACCCGGTGCTCACCGAGAAGGTGCCGGCGATCATGGTGGTGACGCTGGCCGAGATCTGGAAGACCACGCCGTTCATGGCGCTGCTGCTGATGGCGGGCCTGGCGCTGGTGCCGGACGACCTGCTCAAGGCCGCCGCGATGGACGGCGCGACCGCGTGGCAGCGGTTCATCAAGGTGATGGTGCCGGTGATGAAGCCGGCGATCCTGGTGGCGCTGCTGTTCCGCACCCTCGACGCGTTCCGCATCTTCGACAACCTGTTCGTCCTCACGGCCGGCTCGCAGGGCACCTCGTCGGTGTCGATGCTGACCTACAACAACCTGATCAAGGGCCTGAACCTGGGGATCGGCTCCACCATGTCGGTGCTGATCTTCATCGCGGTGGCGATCATCGCGTTCGTGTTCGTGAAGCTGTTCGGCACCGCTGCTCCCGGCAGCGACGGCGGGGGGAGGCGCTGATGGCGGGCATCGGCGGAGCCGTGACCACGGGCCGCAAGGCGCGCTGGACCGTCCTCAACGTCCTGGTGGTGGCGTACGCGCTGTTCCCGGTGCTGTGGATCGTGTCGCTGTCGTTCAAGACCAAGGAAACCCTGGCCGACGGCAACTTCATCCCGCGCGAGTGGACGTTCGACAACTACGAGACGATCTTCTCCACCACGGAGTTCGTCCGGGCCCTGGTGAACTCGATCGGCATCGCGCTGATCGCGACCGCCGTCGCGGTGGTGTTCGGCACGATGGCCGCCTACGCGATCGCCCGGCTCGACTTCCCCGGCAAGCGGCTGCTGGTCGGGGTGTCGCTGCTGATCGCGATGTTCCCGCAGATCTCGCTGGTCTCGCCGCTGTTCGAGATCGAGCGGGGGCTGGGCCTGTTCGACACCTGGCCCGGCCTGATCCTGCCCTACATCACGTTCGCGCTGCCGTTGGCGATCTACACGCTGTCGGCGTTCTTCCGCGAGATCCCGTGGGAGCTGGAGAAGGCGGCGAAGATGGACGGCGCCACGCCCGGTCAGGCGTTCCGCCGGGTCATCGCGCCGCTGGCCGCGCCGGGCGTGTTCACCACGGCCATCCTGGTGTTCATCTTCTGCTGGAACGACTTCCTGTTCGCGATCTCGCTGACCTCCACCGAGAGCTCCCGCACGGTGCCGGTCGCGCTGTCGTTCTTCACCGGCAGCTCGCAGTTCGAGGACCCGACCGGGTCGATCGCCGCCGCCGCGGTGGTGATCACCATCCCGATCATCCTGTTCGTGTTGTTCTTCCAGCGTCGGATCGTCGCGGGGTTGACCTCCGGCGCCGTCAAGGGGTGACGAAACAATGGCCGAGATCGTTCTGGACAGCGTGACCAAGCAGTACCCCGACGGCGCGGTGGCCGTGCGGGACGTGGACATCGAGATCGCCGACGGCGAGTTCATCATCCTGGTCGGCCCGTCCGGCTGCGGGAAGTCCACGACCCTCAACATGATCGCGGGCCTGGAGGACATCACGTCCGGCGAGCTGCGCATCGGCGGCGAGCGGGTCAACGAGCGGGCGCCCAAGGACCGCGACATCGCGATGGTGTTCCAGTCCTACGCGCTGTACCCGCACATGACGGTGAAGGAGAACATGGCCTTCCCGCTGCGGCTGGCCAAAGTGGACGACGCGACGGTGGAGAAGAAGGTCCGGGACGCCGCCGAGATCCTGGACCTGACCCAGCACCTGGACCGCAAGCCGTCCAACCTGTCCGGTGGGCAGCGGCAGCGGGTGGCCATGGGGCGGGCGATCGTGCGCAGCCCCAAGGCGTTCCTGATGGACGAGCCGCTGTCCAACCTGGACGCCAAGCTGCGCGTGCAGATGCGCACGTCGGTGTCCCGGCTGCAGAAGCAGCTCGGCACGACCACCGTGTACGTCACGCACGACCAGACCGAGGCGATGACCCTCGGTGACCGGGTGGTGGTGATGCGCGGTGGCGCGGTGCAGCAGATCGGTGCGCCGCAGTTCCTCTACGACAACCCGGCCAACCTGTTCGTCGCCGGGTTCATCGGCTCGCCCGCGATGAACTTCGTGCCGGCCGCGTTGGAGAACGGCACGCTGCGCTCGGCGCTCGGCGACGTCCCGCTCACCGACGGGGTGCGCGGGTTGCTGGAAGGCGCCGCAGCACCCCGTGAAGTGATCATGGGGTTGCGGCCCGAGCATTTCGAGGACGCACGCCTGGTGGAAGACCACGTCCGCTCGACCGGGGTCACTTTCACCAATCAAGTGGACGTGTTGGAGTCGATGGGTTCGGACAAGTTCGCCTATTTCAGTCTGGCGGGTGAACAAGCAACCTCGGCCGAGTTGGCGGAATTGGCGGCCGACGCGGGTTCGGCCGACGTTCCGGGAGGTGGCGTGTCCCTGGTCGCCCGGATCTCCGCCACGTCCACCGCGGTGGAAGGCGAACCGGCGGAGATCTGGTTCGACGCCGACAAGGTGCAGCTGTTCGACCCGAAGAACGGCCGCAACCTCACCTACCGCGGCTGACGGTTCGCCGGCCGGAAGGGTTGCAGAAGGGCCGTCCCCGCTCGTCGGGGGCGGTCCTTCGTGCTTTTAACGGAAGTGACGGCGAGTTGCCGACCAGCCGGGATCATCGGCAGGGACGAACTCCATAGGCCATTCGGCGCAGCAAACACGCATCTCGCCGCATTTGTCCCGCCGCAACTGTCATCGATCCCCACCCTGGTCGAAGGCGGTGACGACTCCGGCCGAAAGGCGTCGGGGCAGGGGAGTCCGCCGAGCACAGAGAAGAGCGCGAGATGGGGATTCTTGACGGCAAAGCAGTGGTGATCACCGGAGCGGGACGTGGCCTCGGCGAGGCCTACGCGATGCACGCGGCGCAGGCCGGAGCGGCGGTCGTGGTCAACGACGTCGACGCTGACCTGGCCGAACAGGTCGCCGAGCACATCCGGGGGTACGGCGGACGCGCGGTGGCGAGCACGCACACCGTGGCGGACCCGAGCGAGGCCGAGAAGATCGTGGGAATGTGCGTGACGGAGTTCGGCCGGGTGGACGGCCTGGTCAACAACGCCGGGCTCAACTACGAGACCCTGCCGTGGGAGGACGAACCGGAATCGATCCGGAGGATCGTCGAGGTCAACCTCCTGGGAGTCATATACACCGGAATGGCCGCGATGCGCGCGATGCGCGAGCAGGGCTCCGGCTCGATCGTGAACATTTCGTCCGGGGCGTTTCTCGGCCAGCGCAAACTCGCCACCTACTCGGCCACCAAGGGCGCGGTGGCGTCGCTCAGTTCGTCGTGGGCCCTGGACCTGGAAGGGGAGAACATCCGGGTCAACGCCGTCTGCCCGGTCGCGCACACCAGAATGGTGTGGAAGTCGGAGCGCTCGCTGCGGGCCATCCCCGCCGACCGCACCCCCGGCAAAGTCGCACCGCTCGTGCTGTTCCTGCTCAGCGACGCCGCGGACGGGATCACCGGCCAGATCGTCCGGTGCAACGGCCGGCAGCTGCACCTGGTCGGGCACCCGTACTTCAAGCAGCCGATCCTGGAGAGCGACACCTGGGACACCACGTCGGTGAAGCGCGCGTTCGACGGCGTCCTCCAAGCCCACCTGGAACCGTTCGGCCTGGAAAAGCGCATGCCGCCGCGGCTGCGCGAACTGGTGGAGCCGAGCCAGACGGCTTGAGTCGGTGGATCGAAGTGTCGCCAGGTCGAGCCGAGCTGGTGGCACTTTGTCCATGGATTCCCCACCGGTCACTCCTTCGGGTGATCGCTAAATCGTCGTACCCCCCTGACACGATGCTGGTCATGAGCGCACGCACTCCTCGTGTCACGGACTGGCGGCTGGTGGTGCAGTCGCGGCTGGACCGCGTCCGGGCCGATCTGGCGGCGCTCGGACCGCCGGATCCGCTCGACCTGGAGAGCCGGCAGTGGCGCGCGGTGGCGGAGCAGGAGGCCGCCGTCGTCGAGGACATGATCACGCGCACCGAATCGCGGTGGCGCACGGTGGCCTCGTGGTGGTCCGGCTGGCACATCGAACGGGCCTGGCGGTCCGTCCACGAAGCCGAGATCGCGGTGGTGGCCGCCGGCAACGGGTTCCTCGGGCGGTTACCCGGGTTGAAGGCACGCGTCGCCGAGAACCTCGACGAGCACGACCCGAGGCGCGTAGCGCTGGAGGAGATGCGGCCCGGCGAGCACCCGCTGTCGGTGGAACGGGAACTCGTGGTCGACGCGTTGCGGGCGGCGTTCGACGCGTCCGACTTCGCCCACGCCGGGTCGCGGGCGCTGCGGAACAAGCTGATCGCCACGTCGGTGGTGCTGTTCGTGGTCAACACCGTGCTGGGCGTCGTGGGGCTGGTCAAACCCGGCCTGATCCCGATGTGCGTGAGCTCGGAGAAGCTGCCCACGGTGTGCCCGTCGGGCAAGACCGCGGCCGGGGCGGACGTCTGGCTGATCCAGGTGCTGGGTGCGTTCGGTGCGGTGCTGTCGGCGGTCGTGCTGCTCCTGCGGCGGCGTCCCAGCCTCTCGCCGTACGTGATGGTCGGCTACCAGGCCCTGATCAAGGTGCTGCTGGGCGCCGCGTTGGCGGTGGTCGGCATCCTGGCCCTCGGCGCCGGCGTGACGACCGGCCTCATCGGCGTGGCGTCCCAGGCGGCCCTGCTGCTCTGGGCCGTGATCCTGGGTTACGGCCAGCAGATCGCGACCCGCCTGCTGGACAGCTACACGGACCGCGTGATGGACCAGGCGCGCCCACTGCCCAGGCTGGAGAGCCAGCGGTAGCTCACCGCCGCGAGCGGAGCGTGGAGATGACGTCCTGGTCCCACCGGTGCGTGCGGATCAGGCGGTACCGCTCGGCCGCGACCCACATGTACGCCTCGGTCTCCGTGCGGTCGCCCACCAGCTCGGCCTGCCGGAGCATCTCCACCACCGGCTCGTACTCCTCGGCGTACCACCGCTTGGCGATCGTCGCCCGGTCCAGGAACGCGCCCTCGTCCTGCATCAACCGGAAACCCCAAGCCTCCACGTGCTCGCCCAACTCGGCGTAGTCCCACGGGTCCGACAGCAGCACCGCCGCCCGCGCCTGCCCGCTCAACGGCACCCGCTCCAGGAACAGCCGCCGGTAGTCCTTCACGATCAGGTCCCCGCGGTGCCGGATCCCGTGCGCCGCGATCCGCGTCACGACCTCCGTCACGTACGCGTCGATCACCTCCAGCCCCAACGCGTGCGCGACCGACACCCGGTGGTGCCCGTCCTGCACGAAGTGCAGGTCACCCACCCGGTACACCTCGATGGGCGGCACCGCCTCGCCCCGCCGCTGCGCCAGCGCCAACCGCTGCCACCGCTCCCGCACCCGCGCCGACGTCGGCCGGAACCGGCGGTCGAAGTCGCGGGTCCGGTCCACGCTGCCGACGATCGAGTCGAGCCTGATCGTCTGCAGCCCCAACCGCCGCTCGCTGAGCATCCCCAGCGACTCCACCACCTCGTGGAACGGCAGCATGATGTTCACGTCGTCCGGCTCACGGCGCAGCCACGCCGCCAACCGCGACATCACCTGGCGACGGCGGGCGCGCAGGAAGTCGTTCTCCGCGTCGGCCTGCGGAAAACCGGTGTCACGGCGCACGGCGCTCCTCCTGTCCGAACCCGAGCCCGGAGCCGAACCCCGAGCCGGAGCCGGCCGCGGACCCGACCGGGATGTCCAACACCTTGTAACCCACCACGTTCACCACGCGGGTCGAGTCGAGCGTGCGGTCCTCCTTCAGGACACCGTGCGGGTGGATGTGCCCGTGCAGCATGAGCGGGGGCCGCAACCGCCGCACGGCGTCGTGCAGGCACGCGAACCCCCGGTGCGGCGGATCGGGCTCGTCACCGCAGTCCAGCGGCGGCGAGTGGGTCAGCAGCACGTCCACCCCGCGCCCGTCGCGTAACCGCCGCCACTGCGCGGTCCGCAGCACCCGCCGCAGCCGCCGCGCCTGCTGCCGCTCGGTCCACTGGTTCGGCCCACCGCTGTACCGGATCGATCCACCGAGACCCGCGATCCGCAGCCCGGCGACGTCCACCACCCGCTCGTCCGCGTTCACCCCGCCCGCCGGACCGGGCCAGCGCGCCGGGATGCCGGCCTTGGTCCACAGCCCTCGGACGTTCGAGTACCCGGTCAGGTCCGCGTCGTGGTTGCCCGGCACGAACACGCAAGGCCGGTCCAGCGCGTTCGCCAGGAACTCCAGGTAGTCGAACGGCAAGTCCCCGGCCGCGACGATCAGGTCCACGTCGTGCCGGCGCACCTGTTCGGTCCACAACCGCTCGACCACCTCGTCCGCCACCGCGAGCACCTTGGGCATCCACCGAGCCTAGGCGCTGCCGCCGTCGGCGACACCTCGCCGGTGAAAGGGTGAAAACCGGCCTCCTCCTACTGCCGCACAAGGGAAATCGGGCTAGCGTCACGGGTGTGCTCGCCGAGTTGTTCCTCGATGCGTCCCGCGCCTGCCAGACCCACAGCCCGCTCACCCACACCCTCCTGGTGTCGGCGGCGGACGACTTGGCGCGCGGCGGCATCACCGCGCGGGTGATGGCGGGCGCCGAGTGCGACCGCAAGGGCACCGTGCCCGGCCTCCGGTTCGCGGGCGCCCTGCACCGGCTGGTCCTGGAAGGCCGCGTGCCGACCCTCGCCAAGCACTACCCGACGGCGGGCGGCAAACCCGACCTCGACACCCTGTGGGACGACGCGCTGACCGTGCTGCACGAGCACACCGACGAACTCCACAACCTGATCGCGACCACGGTCGTGCAGACGAACGAGCCGGGCCGCAGCGCGCCCCTGTTCGGCGGCCTCCAGACCGCCACCCACCTGGCCGCGACCGAGGCCGGCCGCCGCGCCACGTTCCCGATCCGCCTGCTGGAGGTCGGCGCGTCCGGCGGCCTGAACCTCCGGCCGCACCGCATCGCCTACGACGTCGACGGCGAGAAATTCGGTGACGTGGGCAGCCCGTTCACCCTCGACCCGCAGTGGACCGGCAGGCCGTCCGTCGACATCAGCCACAACCTGCGCCTGGTCCGGCGGGCAGGCTGCGACCTCAACCCGGTGGACGTGACGAGGGAGAGCGGGCGGCTGCACCTGGCGTCGTTCGTGTGGGGCGACCAGCCGGCCCGCTTCGCCCGGCTCCAGGAAGCCCTGGAGCTGGCCCAACTCGACCCGGTCCCGGTGCAGCGGGCGACCGGCCCGGAGTGGCTGGCCGACCAGCTGGCACGCCCGGAACGCGACGTGCTGACCGTCGTCTGGCACTCGGTGGTGTGGCAGTACGTGTCACCGGCCGACCGCGCCATGGGCCGCGCGATCCTCGCCGACGCCGCCGCGCGCGCCACCCGGATGGCGCCGTTGGCGCTGCTGGTCTTCGAGCCCCGGCGCACGCACACGGCCGGCAAGTACGAGTTCCAGCTCCTGCTCAAGCTGTGGCCGGCGGGCATCTCGCTCCGCCTGGGCACCGGCGTGGGCCACGGCATCCCGTTCACCTGGGACACCCAACCCTGGAATTGAGTTGGATTGCCGCTGTATTTGATGGCCGCTGCTCCGCAGACGGCGGCTCGGTCGCCCGGGAGGTCGACCGCTCGCGGCGGTGGTCCCGTGACCGGCGGAGCAGCGGCCATCCAACACAGGCCTAGTGACCATTGGCGATCAGCAGGGTCACCGTGGCGAGCCAGCCGATCAGGAAGGTGAGGATCCAGAACCGCAGGTTGGTGAACATTCTGGTCATGTCGGAACATCCCGTCGCAGGAAGGGGAAGGGGGACTCAGAGCCACTGGTTGCGACGGAATATTCGGTACAGGGTGAGGCAGACCACGAGGATCACGGCGATCACCATGGGGTAGCCGTAACGCCATTGCAGCTCCGGCATGTGCTCGAAGTTCATGCCGTACACGCCGACCACCATGGTCGGCACGGAGATGATCGCCACCCACGCGGCGAGCTTGCGCATGTCCGAGTTCTGCTGGAGCGTGATCTTCGCCAGCACGGCGTTGACCAGCGTGGTCAGCAACTCGTCGAAGTTGATCACGCGCTCGGACACCTCGGTGAGGTGGTCGTCGACGTCGCGGAAGTACGAGCGCACCTGCTCGGGGATCAGCGGCGTGTAGCCCTCCGCCAACCGCCGCAGCGGCACGGCCAGCGGCATCACCGCCCGGCGCAGCTCCAGCACCTCGCGCTTCATCAGGTAGATCTGGTCGGCGCTGATCCGGCTGCGCGGCTGGAAGACCAGCGCCTCCATCTGGTCGATGTCCTCCTCGATGTGATCGGTCACGTCGAGGTAGTTGTCGACCACGTGGTCGGCGATCGAGTACAGCACCGCCGCCGGCCCGGTCAGCCGCTCCGGCTCCTCCTCCAGCTCACGGCGCACCGCCGCCAGCCCCGAGTGGTTGCCGTGCCGCACCGTCACCACGAAGTCCCGCCCCAGGAACACCATGATCTCGCCGCTCTCGACGATCTCGTTGGCCGTGTCCGGCGAGGAGTTCTGGATGTACCGCACGGTCTTGAGCACCATGAACAACGTGTGGTCGTAGCGCTCCAGCTTCGGCCGCTGGTGCGCGTGCACGGCGTCCTCGACGGCCAGCTCGTGCAACCCGAACGTGTCCGCGACGCCCTGGATCTGCTCCTCGTCCGGCTCGTGCAGCCCGATCCAGACGAAACCCTCGCCGCGCTTGCGCACCTCTTCGACCGCGTCGGTGTGCGACCACCGTCCGGGCAGGCGCTTGCCGTCGACGTAGACGCCGCAGTCGACCACGTACGCGGACAGCGGCACGGGGACGGGCACGGAGGGGCGGTCCTGCGCGCGGCCTCTCAGGCCGCCGAGCGAGGGCAAGCTGGGCACGAGGGTCCTCCTGGTGGGGGCGTCGACATCGACGAACGACGACGGCACGTCCCCGACCGGTACCGCTGGGCCTAGCTGTGGAAAGCCGGCTCCCCGATGAGGACGCGCGAGGTACTCGCAGGATGGGGGTCGTTACTCATCGGTAGTCCTCACCTCCTCGGGTCGGCTGTCCGCGGCGGTGTAGTCGCTCACAGACCAGTTGCCGAGGGTACTCCCCCGATGTTCACACTGTCGTCCCGGTCGGAGTGGTCTTCGATCACACCCGGTCCGATCACACAGGGACAGCCAACGGAGGCGTGCGGTGCAGTTCGGGCGTTACTACGAGGAGTTCGAGGTCGGCGCGGTCTACAAGCACTGGCCCGGGAAGACGGTCACCGAGTACGACGACCACCTGTTCTGCCTGCTCACGATGAACCACCACCCGCTGCACA
Organism: Saccharothrix deserti; assembly: GCF_009769385.1. Taxonomy (GTDB): domain Bacteria; phylum Actinomycetota; class Actinomycetes; order Mycobacteriales; family Pseudonocardiaceae; genus Actinosynnema; species Actinosynnema deserti. The sequence goes on from NZ_VKAB01000021.1 coordinate 120,770, forward strand.
TGGACGCGCACTACGCGGCGGAGACCACCGACTTCGGCAAGAACGTGGTCGTCGGCAACTACGTCTACTCCCTGCTGCTGGGCATGTCCGTGCCCGACGTGTCGGGCAAGGCGATCGCGAACCTCGAGGTCGAGTCGCTCAAGCACATCAAGCCCACCTTCCACGGCGACACCATCTACGGTGAGACCGAGGTGCTGGACAAGACACCGTCGAAGTCCAAGGAGGACCGCGGCGTGGTCTACGTCGAGACGCGCGGGTACAAACAGGATGGAACGGTCGTCTGCGTGTTCCGCCGGAAGGTCATGGTGCCCAAGCGCTCCTACGGCGAAGCTCGCGGCGGTGAGCAGCCGGGTAGGCCCGAACCCAAGGAGTGAAGTGACCTCGCTGGATCTGGTGCGGCAAACACTGGCCGGGTTCGCCCAGCGGGAGGCGCACGGCGTCTCCCCGCTCTACGAGCACCTGGCCGCCCACGCCGCCGAAGATCCGGAGGTCGCCGGTCTGCTGACCGCCGCCCCGGAGCGGTTCGCGCACGCGACCCTGCTCCTGGCGGCGGCGCACCGGCTGCTGCAGGCCGAGCCGTTCCACGAGCTGTCCAACTACTACCCGTCCCTCGGCGGCACGTACGGCGCGGACGAGAACACGTGGCCGCTGTTCCGGAGTTTCGTGCTGGAGCGGGCGGACAAGATGCGGGCGCTGATCTCCAGTCGCAGCACGCAAACCAACGAGGTGCGCCGCGCCGCGCTGCTGTACCCGGCGCTGGCACAGGTCAAGGGACCGGTCGGGCTGCTGGAGGTCGGCTGCTCGGCCGGTCTGCTGCTGGGGCTGGACCAGTACGGCTACCGCTACCAGACCCAGCAGGCCGGGCAGCTGGTCGCCGGACCGGCGAAGGCGGCGCTCGGGCTGCACTGCTCGTTGGAGCTGGCGCCCGGCGCGGAGCTGCCGAAGATCCCCAAAACGGTGAAAGTCGCGGCCAAGGTCGGGTTGGACCGGGCGCCCGCCGACCTGACCGACGAGGACACGTACGCGTGGCTCGAGGCGTGCGTGTGGGCGGACCAGCCGGAGCGGCTGCGGCTGTTCGGCGTGGCCGCGACCGTGCAGCGGAAGTCGCCACCGGAGTTCGTCGTCGGTGACGCGGTGGCGGACCTCGGCACGGCCGCCTCACGCGTGCCGGAGGACCTGCCGCTGGTGGTCCTGACCAGCAACGTCCTGCCGTACGTGTCGGGGGAGGAGTTCGTGCGCGCGTTGCGCGGGCTGAGCCGTCCGGTGTGGTGGTTGAGCCACGAGGCGTACGCGGCGGGCCTGGTCCACGTGCTGCCCGCGCGGGACGACCTGAGGCCCGGCCCGGACGAGGCCGCGTTCGGTGTGGTGGGGCTGGCCCGGTTCGAGGACGGCGAGCTGCGGTCGGCGCGGGCGCTGGCCAAGACCGCGATGCACGGCCAGCGGCTCGTCTGGCTCCCCTGATCGGGCGAAGTCGATCACGTCCGGGGGAGCTGGTCCCACTCCCCGAGGGTGTCGAGCAGCATCTCGGCCAGTGGGAGTGTGGCCAAGATCGCAGCGTCGGCCCAGCACGCATCCGATGCGTCGTCCCCCGCTCGGAGCACACCGGATCGCACCTGGCAGGCGTAGTCGTGGATCTCGTAGACGCCCCGTGGAGCCGTACGGGTGACGGTCCCGACCAACACCCCTACGGTCACGGAGAGTCCCGTTTCCTCCTCCAGTTCCCGCATGATTGCGGTCTCGTCTGTCTCACCAGGCTCGACTCGGCCACCCGGTAGAGACCACAGTCCCTCACCTGGGGGATTGCTGCGTCTTACGAGTAGTAGGCGCCCGTTCGAGTCATGGACGATGCCGCCGACACAGCGGATCCGGGGCTCACGTTCGGCCGTCACGGTTACCAAGCGTAGTCACCCCGGGTTGGCGGTGCAGCTCGCTGACCCAAGTGCGGTACAAATCTCCCGACGTGTCGCGGAGTGCGGTACAACGGTTTTCACTGGCGCCAAACGGGTGCGGTAGCGAACGGGGTTGATCACCGTGAATCTGAAGAAGATTCTCACTTTCGCCGGGGTCGGCTTGGTCCTGTTCTTCCTCATCGCGGAGCCTCAGCAGGCGGCTCAGCTGGTGCAGAACATCCTGGGCACGCTGCGGGAAGCAGCTGAGGCGCTCATCACCTTCGTGAAACAATTGTTCTGAGTCGCCCGGCTCCTCCCCCACGGCGAGAGGTCGAAGGCATGTTCGCACCACGGGACCCCGACGAGTACCTGCTCCCCACGGAGCGTCGGGTCATCCGGGTACGCAGGCACTGGAGCAGTCTGCTCTGGGATCTCATCGAGGCCGGCGCACTGCTGGCCGGCGCGATGATGATCTCGTACCTGCTGCCCGACAACGCCGGCATCATCCAGAACATCCTCTGGTACGCCTCGCTGTTCGTGCTGCTCAGGCTGGCCTACTTCGTCATGGAGTGGTGGGTGGAGCGGATCGTGGTCACCGACAAGAGATTCATGATCTCCTCGGGGGTCTTCGAGACCAAGGTCGCCATGATGCCGATCAGCAAGGTCACCGACCTCACCTACGAGCGTTCGGTCCTCGGCCGCATGTTCGGCTTCGGCACCCTGGTCGTGGAGTCGGCGGGTCAGATCCAGGCCCTCAACCGGATCGAGTACCTGCCGAACCCCGAGGAGGTCTACGACGCCATCTCGGAGTTGACCTTCGGTGACAAGAAGGCTCAGGCGGAGCGTTTCTCGATGATCAAGGCGCAGCGGGCGGCGCGCGGCAAGAAGATGGTGCCGTAGTTCAGACTGGGCGGGTGCGCATCGACCTGCACACCCACTCGACCGAGTCCGACGGCACCGACACGCCCGCGGAGCTGGTGGCGGCTGCGGCCGCCGCCGGCTTGACCGCGGTCGCGCTCACCGACCACGACACCGCCGCCGGCTGGGCGGAGGCAGCCGACGCGCTGCCACCCGGCCTGAAGCTGGTGCGTGGCGCGGAGTTGTCCTGTGCCTCCGACGACGGCCGGGGCCGGGTCATCACCGTCCACCTGCTCGCCTACCTCTACGACCAGACGTCGCCGGCGCTGGTCGAGGAGCAGCTCCGGCTGCGCCTCGAACGACGGCTGCGGCTGCGCCGGATGGCCGAGAGGATGGTCGTCGACGGCTTCCCCATCGACCCCGACGAGCTGATGGCGGCCATGCCGACCGACGCGCCGGCCGGACGTCCCCACCTCGCCATGGCGTTGATCCGGGCCGGGGTGGTGACCAGCGTCGACGAGGCGTTCGCCCGCTACCTGACCGGCGGGCGCTACTACGTGCCGCGCACCGACACGCCCGTGGCGCGGGCCATCGAGATGATCACCGAGGCCGGTGGGGTGACCGTGCTCGCACACCCTTTTGCCACGTCGCGGGGCCCGATCGTCACCGACGAGGTGGTGGCGGACCTCGCCGCCCAGGGACTGGCCGGCGTCGAGGTCGACCACCCCGACCACGACCTCGAGACGCGCGCGCGGCTGCGCGGGCTGGCGGGGGAGCTGGGCCTGCTGACCACCGGCTCCAGCGACTACCACGGCACGAACAAGACCGTGCGGCTCGGCGCGGAGACCACCTCGCCGGACGTCCTGGACGCACTGGCCGACAGAGCAACCGGCTGCAAGGTCCTGGTCGGCTAACCCCACCTGCGCCCGCCGGCCACGGGACCACCACGCGTGTCCTGGTCGCCGACCCGTCCCCGCGAGGTCGCCGTCGATCGTTTGCGACTCATTTCCCGGCGATCACGCTCTTCGATCGTCGGGAAATCAGGCGCGAGCGGTCGACCTCCCGGGCGACCGAGCCGCCGTCTGCGGAGCAGCGGCAATCCGACACTGTCGGACCCTCTCGGTAGCGTGGGGGTGTGCAGGAGCAGCTTGGGTTCGACTTCGGCGCGATGCCGAAGAAGCTGGTGCGGGTGACGCCGGCGAAACTGGCCACGTGGGCGGACTGCCCGCGTCGGTTTCGCATGGCCTACCTCGACCGGCCGACACCACCGCGCGGCGGTGCGTGGGCGCACAACACCCTCGGCGCGGTCGTGCACAACGCGTTGAAGGCGCTGTTCGACCTGCCGGCCCAGCGGCGCAGCCCGGAGCAAGCGGTGGCGCTGCTGCACCGGCAGTGGAAGAACGAGGGCTTCCGGGACGCCGAGCAGGCGGCCGTCTACCGGGACCGCGCGGTCGGGTGGGTGCGCGACTACGTCGCCGAGCTGGACACGTCGATCGAGCCGGTCGGGATCGAGCGGTGGGTGTCCACGCCCACGTCGAAGATCGTCGCCGAGGGCCGGGTCGACCGCATCGACCTGCGCGACGGCGAGCTGGTGATCGTGGACTACAAGACCGGGCGGCACGTGCTCACCGTGGACGACGCGCGTGGCTCGCAGGCGTTGGCGCTGTACGCGCTGGCGGCGCGGCGGACGTTGCGCAAGCCGTGCCACCGGGTGGAGCTGCACCACCTGCCGTCGGGCACGGTCGCGGCATGGGAGCACACCGAGGAGAGCCTGGCGCGGCACGTGTCGCGGGCCGAGGAGGCGGCGGACGAGTTGGCGCTGGCCACGGACACCCTCGCCGCGGGCGGTGACCCGGAGATCCTGTTCCCGCCGCGCACCGGCAAGCAGTGCACGTGGTGTGACTTCCGCCGCTCCTGCCCGGAAGGCCGGCAGGCGGCGCCGACGATCGACCCGTGGGCGTTGCTCGCGCCGTAGAGTTGGCCGAGTGACGATGGTGGACAGCAGACGCGAACCACTCCTGGCCAGGGTGTGGCGCGGCGTCAGTGGTGCCTTTGCCGTCGGCTTGGTGCTGTTGGCGTTGGCCATGATCGGCGTGCAGGTCTACGCGCGCACCCACGAGTTGCCAGGTCCGGGGCTGGACGTGGTGGCGGGGCACATCGGAACGGCAGTGGCCGCGGTGGTGGCCCAGATCGTCGCGGACCGCCGCAAGGGCTGGGTCGTGGCCGTGTGCGGCCTGGTGGTCGTGCTGCTGGTGGCGTTGACCCTGTGGATCTACTGGTGGGCGTGAGTCTTCGACTCAGCTGAGCCAGGCGCGCCAGGTCGGCAGGAGCGTGGCCAGCAGGGCGTCCGGGGCTTCGGTGTTCGGTGAGTGCATGACGCCGGTCAGCACGGCGAAGTCGGCGTCGAGGCGTTCGGCCATGTCCCGCTGGCTCGCCGCGGACCAGGCGTCGTCCAGTTCGCCGCACACCACCAGGCAGGAGATGCCCGCCGAACGCGTGACGCGGGCCAGTTTGGCGACCAGGTCCGGTTCGGTGCGCAGCGCCTGGCCCATGCCGAGCAGACCGGCGGGTGAGGAGCGGACGAACCGTTCGCGGTAGAAGTCCTTCAGCTCCTGCGGGATCATCTGCCAGCGCGGGGTCAGCGCTTGGCGGGTCTCGTGGACCTGCTGCGATGCCTCGACGCCCTGTTCGCGCAGGACGATCTCGCCGTAGTCGAGGGCGGTGCGGCGTTCGCCCGGCGGCAGCTCGGACGGGCCGGACGCGAGGAGCGTCAACCCGGACACCGGCGCGCCGGCCAGCACCGCGCCACGGGCGACCAGGCCGCCGAACGAGTGGCCGAGCAGGAGGACGCGCCTGCCTTCGGCGGCCAGCTTCGCGACCAGTTCGGCCATCACCGCACCCAGGACGGCGGGCCGGTAGTCGGATTCCGCGATCGGGCCGACCGATTCGTACTGGCCGGGCAGGTCGACGGCGACGACTTCCAGGCCGGCGTCGGCGATCGGGTCGATCAGGGGTGCGAAGTCCTCTTTGGACCCGGTGTAGCCGGGGATCAGCAGCGCGGTGGCGCCGAGGTCATGCCCGGCGGCGGGCGCGCGGAGGGCCGCGATCGGGCCGTGCCGGCCGGGCAGGCCCACGCGTTCCGCGCGGTGCGGGCTGAACTGCGAGTGCACGTCTCGCAGTCTGCCCCACTCGCCGCGCGGGCGCTGGTGCTTGTCGCAGTCGCCGCGTTCACCGCAGGTACGGCAGTGATCGTGAGCGATCGTGGCTACCGGAGTGCGACGAGCGTGCCACCCCGCTGCTCCAGCACGATCGGCCCTTCGGTGGCCATCTCGATCGGGCCGGTGTAGCCGTTGCGGTTGATCTGGATCGAAGCGGCTTCCGCGCCGGTGACCTGGTCGAGCACCTTCAGCCCGTCCGCGACCGGAACCAGCAGCCGGCCGACGAGCGTGGTGCCCGGACCGAGGGTGTTGTTCGCGGTCCACAGCGGGTTCAGGTCGGACAGCGACAGCGCCACCGTCTTCGACCCGGTGAACCAGTAGATGTTCGCGGTGCTGGTGAAGGTCGACACCACCCGGCCGGGCGGGTCGCCCGCCAGTTCCTCGGCGGTGACGTCGACCGGGTAGTTCGCGACCAGGCCACCGGTCTCGGAGTCGAACACGACGATCCGGCCCGGCGCGGCCACCGCGACCCGGTTGGCGGTCACCGCGATCACCCGGGCGTTCTTCTCCCCGATCACCGCGGTGCTGATGACCTGCGGCTCGTCGGACTTCTCGGGGTTCGGCTTGAGCACGGTGAGCCGGTCGGACGGGTCCTGCGTGGGGCAGCGCTCGATCAACGCGATCTTGCCGCCGGTGACCGCGAACGAGCCGTACGTGCAGTTGGTGCGCGGCTGCTTGTTCGGGTTCACGATGGCGCGCAGTTGGCCGTACTCCATCGAGCGGACCAGGTCGTCTCGGCGGTAGACCTCGGCGAACGTCTCGCCGGTGGTGAGGACGTGTGAGCCCTCGTTCAGCAGGCGGGTGCCGAGTTCGGCGTCGCCGTTGCGCTGCGGGCCGCGCTTGCCGGAGGCGGTGTCGAGGGTGGTGACCTCGGAGCAGTTGGTGTCCTTGCGGTGCACCGCGAACACCCGGCCCCAGGCCGTGGAGACGGTGCACAGGGGCCAGTCGCGGGCGTAGCGCCAGCGGACGTCGCCGGTCAGCGCGTCGTGGCCGACGACCTCGCCACCGTCACCCGTGACCACGATCGAGTCGAGGTTCACCGGAACGGGGGTCGCACTGCTGGGCGCACGCCAGATCTCGGAGAGCGACGGCGGCAGCGTGGTCAACGGTTGCAGCGGGGTGATCTGGGACGGGCCGGTCTGGCTGGTGGTGTTGCGGGCGTCGCTGGTGAGCCACACGACCAGGCTCGCCACCAGCACCCCGACCACGACCAGCGTCAGGCCGATGAAATCGCCCTTGGTGCGCCACGACCGGGCGGGCGGCGGCTCCGCGGGGTCGTCGTCGTCCTGCGGCTCGATGGGCTCGGCCAGGACGTCCTCGTCCAGCACGACCTGCCCGTTCGACTCCGCCTGCTCCGGCTGGCCCACTGCCCGGCTCCCGATGGTCGGTGATCTATCGCGTTCGGTCTGGCGACATGCTGCCACCACTGGGAAGAGGTCGGTGTGAGGGCGGCCGAAGTCGCCGCCGCCGCACACACCGCACGCGCGTTCGGTGGCTCGCCGGGGCCCGTTCCGCGCCGACGTCCAGGACCATGCCTGGGCCGGTCCGCGCCGCGGTCGGGGCCTGCGCCGACGTCCGGGGCCGGAGCTGGGTCCGGTCCGCGCGGGGGCCGTCTGTGCTGGTCGCGTCCGCGCCGAGTCCGGCTGGCCCGAGTCCGGCTGGCCCAAGTCTGGTCGTGGGGCCCGCCGAGCCCGGGTCAGAGTCCGCCGGCCAGGTCGTGGGCCGGTCGTGGGCCGTGTCCGGCTGGGGCCGGGCTTCTTCACTTCTTCGCGACCCCGAGTGTCATCCCGGCGGGTGGGGAGTTGCGGGGTGCCGGGGTGGTTCGGGGGCGCCTCGTTTTAACCGACGTTCGAAGTGCTTGATAACGGCGTTATCCGTACATCGTCGGGCCATGATCACCCGATTGTGTTGCTACCGGGCCGGGCAGCGCTCGAGGTCGCGCTGCCCACCACGATTGTTCCCTACTCCGCCGGTGCGGACTCGCCTGACTCGCCGCCGCCGGTCGTGCGGCGACGCCTGCGCCTGCGCGGGCGCTCGCCCTCGGCGGACGACGGCGCGGTACCGGTGGACGCCGACTCCGGCGCACCCGCGGTGACCTCGGCCGATGCCTCGGACGCCTGACCGTTCTCGCTCGCCGCGACACCCGCACGGCTGCGGCGGCGACGGCGTGGGCGGGTGCCGCCTTCCTCACCCGAGCCGGAGCCGGTGGTGCTGCTACCGCTGCCGGCGTTCGAGCTGGTCTCCGGCGCCGGTGCGGCGTCGCCGCCCGCACGGCCGGTGCGGCGGCGCTTGCGCGTCTTCTTCTCGCCCTTCAGGTTCTCCTCCGGCTCGGCGTCGAGGCCCGCGCGCGTGCGCTGACCCAACGGCAGCCGACCGGTCGAACCCGACGGGATGTCGAGTTCCGCGAACAGGTGGTCCGACGTCGAGTACGTCTCCACCGGCTCAGGCTTGCCCAGGTTGAGCGCGTCGCTGATCATCTTCCAGCGCGGCATCTCGTCCCAGTCCACCAGCGTGACCGCGACACCCGTGCGCCCCGCGCGACCCGTGCGGCCGATGCGGTGCACGTAGGTCTTCTCGTCCTCGGGGCACTGGTAGTTGATGACGTGCGTGACGCCCTCGACGTCGATACCGCGCGCCGCCACGTCGGTCGCCACCAGCACGTCGATCTTGCCGGACCGGAACGCCCGCAGCGCCTGCTCACGCGCGCCCTGACCGAGGTCGCCGTGCACGGCCGCCGCCGCGAAACCGCGTTCGACCAGCTCGTCCGCCACCTTCTGCGCGGTGCGCTTGGTGCGGGTGAAGACCATGGACAGGCCGCGCTCGCGGGCCTGCAGCGCGCGCGCCAGCAGCTCCGACTTGTCGAGCGCGTGCGCCCGGTAGACGAACTGCTCGGTGCGCTCGTGGATGGCGCCCGCGTCGTTCTCCTCGGCCCGCACGTGCGTGGGCTGGTTGAGGAACGTCCGCGCCAGCGTGATGATCGGGCCGGGCATGGTCGCCGAGAACAGCATGGTCTGCCGCTCGTCCGGCACCATGCGCAGGATCCGCTCGATGTCCGGCAGGAAGCCCAGGTCGAGCATCTCGTCGGCCTCGTCGAGCACCAGGCTGCGCACCTTGCCGAGCACCAGGTGGCGCTGTTCGGCCAGGTCCAGCAGTCGGCCCGGGGTGCCGACGACCACGTCGACGCCCTTGCGGAGCGCCGCGATCTGCGGCTCGTACGGCCGGCCGCCGTAGATGGCCAGCACCCGCACACCGAGGTGCTTCGCCGCGTCGGTCAGGTCGTGGGTGACCTGGAGGCACAGCTCACGCGTCGGGACGACGACCAGCGCCTGCGGCGTGCCGTCACCCGGAACGGTGATGCGCTGGAGCAGCGGGATGCCGAAGCCCAGGGTCTTGCCGGTGCCCGTGCGGGCCTGGCCGATGACGTCGTCGCCGGCCAACGCCAGCGGCAGGGTCAGCTCCTGGATGGCGAACGTGCGGTGGATGCCCGCCTCGGCCAGCGCGCGCACGATCTCCTCGCGCACGCCCAGCTCGCCGAAGGTGGGCGAATCGGGTTTGACCGGGGCGTCGGCCACGAGCGGGTGGGAGGTGTCCTCGGCGGGCACACCCGCCTCGCTGTGTTCCAAGGCCACCGGGTCGATATGGGTCTCTTCGTTCGTCGCGGTCAGGGTGATCGCCTCTCTCGTACCAGCGCGCACGGCCTGTACGGGCCGCTCGACCGCGTCACCGCCGGTCACAGGCCACCGCTAGGGGCCAGGGCGGGTCGCGGGAGGGCCAGCGAGGTATGCGCGCACCCTCTCCTGGCGGCACGGTGCCGCCGCAGTTCAGCCTTCGGCACCGCTGCGAGCCCCCACTGGGCCGCGCCGCGCCGGGCGTCAACTATCGAGTCTACCCGGCGACTAGGCCGATCGGGCTGGAACACGAGGTCGAGTGCGGTTTCGCGTGCCTGGGGTGTTGTGAACGACACGCGACTAGGCTTTCTGCCATGAGCGACCCGGGAGTGGATCGAGCGGCTGGTCAGGCGGTTGCCGTGGGTGAAGGGGACCAGGTGGCCGAGGGGGTCGTGGACCTCCTGGGCGCGCTCGCGTACGGCGAGCTTTCCGCGTTCGACCGGATGGCGGAGGACGCGCGCACCGCGCCCACGCTGGCCGGGCGCGCCGCGTTGGCGCAGATGGCGGCGGCCGAGATCGGTCACTTCACGCTGATCGAGCAGTACCTGGCCGACCGGGGCCACTCGCTCGAGGAGGCCATGCGGCCGTTCGCCGCGGGCTTCGACGCGTTCCACACCTCGACCGCGCCGAGGTCGTGGCTGGAGTCGTTGGTCAAGGTCTACGTCGGGGACGGTCTGGCGGCCGACTTCTACCGCGAGGTCGCCGAGTGGCTGGACGCGCCGACCAAGGAGCTGGTGCTCGCGGTGCTGGCGGACACGGGGCACTCGGCGTTCGCCGAACGCGAAGTCCGGGCCGCCTGCGGCACCGACCCGAAACTGCGCGACCGGCTCACGTTGTGGGGTCGCCGGCTGCTCGGCGAGGCGTTGACGCAGGCCCAGTACGTGGTGGCGGAGCGGGACGGGCTCGCCGAGCTCATCGTGCGCGGCTCCGGCGACCTGGCGGGCATCGCGGCGCTGTTCCGCCGCCTCCAGCAGAGCCACACGCGGCGCATGACGACGCTCGGGCTCGGCTAGGGTTGGGTTTCGAAAGCCATCAACGCCGCACGGAGGTCAGCGTGGAGGTCAGGGTCGGGATCGCGGACAGCCCGCGGGAGCTCGTGGTGTCCAGCGGGCTCACCCCCGAAGAGGTCGAGGCTCAGGTCGCGGACGCTCTGAAGGCGGGCACCGGCCAGCTCGTGCTGGTCGACACGAAGGGCGCCCGTTACGTGGTGCCCGCGGCGCGCATCGCGTACGTGGAGATCGGTCCGAGCGACCAGCGCCGGGTCGGTTTCGTCTCGGGCGACTGAGGCGACGGGACTGAGGCGACGGATCGGGCGACCGGGTTCCGCCGAGAACGTCGAACGCCGGAAGGGGCACCCGATCGGGTGCCCCTTCTGCGTTTTTCGCCCCTGTCAGCCGACCGTGAACGGCGGGGTCGAGACGCCCGCCACCCGGTAGCGCCGCCAGGGGTCGGGGTCGGTCAACGACCCGGTCGCCGTGCCGTCGGGCGTGCGCAGCAGCGCGGTCCGCGCACCACCCTCCACCAGCTCGGTGACCTGCTCGTTCGCGCCGACCCGGCCGTACCAGTGGTAGCGGCCGTCGATGGGCTGGAAGTAGCCGCGCAGCTCGACGTCCACCGGCACCTCCCGTTCGTCGAACACCAGCACGGCCGCGCCGGTGTACCCCTCTTCGCCGTGCTCGTGCTCCTCCGACATCACGCCTCCTCGGCCTTGACGTCGACGAGCCGCAACCGGGGCTCACCCGACGGGTCCGTTTCGCTGAAGCCGGTGGTCAGCGGCGCGTCCGGGTCGAGTTCCACGCCCGCGGAGCGGAGCGGGCCGTCGATGGCGTGCCAGATGATCGTGGTCAGGTAGTCGCTCAGGCTCGCCCGCGTCATCGACTGCCGGTCGAGCCACCAGTCACCCGCGTTCTGCACCATGCCGACCAGCGCGTGCGCCCACGGCTCGGCGCCGCCGGAGTCCATCCCGAACCCGCGCAGGTAGTCGCCGAGCAGCCGGGCCAGGGCCGCCGCGATCATCTGCTTGTCCTCGTTGACCACGTCCTGCTCGACCGGCCGGTCGGTGAACGACTTGCGCACCACGAACCGGTACAGGTTGGGGTGCTCCTCGATCACCGACAGGTAGGCGTCGACGATCCGCTTGATCCGCGTGCGGATGGGCCCTTCCTGGCTGATGGCGGGTCCGAGCCGGTCCATCAGCATCTCGGTGCCGCGCTGCCCGACCGCGAGGTAGAGGTCGGACTTGTCCACGAAGTGCCGGTAGAGCACCGGTTTGCTGACGCCCGCCTCGGCGGCGATCTCGTCCATGCCCACGTCCGGGCCGTGTTGGGCGACGGCGCGGATGGTCGCCTCCACGAACTCGGCGCGCCGCGCCTCGCGGTGCCCCTTCCACCGTTCTCGGCGCGCGTCCGTGCCGCCGGCCTTGACAGTTCGAGCCATGTGACGCACGCTACCAGAAGTAACCGTTACCTCAAGTTACAGATAACTGGACCGGGGAGGGACCCGATGACGAAGACCTTGAAGGTCGCGGATCGCGAGAAGACCGCCGAACGTCTGCTCAACTCCTCGGCCGACAAGTTCTACGACCCCGAGGTCGACATCGACTGGTCCGCACCGCTGGTGGACGGCCTGCGGTACACCCCGGAGCACCGGTGCTCGCTCTACGGCACGCAGCTGTGGGACCGGATGAGCGCGGAGCAGCGCATCGACCTGTCGCGGCACGAGGTCGCCAGCGTGGCCAGCGTCGGCCTGTGGTTCGAGATCCTGCTGATGCAGATGCTGCTCAAGGAGGTCTACCGCTCGGACCCGACGACCAAGCACGCCCAGTACGCGCTGACCGAGGTCGCCGACGAGTGCCGGCACTCCACGATGTTCGCCCGCATGGTCGAGCGGATCGGCTGCCCGCCCTACGGCCCCCGCCAGTACACCTACCAGCTGGGCAAACTGCTCCCGGTGATCGGCTACGGGCCCGCGCTGTACGGGTCGATCCTGGTCGCCGAGGAGGTCCTGGACCGGCTGCAGCGCGAGACGATGGCCGACGAGACCGTGCAGCCGCTGGTGCGCATGGTCAACCGGATCCACGTGCTCGAAGAGGCCCGGCACGTGCGGTTCGCGCGGGAGGAGGTCGTCCGCGGCATGGAGGGGCTGACCCGGAAGGAGCTGCCCTACCAGCGGTGGCTCATCGCGACGACGTCCATGTTCATCACCCGGTCGCTCATCAACCCGGACGTGTACTCGGCCGTCGGGCTGGACCAGGACGAGGCGCACAAGGTCGCGCTGGGCAACCCGCACTGGCAGGAGACGATCCGCTGGTCGGGCGAGCGGATCATGAAGTTCCTGGACGAGGTCGGGCTGGTCGGCAAGCCGGGGATGCGGGCGTGGCGTCGGTCGTTCCTGCTCGGATGAGCGGCCGGACGAGTGCGCCGCCCGTCGGCAGGGCCGGCAATCGGGCGCGAGGGGCCGATCACCGGTTCGTGACCTCGGACGGCACCGCGTTGCGCGTCGTGGACAGCGGGCCTCGGGACGCGGGTACGACCACCGTGCTGCTGCACGGCTGGACGTTGGACCACACGTCGTGGGACCTGGTGGCGTCCGGTCTGCCGGGGCGCGTGCTGCGGTACGACCACCGGGGGCACGGCGGCTCGGCGCCCGCGCCGGTCGGGACGGCGACCATCGCGCGGTGTGCGGACGACCTGGCCGAGGTGATCGCGGCACGGGTGCCCACCGGGCGGATCGTGCTGGTCGGGCACTCGATGGGCGGCATGATGATCATGGCGTTGGCCGAGCAGCACCCCTCGCTGCTCGACCGCGTCGCCGGCGTCGTGCTGGTGGCCACCTCTTCGGGTGAACTTGCGGGGGCGACGCTGGGGCTGCCCGGCGCGTTCGGGCGGGCGTTGGCGGCGGGGGAGAAGGCGGTCAACCGGCGGATCGCCCGGTTGCGGCGGGCGGAGCTGCTCCGCCGCACGGAGGTCGCCCGGCCGGGGCTGAGGTGGCTGCTGTTCGGCAAGCGGCCGCCGTGGCGGTACGTCGCGATGACCGCCGCCATGGTCGGCCGGTGCCACCCGGTGAGCATGGTCGGGTTCCGCGACTCGCTGGACGCGCACGACCGGCGCAAGGCGCTGGCCGAGTTCGCCTGCATCCCGTCGGTGGTGCTGGCGGGCGCGGAGGACCGGCTCACGCCGTTGCGGCACGCGCGGGTGCTCGCCGACGAACTACCGCACGCCGAGCTGGTGATCTACCCGGGCGCAGGCCACATGCTGCCTTTGGAGAGGGCCAACGAGGTCGCGGCACACATCACCGCAATCGCCCGTGGCCGCCGTTGACCCAGGGTCCCCCCGGCAAGGGGAACCCTTGTTTTGATCCTGCCGGCTCGCACCGACAATCACGCGCGGTCGCGCCCGGCCTGTGGACAACGAGCGCCGCTGTGGACAACCGGGCGCCGCGGTGGACGACGAGTGGGGCCGTGTCGGGGGGACGGCCCCACTCGCCTGCTCGATGCCGAGCTCGGCAACTCAGTGCCGCGACTCGGTGCCGCAACGACTCAGCGCCGCGACTCAGTGCCGCAACTCAGCGCCGCAACGACGTCAGTGCTGCAGCGGGAAGCCGCCGCCGATGCCCCGCCAAGCCAGGTTGGAGATCAGCGCCACCGCGTCTTCCTTCGCCAGCTTCCGGTCGTCCGCCAGCCACGCCCGTGCCGTCACCTGGCTCAAGCCGACCAAACCCACCGCCAGCAGCCGGGCGCGGTGCTCGTCCAGGCCGGCGTCGGAGGTGATCGTGTCGGTGATCGCGTCCACGCTGTCCGTCGTCGCCCGCTCCACGGCGCGCGCCACCGCGGGCTCGCCGCGCAGGTCCGATTCGAACACCATCCGGAACGCCTGGCCCTCGCCGTCCACGAAGTCGTAGAACGCGGCGACCGCGGCCTTGACCCGCTGCTTGTTGTCCGTGGTGGACGCCAGCGCACCGCGAACGCGGTTCACCAACTCGTCCACGTGGGACTCCAGCAGCGCCATGTACAGCTCGAGCTTGCCGGGGAAGTGCTGGTAGAGCACCGGCTTGCTGACCCCGGCGCGCTCGGCGATCTCGTCCATCGCGGCGGCGTGGTAGCCGTTGGTCACGAACACGTCCTGCGCCGCGGCCAGCAACTGGGCACGTCGAGCGGTGCGTGGGAGTCGTACACCCCGCCCCGCCGCGCCGCCGTGGTGCCCGACCGCAGTCTGGGCCGTCTCCGTCATGGTGCCTCCAGCCAACCAATCATCACGGAACCGGAAAGGGGTTGCCCTTCCGGCTCGTCGGCAACCTTACTCGCTGGTAGCAGCGTTTCGGGAAAGCTTCTCGTTTCACCGGACGTCCGAGCAGGCATCCTGGAGTGGTGACCGACATCCTGGAGGCGCGCCGAACCGCCATCACCCACGTGCCGCTGTCCTCCGCGTCGCTGCCTGCCCTGGACACAACGATCCAGCCGTGGCCAGGTGACTACGTCCAGGTCGGCGGGCACAGCATGCACGTCCGGCGCACACCCGGACCGGCCGGGTCGACGGCCGTCTACGTGCACGGGCTGGGCGGTTCGGCGACGAACTGGACCGACCTGGCCGCGCAGCTCTCCGAGCACGTCGAGGGTCACGCGCTGGACCTGCCGGGGTTCGGCCGGTCGGAGCCGATCGACGGCTACGACTTCCGGATGGCCACCCACGCGCGGGTCGTCATCGAGTACATCGAGTCGCTCGGCTCACACCCCGTGCACCTGTTCGGCAACTCGATGGGCGGCGCGATCACGTTGATGGTCGCCTCCACCCGGCCCGACCTGGTGCGCACCCTGACGCTGATCTCGCCCGCCGTGCCCGACCTGCGGCCGAGCCTGCGCCGGGTGTCCGACCGGCGGCTGCCGCTGGCGTTCCTGCCGGTCGTGGGCCCGCGGGTGCGGGAGCAGCTGGCCGCCGTGTCGCCGCGTGAGCGCACCCACCAGATGCTCCGGCTGTGCTTCGCGAACCCCCACTCGGTGCCGGCGAACCGGATCGAGCAGAGCGAGGAGGAGTACACCGAGCGGTCCGCGCAGGCGTGGGCGGGCAACGCGCTGAGCCGCAGCACGATCGACCTGATCCGCACCTGGCTGGTGCCGCGGTCGAAGTCGATGTGGCTGCTGCCGCCGAAGATCACCGCGCCGACGCTGGTCGTGTGGGGCACCGAGGACCGGCTGGTCAGCGTGCGCAAGGCGCCGAGGGTGGCCCGGCTGATCCCGCGCGGTCGGCTGCTCGTGCTGCCGCGGACCGGGCACGTGGCGCAGATGGAGCGGCCGGTGTCCGTGGCCCGCGCGGTGCTGGGCATGTGGGAGGCGGTCGAGCGGCGGGAGTGGTGACGTGGATCGGTTCAGCCGGTCGGTGACGCGCAGGTCACCTGCGCTCCGCTGTAGGGGGGAGGTTGTGGCACCCTGGTTGCCGTGAACCGGACGTCGCAGGGCGAGCGTGACACGGCGCCGTCCTCTGATGACCGACCGCCGCTGTCCGAAGAGCGCTACCGCCGCGGCACGCGCCGCACGGGCGCGGAGCCGCTGGCGGCGTCCTGGGAACCGGCCGGCCGGAAGCACCGCAAGCGTCGCAGGGGCGTGAAAGGCCTGATCGCGAGCTACGGCTGGCGCATCTACGCCATTCCCGTGCTGCTCGTGCTCACCGCCTTGGTGGTGCTGGACACCGCCGTGCCGACGAAGATCGGCGAGACGGGCGCAGGCACCGACACGGCCACCGGTGCGACGGCGGCGGCGACGTCCTCCACCGGTCCTCCCGCGGCCACCGAGAAGCCGCCGGTCGACGTGGACCTGAAGAACTTCCCGACCGCGCAGCTGCCGGACGGGCCGAAGTACTCCGAGCAGGGCGCCGGCACGTGGGCGGTCGTCCCCGGCGGCACTCCGCAGGCCGGCACCGGCAAGCTGTACAAGTACGCGATCGCCATCGAGGACGGCGTCGAGCCGGCCGACTACGGCGGCGACCGGGACGCGTTCGCCCGGACCGTCGACGGGTTCCTGTCCGACCCGCGCAGCTGGATCGGCACCGGCCAGGTGGCCGTGCAGCGGGTCGAGGGCGGCCCGGTCGACTTCACCGTGAGCTTGACCACCACGAACACCACGCACGCCCTGTGCGGGTTCCAGATCCAGTTCGAGTCGTCGTGCTGGCACCGGCTCACCAAGCGGGTCATCATCAACACCGCCCGGTGGGTGCGGGGCGCCAAGGTGTACGGCAGCGACCTGGGCGCGTACCGGAACTACGCGATCAACCACGAGGTCGGCCACGTGCTCGACATCCAGCACGAAGGCTGCAAGGAGAACGGCAAGGCCGCGCCGGTGATGATGCAGCAGTCGTTCGGGGTCGCCAACGACTACGTCGCCCAGCTGAACTCGGTGGACTCGTCCAACCGCTACGCGGTGGAGGCCAACGGCCTGGTGTGCACACCCAACCCGTTCCCCGTCGCACCCCAGTAGCTGTGTTGGATTGCGCCGCCTCCGGCGTCGCGGGCCCGGTCGCCCGGGAGGTCGGTCGCTCGCGCCTGATTTTCCGACGGTCGAAGAGCGTGATCGCCGGAAAATGAGTCGCGAACGACCGACGGCGACCTCGCGGGGGTGGCGAGCTGGGCGTCCCGCGCCTTGGGACGACTTCCCATCGGGGAAGACGGACGGGCAGGCTGGTGTTGTCCGTCGGTAGAGGACATGTTTCGTCGAGGAGGACTCAGATGGCGCTTCCGCCGCTCGTGGAGCCCGCAGCGGAGCTGACCAAGGAAGAGGTCGCGCGGTACAGCCGCCACCTGATCATCCCGGATGTCGGGGTCGACGGGCAGAAGCGGCTGAAGAACGCGAAGGTGCTGGTCGTCGGGGCCGGTGGCCTGGGCAGCCCGGCCCTGCTCTACCTGGCCGCGGCGGGCGTCGGCACGCTGGGCGTGGTCGACTTCGACATCGTCGACGAGTCGAACCTCCAGCGTCAGGTCATCCACGGTCAGTCCGACATCGGCAAGCCGAAGGCGGAGTCCGCGCGCGACTCGGTGGCCGAGATCAACCCGTTCGTGAAGGTGGTGCTGCACCAGACCCACCTGAACTCGGAGAACGTGCTCGACATCTTCCGGGACTACGACCTGATCCTGGACGGCACGGACAACTTCGCCACCCGGTACCTGGTCAACGACGCGGCCGTGCTGCTCGGCAAGCCGTACGTGTGGGGCTCGATCTTCCGGTTCGAGGGCCAGGTCAGCGTCTTCTGGGAGGACGCGCCGGACGGCCAGGGCCTGAACTACCGCGACCTCTACCCCGAGCCGCCGCCGCCCGGCATGGTGCCGTCGTGCGCGGAGGGTGGCGTGCTGGGCGTGCTGTGCGCGTCGATCGGCTCGATCATGGTGACCGAGGCGATCAAGCTGCTGACCGGCATCGGCGACCCGCTGCTCGGCCGGCTCATGGTGTACGACGCCCTGGAGATGTCCTACCGGACCATCAAGATCCGCAAGGACCCGGAGAGCGTCAAGATCACCGAGCTGATCGACTACGACGCGTTCTGCGGTGTGGTGTCCGACGACGCCCAGCAGGCCGCGGCGGGCAACACGATCACGCCGCTGGAGCTGAAGCAGAAGCAGGACGCCGGCGACGACTTCCTGCTGGTGGACGTCCGCGAGCCGCACGAGTACGAGATCGTGAAGATCCCCGGCTCGGTGCTGATCCCGAAGGACCGCATCCTGTCGGGCGAGGCGTTCGCGGAGCTGCCGCAGGACAAGCCGCTGGTGCTGCACTGCAAGTCCGGCGCCCGTTCGGCGGAGGCGCTGGCCGCCCTGCACCGGGCCGGGTTCAAGGACGCCGTGCACGTGGGCGGCGGCGTGCTGGCGTGGGCCCGCGAGGTCGACCCCTCGCTGCCGACCTACTGAACCGACGCTTCGCAGGGGTCCCCGCCAGGGGATCCCCTGATCTTGATCCTGCCAGGCAGGGCGGACGGTCCGCGACGGTCGAACGCCCGCCTGTGGACAACTGCGAAGTCACCCGGGGCCGTCTCGTTCGCGAGGCGGCCCCGGGTGACTTCTGTCACTGTGACCTGGACTTCACGCTGAGACCGCACTTTTGCGGACAGGTCGAAGGTGTGGACACCACATGTTCGGGGTCCGAGGTCCACCAACACCGCGCCGAGTGCAGGTAGCGTGCCGGCGTGACCTCGACTCCGGAGCCGCCACCGTCGCACGTGCGTGCTGCGTTCGGCGCGCGGGACGCCGAGCCGGAGTTGATCGACGGTGGTCCGGTGTGGCGGTGCGGTGACGCGGCCATCCGCCCGGCGGGCAAGCCGGCCGAGGCCACCTGGGTCGCCAAGACCCTCGACACGCTCGAAGTCGACAACCTCCGCGTCGCCAGACCCCTGCGCTCCACCGACGGCCGGTACGTCGTGGGCGGCTGGGCGGCGACCAAGTACCTGTCCGGCCGGGCCGAGCCGAGGCACGACGAGGTCGTGGACGTCGCCGTCAAGCTCCACCGGGCGACCGCCGAGCTGACCAGACCGCGGTTCCTGGACGCGCGCACCGACCTGTTCGCCACGGCCGACCGCTGCGCGTGGGACGAGGAGAAGGTCGACCTCGACCCCGACCTGGGCGGTCGGTTGTTCGAGCTGTGCGCGGGCTACCGCAAGCCCGTCCAGCTCAAGCCGCAGGTCGTGCACGGCGACCTGTTCGGCAACGTGCTGTTCGCGGGTGACGCGGCCCCCGCGATCATCGACTTCGTCGCCTACTGGCGTCCTGGCACGTACGGCGCGGCGGTCGTCGTGGTCGACGCGCTCGCCTGGGGTGGCGCGGATCACGGCATCCTCCGGCGCTGGGCGCACCTGGACGAGTGGCCGCAGATCCTCCTGCGGGCGACCCTGTTCCGCCTCGCGGTCCACGCACTGCACCCCCGGTCGAGCCCACAATCTCTCGTCGGGCTCGAGCGAACGGCCGCACGGGTCGTCGAACTGCTGTGACCTCACCCTCATCGCAGGCGTGCTGAGCAGTCAAGTTCCCCTGGATGAAACATTCCACGTTCTGCCGTTAACAGGCCTTTCTTACCGTCGGACGCGTGACCGACTCCCCCAGAATCGACACGCACTGTCCGTACTGCGCGCTCCAGTGCGCGATGTCCATCGACAACGGCAGGGTGTCGCCGCGGGAGTTCCCGACCAACCGCGGCGGCCTGTGCCAGAAGGGCTGGACGTCGGCAGAGCTGCTGACCTCGCCCCACCGGCTGACCACGCCCCTGGTCCGCCGGGACGGTGAGCTGCGCCCGGCCACGTGGGGCGAGGCCCTCGACCTGATCGCCGACAAGCTCCGGGACCTGCGGGAGACCCACGGCCCCGACTCGGTCGGCGTGTTCGGCGGCGGCGGGCTGACCAACGAGAAGTCGTACCTGCTCGGCAAGTTCGCCCGGGTCGCGCTGGGCACCTCGCAGATCGACTACAACGGCCGGTTCTGCATGTCGAGCGCCGCGGCGGCGGGCATGAAGGCGTTCGGGCTGGACCGCGGCATGCCGTTCCCGGTCACCGACCTGGACCACGCGAACGCGATCCTGCTGGTCGGCGGCAACCCGGCGGAGACCATGCCGCCGTTCGTGCAGCACCTGAGGAACGCCGAACTGATCGTCATCGACCCCCGCCGCACGGCCACCGCCGAACTCGCCACCCTGCACCTGCAACCGGCGCCCGGCACGGACCTGGCGCTGGCCCTGGGCCTGCTGCACACCGCCGTCGCCGACAGCCACCTGGACAAGGAGTACCTGGCCGAGCGCACCACCGGCTTCGACGACGCGTGGCGCATCGCCGCGACGTGGTGGCCGGAACGGGTCGAGCGGGTCACCGGCGTGCCGGTCGCCGACCAGCGCGCGGCCGTGCGCATCCTGGCCGAGGCCCACAACGCCTACATCCTCACCGGCCGCGGCACCGAGCAGCACGCCAGCGGCGCGGACACCGTCTCGGCGTGGATCAACCTGGCCCTCGCGCTCGGCCTGCCCGGGACCAAGGGCTCCGGCTACGGCTGCCTCACCGGCCAGGGCAACGGCCAGGGCGGGCGTGAGCACGGTCAGAAGGCCGACCAGCTCCCCGGCTACCGCAAGATCGACGACCCGGCGGCCCGCGACCACATCATGAACATCTGGGGCGTGGACGACCTGCCCGGACCGGGTCGTTCGGCGTACGAGCTCCTCGACGCCCTCGGCCAGCCGAACGGCCCGAAGGCGCTGCTGGTGTTCGGCAGCAACGTCATCGTCTCCGCACCGCGCTCCCAGCACGTCGCCGACCGGCTCAAGGCGCTGGACCTGCTGGTCGTGGCGGACCTGGTGCTGTCGGAGACGGCCGCGGTCGCCGACGTCGTGCTGCCGATCACGCAGTGGGCGGAGGAGAGCGGCACGATGACCAACCTCGAAGGCCGCATCCTGCTGCGCCAGGTGGCCGTGGCCCCGCCCGAGGGCGTGCGCAGCGACCTCGACGTGCTGCAGGGCCTCGCCACCCGCCTCGGCCAGCCCGCCGAGCGGTTCCCGACCGAGCCCGAGGTGGTGTTCGAGGAGCTGCGCCGGGCGTCCAAGGGCGGTGCGGCCGACTACTCCGGCGTCACCTACGAACGCCTGCGCCAGGGCGAGGCCCTGCACTGGCCCGTGGTCGGGGAGAGCACGCCGCGCAACTTCCTGGACCGCTTCGCCCACCCGGACGGCCTGGCCAGGTTCATCCCGGTCGAGCACCGCGGACCGGCGGAGATGCCGGACGCCGACTACCCGTTGCAGGCCACCACCGGCCGGGTGCTCCAGCACTACCAGTCCGGCGCGCAGACCCGGCTCGTGGGCGAGCTGAACCGGGCCGAGCCGGAGGCGTACGTGGAGGTGCACCCGGACACCGCCACCAGGGCCGGTCTCGACAACGGCCAGCTGGCCGCCGTGGTGTCCCGGCGCGGGCGGACCTTGGCGCGGGTGCGCTGCGTGCCGTCGATGCGGATCGACGTCGTGTTCCTGCCCTTCCACTACGCGGGCGAGGGCCGGGCCAACCTGCTGACCAACCCGGTGCTGGACCCCACCAGCCGGATGCCCGAGTTCAAGGTGTGCGCGGTCCGATTGGAGTCGGTATGAGGAACGTTGTCATCGTGGGCTACGGCATGGCCGGCGCCAGGCTGGCCGACGAGATCCGCCGCCGCGATCCGAAGGCGGAACGGGTCTCGGTGACCGTGTTGGGCGACGAGTCGCACCCCGCGTACAACCGGGTGCTGCTGTCCAGCGTGGTGGCCGGGTCGCTGACGCCGGACGCCGTGCGCCTGCACGGCACGGACTGGGCCGCCAAGCACGACGTGGACCTGCGGCTGGGCGGCACCGTCACCAAGATCGACCGGACCCGCCGGGTCGTGCACGTGGACGACACCGAGGTGCCGTACGACGCGTTGGTGCTGGCCACCGGTTCGCGGTCGTGGGTGCCGCCGACCGACGGCCTGCTCAACGGCAACGGCGACCTGGCGCCCGGCGTGGTGGCGTTCCGCTCGCTGGACGACTGCGCCCAAATCGTGGAGAAGGCGTCACCGGGCACGCCGGTCGCGGTGATCGGCGGCGGGCTGCTCGGCCTGGAGGCCGCCCGCGGCCTGGCCGGCCGTGGCTGCCTGGTCACCGTGGTGCACCCGGTCAAGCACCTGATGGAACGGCAGCTCGACGCGGGCGCGGGCCGGGTGCTGGCGACGACGTTGCGGGGTCTGGGCATCGAGTTCCGGCTCGGCGTGCTGGCCACCAAGTACACGCCCGGCGAGGGCCTGGAGCTCAACGACGGCACGCACGTGCCCGCGGACTTCGTCGTCGTCTCGGCGGGCGTGCGCGCGGAGACCGGGCTGGCCGAGCAGTCGGGCATCGAGGTCGACCGCGGGATCCTGGTCGACGACGCGCTGCGCACCAGCGACCCCAGGGTGCACGCCATCGGCGACTGCGCCCAGCACGTCGGCACGGTGTCCGGCCTGGTCCAACCCGCGTGGGAGCAGGCAGCCGTGCTCGCCGACCGGCTCACCGGCGTCGCGCCGGCCGCCCGTTACGCCGGCACCACCGTCGTGACCAGGCTCAAGGCGCGTGACGTCGACCTGGCCGCGTTGGGCGACGTGCACGTCGACGTCGACTCGGTGGACGACGAGGTGCTGTGCTTCCAGGACCCGGCGCGCGGCCGGTACGCCAAGCTCGTGCTGCGCGACGACAAGGTCACCGGCGCGATCGTGCTGGGCGCGCCGGACGCGGCGGCGGCCATCACCCAGCTGTTCGACCGCGGCCTGCCCGCGCCGACCGACCGGCTCGCGCTGCTGCTGGGACGCGCGCTGCCCGGCGAGAGCACCGCCAGCCCGGCCGACCTGCCCGCGTCCGCGGTGGTCTGCCGGTGCAACACGGTCAGCAAGGGACAACTGGTCAGCGCCTGGCGCGGGGGCGCGACCACGATCTCGGCGATCGCGGAGGTCACCCGCGCGAGCACGGGCTGTGGCGGCTGCAAGGACGCCGTGTGCGGCATCGTCGACTGGCTCGCCGCCTCACAGCCCCAGTCGGCCTGATGTGCGGCGGAGTTGCCGTCGGCGACACGTCTGTGCACCCAAGCAGGTAACTCGCCGTTCTTACGGTCTGCGCAACGAAAACGTGGTCCAGGAGGTCCGATGAGCACGATGGTGGACACTGACAGCCCTGCACCGCAGGCGAAGCGCGGCGGCCGGTGGATCGACCACTGGGAGCCGGAAGACCCGCAGTTCTGGGAGAGCACCGGCAAGAAGGTGGCCCGGAAGAACCTGATCTTCTCGATCCTCGCGGAGAACCTGGGCTTCACCGTGTGGAGCCTGATGAGCATCGTGGTCGTCAGCCTCGGCTCGGTCGGCTTCAACTTCAGCGTCGGCCAGACGTTCTGGCTGCTGATCGTGCCGAACCTGGTCGGCGCGGTGCTGCGCATCCCCTACACGTTCGCGGTGCCGAAGTTCGGCGGGAGGGCGTGGACCACGGTCAGCGCGGGCCTGCTGCTGATCCCCTGCACGATGCTGATCATCGCGGTGACGAACTCCGGCACGCCGTACTGGTTCTTCCTGCTCACGTCGGCCGCGATGGGCTTCGGCGGCGGCAACTTCTCGTCCTCCATGGCGAACATCTCGTTCTTCTACCCGGAGGGCAAGAAGGGCCTGGCGCTCGGCCTCAACGCGGCGGGCGGCAACCTCGGCGTGGCGATGGTGCAGCTGGTCGTGCCGATCGTGATCTCCATCGGCACCGGCGTGCACCTGGCCTACGCGGCGCTGTTCTGGATCCCGTTCGTCGTGTTCGCCACCGCGTGCGCGTGGTTCTTCATGGACAGCCTCACCCAGGCCAAGCCGGACGGCACGTCGTACAAGAAGGCGATGTCGAACAAGCACACGTGGGTGATGTCGTTCCTCTACATCGGCACGTTCGGCTCGTTCATCGGCTTCTCGTTCGCGTTCCCGTCGCTGATCAAGCTGAGCTTCGTGGACTACAAGAGCTTCGTCGGCCTGGCGTTCCTGGGCGCTCTCATCGGCTCGGTGAGCAGGCCGTTCGGCGGGTGGCTGTCCGACCGGTTCGGCGGCGCGCGGATCACGCTGATGACGTTCGTCGGTCTCGGGATCGGCACGACCGGCCTGCTGGTGAGCCTGGACATCCGCAGCTTCACGCTGTTCTTCGGCTCGTTCATCGCGCTGTTCGTGCTGGCGGGCGTCGGCAACGGCTCGACCTACCGGATGATCCCGGCGATCTTCGCGGCCCAGAGCGACGACGTGGCGTCGGCCAAGCGGCAGGCCGCCGCGGTGGTCGGCATCGCGGGCGCGGTCGGCGCGTTCGGCGGTGTGCTGGTGAACCTGGTGTTCAAGTTCTCGCTGGAGGGCAGCAAGACGTTGGTTCCGGCGCTGACCGCGTTCCTGGTCTTCTACGGCCTGTGCGTGGTCACCACGTGGTGGTTCTACATGCGCCGCCGGGTCCTCGCGAGCCGGCCGAGCCTCGCCTACGCCGGTGTGTGACGCACACAACCCTCTGAAGTGCGGCGTGAGGCTGCTTTAACACCTGCGCAACATTCGCGACCTGTGCACGACACGGTGCCCGGTGAGCATTGACCGGGCAGAAGGAGGGATTGGTCCCATGACGCGAACGCTTGTGATCGTCGGTCACGGAATGGTCGGACACCGGCTCGTGGAGGCTCTCCGCGAGAAGGACGTCACCGACCAGTGGCGGATCGTCGTGTTCGCCGAGGAGACCCGCCCCGCCTACGACCGGGTCGCCCTGTCGTCCTATGTGGACAACTGGGACGCGGACTCGCTGAGCCTCGCGCCGCACGACGACGACGCCGTGGAGCTGCACCTGAACGACCAGGTGGTGCACATCGACCGGGACAACAAGGTCGTGCGCACCACGAGCGGTCGGGTGCAGTCCTACGACGCGCTGGTCCTGGCCACCGGCTCGGTGCCGTTCGTGCCGCCGGTGCCCGGCCGTGACCTCCCCGGATGTCACGTCTACCGGACCATCGAGGACCTCGACGGCATCCGCGCCACCGTGGAGGCGGCGCACAGCAGCGGACGGCACGCGGGCATGGTGCTCGGCGGCGGCCTGCTCGGGCTGGAGGCCGCGAACGCGTTGCGCGGCATGGGCATCTCGCCGCACGTGGTCGAGCTCGGACCGCGCCTGATGCCGCTGCAGGTCGACGAAGGCGGCGCCGGGCTGCTCAAGCGCCTGGTGGAGAAGCTGGACCTGACCATCCACACCGGCACGTCCGCGTCCTCCATCGAGCGGGACGGCGACCGGCTCATCGCCAAGCTGTCCAACGGCGTCGAACTCGACCTGGACGTCGTCGTGTTCTCCGCGGGCATCCGGCCGCGCGACGAGCTCGCCCGCTCCTTCGGCCTGCAGGTCGGCGAGCGCGGCGGGATCATCGTCGACCAGGCCTGCCGCACGTCCGACGAGAACATCTACGCCATCGGCGAGTGCGCCAATCTGGGCGGAATGGTGTACGGACTCGTCGCCCCGGGGTACTCCATGGCCGAAGTGGTGGCCGACCGCCTGCTCGGCGGTGAAGCGGAATTCCCCGGAGCCGACATGTCCACCAAGCTCAAGCTCCTCGGCGTCGACGTCGCCTCCTTCGGCGACGCGCACGCCAAGGAGGAGGGCGCGCTGGAGGTCGTGGTCAACGACGCCGTGGCCGGCACGTACGCCAAGGTCGTGGTGTCCGACGACGCGAAGACCCTGCTCGGCGGCATCCTCGTCGGCGACGCGACCAAGTACCCGATGCTGCGGCCGCTGGTCGGCAGGCCCGTGCCCGGCGACCCGGTGGCGTTGATCGGACCGGCGGGCGGCGGCCCCGAGCTGACGTTGCCGCACGACGCGCAGGTGTGCTCCTGCCACGCGGTGATCAAGCAGGACATCGTCGACGTGATCAACTCCGGTGAGGCCGTCGACGTGCCGGGCATCAAGGCCTGCACCAAGGCGGGCACCGGCTGCGGTTCCTGCGTGCCGCTGCTGAAGAAGCTACTGTCCGAGTGCGGCGTCGAGCAGTCCCGCGCGCTGTGCGAGCACTTCGACCACTCGCGCGCCGACCTGTTCGAGATCGTCCGCTCGACCGGCATCACCACGTTCTCCGAGCTGATCTCGCGGCACGGCCGCGGTCGCGGCTGCGACCTGTGCAAGCCCGCCATCGCCTCCATCCTGGCTTCGCTGGACAACGGGCACGTGCTGGAGGGCGAGCAGGCCACGCTCCAGGACACCAACGACCGCTTCCTGGCCAACCTCCAGCGCAACGGCACCTACTCGGTCGTGCCGCGCATCCCCGGCGGCGAGATCACGCCGGAGAAGCTGATCGTCATCGGCGAGGTCGCCCGCGACTTCGGCCTCTACACCAAGATCACCGGCGGACAGCGCATCGACCTGTTCGGCGCGACCGTCGACCAGTTGCCGCAGATCTGGAAGCGCCTGGTGGACGCCGGGTTCGAATCCGGCCACGCCTACGGCAAGGCGTTGCGCACGGTGAAGTCGTGCGTCGGCACCACGTGGTGCCGGTACGGCGTGCAGGACTCGGTGTCGCTGGCCATCGAACTGGAACTGCGCTACCGCGGCCTGCGGTCGCCGCACAAGCTCAAGTCCGCCGTGTCCGGCTGCGCGCGCGAGTGCGCGGAGGCGCGCGGCAAGGACTTCGGTGTCATCGCCACCGAGAACGGCTGGAACCTCTACGTCGGCGGCAACGGCGGCTTCACGCCGCGGCACGCGGACCTGATCGCGTCCGATGTGGACACCGAGACGCTGATCAAGCTGATCGACCGGTTCCTGATGTTCTACATCCGCACGGCGGACCGGTTGCAGCGCACCTCGACCTGGATCGAGTCGTTGGAAGGTGGGTTGGACCACCTGCGCGCGGTCATCGTGGACGACAGCCTCGGCATCTGCGCCGACCTGGAGGCCGCGATGGCCAAGCACGTGGACAACTACGCCGACGAGTGGCGTGGCGTGCTGGAGGACCCGGAGAAGCTGGCCCGGTTCACCTCGTTCGTCAACGCACCCGGCACGCCGGACCCGACCATCTCCTTCCGCGAAGAGCGCGGCCAGAAGGTGCCCGTTCTGCTGGGGGTACCTTCCTTCAGCGGAGCGGAAAATCAGGCGGAGGTTTCCCGATGACACCTGTGTGCGAGTTGAGCGTCCTCCAGCCCGACCGCGGGGTGGCTGCCCTGCTCCCCGACGGGTCCCAGGTGGCGGTGTTCCTCACCTCCGCCGGGACGGTGCACGCTCTGGGCAACATCGATCCGTTCAGCGGGGCGGCGGTGCTGTCGCGCGGGATCGTCGGCGACCGGGGCGGCGTGCCCGTGGTCGTGTCGCCCGTCTACAAGGAGGCGTTCGAGCTGACCACCGGCAAGTGCCTGGACGACCCCTCGACCGGGGTGCCGGTGTACCCCGTGGTCGTGATCGACGGCGTCGTCCAGGTCGGGTCGCCGTGAACGCCGCCCCGCTGGCCGGGTACACGGTAGGTGTGACCGCCGCCCGGCGGGCCGACGAGCTCTCCGCTCTGCTGGAACGCAAGGGCGCGACCGTGCTGCACGGTCCCGCCATCCGGATCGTGCCGCTGCCCGACGACGCGGAGCTGCTGGCCGCGACCCGGACCGTGGTGGAGGAACCGGTGGACGTCGTCGTGGCGACCACCGGCATCGGCTTCCGCGGCTGGGTCGAGGCGGCCGAGGGCTGGGGTCTGGGCGCCCGGCTGCTGTCCCGGCTGTCCGGGGCGCAGGTGCTGGCGCGCGGGCCCAAGGCCCGGGGCGCGGTGCGTGCCGCCGGGCTGGTGGAGGCGTGGTCGCCGGAGGGTGAGAGCAACGCGGAGTTGCTGGACCACCTGCTCCGGTCCGGTGTCTCCGGTCTGCGCATCGCCGTGCAGCTGCACGGCGAGCCGCTGCCGGAGTTCACGTCGGCGCTGCGTGCGGCCGGTGCGGACGTCGTGTCGGTCCCCGTCTACCGGTGGACCGGCCCGTCCGACCCCGCGCCGTTGGAACGCCTGCTGGAGGCCGTGCTGGCGGGCCAGGTGGACGCGCTGACGTTCACCAGCGCCCCCGCCGCGGCCTCCGTGCTGCGCGTCGCGGGCGCCATGGGCAAGCTGCCCGAGCTGGTCTCCTTGCTGCGGCAGGAAGTCCTGGTGGTCGGCGTCGGCTCGATCACCGCCGGACCGCTGGTGGCGGCCGGGATCCCGGTCGTCCAGCCCGCCCGCGCCCGGATCGGCGCGTTGGCGCGCGAGCTGACCCTCGAACTGCCCGCCAGGGCGACCCGGCTCCGGATCGCCGCCCGTGACATCGAACTGCGCGGCCAGGCCGTCGTGGTGGACGGCGAGCTGCGGCCCGTCCCGCCCGCCCCGATGGCCGTGCTGCGCGTGCTGGCCGCCGCCCGTGGTCGGGTGGTGTCCCGTCGTGACCTGTTGGCGGCCCTGCCCAGCGGTGGCGAGGAGCACGCCGTGGAAACCGCGATCGGCCGCCTGCGCACCGCTCTCGGTGAGCCCCGGATGGTCGCCACGGTCGTGAAGCGCGGCTACCGACTGGCCATGGACCCCGCCGGAGTGGCTGTATGACACTGGTTCTCGTCGCGCACGGCACCCGTGACCCCGCCGGGGCCGTCGTGATCGAAGAGATCGCGTCCCTCGTCCGCGCCCGGCTGGGTGGCGTGCCCGTGCGGGTCGCCTACGCCGACGTGCGGCAGCCGGACGTCACCTCGGTCCTGTCCTCCGTCTCGGGCCCGGCGGTCGTGGTCCCGGCGTTCCTGGCCGCCGGCTACCACGTCCGGGTGGACATCCCGGCGCAGGTCGAGGCGTCCGGGCACCCCGACGCGGTGATCACCGACCCCATCGGCCCGGCCCTCCTGCCGGCACTCCTGGCGCGCCTCACCGAGGCCGGCTGGACGCTGGGCGACTCGGTCGTCCTGGCGGCGGCGGGCTCCTCCGACCCGCGTGCGCTGGCCGATGTCCGAGCGGTCGCCACCGCGCTGTCCCGTCGCGTGGGCCCGGTGACCGTCGGCTACGCCGCCACCGCCACACCGCACATCTCGGACGTGGTCGCCTCCGCCTCCGGCCGCGTGGCCGTCGCCTCCTGGCTCCTCGCACCCGGCCTCTTCCACCAGGCCGTAGCCGCCTCCGGCGCCGCCGTGGTAGCCGCACCCATCGGCGCCCACCTGCGCGTGGTGGAAGCCGTCCTCCTCCGCTACTACGAAGCCCGCTGCTTCCAAGACGTCGCCTGACCCCGCGAACGCAGAACTCACCCCACCTGAACGTTCGACACACCCCGCGCGAATGTAGGACACACGCGTGTGTCCTACATTCGCGCAAGGTGTGTCCTACCTCCAGACCGCGTGAGTCCTACGTTCAGACCGCGAGAGTCGAACGTTCAGAGCGCGTGAGTCGAACGTTCAGGTGCCGCGAGTTCAACGCTCAGGTGTGGGCTGGACCGCGACGGAATAGTTGAGGGTTAAACTAGGTTGAGGCAGGCGAGACCGCTGAACCCGGGCGGTCACGCCGAAGGAGGCAGTCATGCCCGCCGTCACCGCCGACACCCTCACCCTCCCGCGCCTCCCCGAGCTGCCCGAAACCACCACGGCGTGGCGCAAGGTGCAGCGGGTCGTGCCGGCGCGCAGGTTCCTCGAAGGCGAAGGCTTCCAGGTCCGCCGCCCCTTCCCGGGCGTCGACCTCGCCCTCGCGGACCCGTTCCTGCTCCTCGACCACATGGGCGCCGTCGAGTACGGCCCCGGTGAGGCGAAGGGCGCGCCCTGGCACCCGCACCGCGGCTTCGAGACCGTCACCTACCTGATCGACGGCGTGTTCGAGCACCAGGACTCGGCCGGCGGCGGTGGGGTGATCACCAACGGCGGCACGCAGTGGATGACGGCGGGCGCGGGCGTCCTGCACTCGGAGCTGCCCTCCCAGGAACTGGTGGCCAAGGGCGGCCTGTTCCACGGCGTGCAGCTGTGGGTCAACCTCCCGAAGGCCGACAAGTGGGCGCCACCCCGCTACCAGGACATCGCGCCCGGCGACACCAAGCTGCTGTCCAGCGACGACGGCGGCGCGCTGGTCCGCGTCATCGCCGGTGACGTGGCGGGCTACCGAGGCCCCGGCATGACGTACACGCCGATCACCTACCTGCACGCCACGCTCAGCCCGCACGCCCGCCTCACCCTGCCCTGGCCGGAGGACTTCAACGCGATGGTCTACGTGCTGTCCGGCCGCGGCACGACCGGCGCCGAGCACCGCCCGCTCGAAGAAGGCCAACTGGCCGTGTTCGACCGGGGCCAAGCGCTCACCATGCAAGCCGACACGACGTGGGACGTCCTGATCCTGGGCGGACTCCCGCTCAACGAGCCCGTCGCGCGCTACGGGCCGTTCGTGATGAACACGCGCGCCGAGATCCTGCAAGCCATCGAGGACTTCCAAGCCGGGCGACTGGGCGTGACGCAGGTCCCGCACGTCACCTCGGCGGATGAGGAGCTGTCATGACCGACGTCCTGGAGCTGCTGGCCAAGGGCCGCGAGTTCCGCGCGGCCGGCGACCCCAGCAGCGCCGCCCGTTACCTCGCCGAGGCGGCGGAGCAGGCGCCGCAGGACCGGACCGTGCTGACCGAACTCGCGTTGGCGCACTTCCAGTCCGCCGCGCTGGGCAAGGCCGAAGGCGTGCTCAACGCCCTCGTCGACCTCGACCCGTCGGACGGCTACACGCGCCTGCTCCTCGGCCGCACGCTCAGCCGGCAGAGCAGGCACGCCGAGGCGCTGCCCCAGCTGCGCCTGGCCGCCGCGCTGACCCGCGACCCCGAGGTCGAGACCGAGGTGGCCCGCGTGCAGGCGCGGGTCGCCCCGGAGGTCAGAACAGAGCGGGAGGCTCCTCCTTCTCCTTGACCGCGTCCTCCCAGCGGTACGTGCGCAGGTCGACCTTGCCCCCGTCGGCCACCACACCCTCCTCGCGCAGCCGTTGCAGCTGCTCGTCGGCGATGTGTGGCGCGCACGTGCCGTTGGCGCGCAGCACCCGGTGCCACGGCAGGTCGTGCCCGTCCTGGTTCAGGACCTGCCCGACCAGCCGCGGCGACGGTGCGCGGGCGATGTCGGCGACGTCACCGTAGGTGGCCACCCGGCCCGGCGGGATCCTGCGCACGACCTCGCGGACCAATTCGTGCAACTGTTCGTCCACCCGCACAGCTTTTCACGTCATCGGGTGCAGCTCATCCGGTGTAGCCCGCCACGATCCGGGTGAACTCGTAACTGCCCTGGTTGGTGCCGCTGCAATCGCTGCTCGACCCGCCGCAGCCGCCCTTGTCGCGGTTGCTCGCCCAGAACGTGAAGCGGGACAGGTTCCTGCCCGCCGCCCAGTCCCGGATCGCCCGGAAGTTCGCCGGCGTGACCGTTTCACCCGTGTCGGTGATCCCGTTCATCGACGACAGACCGCTGCGCCGGTACGCCGCGTCGTCGCTGAGCCCGAACGTGGACTTGATGTGGTTCTTCAACCCGTCCACCGACGTCTTGGTGCCCGCCACCACGTCGCTGGGCCCACCCCAGTTGAACGGCATGACCGACCACACGTCGATCGGGACGGAAAGTTCCTTCGACCGGGTGATCAGCCGCCGTCCCCACGAGTTCGGGCCGGACCGGTCCGTCGGCATGGTGATCACCGTCCGGATGCCCGCGTTGTTCTGCTCCACGATCTTCAACGCCCCGAGCACGCGGTCCTGCACGGTGGCGTTCTCGAACTCGGCGGCCTCGATGTCGATGTCGATCGCCTTGAGCTGGTAGGCGTTGATCACCTTCTGGTAGGCGCCCGCCAGCGCGCTCGCCGACGAGCAGTACTGGCCGAGCTTGCGCCCCGACCAGCCGCCGAACGACGGGATCACGTCACCGCCCGCCGCGCGGATGTTCTTGATCAGCGTCGCGTCGCTCCCGGTCAACGACCGGCTGCCGTCCCACGCCGGGTTGCACCCGCCGTCGGACAGGACGAACGCGAGGGTGAACGACTTGACCCCGGTCTGGTTCATCACGGTCACCGGGTTGGGTTTGGCGCCCCACTGGTAGAGGTACGGGGACGCGAGCACCGGGTCGGGCGCGGCCTGCGCGTGGGGTGCGAGCGTCAGGGCTGTAGCCGCCGCGACCAGCGGGATCAGGATCCGCCGCAGGGGTTTCATCGGGTCCTCCAAGTGGCAGGGAACCGGCGGCGGCGCGTCCCAAAATGGCCTAGACCACCCGAATTTGTCAAGAACTCGTACGAACTAGGTCCCCGCGAGGTCGCGTCGATCGACGGCGACCACCACGCGAGGTCGCCGTCGATCGTTCGCGACTCATTTCCCGGCGGTCACGCTCTTCGATCGTCGGGAAATCAGGCGCGAGCGGTCGACCTCCCGGGCGACCGAGCCGCCGTCTGCGGAGCAGCGGCAATCCAACACTGTGGTTCCATGCTCCCCGTGGCAGTGAACAGGGCGCCGTTGCTGGTGCGCCGGGTGCGGCAGGAGGAGCCCCGGCGCGACTGGGACGCGCCCGCGCGCGCCGTGTTCGAGCACGCCGGCGGGCCGTTGCGGGTGCTCGGCGGCCCCGGCACGGGCAAGACGACGCTGCTGGCCGAGGTGGTGGCGGACCGGGTGCTGCGCGGCGGCGTGCACCCGGAGAACGTGCTGGTGCTCACCGCGAACCGGCGGGCGGCGGAGGCGATGCGCGCCCACATCACCCGGCTGTTAACCGGCGCGAGGGCCGACGGCGTGCTGCCGACCACGCAGGAACCGCTGGTCAGAACGGTGCACTCGTACGCGTTCGCGGTGCTGCGGGCGCAGGCGGTGCTGAACGGGGAGCCCACGCCCCGGCTGCTGTCCGGGCCGGAGCAGGACGCGGTGGTGCGCGAACTGCTGGCGGGTGACGTGAGCATGGGCGCGCCGAAGTGGCCGGAACGGCTGCGACCCGCGTTGACGCTGCCCGGGTTCGCCCAGGAGCTGCGCGACCTGATGCTGCGTGCGCTGGAACGCGGCCTCGCCCCGGAGGACCTGACCGAGTTGGGCCGCAAGCACGCACGCGAGGAGTGGGTGGCGGCCGGGTTGTTCGCCACCCAGTACGAGCAGGTGAACCTGCTGGCCAGCAGCGGTCAGGGGCACGCGCCGTCGTTCGACGCGGCGGAGCTGGTCGGCAGCGCGTTGCTGGCGTTCGAGACGGAGCCGGACGTGCTGGCGGGGGAGCGGCGGCGGGTGCGGCACCTGCTGGTGGACGACGCGCAGCACCTCGACCCGCTGCAGTTCGAGTTCATCCGGGTGCTGGGTGGGGCCGCGCAGGAATTCATCCTGGCGGGTGATCCCGATCAGGCGGTGTTCTCGTTCCGGGGCGCCGATCCGACGATCCTGGCCGAGGCGGACGGGCCGGCGGTGGTGCTGCGCCGGGGTTACCGGATGGCGCCGGAGATCCGGGCCGCGGTGGGCCGGCTCGCGGCACGGCTGCCGGGCGCGTCGCCGACCCGCGAGGTGTCGCCCGTGGACGGCACGGGGAACGTGCAGGTGCGGCTGTTCGCGTCGGCGGCGCAGGAGGCGAGCTGGGTGGCGGACCAGCTGCGCCGGGCACACTTGATCGACGAGGTGTCGTGGTCGCAGATGGCGGTGGTGGCGCGGTCGGCTACGAGGTCGTTGCCGGTGCTGCAACGGGCGCTGCTGGCGGCGGGCGTGCCGGTGGCGGTGCCGCGCGACGAGCTGCCGTTGGCGCGGCAGCCCGCCGTGATGCCGTTCCTGGCGTTGCTGCGGTGCGCGGCCGTGCCGGGCAGCCTGGACGAGGACACGGCGGCGATGCTGCTGTCGTCACCGCTGGGTGGCGCGGATCCGTTGGCGCTGCGGCGGTTGCGGCGCGGTCTGCGCAGGCTGGAGCTGGCCGCGGGCCGTGACCGGCCGAGCGGCGAGCTGCTGGTCGAGGTGATCGAGTCCGACGACCGGCTGGCCGCGCTGGAAGACGCCGAGGCGCAGCCCGCGCGGCGGATCGCCGGGCTGTTGCGCAAGGCGCGCAAGGGGATCGCGGACGGGCTCACCGTCGAGCAGGTGCTGTGGGAGCTGTGGCAGACCACCGGCCTGGAGCTGCGGTGGGTGGCGCAGTCCGCGCGGCACGGCACCGTCGGCATGCAGGCGGACCGGGATCTGGACGCGATCGTGGCGTTGTTCGAGGCGGCGGCGAAGTACGTGGACCGGCTGCCCGGCTCCGGGGCCGAGGGTTTCGCCGATTACCTGGCCGCGCAGCAGATCGTTGGCGACACGCTGGCGGCGTCCGCGCCGGTCGGCGAGGCGGTGTCGGTGCTCACCGCGCACGCCGCCGCAGGTCGCGAGTGGACGGTCGTGGCGGTGCCGGGCGTGCAGGAGGGCAGCTGGCCCGATCTGCGGCTGCGCGGGTCGCTGCTCGGCGTCGAGCGGATGGTCGACGTGGTGGCGGGCGTGTCGACCGAGACGGTGTCCGCGGTCGCGCCGATCCTGGCCGAGGAACGGCGGCTGCTGCTCGTCGCGGCGAGCCGGGCGCGGCAGACGTTGCTGGTCAGCGCGGTGCGCGGGGAGGACGAGCAGCCGTCGCGGTTCCTGGACGAGATCGAGGAGCTGTCCACCGACTCCCCGGAGCGGCCGACGTTCACCCCCGAGCGCGGGCTGGTGCTGGCCGAGTTGGTCGGCGAGCTGCGACGGGTGGTGTGCTCGGACGACGAGCCGGCCGAACGCCGTGAGCGTGCGGCGGTCCAACTGGCCCGGTTGGCGGCCGAGGGCGTGCCGGGCGCGCACCCCGATTCGTGGTACGGCTTGGCGGACGTGACCACGGATAGTCCTTTGTGGACCGAGGAGCACACGGTGAGCGTGTCGCCGTCCACGGTGGAGATCCTGGCGAAGTGCCCGCTGCGGTGGGTCGTGGAGCGGCACGGCGGGCAGGACCCTGCCGAGCTGGCGTCCATCACCGGCACCCTCGTGCACGCGCTGGCGCAGGCCGCCGCGACCGGCGCGGACGAGAAGGAGCTGCGGGTCAGGCTGGACGAGGCGTGGGCGGCGGTGGACGCGGGCGCGCCGTGGTTCTCCCGGCGCGAGCGGATCCGGGTGGAGCGGATGCTCGACACGTTCCTGGCGTGGCTGGCGTCCAGCCGCGCCCAGCTCACCCAGGTCGCGGTCGAGGAGGAGATCTCGGTCGAAGTGCCCAAACAGGACGGTGGGCCGTTCCTGCGGGTGCGCGGCCGGGTCGACCGGCTGGAGACCGACCGGGACGGGCGGCCGGTCGTGGTCGACGTGAAGACCGGCAAGAACCCGGTCACCAAGGAGGAGGCCCGGCAGCACCCGCAGCTCGCGGTCTACCAGCTGGCGTCGGCGCTCGGCGGCTTCACGCACCTCGGCCTCGGCACCGATCCTGGCGGCGCGCGGCTGCTGTACGTGGCCAAGGAGAACAAGAAGACCGGCGCGACCGAACTGGAGCAGGCGCCGCTGGACGAGCAGGGCGTCCGGGTGTGGCTGGAGGCCGTGCAGCTGGCGGCCGGGTCGAGCGTCGGGCCGCAGTACCGGGCGGCGGAGAACGCGGACTGTGATCGCTGCCCGGCCCGCACGTCGTGCCCGGTGCACTCGTCCGGCCGGCAGGTGAGCCAATGAGGGAGGTCTGACCAGGGAATATGGTTGCGGCCCGCGGGTCGCCGCAGGCAGCTCGGCCCGACAACGGAGAATGCGGGATGTGGTCGTGCCGGGCGGGGTCGAACGTGCGGGTGAGCCGGTGGCGCTCGCCAGCCCGTTCGAGGTCGCCGAAGCACTCGGCCTGCCCAAACCCACCCCCGAGCAGGCCGCGGTCGTCGCCGCGCCCACCGCGCCCGCGCTCGTCGTGGCCGGCGCCGGTGCGGGCAAGACCGAGACGATGGCCGCCCGCGTGGTGTACCTGGTGGCCAACGGCTTCGTCACCCCCGACCGGGTCCTCGGCCTGACGTTCACCCGCAAGGCCGCGCGCCAGCTGTCCGACCGCGTCCGGGCCCGGCTGCGCAGGCTGGGCGGGTCGCCGTTGCTGGACCGGCTCGACCCGAGCGGTGAACGGCGTGCCGCGGTGCTGACCACCGAACCGGTGATCCTCACCTACCACGCGTACGCGGGCAGGCTCGTCGGCGAGCACGGCCTGCGGCTGCCCGTGGAGCCGGGCGTGCGGCTGCTCACCGAGACCGCGGCGTGGCAGCTCGCGCACCGCGTGGTGTCGACGTGGGCGGAGGACATCGACACCGACAAGGTGCCCGCGACCGTCACCGGCTACCTGCTCGCGCTGGCCGGTGAGCTGGGTGAGCACCTGGTCGAGCCGACCGCGTTGCGCAAGCACGCCGAGTGGCTGTGCACGATCATCGAGTCCGCGCCGAAGACGAAGCGGCAGGGTGACGGTCTGCCGCAGTCGTTGCAGGCGGTGATCAACGCCCAACGCCTGCGCGTCAACCTCCTCCCGCTGCTGGAGGCCTACCAGGCGCGCAAGCGGCGGGAAGCGGCGATGGACTTCGCCGACCAGATGTCGCTGGCCGCACGGCTCGCGTCCGAGCACCCGGAGGTCGTGCGCGGCGAACGTGAGCGCTACGGCGCGGTGCTGCTGGACGAGTACCAGGACACCGGCCACGCGCAACGCGTGCTGCTGCGTTCCCTGTTCGGGCGGGGCGAGCCGATGCCCGTGACGTCGGTGGGCGACCCGGCGCAGGCGATCTACGGCTGGCGCGGCGCGTCGGCGGCGAACCTGCCCAGGTTCGTGCACGACTTCCCGCCCGCGAAGAAGTACGGCCTGCTCACCAGCTTCCGCAACCCGCCGGAAGTGCTGGCCCTGGCCAACGCCGTCTCCGCGCCGCTGCGCGCCATGGGCCTGGACGTGGACGAACTGCGCGCCCGTGACGGCGCCGGACCGGGTGACGTGCGGGTGGCGCTGTTCAACGACGTGCGCGAAGAGCTGGACTGGCTGGCCGACACCGTCGCCGCGCAGTGGGAAGCGCACCTCGACACCAGCGACGAGCCGCCGACCGCGGCCGTGCTGGTGCGCCGCCGTTCGGACATGGCGAACATCGCGGCGGCGTTGCGTGAACGCGGCCTGCCGGTGGAGGTCGTGGGTCTGGGCGGTCTGCTCGACGAGCCGGAGGTGCGCGACCTGTCGAGCGCCCTGCGGGTCCTGGTCGACCCCCTGGCCGGCACCGCCGCCGCCCGCCTCCTCACCGGCTCCCGCTGGCGGATCGCCGCGTACGACCTGGCGGCGCTGTGGACGCGGGCGCGTGACCTGGCCGGCGCGCCCAGCCGTCAAGCCGTGGCGGACGACCCGCTCGCCGTGCTGGCCGACGCCCTACCGGGTGAACACGCCGAACAGGCCGGTCTCGCGGACGCGTTGGACGACCCCGGTGACCCGACCGCGTACTCCGCCGAGGGGTACCGCCGGATCCGCAGGCTGGGCGCCGAGCTGTCGGCGTTGCGCCGACGCCTGGACCAGCCGTTGCCCGAACTCGTCGCCGACGTCGAACGCACCCTGCTGCTGGACATCGAGGCGATGGCCCGACCGGGTGGCGTCGGTCGGGCGCACCTGGACGCGTTCGCCGACGTGGTCAACGACTTCGCCGCGGCCAGCCCGTCGGCCACCCTGCCCGCGCTGCTCGACTACCTCTACACCGCCGAACAGGCCGAGGACGGCCTCGAACCCGGTGAGGTGGAGGTCGCCGAGAACCGGGTGCAGGTGCTGACCATGCACTCGGCGAAGGGCCTGGAGTGGCACATCGTCGCCGTGCCGCACGTGGTGAAGGACGTGTTCCCGGGGCGGAAGAAGTCGTCCAGCTGGCTGCGTTCGGTGGCCGAGCTGCCCGCCGACCTGCGTGGCGACGCCGAGGACCTGCCGAAGCTCCGCATCGCGCCCGACGCCAACCGCAAGGAGGTGGAGGAGGCGCTGGTCCGGCACGAGGACGATTTCGACGCGCGGAGGCTGGTGGAGGAGCGTCGGCTGCTGTACGTCGCGCTGACCAGGTCCGAGCACAGCCTGCTGGTGTCGGGGCACTGGTGGGGCGAGACGGGCGACAAGCCCAAGGGGCCGTCGGCGTTCCTGACCGAGATCCGGGAATCGGTGCTGGCCGCCGACCACCCGCCCGCCGACATCGCCCACTGGGCGCCCAGGCCTGCCGACGACGACCCCAACCCCCTCGCGTCGCAGACGAAGACGGCCCAGTGGCCCACCGATCCGCTGGGCAAGCGCCGCGCGGCCGTGGCCGAGGGCGCGGAGCTGGTCCTGGCCGCCCTGGAACGCCACCTGGCCCAGCCGCCGACCCCCGCGACCCCTCAACCCACCGATCAAGACCTGCCCCCCGAGCCGCCGGACGACTTCCCGCCGGACCCGCTGGACTCCTTCGACCCCTCCGACCCACTGGACTCGTTGCCGTCACCGGAGCCGCCGGACGAGCCGGACTTCGAGCCACCGCCCGACCCCCTGGACGACGACCCCCGCGAGTCGAACACTCAGGTCCCGAGAGTCGAACCTCCAGGGGCCCCGAGTTCTACATTCGCGTCGCACATCGCCGACGCCGCCGAGCCGGAACCCGAGTCCGGCCACGCCGTCGTCGAGCCCGATCTCATCGAGCAGTCGGACGATCCCGAGGGCTGGGCACGGGACGTCGACGTGCTGCTGGCCGAACGCGCCGCCGCGGCCGACCGCCGTGAACGCGTCGTCCTGCCCGACCACCTGTCGGTCAGCCAACTGGTCGAACTGGCCGCCGACCCGGACCTCCTCGCCCGCCGCCTGCGCCGCCCCCTGCCGTTCCCGCCGAACCCGCTGGCCCGCCGGGGCACCGCGTTCCACACCTGGCTGGAACAGCGGTTCGGCGCGAGCCGGCTCTTCGACCTGGACGAACTCCCCGGCGCGGCCGACGAGGGCGCGGCGCCGGACGCCGACCTCACCCGCCTGCAGGAGGCGTTCCTGGCCAGCGGCTGGGCCGACCGCGTCCCGCACGACGTCGAGGTGCCGTTCGAAGCGGAGATCGACGGCCTGTCCGTGCGCGGCCGGATGGACGCCGTGTTCGCCGACGACGACGGCGGCTGGACCGTGGTCGACTGGAAGACCGGCGCCGTGCCGGACGGAGACCGGCTGCCCGCGCTGTCGGTGCAGCTCGCGGCGTACCGGTTGGCGTGGGCGGCACTGACCGGCACGCCGGTGGAGAAGGTGCGGGCGGCGTTCCACTACGTCCGCCAGGACCACACGCTGCGCCCGGCGGACCTGCTGGACGTGGACGGCCTGCGCGAGCTGATCCGCTCGATCCCGAACTAGGTGGTCACCCGCGCCTCGGCGGGCACTTCCTTCAGCACCCGGTCGTAGAGCACTTCCAGCAGCCAACGCCCGAACAGCGACGGCCCGAACTCGGTCGACCGGTCCTCCGGCGGCACCATCAGCTCGGCCGCGCCCGCGGCGTCCACCGCGACCACGCCGATGCCGTAGTAGTCCAGCTCGATCAGCGGCCACGACTGCGCGCCCTGCGGCGCGGGCAGCACGACCGAGCAGGGCGCGAGCGTCATCAACGTCCCGCACGACTGCAACGCGCGGTCCACCGTGGACTCACCCACCAGCACACCGACCAGTTCGACCGCGGGAACGGGCAGCTGGTCGTGCGCGGCCGGCTCGAACCACGAGCGGAACCACGACGGGTCCGCCTGCGGCGGCCAGCCGTTCGCGCTGCGCCACTCGTGCACATCGGCACGAACCCGCACGACAGCCGACACCTGGTGGCCCAGCACGGCGACGTCGGGAACGACGATGCCGCGCCAACCCAGCGCCGACGCGGCATGGTGGAGGAGCGGTTGCACTCGGGCATCCTAGGACTGGTTGCGGTTTCAATGACAGCCCCTCGGCCGCGCTGGGTGTCGAACCCAGTGCCGAGAGTGATCAGGAAGTTGAGCGTCCCACGCGCAAGGCCCACAGGATGAGCGGCACCTGGAGCGGCAACCGGCCGTAGGCGACGGCCTTCACCCTGGGTGACTTCGTGCGGTAGTCGTAGGCCATCTTGACGTTGGCCGGGAACACCGCGGCGAAGAACCCGGCCGCCAGTTTCCCGCCGAGGCTGCGCGTGCGCGGCACGGCGACCGCCGCGGCCAACGCCACCTCGACGGCCCCGGACAGGTAGGTCCAGGTCCGAGGCTTGCCCGGCAGCGCACGCGGCACGATCGCGTCGTACGGCTTCGGCTTCGCGAAGTGCGTGACCCCGGCCGTGCCGAGCAGCCCGGCCAGCGCGAGCGCCGACCAGGATCGGGAACGAGTGGGTTCCATAGGACCCACCCTGTCATGTCGGCCGCCGCCCGGCGCTCCCAGGGTTATCCTCCCGCACCGTGAGCGGTGATTCTGAAAATCCCGAACATGCGGAACGGGTGGCAGTCGCCGCGCTCGTCGACGACTTCCTGGTCGGTCTGCGCGAATGGCTGGCCATCCCGTCGATCGGCGGCGACCCGGCGCACCACGTCGACGTCGACGCCTCCGCGCGCTGGCTCGCCGAGACGTTGCGCGGTGACGGCTGGCCCGACGTCCGGGTCTGGGACGAAGGGCCCGCGCTGCCCGCCGTGTACGCGTGCTGGCCCGCCGCCGACCCCGACGCGCCGACCGTGCTGGTCTACGGCCACCACGACGTGCAGCCGGTCGACCCGGTGGAGCAGTGGCAACACCCGCCGTTCGAGGCGACGTTGGTCGGCGAAGAGCTGTTCGGACGGGGTGCCAGCGACGACAAGGGGCAGGTCGCGATGCACCTGCTCGGCGTCAAGGCGCACCTCGCGGCGACCGGTGCGGCACAGCCGGCGGTGACGCTCAAGTTGTTCGTCGAAGGCGAGGAGGAGTCCGGTTCGCCGCACCTGACCCGGCTCCTCGACGCGCACCGCGACGAGCTCGCGTGCGACCTGGTCGTGTTCACCGACACACCGCTGTACGGGCGCGACGCGCCGACGATCTGCACCGGCCAGCGCGGCGTGTACGGCGCGGAGGTCGTGTTCACCGGTGGCACGTCCGACGTGCACTCCGGTCGTGCGGGCGGCAGCGTCCCCAACCCGGCGACCGCCATCGCCCGACTCGTGGCCGCGCTCCACGACTCCGACGGACGCGTGCGGCTGCGCGACTTCTACACCGACGTGACGGAACCCACTGCGGCCGAACGCGCCGACTACGCCGCGTTGCCGTTCGACGAGGCGGTGTGGCTCGCGAACGCGGGCGGTGCGCAGGGCCTGGCCGGCGAGCCCGGCTGGTCGACTTTGGAACGCGTGTGGGTGCGCCCGACCGCCGAGGTCAACGGCATCCACGGCGGCTACACCGGGCCCGGCCTGAAGACCATCGTGCCCGCGCAGGCGTCGGTGAAGCTGTCGTTCCGGCTCGTGCCCGACCAGCGGCCCGAACGGGTCGCCGACGCGTTGCGCGAGTTCGTCGTCAAGCACACCCCTGCCGGGCTGCACGCCGAGGTGATCGCACGCGGTGACGGCGTGCCGCCCTATGCGGTGGATGTGTCACACCCGGCGGTGGGCGCGGTCCGTGATGCGGTGCAGGCCGCGTTCGAGCAGCCGGTGAGGTTCAGCCGAACGGGTGGCTCCGGCCCCGCGGCCCTGCTGCACGGCTGGCTCGGTGTGCCCGTTGTGTACCTCGGTGCGACGTTGCCGGATGATCGGATCCACGCGCCCAACGAGCGCGTCGTCGTGCCGCTGCTGCTCCGCGGCGCCGAGGCCGCCGCACGGCTGTGGCGGCTACTCCCGGAGAGGTTGTCATGATCCGCCACTTCCGCCCGGGTGAAACGCTGGCCGACCGGCCCGGACATTCACTCGTCGGTGTGATCAGGATGCCGGACGTGGTGCAGAGCCCGGTCCGCGCGATCCTGAAACGGGTCATCGGCGCGCTCACCGCGCTGTTCGCCGCCGTCCTGATCGTGTACCTCGACCGTGACGGTTACCGCGATGTCAACGGTGACGGACTGTCCTTGCTGGACGCCATCTACTACGCCACCGTGTCGTTGTCGACCACCGGATACGGTGACATCGCCCCGGCCAGCTCCTCGGCCCGGCTGGTCAACGTCCTGGTGATCACCCCGTTGCGGGTGCTGTTCCTCATCGTCCTGGTCGGTACGACCCTCGAAGTGCTCACCGAGCGTTCGCGACAGGCGCTGCGCATCCAAAAGTGGAGGACCAAGGTGCGGGACCACGTGGTCGTCATCGGGTACGGCACGAAAGGCCGGTCCGCCGTCAGTGCCCTGATGGGCGACGGTGTGGAAGCGGGCTCGATCGTCGTGGTCGACACCGCCCAGGACTCCCTCGACGCGGCGTCGGCCATCGGCCTGGTCACCGTGCACGGTTCGGGAACGAGCAACGACGTCCTCCGCGTAGCAGGCGTTCCCCGTGCGCGGGCGGTGGTCGTAGCGGCGAACCGGGACGACACAGCGGTCCTGGTAACCCTCACCGCTCGCGAGTTGGCGCCGAAGGCCCAGATCGTCGCGTCGGTCCGGGAGCGCGAGAACGAGCACTTGCTGCGCCAGTCCGGCGCCGACTCGGTGGTGGTGTCCAGCGAGACCGCAGGCCGCTTGCTGGGCATGGCCACCGCCACCCCGTCCGTGGTCGACATGGTGGAGGACCTGCTGACTCCCGACGCAGGCCTCTCCATCGCGGAACGCGACGTCGAACCGTCCGAGATCGGCGGCTCACCCCGCCACCTGCCGGACATCGTGCTGGGCGTGGTGCGCGACGGCACCCTGTACCGGGTGGACGCCCCGGAGGCCGACGCCGTAGAAGCGGGCGACCGCCTCCTCTACGTCAAAAAGGTAACCCCGCCAAAGGAAGCCTGACCCACTCCCACCTCCGCCCGCGCCACACGCTCAATCCACCAACGGAATCCGCGCCTCGAACGCGGCCCCGGAAACCCTCACGCCTGCCGGCCCCGTCACGTCCGCACCGACCGCGTCCGCCGGCCCCGACAGCCCCGCCGTCTCTGCCATCGCGACGCGCGCGACGGGTGCATCCGTCGCCATGCCGGACGCGCCTGCCACGTGCGGGCCGCCGACCCCGGCTGCAGTCGGCTCGCCGCCGATCGCATCTGCTGTCGGCTCGCCGCCGATCCCGCCTGCCGTCGGCTCGCTGTCCGTCGCACTCGCCGTCGGTGCGCTGCGGTGGCCGCCGGAGGTCGCGCCGGTGGGTTTCGCGCCGCTGGGCCTGGTGGTGTCGGCGGGCTTCGTGACGGGCGGGGCGAAGTGGTTGTGGCTCTGGCCGTGGCTGCGTCGTGCCTCGGCGGGGTCGATGCACGACAGCTCCCCGCCGTGCGCCCGCACCACGCCACGGGCGATCGGCAGCCCGAGGCCCGACCCGCCGGAGCGCTCGTCCCGAGCCTCGTCGAGCCGCACCAACCGGTCGAAGATCCGTTCACGGTCCTCCGGCAGGACACCCGGCCCGTTGTCGGACACGACCAGCAGCGCGAAGCTGCCGGCCTTCGACACCCGCAGCCGCACCCGGCCCGACGGCCCGGTGGCCTGGCGAGCGTTGTCGGCAAGGTTGGCCAGCACCTGCGCCAACCGCTGCGGATCGCCCGAGACGAACGCCGACTCACCTTCGGCCGCGATGTCGAAGTCGGGCGCGAGCAACCGCGTCCGCCCCACCTCGGCCTCGGCCAACGCCAGCAGGTCCACCCGTTCCCGGTACAGCTCGAGTCCCGCCTCGATCCTCGCCAACGCCAGCAGGTCGTCCACCAGCCGCCCGGCCCGTCGCGACTCCCGCACCAGCAGCAGGTTCAACCGCTCCCGCTCCTCGGCACTGGCGGTCTGCATCAAGGCCTCGGCGACCGCCTGCACACCCGCGATGGGCGTCCGCAGCTCGTGCGCCGCGTCGGCCACGAACCGTTTCGTCCGCTCCTCTGATCCCTCCAACGAGTCCAACATGTCGTCGAACGCGGCCGCCGTCCGACCGAGTTCGTTGTCCGCCTGCGACGGGTTGAGCCGGTATCCCCGGTGACCTCGGGCGATCGAACGGGCCAGCGTGGTCATCGTGTCCAGAGGCGCCAAGGCCCGCCGGACCACCCACACCATCGCCACCGCCGTCACCGCCAACGCACCGATGCCGACCAGCAGCAACAACCGCCGCAACCGCGCCTGCGCGGCCGTGATCACCGACGACTCGGCGTACACCGTGATCTTCGACCCGTCGACCAATTCCCGACTGACCTCGTTCGCCACCTCCTCATCCGGTGCTTTCCCGAACACCGTCCCGTCCGGCATGACCAGCCGGACCTCTACACCCCGGCCATCCAGCCGGTTCACCAGATCCGCCCCGCGCACCCGCTGCTTGACCAGCTGCTGCGCGACCCGCGACTTCTCCAGCAACGCGGTGTCGACATCCCGCTTGGACTGGGCCGCGAACAGCGCGTCCACCAACAACACGACCCCGATCAGCACCACGCCGAGCACGCCGATCGCGGAGAGCGTGACCCGTCGGCGCAGCGAGACGGTCCGCAGGCTCACGTCTCGTCCGCCCTGAGCACGTAACCGAGGCCGCGCACCGTGTGCAGCAACCGCGGACCGTGCTCCTCCAACTTCCGGCGCAGGGCGCTGACGTGCACCTCCACCAGATTCGGGTCGTAGTCCTCGTACCCCCACACCGCGGTGAGGATCTGCGTCTTGCCCACCACCCGCCCCCGCTGCGCGGCCAGGTAGCGCAGCAGACGCAGCTCGGTGGCGGTCAACTCGACCGGCACGTCGCCCCGCATCACCACCGCGGAGTCGGCGTCCACCACCAGGTCGCCGATCTGCACGGTCGACGGCGTCCGCCCCAGCCGCCGCAACACCGCAC
The DNA here is from genome assembly GCF_009769385.1 of Saccharothrix deserti. Classification (GTDB taxonomy): domain Bacteria; phylum Actinomycetota; class Actinomycetes; order Mycobacteriales; family Pseudonocardiaceae; genus Actinosynnema; species Actinosynnema deserti. Next base: position 165,638 of record NZ_VKAB01000021.1, read on the forward strand.
TCACCCGGGCGACCAGCTCGGCCAGCACGAACGGCTTCACCACGTAGTCGTCCGCACCCCGATCGAGCCCACGCAGCCGATCGGACACCCCGTCCCGGGCGGTCAACATCACCACCCCGGCCCCACTGGTCCGCCGGATGACCTCCAGGAGCATGAAGCCGTCCCGACCCGGCAGCATCACGTCGAGCACCACCAGATCCGGGCGGAACCGGGCCAACTCGCCTTCCAGATCACGGCCGTCCGGGCGTACCTGCACCTGGTAACCCGCATCCCGCAGGGCGGAGCTCACCGCGGCGCCAATCGCCTCCGCGTCCTCGATCACCAGCACCCTGGCAGCAGTCGACACCTCCTCATTCTGCGTCCCGGCGTGCGTCACGGAGGTGAGGCCGCGACAAGCGTGAACAAATCCCAACCATGGCCGGACATGCCCTCCTCACAGCCCGCGAGCAGCCGCTGACATCCCGCCGGCGTCCAGCCCGCGTCGCCATGCTCGTCACGGGTGGCGCGGCCGCGACGAGCCTGAACAACCGTGCCGCTGAACAACCGTGCCGCTGAACAGCGGCACCGCCCGGCACTGGTGGCATCGCGGCCCTTCGGCGCCCCGGTGCGGGCGGACGGCGCGTCGAAGGTCGGGCGATGCGGCGGGCACTGCGTTCCTGGGCGGGTGTGATGGGTGGCTGGGCTGGTGCGTGGCCAGGTGGATGCGTGGCCAGGTGGGTGCGGGTCGAGGACGGCAAGGCGCTCACGGTGGCCGTGCCCTGGGCGCGCGATCGAGGCACGGTGACCGCGCTGGGCGGAGACCGGGCCACCGGGGTCGCGACCGACGGCTCCACTCGCGCCCTGGATCTCTAAGCCGTGGCGGACAAGCCCAAGGTCGGAGATCTCGTCGCCGTGCGCGGTACGGCATCCGGCGATGTGCTCGCGGTCGAACGGTTTCGGTGGGTTTCGCGGTGAGGTTCATGGGGACTAGTTTCGAACACGAGTTCGAGGGTGTGCAAGATCACGATCAGGTGATGTTTGGCGGTGGAGAACACCCATCGGCCCCCACGACAACCAACCACTCCGTCTGCGACCATCCACGATGTGGCGGTTCCGCGAAGCCCGGTCAGATGGGCGCTGGTCCTGCTGGTCGTGGGGCCGGTAGGCGTCGCGGCAGCGGTCGCGTTGTGGTGGCCGCGCACATCAACCGAGGTCGAACGGGTCGCCGCCACCGTCGTCGCCCCCGCCTCCTGCGGCGGTGCGGAAGCCTACGACCGGGTCGAACTGAAGATCGGTGACGAGACCCACACCGCGAAACTCGACGGCTGCGGCCATCAGCAGAACGAGGTGGTGGAAGTCGTCGTCCCCGCCGACACCAGCGGCGAGTTCATCGTCCAAGACGCCGCCAGCACCCCCGTCGGCATGCCGTTCGACGCCAGGCTGACCACGATGCTGATGTGCCTGAGCGGCCTCGCCGGCGGTCTCTACGCCTACCTGCTGACCAGGCGCGCTCAGCCGACGGCGTCCGCCGGAGCCGCATAGGTGTTGCACGACGACGTGACGCCCGCCGTGAACCCCTGCGACGCCCACTCCGCCTGGTTGACCGGGCTGCCGTGCGAGTTCTTGTCCTGCGGCTCCTCCACGGCGTACTGGAAGTCGTCCGCCGCCTCCTGAGCCAACCCGGTCCCGATCGATTCGGACGCCGCCACCAGGAACATCCCGGCGAAGCAGTTGGCCTGCAGCTCGATCCGCCGCGACATCTCCAGCCCCGCCGGCGACTCCTCGCCCGCGGCCACGATCTTGCTGTCCGCCGCCCGCAGCATCCCCGTCAACGCCTGCACGTGGTGCCCGTACTCGTGCGCCAACGTCGCCAGGTGCGACCCCGCGCGCTCACCACCACCGTTGTCACGCAGCCGCCGCGTCGGCATGTAGATGGTCCTGTTGCGCCCGCAGTAGTACGCGACCGCCTCACTCTCCGCGGGCGCCGAACCGCACGGGCCCTCGGCCAGGTCCGGCGACGTGTCCAGCGCGGGCGGGTCGAACGGCAGGTTCGCCTGCTCCAGCACCGGCTGCCACGCGTTGTTCAGGCACGCCACCCCGGCCTCGTAGTACGCCGACAGCTCCGAATCCGACACCCCGAACCCCGGCAACGGGCACGCCACCGCGGGCAGCCGCGCGGGCGTCGTGAGCAGCGGGTGGTCGGCCAGCCGGTGCACCGCGCGCGGCCTGGGCGGCTCGGTCTCCGCGGGCTGGATGACGGGCGCGCCGGACACCGCCACCGCCCGGCCGCTGATCCGCTGGGACGTTTCGAGTTGCGTGATGCCCCCGAGACCCAGCACGCACAACACGATCATCGAGAACACGCCGATGAGGACGATCGGGTTGTTCTTGGGCTCCCCGGGCGTGTGCACGGTCCTCCAGTCGGGTCAGCTGACGTCCGCCGCGCTCGCCACCCAAGTGTTGCACGCGCTCGTCACGTTGTTCTTGAAGCCGTGGTCCACCCACGCGGCGTTCCGCTCGGGCGCGCCGTGGTCCCGGTTGGGGTAGATCGGGTAGTCACCGCGGTTTCCCGCGTCCGTCAACGCCACCGAGATCACGTCGGCGGGAATCGCGCCGTGCGACAGGGGCGCCAGCGTCATCCCGCCGAAGCACGTCGCCTGGAGCTCCTTGCGCCGGTTGAGGTCGAGGCCTTCCGGGGTGTCCCAGCCGCCCTTCTCGTACTGCGCCTGGCCGGACGCCCGCAGGATGCCGGACAGCCACTGGATGTGGTGGCCGTACTCGTGCGCGAGCTGCCCCAGGTACTTGCCGGGGTGGTTCGGGTTCGCCGCGCCCTGCTCGTTGGCGTAGTGGTTCGGCGTCCAGTAGATCGTGCCGTCGCAGTACATGGCGGTGCGGTCCGGGCCCATGGAGCCGCACGTGTTGGTGATCTGAGAGGTCACCATGACCAGCTCGACCGGCTGGTAGGGCAGGTTCGCGCGCTCGAACGACGGCTTCCACATCGCCTCGATGCACGGCAGCGCGGCCCTCAGGAACTGGTCCTGACCGGCGGGCGAGTAGTCCATGGACGGCAGCGGGCAGCCATCGATGTTGAACGCGCCCAGGCCCGCCGCGTGGATCGGGTTGTCGCCCAGGGCGATGACGGCCTTCGGGCCGGACTTCGGCGTGCTGGTCGACGTGGACCGCGTGCTGCTCTCGGTCGTGGTCGTCGTCGTGGTGGTGGTCTCCGTCGTCGGTTCCGGCGTGTACGTGTAGCTCGCGTACCCGGCGTTGCCCGAATCGCTCGCCTCCTTGGAACCGCTGGTCGCGGCCACGATGCCGATCGTGACGACACCGAGCACGAGGAAGCCGACCAGCAGCACCGCCACCAGCGGGCCCTTGCTCTTCTTGTGCGGCAGCGGCGGGTACGGCATCGGCGCCGGACCCCAGCCCGGAGGCGATCCGGGCGGCGGACCCCAGTTCGCGGGCGGCGGCTGCGGCGCGCCCACAGGCGGGGGCGCGGCCATCGGGGGCGGCATCACGGGGGCCTGCTGCGGCCACGACTGCCGAGGTTGCGGACCGGTCGGCGGGGCCTGCGCCGGCGGCGGCTGCTGCGCCGGCCACTGGCGGGTCGGCTGGGGCTGCTGGGGTTGTCGGGGGTTCAGCGGGGCGGGCATCGGCGGCGGTCCGACCGGTCGTGGTGGCGGCCAGCCACCCGGCGGCGGTGGTTGCGTCATCGCTGGTGGTCCCCCATATCGCGGATGCCCGAATCAGCACAAGAGCTTAGGCGAACTCCGCTATCCTCCGCGGCCGTGTTGAAAAACTGGGGAGCGGCGGCCATCTGCGCGGTCGCGCTGTGCGCGGGTGCCGGCACAGCGTTGGCGCAGCCGAGCGGCACAGCCGGTCTGCCCGGAACGGTCGGCGCCGACGTGCGGCTCAAACTGGAGCGCGACGGCAGGCTGACCGTGACCGAGGTGGTCACCGTCCCCGAGGGCAGGACGGCCACGAGGGTCGTTCCGCTGCGCGTCTCCGTCGGCGCCGACCGCGACCGGGTGTTCCAGGTCAGCGACGTGGCCGTGGAGGGCAAGGGCACGGCTTCGGCATCGGCCGACGAGCTGACGATCGCGCTGCAGGCGGGCACGTCCACGGTCAAGTACGCCGTGGTGGGCACCGTCGCGAAGATCGGTGACACCCTGGAGGTGCGCTGGCAGCCCGCGAGCGGCTGGGACACCGCGCTCGACTCGGTGAAGGTCTCCGTGATCACGCCGGACGCGCCCAGGTCGGTGAACTGCCTGGCCGGCGAGCCGGGCACGGCCAAGCCGTGCACCAGCGCGGAGCTGGGCGACGGCCGCGGCGTGCGGGCGACCGAGATCAGCCTGGCCGCCGGTGAGCGGATCGACGTGGCGGTCGGGCTGCAGGAGGGCGCCGCGCCGGCCAACGCGCTGGTCGAGGAGACCTCCGGGCTGGCGGCGGCGTTCGCGCTGACCCCCGCGACCGGCGCCGGACTCGGTGGGCTGGTCCTGCTGCTGCTCGGCGGCGGGTTGTCGTTGTGGTACCTCCGCGGACGTGACGCGCGGGCGTTGGCCGGTGACGTCGGGCCGGTGAACGTGCTGGTCACCGACGGTTCCGGGCGGATGGCGTTCGCCTCGCCGGACGGGGTGCTGCCCGGTCAGGTCGGGACCGTGGTGGACGAGCACGTGGACGTGGTCGACGTGACCGCGACGATCGTGGACCTCGCGGTGCGCAACTACGTGTGGATCGAGGAGGTCGACGGGCACGACTGGCGGTTCGTGCGGCGCAACCCGGCCGACCCTTCGCTGTCCGGGTACGAGCGCGCGGTGTACGACGCCTTGTTGCCCGACGGAGTGGACGCGGTGCTGTTGTCCGAGCTCAGGGGCAGGCGGATCGACCTGTCTCGCGTGCGGGACGAGTTGTACGCCGACGTGGTGGCCAAGAACTGGTTCGCCCGGCGGCCGGACGCCGAGCGCAGCCTGTGGTGGTGGGCCGGGGGCGCGCTGGGGCTGGTCGGTGTGGTGCTGACGGTGGTGTTGGCGCTGGTCGGCGGGGCGGCGTTGTTCGGATTGGCGGTCGTGGTGGCCGGTGTGGCGCTGGCCGTGGGCGCGCGTTCCATGCCCGCTCGGACCAAGCGCGGCAGTGCCTTGTTGGAGCACGTGCGGGGGTTGCGCGGGTATCTGCACACGGCGACGCCCCAGGACATCCCTGATTCCGATCGGGAGATGGTGTTCTCGCGGTCGCTGCCCTACGCGGTCGTGCTGGGGGAGACGGAGCGGTGGCTGGCGACGTTCGCCGGCACGCGGCCGGGGCTGTACTGGTTCGGCGAGGCCGAGGAGGGCGGAGAGAGCGGGGACCTGCGGCGGTTCGCGCAGCGGTTCCCGGCGTTCCTCGGTGCGCTGGACGGTGTGCTGGCACAGGCCGGCCACCTGCGGTCGCTGCGGGGCTGACCCGCTTTTCACTCGAAAGTGATCTTGCCATCCATCGAACGCCAGTTCGACAACTGAGCCGTCCCCAGAACGCAAGCCCGCGGGCGGCAGGCGAGGGTTCCGAGGACGTAGGCCGAAACCACCCCGGTGTCCACACGCGCCGGCTCCACCGGGTGGGTGGTCTGTTGAGACGGGCAGTGGTCCGGGCCGGGCACGGCGTGTTCCCGGTACCGGATCGACCGTCGACGCGCTGGTCGGCCGGTCCGAACCCGGTCGGTTCGCGTTGGGCGTAGCAGGGGGTCGTCGCGGGTGGGCGACCATCGAGCCCGGTGGTGGTGTGAACCCGTAGGCTGCGTTCATGGCGCTACCCGAACTGCACAGGTTCACGCTTCCCAACGGTCTGCGGGTGGTGCTCGCACCCGACCGCAGCGCCCCGGTCGTCGGGGTGAGCGTGCACTACGACGTGGGCTTCCGCTCCGAGCCCGAGGGGCGGACGGGGTTCGCTCACCTCTTCGAGCACCTCATGTTCCAGGGCAGCGAGAGCCTGGAGAAGCTGGCCCACTTCCGGCACGTGCAGTCCTCGGGCGGCACGTTCAACGGGTCCACGCACCCCGACTACACCGACTACTACCAGGTGCTGCCGTCGGCGGCCCTGGAGCGGGCTCTGTTCCTCGAGGCGGACCGCATGCGGGCGCCCAAGATCACCGAAGAGAACCTGCGCAACCAGATCGACGTGGTGAAGGAGGAGATTCGACTCAACGTGCTGAACCGGCCGTACGGGGGGTTCCCGTGGATCCTCCTGCCACCGGTCCTGTTCCAGACCTTCCCGAACGCGCACAACGGCTACGGCGACTTCACCGACCTGGAGAACGCCACCGTGGACGACTGCGCCGCGTTCTTCGACACCTACTACGCGCCGGGCAACGCCGTGCTGACGGTGGCGGGCGACTTCGACCCCGAAGGGGCGAAGGCACTCGTCGAGAAGCACTTCGGTGACGTGCCCGCCCGTCCGGTGCCGCCCCGGCCGTCGTTCGCCGAGGCAGCGCCGAAGGGCGAGCTGCGCGCCGAGCACACCGACAAGCACGCGCCGATGCCCGCCATCGCCCTGGGCTACCGCATCCCGGACCCGGTGACCGAGGTGGAGGGCTACCTCACCTACCTGGTGCTGGCCGGTGTGCTGACCGACGGCGACGGGTCGCGGCTCCAGCAGCGGCTGGTGCACCGCGACGCGATCGTGGTGGACGTCGGCGCCGGGTGCGGTCTGTTCGGGCCGTTGGAGGCGCGCGACCCCGACACGTTCAGCATCACCGCGATCCACCCGCCGGAGGTCACCTCCGAGGACGTCATCGCGGCGGTGGACGAGGAGCTGCTGAAGTTGGCCGAGGAAGGGCCGACGGAGCAGGAACTGGCGAAGGTCACCGCCCGCTGGGTGTCCACCATGCACCGCGAGCACGACCGGCTGACCAGCCGGACGCTGGGTCTCGGGTCGGCCGAGCTGCTGTTCGGGCGGGCCGAGCTGCTCTACGACCTGCCGGAGAAGCTGTCCCGCATCACCACCGACGAGGTCGCCGCGGCGGCCAAGGCGCTGCGGCCGGACTCGCGCGCCGTCCTGATCCTCAACCCTGCTGACACCGCTGTTGACGGAGGTACCGAGTGAGCGCCCCGACCAAGCACCGCAGTGCCGAGGAGATCGGCCGCACGGCGCTCGGGCCTCGCCCGTTCCCCGAGCTGGGCGAGCAGCGGGCGGCCGCGGACCTGGACACCGTCGACACGACGCTGGCCAACGGCCTGCGCGTGATCGCGGTGCGCCGGTCGTCGGTGCCGCTGGTGGAAGTGCGGCTGCGGATCCCGTTCGGCGACCCGGCGTCGACCAGCGTCGGCTCGACGCACTCGGCGCGCGCCGAGGTGCTGGCGAACACCGTGCTCACCGGCACGTCGACCCGCAGCCGGGTCGACGTGGACACCGAGCTGGCGCTCGTCGGCGGCGAGCTGGACGCGGTGGTCGACCCGGAGCGGCTGGCGTTCTCCGGCAACGCGCTGGTGTCCGGTTTCGGCACCGTGCTGGACGTGCTGCGCGACGTGCTCACCGGCGCGACCTACCCGGTCGAGGAGGTCGAGCGGGAGCGGGCGCGGCTGGTGGAGCGGATCCGGCTGGCGCGGTCGCAGCCGAACGTGATCGCGCGGGAGGCGCTGCAGCGCCACCTGTACGGCGACCACCCGTTCGCCAAGGAGATGCCCGAGGCGGACGAGGTCGCGGCGGTGACGCGGGACGACGTGCTCGCGCTGCACTCGTCGGCCGTGCTGCCGCGCGGGTCGGTGCTGGTCGTCGTGGGCGACGTGGAGCCGGACGCGGCGGTGCGCGCGGTCGAGGGCGCGCTGGGCGGCTGGACCGGTGACGGCACCGCGGTCACGTTGTCGCCGCTGCCGGTCGTGCAGGGCGGCGACGTGCTGCTGGTGCACCGGCCCGGCGCCGTGCAGTCGCAGATCCGGCTCGCCGGGCGCGGCTTGGAGCGCACCGACGAGCGGTACCCGGCGTTGCAGCTGGCGAACCTGGTGTTCGGCGGGTTCTTCTCCTCCCGGCTGGTGGAGAACATCCGCGAGGACAAGGGCTACACCTACAGCGCCCGGTCGCACCCGGAGTTCACGCCGGGTGGGGCGACGCTGCTGGTGGACGCCGACACGGCGAGCGAGGTGACCGCGGCGGCGCTGCTGGAGACCCGGTACGAGCTGGGTCGGCTGGGCCTGGTGCCGCCGTCGGACTCCGAGGTCGACACCGCGCGCCGGTACGCGATCGGGTCGCTGCTGACCGCGACCTCGTCGCAGGGCGGGTTGGCGTCGTTCCTGGTGAACCTCGCCGGCCTGGGGTTGGGCGTGGAGTGGTTCCTCGGGCACCCGGAACGGCTGGCGCAGGTCACCGTCGAGCAGGTCACCGAGGTGGCGCTGGAGTTCTTCGCGCCGAGTTCGTTCACCGGCGTGCTGGTGGGCGACGCGGAACTGCTGGCCCCGCAGCTGCGGGCGCTGGGCGGTGTGACCCTGCCGTGAGCTTCGAGCTGGTGGAACTGCCGGCCCTGTCGAGGTTCACCGTGGACCGCCGGGAGCCGTTGCGCGGCGACGCGCAGCGCATCGCGCAGTTGTGGCCGAAGGCGCGTGTCCTCACGGTGGACGCGCACGGTCGGACGTTGGTGGCCGACCAGGCATCGCGCCTGGTCGACCGCCCCGCCACCGAGTTCGGTGACGGTCCGCCGGACACCGCCGTGCTGCTCGGCGAGCAGGACGGCGTGGCGTACTGGGCGGTTCCGCTGACCGAGGACGAGACGGACGTCTCGGCGCCCACCGGTCGGGCCTGGTTCAACCCGGAGCTGACGGACGAGCCGCAGTGGCTCGACCTGCGGGCGTGCGGCGCGTTGCTGGACGACACCGGCGCGGGCCTGTTCACGTCGGCGGTGTCGTTGTTCCACTGGCACCGGTCGGCGAGGTTCTGCGCGGCGTGCGGCGGGCCGACGGAGTCGGTCAAGGCGGGTTGGACGCGGGTCTGCGCGCAGTGCGGACGCGAGGAGTACCCGCGCACCGACGCGGCGGTGATCTGCCTGGTCCACGACGGCGCGGACCAGGTGCTGCTCGCCCGCGGCGAGGGGTGGCCCGAGGGGCGTTACTCGGTGCTGGCCGGGTTCGTCGAGGCCGGCGAGTCGCTGGAGGCGTGCGTGGCGCGGGAGATCGTGGAGGAGGTCGGCGTCGAGGTCAGCGGTATCCGCTACCTCGGGAGCCAGCCGTGGCCGTTCCCGCGGTCGTTGATGGTGGGGTTCGAGGCGGTGGCCGACCCGACCGACCCGTTGCGGCTCGCGGACGGTGAGATCGCCCAGGCCAGGTGGGTCAGTCGGGCCGACGTGCGGCGGGCGCTCGCCGAGCCGGGCAGCGTGCCGGACCTGCTGCTCGCGCCGGGGGCGTCCATCGCCTACCGGATGATCCAGTCGTGGGCCGCCGTCGGCTGACCCGGCTGGTCAGGCGGGTTGTGCCTGGAGCAGTTCCGGCCAGGCCAACCCGCGCACGAAGTCCGCGTAGCGGTGCCAGGTGATCTCCGGCAGTTCGGCGTGCAGCCGGGGTAGGTCGATGTCGGTGCCCACCTCGGTGAAGTAGCCGAACATCGCGGCCAGGTCCGCCGAGTAGCGCGCCACCACGTCCAACGGCGGGCAGTGGTGGCGGATCGGGTGGCCGATGGCGGCCGTCAGCGCTTCGGCCATGGCCGCCGGGGTGAGGGTTTCACCGGCCAGGTCGAGGCGCCTGCCCGCGAAGCGGTCGGGTTGTTCCAGTGCCAGGGCCGCGACGTCGGCGATGTCGCGCACGGCGACCAGGTGCAGTTCGCGGTCGGACGGCAGGGGCAGGTGGAACGTGCCCTCGCGGAGGCCGTTCAGCGTCCAGTCGCCGAACTTGTCGTCGATGAACGCCGCCGGTCCGAGAACCGTCCACCGCGGACCGGCGGTGACCAGGTGTTCCTCGATGCGCTGCTTGCTGTCGAAGTGCGGGATGCCCGTGCCGCGGTCGGCGTTGGACGCCGAGGTGAACACGATGTGCTCCACGTCCCGGGCGGCGTCGATCAGAGCGATGCCGTGGCGGGTCTCGGCGTCTGTGTCGGTGCCGAACGGTGTGGTGACGGCGAAGACCGAGCGGACGCCGTGCAGCGCCGTGCGCAGTGAGGTCGGGTCCTCGAAGTCGCCGTGCGCGATGTCCGCTCCCAGGCGCTGGAGTTCTTGTGCGGCAGGGCTTTGCGGGTTGCGGGTGAGGGCATGGAACAGCGGATCGAGGCCGTGGCCGGGTGTTCACTGCTCGAACACGAGGCCCTGTACCGGATCGACATGAACGGGCGCCTGCTGATGTCCGAGTTGTCGGACCTGCTCGCGGTCAGCCCCAGCGGTGTCACACGATTGATCGAACGGCTGGTCCGGCGCGGCTGGGTCGCGCGTGAGCAGCCGCCGGAGAACCGCCGGGTCGTGTACGCGGTGCTGACCGACGACGGGCGGCGGGTGTTGGCCGCCACGAGCGCCCCCGCGTACCGCGAGTCGGTGGCCGAGGAGTTCGCCGCGCCGCTGAGTGACCGCGATGTCACGGATCTGAAGCGCATCGGGCGGAAACTGTTGGAGGCGCACGGCAAATGGGACACCAAGCGGTTCGCGACCGACTAACGTCGGCAGTCCGACCCGCCCGTGTGGCGGCCGTGGTCCTACTCGCCCGTTGGGGGTCGCCGTGCACCGCAAGCTGACCGTGCGCGACCTGCGTGCCGGTAACCGGGCGCGGGTGTTGCGCGCGCTGTACTTCGACCAGCCGCGCAGCCGGCAGGAACTCGCGGGCATCACCGGGCTGAGCCAGGCGTCGGTCAGCAACGTCGTCGGCGAGCTCATCTCCGACGGTGTCGTGGTCGAAGCCGGACAGGTCGACTCGGACGGCGGGCGACCGCGCGTCCTGCTGCGGGTCAACCCGGCCTACGCGGCGGTGGTGGGCGTCGACGTCGGCGAGACGCACGTGCTGGTCGAGGTGTTCGACCTGACGTTGCAGCGCCTGGCGGAGGCGACGTTCCCGATGGTGCCGGACGTGCACTCGATCGACGACGTGGCGCGGCGCGTTCTCGAAGGGCTCGATCGGTGCCTCGCGGACAGCGGGGTCGGTGACGTGCTCGGGGTCGGCATCGGTGTGCCCGGCCAGGTCGAGCACGGGCTGGTGTACGCGCAGACCGTCGGCTGGCACGGCGTCGCGCTCGAACAGCTGCTCAGGACCGGCACCGACCTGCCGCTGTTCCTGGACAACGGCGCGAACACGTTGGGGCAGGCGGAGGTGTGGTTCGGCGCGGGCCGCGGCACGGGTGACGCGGTGGTCGCGTTGATCGGGTCGGGTGTCGGCGCGAGCGTCATCGCGGGCGGCGTGCTGTACCGCGGTTCGTCGGGCGGTGCCGGGGAGTGGGGCCACACGACGATCGCGTTGGACGGTCGCGCGTGCCGGTGCGGTGCGCACGGGTGCCTGGAGGCGTACATCGGCGCGTCGGGCGTGGTCGACCGGTATCGCGCGGTCAAGGCCGATGCGCCGGCCGAGCAGGAGGCGGCGTTGGCGGCGCTGGTCGCCGACGACTCGCCGGAAGCGCGGGACGTGCTCGCCGAGACCGCCCGGTACGCCGGGGCCGGCATCGCGAACCTGATCAACCTGTTCAACCCGTCGCAGGTGATCGTCGGTGGTTGGGCCGGGTTGTTGCTGGGCGCGCGGATCCTGGACGACGTGCGCGCCGAGGCCGCCCGCCACGCGCTGCACCGGCCGTTCGAGCAGGCGTCGATCAGCTTGTGCGAACTGGGGCCGGAGTCGGTCGCCCTCGGCGCGGCCACGTTGCCGGTCGCCGCGTTCCTGGCCGCGGGCGGTGTGCGCCGCCGCACGGCCAGTCCCGTCGTCTAGCGAGGTCGCGTACGACCGACTTCCGGGCGACCTCGCCGCCGTCTGCGGAGCAGCGGCCAGGTCACGGGTCGATGCGGTCCAGTGCCGCGCCGTCCCACGTCGTCTGCGTGCACGCCACACCGCGCCCGTTCTTGGGGCGCAGCACGTCGTAGATGTGCATGCGGGGGATCTTGTCGGACACGCCCCAGCCGCTGGGCCAGGTGATCACCCAGTCCATGTCGAGGTCCACGAGCAGGCCGAGCATGCGCGCGATGGTCGGGTCGTCCAGCCGCTCGAACGCCTCGTCCAGCAGCACCAGCCGCAACGGCGAGAACTCGCCGCTCACCGCGTCGTAGAACGAGGCCGCGGCGGCGAACAGCGTGACGTACGAGATCAGCCGCGTCTCACCGGACGACAGCTGCCGAAGCCGGCGTTCACGCGGTCCGCCGTCCGGGCCGGTGTCGGCGACCGTGACGGTGAACTGGTGCCACGTCCGGTAGTCCAGCGCGCGGGACAGGATTTCCGCGTAGTTGCCGGTGTGCGCGTCGCGTTCGGCCTCGATGCGCTCGGTGAACACGCGGCGCAGCGTCGCGTCCTGCTCGGGGTCGCGTTCCGCGTACGGCAGGCGGACCAGCGCCAACGCGTCGCGCGTTTCCTCGTCCAAGGCCGCCGACGGCTTCCACGCCAGCTTCACGTGCACGCCCTGGCTGGACCGCGCCCGGCCGAGCACCTCGTTCATCCGCTTGCACAGGTCCTCGGCGACGGCGATCTGCCCGCGCAGCCACTCGGCCAGGTCGCGGATCAGGTAGTCGGCGAAGATGTTCTGGTACTGCTCGTCCAGGAAACCGCGCTGTTCGGCCAGTTTCGCCGTCACCTGCCGTGCTGCGACCGCGACCGGCCGGGCGCCTTCCTCGCCGGTGACCGTGACGGTGAGCAGGCCGACGTGCTGCTCGGCGGCGATGTCGTGGCTGCCCGCCAGCGAGGTCTGCAACGCCTGGAGTTTCGTGATGACGGTCGCCTCACCCGCGCCGCGCCGGTCGGACGCCATCAGCGCCGCGCGGACCGACGTGACGTCCTCCGGCACGTCCGGCAACGCGGCCACGAGGATCCCCGGAGCCTGCACGGTCGCCTTGAAGTGCTCGGCCGCGCGGGCCAGGGCGTCACGGGCGGAGGTGAGTAGTTCGGCCGACGTCTCCAGTTGCGCGCTCAGCTTCGCGGCCTGTTCGCGTGCCGACGCGACCTCTTCGCGCACACCCCTGAGCTCGTCGCGCATCCCGCGCCGGGAACGCTCCAAACTGGACAGCTGGTCGGCGATTTCCCTTGCCTCGCCGCCGATCGCGTCGGTCAGCTCGGCCAACGTCGAGGCCTGCGACGCGTAGTCCACGCACCGCGCCTCGGCGTCGGACTCCGCCGCGACCCTATCCTCCACCGCCGCGTGGTACCGGTGGGTCGCGTCGGTCAGGTCGGTCACGGTGCTCTGGCACTGGCGGCGCAGCACGTCACCCAGCCGGTCGGCGGTGCGCTGGGCCTCGGCGGCGGCCTGTTGGGCCTGTTGCAGGCCCTCGGTGGTGGCGGGCAGGCCGGCGTCACCGGCTTGGCGCACGACTTCGGCGGCGGCGGCCTCGCCCCGGGCCTGGGCGGTGGCGAGTTCTTCGCGCAGCTCCTCGGCGCGGCGGGCGGCGCGGTCGGCGGATTCCTGGGCCGCCTGGAGGCGTCCGTGCCGGGCGACCAACTCGCGGTCGGCGGGGAAGCGTTCGAGGTGGGCTTCCCACTGCTCGACCAAGCCGTGCGCGGCGGCCAGATCGGCTTCCGCCACGCCGAGGTCCGCGCGCAGGGCGGCCAGTTCGTCCTCGAGTTCCGCGATCCGGCGCCGGCGGGCGGCTTCGCGGGCTCCGGCGCCGATGAACTCCGCCGCGTCCTTGCGCCACGCGCCCGCCAGCACGCCCGCCTGCCAGTGGCCGTCGGGGGACACCGCGAACGCGCCGGACTCCAGCGACACCGACGCCAGCAGGTCGGCCACCACCGCGGCGGACACCGGTGAACTCGGCTCAACGGCCGGTACCAGCACGGACGCCAGGGACGGGCCGTCCACCGGAGTGCCGGGCACGGTCAGCACATCGTGTGCTGTGTGCTCGCCGGTCGTGGTCACCCAGGCGTCCAGCAGGCCGGATGCCTCCAGCGCCGCCTCCAGACCCGCCCGCGCCGCGCCGTCCACACCGGGTTGGAAGTCGACCAGGCGGTAGAACGGCGCCCCTGACGAAGCATCCCGCGAAGCCGACACGAACCGGCCCGGCTCGGGCACCTGCGCCGTCCCCGACCGCAGCCCGGCCAGCTCAGCGTCCAACGCGTTGATCGACGCCGCCAACTCCGCCCGCCGCCGCACGACCGCGTGCGCACCGTCCCGCGCGGCCGTCACCAAGGGGCCGACCCACTCGCGCGCGGCACTCGCCAGGGACCGTGCCGCCGCGGGGTCCACCGACGCGGGCACCGCCAAGGGCGAATCCGGCCGGACCTCGGACAACGGCCCGGACGTGCGCCAAGCCTCCACGTCCGCGAGCCACGCCTGCGCGACCTCGGCCAGCTCCTGCGCCTCCTGGTTGCGCAACGCCGCCGCCTCGGTCGCCGCGTGCTGCGCGTCCCGCGCGGTCTGGCGGAGGGCGTCCACCTGTCGTTGCGCGGAGTCCAGCTCGGCCGCCTGCGCGGCCAGCGCGAGCGCCAAAGCCCCGCGCTGCCGCGCCGACGACGCGATCGACGACGTCCGCGCCACCGCCGGCTCCAACGCCATCTCCTCGACCGCGGGCGGCACGCGGCGTTCGATGGGCAACGGCTCGGCCTCGGGATCGGGCTTCGCCCGCACGGACTCCGTCCGAACCAGAGCATCCAAAGTGGACACACGCGGGACGTCCGGCACCGAAGCCGGGTCGAGGCCGGCCACCCGCAGGTGGTGGCGCAGCGGCTCGACCATCTCCTCCGCCGCGCCGAGGTCCTCGGCCAACCGCCGCAGCAGCCGCAGCACGCCGTCGACCGCGCCGTCCTCCTGCAACCGCTGCTTGTTCGCCATGTCCAACGCCGCCACGGCCGACGAACGCTTCTCCGCCACCAGCTTCTCGCGCGTCTGCAGGTCCTGGAGATCGCGGAACGCGGGCAGTTCCTTCAACGCCCCGATGGTCTCCTCGGCCTGCTGCTCACCGGCCTCCAACGACGTCAACGAGTGCTCCGCCGCCGCACGCGCCGCCAGCGTCTCCTCCAACGACGCCGACAACCGAGCCGACGCACGCTCCAGCTTCCGCACCCCGTCCTCGGCCGCGCCCAACCGATCGGCCGCCGCACGCAACCCGCCGAACGCGTAGTCCGAGTACGTCTTCAGGAACGTCCCCAGCGCCACGTCGGCCGACGACAGCCGCGTGATGTTCTCCCGGATCGACTCCAGATCGTCGAACGACGTCGCCAGCTGCTCGACGAGAGCCTGGTCCAACGGCGGCAGCGCGTCGGACAGGATCTGCTCCAGCTGCCCTTCCAGCACCTTCAGCCCGACGTCCGGGTTGCGCAGCGTGCGCTGGAGGTGCAGCAGGTCGCCGTACCGGGGCGCGGGCACGCCGTACACGGTCTCGGCCACGCGCGCCCGGAACGCGGCCTCCTCCAGCACGCAGTCCGCACCGATGAGGTCCCGCAGCTGCGCCGGCCCCAACGGCGTGCGGTCCGACCCCACCAACGCCAGGTCGTGGCCGACCCGCAACGGCGTGATGAAGCGCCACGAGTCGGTGATCGCCTGCGAGGTCTTGGACGCCTTCACGCCCAACCCGCAGGTCAGGTACTCGCCGTCACGGCACAGCTCCACCCACGCGTACCCGATGCGGTTCGGCCCGCCGTCGTAGTCGTCGAGCATGAGCCGCCGCAGCGACACCGTGTCGAAGCCCTTCGAACCGACCTGCCGCAGGTCGCCGTCCAGGCACAACGGCAGCAGCAGCTCCAGCGTGCGCGACTTGCCGGACCCGTTGGTGCCCTGGAAGATCGCGCGCCCACCGGAGAAGTCGAACGTCTGCTCGGTGTACTGCCAGATGTTGACGATGCCGCCCCTGTGCAGCCGCCACCTGTTCACGCGGTCTCCTCATCGAACAACGACCAGCTGGGCACTTCGGGCACGACGACCACCGGCTCGACCTCACGTTCCGGGTCGCCGTCGGGCGATGGCAGCCACCGGTGCGCGGCGGCGTTGAGCAGCCGACCGCCGTCCGTCGACACCGCCAGCCCCATGCGGCGCAACAGCTCCAGCACCTCGTCGGTCAGCCGGTCCAGGTCGTCGGTGAACTGCTTGGACCACGCGGTCGGGTAGTCCTCCACCAACCGCGAGCACACCGACCGCAGCTCCTCGCGGACGACCGGGTGCCGCCCGTCCGGACGCGGTTCCGAGGACAGCAGTTCCGGCAACGCCAGCAGCGCGATCCGCGCCACGGTGGACGTGCCGGGGAAGTACAGGTCGGTCAGGTAGTCCTCGGGATCGGCCGCCAGCACGCCCTCGACCCGGCACTCGGTGTACAGGCCGAAGCACGTCTCCAGCAGCGCGGACTCCTTGCGCTGGTTGCGCCGCAACCACTCCGCCTGCTCGGGCGGGAGGTCCGCGTACAGCACCACGGGGTTCTCCACCAGCTTGCGCCGCACGGCGTGCTCGACACCGCGCGGACCGGGCCGTGCCGCCAACTCCACCAGCCGATCAGGTGAAGAAGCCTCGGCCACCGGCCCGGTGAGCAACTGCCCGAGGAGGTCGGTGTCGATGGTGATCAACGCCTCGGCGTGCACGTCCACCGTGCCCTCGGTCTCGTGCAGCACACCCAGCGACACCAGGTGCCGCAACGCCGCCGTCAACGCGCGCCGGTCGGCCACGTCGTCCACGACGGTGATCCCGGCCTCCACCGCCGCCGCACGGATGTCCGCCACCAGCCGGGACAGCAACGTCTGCCGCCCGATCCCGGTCAGCACGGCCATCGTCAACGCCACGTACGCGTACCCGCGCGGGGACATGCCGAGCACGCCGCGCGAGTCGTCCCCACCCGGCCCGGACTTGTAGAGCCGGGCGAACCGCCGTTCCACCACCAGCCGGTAGCCGAGCACCCGGGCGAACAGGTCCTGCAACGCGGCCCGGTGCCGGTAGACCAGCGTCAACAGCTCGCCGTCCGGCCCGTCGGCGCGCAGCAACGGCCGCCGCAGCAGGGTGCGCGCGCAGCGCACCACGTTCGCCGCGTCGATCTCGGAGAGGTCGTCGAACATCAGTCGAGCACCAGCGCCGAATCGTGCAGGGTCAACGTGCCCGCGGCCGAGTGGATCCGGGTCGCCTTGCCCCGGGCGTGCTCGACGGTGACCCGCAGCCCGCGCACCGGGTCCGTCGCCGAACCCGAGTCGGACGCCGTGTCGCGCTGCGCCATGGCCAGCGTCAGCAGCTCGCACAAGACCCCGAGCGCTTCACCGGACAACGTCGTCTCGGCCAGCCGGGGAGCCGCCGCCGCCAGCTCGGCCACCGACGCCGCCCGCCGTTCGTCCGCTTCCCGTGCTTCGGCCAGCAACGACTGCTCGGTCATCGGGTCGTCCAGGATCCTCGACGTCCGCCCGCGCGCACCGCGGTCACCACGGCTGCGCACGCTCACCTGGACGTCCACCACCGGTCCGTCCCGCCACGGCGTGCGCTCGTTGTCGCTGTCGTGCTCCGGCGCGGGGGACACGTGCCGTGCCGAGAACAGCCCGAACGCCGCCGCGTACAGCTCGTGCGCCTGCGACCGTGACGCCGAGTCGAACCACCCGGCCAGTTTCAGCAGCTCCGCGCGCCGACTCGGCAGCAGCCCGCCGCCGGACGTGGCCCGCTTCACGCTGGCCAGCAGCGACCCGATCGCCCGCGCGGTCGCCTCGCGCAACGCCGTCACCTGGCTGGGACGTCCGGGGCGGTCCACGAACCAGTCGGTCAGCTCCTGCCAGTCCGGAGCTGTTCGTCCGCGTGCCCGCTCGACCTGTTCGCCCAGGTCGGCGCGCCCCAGCAGGCGCAGCAGCTCGGACCGCGCGGAGTTCACCCGCGCCAGGGCGTCCGCGATCGCCGGGGTGTGCCGCAGCACGTCCTCCACGACCATCTGGATGTACTCGACCAGCAGGTTCCGGAACCCCGAGATCTCCTCCGGCGCCAGGTGGTGCCGCGTCACGACCTGCCCCAGGTACGCGTAGAAGTCGCGCACGGTCGCGGCCAGCTCGGCGTGCTGCAGGAACAGCGTGGTGACCTGCTCGGCCAGCACCTCGCGCGGCCGGCGCGCACCGCTGATCAACGCCTCGGACAGCGACTGCCCCAGCTGACCCAGACCGCGTTCCACGGCCGGCAGCAGCTCCCGGGACACCTCCCGCGCACCCTCGGGCACGCGCAGCAGCTCGTCCACGTCGCGCTGCACCCGGACCGCGAGCTTGCTGACCTGGTAGCGCACGCTGCCGTGCTGGAACTCGGCGATGCTGGACGCCACCACCTCGCGCCTGCCCTGCACCAGGTTGCCCCACTCGACCAGCTGCCGGAGCCGGTTGATCACGTTCTCGATGCGCGACTCGCCCGGCTCGACCCGGCCCTCCCGCTCGGCGCCGGCCAGCGCGCCCGCGACCTCGCCCGCCGACAGGTCCGCCAGCAGCGTCGACGTGAACAGCCGCATGATCGCCAGGTAGGTGCGCTGGTGGTCGCGCGCGTCCAGGTACGCGTAGAGCTTGAGGCGGCCGGCTGGTTCCACGGTGGGCCACCCTAATGCTGCGGTCCGACACGTGCGGGTTACCGTGCCCGTGTGAGTCTGGGGCGCGCGGTGGGGTTGGTGCTGGGCGTGGCCGCTGATGCGGTGTTCGGCGACCCCGAGAGGTATCACCCGGTAGCGGGATTCGGACGTGCGGCGGCGGCACTGGAGCGCAGGCTGTACCGCGACCACCAGGCGGGCGGTGTCGTCCACACGGTGGTGCTGGTCGGCGGCACGGTCCTCGCCGGTGTCGCGGTGGAACGCCTCGGCAAGCGCAGCCAGGTGCTGCAGGCCCTGACCACGGCCGCCGCGACGTGGATCGTGCTCGGCGGGTCGTCGCTGGCCGACGAGGGCACCGCGATGGGCCGCGAGCTGGACGGCGGCGACCTCGACGCGGCGCGCAATCGCCTGCCCAACCTGTGCGGGCGTGAGCCCCAGCGGCTCGACACGCTCGGCCTGGCGAAGGCGACCGTCGAATCCGTGGCGGAGAACACGTCCGATGCCGTGGTGGCCCCGTTGTTCTGGGGTGCGGTCGCCGGCGTGCCGGGTCTGCTCGGCTACCGCGCGGCGAACACCCTGGACGCCATGGTCGGCCACCGCAACGAGCGCTACCGCCGGTTCGGCTGGGCCGCGGCCCGGCTGGACGACGTGGCGAACCTGCTGCCGTCCCGGCTGGCCGCGCTGCTCACGGCGGCGGGCGCGCCGGTCGTCGGCGGGTCGGCCGGCGAGGCGTGGCGGACGTGGCGGCGGGACGCGGCGGCTCACCCGAGTCCCAACGCCGGTCAGGTCGAGGCGGCGTTCGCGGGGGCGTTGGAGGTCCGGCTGGGCGGCCGCACGGTGTACGCGCACGGCGCGGAGGACCGGCCGGTGCTCGGGCACGGCCGCAACCCGGACGCCGGTCACGTGACGCGCGCGGTGGAGCTGTCGCGGGTGGTCGGCGCGTCGGCGGCGGCCGTGGCCGCGGTCATCGCGCTGGTGCGGCCTCGTCTTCGGCGAGCAGTTCGGCGACGGACTTCCGCCTGACCTTGGTCTTGCCGTCCGGGGTCTCGCCGTCCGGTTCGCGCAGCGCGCCGCCGGGGCGGATCTCGCGGACGGTGAAGTACAGCCAGCCGCCGAGCGCCATCGCGCCGAACGCGATCCACTGCAACGCGTAGGAGAAGAACGGTCCCGCGTCGAGCTTCGGCAGCGGCAGTTCCGCTTCGACGCCGGGCTGACCCTCGGTGAGCTGGAAGTACCCCGGTCGGATGTCCAGGCCCGCGGCCCGCCCGACCACGGCGGAGTTCACCGAGTAGACCTGGCGGTGCCGGTCTTCCTGGAACGCGTCGCGGGTGTCCGACTCGTCCCGGCGGACCAGCGCGGTGAGGGTCACGTCCCCGGTCGGCACGGGCTTCAGGTCGGGCACCTTGATGCCGTTGACCGGCCGCACGTAACCCCGGTCGACCAGCACGACGGGGCCGTCGACCAGCTGGAACGGGGTCAGCACCTCGAACGCCGCCTCGCCCTGCACGGTCCGCAGCCGTGCCACCGCCTGGCCCTCGGGCAGGTAGCGGCCGGTCAGCGTGACGCGCCGCCACTCGACGTCGGCGTTCGACCGGTCGAGCAGCGTCGTGACGGGGACCGGGTCGGTGCGGACGGACGAGGTGACCGCGTTGTTCTGCGCCTCGCGCTCCGCGTCGCGGCTGAACTGCCACGGCGCGAGCAGCGTGAAGCAGGCGCCCGCGAACACCCAGACCGCCAGCGTCAACGCCAGCCAGCCGGGCTGCAACAGGAACTTCAACCGCACGTGACCACGGTAAGCCCTAGGCCG
Organism: Saccharothrix deserti; assembly: GCF_009769385.1. Taxonomy (GTDB): domain Bacteria; phylum Actinomycetota; class Actinomycetes; order Mycobacteriales; family Pseudonocardiaceae; genus Actinosynnema; species Actinosynnema deserti. The sequence continues at coordinate 185,992 of NZ_VKAB01000021.1, forward strand.
TTGTGATCTGCACCCGGTCGAAACGCGCGGTGAAGCCGGGGCCGGTCGGTGCCGCCGCCATCACGCCCACCAGCACTTCCGCGTCGGGCGGGAGGTACGCGAGGCGCAGCATGGTCGTCGGCTCGGCGTCACCCACGCCGTAGCGGACGGTCACCGCGTCACCCTCGCGTGTGGCCGAGATCGTCACCCTTTGGATGGGGCCGCCGGGCACGACCGACCAGTCCGAGAAGTCGCGCGTCACGACGGTGCTGACCTGGAACTCGTCGTCCACCAGTTCGACGCCCGCCTTGATCCAGTTGCGGTCGTCGATCCACAGCGCGATGCCCGCCTGGTCGTACTGGGCGGCGTAGTCGGCGGTGAACGAGGTGGTGATGGTGAAGTCGCCGGTCACGGGGACGCCGAGGACGTGCCCGGAGTCGCGGACGTAGCCGTAGTGGGTGGTGCGCCAGAAGTCGGTGTCCGGGTCGCTGGTGATGGTCAGCCCGTCCTGGCCGCTCCAGGTGCCGGGCTCGTTGAGCCACCGCCAGTCGTCGCGGTCGAACACGGTGATCCCCATCTCGTCATCATGTCAGCGAACGAGCCGCCGACAACGCCTGTTGGGCGTAGCCGCGGCCGAACAGCGCGGCGTGCACGAGCACCGGGAACAGCTGGTGCAGCGGGATTCGTTCGCGCCAGCCGTCGGCGAGCGGGGCGACCTCGTCGTAGGCGGCGACGATGCGGTCCAGGTGGGGGCAGCCGAAGAGGGCGAGCATGGCCAGGTCGCTCTCCCGGTGGCCGCCGTGCGCGGCCGGGTCGATGAGCCACGCGCGGCCGTCGGCGGCCCAGTGCACGTTGCCGTTCCACAGGTCGCCGTGGAGTCGGGCGGGCGGCTCGTCCGGGGCGTCCACCGGCACTTCTTCGATGACGGCGGCTTCGGTGTTCGTCAACGCGCCGGCGTCGACGGCCAGGCGGGCGTAGTAGGCGATGCGGTGTTCCTTGAACCAGTCCGGCCAGGTCGTGGACGGGACGTTGCGCATGGGCGCGAGCCCGATGGCGGCGTCGGCCGGTCCGTCCGGCGGGGGAGCGCCGAACGCGGGGGCGCCGGTCGCGTGGAGGGCGGCGAGCCGGCGTCCGAACTCCTCGGCGGCGTCCGGTGTGGGGTGGCCGCGTTCGACCTGGTCCATCACCAGCCAGTTCCCGCCGTGGCCGCGCACTTGAGGAACCGGTGGTCCCTCCGGCTCGGCCAGCCACTCCAGGGACGCGGCCTCGGCGAGCACCGCGTTCGGGTCGTCGTGCCGCTTGACGACCACCAGGTCGCCGTCGGCCAGGTCCACCTCGTAGACCGAACCGCCGATCTGCCTGGTTTCGACCGCCGGCACGCCGGTCAGTTCAGCCGCCGCCTCCGCCGCTGTCACCACCACTCCTCCCTTGCCCGCTGCCCGCTGCCCGCGAAGCCCTTCTCGTGGCGCGACAGGACGGTCACACCCGCTCGCGCACCCACGCCAGCAGCCCCGGCACGGCGGCCTCCACCATCTCCACCACCTGGTCGAACCCGGCGTCGTCCCCGTAATACGGGTCGGGCACGTCGACGCCGTCCGCGTCCGGGTCGAACGAGCGCAGCAGCCGCACCCGCTCGGGATCGGTGACCATCCGCCGCAACGCGCGGGCGTGCCCGGTGTCCAACGCGACCAGCAGGTCCGCGTCCAGGTGGTCCTCGTCGACCTGGGCGGCGCTGTGTTCGGTCGGGTAGCCGTTGTCGGCCAACGACTTCGCCGCACGCGGGTCGGCCGGGTCGCCGACGTGCCAGCCGCCGGTGCCCGCGCTGGTCACCTCCACAAGATCACCCAGCCCGGCACGGTGCAGGTGCTCGCGGAATATGATCGCGGCTACGGGTGAACGGCAGATGTTGCCGGTGCAGATGAACGAGACGGTGAGCGTCACGGCAGGTGAGTCTGCCAGGTTGGGCGCTCCGGGTGAGGGCGCTGGACGGCGGCGCGCCACGCGCACGACCATCGAATCGACCGGCTCTCGTTGGGGGTATCCGCATGTCCGGGGTCGTGGTCGGTGTCGTCGTGCTGCTCGCGGTCCTGGTGGCCGCCGGGGCGGCGATGGCGCTGCGCCACCGTTCGTGGCCCGAGACGCCCGCGTTCGCCCGTCCCCGCCCGGTGACCTCGCCCGGCGGGCTGGCGCCCGACCCGAACGCCGGATTCTTCACCGACCGCGGTTTCCTGTTCCGGAAAAGGCATTTCTTCGTCGGCACGGGGTGTCCGCCGTCGCTCGTCGTCGATTTCCCGTCACTCGACGTGTCGCGTCGGGAACAGCCCGTGCGCATTGCCCGGCACGGCATTCGAGCGTGGTGGTGGTTCGAGGACGAGTTCTACCGCGAGGCGGCCGGCCTTGGCGCGGACGACGTGCTGGCCTGGGTGCGTGAGCGGGACCGGAGGCGGCGGGCCAGGCAGGACCGGGCCCGGCTGCTGTCCGCCGCGGAGGAGAGTCTGCGAAAGCGAGAGAACGGGTAACGAACGGGTCCGGAATTCCGACGCCAATACGTGTGGGGAATGTGTCGGGAAGGAATGTGAATGAGTCGCACATGTGTCGTGCGCCGGGTTCGTCCGTCCAATTCGGATCGAGTGGCGCCGGGTCGCGTCCGATCCGGGCGACCCAGGAAGGTCGGCGACCGGTGAACGAGCCTTCGCTGCGCCGGTTGGGCAGGTGCGAGATGCCCTCGCTCGCGCACCTGGTCGTCAGCTTCGCGCTGGTGTTCTTCGCGATGGCCAGCTCGATGGTCTAGCGATCTCAGCGCGCTCTCAGGTGCGACGCGGGACGATCACCGGGTGGCCACCGCGCAGTCGTCAAAGCAGTCGTCGAACCAGGGGCAGTCGGCCGTGCCGACCATGCCGGCGCTCGCTCGGGCGCTGCCGAGGGTCGAGGACGAGATCCGGGCCTTGGCGACGTCGTCGTCACTGCCGATCGTGAACACCTTCTCCGGCCGCATCACCGCGGCCGGCGGCAAGCGGCTGCGCTCGGTGCTGATCCTGTCCGGCTCGCTGGCCGTGGCGGGCACCATCACCGACAAGGCGGTCACCGCCGCCGCGTGCGTCGAACTGCTGCACGCGGGCTCGCTCGTCCACGACGACCTGATGGACAACGCCGAGGAACGGCGCGGCGTGCGCACGGTCAACGCGGACTGGGGCCCCGGCCCCGCCGTGCTGGTGGGAGACTTCATGCTGGCCCGCGCCAGCCAGGCCGCGCTGGACCGCATCTCGCCGTTCGCCGCGAGCAGGCTCGCCCGGACCGTGGCGGAACTGGTCGAGGGCCAGGTGCTGGAGGTCATGGACCTCTACGACGCGCACCGCACCCCGGACAACGCCCTGCGGTCCATCGAGCTGAAGACCGGCGCGCTGTTCGAGGTGGGCTGCGTGCTGGCCGCGCACTGCGCCGACGCGGACGAGGAGACCACCACCGCCATGGCCCGGTTCGGCGGGCTGTTCGGGGTGATGTTCCAGATCCTCGACGACCTGCTGGACCTCGCGTCCACCGCGCAGCGGCTCGGCAAGCCGGTCGGAAACGACATCCGCCAGGGCGTCTACACCTTCCCGCTGCTCCGGGCGTTGACCGACGACCAGCGCACGCTCCTCGCCCGACGCGGCCGCGACCTGTCGGACGCCGAGCTGACCGGGCTGCTGGCGGAGCTGCGGCAGACCAGCCTGGTCGCCGACACGCTCGCCCACTGCACGTCGCTGGCCGCGCGGGCGGTGCGCGCGCTGCCGGACCTGCCCGACTCGGAGGCGCTGGGCATCCTGCGCGAACTGCCGGGGGCCTACCTGGACTGGGCCGCCTCCCGGATCGCCTAGCGCAGATCGCCTAGACTCGCGGCGATGACCAGCCAGGATTCCGGCCGGGCGCTGCTGCGCCACCACGGGGACGTCGACGCCGCGCCCGGACTCGCGGACTTCGCGGTGAACGTGCGGATGCCCGCGCCGCCCGCGTGGCTGCGCGACCGGCTGGTCGCCGCGCTGGACCACCTCGGCTCCTACCCGGCCGCCGCCGCCGACGAACGCGCCCGCCGGGCCGTCGCGTCGAGGCACGGCCGCACCGCCGACGAGGTCCTGGTGCTCAACGGCGCCGCGGAGGGCTTCGCGCTGCTGCCCAACCTGCACCCGTGCCTGGCCGCCGTGGTGCACCCGTCGTTCACCGAGCCCGAGGTGGCGTTGCGGGACGCGGGCGTGCCCGTGCAGCGGGTGCAGCTGTGGCCCGAGGACAACTACGCGTTGCGGCCCGACCTGGTGCCCGACGACGCCGACCTGGTGGTGCTGGGCAACCCCACCAACCCGACGTCCGTGCTGCACCCGGCGGAGGTCGTCGCGTCGCTGAGCCGACCCGGTCGGGTGCTGGTGGTGGACGAGGCGTTCGCCGACGCGATCCCCGGTGAGCCGGAGTCGCTGGCGGGCCGCGCCGACGTGCCCGGTCTGCTGGTGCTGCGGAGCCTGACCAAGACGTGGGGCCTGGCCGGTCTGCGCGCGGGCTACCTGCTCGGCGCGCCGGAGCTGCTGGCCCGGCTGGCGCTGCCCCGTCCGCAGTGGCCGGTGGGCAGCCTGGTGCTGGAGGCCGTCACGGCGTGCTGCGAGCCGTCGGCCGTGGCCGAGGCCGAGGCGTTGGCGTGGGAGGCGCGCGAACACACCTCGCTCGCCGTCGCACGGTTGGGTGACCTGGTGGTCGTGCCGCCGGACGCGCCGTTCGTGCTGCTGCGCGTCCCGGAGGGTGAACGGGTGCGCCAGGCGTTGCGGGACAAGGGGGTCGCGGTGCGGCGGGGCGACACGTTCCCCGGCCTGACCGCCGACCACATCCGGGTCGCGGTCCGCGCGCCGGAGGAGTTCGCTTCGCTGGTGGACGCGCTGCGAGTCGTGCTGGAGGACCGGTGACCAGGGGATCGGCGACCAGGGAGCCGGCGACCACGCTCGGGGACGTGCTGGCCGCCCTGGAGGTCGCCTACCCGCCCGCGACCGCCGAGTCCTGGGACGCCGTCGGCCTCGTCTGCGGCGACCGCGCGGAACCGGTGTCCAGGGTGCTGTTCTGCGTCGACCCGGTCGAGTCCACAGTGGACGAGGCGCTGGAGGTGGGCGCGCAACTGCTGGTGGCGCACCACCCGCTCATGCTGCGCGGCGTCACGGGCGTGCCCGCGGACGACCCGAAGGGCGCGCTGGTCCACCGGCTCATCCGGTCGGGCGTCGCGCTCTACACCGCGCACACCAACGCCGACGCGGCCAACCCCGGCGTCTCGGACGCCCTGGCCGAAGCCATCGGCCTCACCGTCACCGGCCCGCTCACCCCCGCACCCGCCCGCAAGCTCGACGTGCTCACCACGTACGCGCCGGTGGAGAGCGCCCAGCAGGTCATCGACGCCCTGCACGCCGCCGGCGCGGGTGCCCTGGGCGACTACAGCGACGCCGCCTGGACCGTCGACGGCACGACCCGGTACTGGCCGCTGACCGGCGCGAACGCGGGCCGGCTCGAACGGCTGCCCGAGACCCGCATCGAGATGGTGCTCGACCGCCGCCGCCGTGCCGACGTGGTGGGCGCGCTGCACGCCGCGCACCCGTACGAAGAAGTCGCGTTCAACCTCAACGAGATCGCCGAACTGCCGTCGGACACCGGCATCGGCCGGATCGGCGAGCTGGGCCGGCCCGAACCGCTGCACGAGTTCGCCCGACGCGTCGCCGACGCCCTGCCCGCGACGGCGTGGGGCGTGCGCGCGGCCGGCGACCGGGACCGGCCCGTCCGCCGGGTCGCGGTGTGCGGCGGAGCGGGCGACAGTTACCTGTCCGCCGCGTCACGCGCCGGCGTCGACGCCTACGTCACCGCGGACCTGCGCCACCACCCGGCGGGCGAGCACCTGGCCGCGGGAGGTCCGGCGCTGGTCGACGTGGCGCACTGGGCCAGTGAGTGGCCGTGGTGCGGGCAGGCGGCGCACGTCGTGCGCAGCGCGCTCGGCGGTACGGTCGAAGTCCTCGTCTCGACCCGCCGGACCGACCCGTGGACCGTCGGCGTGACGAGCCGAACAGGAGGATCCCAGTGAAAGCCGATCCCGCCGTGCAGCGCAGGCTGCTCGACCTCGCGCAGGTCGACGCCGAACTGTCGCGCGTCACTCATCGGCGCCGCACGCTGCCCGAGATCGCGGAGATCGCCGAGGCGGAGAAGCAGTTCCGCGCCAAGCAGGACGCGCTGACCACGATCGAGACGACCCTGGGCGACCTGAACCGCGAGGTCAAGCGACAGGAGACCGAGATCGACCAGGTCCGCGCCCGCGAGGAGCGCGACCGCAAGCTGCTCCAGGCGGGCTCCGTGGGCGCCAAGCAGCTCACCGACCTGGAGCACGAGCTGGCCACCCTCGGCCGCCGCCGCGGCGCGCTGGAGGACGACCTGCTGGAGCTGATGGAACGCCGCGAGGCCGTCGAGGCGGACATCCAGCACGCCCGGGTCTCGCTGGACAAGGCCCAGGAGGCGCTGTCCGACGCGGCACGCCGCCGGGACAGCGCGCTGGCCGACCTGGAGTCGACCGAGACCAAGCGCACCGCCGACCGCAAGCTCATGATCACCCAGTTCCCGGCTCCGCTGCTGACGCTGTACGACCGGGTGCGCGCGCACAAGGGCATCGGCGCGGCACTGCTCCAGTCACGGCGCTGCGGCGCGTGCCGGATCGAGCTGGACCGCAACGCGTTCGCCAAGGTCAAGGAATCGGCGGCGGACGAGGTCATCCAGTGCGAGGAGTGCGACGCGATCATGGTGCGGACCGGGGAATCGGGTCTGTGAGGGTCGTCGTCGAGGCCGACGGGGGCTCGCGCGGCAACCCCGGGCCCGCCGGGTACGGGGCCGTGGTGCTCGACGCGTCCGGCGGGGTGCTGGCCGAGCGGTCCGAGGGCATCGGCATCGCCACGAACAACGTCGCCGAGTACCAGGGGCTCATCGCGGGGCTGCGGGCGGCGGCGGAGGTCGGCGCGTCCGTCGTGGACGTGCGGATGGACTCCAAGCTCGTGGTCGAGCAGATGTCCGGCCGGTGGAAGGTCAAGCACCCGTCGATGCAGCCGCTCGTCGCGCAGGCCCGCGAGCTGGCGCGGGCGTTCGAGCGGGTGAGCTACGAGTGGATCCCGCGCGAGCGCAACCAGCTCGCCGACCGGCTGGCGAACCAGGCCATGGACGACCAGGCGGGCGTCGAACGACCGGAGAAGGACAAACCCGCGCGGCCGGAGCCGCAGCAGCCGGACACGGCGATCACGTCACCCACGTCGTGGACCGGCGCGGTCGGCGAGCCGACCCGGTTCTACCTGCTGCGGCACGGGCAGACCGCGCTGTCGGTGGGCCGCCGGTACTCCGGGCGCGGCAACCCGCCGTTGACCGAGGTCGGACGCGGGCAGGCGGAGGCCGCGGCACGCCGGCTGGCCAAGATCGAGGGCCTGAGCGCCGTGGTGTCGTCGCCGTTGGGGCGGACGCAGGAGACGGCGCGGGCAGTCGCGGCGGCCACCGGCGTCGAGCTCTCGTCGGACGACGACCTGATCGAGACCGACTTCGGCGCGTGGGAAGGACTCACCTTCACCGAGGCCGCCGAACGGGACCCCGACGTGCACCGGCGGTGGCTCGGCGACCCGTCCGTGTCCGCGCCGGGCGGTGAGAGCTTCGACCAGGTGCACCACCGGGTGCGGCGGGCGCGCAACACCATCGTCTCCCGCTTCGGCGGCGCGAACGTCGTCGTGGTCAGCCACGTCACGCCGATCAAGTCGCTGCTGCGGATGGCGCTGGACGTCGGCCCGTCGCTGCTGTTCCGGCTGCACCTCGACCTCGCGTCGCTGTCGGTGGTCGAGTTCTACCCCGACGGCCAGGCCTCCGTGCGGCTGGTCAACGACACCTCGCACCTCGGCTAGCCGGCGGGCCGCAGCCGGGTCCGCTGGAACCGGGCGTCCTCGACGGCCGACGTGAACCGGTCCACCGCGCCGCGAATCGCTTCGGCGGCTTTCGGCGCGATGGTCCCGCCGTCGATGTCCGGGTCGAGCACGAATTCACCGCGCAACACCGAGTCCGCGCCTTTGCCCGCGAGCATGGGGTTCAACGCGTAGTCCATCGCGACGAGGAATCCCTGGCTGCCGCCGGTCGCCAGGGGCAGGATCACCCGGCCGCGCAACGCCTTCTTCGGCAACAGGTCCAACAGCGCTTTGACCAGTCCGCTGTAGGCCGCCCGGTAGACCGGGCTGGCGACCACGATGCCGTCCGCGCGCAGCACGGACGCGACCGCGTCACCGATCTCCGGGTCCCGCAGGTCCTCGGTGAGCAGCGGCAACGTCGGCAGTTGGCGGACGTGCAGGGTGCGGACCCCGTACCCGGCCTCGCGCAGCAGCCCGTCGACGTGCGAGACGACGACGCCGGTTCGGGAGGTCGGGGACGGGCCGCCGGAAATCAACAGAATGGAGGACATGGGGCACTGACACCTTTCGGTAAAAGGCTCGGAGTACGAGGTAAAAAGGGTCAGTGGCAACAGATGGCGGCGGCGGTCCGACCGAAGTCGACGTGCCGGCGGCGGGTGAGTCCCCCGATTCCTGCCATGGTTTCGAGTAGAGCAGCAAGCCCACATCACGACAAGGTTTCGCCTACCTGGTTCCACAGCCTGGGAACACGCCGGTATCCTAGGGGTGCGGATGAGTCGGCAGGGCGGCCGCGTCGACGGATTCGCGTCCGTCGCCGAGGAAAGTCCGGACTCCACAGGGCAGGGTGGTTGTCAACGGCAACCAGGGGCGACCCTCGGGACAGTGCCACAGAGAACAGACCGCCTCGGCGCGAGCCGGGGTAAGGGTGAAACGGTGGTGTAAGAGACCACCAGCGTTCCCGGTGACGGGAGCGGCTAGGTAAACCCCACCCGGAGCAAGGCCAAGAGGGTGCCTCAGGGCACCTGCGCAGGCGATCGAGGGCGGCCCGCCCGATGCCTGCGGGTAGGCCGCAAGAGCCTGTCGGCAACGGCAGGCCGAGATGGATGGCCGCCGAACGGGACCGCCGCAAGGCGCCCGGGAACAGAATCCGGCTTACATGCCGACTCATCCGCCCAGTTCCACCCGGCCCGGGTCCCCGGTCCCCGCTGCCGGCTCGCCCAGGAGCCGAACCGCTGCCGATGAGCGCTTCACAACTGCCGGCTCGCCGGGAGCCGAACCGCCACCCGTGAACGCATGAACGCATGAACGCTTCGCAGGGGTCCTCGCCAGGGGGACCCCTGTTCTTCATTCTGCCGGCGGGGTCCGACAATTCCGCTCGCCGCGTTTGATCGCGGCTGATCCCAGGGGATGCGTGCCGCCGCCGTGAGTAGTGGCGCGATGTGGGTCGTGACCCGTCCGTGGACACATGGGTCCGCCTGTAGATCCCTTGCGCGCCAACAGCGTTACACAAATGGGGCCGTTCGAGTGGTTCCTCGTATCAACCCGATCAGGTGGGAGTCCTCCCCGCAGACCACGGGCCTTGCCCCGAGGTACCACGAGGAGGGAAATCCATGTCCACCACGAGAAGGCGCGCCACCACCTGGCTCGCCCTGACCGGCCTGATGGGTGCCGCGGCGATCACGGGGTCCGCCGCCACCGCCACGGCCGCACCGGCGGAGCTGCCGGTGTACGAGGTCCGGTCCGCCGGCCGCACCCCGGACGAGGCCATCGCGCTGCAACGGGCGTTCGGCCTCAAGGACGTCCGACTCGCCGAGGACGGCTCGGTGTCGTTCGCCGACGAGTCGACCTACTTACGGGTTCCCGGCCTGGACAAGGGCGCGGGCAAACCGGACGAGGACGGCACCGAGACCACGCAGACGCTGCTCGACGTCGAAGCCCTGAGACGTCTGCGCGCCATCCCCGTCGAGGACGCCACCAAGAAGGCCCTCGAAAGCCTGCGCGGCGTCGGCCTGCTGCCCGACAACGCCACGCCGACCGCCAAGCAGACGACGTTCGAGATCGTCGACGCCGACAACAAGGCCGTGGCCTCCGCGCCGCTGGACACCGCCGTGTCGTTCGCCTTCACCCTCGACGGCGTGCCGCTGGAGGGTCCGGGCGCCAAGATCCGGATCGCGTTCGACGGCCAGGGCGCCGTGGCCGGTCTCACCCACAGCACCCGTGACCTGGTGAAGGCCGGCAGCGTGCCGGTGCTCGGCCTGGACGAGGGCAAGGCGCGGTGCGCCAAGGCGCTCGGCGCGAGCGTCCGCCCGACCGGTGTGTCGTACGTGTACGAGGCCCCACCGTTGTCCGAGAAGGTCGACAAGCTGGAGCCCGGCTTCCGCTGCGACGGCGTGAACACCGACGGCGCCGCCGTGCAGTCCGTCATCGTGGGCGCGGCCGTGGACGCGCAACTGCCGCAGCCCGGCCCGGTGCAGCCGCCGCGTTCGGAGAGCACCTTCAGCCCGCAGTGGACCAACCGGATCGACGTCGGCAGCGAGGGCACCGGCCCGTGCTCCGGCCTGCCGTGGACGGCGAACAACGTCGCGTCGTTCAACAACCGGTTCACCGCCGCCGGCGTGCCGGTGCAGTTCAGCTGGCTCGACGGCAACGCGTGGGAGCGGGACTTCAAGGACCCGGCGTTCCCCGGTGGCCAGGACCAGCTGTACGCGGACGACGTGGACATGACCTACTGGCAGGGGCACGGCTCGCCGACCGGCTTCTCGTTCGCCGGGTGCAGCAGCAACACCGACACGTTCCTGTCGAACAACGACGCGCGCTGGGGCAACCGGGACGTCGAGTGGATGAGCCTGTTCACCTGCTCGATCCTGCAGGGCACGTCGGGCGGGCAGAGCTGGGCGACGCGCTGGGGCAAGGCGTTCAAGGGGCTGCACCAGATCAACAGCTTCGACACGGTGTCGTACCACAGCGCCGTGCACGGCGGGAAGTTCGCGAACTACCTGCTGCGGACGCCGTACGGGTGGTGGAACAAGCCGATGAAGGTCCGTGACGCGTGGGCGCAGGCGTCGATCGACACCCAGCCGGCGTCGGTGACGTGGGCGACCATGGGGCCGATCGGCAGCGGCTGGATCGCCAACTTCGACGACTACTTCTGGAACAAGGGCCCGGTCGGCCCGGACACCCTGCCGACCGTCGGCTTCTGGCGTATCTCCGGATCCAGCTGACGCATCTCGTGTGACCGAGGGGTCCCTTCCGTCCTGGGGGTCGGGAGGGGCCCCTCCGCGCGCTTCACCCGACCCGCCTCGCCCGTCCTGAGCGTTGAATTCGGGGGTCCTGAACGTAGGACACACCCGTTCCGAACGTAGGACTCACGCGTCCTGAACGTAGGACACACCGGACTTGAGGGGGCGACTCGCGGGGTCAGGTGCGGCGGGAGGGGCGGCCGGGGGGCATGCGGAAGACCGGGCGGAAGGCTTCGCCGTTGTTGTAGCGGCGTTCGAGCTCGGCCACGTAGGCCGCTACGGCCGGGTTGACGATGTCGGCCAGGCTGCGGACGCCGGCCTCCGCCTCGTACGCCGCCAGGTAGGTGGCCGCCGCCCGCGCCCGCTCCAGCGTGTCCTGGTCGAAGTTGACCGTCCGCTGCACCCGCCGCCCGGTTTGCCGGTCCCCACCGGTAACCTGATCACTGCCCGAGACGGCCACGGAGACGGTGATTTCGTTCACTCCGGTGGCTGGTTCGGGCACGGCCTCGGGCGGCTGGGTCATCGGCGAGCCTCCTCGGCGTCGTCATTCCGGTGTGCGGACCATTCGGGTGCCTGCCGCTCCGCCGGACGGGGTAATCGGAGTGGCCGGCGGACAGAGGGCTGGAGGTCGTGCACACGGTGCGTGACCAGGGGGTTCGCAGTCGGGTGAACTATCTCAGCAATCGGGAGATTCCGGGGAGGTCGGTTCTCCGCCGGCTCCGCCCCAACCATGATGTCTGTGGCCAGATTAGACGTAATCGACTGCCAGGGGAACGGTTATTGATCTACCCACCGCTAGCCGATCGACACACCTCGTGACGAAGACGTGTTCTACTCGATAGCGCACCAACCGGACGGGCACCCCTCGGCTCGCCCGGCGAAGTCCTGCGTACTCAGGAGTACGAGATGACCGCCATGACCCTGGTAACACTCGCCCAGCAGCAGCCGCCCAACCTGGGCACAGGCGGGGTGCGCCAGTGGATCCTCGACAACCTGGTTCCCCTCCTCTTGCTGACCGTTGCCCTGCTGCTGCTCTGGCTGGGCGGCGGCAAGGGCGACAACGCCGGGGTCATGCGCCGCCTCGGCGGCGTCATCATCGCGTTGGCGATCATCGGGCTGGCCGTCGGCGGGAACGCGGGCGCTATCGGCTCGTGGATCGCGGGCCTCTTCACCGGCGGGTGACCCTTGCGGGTACGCACTGACGACGAGGTCTACCGGGTCGACGCCGTCTGGCTCGGCCCGCCCAAAGCGACCTTCCCGTGGCGTGCGAGGTACGTCGCGTGGGGTGTCGGCATCGTGGTGTTCCTGTTGGTGACGGCTGTCCAGCGGCAGGTGGGCTTCGGTTTCGACTTCATCAACACCGGCTGGGGCTTCGTGATCACGATCGCCCTGACCAGGTTCATCTGTTCGCGGATCAGCCACGAGCGCCCGCTGTCGTCGGTCCTGACGATGTGGGCGCGTGAGCTGACCTCGCCGCGCGAGACGACGTCGGGTCGGGGTGGCGCGGCCAGCGCCGCGCGGATCCGGGTCAACCAGCAGCGTCCCCGCAAGCGTCCCAAGAACAGGGCGGCGAAGCGCGAGAGCGCCGCCGCCCGGTCCCAGCACCGCAGGCAGCAAGACCGCCGTCAGAAGGAGGTGCGCGGTGTTCGGACGCCGGCGTGACCGTGACCGACGATCCGCTGCGCACGTGGCCCAGCACGCCGCCGCCGCGCGCGACGACCGGAAGGTCTACAGCAAGCGCGGTCGCCGCCTGCCGGGCGAGCAGGCCGTGCCCAACTACACACCGTCGATCTCCGCCCGCAGCATCGACGGGCACCTGCTGCGCACCGGCCAGGAGGTGTACGCCTGGTACCGGCTCGCGCCGCAGCGCTGGTCGTTCCGGTCGGACTCGCAGCGGCAGGACCTGATCGCGGCGATCGCCGGTCAGTACGCCGAGTTGCAGGGGCGCTGGATGCACCTGCGCGTGACGAACCGCCCGTACCCGATCCGGATGTGGGCCGAGGCGCACGTGCACAACGCCGTGCGCAGGCTCCCGGACACCCCCGGCACGCTGAGCTTCGACGACTACATGGTCGGCGAGCAGCAGCAGCTGATGGGCCGGTCGATGGCCGAGAAGGAGGTGTACCTCGGCGTCCAGGTGCAGACCCGCAACATGATGGACCGCGCGGTCGAACGCGCCGCTCCCGTGCTGCGCAAGGTGTTCCCGGACGCGGTGGACGCCGAACTGGTCGCCATCGAGTCGGAGATCGACCACCTCGACCAGGTGATCGGCTCCGCCGGTCTGGAGGGTCGCCCGGCCACGGCCGAGGAGATGTCCTGGCTGATGCACCGGTCGTGCTCGCTGGGCCTGCCCGCGCCGCGCAACCTGCCCGCCGTGCCCGGCGCGCCGTGGGAGCCGGAGGACCTGGCCAGCTTCACCGACGCGGCGGACTTCCACCAGGAGCCGTACTCGCCGACGGTCACCGTGCGCGGCCGCACGGGCTCGAACGCGGGCATCAAGCGGCACGTCGCGGTGCTCACCGTGGGTCTGATGCACGGTCTGCAGATCCCCGAGCAGGACGACCCGTGGGTGCAGCGCTCGGACCGGCTGCCGGCCGCCGTGGAGTGGTCGGCGCGGATCTACGTGCGGCGTCCCGAAGAGGTCTCCGGCGAGTTGCAGCGGCAGATGAGCAAGGTCCGCTCGCAGGTGCGGCACTACACCGACGAGCACGAGCTGGAACCGCCGCAGTCGTTGGCACGTCAGGCGTCGCGCGTGCTGGAGATCGACGACGAGATGACGTCGGGCTTCACCGCGCTGGGCACGCGGGTGCGGAGCTGGTGGCGGCTCGCGGTGTCCGGGCCGACCGAGCGCGAGGCGCTGCGGCTCGCCCAGGGCCTGCTCGACCTCTACAAGCCGAAGGTGGCCATCGAGCACCCCGAGGCGCAGTACGCGATCGCCCGCGAGTTCATCCCCGGCGAGCCGCTGTCGTCGTCGGCCTACCTGCGTCGCGGCTCGGTGCTGTGGGCGGCGTCCGCCGTCCCGACCGCCACGGCCGAGGTGGGCGACCGGCGCGGCATCCTGCTGGGCGAGACGGTCACCGCGACCCGCCGCCCGGTGGCGTGGGACCCGTGGATGGCGCAGGAACTCCGCGACTCGTCCGGCCTGACCGCGATGGTCGCGGGTCTGGGCGCGGGCAAGTCGTTCCTCGGCGGTGGCATCGTCTACAAGACGTTGCGCGCCGGGGCGCACTGGACGCTGCTGGACCCGTCGGGTCCGCTGGCCGCGCTGTGCGAACTGCCCGAGCTGAAGCCCTACGCCCGGCCGATCAACCTGCTCAACGCGCAGGCGGGCATCCTCAACCCGTACCGGGTGGTGGCCGAGCCGCAACTCGACCACTTCATGGACGAGGAGGACCCGGAACGGGCGTGGCGGCGTGAACGCGCTCTCGCCGCGGCCACCCGCCGTCGCCTCGTGCTGGACGTGCTGTCCGGCCTGGTGCCGTTCGAGGTGGCCCGGTTGCCGCAGACCCGGATCGTGCTGCTGCGCGCGGTCCGCACGGTCGGCGGCCGGCCCGACGCGCACCCCGGCCAGGTGTTCGAGGCGCTGCGGCGGGACGCGAGCGAGCACCACGAGCACGCGGTCGTCGTCGCCGACTTCCTGGACGAGATGCGGGAACGCATGTCGCTGCTCATCCCCGAGCAGGACGCCGACCCGTACAACGAGGCGCGCGACGACCGGCTCACCGTGCTGACCATGGCGGGCCTGAACCTGCCGAAGGACGGCGTCGGCCGCGAGCACTGGACGGACGCGGAAGCGCTCGGCGTGGAGATGCTGAACCTCGCCGCGTGGCTGACCCAGCGGTCGATCTACGAGCGGCCGAAGGACCTGCGCAAGGGCGTCTGGATCGACGAGGCGTTCTTCCTGTCCGAGGTGCCGACGGGCCGCGTGCTGATGAACCGGTTCGCCCGCGACTCGCGCAAGTGGAACGTCCGCGTGCTGCTGTCGTCGCAGATCCCGGCGGACTTCCTGAAGATCCAGGGCTTCGTCACGCTGCTCGACTCGGTGTTCGTCGGCCGGTTGGACGACGACAACGCGCAGGCCGACGCGCTGCGGCTGCTCAAGGTGCCGGTCGGCGCAGGCTACGAGCAGGTCGTGGCGTCGCTCGGCCGCCGCCCCGGCGGCGTCCGCAACAACCTCGAACGCGACCGCGCGCCCCGCCAGTTCATCTTCGGCGACGGCGCGGGCGGCGTGGAGCGGATCCGGATCGACTTCTCCGGACCGCACCTGGAGCACCTGCGCAACTCGCTGGACACCACGCCGGACGCCCTGCGCGAGGGCGCGGAGTCGACCGAGGTCGAGGTCTCCTCCCCGCCGCAGGACCCGTTCGCGTACGCCGAGCAGTACAGCGACGAGTACGACGACGAGTTGGCCGCCGACCTCGAAGTCGGCCTGACCGACGAACTGGTCGACTCGACACACGGCGAGGGAGGAAACCGCCGACCGGGCCGGGAAGGCGTCGCATGAGCACGCTCTTCCTCGTGGCGCTGGTCGCCGCCGCGCTCTACGCGCGGCGGCGTTTCAGACGCGCTCAGGAACACGCGGCGGCGCACGGCAAACCGGGTCGCGCCCGGTGGCGCGCGATGGCCGTGGTGGTCGCGGTCGTCGGCCTCCAGGTCGTCATCGGCGCCACGCCCGCCCAGGCCGCGCCGTGCGGTGAGGCGCCGAACCCGGAACGGCCGGGGTCGGGCATGGTCGGCGCGATCGACCCGCCGATCGGCAACGGCCTGCCGGACACGCCGTACCTGACCTACGGGTACGCGGGCATGGTCTGGCACACCTACCAGGAGAAGTGCTCCATCCCCAACGCCACCCCGGTGCTGGACACGTGGATGGGCAACGAGCTGTTCAACGTCGGCAAGAACATCGTCGGCGCGACGAACGCCCTGCACTACACGGTCGTCGGCCAGGGTCTGCTCCAGCCGCTGGACGAAGCGGTGAAGGACGGCGTCCAGAGGGTCTACGACAACGTCTACCTGCGCTGGTTCGGCCTGGTCGCGTTGATCCTGGCGGTGTTGATGTTCCGCCAGATCTGGCAGGGCGACCTGGCCTCGATCAGCAAACGCGGGCTGTGGGCGCTGGCCGCGATGTGGCTGGCGACCTCCACGCTGGCGCTGCCCCAGTTCTACAACCTGCTGGACAACACGCTGGTCACGAAGACCTCGGAGATCCAGGCCGGGTTCATCAGCGTGGACGCGGGCCAGGACCAGCTCGACGTGCTGCCGTCGCGGCTGCACGACTCGGTGGTCTACCAGTCGTGGCTGCGCGGCGAGTTCGGCACGCCGGAGGCGCCGCAGGCCACCCAGTTCGGGCCGCAGCTGCTGGCCGCGCAGGCGTGGACGGTGCAGGAACTCACCGAGCACAAGGACGGCGACCAGGCCGCGCTGAACGCGAAGAAGGCCGAGTACAAGAGCATCTACACCCAGCTCGGCCCCACCCAGGGCTACTTCACCGGCGACGACGGCGGCCGCACCGGCGCCGGGTTCCTGTCGCTGCTGCAGGCCGTGGCGTTCTCGTTGTTCCAGCTGTTCGCGAAGGCCGCCGTGCTGCTGGCCCAGCTGCTGCTGCGGGTGCTCACGCTGGCCGGGCCGTTGATCGGCCTGGTTGCCTTGGTGCACCACGAGTTGCTGCGCAAGGTCGCCCGCGCCGCCGCCGTGACGGTGTTCAACGTGCTGGTGCTGGCGGTGCTGGCGGGCGTGCACGCGTTGCTGCTCCAGGCGATCTTCAACGCGACCGGGCTGACGCTGCTGACCAGGACGCTGCTCGGGCTGATGCTCACGCTCGTCTGCTTCATGGTCGGCAAACCGCTGCGTCGGATGTGGCAGATGGTCGAGATGTCGGTCGGTTCGGCGAGCAACGCGTTGCCGATGCGCGGCGGAGTCCTGTCCAGGCTGCGCAAGAAGAAGGAAGGCCCCTCGCCGCAGGAAGAGTTCTGGGACACCGTGCGCGAGACGGATCCGGACGGCCCCGAGGTGCCGCAGCGGGACCGGCGGCGGGTGCGGCCGGAGGCGGCCAACCCGGTGGCGGCGACCGCGCAGCGGTTGGACCGGGCCGGGAACAGCGTGGGCGAGTTGGGCTCCGGTGTCGGCGGGAACGGTGTCGCGGCGCTGCCCGCGGGCGGGTACAGCGGGCCCGCGGCGTTGCCGTCCGGGCGGTCGAGGGTGGTCGACGCGCCGCCCATCGCCGACCGCAACTACGACCGGATGGACGACGCGGTGCTCGTGCCGTCCCGGGCCAACGGGTTCAACAGGGTCGTGGACACGCCGGTCGTGCCGGGGCCCAGGCGTGCTGAGACGGAGGTCGTGGCGGGACGGCAGGTCCACGTGATCTACCGGCCGTCACGCGGGCTCGAGGTCAGGGACAGCTGATGCCGATTCGGACCAACCGCGGCCGAGCGGCCGTGTACCGACGCCTGTGGGGCTGGCCGTTGCGGTCGCCGAAACACCTCGTCGCCACGATCGTCGGCGTGATCGTGGTCGTCACGACGATCAGCGTGGTGGTCCCGAACGCCGTCGGCCCGCGGACGAGCGGGGGCCAGGTGGGCGCCACGTCGTCCACGCAGACCCGCACGAGTGGGGGCAACCAGATCGGCGTGCTGCCGACCGCCACGACCTCGCCGTTGCCGACGAAGGCGCCGAGCCCCACGGCCGCGCCCAGTTCGGCCCCGGTGAACCCGGGCGCGCAGCTCGTCGCCGACGGGTGGGTGGACGCGTTCAGCTCCTACGAGCCGGGCAAGACGACCAAGGAGAAGTGGCTGGCGGGTCTCAAGCCCTTCACGTCGGACGAGCTGTTCCCCCGGTTGGAGTCGATCGAACCGGCGAACGTCCCCGTGGTGATCGACCAAGCGGTCAAGCCGATCAAGTCGTTCACCGATTCGGCGGAGTTCGAGGCGAAGCTCGAGGACGGCAGGCTCGTCGTGACCGTGGTGAAGCTCCCCGAGGGTTGGCGCGTGCACGAGTTCGACAAGGTGGGGTGACATGCTGAAGATCGGGTTGGTGGTGGTCGCGGTCGTCGCCGTGGTCGCCGTGGCCGTGGCCAACGGCGTGTCCACCGTGATCAACGAGAACACCCCGTCGGAGGAAACCGCCGGCATCCGCATGGCGAGCTGCAACGCCTCGATCGGCCCGTGGACGGGCGGCGGCGAGGAGAAGGGGCGCGGCGACGCGGACCGGCTCACCGAGGAGCAGCGCACCACCGTCGCGAACATCATCTCCATCGGCCGCGAGCTCAAGCTGCCGCCGTTGGCGTGGCAGATCGCCATCCAGGCGGGCATGACCGAATCGGGTCTGCGCAGCCTCGACTACGGCGACCGCGACTCGCTGGGCATCTTCCAGATGCGGCCGTCGATGGGCTGGGGCACGCCCGCCCAGGTGACCAACCCCGACTACGCGATCCGCAAGTTCTACGACGTGCTGCTGAAGCTGCCGAACTGGGAGGAGCAGCGGCCCGGCGACTCGGCCCAGGACGTGGAGCGGTCGGCGTTCCCGGACCGCTACCACAGGTGGGAGGCCATGGCCGCCTTCCTGATCAGCAAGGAAGGCGACGTCACCGACCCGGCGGGCTGCGGCGAGGGCGCCGGCGAGTACCTGCTGGCGTCGAACGCGGCGGGCACCGCGATCGACTTCACCAAGGAGCAGTTGGGCGAGCCGTACCTGTGGGGCGGCAACGGTCCGGACCAGTGGGACTGCTCCGGCATCCTGGTCAAGGCGTTCGCCAAGGCAGGCGTGAAGATCCCGCGGGTGGCGAACGACCAGTACATGGCCGGTGGCGCGTACCTGCCGGTGCGCGAGGCCAAGGCCGGTGACCTGATCTTCTGGGCGACCAACCCGGCGAACCCGGTCACCGTGCACCACGTGGCGATGTACCTGGGCAACGACGAGTACATCCACGCGCCGCAGACCGGTGACGTGGTGAAGATCAGCAAGATCAACTGGGATTACCACGAGTTGATGCCACTGGCCGTCCGGCCGGGCGTGTAGGGGAGGCACGACGGTGTTCAACCACGAACCCATCCAGCGCCCGGCCGGGCCGCCCGCGTCGAGCACGCCGACGCGGGACTACCTGAACACGCGGCCGCCCGGCACCGACCAGTCGTACGCGGTGCTGCCGCGGTCGCTGGTCGAGGCGATGCCGCTGCCCTGGCAGCAGCAGATGGCGCACCTGCTGGCCGATTTCCACCGCACGTTCGCGCACCTCAACTGGCCGGTGTACCGGGTGGTGCCGTCCCGCATGGAACGGCTCGTCGACCTGGACGAGGACCAGTTGGCCGAGGTCGGCGCGATCGTGGAGATCGACTCGGACGGTGAGCTGGTGTACCGGGACCGCAGCGGCGCGCTGATCACCGACCCGGAGCACAAGACGGTGCTGGTGTCGGTGCTCGACCCGATCCCGGGCGACTTCGCCAACGCCAACCAGAACACCCCGCCGCGCGGGTTCCCCCAACCGCCGATGGTGCCGCAGCCGACGTACCCCCAGTCGGGCCCGCTACCGGTGCAGGCGCCACCCGTGCAGGCGCCACCGCCACCCCAGTGGTGAACATGACATGCGCTCCCGCGCATGGAAACCTTGACTCATGGCTGCTGATCCGAACGCGTGGTACTACTGCCTGACGCACCGCACGGTCGAGCACGGCGTGGGCTGCCGGGGCGCGGACCGCATGGGCCCCTACCCGGACGAGGCCACCGCCCAGCGCGCGCTGGACTTGGCGCGCGAGCGGACGAAAGCCGAGGACAAAGCCGATAAGGAGTGGGGCAAGCGCTGAGGCCGGCTTAGGGTTCAGCACATGGTGATCCGCACCGGTCGAGCGGACCTGGACTTCGGCGGCATCCGGACCGAGTTCGGCCTGCCCGAGGAGTTCCCGGCCGCCGCGCTGGCCGAGGCCCAGGCCGCGGTGTCCGGCGACGTCGGCCGGGAGGGCCGCGAGGACGCGACCGCGCTGCCGCTGGTGACGATCGACCCGCCCGGTGCGAAGGACCTGGACCAGGCCCTGCTGGTGGAACGGGTCGGCACGGGGTTCCGGGTGCACTACGCGATCGCCGACCTCGGCGCGTTCGTGGTGCCCGGCGGCGCGCTGGACACCGAGGTGCGCAAGCGCGGCCAGACGCTGTACCTGCCGGACGGCAACGTGCCGCTGCACCCGCCGGTGCTGTCGGAGGGCGCGGCGAGCCTGCTGCCAGGTCAGACGCGGCCGGCGGTGCTGTGGACGTTCGACTGCGGCCCGGACGGCGAGCCGGTCGAGGTGCGGGTGCGCCGGGCGGTGGTGCGCTCGACCGCCCAGTTCGACTACGAGGGCGTGCAGGCGTCGTTCGACGCGGGCACGCCGCACCCGTCGATCGAGGCCCTGCCGGACTTCGGCAGGCTGAGGCGGGAACGTGCGGCCGACCGCGGTGCGGTCGAGCTGCAACTGCCGGAGCAGGAGATCGTGCCGAACGGGGACGGCGACTGGAAGCTCGTGGTCCGCCCGCGCGCCGACGTCGACTCGTGGAACGCGGAGATATCGCTGCTCACCGGCATGGCGGCGGCGAAGATCATGCTGACGGCGAAGGTCGGTGTGCTGCGCACGCTGCCCGACGCGGACGACGGCGCGGTGGACGCGTTGCGGCGGTCCGCGCACGCTTTGGGCGTCCCGTGGCCGGAGGGCGTGACCCCGTCCCGGCTGCTCGCGGGCCTGGACCCGAGCCGGCCGGAGGCGCTGGCGCTGTTCGTGGACGCGACCCGCCTGCTGCGCGGCGCCGGCTACACGGCGTTCAACGGCGAGCTCCCGTCGATCTCCACGCACGCCGGCCTGGCCGCCCCGTACACCCACGTGACCGCACCCCTGCGCCGCTTGGTGGACCGCTTCACCACCGAGGTCTGCCTGGCCGTGACCGCGGGCCAGGAGGTGCCCGAGTGGCTGGCCAAGGCGCTGCCCCTGCTGCCGGGCCTGATGGGCGGTTCGGACGCGCTGGCGAGCAAGGTCGACCGGGCGTGCCTGGACCAGGTCGAGGCGTGGGTGCTGGCCGACCGGGTGGGCCACGAGTTCGAGGCGATCGTGCTGCGCGCCGATGCGAACGGCGCGGACGTCTTCGTAGCCCAACCGCCCGTGATGGGCCGCTGCACGGGGGAGAACCTGCCGGAAGGCGAGCGCGTCGCCGTGCGGCTGGTGGAGGCCGACCCGGAGCGCCGGAAGGTCGTCTTCGAACGCCTGTGACCCGGACAGCCCGCGGGAGCGGCCGGGTTCCGGCGGGTGTGATGTGATGGCTTGGTGACTGATATTCGTGAGCTCACCGTCGGGGTCCTGGGTGGTACCGGTGCGCAGGGCAAGGGGTTGGCGGTGCGGTGGGCCAAGGCGGGTTTGAAGGTCGTCATCGGGTCGCGCAACGTCGAACGCGCCGAAGCCGCGGCCGAGGAGGTGCGGGAGCTGACCGGGGTCGGGCACGTCAGCGGCGCGGACAACGAGGGTTGCGCGGAGCAGGCGGACGTGGTGCTGATCGCGGTGCCGTGGGACGGGCACGCGGACACCGTGGCCTCCCTGCGCGAACCGCTCAAGGGCAAGATCGTGATCGACTGCGTGAACCCGCTCGGCTTCGACAAGCAGGGCCCGTTCGCGCTGCCCGTGCCGGAGGGCAGCGCCGCCCAGCAGGCCGCCGCGCTCCTGCCGGACTCCCGCGTCACGGCCGCGTTCCACCACGTCTCCGCGGTCAACCTGGCCGATCTGAGCATCGACGCCGTGGACAACGACATCCTGGTCCTCGGTGACGACCGCGAGGCCACCGACCTGGTCCGCGCGCTGGCCGAGACCATCCCCGGCTTCCGGGGCGTCTACGGCGGACGGCTGCGCAACGCCCACCAGGTGGAGGCGTTCACCGCGAACCTCATCGCGATCAACCGCCGGTACAAGGCGCACGCCGGCCTGAAGATCACCGACATCTGATGCTGCCCGTCGACGACCTCGGTGAGCCGGTCCCGCTGCCCGGACCGCCGAACCGCGTGGTCAGCCTGGTGCCTTCGCTCACCGAGGCGCTCGCCGAGGCCGTCGACCCGGCGGTGCTGATCGGCGCCACCGACTACTGCACCCACCCGCCCGACCTGGACGTGGCGCGGATCGGCGGCTCGAAGTACCCGAAGGTCGACCGGGTGCTGGCGCTGCGGCCCGATCTGGTCGTGGCCAACAGCGAGGAGAACCGACCCCAGGACGTGGAACGGCTGCGTGCCGACGGCATCCCGGTGTGGGTGACGGCCGCGCCCGCCACCGTCCCCGCCGCCCTCGGTTCCCTGCGCCGCCTGTTCGGCACGGCGTGGGACGTGGAACCGGGCTGGCTGGTCGAGGCGGAACGCCTGTGGCGGGACGTGACGCCGCCGTGGGCGCGGGCCGTGGTCCCGGTGTGGCGCAAACCGTGGGTGGTGCTGGGCCGCGACACGTTCGCCGGTGACGTCCTGCTGCGCCTCGGCGTGGTCAACGTCTTCGCCGACCACACCGAGCGCTACCCGCGTCCGAAGCTCGACGAGCTCCAGGACGCCGACATCGTCGTGCTGCCCGACGAGCCGTACCTGTTCACCAAGGACAACGGCCCGCAGTTCTTCCCGAACCTGCGCCCGGTGCACGTCTCGGGCCGCTACCTCACCTGGTACGGCCCGTCGCTGGTGCACGCACGGAAGTCGCTGGAGACCGCGCTCAGACCTTGAACCGGTCGGTCGCGGCCAGCAGCGCCCGCAGGGTCCCCGGCTCGTCGAACGCGTGCCCGGCGTCCGGCACCATCACCAGCTCCGACCCCGGCCACGCCCGGTGCAGGTCCCACGCCGACGTGGCCGGTGTGGCGATGTCGTACCGGCCCTGCACGATCACGCCGGGGATGCCGGCGAGCTTGCCGGCGTCACGCAGCAGCTGCCCTTCCTCCAGCCACCCGGCGTGCCGGAAGTAGTGGTTCTCGATCCGCGCGAACGCCAGCGCGTACCGGGGCTGCGCGAACGCCTCCACCAGCTCGGGCCGCGGCAGCAGCGCCACCGTCGACCCCTCCCACACGCTCCACGCCACCGCGGCCGGTTCGTGCACGGCGGGATCGGGGTCGTTCAGCAGCCGGGCGTAGGTCTCGATCACGTCGGCGCCGTCCGGCACGAGCGCCGCCACCCGCTCCCACAGCTCCGGGAACAGGAACCCCGCCCCGCCGCCGTAGTACCAGTCGAGTTCCTTGCGGCGCAGGGTGAAGATGCCGCGCAGCACCAGCTCGGTGACCCGTTCCGGGAACGTCTCGGCGTACGCCAGCGCCAGCGTCGACCCCCACGACCCGCCGAACACCTGCCACCGGTCCACGCCCAGGTGCTCGCGGACCTTCTCCAGGTCCGCCACGAGGTGCCAGGTGGTGTTCGCGGACAGGTCCGCGTTCGGCTCGGAGGCGTGCGGGATCGACCGCCCGCAACCACGCTGGTCCACCAGCACGATCCGGTACACGGCCGGGTCGAACAGCCTGCGGTGCACGGGCGCGCAGCCGCCGCCGGGGCCGCCGTGCAGGAACACCACGGGCTTGCCGTAGGGGTTGCCGCAGACTTCCCAGTACACGCGGTTGCCGTCGCCGACGTCGAGCAGGCCCTGGTCGTAGGGCTCGATCTCGGGGTACATGCGCACCACTCTGCCCGAGACCGGCGGCGAGTGGATCAACCCCGAAGCCGGGAGCCGCGTCAGCCGGTGATGTCCACGTCGCCGTTCAGGGTGCCCGTCTGCAGGACGCCACCGGTCACCGTGCCGCCCTCGGCGATGGTGACCGTGTTGACGGTGTTGTTGACCACCGACTGGACCTGCTGGTCGAAGGACGCCGTGTGGTAGCCCGCGTTGCGGAGGATCTCCGCCACGGCCAGGGTGACGCGGGTGCGCAGGAGGTGCGTGTAGCGCTCCACGTCGGCCTGCTGGAAGTAGCTGTGGAGTTCGACGTCGGCCGCCATCTCGCGCAGGGTGAGCAGCGAGCCGTACCGGTCCGCGTTGACGCGGCCGCGGTCACGGGGGAGGGCGCGCGGGTGGGTGGCCAGGCGCACCGCGCGGGACAGCGTGCTGGCGGGCAGCAGGACCAGGTCCTTGACGGCACGGCCCACCGGGACCCACGCCGAGGCGGGTTCGGCGTCGACGGACTTGAGTTCGGCGCTGATGGGCCGCAGCACGCACGGGGTCCACTCCAGGTAGAGGGTGGAGTCGTCCATCGCCACGTGCACGAAGACGGACAGCACGAGGTCGTGGTCCCAGGTCTCCAGGGAGAAGCGGCGGTAGAAGCGGGACCATTCGAGCGGGCTGTCGCGGAGTTCGCGCGCGTGCCGCACGGGCACGTGCGTGTACGGCGGCTCGTCGGGCCTGCGCAGGTAGGGCCTCGACGTCACGTCGGACAGGTGGTCCACCAGGCCCTGGGCGGCGACCACCACGTAGTCGTCCACCCGGAGGCCGCCCAGCCGGCCGCTGGGGGCGAGGAGGGACGCGGCGCGCAGGTCGACGACCTTGGACGTGATGCCGTCCAGGAGCATCGCGGTGTCGAGGGAGCCGTCGGTGGCCGGCGCGTCGGGCCGCCGCTCCAACGGCACGGCGATGGTCCACGGTTCGTGGATGTCACCCGCGCCCACGAACGGCTTGTAGCCCCGGTGCACCAGGAGCGGGACCAGATCGTCCTCTTCGGACACACCGGGAGCGAGGCGCATCGCGGTGCCGTGGTGCTCGTCGATGCGCTCGGCGAGGCCGGGGGCCAGGCGCAGCAGGACGCGGTCGACGGGAGGCGAGGCGCTGCGGCGCAGCGGGCCGAACCGGTCCGTCACGTGGTGGGCGATGACCAGGCGGTTGGCCAGCAGGACGACCAGCGCCACCGCGAGCAGCACGAGTCCGGTGACGTTCTCGAACGCGTCCTCGGCGGTGCCCGTGGTGTCGGCGTCGGTGCCGATCGTGCTGATCAGCGGCCCGACGGAGAACACGATGGTGAGGAGGGTGACCACGGTGCGGATGGGACGGACCGGGCGCGTGGTGCCGAGCCGTGTCCGCATCGCGAGCCAGAACCGGATGAGCTTCGGCAGGCTCAACAGCAGGGCGACCGTGATCCACAACACGGCCAGCGACATGGCGAAGTAGAAGGTCAAGCCCAGCAGTACCAGCACGAGCACGTCGACGACGTTCGTGCGGATCCGGGCGGCGAGCGCCTCGGTGAGCACGGCCGAGGTGTCCACGTCGGACGCGGGCGCGGCCGGGCGGGTCGGCTCCACCAGCAGTTCCCGCAGTGCCGCGTCGGCGAAGTCGCGGCTGAGGTGGGCCGCGGCGCACAGGTGGCGCGTGCCCTCGGTGCGGTCGGGCTCGGTGTGCCGGCGGGACCGCGCCCACCGCGTGTCGGCCAAGAGCATCTCGGGTGTCGCTCCTCAGGGGGTTCCGCTGTGTTCGATCATCGTGTCGAGCAACTGCGAGGCCTCGTACCAGCGGTTCGGCGGGGCCGCCACCAGCAGGACGTACTCGATGCCGCCCACCCGCCAGTGGTGCGAGCGGGACCGGCGGGTCTCGCCGTCCGGGGTCGCGTACTCGAATTCCCAGTCCACGGCGTCGCGGTTCCCGTGCTCGGTGCGTTCCAGCGCCAGTTCCCGGTAACCGGGCTTGCCTGCCGCGTCGCGGGCGTGCCGGGAGATCGTCTCGAAGAGGCCGTAGGGCTCCGGCGCGGCGCCACCGAACCGGACCTCGACGTCGTCGTCCAGCTGGTTCCTCGCCGTGACGGTGCCCGTGCTGCGGGGCTCGACGACCGCGAACGAGTTGGGCAGCACGGTGACGAGGTCTTCCGGGCCGGTGTAGCGGAAGAACCCGGCCGGCGTTCCGCTGGACGTGGTGCGCGTCGTCGTCGGGTAACGGGTGGTCGTCCACGACGGCGGCGTCGTCGTTCCGGACGGCGGGGGGCTGGTGGTGGGAGGGCTCTCCAGCAGTTCCGGGACGTAGATCGTGCCCAGACCGAGGCCGAGGCTCGCCGCCAGGCAGGGCACCGCCACCGCCGCGGCGAATCCGAGTGACCCGGGCGCCGAAGGGCGTTGCGCCCTTTTGGGGCCCGACTCGCGCGGACGGTGCTTATCGCCGCCGTCCTCGGCTATGTTCGCGCCGAGCGGATCGCTCATGGAAACCTTCTCCCGAACCGATAATCGGAGGTCGACGTGGGGAATCGGATCGACTTGGCGGTCGCCGAGCGGTGGGCCGAGGTGGCCGGGGCCGAGCGGGACGTGGAGGCATCGCCGTCGCCGGAGGCCGTCGACCGGCTCGTGGAGCGGCTGCTCGCGGTCGCGGACGCGTGCCGGTCGGTCACGCGCGACGACGACCTGGAGATCACCAGCGCGGCCCAGTTCGTCGAGTGCGCGAAGGCGGCCGAGCGCCTGGCCGGGCTGGAGCCCGCCGACGCGGACCTCGCCCGGCGTGCGCGGGCGCTGGTCGAGCAGGTCGAGGCCGGACGGGCTTTCCGCTGGTCGGACCCGGTGCGCACGTCGGCGCTGTGCACGGCCGCCGTGGTCGTCGCCTTCGGCGGGGCGCTCCTGGGTGCCGGCGCCGACGACGTGGCGTTGGTCGTCGTCACGGCGGTCGTGGGCAGCGTGCTGCTGTTCGCCACCGTCCTCACCGCCCGGCGGCCGGTGTGGCGGACGCGCGCCGAGCTGATGGCGCCGATGGTCCGCCGGCACGGGCTCTGAGCCCGACGGGCGGGCCGGGGTGCGACCGCTCGTCGCTCGACAGCATTCTCGAACCGCCCCGAATCCGCGCGTGGCCATCGCTTTTCGCCGCGATGGTGGCACACGCGCACGGCGGTCGACCCGCACAAATTCGGACAGCGCCGAAAACAACCCGAAAGCGAATACCGCTCGCTCTGATTACCGGCGAACGGCTCGGGGAGGGAATTCGAGTGGGCGGGAGGCCGCCGCGCCGACCGAGGGCCCGCGCGGCGGCCACACGATCAGGTGATCAGTGGAAGGTGTGCTCGGGGCCGGGGAACTGGTGGCCCTTCACCTCGGCCGCGAACTGCTCCGCCGCCGACTTCATCACGCCCGCCACGTCGGCGTACCGCTTCACGAACCGCGGCGCGCGGCCCCGGCGCAGGCCCATCATGTCCTGCCAGACGAGCACCTGCGCGTCCGTGTCCGGACCGGCGCCGATGCCGACGGTCGGGATGTGGAGGTCGTGCGTGATCTGCTTGGCGACCTCGCCGGTCACCATCTCCAGCACCACGGCGAACGCGCCCGCGGCCTCGACGGCCCGCGCGTCGTCCACCACGGAGTCGAACGCGTCGTTGCGGCCCTGCACCCGGTAGCCGCCGAGCTGGTGCTCGCTCTGCGGGGTGAACCCGATGTGCGCCATGACCGGGATGCCCGCCCGCACGATGGCCTCGATGTGCGGTGCGAAGTGCTTCCCGCCTTCGAGCTTCACCGCGTGCGCGCGGCCTTCCTTCATGAACCGCACCGAGGTCGCCACGGCCTGTTCGACCGAGACCTGGTACGAGCCGAACGGCAGGTCGGCCACGACCAGCGCCCGCTTCACGGACCTGGTCACGCCCCGGACCAGCGGGATCAGCTCGTCCACGGTGACCGGCAGCGACGTGTCGTAGCCGTAGACGTTGTTGGACGCGGAGTCGCCGACCAGCAGGACCGGGATGCCGGCCTCGTCGAAGAGCTCCGCGGTGTACATGTCGTAGGCGGTGAGCATGGGCCACGGCTCGCCGCGTTCCTTCATCTCCCGCAGGTGGTGGATGCGCACCTTCTTGCCAGTCGCGGCGGCGTTCTTGCCTGCCCCGCTGCCGTAAGGCGCGGCTACCTCGTTGGATGCCTCGACAGAGGTCATCGTCGACCGTCCTCCCTCGGGGCCTGCCTCGTCGCGGGTCCCCGGGCCTTGTTGCACGGTTACCGGACCAGCGTGACACCGGGAGGCCATCGAACCCACCGAGTGCGAGCGGCTTCACATCCCCGACCGGACTTCACATCCCCGACAGGGCGTTCCGCACGGCCAACGCCACCGCGTCCGGCCGGTCCACCGGCAGCATGTGGCGGCTGCCGGGCACCAGCACGTTGCGCCCGACCGGCGTCAACGCGGCCAGCGCCACGTGCGCCGGGAACTCCCGCCGCCCTGCCGTGAGCACGGTGAACGGCACCGGCGGCAGCGGCCGGAAGGCGCGCAGCCGCTCCACCGCGCCCACCTGGGCCGGGTACGACGCCAACTCGTCCAGCACCGCCCGCGTCACCGACCCCCGCCCGTACACCGACCGCAGCACCGCGGCCGACGCCGGATCCCGCCGCCCGAGCGTCGAACCCCGCACCGCCCACCGCCGCAGCCGCAACCCCTGGACGGCCACCAGCGGGTCCAGCCCGGTCCGCAGCACCCACCGCGCCACCAGCGCCGACAGGTCGAACGGACGCCCGGCGCCCGGCAGCTCCGGATCGGGGTCGACCAGCACCAGCCCGCGCACCCGCCCCGGTCGCAGCCGTGCCCACGCCTCCACGTGCAGCGACGCCATCGAGTGCCCCACCAGCACCGCCGACGGCACCCCGGCCAGCACCGCGTCCAGCACGGCCACCTCACGTGCCAGCGACGCCGGTGCCAGCGCCGCGTCGGACAACCCGGTGCCCGGCCGGTCGAACACCAGCACGTGCGCGTCCGGCAGCAACGCCACCACAGCGTCCCAGTCGAACCACGCCCCGCCCAACGCCGAGCTCAGCACCACCACCGGCCCGTCGACACGTCCGGATGCCTGGACGTGCACGCGACCGGCAAGTGAGGCGATCATGGTTGACAACCGAATCCCCTTGGAGCGTGTCGTGGCGGTGTCCAGGTGGAAGTGGCGGACGGCGGGAGTCGTCGCCACGGTCGTGCAGCTCGCGGCCCTGGCGTCGATTCTCCTGTTCGCGATCGACGAGGAGTCCGACCTCGCCCGGGGCATTTTGAGGGTGTCGTACCTGCTCGGCCTACCGGTAGAGGCGAACCTGTTCATCGCCCTGGTGCTGGTCGTGCTCGGCGCGGCCCTGCGCCGGCGCAAGAGAGCCGCGCTGTGGACCTTGCTGCTGTTCGAAGCGCTCAACGCGGCCTGGGTGCTGCTCCTCCTCGTCCGCTTTTGGATCGATCCGGAACCGTTCCTCGGCGGTGACGAGTCACCCGATCGGCTACAGGTGGCCATCGATCTCGGCAGTTTCGTCGTCTTCACGGTCGCGGTCATCGTGCTGTTGCTGGCCATCAAGGACGCTTTCCCGGCCAAGTTGGCGCCCGGCGCGTGGCGGCAGGCGCTCGTCGTGTTCCTCGGCGGGGTCGTGGCGTTGTGCCTGGTCGGCTGGGGTCTGACCGAGCTGTTCCCGGGGCACCTGCACGGCACGTGGCACAAGCTGGCCTGGGCGGCGAACCAGATCACCGGCGAGGTGCTGCCGCAGCGCCGGGGCGGTGAGGGCCCGCCGTGGCTGGGCGTCCTGCTCGGCTTCGGCGGCATGCTCGTCGCCATCGCCGCGCTGTACGTGTTCTTCCGCGGCGTGCGGTCCAGCCGGTGGCTCGACGACACCGAGGAGCTGAACGTGCGGCGGCTGCTGGCCACGCACGGCGAACCCGACTCGCTCGGCTACTTCGCCACCCGCCGGGACAAGAGCGTGGTGTTCGCCCCGAACGGCCGCGCCGCGCTCACCTACCGGGTGCTCGCGGGCACCACGCTGGCCAGCGGCGATCCGATCGGCGACGAGGAGGCCTGGCCGCAGGCCGTGCAGGCGTGGCTGGCCGAGGCCAGGCGGTACGGGTGGCTGCCCGGCGTGCTCGGCGCCAGCGAACGCGGCGCGCACGTCTACGCGACGGCGGGTTTCAAGGCGTTGGAGATCGGCGACGAGGCCGTGCTCGACGTGCGCGAGTTCACCCTGACCGGCCCCGAACGCCGTGCCGTGCGGCAGGCCGTGAGCCGGGTGGAACGCGCCGGCTACACCTCC
Organism: Saccharothrix deserti; assembly: GCF_009769385.1. Classification (GTDB taxonomy): domain Bacteria; phylum Actinomycetota; class Actinomycetes; order Mycobacteriales; family Pseudonocardiaceae; genus Actinosynnema; species Actinosynnema deserti. Next base: position 216,063 of record NZ_VKAB01000021.1, read on the forward strand.
CGCGTCCGCCGGCACGCCGAGGTCCCGCCCGACGAGATGGCGTCGATCCTCGACCTGGCCCAACGGTGGCGCGGCGCGGAGACCGAACGCGGGTTCTCCATGGCGCTGGGCAGGCTGGGCGACCCGACCGACGGCCGGTGCGTGATGGTCGAGGCCTACGACGCGCAGGGCGAGCTGCGCGGCCTGCTGTCGTTCGTGCCGTGGGGCAGGCGCGGGCTGTCGCTGGACCTGATGCGCCGCGACCGTGCCGCCGAGAACGGCCTGAACGAGTACATGGTCGCCGAACTGGTCGCGGCCGGCACGCGGCTCGGCGTGCACCGGGTCTCGTTGAACTTCGCCATGTTCCGCGCGGTGTTCGAGGAGGGCGAGAAGATCGGCGCGGGACCGGTGCTGCGGGCGTGGCGGCGGGTGCTGAGCCTCGCGTCCCGGTTCTTCCAGCTCGAATCGCTGTACCGGTCGAACGCCAAGTACGGCCCCGAGTGGCTGCCCCGGTACCTGTGCTTCACCCGCACCCGCTACCTGCCCAGGGTGAGCATCGCGGCGGGCGTCGCCGAGGGGTTCGTGCCGAACCTGAAGTCCCTGTTCCAACGCGGCTCGTCCCGCGCGCTCCACTACGAGACCGCGGACGTCGGCTTCGCTGCGGCCGTGGCCGAGATCGACGCCATCAAGGTCGAACCCCGGCAGGTCCGCCGTCCCGAACAGGTGCGCGTCCGCATCGCCAAACTCGACCGCCTGCGCGCCGACGGCATCGACCCGTACCCGGTGAACTACCCGCGCGACCACTCCGTGGCCCGGGCGCGGGACCGGTTCGGCGACGTCGTCTCGGTGACCGGCCGGGTCGTGGCCCTGCGCGTGCTCGGCGGCCTGTGCTTCGCCCGCATCCGCGATCTGACCGGCGAGATCCAGCTCATGCTGGACGCGCAACGGGTGGACCTCGCCGCGTGGAAGGCGGGCGTCGACCTCGGCGACCACGTCGGCGTGCACGGCGAGGTGATCTACTCGCGGCGGGGCGAGCTGTCCGTGCTGGCCGACTCGTGGACCGTCACCGCGAAGTGCCTGCACCCGTTGCCGGACAAGCGGAAGGGCCTGTCCGACCCGGAAGCCCGCGTCCGCAGGCGGTACCTGGACCTGGTGGTGAACGAGGACTCGGCGCGGATGCTGCGGCTGCGCAGCGACGTCGTGCGCGGCATCCGGGACTTCCTGCACGACCGCGGCTACCTCGAAGTCGAGACGCCGATGCTGCAAGCCGTGCACGGCGGCGCGAACGCCCGGCCGTTCGTCACCCACATCAACGCCTACGACATGCGCATGTACCTGCGCATCGCGCCCGAGCTGTACCTGAAGCGGCTGTGCGTGGCGGGCGTGGACCGGGTGTTCGAGCTGAACCGCAACTTCCGCAACGAGGGCGCGGACGCCAGCCACAACCCCGAGTTCACCATGCTGGAGGCCTACCAGTCGTACGCCGACTACACGACGATGCTGCACCTCGTGCGCGAGCTGGTGCAGCACGCCGCCGTCGCCGCGCACGGCCGCTCGATCGCCCTCCGGGACGGTGTCGAGGTGGACATCTCGGGGGAGTGGCCGATCATCCCCGTCCACACGGCGGTCTCCCGCGCGTTGGGCGAGACGGTCACGCCGGACACCCCGTTGCCCGAACTCCGCGCGCTCCTGGCAGGCCACGGCATCGAGCTGGGCGACGACGCCGACCACGGGGCGCTGGTGCAGGAGGCGTACGACAAGCTGGTCGAGCCGAACACCGTCGAACCCACCTTCTACACCGACTTCCCGACCTCCGTGTCACCCCTGACCCGGCAGCACCGCGCCGACCCCCGCCTGGCCGAACGCTGGGACCTGGTGGCGTTCGGGGCGGAGATCGGCACGGCCTACTCGGAGCTGACCGACCCGCTGGAACAGCGCCGACGGCTGGAGGCGCAGTCGTTGAAGGCGGCCAGCGGTGACGTCGAGGCGATGGAGCTGGACGAGGACTTCCTCGACGCCCTGGAGCACGGAATGCCACCCACCGGCGGCCTCGGGATGGGCGTGGACCGGGTGCTGATGATGCTCACCGGCACGTCGATCCGGCAGACCGTGCTGTTCCCGTTCGTCCGGCCCGACCGTCAGACCTGAACGGTCGGCAGCACGATCAGCTGCCGCAGGTTCACCTGCTTGGGGCGGCTGGTGGCGAACCCGATCACGTCACCGATGTCGGCCGGGGACAGCGGCGGCACCTGCTCCCGCCACGCCTCCAGGTGCGCGTCCACGTCCGGGTTGTCCATGTGGTCGCCCAGTTCGGTCGCGACCAGGCCGGGTTCGACGTTGGTCACCCGCACGCCCAGCGGACCGAACTCGGTGCGCAGGTTCGTCGACAGGTGCGTCACGGCGGCCTTGGTCGCGGTGTAGACGCCGTAGTTGGGGAAGGCCAGGTGCGCGCCCACGGACGAGATGTTCACCAGGTCGGCCGTGCCGTTCGCACCGGCCTCCACCAGGTCCTCGGTGAATGCCTTGGTCACGTTGAGCAGGCCCTTGACGTTCGTGTCGATCATCCGGTGCCACTCGTCGTCACGGCCCTCGGTGATGGGGTTGGCGAGCATGACGCCCGCGTTGTTCACCACCAGGTCGACCCGGCCGAAAGCGGTGTGGATGATCTCCACGGCCTCGGTGAGGTCACCGGTCACGTCGGCGGACACCGCAAGCGCTTGCCCACCCTCGGCGACGATCTTCTCGGCCAGTTCGGCAAGCCGGTCCGCGCGGCGGGCCAGCAGCGCGACCTTCGCCCCGGACCGGGCGAGGACGAGCGCGATCTCGGCGCCGATACCGCTCGCGGCACCGGTGACAACGGCAGTGCGGTCGTTGAGGTCGTAAGTCATGCCAAGAACACTGGACCTGGTTGTCGTGGGTACCAGAGGCCCTGGTCAGCCTGTGGAACCGCGTTCCCTAGGTCTGGCAGTACCCAGGCTCGGCGCGCCTCAGGCGGCCATACTGGGCAGGTGAACCACGATCTCGGCGAATTCCTCCGCAGCCGGCGGGCTCGCGTGCGCCCGGACGACGTGGGCCTGCCCGGAGGTGGCCGTCGCCGCGTCCCCGGCCTGCGCCGCGAGGAACTGGCGTTGCTGGCGGGCGTGAGCGTGGACTACTACATGCGCCTCGAACAGGGCCGCACCCCGGCCGTCTCCGACTCCGTCCTGGACGCCGTCGCACGGGTGCTGCAGCTCGACGAGACCGAACGCGCCCACCTGCGCAACCTCGTCCGCCCGGCGCCGTCGAAACGCCCCGCGCCGCAACGCGTCCGGCCCGGTCTGCGGCGGCTGCTCGACATGGTCGACGACGTGCCGGCGTTCGCGATGGGCCGCCGCTCCGACATCCTGGCGTGGAACCCGCTGGCCGACGCCCTGTACGGCTTCACCGCCATGGCGCCGGACGAGCGGAACTCGGCCAGGCACACGTTCCTGCGACCCGACTCGCGCACGTTCTACCGCGACTGGCCCACGGTCGCCGCCGACATGGTGGCGTTCCTCAGGCTCGACGCCGGTCGTTACCCCGACGACGCGAGGCTGGCGGCGTTGGTGGGGGAGTTGTCGGTGAAGGACGAGACGTTCCGCAAGCTGTGGGCGCAGCACAAGGTCCAGGAGAAAACCCACGGCACCAAACTCGTCCACCACCCGACCGTCGGCGACCTGGACCTCGACTACGAAACCCTGGCCCCGACCGGCGACCCGGACGTCGTCCTCGCCGTCTACACCGCCAAAGTCGGCTCCCCCACCGAGGAACGCCTGAAACTCCTGGCCAGCTGGACCGCCTCGATCCCCACCTGACCCCACGCGAGCCGAACCCCAACCCGCGTGTGTCCTACGTTCAACCGGCGTGTGTCCTACCTTCAGAACGCGAGAGTCCTACGTTCAGAACGCGAGAGTCCTACGTCCAGGACCCCCGAATTCAACGCTCGGAACACGTCCGGCGGCTACGAGCAGCGCGTTCCCTCGGCCGGCAGCTTCAGGTCGATCAGGTACTCGTGCCCCGCGTCGTCCACGCACGAGTTGCCGTGCAGGTACACGGTGTGCTGGTTGCCCTCGAACGTCAGCAGCCCGCCACCCAGCTCCTTCGCCAGGCTCACACCCGCCTCGTACGGCGTCGCCGGGTCACCGGTCGTCGAGATCACCAGCACCGGCGGCAGCCCGGTCACGGCCTTGTGCTCCTGCACGCTCGGCGGCACGGGCCAGAACGCGCACGCGTCCAACGCGGCGGCCGGCGGCTGACCGTCGTCCAGGAACGGCGCCGCGGCCTTGTACCGCCGCGCCACGTCGTTCAAAACGTTCTTGTCCGTCAACCGCGGCTCGTCCACGCACTTCACGGCCACGAAAGCGTCGGTGATCGTCGAGTACCGACCCTCCTTGTCGCGGTCGAAGTAGTTGTCCGCCAACAGCATCAGCACTTCACCGCGGTTGTTCTTCAACTCGGTCAACCCGGCGTTCAGCGGCGACCACAGCTCCTCGGAGTACATCGCCTGGATGGCCCCGGTGATCGCGTCGTTGTACGACAGCTTCCGCTCGCCCACCGCCACCGGCCGCTGCACCAGCGGCAACGTCAGCTCCCGGAACGCCTGGTTGGCCTTCGCCGGATCGGCGCCCAGAGCGCAGTCCTGACGCGTGGCGCACCAAGCCGCGAACGCGTCGAACGCCTTCTGGAACCCGGCGCCCTGCGCGATCAGCGACTCGACCTGGTTCTGCGTCGGGTCCACCGCGCCGTCCAGCACGAGCGCCCGCACGTTGCCCGGGAACGCCTGCGCGTACCCGGCGCCGATGTGCGTCCCGTAGGAGTACCCGAGGTAGGTCAGCTTCTCGTCGCCGAGCGCGGACCGCATCACGTCGAGATCGCGCACGACCTCCCTGGTGCCGACGTTGGCCAGCACGTCGACCCCGGTCACCGAGGCGCACTTCTCCGCGTACGCCTTGTTCTCCGACTCGGTCTGCGCCACACCCGACGGCGACGTGTCCACGTCGTTGTCCAGCCGGTCGGCGTCCCGTTCCGCGTCGGTCAGGCACTTGACCTGCGGTTCGCTCGCCCCGACACCGCGCGGGTCGAACCCGATCAGGTCGAACCGGTCACCCAGCGCCGACGACTTGACCTCCGTGCTCAGGCTCGCCGCGGCGGCCATGCCGGACGCGCCCGGACCACCCGGGTTGATGACCAACGACCCGATCCGGTCCTTGAGCGCGCGTTGCCGCAGCAACCCGATCTTGATCGTGCGGCCGTCGGGCTTGGTGTAGTCGAGCGGCACTTCCAGCCGCGCGCACTCGATCGACTTCTTGCTCTTGAACAACGTCGTCGTCGGCCCGGTCGTGGCGTACGGCGCGCAGTCCTCCCAGCCGAGCTGCTGGCCGTAGAACCGCTCCAACCCGGCGGGCACGACCCCGGCCGGTCCACGCTGCTCCAGCGCGGTCCCGGCGGTGGGTGACCCGGTCACCACACTCGTGCACGAGGCGAGGAGCGGGAGGGCGAGGAAGAGCATCATCCGACGGCGCACACCTTCGATCGTAAGTGTGACTCGTGTGCCACAACGCCAACCAAGGTTGCTCCGAGTGAGCGAGAATGCCTTCATGCCACAGCTCCGACTCGCCCTCGCCCAGGTCAACGCCTGTGTCGGCGACCTGGCGGGCAACACCGAACTCGTCGTCGAGTGGTCCCGCAAGGCCGTCGAGGCCGGCGCCCACCTGGCCGTCTTCCCCGAGATGGTGCTGACCGGGTACCCGGTCGAGGACCTGGCGCTGCGCGTGTCGTTCGCGGAGGCGTCCAAGGAAGCCCTGACGAAGCTCGCGACCAGGCTCGACGAGGCGGGGTGCGGCGAGCTGGCGGTGTTCGTCGGCTACCTCGACCGCGACGAGCGCGGTATGCGCAACGCCGCCGCCGTGCTGCACGGGGGCGAGGTGGTGGCGCGGCAGAACAAGCACCACCTGCCGAACTACGGCGTGTTCGACGAGCGCCGGTACTTCACGCCGGGCGACACGCTGGACATCGTGCGCGTGCACGGCCTCGAAGTGGGCATGGTGATCTGCGAGGACCTGTGGCAGGACGGCGGGCCGATCGCCGCTCTCGGTGAGGCCGGCGTGGACCTGGTGGTCTCGCCGAACGCGTCGCCGTACGAGCGGAAGAAGGACGACGCCCGGCTGCCGATGGTGGCGCGTCGCGCGGTCGAGGCGGGTGCGCCTCTCGCGTACGTGAACATGATCGGCGGGCAGGACGAGCTGGTGTTCGACGGCGACACGATGGTGGTCACCGCGGACGGCTCGCTGATCACCCGGGCGCCGCAGTTCGTGGAGCACCTGGTGGTGCTGGACCTGGACCTGCCCGGTGGCGCACCGCGGGCCGAAGGTGGTTACGGCGGGTTTATGGTCCACCGCCGATCCTTGTCCCATGACCCACTCCCCGCCTACGACCCGCTGCCCGTGCCGGAGCCCGCCGAACCGCTGTCCGACGAGGCGGAGGTGTGGCACGCGCTCGTCACCGGCCTGCGCGACTACGTGCACAAGAACGGCTTCCGCTCGGTCGTTCTCGGGCTGTCGGGCGGCATCGACTCGGCGGTCGTCGCCGCGTTGTCGGTCGACGCGCTCGGCGCCGACCACGTGTACGGCGTGTCCATGCCGTCGGTGTACTCGTCGGACCACTCGAAGTCCGACGCGTACGACCTGGCCCAGCGCACCGGCTGCCACTACTCGGAGCAGCCGATCGCCGGCATGGTCAGCGCCTTCGTCGACCAGCTCGGGCTGACCGGGCTGGCGGAGGAGAACGTCCAGGCGCGGTGCCGTGGCGTCACGTTGATGGGGTTGTCGAACCAGCACGGCCACCTGGTGCTGGCCACCGGCAACAAGACCGAGCTGGCCGTCGGCTACTCGACCATCTACGGCGACGCGGTCGGTGGGTTCGCGCCCATCAAGGACGTGCTCAAGACGCTGGTCTGGGACTTGGCGCGGTGGCGCAACGCGCAGGCCGAGAAGCTCGGCGAGCTGCCGCCGATCCCGGAGAACTCGATCAGCAAGCCGCCGTCGGCCGAGCTGCGTCCCGGCCAGGTCGACACCGACTCGCTGCCGGACTACGAACTGCTCGACTCGGTCCTGGACGACTACGTGGAGGGCGACAAGGGCTACCGCGACCTGATCGCGATGGGCTTCTCGCACGAACTGGTCGACAAGGTCCTGCGCATGGTCGACAAGGCGGAGTACAAGCGCCGCCAGTACCCGCCGGGCACCAAGATCACGTTCAAGGCCTTCGGCCGCGACCGCCGTCTGCCCATCACCAGCGCCTGGCGCGAGGGCTGACCGTTCACGTCACCAGGTAGCGGTCGCCCCACCCGGCGCGACCGCTACCTGCTTTCGGCCCACCTCTGGACACCTCCGGGCCCCGCCCGACCACAGGCGCATCGCGGCCACCACCAACCGGACCGTTGCCTTCACCGATCCTCGGACCGAGGACGAGACGGAACCGAACTCGTGCGGGGCAGCAGCAGCGACACCACCGCGCCCACCGCGCAGATCACCGCCGTGATCCAGAAGATCTCGTGGTACTCCGTCAGCAACGCCGAAGTCAGCGCCTCCCGATAAGCCGCCGCCTTCTCGGCGAACTCCTCCGGCGACATCCCGAACGGCAGCGGCGTGTCCAGGTCAGCCGTCAGCTCCCGGAACCGGTGCAGCCCCCAGGCCGACAACCCGGCCACGCCGACCAGCATCCCGGTCATCCGCGCCACCACCACGGCGGCCGACGCGACACCGTGCTGCGAAGCCGGCACGGCCCGCAGCACCGCCGCCGACACCGGCGCGATCACCAACCCCAACCCGAACCCGGCCACCGCCAGGTCCCGCCCGACGACGAACGACGACACCGAAGCCGGCCACTGCGCGATCAGCACGTACGCACCGGCGGCCACCAGCAACCCGGCGAACGACACCCACCGGTCACCGATCCGCGCCGCCAACCACCCGCCGACCAGCGCACCCACCGGCAACGCGATCAGGAACCGCGCCAACATCCCCGCCGCCGCGGCCGAGTCACGCCCCAGCACGGTCTGCGCGAACAGCTCCACGTCCACCAACGTCACCATCAACGCCGCACCGGCCGCCAACGACACACCCAGCGACGCCAGGAACGGCCGCATCGCCACCCCCGTCGGGTCCAACAGCCGCACCGACGACCGCCGCTCCCACCACACGAACCCGACGAACACCACCAAAGACGCACCGAGCACCGGCAGCCCCCACGAAGGCAGCACCGAACGCGACGGATCGGGGTTGTAGAGCCCGACGACCAGCAACGACAGCGCCAACGCCAGCAACCCGCCGCCGACGAAGTCGATCCGCACCGCCGACGCTGAAGCGGATCCCCCGGCAGACCGCGGCACGGTCAACTGCACGACCACCATCGCGATCACGGCCAACGGCAGGTTCACCCAGAACACCCACCGCCAGCTCTGCGGCTCCACCGACTCGAAGAACGACCAGGCGTTGAACAGCGAAGCGACACCGACGCCGTACAGAGTGCCCAGCACACTGCCCAACTCCTGCGCCGCGCCCACGACCCCCAGCGCCGAAGCCCGCCGTTCCGAGGACCACAGATCCGCGACCAACGCCATCGTCACCGGCAGCAACGCCCCACCGGCCAGCCCTTGCACCACCCGCCCGGCCACCAGCAGCGGCAGGTCGCCGGCCAACGCCGTCACCGCCGACCCGACCGCGAAGAACACCAAGCACAAGTGCAGCACCAACCGCCGCCCGAACCGGTCGGACAGCTGCCCGAGCAACGGCATCCCGGCGACGTACCCGAGCAGGTACCCCGTCACCACGGGCGTCGCGCGTTCCAGGTGGTTCACCGGAATGCCCAGGTCACGCACCATGTCCACGAGCACGCCGACGACCACGTACGCGTCCAGCGCACCGAGCAGCACCGAGATCGCCCCGGCGCCGATCGCCAACCGACGCGCCTTGACCGCCGAGTTCACCACCGAGTTCACCACCGAGCTCACGCGGGCGGCGTAACGGTGACGGTCTTGTTGAAGTCGGACAGCTCCACGGTGACCTTCGCCCCGGTCGGCAGCTCGAACAGCGCCTTCTCCAGCTTGTTCTCACGCACCGTGAACGTCGAGGCGACGTCGGAGTCGATGCCCGGCACCAGCCCGCCGACCACGTCACGCGGCACGGTCGCGGTGACCACCGAAACGCCGTCCGCCGAACTGACCGTCTTCGCGTCACGCGCTTCGGCCAGCACCCGGGCGACGCCCTTGTCCGGGTCGAGGATCGCGGTCGGGTCGTACACCTGGCCCGCGAGCGCCGCGGGCAGCTTGGTGAACCCGCCGGTCGGCCCCTTGAAGTGCAGGTCCTGCCCGACGAGCACGTACTCGACCTCGATGAGCTGCCCGAACTGGTCGATCTTGGCCCGGCCCTGCGACTCGCCGGCGGCGTTCAGGTCGCCCTCGGCGTCCTTCACGGTCACACCCGGCAACTCGCCGTCGACCTTGATCAGGAAGTGGGTGCTCGCCACCGACTTCATCTCCTCGGCGGCCTTGGTCAGCAGTTCCGACCCGGCGGGCAGGTCACCGCCGCCACCTGACGACGTGCAGCCCGCCACGAGGGCGAGCACGAGCGACCCGATCAGGGCGCGACGAGGGAGCATGGGTGAATCGTAGATCCCACCGGAACGGGGCAGGACGAAACGCCCGAACAGGGCCGCGACCTGCGGTTTCTCCTCGAGACGGCAAACAGCGGAGCGCGTTCGGCCGAGTCGGCAACGCGAGGTTAACCGTCCTTACCTAGGCTTCGTGTCATGAACCGCCAGCAGGAGTTCGTGCTCCGCACCCTCGAGGAACGCGACATCCGGTTCGTCCGGCTCTGGTTCACCGACGTCTTGGGCTTCCTCAAGTCGGTCGCCATCGCGCCCGCCGAGCTCGAAGGAGCCTTCAGCGAGGGCATCGGCTTCGACGGCTCCGCCATCGAGGGCTTCGCCCGCGTCTACGAATCGGACATGGTGGCCAAGCCGGACCCGTCGACGTTCCAGGTCCTGCCGTGGCGGACGCCCGACAAGAGCCACTACTCGGCGCGGATGTTCTGCGACATCGCCATGCCGGACGGCTCGCCGTCGTGGGCGGACCCCCGGCACGTCCTGCGCCGCACCCTGGCCAAGGCCAGCGAGGCGGGCTTCACCTGCTACGTGCACCCCGAGATGGAGTTCTTCCTGCTCAAGGGCCTGCCGGACGACGGGACCGAGCCCATCCCGGCGGACAACGGCGGATTCTTCGACCAGACCAGCCACGAGACCGCGACCCACTTCCGCCGCCACGCCATCGAGGCGCTGGAGGCGATGGGCATCTCGGTCGAGTTCAGCCACCACGAGGGCGCGCCCGGCCAGCAGGAGATCGACCTCCGCTACGCCGACGCGCTGACCATGGCCGACAACGTGATGACGTTCCGGTACGTGATCAAGGAGGTCGCGATCACCCAGGGTGTGCGCGCCTCGTTCATGCCGAAGCCGTTCTCCGACCAGCCCGGCAGCGGCATGCACACGCACGTCAGCCTGTTCGAGGGCGACCGGAACGCGTTCTACGACGCCGAGGACCCGTACCAGCTGTCCGACACCGGCAAGATGTTCGTCGCCGGGCTGTTGAAGCACGCCCGTGAGATCTCCGGTGTGACCAACCAGTGGGTGAATTCCTACAAGCGCCTGATCGTGGGTGGCGAGGCGCCGACGGCGGTGTGCTGGGGTCACGCGAACCGGTCCGCGCTGGTGCGCGTGCCGATGTACTCGCCGGGCAAGTCGTCGTCCCGCCGGGTGGAGATCCGGACGCTGGACTCCGCCTGCAACCCGTACCTCGCGTACGCGGTGATCCTCGCGGCCGGCCTCAAGGGCATCGAAAAGGGCTACGAGCTGCCGCCGCCCGCCGAGGACGACGTGTGGTCGCTGACCGACCGGGAACGCCGTGCGGCCGGGTACGACAACCTGCCGCAGAACCTCGGCGAGGCGTTGACCGAGATGGAGAACTCCGAACTGCTCCCCGAGGCGCTCGGTGAGCACGTGTACGACTTCTTCCTGCGCAACAAGCGCACCGAGTGGGACGCGTATCGGCGCAGCGTGACGCCGTACGAGTTGCGCACCCTGTTGCCGGTCCTGTGAGGGACACACCCGTGCGGGTGGTCCACACCGGGCACTCGGAGAAGCTAGGTTTGCAGACCGTGACCGAGGTGCCCGCACGTTCGGAATCCCGTCCCACGTTCATCGCGTGCACGGTGGCCACCGCCGCCGAACTGCCCGCCGTGAAGGTGCTGTCCAGTTCCTTCCTGGCCAACCACCCCCAGGCGAGGTTCATGGCGCTGGTGGTCGACGCCCTGCCGGAGAACTCCGGTCCGGGCCTCGTCACGCCCGCCGACCTGGGCGTGAGCCAGGAGGAACTGGCCGAGCTGGCGACCGGCTGCACCGCCGCGCAGCTGTGCGGCGTGCTGCGGCCCAAGCTGCTCGAACAGCTGCTGGGCCAAGGCGTGCCGGTGCTGTACCTGGACCCGTGGGTGCAGATCCTGAACCCGCTCACGGACCTGGTCGAGGCCGCCGTCAAACGCGGCCCGCTGGTCCTGCTGCCCAGGTCACTGCGCCCGTTGCCGGACGACGGCCTGCGGCCCACGCCGAACGAACTGCTGGAGACCGGCGTCTTCGACCCGGGGTTCCTGCTGGTCGCGCCCGGTGCCGAGCCGTTCCTGCAGTCCCTGGGCGACCAGCTGCGCCGGAGGCCCGACGCCACGAAGGCCGTGCTCGACATGGCGCCCGCGCTGGTGAACCTGCACGTCCTGCGTGACGCGACGGTCGGCCTGTCGGTGTGGAACGCACCGCAGCGCGACCTGCACCGACGCCCGGACGGGACGTTGACGACCATCGGCGAGCCGGTGCGCAGCGTCCACTTCGCCGGCTTCGACCCCCAACGCCCCTGGCTGCTGTCCGCGGACTTCGCCGACCGGCCGCGCGTGCTCTTGTCGGAACACCCCCAGCTGGCGGAACTGTGCACCACGTACCGGGCGGAGCTGGTGCGCAAGGGCCACACGCCGCAGAAGGTGCGTTACGGCTTCGGACAGCTCGCCGACGGCACCCAGATCCCGGACGAGCTGCGCGCGGACTACCGCGAAGCCGCCAGACCCCACCCCGGCTCGGCCTTCAGCCCAGAAGGCTGGACCCCCACCACCCCGCCCACCGTCACGACTTCCGCCGACACCCCGGCCGCCACGACGCCCGCCGACCCCGCAGTCGCTGGATCTGCCGACTCGGCCACCGCTGCATCGACCTCGGCGGACGCTGCCGAGTCGGGTGTCGAGTCCGCCGACCAGGGCGCGCCGGTCGCAGGTGCCGCGACTTCCGCAGGTAGCCCCAACGCGGACACCTCCCCGTCGGTCGCGGCCGACTTCAACCAGCCGGACGCCGAATCCGCCGACGAGAGCGACGCGGCCGTCACCGAGCCGGCCTCCGACCTGCCCCAACCGGACCGCGTCGAGCGCACCGCACAACCCCCGGCCCCCACCCCCAACCACACGCAACCCCCGGCCTCCGGCACCACCCGCCCGACGGCCCCGGCCCCGGCTCCTGCCCGCACCACCCCACCCCCCGCCTTCGGCCCCGACGGCGGAGCGGGTTTCGTGGCCTGGGCGAGCGAGCCCGCGCCCAACCTCCCGGGCAGCACCCGCTGGGCCGCCGCCCTCTGGCGCTCCGACCCGGCCCTCCGCACCCAGTTCCCAGACCCGTTCGGCGCGGACACCACTGCCTTCCGCGACTGGTGCGCCAGCGTGGGCGTGGCAGCAGGCCGGTTGCCGGTGACCGCGATCCCGCGTTCCCGAGCCGAAGCCCCCGTCCTGCACGACCAGCTCGGCGTCTCCGTCCTCGGCACCGGCCCGATCGCGCGACTCGTCCACGCCGCCGCCCGCGCTTCCGGCCTGCCGACCTCCACCACCGCCGGCTACCCGGTCGTGGTCCGCGTCGGCACCACCGAGCAAGTCCCGGACAGCCGTTTCGTGGTCGACTACCTCCTGGACGACGAGCAGCCGACCGACGCCAACGAAGTCTGGGTCCCCTCCGAGACGACCTGCGCCGCCTTCGAACGCCAAGGCGGCCCGATCATCCGCGTCCTCCCGCTCCCGGTCCCGGAAGCCGACGCCAAGGACCCCGAGGACCACGAAGGCGTGATCTTCGGTGCCCTCGCCGACCACGCCGTCGACCGCGCGGGCAACGTGCTGGGCGCCGTCTCGGCGTTCCTCTCCGCCTTCCCCGACCGCACCGACGTGACGCTGCGCATCGAGGTCACCCACGCGAAGGCCCACCCCGAGGCCGCCGAACGACTGCGCCTCGCCACCGCGGGCGACCCGCGCATCCACCTGGTCGACGACCTCGGCACCGTGGACTGCCTCGTCCACCTGCACCGGGGCGGCGCCTGCGACCGGATCGCGCACACCCTCGGCCGGCACGCGGCCGAAGCCACGCCGATCCTCACCTCCGACCACGGCGCCGTCGCCGAGCTGTTCGACAAGTCCTCGGTGATCTTCGTGCCGTGCCGCCAGGGCGTCGAACCCGACGTTCCGGCCGCCGTCAAGCTCATGCGCGCCCTCGCCGACGACCTGCCCGCGGCCGTCGCTATCGGCATCAAGGGACGCGACCACGTCCGCGCCACGCGCGACGTCGCCAAGGTCGGCGAACTCCTCCGCGAACGCGTCGAGCACGCCTACCGCGGCTGGCGCGCACGCCGGGCCAAGCCCGCACCGACCGTCGATCCGATGAAGGCGCTGCACTCGGCGAAGCACGCCCTGCTGCGCCAGCCGGACGTCGGCACGGCCAGCCGCACGCCCATGGCGCCGCAGCTGCGCAAGATGGTCCTGCGCGTGCTCGACCACTACGACAACCACATGCGCGACGTGCTCGGTTCCCTGGTGGACGGGGTCGAGCGCACGGTCGCCGAGCTGGTCCGCCGCCAGGACGACATCTCCACCGGCGTCGGTCTCGGCGAACTGGAGATACTGCGCGCCGAACTCGAACAGCACGCCGACCATCAGGGCCACCTCGCCGACCAGCTCATCGGCATCGACGACGGCGTGGTCCGGGTCCGCGCGGACATGGCCGGCCAGGGACGGCGGCTGCGCGAGATCGAGGACGCCGTGGTGGGCGAGGCCGCCAAGCGGGCCAAGCAGAGCGACGCCCTGGCCCAGCGCATCGACAAGCTCGCCGTCGCGCTCGAACGCACCCTCGACCGGATCGACTCGCTGGAGTCCAGGGTCGTGGACGTGATCCGGGACCGCGACACCAAGCTCGACTCGGGTCTGCGCGCGGCCAACCAGGCCCAGCAGACCGCCGACGCCCTGCGCCGGGTCGTGGTGCGCGAGCACGAACGGCACAGCGAGACCGTGCCGCGAAGTTCCCTCGTGCTGACCGACGTCGGCCTGCTGCGGCTGCCGTCGGACGACGCGTTCATGCTGCCGATGCTGTCCAGCAACGGGGTGTGGGAGCCGGACCTGTCGGAGCTGATCGACTCGGTGGTCGAGCCGGACGGCATCTTCCTCGACGTCGGCGCGTACGTCGGCTACCAGACCGTGCGCATGCTCAGCCGGTTCGGCTCGGGCGGCGCGGTGGTCGCGGTCGAGCCGTGCCCGTCCGCGCGGGCGCTGCTGCGGCACAACGTCGACGTCAACCTGCCCGAACGGCTCGCCCAACAGCTCGTCCTGGTCGACGCCGCCGCGTGGGAGAGCACCGGTGAACTCGCCACCCAACCGGCGTTGACCGGCGGGGTCTCGGTGGCGCCGCTGCCGGAGAACGCCGGGGACGACGTGCCGAGGGTGCGTGCGGCCAGGCTCGACAAGGAGCTGGAGGCCGTGCCGTCGTTGCAGGGCCGCAAGCTCTCCGTCGTCCGGGTGGACGCCCCCGGTCGTGGTCACCGGGCGTTGGCCGGGCTGGTGCGCCTGCTGCGCCGGGACCGCCCGCACGTGTTCCTCGAGTTCTCCGCCTCGGCGACGGAGGGCTTCGGCGACGATCCGGTCACGGTCTTGAAGGAGTTCCGGATCTGGGGCTACGACCTGGTGCCGGTGGCGACCCGCGAGGCGGCCACGCCGGAGCAGATCGTGACCGCGATGCAGGGGATGCGGACCATCTCGCTGTGGCTGCGGCCCCGTCCCGTGGCGCCCAAGGGACCCGGTCCGCAGGTCGCCACACCGGTCCGCACCGCTCCTGCAGCCCGCTGACCAGGGGATTTGACACGGGCGAAGGTCATGAGTAACTTTTACCGAGTCGCCAGCAAGAACCTCGGAACGAGCGGTTGACACCGCGAATCGGGCCGAGTAGACTACTGCGGCGTCAAGCTCCCAGAAACGAATAAGTAGCACAGCGTGCTGCCTCCGCTCCGGTGAGCAGAACAAATTGAATGCCAAGCGAGTTTGTCGCGGAGCCGAGAAGCCGAAACCGGCCGATTTGACACCGTGAAAACGAACGAGCTAAGCTTTCAACACAAGCGAAACACAGAAACACAAAGCCCCGGATTGAACCGCGGTAAGATGCGGGACACGATGGTGAGCGCGTGTTCTTTGAGAACTCAACAGCGTGCCGAATAGCCAGTAAATTGTATGAACCTCGTCAAGAGGTTTTCCTTTGAGATTGTTACTGGACAACTGACATTATTGTCAGTGTTGTTCGGAGCGAT
>NZ_VKAB01000022.1 GCF_009769385.1 Saccharothrix deserti
CCGAAGCGCATCCGACAACCGCTCCAGCACCACCACACCCACACCCTCAGCCGGACCAAAACCATCAGCCCGATCCGAGAACGCCTTGCACCGCCCATCCGGCGCCAAACCCCGCAACTGCGAAAAATCCAGGAACATCACCGGCGAGCCCATGACGGTGACCCCGCCGGCCAGCGCGAGCGAGCACTCCCCCGTGCGCAACCCCTGTACCGCCAGGTGCAACGCCACCAACGACGACGAACACGCCGTGTCCACCGACACCGCAGGACCCTCCAGCCCCAGCACGTACGCCACCCGGCCGGACGCCACGCTGATCGAGTTGCCCTCGGTCATGTTGCCCCACAGCCCAGGAGGCACCTGGGCGCTCAGCCGCGCCCCGTAGTCGGCGCCGGCCACGCCGACGTACGCGCCGGTGTCCGAGCCCTTCAACGAGTGGGGGTCGAAGCCGGCGTGCTCCAGCGCCGCCCAGGACACCTCCAGCAGCAACCGCTGCTGCGGATCCATCGCCGCCGCCTCCCGCGGGCTGATCCCGAAGAACCCCGCGTCGAAATCCGCCGAGTCGTAGACGAAACCGCCCTCCCGCACGTACGACTTCCCCTCGACACCGATCTCGGGGTCGTACAACTCGGCCACGTTCCAGCCACGGTCGTCGGGCCATTCCGAGACGACGTCGCGGCCACCGGCCACCACGTCCCACAATTCACCGGGCGAGGTCACGCCTCCCGGATAGCGGCAGCCCATACCCACGATCGCGATCGGCTCGGTGGCCCGGCCCTCAGCCTCGGACAGCCGCGAGCGCAGCGACTGGTTCTCCGCCAGCGAGTTGCGCAGCGCCGTAACAAGACGTTCCTCGGTCGTTGTCATGCGGCTGTCCCCATCCAGTGTCAGCGTCGTCCGGTGAGCGAGTTCTCGTTCTTCTTGACGGCTTTCCAGTCCACGCTGCCGGAGTCGAACTCGGCGTACTCGCGCTCGAACTTCGCGAACACCGGATGTTTGACCGGATCGAATGCCACACCCAGCGGCTTGGGATAGTTGTTGAACAAGAAACGGTCGATGAACAAGTGCGTCGGAATACCGAGCAGGCACCACTGCCAGCCGAACAACCCGACGTAGGCGATCATGACGACACCCTGCGTCACAAAGCTGTGCAGGAAGTTGTAGACGTGGTAGTAGACCTTCGATATCTGCCCGTTCGGACTGCGGATGTACGCCCAGAGACCCGGCACGGTGCCGATGAGGTCGATGTAGGCGAACAGCAGGATCGCCTGCAGCACATCCAGCTCGGACCAGTGACTGATCATCAGCCACATGCACACGACGAACCCGAGGGCGTACTCGCTCCTCGCGTGCAGCGCGGTCGCGCGCGTGAAGAAGTGGTTAACGGTGTCCATGCCGCTCTTTCAGGTAGGAGCTAGTCGAGGATGACTCCGCCGAACAATTTCCCGATGATGCGTCCCATGGCCTGGCGAAGCACCCTGATCGCCACCGGCTCGATGATCGCCTCCAGGCTGGGCACACCGAAGTCGAAGTGCGCCGTGAAGGTGAGCAGCACCTCGGCGTCCGGTTCCGGGCCACGGGCCGAGACCACCCAGTCGCCTTCGAACACGTCGAAGTCGCCGGCGATCTGCTCGAACCGGACCGTGCACTTCTCGTCGTCGTAGTAATCCCGTTCCGACCAGCAGAGCAGGCCGTTGCGAAAGTAGATCTCCCAGTGGGTGATCGCCTCATCGGGCTCGTCGACCGGTTCGGTGACGACCGACTTGACCTGTTCGGGCGCGAATTTGACGTACACGTCCGAGTCCTTGAGGCGTTCGTACACGTCCACCGGACGCCACCCGGTCACGACGCTCTCGATTGTCACAGTCTGCATGGTTCCCCCTTCGCAGGCCGATCAGTAGACACCGAGCGATTCGAATCCGCGGCGCACGGCTTCCTCGACTTTCTTGATCTCGGATTCCTCGATGACCGCGGGCGGCGTGAGACGGATGACCGTCGGATTGTTGTTGGAATGATTGGCCAGCACGCCGTGCTCGATGAGCGCGAGCATCATCTCCCCGGCGTAGCCACCGTCGGTGAACTCGATGCCGATCAGCAGGCCCGCACCGCGGATCTCCTTGACCACACCCTCGGGCGCGGCACCGGCCGCCTCCCGGAAGCCGGCCAACAACCTGCGGCCGATCCGGTCGGCGCGGCCGGCGATGTCGTCCCGCCGGATCACCTCGATCGCGGCCAGCGCGGCCGCCGTGGCGACCGGGGAGCCGCTGAACGTGGACTGGTGCAGCAGCGGATCTTTCTCGAACGGCGCGTACGCCTTGTTCGTCGCCAGCACCGCGGAGACCGGGATCACCCCGCCGGACAGCGTCTTCCCGACGAGCATCACGTCGGGCCGGACGTCCTGGCCGCTGATCCCCCACATCCGGCCGACCCGGCCCATCCCGGTGAGGATCTCGTCGACGATGAGGAAGCAGTCGCGCTCGGCGCAGATCCGCGACACCTCGGCCAGGTAGCCCGGCTCGGGAATGATCACGCCGCCCTCGCCCTGCACCGGTTCGACGATGAAGCAGGACGGCGGCGCGCCGTCGAGCGCCCGGTCCAGTGCCCCGGCGTCACCGAACGGGACCTCGGCCACGTCGGGCATCAGCGGCCGGAACGGCTCCTGGTAGACGGGACGCGCGCTCACGCTCAGCGCGCCGAGGGTCCGGCCGTGATAGCCGCTGACCGTGGTGATGATCCGCCGGTATCCGTTGACCCTGGCCAACTTCAGCGCCGTCTCCACGGCTTCCGCACCGGACCCGGCGAAGTACACCTTCTCCATGCCCTCGGGCGCGATGCCGACCAGCGCCTCCGCGGCCCGCGGGCTCACGGTGTCGATGAACAGCCGGGCGGACACCGGATGCCGCTGCACCTGCTCCACCACCGCGGCGACGACGTCCGGGTGGGTCGCGCCGAGCAGGAACACGCCGTATCCGGCGCAGTTGACGAACTCCCGGCCGTCCTCGGTGGTCAGCACCGCGCCGTGCGAGTCCCGCTCGATGTGGCCGCCGAGCATCCGGGACATCGCCGCGAGCCGGCTGCCCAGGTTCTTGGCGTAGATCGTCCGAATCTTTTCCTGGTGATCAAGGGTGTCGTTCTGCATGCCGGACCTCTTCCCCCCGAAGGCGTCTACGTGATCGACATCTGCTGACCCATGAAGGACTTCTCGAGTTCCTCGACCACCGACATGCGGGACGGCGGGTGGAAAGCCAGCGCGTGGACCGCGGACGTCAGGTAGCTCACCATCGGGTTCTTGATGTACTGCATCCCGCCGAGGCATTCGACGGCCGTCTCGACCGAGCGTCGAATCGCGCTCTGCGCGGCGTACCTCGCGATCAAAGCCTGTGGCAACGATTCCGGCGCGGTGTCGGTGCCGTCCACGACGGTGGCCACGCGCTCCAGGGCCAACGTGGCGGCCTCCAGCTCCGACGCCGCGGTCACCCGGCGTTCGGCCGAGCCCTTCCGCGTCTGCAGCAACCGCTCCACCAGCGCACTCGCCATGCCGACATAGGCCGCGGAGATCAACAGCGTGAACCAGATCAGCCCTTTGGCCTCCAGGGCCTCCAGGGACACCGTGGCGCTCTCCTCAGGCTTCATCACCAGTTCGTCGGGCACCTCGACGTCGGTCAGGATCACTTCCTCGCTTTCCGCGCCGCGCAGCACGGGCGCGTCCCAGAACGGCTTGGTCGTGATGCCGTCCACCGTCGCGGGAATGACGATCACACCGATCCCGACGCGCTCGTCACCGTCCATCAGCGTGACGCTGGCCGACATCAGATCCATTGACTTCGAGAGGCTGCACGGCTTCTTGGAACCGTTGACGATCCAGCCCGTCCCCTTCTTCTGGGCCGTCATCGTCGGCGTGAGGAATCCCTGCCCGGACAGCCCTTCCGCGAACGCGGAGGAGATGAGCAGGCGGTCATTCGCGATCGCGTCCAGGATCATCCACTCGAAGCCGTCGAAGTTCTCCTCGACGGCCACCAGCGCGGCGACGGAGAAGTTGTGCATCGTGGTCGCCACGGACAAGGACGGGGCGAGGGCGCCGAGCGCGCGGACGCAGTGCACGGCCTCCAGTGCCGTCGCGCCCGGTCCGCCGTGCCGTTGCGGCACCAGCAGACCGGGGCCGCCGCGAGCCCGGAAGCTGCTCAGGCCGCGCGTGCTGTCGGTCTCAAGTTCCTCCTGCCCGATCTCCGCCAGGTCGTCCGCCAGCCCAGGCAGCTTGGCGTTCAACGTGGCCAGGTACTTCTCCATGAAGTTCATCCGCACGTCCCGTGTGTCGGTGTGGAGGCAGCTGCCATCGCCGGACCTCTCGGGCCCGGAACTGGAAGGAATGGAAGGAACGGCCGGCGGTCAGGCCCGGCCGGTGACGCTCGAGAACACCGCTGTTCTCGGCTCGACCGCGGTGGCGATGCTGATCGCCTGCAGGTGGCTGGTCCGCAGCACCGGGTAGTGCGCCTCGCCGAACGGGCCACCGGTGAGACCGGTCCCGCCGTGCGTCGGCAGCCCGGCGACCTGCCCGATGTGACTGTCGTTGATCTTGAGGATGCCGCCGTTGTTCAGCCTGCGGCACACCGTGTCGATGACGTGCTCGTCGCGGCTCCACACCGAGTTCCGAAGCCCGTACTTGTTGCGGTTCATGAAGTCCACGCAGTCCCGCAACAGGCGATCGTCCCGCTGGCGGGACGGCTCGACCACCACGATCGGCAGCAACGGGAAGAAGGTCTCGCGCCGCACGACGTCCAGGGTCTCGGCCGCGGCAAGGCCGTCGATCCGCAGCAACGTGGGCTCGATGAACGGTCCCATCTCGTCGGCCCGGCCGTCGATCTCCAGCCGCCGTCCACCGTGGACCAACTCGGCGCCCGCGCTGAGCGCATCCTTGAGCACGACGTCGTAGTCCGCCTGCTTGAGCACCGGGGACAACAGGGATTCCTCGTCCTCCGGGTACCCCGGCCGGATCGCCGCCACGGCCTCGGTCAACTCGCGCAGCAGTGCCGGCGCGACATCGGCGTGCACAATGGCATATTTCGGCACCATGCAGATCTGCGACGAGCCGTAAAAACATTCGGTGAGCGCGGTGACCGCGTGGCTCACCTCGGCATCGCGCCACACCAGCACACCGTCGTTGCCGGCCAGTTCGAGGATGGCCTTCTTCCCGCGCGCGGTCCATTCGTTCCCGATGGCGATCCCGCGCTCGGACTCGCCGAAGAACATCAGATCATCGACGTCATCACTGTTCAGCCAGTGGTCCAGCACCTCACCCGGGGACGCGCAGATCACGTTCAACACCCCGGCGGGAGCACCCATTTCGGACAATACGGGGCGCACCATCTCACGCCAGAACCACGCCGTGCCCAATGGTGCACTCCGCGGTGCCTTGATCACCACCGAATTGCCCGCCATGAGGGCGCCCATGGCCAGCATGGAATTGGCGGTCGCCGCATTGTGCGGCGGGTGGACGGCCACCACTCCATCCGGTTTGCGCACCAGCCGGGTCTCGCGTTGCCCGACCCGGCCGACCTCGCAGAGCTGCCGCCGGACCCGGTCCAAGTTCTCCTGGGAGGTCATCTCCAGCGAGCTGGCGACCTCCCAGACGGCCAACCGTTTCGGATGGCCTTCGGCGACCAGCACCTCCGTGAACTGCGCGGCATGTGCGCGAACCCGCTCACCGACCGCCCTGGCGAACGCGATGCGGTCGTCGACACCGGCGGCGCCCCAGTCCGGCTGTGCCCGCCGGGCGGCCGCCGCGGCGGCCACGACGTGCTCGGTCGTGCTGAAGCCGACCCGGCCCGCCACTCGCTGATCATCGGTGTCCCGAAGAACACCTCTGTCCAGATTTCGTTTGAGCTTGAGGGCGCCGATTTCATCACGGAGCAACGCGCCGGCCCTAATAACGTATAACCATTTTTCGTGGTCGACATCCTGGCCGTCAACGAGCGACGGGTAGCTTAACACCACACCCCCACATCACGAGACCTGCACCTGCCGAACGAATCAGCAACGCAACGTCACGGCGACACCAGCGGCCTCCCACTTGATGAGAGAGAGTTAATCCGAGCGATGCTCAAGAAAATACGCGCGGATAGCCACGGTTCCGCCTTTTACGTCAGAACACCAAGAACGGGACGGCAGTCCTCAGGTGCCCCCGCACCTCCCCAGAGCCGGCACCTTTCAACTCGACCGCTAAATTTGTCGCACCCCTGTATTGAACGTGAAAAATCAACATAGTGACGGCCGTACGGACCCGTCAACCATATGCCGTTCGGCTTCACCCGGATGGCCCAGTCAACCCAAAAGATCTTCACGTTCCCGCGCGCCGGTCGGTTCGGACCTACTCGCTGATCAAGCGCGTGATCGGTGGCGCGCAACGACTTCTCAGGTCGCGGACGGCACCACGGCGTCGTCGTGCGCCGTCGGCTCACCCCGGCCTGCCTTGGACGGCCACCAGCTGTGCCGCCCGAGCAACGTCGCGATCGACGGCACCACCAACGTCCGCACCACGAACGTGTCCAGCAACAGTCCGGCCGCGATCGTGAAGCCCGCCTGGGCGAGCGACACCACGTCGGCGCTGAGCATCGCGAGGAAGCTCGCCGCGAAGATCACCCCCGCAGAGGTGATCACCCCGCCGGTGAGCACGACCGCCCGGCGGATGCCCTCCCGGTCGCCGTTCGCGGCCTCCTCGCTGATGCGGGTCATCAGCAGGATGTTGTAGTCCGCTCCCACTGCGACGAGTACCACGAACGTGATCACCGGCACCGTCCACTCGAGATCGACGCCGATGA
This sequence comes from Saccharothrix deserti, assembly GCF_009769385.1. Classification (GTDB taxonomy): domain Bacteria; phylum Actinomycetota; class Actinomycetes; order Mycobacteriales; family Pseudonocardiaceae; genus Actinosynnema; species Actinosynnema deserti. Next base: position 6,813 of record NZ_VKAB01000022.1, read on the forward strand.
GTTCCTGCCAGACCAGCACGCTCAAGCCGATGGCCGCGGCGTAGGAGAGCACGACCGAGAGCAGGACGTACAGCGGCGCGACGATGCTGCGCAGCAACAACACCAGGATGAGCAGCACACAGGCGAGCGCGATCAGCGCGACCAGCGCGAAGTCCTGCTCGATGAGCCGGTCGGCGTCCGCGTTGACGGCGGCCGGACCGGTGGCGAGCACCTGGCTGTTCTCCATGGACGTGCCGCGCAACGCCATCGCGACCGTGTCCTTGAGGACGTCGACGCGTTCGGCGGACTCCGCGCCGAACGGGTCCGTGCTGTCCAGGACCATGAGCCGCGCCGTCCGGCCGTCCGCGGAGAGGTAGTAGTTGCGGGCGAGGGCGAGCCGCGGATCGTCGATCGCGCCCGCGGGCAGGTAGAAGCCGCCGATGGCCGGGTCGCCCGCCTCCTTGCTCGTCGTCAGCAGGAAGCTGGCAGCGCGTTCGAGCCCTTCGGTGAACTGCTGGGCGGACTGCCCCGCCTCCTTCGAGCCGTCGCTCACCCGGTTGGCTCCGTCGGCGACCTTGTCGGCGCCGTCGGCGAGCTGACCGAGCCCGTCCTTGAGCCGTTGTTGCGCGGTGGCGAGCTGGTCGACACCGGTGTGCGCGGCGACGATCCCGTTCTGGATCTGCAGCAGGCCGCTCGCCAGATCGGTACCGCCCTTGGCCAGCGCGTCGGCTCCCTCCGCGGCCTTGAGCAGCCCCGGCAGCAGCTGGTCGCGCTCGGCGCGGTAGATCTCGTCGATGCCCTGGCGAACCTGGGCACAGATGGGATCCAGCCCGCACAGCACATCACCGGCCAGTGCCTCGGACGCCATCCGCAGTCCTTCCACGGCGACCGCGGTCTGGTCGTGAGCCGTCCTCAGCGCCGTGGCGAGCTGCTGGGCGCCGCCTGCGAGCTTGGTGGCGCCATCATGTCCTTGCGCCGCACCGGATTCCAGGTCCGCCAGCCCCTTGCCGCCGGCCTGCAGCCCGTTGATGATCTCGTCGAGGCCCGTCAGGCCCTTGCGCGCGCCGTCTGCCAGCCGATCCGCGCCCTCGGCGACCTGTGCCGCCCCACCGGACAGCTTTCCGGCGCCTTCCTTGCTCGCCTCGACCTGCTTGCCCGCGTCGGCCAGCTGCTGACCGACCTCCCCGACCTGCCGGCCGAGCGACGCGGCGTCCAGCGGTGTGCCGAACGGCCGGGTCACCCCGCGCACGGTGGCCACGCCGGGCACCTTGGCCACGCTCGCCGCCGCGTGCTCCAGCGCCGCGAGATCACGCGGATTACGCAGGTCGTGGTCGGCGGCGAGGATCAGGTAACCGGGCAGCACCTCGTTGGCCGGGAAGTGGTCGGCCAGCGCCCGGTACCCCACGTTGCTCTCGGTCGTGGCCGGCTGCATCGCGCGTTCGTCGAAGTTGGTCCGCTGGAACGGGTATAACGCGGCCAGCCCGCCGAGCACGAGGAGCCCCGTCAGCAGTACCACGCCGGGCCTGCGGACGACCGTCGTGCCGACCACGGGCCAAAACCGGCCGGTGCGCGTGCGCGGCGGCTCGGCCCACCCGAACCGGGCGGCGATGCCGAGCAGCGCCGGGGTCAGGGTCAGCGCGGTGACCGAGGTGATCAACACGCTCACCGCGATGGCGGGGCCGGTGGTGCGGAGAACGCCCACCTCGGCGAAGGCCATGCAGGCGCTGGCACCCGCGACCGTGAGCGCGGAGGCGATGATGACGTGCTTCACCTTGGCCGCGGCGGTGCGCACCGCCTCCTGCGGCGCGACCCCGTTCCGGCGCAACTCGTGGTACCGGCTGATCAGGAAGACGCCGTAGTCCGTGCCCGCGCCGAGTACCACCGCGGTGAGGAAGGACGCGGTCACCGTCGACACGTCGAAGACGTGCAGCCCGAAAAACGCGCTGACGCCGCGGGCGACCGCCAGCGCGACGCCGATCGTCGCCAGGGCGATCGCGGCGGTGATCGCCGACCGGTAGATGACAAGCAGGATCACCGCGATGAGCACGACCGTGATCAGGGTGATCGGGGCGATGTTCGCCTCGACCGCGACGAACAGGTCGCTGATCGTCGCGGTGGCGCCGGTGACGCTGACGACGAGGTCGGCAGGCCTGCCGACGGCGGCCGACGTGCGCAGGAAGCCGATGTCCTCGGCCGCGGCGGCCGAGCCCGCCGCGCCGCGCAGACCGACCGGGATGTAGATCGCCTTGCCGTCCTCGCTGGCCAGCGCGGTCTTCAGCTCCGGAACGCTGACGAAGTCCTGGACACCGGCAACGTGGGTGTGGTCGGCGCGCAGCGTGCCGACGAGGTTCCCGTAGTAGTCCTGATCAGCCTGGGACAGCCCGTTCTCGTTGACGAGCACGACGAACGCGACCGACTTGGCGCCCGCACCACCGAACGCTTTGTCCATGGTGAGCAGCGCCTGGAAGGACGGCGCCGACTCGGGGACGACGGGGGTGGTGCTGCCGGCGATCACCGTTTCCAGCTGCGGCACAGCGACGTTGACCCCGGCGGCGAACGCGATCCAGGCCAGTAACGACACCAACCGGAAGCGCCGGACGAACTTGCCGACGGCGCGTGCTGCCCGACCCGTCACTATCCGGTACCCCCACCCGCTGACCAGACGCGCGCTAATCTGGAACAGACGATACACTAATCGGCCAGGCGGCGAAATGACCGATACACGAAGTTCGAACCAACGCGGGCGGCCCAGGGGGTTCGACGAGGAACAGGTGCTGGCCGCGGCCATGGACCTGTTCTGGCGCAAGGGATACGACCGCGCGTCGCTCATCGAGCTCTCGGCGGCGACCAAGCTGTCCGCGTCCAGTGTGTACAACGCCTACGGCTCGAAGCTGGAACTCTTCCTCACCGTGCTGGACCGCTACCTCGACACCGTGGACGCGGTGATGCTGGGTCCCCTGGAGCACGGGACCGCCGGGCTCGCCGACATCGAGGTGTACTTCGCGCGCATCGCCGATGTGGCCGAACACGGTGGCGGGCGCGGCTGCCTGGCGATGAACACGATCGTCGAGTTCCGCGACGCCCCGGCCGCGGTCGAGGAACGCACCCAGCGCTACCTGCGGACGCTGGGCCGGGCGTTGACCGTCGCCGTGGAACGTGCCGCGCGGGCAGGCGAGATCCCGGCCGGCAACCTCCGGGAACGGGTGGAGACCCTGTCCGCCGCCGTGCTCGCCGCCTACGTCCTCATCGCCTCCGGCAACCGGACCACGGAGGCCAACGACCTGCTGCGCGCGGTCATGTGCCTGGTGCGCGCGGGAGGCGACGGCAGGGACGCCGGCACCGGCGCTGTGCCCGCCGACAACCCCAGCCACGCAGGTTGAAGGCGTCAGCAGGACAAGGGCTCGAAGTACGGCAGAACGGCACTCCTAGCCGTCGGGCTCGTGCAGCCTCACAGCCGGGATCTCAGCACGTCGACCTCGCAGCCTGGCGAGGACGGGTCGAAGCCGTGCTCGACCAGCCAGCGGACCGCCAGCAGGCTTCGCAACGACCACCACGCGCGGATCACGTCGAGGTCGACGTCGGTGCCGTAGCCGGCGACGACGTCGCCGAGGTGCTCCTCGTGTCCGAGCGTCAAGGTGGCGAGGTCGTACAGGGCATCGCCCCGGGCCGCCTCGGTCCAGTCGATCACGCCGGTGATCTCGTCACCGTCGACGAACACGTGGCTGATCTGCAGGTCGCCGTGCGTGAACACCGGTGTCCACGGCCGGAGCGCAGCCTCGGCAACCCGGCGGTTGCGCGTGACCAGGTCGGCGGGGAGGACGCCATTCGTGACGAGCCACTCGCATTCGCCGTCGAGGTGCGATGCGATCTCGTCGGGGCTGCGACCGGGCCATGGCGGCAGCGGCGCGTCGTGCAGCATCCGTGCGGCGGCACCCGCCGCGGCCCACGCCGCCGACGACGCGGTCGACGGCTCGCCGAGGCGGCCCAGGGCCGTCCCTGGGAGGGCGGCGAGCGCGAGCACGGGCGGCTTCCGCCACAGGACCTCCGGAGTCGGGATCGGCGCCATGGCCATCGCCTCGACCTCGACGTCGGTGCGGGTCTGATCAGCGTCGATCTTCAGGAACACGTCGCCGACGCGCAGGGTCGCGCACTCGTGATGGGCGACGACGACCTCGACCTCATCCACGCCGACCATTATCGCGGAGATGACCACCGACGTCGCCGGGTTTATCACGTGCGACTGCGCGGCCGACCGCGTCCCACTGCCCGACGGCCTCGTGCACGCCACCGACCGCTGACGGATCGAGCACTGCCTCGGTCCGCCGGGGTCTCGGCACGTCGGTCGTGAAGTCCAAGCAGCATGTCGTCGCGATCGGTGACCTCCGTCGACCACCTGGCCGCCGCCACCCGCACCAGACTCAAGCGCATCCAGTACCGGCCTGACCTGATACCCGGCTTCCTCGCTCAGACCGGCCTGCCCCCGGCCACCCCACCGCCATAGGCCATCGCAGACCCCAGCCATTCAAGGTCTGTGGCCCGGACACCGCAGCCAGTACCTCATCGACATTGATCACGCGCTTGATCGGCAAGTGCGGTCAGAACTGACCGACGTCCGCGTAACGCGCGGAGGCGCGCGGCCGTTAGTCGTCTATCCATACCCGATCAGGGCTCGACGCGGCCGAGCGGCACAAGGCGACGATGGCACGCACAGCCGTCCTGACCCTCCACCTGGCACCCTCAGCCTGAGGCTGCAGGAGTTCACCGCTTCTCCCACACGGGTTCCGATGGCAGGCCGAGTTGTGCGCGAGCGCGGTCGGTGAGCTCCTGCACCAGCGTCGTCTTCGCTCGCGCATACTCACCCGATGTCGTGCCGACGACGATGATCACCCGCTTGAGCTGCGCGTATCGGGCCGCGTCCTCTGGATGGGCGCGCAGGTAGTCACGGAAGATCCGCTGGTTCCGGGTAGGCCAACTCTCCAGGCTCACCATGTGCAGGACATGGCTTCGGACGCCACTGTCTGCGCGGACGTACAGCAGCCGGTCAGTCATACCGTTGTCGTGCGGGTGGAAGCCGAGGCCGGCGAGCGCCGCCTGGTGGGGTCGAGCGTGCGTGAGGTCGTGGACGGCGGCCATCAGGTCGATGACGGGCTTGGCCGCCAGTCCCGGGACAGCGGTGGAGCCGATGTGCTCGATCTCCACGAACAGCCCGGGTGCCGCTGCCCGGAGAGCATCAATCGCGGTAGCGGCCTGCCGCGGCCAGTCGGGGTCGTAGTCGGCTACGTGGATGCTGCTGGGCTCCGACACGGCCGCCATCCTGCGTCAACGCACGCTGCGATGTCCACCGAACTTCCACCCGGCCACCGCTCCCGTCCCCACGACCAGAGGTCGGAAAGGGCTCTGTGCCTGCCGATAACTCTATCCATGCAGGTTGAAGGCATAAGCAGGACAAGGGCTCGAAGTGCTCATGGGTGTGGTCGCGGTCCGCAGCACCGTCGGCTGACGCGGCATGATGCCCAGCCGTGCTGCTCCGACTGGCTTACCCGGGCGTGACCAACGCATTCGCGCTACTGCGCCTGCTGCCCATGAGCGACCGGGACGAGGACGTGGAGATCCTGGTGCTGCGCCACCAGATCACCGTCCTGGAACGCAGGCTCCAGACCTGCCGCACTGCACAACCTGTTGCGCGGCAAGGTCCGTACCGCCGCTGGGCGTAAAACGGCTCCCACGGCCGCGATCGTGGACTCGCAGAGCGTGAAAACCTCCTGCAACGTGAACGAATCCAGTCAGGGCATTGACGCGGCCAAGAAGATCAAGGGCCGCAACGGCACATCGCCACCGACGTACTCGTGCTGCTGCTCGCCGTGGTCGCCACCGCCGCGTCGGTCCAAGACTCGACCGCCGGTCGAGACGTTCCGGACCACCTGGCCGTCACGCACCCGGAGGTGTCGTCGGCCTGGGTGGACGGCGGCTGCAAAGACGAGGTCGTCCGCCACGGCGTCAGGCTCGGCATCCGCGTCGAAGTCGTCAAACGTATTGCCGCCACAGGGTTTCACGTGTTGCCACGCCGTTGGGTGGTCGAGCGGACCCCGGGGTGGCTGATGCAGCACCGTCGGCTCGTGCGCGGTGACCGACGAAGCGGTTACTCCTTCGTAGCACCGCATCGCGGCGATCTCGACTTCGAGCTGGAGACGTCGTTCACGATCACCGCGGCCGGCAACGGTGAATGTGTGATTCCTGTTGCGGTTGCAACGGAAGGTGCTCTCCCGGCGTGATCACGACGTGGGCCGGACATGAGGGGACGGCCACGGCGAAAGGCGCGAATCTTGCACCGAATCACCGGCACGGCGGCCATCGCCGTGCTTCTCGCGGCGATGGCCGCCGTGCCCGCCTCGGCGCGGGTGGCACCGGAGGACCCGGTGCCAGTGGGCGAGACCACGACGGTCACGCTGATCACCGGGGACCGGGTCGTCGTGCGCGACGGCCGGGTCGCGGGCGTGCGCATGGCCCAGGGGCGTGAGCACGTCCGCTCCTGACAGTTCCGGGTCGAAGGCCACGACCACGTGATCCCGCTGGACGCGTTGCCGCTGCTGCGCCAGGACCGCCTCGACCGGCGGCTGTTCGACGTCACGGGCCTCGTCGAGCAGGACTACGACGACGAGCACGAGCCCGTGGTGCCCACCATGATCGGCGGGGCCGCCATTGCCGCGGCGCAGGCCGAGCCACTCGCACGGCTGGGGCTGACCAAGCGCGACATCCCCAAGACCGAGGCCGCGTCGGTGTGGCGTGACCTCACCGGCACGAGCGTCGCGGCGACCGGCAAGGTGTGGCTCAACGGCCGGGTCCGTGCGGCGCTCGACCGAAGCGTGCCGCAGGTCGGCGCACCGCAGGCGTGGCGGGCCGGGCTGCGCGGCGACGGCGTGAAGGTCGCCGTCCTCGACACCGGCTACGACGCGATGCACCCCGAGTTGGCCGGCAAGGTCGACGCCGAGGCGAACTTCACCGACGAGGGCGAGGCCCGCGTCGACACCGACGGCCACGGCACGCACGTCGCGAGCAGCATCGCGGGCGTCGGCGACAAGCACACCGGTGTCGCACCGGGCGCGCGGCTGCTCGTCGGCAAGGTCCTCGGCTCCTATGGCGGACGGGAGGACTGGGTGCTCGCGGGCATGCAGTGGGCCGTCGACAACGGGGCCAAGGTCGTCAACATGAGCCTCGGCGGCGGCGCCGGCGACGGCACGGACCTGTTGTCGCAGACCGTGAACAGGCTCTCCGAGACCACCGGCGTGCTGTTCGTCGTCTCGGCGGGCAACGCGGGCGGGCGGAGCACCGTCGGCAGCCCCGGGACCGCCGACCGCGCGCTCACCGTCGGCAGCGTCACCAAGTCCGACCAGCTCAGCAACTTCTCCAGCCGGGGCCCGCGGATCGGCGACTTCGGGCTCAAGCCCGAGATCTCGGCGCCGGGCTCCGACATCGTGGCCGCCCGCGCCGCCGGCACGCTCGCCCCGTTCGCGGTGGACGAGCGGCACGCGCGCCTGTCCGGCACGTCGATGGCCGCGCCGCACGTCGCGGGCGCGGCGGCGATCCTGGCCGGGCAGCACCCGGACTGGACCGGTGAGCAGATCAAGGGCGCGCTCGTCGGCAGCGCACACCGGCTCGCGGACGTGGACACGCACGCGCAGGGCGCGGGGCGGCTCGACGTCGCCAGGGCCACCACCCAGCAGGTGCGCGTCGAAGGCGTCGCCGGGTTCGGCGAGGTGTGGGGCGCACGGCGCGCCGACCACGGGATCACCTACGTCAACGACGGCGACCGGGACGTGGCGCTGGAGTTGACCGCCGAGGTCGACCAACCCGACCGGATCGTCCTGGACCGCGCCGTCACGGTGCCGGCTCGCTCCCGGACCACCGTCGTCGTCGGTGTGAACGGCGACGCCGGGACACGGGGCGAGGTGACAGGAGCGGTCGTGGCGCGCGGCAGGGACATCGTGCTGACCACGCCGTTGACGGCGAACCTGCTGGGCGACCCGCACGAGCTGACCGTGGACGTCACCGGGCAGGACGGCGAGCCGGTGCGCAGCGTCGTCATCGTCACCGACGAACGCACCGGCCGGTCGTCCGACGCGATGGTGTGGGACGGGGAACCCGCCCGGTTCACCGTGCCGGCGGGCGACTACCGGATCACCGGTATCACGCAGGACTCCTCCGGGGCGACCACGATGTTCGCCCAGCCGGCCGCCGTGGCCGGCGCGACCGAGGTGGTCGTGGACGCCAAGCGGGGCAGGCGGATCGTCGCCACCATCGACGACCCCGACGCCCGCGCCGGGTACGGCGGTGTCACCGCGATCGTGTCCGACCCCGACGAGGACGGCCCCATCGACGGCTCCCTGGTCGCGTTCAGCGGCACGCCGGACGAGAACACCGACCTCTACACCATCGGCAGCCCGCGGATGCGCGGCCTGGACCTGGTCCAGTTCAGCTACTTCACGCCGCCGCACGTGGCGGTGACCGTGGTGGGCGACGGCGGGTTCGAGTTCACCTCCGTCGGGACCGCGGGCCCGCTCGGCTTCGAGGGCGTCATCACCGGTCGCGTCGTCGACATCGGTCTCGCAGATCCGGAGACGATCGAGAAGGCGGGCGACCTGACCGGTGCGCTGGTGCTCATCGCCCCGCCGGACTGGGACAACGAGCCCCCGCTCGACATCGACGAGCTGACGCGCGGCATCGAGCTGGCGAAGGACAAGGGCGCCAAGGCCGTGCTGTCCTACACCGGCCTGCCGCAACCGCCCGCGCTGCCGATGGCCGCCCTGTGGGCGCGCGACGAGGTGCAGGCGTTGCAGGCGCTGCTGCACCGGCGCCCGGTCGAGGTGTCGATGCTGTCGCGGGCAGGGAGTCCGGACGCCTACTTCCTGGCCGACCGCGTCACCGGGCACGTGCCGGAAGGCCACGAGTTCCGATACCGGCGCGCTGCCCTGGGCACGGTCGACCGCCTGCTGGTCGACACCGCGAAGCCCGGCCAGTACCGGTTCCACTACGGGTTCTGGACGTTCGGCGGCCTGACCGCGTCGGCCGAGGTGGAGACGATCTGGCCGCAGCGCCGTTCCGACCACGCCACGGAAGGCACCGCGATCAGCATGGCCGCCGCCTCCGGGTTCACCGACACCGGCGACTTCGGGTTCGAGACGACCATCCCGGTGGAGTTGAAGCCCGGCGAGCGGCGGACGTCCCGCGTGTTCAGCGCGCCGTTCGGACCCGAGCTGACCACCCCACCGGTCGACTCGCAGGACGGGAAGCCCCTGCCGTGGGCGTACCGGGTGCGGGACGACGTCCGGTTCGCCATCCCGATGTTCGCCGACAGCGACCCCGGCAACGTCGCGCAGTACGACACCACCAACCTCGGCACCACGACGCTGTACCGGGGTGCCCGGGAGGTCGGGCGCAGCGACGTGCCGGGCACGGGCACGTTCACCGCCACTCCCGGCACGTACCGGCTCGTCGTGGACGCCACGCGCCCGGTCGCCGAGACCGCGATGGTCCCGGCGCTCTCCACGCGGACCGGCGCCGAGTGGACGTTCCGGATCGGCCGGGGCGACGCCACGCGCCGTGCCCTGCCGCTGCTGGACGTCCGGTTCACGCTGCCGCTGGACGACCACAACCGGGCCGCCGCGGCCGAGGCGCTCACCGGCACGGTCACCGCCGCGCACCAGCCGGACGCGCCGGTCGTGCGGGCGAAGGTGCGGACGGTCGAGGTGTCGTTCGACGACGGCCGGACGTGGCAGCGGGCCGATCTGTCGGGTGACCGGGTGACCGTGCCGGCGGGTGGCGTGGCGGGCGGCTTCGTCTCGCTCCGCGCCACGGCGGCCGACATGACCGGCAACGCGGTGACCGAGACCGTCATCCGGGCCTGCTCCCTGCGGTGACGCGGGGACTCGGTGGTGGGCAGGACATCGTTTTAGTCCACCACCGAGCCCGGGGTCGACCTCGCGCGGTCAGTTGATCTTCGCGATCATCTTGCCGGCGACGCGGCCCGTGAACATCTCCGGGAACGCGACGGGGATCATCTCGAGCCCCCCGTCGATGATGTGCGTACTGCAGTGCAGCTTCTGCTCCGCGACGGCTGGAGCGAGATCCGCGAGGAACTCGGGGTAGCAGTCGTAGAACTCGGTCACGTTGAAGCCGCGAATGGTGAGGGTCTTGTACACGGTCGCCCTCAGCAGGTCCGGCAGGTTGTCCGGTCCCTCGAAGGCACCGGTCCGCGTGATCTGCGACATGACGCCGCCCACGGCGATCTGCGCGCTCCGGTTCAGGTGCGGCACCAGCGCGGGGAACAGGGCAGCCCCCACGTTCTCGTAGACGGTGTCGATGCCATCGGGCACGGCGCGGGCGAGCTGCTCGGCGAAGTCGGGCGCCTTGTGGTCGACGGCGGCGTCCAAGCCGAGATCCTCGAGCAGGTGGCGGGCCTTCTCGGGGCCGCCGGCGATCCCCACGACCCGATATCCCCGCAGCTTTCCGATCTGAGCCGCGGCCGAGCCGACGGCACCCGCCGCGGCGGTGACGACGAGCGTTCCGCCCGGCTTCGGGTCGAGGATCTTGGTCAAGCCGATCCACGCCGTGAGACCCGTCACGCCGAGCACGCCGAGGTTCGCCTCCAGCGGCGCCGCGTCCGGATCGACCACCCGGAGGTCCGACCCGTCGGACACGGCGTAGTCCTGCCAACCGGTGGTCCCGAAGACGCCGGCGACGTGGTCGCCGACAGCGAAAGCGGGGTTGTTGCTCTGCTCGACGACGGCGACCGTGAAGCCGAACATGGTGTCACCGAACTCGATGGGGGCCTGGTCGCTGTTCGCGTTCCCCATCAGGATGCGGTTGAAGGGGTCCAGCGAGAACAGGATGTTCCGAACGAGCACCTGTCCGTCGCCGGGGACGGGCACGGGGCGCTCCACGATCTCGAAGTCGCTCTCCTTCGGGTTCCCGTGCGGCCGTGCCACCAGGATGATCTGTCGATTCACCTGCGAGCTCATGCCTGATCTTCCTCTCGTGGAGTGGGACGAGTGGTGCCTCACGCAGAGAACGCCGAGTGCCGGGACCGAACCAGTGCCCCTGCCGACCCAGGTAGTGACAGGACCTCCCAAACCTGGGTACAGGGCGAGTTACGGTGCTCGTGTGACCGACAAGCCGAACCACCTGGGCGAGTACCTCCGCGCACGCCGCGAGCTCGTCACGGCCGAGCAGGCGGGCCTCGCCGATGTCGGCAGGCGGCGGGTGTCCGGCTTGAGGCGCGAAGAGGTTGCCATGCTCGCCGGCATCAGCGTCGACTACTACCTGCGCCTCGAGCGGGGACGCGACCGCAACCCGTCCGTGCAGGTCCTCCGGTCCATCGCACGCGTCCTCCAGCTCGACGACGAGCACATGACCTACCTGCTGAGCCTCGTCGCGGACGACCCCCGACGAACTCGACGCAGGCCGCGGAGGGAGACGGCGCCGGCCAGTACCGCCAAGCTCCTGTCGGCCCTGCCGCATCCCGCGTTCGTCGAGGGGCGCTACTTCGACATCCTCGCCGCCAACGCCACGGCGACCGCGCTGTCGCCGCGCCTGTCGGTCGGGGGCAACCAACTGCTCGACGTGTTCCTCGACCCGGCAGAGCAAACCCTCCACCTGGACTGGGACGGGACCACGAAGTGCTACGTCGCCAGCCTCCGCCGGTCCGTGGGCACCGACACCGACGACCAGCGCTTCATCGAGCTCATCGGAGAACTCTCCCTCGCGAGCCCGCGCTTCCGCACGCTGTGGAACCGCCACGACGTGAGCACCCAACGCGGTACTTCGGTCCCGTTCGACCACCCGCAGGTGGGAGAGATGCGACTGCACCGGGAGAGGCTCGCGATCAGCGGAACGGACGGCATCACTCTCGTCATCTACCACGCCGAAGCCGGCTCCGCAGACGCCGAAAAGCTGGCGCTCCTGGGCTCGTCCGCGCTCACGCCGACCGAGAGCAGCAGCGACAACGGCATCTCGCGGATCCGTCGCCCCTCAGTCGGAGGACACGACTAGAGCTCGCTCGGCGACACACCTCCCTCCGGCGGCACGGGCGCGATCGGGAGCGCCATCGTCACGGCGCTCGACACGGCGGGCTACGGCGGGCGGGACGGTCGTCCACTCCGACCGCAGCGTGCCGTTGGCCCGACTGACGGAAGTCGTGATCGAGGGGCGGGCTGCCGGTATTGGCAGCCCGCCCCTTCGTCTTGACCCCGCAGGTCAGGGGTGCAACACACGTCGCGTGGTCTGGTGCCGTGCAACGCGGCGATGGGGGTGTCCTTGCTCGACCGTGCAAGGCCCCCACAAGGGTCCCTAGCCGGTGACGCGGTGGAAGGTCCATCGCTGGTTGGAGCCGCCGGTGTCACGGTACTGGATCAGCGCGACACCGTCGGCAGTGCTGCCTCCGCTGACGTCGAGCACCTTGCCGCTGTGGCGGTTGACCACGAGGAACACGCCACCGGTCTGCGGGCGCAACTGCCACTGCTGACTCGCCCGGCCGTCGGCGGTCGCCTGCACGACCCGCGCGCCGTCCGCCAACGAGGCCCCTGCCACATCGAGCACCTTGCCGCTGCCGACGCACGTGATGGTGTGGTAGCCGTCCGCTGTGGACTGGAAGGCCCAGTGCTGGTTCGCTTTGCCGGTGTCGGGCCACTGGATCACGGCGGCGCCGTCTGCGCCCGACCCACCGGAGACGTCGGCGACCTTGCCGCTGCGCACGCTGACGCACTTGTAGGCCCTGGTGGGTGCGATGGTGTACTGCACCGAGTCCACGTCGACGTGGCCGGTGCCGTTCGGGTTGTAGGTGTAGATGCCGACCCGGTCACCGCGGTAACCGCCCCAGGTGAGCTGGTAGGTGCCACCGGACGAGGTGAACGAGCTCCCGTCGAGGCTGTAGGAGAACCGGCTGACCCCGTTGACATCCCACGAGGTGCGCAGCCACACGGCGTCCTGCGTGATCACCGGACCGTAGGTCAGGCTGCCGCCGACGTTGTGCGCGATCGTGGTGGTGCTCCCGGAGCGCCGGACACCCAACCCGGCGTAGGTCGCCGCGTAGTGGCACAGCCCGGCGTGCTGGCCGTCGGCGAGGCCCGCCAGTTCGAGGCGGACTGTCACCGTCGCGCCGCCCGCCGTGCGCAGCACCCGTTGGGTGAGTGTGTTCCCGGCCTTGGTCAGGTTGTCGGCCACCAGCGGTGCGAACGCCTTCAACCGCAGGAAGCCGGGGCGTTCGGTCAACGACCACCGGTCCGCGCGCGGCTGGTAGTGCCACTCCCACTGCGGCTTGAGGCGGGTGTCGGTGAACAGGTCGCCGGTCACCACGGGGGGCAGCGCGTCGACCGGCAGACCGGGCGTGCCGCCGGCGGGCACACTGCCAGTCCACACCATGTTGCCGATGCCGCCCGCGCCCACCGAGCCCAGGACCGGCCAGCCGTCCACCCAGGTCACCGGCAGCAGGGACAGCACGCGCCCCTCCCAGTGGCCTTGGCCGTGATGGGTCACAAAGTGCCATGCGCCGTCCGGGGCCTGCACCAGCCCGCCCTGGTTGGGCTCGCGGTCCACCGAGGGGTTGACGTGCTGCAGCTGCCGGGTCTCGAACGGGCCGTAGAGGCTGCTGCCGCGGTTCATCATGAGCACCCGGCCCTCGGACTTCACCTCGCTGAAGAGGTGGTAGTAGGTACCGTCGATCTTGTACAGTTTGTTGGCCTCGCTGCCCCGTGACTGGTGGATGACCGTGGACGGGCCGACCAGCGACTTCCCGTCCGTGGACAGCTTGAACAGGTGCACCTTGTAGGCGTCTGCGTAGTTCGTGGTGACCAGGTAGCCCTGGCCGTCGTCGTCCCAGAACGGGCACACGTCGTTCCAGCCGGAGGTCCGCCACAGCGCGTGCAACGGCTCCCACGGCCCGGTCGGCGACGGGGCCGACGTCATGAAGAAGCCTTCGTCGGGCGTGTTGAAGTACACCCAGTACCGCCCCGCGTGGTGGCGGATGGACCCGGCCCACACGCCACGGCCGTAGCGGTTCATCCGGTCCCAGTTCAGCTCCGGTCCGATGCGGGTGACATCGTCGACCGCGCCGCCGAGCGTCCGCCAGTTGACCAGGTCCTTCGAGTGCAGGACGGCCATGCCGGGCGAGTACCCGAACGTGCTGGTGATGCCGTAGTAGTCGGCGCCGACCCGGATGCAGTCCCAGTCGCTGAGGTCGGCCGGGATGATGGGGTTGACGTAGGTGCCGTCGCCCTGGTCGCCCCACGTCCCAGCCGGAGGTGGGGCTGCCGCCGCCGTGCTTGGTGGCAGCAGGCCCGGCAGCACGAGCGCCCCGGTGCCGACCGCGGCGAGCCGGCCGAGCTGTCGTCTGGTGATGTCCACGATTCTGTCCTTGGCTAGGAATCATCCTACGTATGATGATTTTCCCCGCCAAACTAGCGTGATGTCCGGCGGGTGGGTAGACACCGGTTCGAAACATTGGATGGAAACAGCGTTTCCGTCTTGCGTGCCAGGGGCTTGACCCCGGATGGGCTCGTACCGGCTGCCGCAGGACCGAACCGAGCACGGCCGGGTGTTATGCGTTGCGGCGCAACCACTGCCGGTTGGCGCCGCTACCGCAGGTCCACTGCACCAACTTCGTGCCGTTGGTGGTGGCGGAGTTGAACACGTCGAGGCACAGTCCACTGTGGATGCCGACGACGTTGAACGTGCCGTTTCCCCTGCTCGCCATGGAGAAGTGCTCCACCGGCACCTTGCCTCGCAGCCTCGATGTTCACGCTCACATCCGAATCAGAAGACCGACAGGAAAGACGGAGGGGCGAGGGGACAACAAGCGACCGCCGACCGGAACCGACCGCACCACCTTGCGTTGTTAGCGTTAACAACCAGGGCTTCACTCGTACGACGTCATCCGGTGTCCAGGGGGTTCTCCTCTGCGGAGCGGTACCGGCACGCCATGCGCTGCCCGGCAGATCGGGCAGCAGCACGGAAGTCGAGGCCGTAAGGGCGACTGAAGGCCGTCCGAGCCTTGTTTCGCGCCGGTGTCCAGTGCGTTGCGCCACATCCTGCAGCGAGCAGATCCCGGAAGTCAACGCCCAGTTTCTGCATCCGATCACCGTAGGACGCGTGGTGTTCGCCCCGGGCCGGCCCGTTCAGAAGGGCGTCGAACGCGTACCAGGTGTCGGACTCCAGACGACGCGCAGGCCCTCGGGCGAGCCGAGTGCGGTGGCGACGGATGCACGGTCGGTGATGTCCACGGGCACGGGGCGGAACGCCGGACGTGCCAGATCGACCCGCCCGCCGGCCTCCGGCAGCCACACCTGCACACCGTGCCACTCGAACAACGACGCCATCCGCACGAACTGGTCACCGCAGAACCCCCGCTCGCACTCCCCCACCACGATCGCGTCGAACCCGCGATCCGGATCGGCGAGCGCGGCCAACGACCGGGCGGCCCGCGGCCGATCCGCCCAGCCCTTGAGCCGGGTGCACCCGGCCTCGAAATACTCCGCGACGATCACACCGTGACCCCGTTACCAGACGCTCCGCGACCTCCCACTGCCACAACCGCGACGTCCGCGGATCCTGGCACTCCGAGTGGACATCCTTCCGCAGAAGGCAAAGCGCAGTCCAAGATGGACGAACGGATCCTCCGACCGTCTGCGGCGCACAGCAAGGTGGACGTCCCGATCCCGGTCGGGGAAAGCGGGCAACTCCACCCGCGTCCCGGGCCCGACCACGTCGGCCAGGGTCGTGCTGGAGACCCGAAGCGGTCTGGAGCCGTGGGACACCACGACGGGGCGTTCGCCGGGGACGCTCCCCGTGCCGGTCAGCGGCCTCCGCGCCGGCTTCGGCTTCGTCTTCGACGAGACGGGCGAGCACATCGCCGCGCTCGAACCCGAGGGCGCGGGCCCAGGTGTGGCGCGGCCGCCGGTAGCTCGGCCGGGTCACCACTGCTTGGGTGTGGCACTTGCGCTCCGGTTAGCATTATGGTCATAATTCAATCGTTGACAACGCGACGACGACCGGGCCGCCACGGTGGCCCATTGAGGACATGACCGTGAACGACCAACGACAGCCCCGAACCGACGTGGTGACGTCGTACAAGGACGCGCCGACCCGTACCGTCACCGCCGGTGGCGTGGTCTACGCCTACCGTGAACTCGGCCCGAAGGCCGGCGTCCCGGTGGTCTTCCTGCACCACCTGGCCGCGGTGCTGGACAACTGGGACCCGCGGGTGGTCGACGGCATCGCCGCGGAACACCGCGTCATCACGTTCGACAACCGGGGCGTCGGCGCATCCACCGGCTCGACCCCGAAGACCATCCAGGCGATGGCCAAGGACGCCGTCACGTTCATCCGGGCGATGGGTCTGACCCGGGTCGACCTGCTCGGTTTCTCCATGGGCGGCATGATCGCCCAGGTGATCGCCCAGGACGAACCGGAACTCGTCCGCAAGATGATCATCGCCGGCACCGGGCCCGCCGGTGGCGAGGGCATCGAGAACGTCACCCTGCTCTCGCACCTCGACACCGTCCGGGGACTGTTCACGCTCCAGGACCCGAAGCAGTTCCTCTTCTTCACCAGGACCGCCAACGGGCGTCGGGCGGGCAAGGAGTTCCTGGCACGTCTGAAGGAACGCACCGGGAACCGGGACAAGGCGATCTCGCTCAAGGCCTACTTCACGCAGCTCAAGGCCATCCACCAGTGGGGACTGGCGCAGCCGCAGGACCTCTCCGTCATCCGCCAGCCCGTGCTCGTCGCCAACGGCGACAACGACAGGATGGTGCCCACGAAGAACACGGTCGACCTGTCCAACCGCCTGCCGAACAGCGAACTGGTCATCTACCCCGACGCCGGCCACGGCGGCATCTTCCAGTTCCACGGCCAGTTCGTGGAGAAAGCCCTCGAATTCCTCAAGCGGTAGAACCGAAGCAGGCGGTTGTCCGGTCCGCCACGGCGCTGAGCGCTACGCGTGTCGCTCAGGCCATGAACGCGAGGGCGTTCCGGATGCCCTGCTCGAGGATCTCGTCGGAGAGCTTCGGGTCCGACATGGCGCGGGCCGGTGTTCAGGCGACAGGTACTCGCGGACGAACTCCTCCAGCCCCGCGAGGCCCGGCGTCAACGTGCTGTACCTCGCGGCCTGGGTGCGTAGCTGATCCGCGACGACGGTGGCGACGAGGTCGTCCTTGGACGCGAAGTGGGCGTAGAACGCGCCGTTGGTCAGCCCCGCGTCCGACATCAGCGTGGCGACACCGGAGCCGTCGATGCCGTCCTGCTCGAACCGGCGGCCGGCCGTCTCGACGATCCGTTGCCGCGTCGCCTCCTTGTGCTCCTTGCCGTAACGCGCGGTCGATTCGACCACCCCCTTTTCCCACTGATTCGACCACCCCCTTTTTCCCACTCCAGAAGGAGCTTCCATGGACATCTCCGCCGTCACCGCCCTCGTCACCGGAGCCAACCGCGGGTTCGGCCGGGCGCTCGCCGCCGAACTGCTCGCCCGCGGCGCCACCGTCTACGCCGGCGCCCGCAACCCCGACCAGGTCGACCTGCCGGGCGCCAAGCCGATCGCACTCGACATCACCGACCCCGCCTCCGTCGCAGCCGCCGCACAGGCCACCGGCGACGTGACCGCCCTGATCAACAACGCCGGCTCGGGCACCCACGCCGACCTGCTCACCGGCGACCTGGACGACATCCGCCTGGAGATCGACACCCACTACTTCGGCACACTGTCGATGGTCCGGGCCTTCGCACCGCAGATCACGGCCAACGGCGGCGGCGCGATCCTGAACATCCTGTCCGGCCTGTCCTGGATCAGCTTCCCGGAAATCGGCGCCTACTGCGCCGCCAAATCCGCCCAGTGGTCGCTCACCAACGCCCTGCGCGTCCAACTCGCCGACCAGGACATCCGGGTGGCCGGACTGCACGTCGGCTACATGGACACCGACATGACCGCAGGCGTCACCGCGCACAAATCCGACCCCACCGACATCGCCCGCATCGCCATCGACGGCATCGCCGCCGGCGCCTACGAAATCCTCGCCGACGACACCTCCCGCCAAGCGCAGGCCGCACTGGCCGGGGGCATCCCGGCGATCTACCCACAGCTCCCCTGACGGAAGCGGCGCCTGAGGCCGTTCGAATTCAGCGACAATCAGAGAGATGCAATCATCATGAAGGCGTTCGTCCTCGACCGCTACGGCAGTGACGACAAGGTGCGATCCGGCGAGATGCCGGAGCCGGAGGTGCGGCCGGACGACGTGCTGGTCCAGGTGCACGCCGCCGGGGTCAACCTCTTGGACTCCAGGATCAGGGACGGGGCGTTCAAACTCATCCTGCCGTTCAGCCTGCCGATCGTCCTGGGCAACGACGTGGCCGGTGTCGTGGTCCGCGTCGGGTCCCGGGTGCGGCGGTTCAAGCCCGGTGACGAGGTCTACGCGCGACCGGACCAGAATCGGATCGGCACGTTCGCCGAATTCATCTCGATGAACGAACGAGACCTGGCGCTCAAGCCTGAGACGGTCTCCATGGAGGAAGCGGCCTCCGTTCCGCTGGTCGGCTTGACCGCCTGGCAGGCGTTGATCGAGATCGCGAACCTGGAGAAGGGGCAGAAGGTCTTCGTCCAGGCCGGCTCCGGCGGGGTGGGCACGTTCGCGATCCAGTTGGCGAAGCACGTCGGTGCGACGGTGGCCACGACCACCAGCACGAGGAACGTCGATCTGGTGAAGAGCCTCGGCGCCGATGTCGTGATCGACTACCGGAACGAGGACTTCGAAGACGTCCTGCACGACTACGACGTGGTCCTGCACAGTCAGGACGAGAAGACGCTGAAGAAGTCGCTGCGAGTGCTCAAGCCCGGCGGAAAGCTCATCTCGATCTCCGGTCCGCCCGACCCGGCTTTCGCGAAGGACCTCGGCTCGCCGTGGATCCTGCGGCCGGCCACGAGCGTCCTCAGCTACCGGGTCCGACGGGAGGCGAAACGCCGCCAGGTGGGCTATTCGTTCCTCTTCATGAGGGCGAGCGGGGATCAACTGGGCGAGATCACCTCGCTGATCGATTCCGGGATCGTCCGCCCGGTGGTCGACCGCGTCTTCCCGTTCGAATCGACCAAAGAGGCCATGGCTTACGTCGAAAGCGGACGTGCGAAAGGCAAGGTCGTCGTCAAGGTGGTGTGAGGCCGGGATCCGGTGGGTGAGGAGTGTCCGGTGCGGTACGCGGTGGAGCACAAGCAGGTGACGAGGCGGCGGATAGTCGAGACGGCCGGGCGCCGGTTCAAGCGGGACGGCATCGACGGCTCGGGGATCTCGACGCTGATGTCGGACGCGGGGCTGACCAACGGCGCCTTCTACACCCACTTCGAGTCGAAAGACGACCTGGTCACGGCCGTGATCGCCGACGAACTGCGCGGACAGTGCGAGAGCCTGCGCGAGCCGGGACCGGGCCGTGCGGGAGTCGAGCAGGTCGTGCGCGGGTACCTCTCGGTCGAGCACCGCGACAACCCCGGGCACGGTTGCCCGTCCGCCGCCCTGCTGGACGAGATCGGCCGTTGCACGGACGCCGCCAGACAGGCGTACACCGACGGGGTTCTGGCCGTCATCGACGACATCGCCGCCCGACTGGCACCGCAAGACCCGGAGTCGGTACGCCTGACAACGCTCAGCATCTACGCCGGATTGGTCGGCACACTGCAACTCTCCCGCGCCCTATCCGACCGGCCACTCGCCGACGCGGTCCTCGACCAGGGCATCGAGAACGCCCTCGCGCTGGTGGACACCGCGCAGCAGAGCTGAGACGGCGCGGCTGAAGCGGCAGGTCCAGGGCCGTGCCGAGGCCGCCGGGGACTCGGCACGGCGCTCTCGGAGGAGACCCTGGTGGATCCGCGCACCGGGCGGATCATGAACCCGAGCCTGGCCGAGTACCACGTCCCCGTGCACGCCGACATCCCGCCGATCGACGTCCACTACCTGGACGAGCCCGACCCCACCATGCCGCTCGGGCTGCGCGGCCTCGGCGAGATCGGCGTCACGGGCGTGGCCGGCGCGATCGCGAACGCCGTCCACCACGCCACCGGCAAGCGCGTCCACGAACTGCCGATCACTCTGGACAAGCTGCTCTGACTGTGAGCACGGCCAGACCGGTCCGTTGGTGATGGGCTGGTGGCCGGCAGCGGTGGGCCGTGACTCCTGCTCCGACTGGCGTGATGCCTTGGCCCGCGGACTCGTCCGCCCGCTGCTGTCGGTGCCGGCCCGACGTGTGGCTCGACTGCGGGATCGGGTGGTCCGGTCGTGGTGGCGTGAGCTGTCGGGCTCGGTGGGGTCGGCGGTGGTTGTAGTGGGCCGAGCCTGCTGGAACTGCTCGACGGCGCCACCCTCGGCGTCATCGACCGCGCGCACGGGAGCGACTACGCCACGCGTGGGCAGGCAACGGGCCGAGGTGCGGCCGTACGGCCCTCGCTGGAGGGTGCGGGCCACGGCGGAGTGCGAGCAGCTGACCGATCTGCCTGCACCGTTGACGTCCCGCATCACTCCGGACGTGTGGAGGCTCGGGACAAGGCCTGTGCCCGTGCGCTCGCCAGTTCGTACAGCAGGCTGTTGATCGGTGTCGGTGTGCCGGTCTCCGCGCCGAGCCGCACGACGGCGCCGATCCACGCCTCCAGTTCCGACGGCCTGCCGGACCCGATATCGCGTTGCAGTGACGTGGTCCCGTCCTCCGGCATCCGGTCCAGGAACGCGATTCGCTCCGCCACGACGTCGTCGGCGAGGTTGACGCCCTTCGCCCGCCCCACCCGCAGGATCTCGGTCATGCTGTCCGCGATCAGCTGCCGCGTGCCCGCGCGAGACCGCAGCACGCCGTAGGGGGCATCGGTCACCGTGCCGATCGCGCCGAACGACGCCAGTGCGATGAACTTCATCCAGAGCGCCACCCAGACGTCCGTCGCCACCACGGCGGTCAAACCCGACTCCTCGAGGGCGTCACGCAGTCTCGCCACCCGCGCGGTCGGCCGGTTGTCCCACTCGGCGAACGTGAGCTTCCCGCCGCCGATCTGGCGCACACGTCCCGGCCCGTCGAGGAACGCGATGACTTCCGCGGCGCCCGGCAGCACCGCGTCCCGGCCGATGACGTCCGCGACCTGGCGCGGAGCGTCGACGCCGTTCTGCGTCGTGACGACCGCGGTCTCGTCGCCGATCAACGGCTTCAGCGCGGTGACCGCGGGCTGGAGCTGCCACGTCTTGACCCCGAGCAGGACGAAGTCGACTTCGCCGATCTCCGCGGTGTCGTCGGTGGCCCGCACGGGAGCGACCGTGAAGTCCCCGGCCACGCTCCGCACGACCAGGCCGTCCCGCCGCAGCGCCGCGAGGTGCTCGCCGCGCGCGACGAAGCTGACGTCGTGCCCGGCCGCGGCGAGGCGACCACCGAAGTACCCGCCGACGCCACCGGTGCCGACGATTGCGATCTTGAGTCCCATGACCCGGACGTTACCGCTTAAACCGGTAACTGAGTAGTCTGACCACATGGTGGGCACGGCCGAACTCGCATTCCGCTGGCACGGCGGCAGGTTGTCGGTGAACTTCACCGCGACCCTGGGCAAACGCGGCGGTCAGGCGTTCGAGCGGCTGCGCGACCCGGGCGACCTGGCCCGGTGGTTCCGCGAGGCGGGCATGGCCGCCGGCCCGCCGAAGGTCTCGGCCCGGGACCTCGTCCAAGCGCGGGAACTGCGCGAAGCCCTCTACGGCTTGTTCACCGCGCCGGACGCGGACCTGGATGTGGTGAACCGCTGGGCCACCCGCCCGGCACCCGGAGGCCGCCTGGAACGGCAGGCCGGACAACTGACGCTGCACCCGCCGGAGACCGACGTCCGGGACATGTTCAGCGCCCTCGCCCGGGACGGCGCGGCCCTCGTCACCGGCCCGCTGGCGTCCCGCATCCGCGAGTGCGGCCGAGACGACTGCTGGCTGCTCTTCGTGGACGAGAGCCGAGCCGCCAACCGCCGGTGGTGTTCCATGGAAACCTGCGGCGCCCGCACGAAAATGGCCCGCTACCGCACACCCGACCAGAACAGGCCCTGACCGTGCGCCCCGAGCCGGATCGCACGCCCGCCGCGCCACCCCCGGCACGGTCTTCCCACATCCCGAGCCCCCTTGGCCGGACCGCGGGCCGGGTGCCGGCATCGACGCATGTCCCAGGCATCCGTGCTCAGCACGCGCCGCCACGTCGACTTCCGTCGGCAGGCGAGCGCGATCTGTGCGCTGCCCGACTGACCGGTCCACACAGGGACAACGGCACCCCGACCAGGGGAGGAACAGTGACACACGAACCACGCCGCCGGGCCACCACCGCCGCCACCGTGCTGGACAACGGCCCGGTCGCGCGCAGCACCATCGCGCGACTGACCGGGCTGAGCGCCGCTGCTGTGACGAGGCAGTACGCCGAACTCGGGCTGCTGTGCGAGGTCCACACGCGGGTCCCGCGCGCGACGCTGGGCCGGCCGCACGTGCCGGTGGACGTCGAGCGGTGGCTGCACCGGATCACGCTGATCGACGACACCCCCGTCGGGCCGGACGGTCGCGAGTCGGAGCTGGTGGCGGGCAAGCCCTTCACCAACGAGCACACCGTCAAGGTCGACTGATGACCGCCACGCTGCCGGGAAGCGCCCTCCGCCGAGCGTTCCGCCGCCACCCGGCGGGCGTGGTGGTGATCACCGCGGACGCCGAGCGCGGTCCGGATCGGCACACTCGGCGACCGGCTGGCCGAGGCAGGGTGGTTCACGACCCCGGTGGGGCGACCCGATGACAGACCTGCGCACCGCACTCCGCGACTTCCCGCAAGGGGTCGGCATCGTCACCGCGACCGGTCCGGAGGGCCCGGTGGGCGTGACCGTCAGCTCGTTCACGTCCGCGAGCACGCACCCGCCGCTATCCGACACCGACGACGTCCCCACCTCTTGGACACCCCTCTCCGCCTGCGCTGCCGCACGACCCGCCGAATCATGGTGGGCGGCCACGTGGCCCTGGTGGGCGAACCGCTGGAAATCCAGCACAACACCGGCAACCCACCCCTGGTCCGCTTCCAGGGCCGGTACACATCCGTGGCCTGACACCGTTGCCTGAAGGTGAGCGGACGTTCCCTCGGGTAACGGCGACCACAGACGCCGCACCCGCCTGGATGGGTCAGGCTACTGACTCGTCGTCCGCCCCATCTGCCGCCGCGGCGGCGAGGAAGCGCAGGATCGCACGCGCCACCTCGTCGCTCTGCCGGAAGTTCGGCGCGTTCGTGTTGGGACGCGCGAAAGCCGCGTAGGCCTTGTTCGTCGTATAGGGCCCCACGGCGAAACGCCGAGCGTGCGGTGTACCGGTCGCGTCGACGATTCGGCTGTCGGACGGGTCGACCAGGACCATGCCGTTGACGTCGCGCACTTCCCCGGCCGCCGACAGCGACCGGAGCAGTGGGTCGGCGGTGTGGGCCAGTGCGTGGACGGGGAGCCGAGCCTCGATCAGGCCTGTCGCGCGGACCACGTGCGACGGGACGCTGGGACTGCCGGCCAGGAAAACGCCCTCGTCAGCACGGACCCACGTGTCGGCCCCCAGGAAACGGACCACGCCGGCGCGTGCCAAGGCCACGAGTTCTTCCAAACGGTCCGGGGGCGGGCCGCTCGCGATCGAGCTGCAGAAGCCGTGCCACCAGCCGGTGTCGCCGCGCAGGCGGCCGGACGCGGACACGATCGAGAGCTGGCCGTAGACGCCCAGCAGCGCGAGGAAGGCGCCCAGGTCGGCGCTGTGGGTCGCGTCCGAACGGCGGGCCACGTCGCCGGTGATGTGGGAGCGCAGGAATTCCTGGAAACCGTCCGACGACGGGAACCTCAAGCCGTCGATGGGACGGTCCAGCCGTTCGAAGTCGATGCGGTCCGTGGACGCGGGCACGGCTTCGCGTTCCAGGGCGCGCATGTCGTCGCTGTGCCAGTCCAGTTCGGCGAACCGCGCCGAGAACGTCTCCCACGACTGCCGCACGCGGGACGGGTGCCCGGTGAACAGTTCGCGGTAGTGGCCGTAGGCGACTTCCTTGGCACAAGTTCGCCGACTTCGTGAGCGATGTGTTCCCCGTGCAGCAGCCCCGGCCGGGTGTGTCGTTCGGCGGCTCCTCCCCCGCCGCGTACAAGGCGGGTGGCGCGGAGGCGGACATCTTCTGCCTGTGGGGCGAGCCGCTGGCGGGCACGGCCGCGCAGATCGAGTCCGTGAAGCAGGCCGCGAAGGACGCGGGGCGGACCGACGTGCCGCGCATCCAGGAAGTCGCCAAGCGCGACCGGGAACGTGCCGCGAAGGTCGTGGAGCCGCGCCGCGAGATCGCGGTGGACGGATGACAGCGGTGCGGGGATGACGGCGGACACCCTGGTGGCCCGCCGGGTCCGTTGGGAGGACCCGGCCACCGCGCCGTTGAAAGAGGAGCTGGCCTACGAGTACGTGTCCCGCTACGGCGAACGCGCCCGCGAGGAGATGACCCGGTACGCCCCTGCCGTCTTCGCTTCGAAAAGGACCTGAGGTAGTTCATGCGTACGAGATCCCTGTTGATGCTGACCACCTTGCTCGCGCTGGTGGTCTCCGAGTGCGGCGGCCCGGTGGACGCGCCCGCGTCGGGGGTGCAGCCGACGGCCGACGTGCTGTCGGCGTTGTCGAAGGACGACGCGATCGCCGCGCTGCTGCCGGGGGACGTGCGCGCGGCCAGCATCGTGAAATCAGATCAGCGCCCAATGTGGACTATGTGATCGTCTGTGCTTTCGGAGCCCTCCCCTGCAGCGTCGACGGCGACGCAGAAGACCCTGCCGGTCGGCGGCGAGACGCGGGTCGACCTCGGGGTGCTCCAGCCCGGACGGTTGGACTACGCGACGGCGCCATTGTGAACGAACCGGGGGTCGGTGACACAGGACTCAGCCCGTGCCACCGACCCCCGCGCCTACGAACTGACCACGTCGGGCTCGGGGTGCAGTAGTCCGTGCAGGCGTGGCAGGTCGACGTTGCCTCCGGAGAGCACCACCCCGACGCGGCCTCCCGGGGCGTGGACCCGTCCGGCCAGCACGGCCGCCGCCGCCAGCGCGCCGGACGGCTCGACCACCAACTTCATCTCCCCGAACAGCAGCGCCATCGCTGCGCGGATCTCGTCGTCGTGCACTACGAGCACCTCGTGCACGTGGCGGCGGATGAGGGGGAAGGTGAGCTCACCGGGGATCTCGCCGGTGACGCCGTCGGCGATGGTGCGCGGCACCGGTATCCGCACTCGTTCCCCTGCCCGCAGTGATCGGCGGTTCTTGTCCCCCACCGCGGTCTCGACGCCGATCAGGCGGGTGCCTTGGTCGGCTGCCGCGGTCACCACGCCGGCGCCGGCCAGCTGGCCTCCTCCGCCCAACGGGATCACCAGCACGTCGAGTTGTCCTGCCTGGTCCAGGAACTCCGCGGTGCTGGTGCCCGCGCCTGCGATCACGTCGTGGTGGTCGTACGGCGGGATCGGGGTGAGGCCGTGCTCGGTGGCGAGCCGGGCGGTCAGGGCGAAGCGGTCTTCGGTGTAGCGGTCGAAGGTCACCACCTCGGCGCCCAGTCCTCGCACGGCGGCGAACTTGGCCGGCGGGGCGTCGGCGGGCATCACCAGCATCGCGGTGCTGCCGGCCTCCGCCGCGGCCGAGGCCACGGCCAGGGCGTGGTTGCCCGAGGAGAACGCGATGACGCCGCGCTCCAGTTGCTCAGCGCTGAGCCGGGCCACGGCGTTGCAGGCGCCGCGGAATTTGAACGACCCGGTGCGCTGCATGTTCTCGCATTTGAGGAGCACCTGGCCACCGGTGTGCTCGTCCAACGGCGCCGCGCGCAAGACGGGCGTTCGCACCGCGATCCCGGCCAAACGCGTTGCGGCTTCGTGCACGTCGCGTGCCGTCACCGTCGCGGCGGTGGGTGCCTGCTGGGGCTGAGTGCTCATCACTTCGTCCTTCCGGTGGCGCCACTCGTGGCGGCTGGGGGAGCCGTGGATTGCGCGACGGCCGGTGAGACCGTGGACGGCAGGTGCCCGGCTCGCAGCAGCAACGCGAGCGCACCGGTGCCCACCGCGCCCGTGGCGGTCAAGGCGATCCACACCAGGACAGGCCATCCACTGGTCATGCCCACGCCCCAGATCCATCCGGTAGCCAGGTTGCCCAGGGTGATTCCGATTCCCGACAGGGTGTTGTAGAAGCCGTAGTGCGTGGCGACCAGACGCCCGTCGGAGAGGGTGACGATCGTGTCCATCTCGAAGGGGTAGGCGATGGCGGTGCCCAGGGTGAGCAACACCGTGGACACCAACGCCGGTGCGAGAGCCAGAATCGCCGCACCCACGCCGGCCGGTGGCGTGGGAGACACGTGTGCGGTCAGCACCAGCGGCAGGAACGCCGCTGCCATCAGCGCCAACCCGGTGGTGACCGACCGGCCGGAACTCCAGCGGGCGCGGGCCCACGCGGTGAGCCGCACCTGACCGACGATCGCCACGACCGCCGACACGGCGAACAAGGCGCTGCTCCCGGTGTCGCCCGCCGCCGAGCCGAGCACGTGCGCGGCTTGCAGGGGCAGGGCGAGGTAGATCTGCGACGACAGCACGTAGGAGCTGATCATCGCCAGGGAGAACAGCAGGAACGCCCGGTTGCCCACCACCGTCCGCCAGTCCGCGAGCACTCCTGCCGCACCGGTCGGGCGCTCGGCGTCGTGCTCCTGTCGGCGTGGGGGCAGTGAGCGGAGTTGCAACAGGGTCAGCAGGGAGAAGATCGCCGCGGCGGTGAGGCACACCACCCGGAAGTCGAGGGTGATCAACGCCAGTCCGACCAACGGGCCCACCAGGATCCCGGCCTGGTAGAAGACGTTGAACACCGCGAACGCCTCGACCCGCTTCGGCCCGGCGTCCGCCGCGACGTAGGCGCGGACCGAGGGGTTGAACAGCGCTCCGGCCAGGCCGGTCGCCACGGATGCGACCAGCAGCGCCGGCAGGGTGTCCACCACGCCCAGCAGGGCGAATCCCACGGTCCGCAGGGCGCACCCCGCGATGATCATGGGTTTGTAGCCGAGCCGGTCCGCCAGTGCTCCGCCCAGCAGGAACAGGCCCTGCTGGCTCAACGTGCGCACGCCCAGGACCAGCCCGACGGTCCACGCCGCCATCCCGAGCCCGTTGGACAGGTGGTTGGCCAGGTAGGGCATGAGCATGTAGAAGCCGAGGTTGATGCCGAACTGGTTGACCACGAGCAGTTGCACGCTGCCGGGCAGGGAGCGCAGCTGCCGCCACGTCCCGGTCATCGCCGCGCCCCCAGGTGCGCCAGGCGCGGGTCGGTCACCGGGTCGGTGACCGTGGTGCACCGGGTCCAGCGGTCCACGATCCGCTCGCCGGGGTGCGCGATCTGGTCGGGGTGCTCGGCGGGAGCGTGGTCGAGCAGGTTGTGGGTGTGGCAGAAGGTGTCGTTGTAGACGGTGTCGAAGTAGCGCTGCGGTCCGTCGGGGAAGATCGCCGCGATGCGGGTCTCCGGCGACAGCGTGCGGGCCAGCCACCCCGCCACCAGGCCGACCGCGCCCACGCTCCACCCGCCGCTGGCGTAGTGGCCGGTCGCCAGCTCACGGCACGTCCACACCGCCTCCGGCGCGGTGACCCAGTGCACCTCGTCGAACGCGGCGTAGTCCACGTTGCGGGGGTAGATGCTGCTGCCCAGGCCGCGCATCAGCCGCGGCCCCGCGGGCTGACCGAAGATCGTCGAGCCCGCCGTGTCGACGCCGACGAGCCGCAACTGCGGGTTGTAGCGGCGCAGCACACGGCTGATCCCGGCGGAGTGGCCGCCGGTGCCCACGCTGGTCACCAGCACGTCCACCCGGCCCAATTGGGCGACGAGCTCCATCGCGAGCGGTTCGTAGGCGGTGACGTTGTCGGGGTTGTGGTACTGATCGGGGCACCAGGCGCCGGGTTCGGCGTCGAGCAGTTCCCGCACGCGGCGTCGCCGCGCTTCCTGCCACCCGCCGATCGGATCGGGCTCGGCGACGGTGTCCACAGTGGCGCCGTAGGCGCGCAGCATGTGCACCATCATCGGTTCCATGCCGGGGTCGGTGACCAGCGTGACGGGGTGCCCATGCACGATGCCGGCCAACGCCAACCCCAGGCCCAGTGTCCCGCTGGTCGACTCGACAATCGGGGCTCCGGCGGCCAACTCGCCACGATCGCGGGCGCGTTCGAGCATGTGCAGCGCGGGCCTGTCCTTGATGCCGCCGGGGTTGTGGCCTTCGAGCTTGGCCCAGAAACCGCGGCCGTCCGAGGTGAACGGCTGGTCGATCCACAGCACCGGGGTGTTGCCCACCACCCCGGCCGGGGTGTGGCACGGCGCTGCGGCGGAGGTGAGCACCAGACGCGCCGAGGACGGCACGGGCTTCTCGGTAACGCCCGCATCAGGGCGTGCGGCAACGACTGGAGAAGAAACAGACATCGGAAGAAGACCTCTTCAATGGGTCACGAAAAAGACAGCGGTCAACAGCCCGAGCCGAGCGCGCCAGGGACCAGCCCGTTGCCGAGGTCCGCCCGCGGTGTGTTCACGCGGGTGCGGTGCCTCCGGCACGGCGACGGTGGTGGTGGACGCCTCGGCGGCCTGTCACTGCCGCGACACGCCGACCATCACCAGCAACCGGGCGCCGGCGGGAGGGCACACCGCGGAGATCTCTGCCGCTGGACGCCGAGAGGCGCCGGCGGCGTCCTGCGGCAGAGGTGCGGTCGCCTGCACGACGGGTGGCTCCGGGGAGCGGCCTGCTTCAGCCTGCACAGCCGGCAGCCCTGTCCCCGAAGGCCCGCAGATCGGGTCGTCGTGTTCGGTCGGGGTGCCCGATCCGTCCGGGACGTCGTGCGAGTCCCATGCGGCGCCTTCGGCCGCCAGGTCGTTGTCTCCGTGGTGATCGTGGACGACCGCGGTGTCGAAGTGCGGTTGGGACGTCCGGGCACCTACCGCCTCGAACGACGTGCGTGCCTCGCTGTCGACGTGCCCATGGCACAGCAACACACCGAGCAGGGCGAGAACGGCCGTGAGGACGACCGTCGAACCGCCGCGCGGTCGCACGCCCCCAGTGGCAGCGATAGGCACCTCGCCACCATACCCACCGGTTCACGCACTGTGCCACTCTGGACACGAACCGTGAATCGTGAACAATCTGACACGAACAAGGAACGGTTCGACAACAAAGCATGACGCGTCGGTTACGGAGCGTCGGCTGCCGAGGGCGCGAACAAGCCCGCAGCCCTGTACGTTCCGCGCGAACATGGGTTGGCGGTGTGCCGCCGGCTGTCAGCCCTGGTCGTCGACGAGCCTGAGGGTGAACGCGACCCGGTCCAGGCCGGGGCCGTCGTAGTCGGGCAGTACGGGGGAGGCGGTGAAGCCGAGACGGTCGTGGAAGGCGCGCGAGGACGTGTTGCCGGGGCTGGTGACACACTTGATCCACCGCGCGCCCAGGGCCTGGGCCCGCTCGAAGAACCATTCGTACAGTGATCGCCCCACACCCTGCCCGTGCAAAGCCGGGTCCACCCCCACGAAGTGGATGTACGCGATCGCCGGCTCGGTCTGCGAGAGGAATCCGACCAGGAAGGCGGCGAGGGTCCCGTCGGGGTGCTCGGCCAGGCAGCTGGTGGTGGTGAAGTGCTGGAAGTACAGGCGCGGCACCAGCAGCGCCCGCTCCCGCGCGCCGTCCGCGCCCTTGAAACCACCCCACCACGGCTCCAGCACGGCCAGCACGCGCGCGTGGTCCGCCTCGGTGGGCCGGCGAAAGGACAAGTCGCCGGCAGCGGCATGAGTCACCCGGGCAGCCTCTCCCGAAGCGACTCCGCCGAGCAAGCGCATTGCTCGAATGCGGACACGCGCTTTCTGCGGCATGGACGTTCTGCCTGTGGGCCCGGCGCAGGCCGAGACCATCGACTGGATCCGCGCCACACCAGGCAAAACACGATCACGACCCGGCGGACACGCCACTAGGACGTAGGTTCCTAATCAGTTCTCTCGGGTGCCGTGGACAGTGCTTCGGCAGGTACAGCCGGTGCCCGCGCTGCTCGGCCGCAACTCGCGCAGGAGCCCACGGACAGCACGTCCGAGTGGTTCGCGGTTCAACCAGCGTCACCCGATCGGCCTAGTGCCGAGCCCGCCCGGGGCATTGACCGGAGTCCGGGCGAGGTAAGGACGGGCAGACCTGCGCCCACGGCCTGTACCGGCGCGCTCCCACGTGATGGGCTCAATCGACATCCCTGGTGCAGGGCGGACAGGGGTTCTGGGTGGACCGGTGCCGGCCCGGTGCCCGTACGGAGGTGCGATGGCTGTGCGACCCGACGGAGACGGAGGTCGTGTGGCGGACGGTGCCGCGCGGGAGAGGTTCGCGGGCGACCTGTTCCTCGACCTCGCCGACAAGGGCTGGCTCGTGGTCGAGGCGGACGAGGCCGAGCGGGTGATCGCCGAGCTGACCCGGACCCTGGAAGTGGTCAGGTCGCGGGTGCACCGCTTGGAGGTGTCCCGGCGGCTGCGCGACGCGGAGGTGGACGGCATCGCCCCCGAGGTGGCGCAGTTCGCCGTGGACACGGTGTTCGCCGAGCAGGTGACGGCCGGGACGTGGGAACGCGCGCTGGTCGAGCTGCCGAAGTACATCGAGGCGTTCCGGATCGCGGCGCGCAACGCCTCCCACGACGGCACGCCGAAGCGGTGAGCCGTCCCGAGGACCTCGCCACGTCGGACCTGGACGTGGAGCTGGAGGCCGCGTGCGGCGAGCTGCGCCGGTACCGGAGTCGACAGGACGACGCGACCGCCGAGCTGATGCTCGCGTGGATCGACGCCCTGCTCGACGAGTGGAACCGCCGCGCCAACCTGTTCTGAGCACGCGGAAAGCCGCCGGCGTCACCTCCTCCGAGGTGACGCCGGCGGTGTCGTGGTGGCGTGGTCCGCGGAACCGCGCCCCCGGCTCACGTGGGCAGGTCGCCCAGCTCACCGCTGACGTTGAGCAGCTGCACGCACGCCGCGGCCTGCCGCCCGCTGGCGGGCGTGCCCGGCCTGGAGCACGACACGGTCGCGGTGACGGTGCCGTTCGCCGGGATGTCGATCGGCGTCACCCAGTGGTAGTCCTGGTTGCGGAACGTCTCCAGCGCGATCGTGGTGATGGTCCGCTCGCCGAACGCGATGGTGAGCACGCCCTCGTCGCCTTGGTGGTTGGCCAGCACGATGTCGGTGATGTGGAAGACCTTGCCCTCCGGCACCACGTACGTCCCGGTGGCCTGCTGGTCGGCCCCGGTGCGGACCTCGATGGTGGCCGAACTCTGCTCACCACCGCCGGCCGCCGTGCCGCGCCCCTGTCCCTGACCCTGCCCCTGGCCCTGCCCCTGCCCCTGCTGCCCCGGTTCCTGGACGGCGGGCTGGTCGGCGGCTGCGTCCGGGTTCGGCACGGGCGCCGGGTCGGCCTGCGCGATCTCCTGCGCCCGGTCGTCCACGGCCTCGCGGGCCGCGCTGCGCACCGCCGGCCGCACCAGCAGCAACCACAGCAGCAGCAACGCCAACAGCCCCGCGAGCGCCGACAGCAGCCACCGGGACAGGATCGGGAGCTGCACCAGCTCGCCGGCCAGCTCGTGCTCGTGCCGTTCCTCGGCCGCGAGCGCGACGGCGTCCAGCCGCACGGGCCAGATCACCGGCTTGCCGAACCACAGCAGCTTCGCGACCCGGACCCGCAGTTCGAGGTCGACTCGCCCGTCCGGCTCCACCGAGGTCGGTCGGTCGGTGACGGTGTACCGCAGGTGGTCGTCGGCCTCGGGCAGCGCGGGCGTCACCGAGACGGGCGTGTTGCCGCCGTTGTGCACCTGGACGCGGTAGCGCGCGCTGCGCCAAGCCCGACGTCGCTTCGGCACGAGCCGAACGCGTTGTGAGGCAAAGGGTTCGACCACCACCGTGGTCTCCGTCACGACCACGGACTCGGGTCGTTCGGCGGGCAGCACCCGCACCGCGAGCGGCACCTCGCCCGCCCGCACGGACGGCGACCGCGGCGGGCGCAGCACCACGGCCACTTCCTCCGAGGTGCCGGGGAACAGCGACAGCCGCGCCGGTTCCACCGAGGTCCACGAGGCGCAGTCGCCCACCACCTCGAACTCGTACGCCTCGACGATGTCGCTGTCGTTGCGCACCGTCATCGTCGTGCTGGTCTCCTGACCGGGCGTGACAACCACGGTGGGGAGTCCGAACTCTGTCGTTGTGGTCACCCGCGAAACGGTAGGCACGGCGGGTCGGTGTGCGGCAGGGAGAAAAGGGCACGGTACGGGCAAGTCCGTGCACCGACGCACCCTTGCGGCTGCCCGTTCGCCCTCCGAGCGCCCACGATGGCCTCAGCAGGGTGCGGACGGCAGGTTCGAGGGAGGGGTGGCATGAGCAGGATTCCGGTGGCGCTGTACGCCGAGGACCCGGTGCTGCGGGCGGGGATCACCTACCAGTTGCGCCCGCGGCCGGAGGTGGAGGTGCTGCGGCCGGAGGAGGAGCCGCGGGCCGAGGTGTCGTTGGTGGTGGTGGACCAGGTGGACGACGAGGCGGTCCGGTTGCTGCGGCGGTTGCGGCACTCGACGTCCACGCGCACCGGGCTCGTCGTGGGGCGCTTCGACCACGACTCTTTGCAGACCACCATCGACTGCGGCGTCACCGCCGTGCTGCGCCGCGCGGACGCGGACCAGGACCGGTTGGTGAGCACGGTTTCCGCGCTGGCCAAAGGGGAAGCGGTGCTGCCGGGTGACCTGCTGGGCCGACTGCTGGACCACGTGAACCGGTTGCAGCGCAGCGTGCTCGACCCGAACGGGCCGACGCTGTCCACGCTCAGCCCGCGCGAGGCCGACATGCTGCGGCTGGTGGCGGAGGGCTTCGACACCTCCGAGATCGCCGCGAGGACGTCGTTCTCCGAGCGCACGGTGAAGAACGTCCTGCACGAGGTGACCACGCGGCTCCAGTTGCGCAACCGCGCGCACGCCGTCGGCTACGTGATGCGGCACGGCCTGATCTGACCCGGGTTGCCCGAACAGCCACCGGTTCTTCCCGCGACGTGCCCGCCGGGACCTCGTCGCGGCCCGCCGGTCCCGGCGACGATTCGGGCGAGTCCCAGACGGAGGTGGACACCTTGTTGAGATGGCTGCGATCCCGGCCGGTCGCCGTGCCAGCCGCGGCCGCGGCGGTGTTGGTGCTGTGCGGTGTGGTCGTGGTGGTGCACGACACCGCCACGCCCGTGTCGGCGTCGGCCCGGCAGGACGAACCGCCGGTGGCCGGCCGCATCGCGTACGCGGGCACGGGCCACCGCAGCCTCGGCGTGGTGACGAACCCCGTGCCGGACGAGCTGCGCGCCAGTGACCCGTTGCTGGGCGCGGGACCGGCGCACCACGACGACCACGTGTCCGCACGCGGTGACCAGGTGGTGTTCACGAGCATGCGCGACGCGCCGACGCCCCAGGTGTACCTGCGCGCGGCGGACGGGTCGGTGCGCCGGCTCACCGAGGGCCGTGACGCGGGCAACCCGGAGCTGTCGTCGGACGGCCGGTCCGTGGTGTTCGACTCCGCCGAAGGAGGGCAGCGCGACCTGTGGCTGGTCAGCGCCGACGGCACGGGCCTGCGCCGGCTGACCGACACCCCGGACGACGAGACCTCGCCGACGTTCTCGCCCGACGGCGCGCGCATCGCGTTCTCCTCGGACCGCGACGGCGACGGCGAGCTGTACCGGCGGGCGGTCGCGGGCGGTCCGGTCACCCGGATCACCGACGAACCCGCCGGCGCGGCCGTGGAACCGGCGTGGAACCCGCGCGACGACCGCATCGCCTACACGCTCGACCGCGGCGCCGACGGACGGCAGCTCCGCGTGCTCGACGGCGGGGACGTGGGCGCACCCCTGCTGGGCGGTGACCAGGCCGCGTGGGCCGGTCGGTCGCCCGCGTGGCTGCCGGACGGCGCGGGCCTGCTGTTCCTCAGCTTCGACCAGGTGTGCTCGTGCCCGGCGGACCCGAACGTGGAGAAGGTGCACCGGGTCGACACGTCGCCCGATCTTCCGGTCACCGCGCCGCCCGGCCTGCTGCTGGCCGAGGACCGCACGGTCGGCTCGCCGGCGTGGCTGGTCGACGCGCGCGGCGGGCACCTCGTGGTGGCCCGGACCAGCGCGCCGACCCGGTTCACGGCCACCCTCCAGGACGTGCGCCCGGACGGGTCGGACCCGCGCGACCTCGGCGTGCCCGTGCTGCGGGAGGACCCGCAGAGCGTGGACGACCCGAACCTGCTGTTCCGGCCGCGGCCCGGGTTCGACCCGTGGACGCAGCGGCAGTCCTACTCCCCCGACGGCCGCACGATCGCGTTCAGCCGGTTCGAGGACGTCGGCGACACGCGGGCGCAGCGGATCTGGCTGGCCGACGCCGACGGCGGCGACCCGCGCCGGTTGGAGGTGGCGGACCGGCAGGCGTCGGACTGGGAGTTCGACGCGTCCTGGTCGCCGGACGGCCGGTCGCTGGCCTTCGCCCGCCGCTCGCCCGGCGGGGTCCGGCCGAACGGCGGTCCGAGCCGCGTGGTCGTGGTCGACGTCGCGACGGGCGCGGTGACGGGACGGCTCGTGCCGCCGGCCGAGGTCGCCGACCAGGAGGACACCCAGCCCGCGTGGTCGCCGGACGGCCGCACCCTCGCGTTCACCAGGGGCCGCGTGTTCGACGGCCCCACCGCCGAGATCCGCGACAACCACGTGTGGACGGCCCGCGCGGACGCGCTGGACGAGCAGCGGGACGTGTCCGCGGCGGTCTGCGGGTTCGACTGCGAGGTCACCGACGACAGCTCGGTGTTCAGCCCGGACGGCCGCACGCTGGCGTTCAACCGGGAGAGCGACGGCATTCTGCTGGTGTCGTTGGAGGACGGCGACTGCCGGGTGTTGTTGCCCGCCGGCCGCGACACGTGCTCGGAGCCGTTGACCGGGTCGCCCGACGGCCCGTTCCAGCCCCGGGACGTGGCGTTCTCCCCGGACGGCGAGCGGGTCGTGCTGACCGCACGCCGCACGGGTGACGTCCGGTCGCCCGAGGAGCTGGTCGTCGTGGCCCTCGCCACGGGCGCGGTCCGGCGGATCACCTCGCCCCTGCCCGGACGGCAGAAGGAACCGTCCTGGCAGCAGTCGGTCGACCTCACCGTCACGGCGCCCGACGACGTGCCCGACGCGGACGCCGGCGCGACGACCACGCTGGAGGTCGAGGTCACCAACCGCGGCCCGGCGGCGTCGCCCGGAACGTCGCTGACCGTCGCCGTGCCGGAAGGGGTCCGGTTGGACGCGTTGCGCCCGGATCGCGGCACGTGCGACGTGGACGACCTGCGCTGCGACCTCGGCGTGCTCGCCCCCGGCGACACCGCCGTGATCACGGTCGACCTGGTCGGTTTGGTGGCCGGGCGTCGCCAGGTGACGTGGTCGGTCGCGGGCGCGGTGCTGGACGTGCTGCCGTCGGACAACGCGGCGACGACCGCCGTGCCGGTGCGCGACCCGGTGACGGACGCGCCGCCGCCACCTCCGCCCGCTCCCGCGCCGCCGCCCCTGGCCGGGCCGTCGGTGACCGTCGTCGTGCAGCCCGATCCGTCCTATGTGGGCGGTCGCGCGACCGTGACGTACACGGTCCGCAACGGTTCCGGTGGCCTGGCCACCGGTCTGCGGCTGGACTTCGAGCTGCCCGCGCGAGTGCCCGTGGCGGCGCTGCCGCCGGGGTGCGCGAACACCGGCTGCGCGCTGCCGGACCTGCCCGCAGGCGCGTCACAGGTGGTGCAGGTCGTGCTGGCGCCGGACGCGCCGTTGCAGGCCACCGTGCGCGGCGCCCTGCGCACCACCGGCACCGACGTGAACCCGGCCGACAACGTCGCCACCGCGCCGATGCGGGTGCTGCTGCCCCGGATCGTGGCCGTGCCGCCGATCGGCGAGCCCGGGTTCGTCACGTCCGTGCGCGGGGTCGACTTCCCGCCCGGCGTGCCGGTCCGGCTGTCCTGGTCGCCCGGCATCACCGCGTCCGCCGCGGCCACGCTGCCGCGCCCGGACGGCGGGTTCACCGCCCAGCTGCTGATCCTCGCCAAGGACGCGACGGGTCCGCGCACGATCACCGCGAGCGGACCCGGTTTCCAGTCAGCCACCACGCCGTTCCTCGTCGTGCCCGGTTCGATCGGGCCGCCCGACGTGGTCCGGCGCAGGTGACCCGAGACGAACCCGGAGGTGCCCGGTGATCCACGAGGTGGACGAGGGGTTGCGCAGGCTGCTCGCGGCCGGCGGCGTGCCCGGCGGTGGGGGTGAGCTGGCGTTCGACCCGCCCACCACGGAGTGGGTGGCGCGGCGCAACGCCCCGACGGTCAACGTGTTCCTGTACGACATCCGCGAGGACCTGACCCGGCGTTCGTCCGGCTCGGTGTCGGTGCGGGACGACGACGAGCTGGTCGGCCACCGGCGCCCGCCGCGCTGGTTCCGACTGTCGTACCTGGTCACTGCGTGGACGAACCGGTCACAGGACGAGCACCGGCTGCTGTCGCAGGCCCTGGCGTGCCTGGCGGCGGCGAACCGGCTGCGGTCGGCGTGGCTGACCGGGTCGCTGGCCGAGGTGGGCCTGACCGTCGGCGTCGAGTCGGGCGGTTCGGTGTCGGAGGGTCGGGCGGCGACCGACGTGTGGTCGGCGCTCGGCGGCGAACTGCGGCCCGCGATCAACGTCGTGGTCACCGCGCCGGTCGTCGGCCCGGTCACCCCGGCCGACCCGGCCGCCGACGGCCTGGTCCTGATCGGCCCCACCGAGGGTGGACGCAGGCTGCGTTACGACGGTGCCGACGGTGGTTCCGGCGGGTTCTCGGCGCCCCGGACCCGGCCGCTGCCCGAGGACCGACGCCGGCGCGGCGGGCCGATCCGATGACCGCCGTGTCGACCGAGGCGCACGCGCCGGACCTGGCGTACCTGTGGGCGAGGCTCGCCGGCGTCGAGTGGCGGGTGCGCCGGGCGGTGTCGCAGCGCGCCGAGCACGACCCCGAGCCGGACGACCCGCACCGCGGCCTCTACCTGACCGCCGACACGGTGTGGCGCATCCTGGACGAGCCGGGACGGCCCCTCGCGCCGCCCGACACCGAACCGGACCTCGCGCCGCTCGCCGCGATGGTCCCCGACCCCGGCCCGCGGCTGCTCGGGCTGGCGCGGCGGTTCGACCTGGACCCCGTGGACGTCGAGTTCCTGCTGGTGGCGATGGCCCCGGACGTCGACCCCCGGTTCGAGCGGCTCTACGCCTACCTCAACGACGACGTCACCCGCCGCCGGCCCACCGTCGGTATGGCGCTGGAGCTGTGCGGGCTGCCCGCGGCGGACCCGGCCCGGTTCCGGTTCGCCCCGGCCGCGCCGCTGGTGGCCGGTGGGCTGGTCGAGGTCGTGGACGGCGGGCTGCCCGCGCTGTCCCGGGTGCTGCGGGTGCCGGACCGGGTGATCGGGCACCTGCTCGGCGACGACGAGCCGGACGCGGCGCTCCGCGGCACGGCCCACGTCGTGCCGGTGGGGCGTGCGCCGGAGTCGGAACTCGCCCAACGGCTCGGCGGTGCGCTGCGCGCCGGGTTGTCCCTGGTGCACCTGCGTGACCGTGACGGCGACGGAGGGCGGGTGGCCGGTGACGCGCTGGCCGCCGCCGGGCACGACGCCGTGGTGCTGGACGTGGCGGCGTTGGCGGGCAGCGCCGAACCACCGCTCGCGGCAGCGGTCCGTGAGGCACGCCTGCGCGGGGCGGGTCTCGTGGTGGGACCGCTGGAGCCGCTGGTGCCCGAACGCGTCGGCCTGGTGCGCGACCTCACGGCGCTGGTCAGCGACGTGCCGTTGTTCCTGCACGGCAGGCGGCACTGGGACCCGCACTGGTCGGCGCGCCCGGTGGTGTCGGTGGAGGTACCCGCGCCCGGCCCCGACGAGCGGGCGCGGCGGTGGGCGGAGGCGTTGACCGACGCCACCGGCGCCGAAGTCGACCGCGCGCTCCTGGCCGACCTGGCCGGGTACCGGCTGGGCACCGACGAGGTGACGCGTGCCGTGGCGGTCGCGACGCGGCTGGCCGTGCTGGAGGACCGCCCGGCGGGTCTCGCGCACGTCCGGGCCGGTGTGCGGGCGCAGAACGGGGCCGGGCTGGAGAAGTTGGCGCGGCGCATCAGCCCCGCCGTCGGCCGGGACGACCTCGTCCTGCCCGGCCCCACCCGCAAGCAGCTCGACGAACTCGTCATGCGGGCGCGGCACCGGGAACGCGTGCTCGGGCAGTGGCGGATGCGGCCCGGCGGCGGCCGGGGACGTGGCGTGGTGGCGTTGTTCGCGGGCGAGTCGGGCACCGGCAAGACGATGTCGGCCGAGGTGGTCGCCGCCGAGATCGGCATGGACCTGTACGTGGTGGACCTGTCGTCGGTGGTGGACAAGTACATCGGCGAGACGGAGAAGAACCTGGAGCGGATCTTCACCGAGGCGGCGGGCGTGCACGGTGTGCTGCTGTTCGACGAGGCGGACGCGGTGTTCGGCAAGCGGTCCGAGGTCAAGGACTCGCACGACAAGCACGCGAACACGGAGTCGGCCTACCTGTTGCAGCGCATCGAGTCGTTCGACGGCATCGCCGTGCTGACCACCAACCTGCGGTCCAATGTGGACGACGCGTTCACGCGGCGGATCGACGTGATCGCGGACTTCCCGGTGCCGGACGCCGAGCAGCGCCACGCGTTGTGGGACCGCTGTCTCGGCGACGCCGTCCCCCGGTCCGGCGACCTCGACCTGGCGTTCTGCGCGGAGCGGTTCGACCTCGCCGGCGGTTCCATCCGCGCGTGCGCCGTGACCGCCGCCTACCTGGCCGCCGCCGCGGACCGCCCGGTGGCCATGTCCGACATCGTCGCGGCGATCCGACAGGAGTACCGCAAGCTCGGCCGGCTCGTGCTGGAGAACGAGTTCGGGCCGTGGCTCGCGGCGCAGCCGTGACCAGTCGACCGGTCAACGCACGAGAGGATGAGATGCACACGACCCGCCCGAGGCCGGCGGCGCGGCGGTCGGCGTCCTCAGCTCAGGTGTCAACTTCGGCAGGGACAGCAACTACGGCGGTGGTGCCTACATGCACCACGGCGGTGCCCCACCGGTCCGCGACGCCCAGGCGCGAGGCGGCGGCGGACCGCTCTCGTTCACGCTGCCCGCGACGCCGAGGACCAAACAGGGCAGGGCGGACTTCATCAACCCCCGCCTCCTGACCGCCGGCCAGCCGCCCCTCACCCCGGACGAGGCGTACAAACGCGTGCTGGCCGAGCTGTACCGGCGCATGGGCCTCAGCATCGCCAAGGACCTGGCACGAGCCCGACCGCCGACAACCCACCCCGGTACCACTGGTGCCGGGGCGCTTCGGCGTGCCCACCGACCGGCCGGCCGCGATGCCCGTTGAGGCAAAGGCTCTGCCCCCGCCCGAGCCCACCGGCCCTGCCTCCCGGGCCGTGATCCACAGCAGGCTGGTGAGGCCAGAGCGGAAGAAGCGCCAAAGACAAGGAGCGACCATGCCGCAGTACCTCTCCCCCGGCGTGTACGTGGAGGAGGTCCAGACCGGTGCACGTCCGATCGAGGGTGTCGGCACCGCGGTGGCCGCCTTCGTGGGCTTCGCCGAGCAGGGTCCCTTCCACCAGCCGACCCTGGTGGCCAACTGGAACCAGTACGTACAGCACTTCGGCGGCTTCACCGAGGGCGCCTACCTCCCGCACGCCGTCTACGGCTACTTCGCCAACGGCGGCGGCTCGGCGTACGTGGTCCGCGTGGGCGGCGCGGCGCAGACGACCGAGCCGGTCGCGCCCGAACCCGCCGCGCTGGGCGGCCTGCGGATCGCCGCGCTGCCCTCGGCCGGTGCGGGCGTCACCGTCGAGGTCACCGACGCCGAAGGGGAGAACCCGCCGGACGACCGCTTCCGGCTGCTCGTCCGGCAGGGCGACCGGGTCGTGGAGACCTACGACGTCTCGACCCGCCGCAACCTCAAGAACTACGTCGTCACGCACGTGACGGAACGCTCGAAGCTGATCCACGTCACCGAGGCGCCCGGCACCGCGCTGACCCGCCCCGACAAGCAGTCCGTCGGCCTGCCCGCCCCGGTCGCCGCCGGCCCCGCGAAGGTCGACCCGCAGGAGTACGTGGGCGACCCGGAGGCCCGGACCGGTTTCGGCGGCCTGGAGAACGTCGACGAGATCACCATGGTCGCGATGCCCGACCTGATGAGCGCCTACCAGCGCGGTCTGATCGACCTCGAAGGCGTCAAGACCGTGCAGCAAGCGGCGATCTCGCACTGCGAGCGGATGGGTGACCGGGTCGCCGTGCTCGACGCGCCGCCCGGGCTGTCGCCGCAGCGCGTGCGGACGTGGCGGATGGAAGAGGCCAACCACGACTCCCGCTACGCCACCCTGTACTACCCGTGGATCAAGGTGTTCGACCCGGCCACCGGCCGCAACGCGCTCGTGCCGCCGTCCGGGCACATCGCCGGCGTGTGGGGCCGCAGCGACGCCGAGCGCGGCGTGCACAAGGCCCCCGCCAACGAGGTCATCCGCGGCGCGGTGGACCTGGAGACGGCGCTGAGCAAGAGCGAGCAGGACCTGCTCAACCCGGTCGGCGTGAACTGCCTGCGCGCGTTCCCCGGTCGCGGCATCCGGATCTGGGGCGCCCGCACCCTGTCGTCCGACCCGGCGTGGCGGTACCTGAACGTGCGGCGGCTGTTCAACTTCCTGGAGGAGTCGATCCTCATCGGCACCCAGTGGGTGGTGTTCGAGCCGAACGACGACCGGCTGTGGGCGGGCATCCGCCGCAACATCACCGCGTTCCTCACCGAGCAGTGGCGTCAGGGGGCGCTGTTCGGCCGCACGCCGGCCGAGGCGTTCTACGTCAAGTGCGACCGGGACAACAACACGCCCGAGTCGATCGACCTCGGCCAGGTCGTGTGCGAGATCGGCGTAGCGCCGGTCAAGCCCGCCGAGTTCGTCGTCTTCCGGCTGTCCCAGTTCTCCGACAACACCAGCCTCGTCAGCGAGTGACCACCCGTTCCACCGACGACCCGATCACCTGATCGCTGAAAGGCGGCAACAGCCATGGCAGAAGGCGACGCCCTCTCCACCCACATCTTCGGCCTCCAGCTCGGCGCGTACGTCGTCGAATCGCTCCAGGAGGTCAGCGGGGTGACCGTCGAAGAGGACGTGGTGGAGATCTCCCAGGTGACCCCGCAGGGCAAGCCGTTGCTGCGCAAGCAGCCCGGCGCGCGCAAGGGCGGCGAGATCACCGTCACCCGGGGCATGGACAAGAGCAAGGAGTTCACCAAGTGGCTCAAGGAAACCCTGAACAAGGGTGACGTGGAGTCCGCTCGGCAGAACATCACCATCGAGATCATGAACAGCAAGGGCGAGACCGAGCGGCGGCTGAACCTGGTCAACGGCTGGGTCAGCCGGTGGGAGGGCCCGTCGCTCAAGGCGGGCGAGTCCAGCGCGGCCACCGAGAAGGTGACCATCACCTTCGAAGACATCACCCTGGAGGACTGATGCGCCGCCGGGTGATCGGCCTCGACTCGCTGGACGAGCTGGCCGAGCCGACGAAACGGGTGGCCGAGGCCCCTCGCGAGTCCGCGGGCCACACCGAGTTCGAGTTCGAGCTGCCGCGCGGGTACGTCGACGCGGACGGCGTGGTGCACCGGCACGGCCGGATGCGCCTGGCCACGGCACGCGACGAACTCCGCCCGCAGATCGACCTGCGGGTCAAGGAGAACCCCGGCTACCTCAGCGTGCTGCTGCTCAGCACCGTGATCACCGAGCTGGGGGACGTCGAGGAGGTGAACGTCGGCGTCGTGGAACGCATGTTCGCCACCGACATCGCGTTCCTCCAGGACTTCTACCGGCGGATCAACAGCGAGGGCCACACCAGGGCCGGCGTGACGTGCCCGTCGTGCGGCGGCGCGTTCGAGGTGGACCTGGCGGGTGGTCGCCTGGGGGAATCGTGACGTACGCGGCCGACCGGCTGCACGAAGAGGTCGCGTACGTGGCCTACCACTTCCACTGGCCGCGCGAGGAGATCCTCGACATGGAGCACCACGAGCGCCTGCGCTGGGTGCGGGAGATCGCGCGCATCAACACGAGGGTGAACGAAGGGGGGTGACCCATGGGTTTCTGGTCCCGTTTCCGCCGAAACAAGCCGGCACCACCGGCACCACCGGCACCACCGACGACGACCGCGCCCCGCCCCGCCCCGAGCGGCGACTGGCGCGCGGCACCGCCGATGGAGGGCGTGATCCAGCGCGCGGCGATGCCGGTCAGCGACGGCGTGCGCTTCCGCAACGGCCTCGCGTCGTGGCAGGACCACACGTTCGGCACGACCCTGGGCCACTCCGTGACCGCGAACGCACCCGGCGGTGTGATCCACGGTCTGGCCCGTCCCACCGGGTTCCCGGGCGAGGCGCACGGCGGCGATTCGCTCACCGTCGCGCTCCGGTACGGGAACACGACGGGACCGGATGCCACGCCGGAGCCGTCACAACCGCTCAAGCCACCGACCTCGGTGAAGCCGTCACAGCGGTCACAGCCGTCACGGCTGCCGCAGCCACCGAAGGCGCCAAAACCATCGGAATCGACTGGGCAACCCGAACCGTCGGGGACGGCGGAGCAGCCGGGGCCGTCCGAGTCCTCGGGGTCGTCGGAGCGGTCCTCGGTCGGTCCGGTGGCCCTGCGTCCGCTCGGAAGACCGCTGACCGTCGCCCGGCGTCACATCGCGCCGCCACGCCCCGTGCCGGTGGCGCGGGGTGTGGCCGGTGGCCCCAAGCCATCCGCCACACCAGCGGGCAGCACACCAGCGGGCAGCACGTCGGTGGGTGGTGCCGCTCCGACCGTGCAGCGGTCGGCGAAGCCGGGAGCGCGGACCGACGCGCCGTTGCTGGGCGAGCCGTTGACCGAGCTACCGCCCAGTGCGGTGGTGGCTTCGGACAACGCGCCTCTGGCCGCCGGACCGGTTGTGCAACGGGCCCAGTGGACGAAGACCGACTCGCCCACCCCCACGGTCACGCGTGGCGGCACCGATCCGGTCACCTCGGCGCGGCGGACCCCGCCACCAGCGACCCGGAAGCCTCACGACGATCCCGCCGTCCCGACCCAAGCGGCTTCTCCAGCGGTCCAGCGGAAACCCACCAACCCCGACACTCCGGCACCAGTGGTCCGGCGGGCACCCGGAAATCCCTCGACCCCGCCGGCAGTGGTGCAGCCATCGCACCACGCCCCTGCCAACCCGGCACAGGTGCCGCCGGCCGTCCAGCGGGCTCAGGCCGACACCGCCACCCCGGCACCCCCGGCCGAGAAGGCGCACACCACCCCGTCGTCGGAAACCCGGAAGCCGCGCGGCAATCCCGCCACCCAGCCGACGCACAGCACCCCGGCCGCCCCGGCACAGGCGCCCCAGCCAGTAGTCCAGCGGAAGCCCGACAGTCCCAGCACCCCGACGCCCGTGGTCCGGCCAACGGCCAACGGCCCCGCCACACCGACGCAGGCGTCGCCAGTCGTCCAGCGGGCCCGCAGCAATCCCAGCGACCCGGCCACCCCGACGCACGCTGCCCCACCGGAGGTGCAGCGGGCACCCACCAATCCTCCGGCACCGGTGGTCCGG
This sequence comes from Saccharothrix deserti, assembly GCF_009769385.1. Classification (GTDB taxonomy): domain Bacteria; phylum Actinomycetota; class Actinomycetes; order Mycobacteriales; family Pseudonocardiaceae; genus Actinosynnema; species Actinosynnema deserti. The sequence continues at coordinate 50,453 of NZ_VKAB01000022.1, forward strand.
CCGACGCCGAGCGCCCCATCCACCCCGCCACCGACGCCGCCAGTCGTCCAGAGGGCGCAGGGCAACCCGCTCCCCCAGACCCCGGCGGCCACCCACCGGCAAGCCGACCCGTCCCCGATCCCGGTGGTGCAGCGCAAGACGGCACGGAACGAGACGCCGACGGTCCGCCCGGTGATCGGGATCGGCGCGCCGATCCCGGAGATCCCACCCACGGCGGCCCTCGATCCCACCGGACCGAGGTTCCCCACACCCGTCCAGACCGCCACCACGGACACCCCGCCGGTGGTCCGACCCCAGCCCGACGCCGCACCGGTCACCCCGGCGGCCTCACCCCAGCAGGGCCGGCGGCCGGACGACAGCCACCGAGGACCATCACCCCGCCGCGACGTGGTTCCCGTCGCCAGGTTGGCACCAACCCGACCCTCGACCACCTCCCACCGGAACGTCCAGCGCTCCACCGCGAAACCCACCCCCATCCGCACCGCACCACTGATCGCCGACCGCCCCCTGGTCCTCCGCAGCGCGATCGAAACGTCAGCACCCCCGGTGCGGACGGAGCCGGAACGCAAGGTGGTCCCCGTGCGCTGGACCCCCGAACCCCAAGTCCAGCGCGCCCGTCAACGATCCCCGGTCCGCCCAGCACCACCGCGTCCGTGGCCGACCACCCACAGGGCGCCGGACACCACCAGCACCGCCGGCCCGCCGGTCGCACCCGCGTACCCACCGGTCGTGGTCGCGTCACCGCCCATCCCCACCACACCGGCGAAACCACGCCTGCCGACCGTGCAGCGGACGCCCGCCAAACCGAGCGAACCGCAACTCGTCAGCAGGCCGCCATCCCCCGCGAAGACCACCAAGACCACGAAACCCACCACGAACACCGAGCACGAGACCGACGACGAGAAGCCGCACCACGCGCCGTCCCGCGCCGACCTCGACCAGCTCGCCCGCTCGCTGATCGACCCCGTCAGCAGGTTGCTCCGAGCCGAGGTGCGGCACGGGCGGGAGCGGGCCGGACGGCTCCACGACCGCCGCCGCTGACCAGGGAAACACCAGCCGAACCAGGAAGAGTCCGATGTCCGACACCATCTTCGCCACCAGCGTCTTCTTCCGGCTCGCCATCGCCGGCGACGACCTCGGCGCGTTCCACACCTGTGAGGGCATGGGCGCGCAGATGGAGGTCGAGCAGTTCGCCGAGGGCGGCAACAACGGCTTCACGTGGCAGCTGCCGTCCCGCATCACGTGGTCGAACATCACGATGACGCGGCCGGTCACGAGCGACACGGCGAAGGTCGTCAAGTGGCTCAACGACGTCGTCAACCGGGTCGAGCGCAAGGACGGCGAGATCGTCGCGCTCACCCCGGACGGGACGACGATCGCGAGCTGGCAGGTGCAGGGCATCGTCCCGGTCCGGTGGCAGGGCCCGTCGTTCGACCCGGCCACCTCGCAGGCCGCCGTGGAGACGATCGAGTTCGCCCACGAGGGCATCCAGGCGTCCTGAGAGGAGCACGTCGTGGCAGGCAAGGCAGGCGCGAGCCTCACGCGCGCCCAGCTGGTGATCATGGAGCCGCCCGCGAAGGTGGGCGCGAAACCGGGCGGTCGGCTCGCCAGCGTCAAGTTCCAGTTCAACCCGAACTCGCTCAGCCTGACCAAGAACACCGAGTGGCGGCGGAAGCCGTCGCGGATGGCGGGTCAGACGGCGGTGCCGGAGTTCGTCGGCAGCGGGCCGCGCACGCTGTCGGTCGAGGTGTTCCTCGACGCCACCGCGACGCACGACAACTCGGTGGAGAACCGGGTCGAACAGCTGCTCCTGGCCTGCGTGCCCACGAAGAAGAGCCTGGCGAAGAAGAAGCCCGCGAGCCCGTGGGTGCGGTTCGAGTGGGGCACGGCGAAGACGACCTCGTTCGACGGCGTGCTGTCGAACCTGTCGGTGGACTACTCGCTGTTCGACGTGGACGGCAAGCCGCTGCGCGCCCGGTGCGCGTTGTCGATCGAGGAGGCCGGGTCCGACACACCCGGCCAGAACCCGACGTCCGGGTCGCGCGAGGCCCGTCGCACGCACCGCGTGGTGGCCGGGGACAGCCTGCCGGAGCTGGCGTGGCGCGAGTACGGCGACGCGACGGCGTGGCGGGTGATCGCCGAGGCCAACGACATCGACGACCCGATGGTGCTGGTGCCGGGCGTGGAACTACTGGTGCCCGCGGTGGAGGAGGTGCGATGAGCAACGTCGGCCGGGCGTTCGCCGCCCAACCCGTGGTGCAGGCCGGTTCGCTGACGAAGGCGTGGGACGCGCGGCTGGTGAGCTGCGTGGTGGACGAGAACGTCGGCCTGCCCGACGCCGCTGTGCTGACCTACCACGACGACAACTTCGACCTGCTCGCGGACGCCGTCATCACGATCGGCACGCCGATCCGGGTATCTGTGTCGAGCGTGCTGGGCAACGCCCAGGAACTGCTGTTCGCGGGCGAGGTGACCGCGGTGGAGGCGGACGCGGACTCGACCGGCACGTTCACCGTGATCCGGGCGATGAACAAGGCGCACCGGCTGTTCCGGGGCCGGAAGGTCATGGCGTTCCGCAACACGACCGCGGCCCAGGTGGTGCGGCGGGTGGCGAAGGGCGCCGGGCTGACCGTGGGCCGGGTCGACGTGGCGCCGGTGACCTACGCGCAGATCAGCCAGCCCGCGATCTCCGACTGGGAGTTCCTGCAACTGATCGCCCAGGAGCACGGCGTGGTCGTGCAGGTGGACGACCAGGGCACGTTGGAGCTGGTCAAGCCCCGCCCCGCGGCCGGCGCGCCGCCCGTGGGCACGTCGGCGGACGTGAGCCCGCTGGTGCTGCACCACCGCGACAACCTGCGGTCGGTGCGCGCCTCGCTGTCGAGCGTCGACCAGGTGAGCGGCGTCGAGGTGCGCGGCTGGGACGTGGCCACGAAGAAGGCGCTGGTAGCCGTGGAGCCCGCCGTCGTCAGCACGACCGTGACGCCGGGCATGTCGCCGACGGTGATCGGCAAGGCGTTCCGGGCGGGCGCGCGGACGCTGGTGGCGGACATGCCGTACGCCACGCAGGCGGAGACGGCCGTGGTGGCGCGGTCGATGGCGGCGGCGGCCAGCGCCGGTTTCGCCGAGATCGAGGCGGTCGCCGACGGCGAGCCGAAGTTGCGGGCGGGCGTGCCGGTCACCCTGAGCGGCGTCGGTGACGCGTTCAGCGGCCGGTACACGGCCACGTCGGTGCGGCACGTGCTGGAGCCGTCGGAGGGCTACCGCAGCATCGTCACGGTCAGCACGTCGCCGGACCGCTCGCTGGCCGGCCTGACCAACGGCGGCGGCGCGCCACCGCGCACGGGCCGGATGCCGGGCCTGGCGACCGCGATCGTCACCGACATCAAGGAGGTCGGCGGCGAGCGCGGGTGGGTTCGGCTGAAGTTCCCGTGGCTGGACGACAACTACGTCACCGACTGGGTCCGCACGGTGCAGCCGGGAGGTGTGCGCGGCGGCGGCGTGTTCAGCCCCGAGGTCAACGACGAGGTGCTCGTCGGCTTCGAGCAGGGCAGTCTGGACCGGCCGTACGTGCTGGGCGGCCTCTACAACGGGGTGGACCAGCCGACGCCGCACGCCGTGCCGCTGGTGGACCGCAAGAGCGGCCGGGTCAACCGCAGGTCGCTGGTGTCGCGCGGCGGCAACCGGCTCGACCTGCTCGACGGCATGACCGCCGCCGGGGTGCGGCTCACCACCGGTGACAAGCGGCTCGACATCACGCTCGACGAGAAGACCGGCCAGGTGGACATCCAGGTCCGCGGTCCGGGCGGCGGTCGGGCGCTCGGCTCGATCACGCTCACCAACCGCGGCATCACGGTCGACGCCATGAACGGCGACCTGGTGCTCAACGGCCGCTCGGTGAGCGTCAACGGGGCCACCGTGTCGGTCAAGGGCACCGACGTGTCGGTCAAGGGCGTCAAGTCGACCACGGTCGACGGCGGGCTCCGCGCCGTGCTGAAGGGCGCCCAAGTGCACATCAACCCACCGCTCGCACCCTGAACCCCTGACCGTGAAGAGAGGTCGACATGCCACCCGCCGTCCGGCTCGGTGACCAGACGTCCCACGGTGGCGCCGTCGGTCCGCCGCCACCACCGGCCGCGGCCCTGGTGTCCTCCGTGTTCATCGAGGGCCGGCCGGCCGCCGTCGTCGGCAGCACGCACGTGTGCGTAGTGCCGCCCCACGCGGCCATGGGGCCGACGAACGTCGTGCTGGCCGGACCGGGTTCGGCCGGGCCCCCGGTGCTGATCGGCGGCCTGCCCGCGGCCCGCGTCGGTGACCGCACCACTTGCCAGGCCAACGTCATCGTCGGCGCGCTGACCGTCCGGATAGGAGCCTGACGGTGAACTTCATCGGTCGTGGCTGGGCGTTCCCGCTGCGGGTCGGCCCCACCGGCGGCATCGGCATGGTGGAGCGCGAGCAGGAGATCGCCGAGGCGATCCGGCTGGTGCTCGGCACCGCGCCCGGTGAGCGCCCGATGCGGCCGGAGTTCGGCTGCGGCATCCACGAGCACGTGTTCGCCTCGGCGGACGGCGCCACGGCGGGCCACATCGTCCGCGAGGTGCGGGCGGCGTTGGAGCGGTGGGAGCCGCGCGTCGACGTGGACGACGTGGTCGTCGCGTTCGACTCGGTCGACGTGGGCACGGTCTACATCGACGTGCGCTACACGATCCGCACCACCAACGACCAGCGCAACCTGGTCTTCCCCTTCTACACGATCCCCACCGAAGGGAGCGCGGACTGATGGCGCTGTCCGCACCGAACCTCGACGACCGGCGTTTCCAGCAGCTCGTGGACGAGGCCAAGCGGTACGTCCAGCAGAGCTGTCCGGAGTGGACGGACCACAACGTGTCCGACCCCGGCGTCACGCTCATCGAGACGTTCGCGCACATGGTCGACCAGCTCGTCTACCGGCTCAACCGGGTGCCCGACCGCAACCACCTGGCGTTCCTCGACCTGCTGGGCATCACGTTGTTCCCGCCGGCCGCGGCCCGGGCGGACGTGACGTTCTGGCTGTCCGCGCCGCAGGCGCAGACCGTGCTGCTGCCCGTCGGCACCGAGGTCGCCACCGAACGCGCCGAGCTGGGCGAGCCGGTCGTGTTCGCCACCACCGACGAGCTGGCCGTGGTGCCGTGCTCGCTGGAACGCCTGGTCACGCGGACCGCGTCCGGCGAGCACGCCGACCGCACCCGCGACCTGGAGGCAGGCCGCGACGTGCCGTGCTTCCAGGCCGCGCCGGCACCCGGTGACGCCACGCTGTTCGGGCTGTCCGCAGCCGTGCCGCGGTGCGTGGTCGTGCTGCGGCTGGACAGCCGGGTGGAGGGCATCGGCGTCGACCCGCGGCAGCCGCCGCTGGTGTGGGAGGCGTGGGACGGTCAGGACTGGGTGCCGTGCGGCACCGACGAGGACACCACCGGCGGGCTCAACCGGCCCGGCGAGGTGGTGCTGCACGTGCCCGCCGGGCACACCGCGTCCGCGGTGGCGGGCCACCGCGCGGGCTGGCTGCGCTGCCGCGTCACCGAACCCGAGCCGGACCAGCCGTTCTACCGCGAGTCGCCGACCGTGCGCGAGGCGGGGGCCTTCACGATCGGCGGCACGACCGTCGCCGAGCACGCCGAGACCGAGTCCGAGGTGAGGCTGGGCGAGGCGGCGGGCGTGCCGGGACAGCGGTTCACGCTGCCGCGCGCCCCCGTGCTGCTGGATCGCGACCCGGTCGTGGTGCGGGTGTCGACGGAGGACGGGTGGCAGGACTGGACCGTCGTGGACCACTTCGGCGCGTCCGGGCCGGACGACCGGCACGTGGTGCTGGACGCGACGCGCGGCGAGGTCCTGTTCCCGCCGGCGGTGCGCGAGGCGGACGGGGCGCTGCGCCGGTACGGCGCGGTGCCGGCCAAGGGCGCGGTGGTGCACGTGCCGCGTTACCGGACCGGCGGCGGCCGGGCGGGCAACGTGGCGCGCGGCTCGATCTCGGTGCTGCGCAGCTCCGTGCCGTACGTGGCGGCGGTGGAGAACCGCGAGGCCGCGAGCGGCGGCGTGGACGGCGAGACGGTGGACGAGGCGAAGTTGCGCGCGCCCCACCAGCTGCGGGTGCAGGAACGGGCCGTCACGGCGGAGGACCACGAGCACATCGCCCGGTTGGCCGCACCGTCGTTGGCGCGGGTGCGGTGCCTGCCGGTCGAGGGCGGTGGCGCCCGGGTGCTGGTGGTGCCGGACGCGGTGGCCGACGAGGGCGACCGGCTGCGGTTCGAGCAGTTGGTGCCGTCCGAGGACGTGTTGCGCGCGGTGGCACGTCGGCTCGACGAACGGCGGCTGCTCGGCACCCGGTTGGTCGTCGAGCCCCCGCGCTACCAGGGCGTCACGGTGGTGGCCCGGCTGGTGGCGTCGTCCGACGGGCTCGGTGTGCGGGAGGTGGCGGCCGACGCGCTCTACCGCTACCTGAACCCGTTGCGCGGCGGTGTGGACGGCACCGGGTGGGAGTTCGGCCGGCCGGTGCAGTTCGGCGAGGTGTTCGCCGTGCTGCAGAACGTGCCGGGTGTGCGGTTGGTGGAAGAGGTGCTGTTGTTCCCCGCCAACCCCGTCACGGGCGCGCGTGGTGCGCCCGTGGACCGCGTCGAGGTGGCGTCGAACGCGCTGGTGTTCTCCTACCAGCACCAGATCGTGGTGACGGGGCCGTGAGCCGTGCCGCGCTCCCCGAGCTGCTCAGCCGGTACCCGTTGGGCGCGATGCTGCCCGCCCTGTACGCGGCGGACGACTTCGCCCAGCGGTTCACGTCGGGCCTGGACGCCGTGCTGTCGGCCATCTTGTCCACGTTGGACAACCTGCCGTCGTACTTCGACGCCGAGCTCACGCCGACGGACTTCGTGCCGTGGCTGGCGTCCTGGCTCGCCGCCGACCTCGACCCGACGTGGCCGGAGCCACTGCGCCGGGAGGTCGTGGGCCGGGCGGTGGAGCTGCACCGGCTGCGCGGCACCGCGCGGGGCCTGGTGGCCCGGTTGGAGCTGTGCCTGGACGTGCGGGCGGAGGTGGTGGACGGACCCGGCGTGACGTGGTCCAGCCGGCCGGACACCGACCTGCCGGCCAGGGAGGTGGACGCCGTCGTGGTGCGGGTGTGGCCGGGCCGGTCCGGGGTGGTCGACCGGGAACGGGTGGAGGCGCTGGTGGAGTCGGTGCGGCCGGTGCACGTGACGTGCGTGGTGGAGGTGGTGGACGGTGGCTGACGTGCGCCAATGCTCCCAGTGCGGCGCGCCCGTGCCGGACGGGGACGACTTCTGCGGCAACTGCGGCACCTACCTCGGCTGGGCCGACCGGCTGCCGACGGAACCCGTGCTGCCCGAGGTGACGCTCGACTCGGTGATGCCCGATTCGGTGGTGCCGACGCTCCCGACTCCGGCAGCGGTGATCTCCGATCAACCCGGACCGGTGCCGCCGGCACGTCCCGTGCCACGGCGACCGCTGCGGACGGCGGTGGTCGCGGACACCGTGAACGGGCCGCCGTGCCCGTCCTGCGGCACCCCCAACCCGCCCGGACGCCGGTTCTGCCGCCGGTGTGCCGCCCCGCTGCACGCCGGCGTGCGCAAGCACGGCAGCCGGTCGGGGCGGCGCTGGGGGTGGCACGGCGACCGGTCCCGGTGGCTGCGCCGGCTCGTGGCGCTGCTCGCCGTGGCCGCGTTGGCCCTCGCGGTGGTGCTGTTCCAGCCGACCGCGATGCGACTGCTCGATGACCTGCGCGACCGGCTGGCCACGCCCGCCCCGGTCGCGCCGAACGTCGCCACCGCCACCGCCGAGGTGGCCGGGCGCCCGGCGTCCGCCGCCGTCGACGGACTGTCGAACCGGTACTGGGGCGCACCGGCCGTGGGCGACGCGGTGGAGTTCACCTTCACCACGCCGTTCCGCCTGCTGTCGTTCGTCGTGCACACGGGGGCCGGTGTGGAGCCGGCGGTGTTCACCGGGCAGGCCAGGGCGACGGCGCTGGACGTCGTGGTCACCGCGTCCGACGGCACGCACCGCACGATCCCGGTCGTCCTCGGGGACCGGAGCGGGCCGCAGCGCACGGACACGGGCGTGAGCGACGTCGTGCGCGTCCGGCTGGTCGTCCGCGGTGCGGCGGGGTTGGAACCGGGCCGGCACGTGGCTTTGGGCGAGGTGGAGTTCTTCCGCCGCCCTTGACCGTCCTTTGTAGACCTACGAAGAGGAGCAGCACGTGGATGTCGTCGTGGTCACCGGCTCGGCCGGGTTGGTGGGTGGCGCGGCCGTGCGGGCCTTCGCCCCGAGGTTCGACCTGGTCGTCGGGGTGGACAACCTGATGCGGCGGGACTTCTTCGGCCACGGCGCGGTCGCCGGGGAGCTCGCGGAGCTGTCCCGCCTGCCGAACCACCGGCACCACGCGGTGGACGTGCGGGACGAGGCGGCGATCGGTGACGTGCTGCGCGAGTACGGCTCCGACGTGCGGCTGGTCGTGCACGCGGCCGGTCAGCCCAGCGCCGAGTGGGCCACCGGGTCGCCGCTGGTGGACTTCGGGGTCAACGCCCTCGGCACCGTCACCGTGCTGGAGGCGGTCCGGCGCCACTGCCCGGACGCGGTGGTCGCGGTGGTGTCCACCACCAAGGTCTACGGCGCCGTGCCGGACGCGTTGCCGCTGGTCGAGACCGCGACGCGGTGGGAGATCGACCCGGCGCACCCGTTCCACGAGCACGGTTTCGACGAGTCGCTGCGGCTGGACCACGCCGACCGGACGTTCTTCGGCGTGTCGAAGCTGGCCGCCGACCTGGCCGCGCAGGAGTACGGCAGGCGGCTCGGGATGAACGTCGGCGTGTTCCGCTGCGGCGCGGTGGCGGGCTTCCGGCACGCGGGCGTCGAGCTGCACGGCTTCCTGTCGCACCTGGTGCGCAGCGCGGTGCGCGGTGCGGCGTTCCCGGTCATCGGGCACGGCGGCAAGCAGGTGCGGGACGTGCTGGGCGTGCGGGACCTGGTGGAGATGTTCTGGCAGTTCTACCTGGCGCCGCGCCCCGGCGAGGTCTACCACGCGGGCGGCGGGCGCGAGCGCAGCGCGTCGGTGCTGGAGCTGATCGCCCAGTACGAGTACCTGATCGGACGGCCGGTGCGGTTCGAGTACCGGCCGGAGCACCGGTTCGCCGACGTGCGGTGCTGGATCACCGACACCCGCAAGTTCCGGCGCGACTACCCGGTCTGGCAACCGACCGAGGACCTCGTGGCCCTGCTGCTGGGCCTGCACGAGCACTGGAGCGCGGCAGCCGTGGTGTCCCCTTGACCCGGTGCTTGGAACCGTGTTGAGTGCGGTGCGCCACTGTTCTCAACGGTCTGAAGAACCGCCGTCTGAAGAACCGCCGTCGGACGTGAAGAATCCTTGTAGACGGCGTTGAGACCCCGTGAAGCCGCGCACCGCAGACTCGAACCCGCAACGCAAGACTGTGGGAGGCAGCGGTGGAGCGAGTTCGGGTAGCAGTCCAAGCGGCGGATCACCTCAGCATGACGGGCCTCATCGCCTACCTCGGCACGCGGCCGGAGGTGCAGGTGCTCGGCAGCGCGCAGCACGCCCAGGCCGACGTGGCACTGGTCGCGGTGCCGAGGCTGGGCGAGGAGGTGGCGGCCCGTCTGCGCCGGGCGGCGGCGCAGGTCGGCGCACCGGTGGTGCTGGTCGTCGACGAGCCGCGGGAGTCCGACGTCCTCACCGCCGTGGAGTGCCGGGTGGTGGCCGTGCTGCCCCGCGCCACGGTGACCGACGAGTTGGTGCTGCGCAGCGTGCTGTCGGCGGCGTCGGGCGGTGGCGTGATGCCGCCGACCATGGTCGCCGAGCTGCTGCGGCACGTCGAGCGGCTGCAACGGCAGGTCGTGGCCTCGGAGGGCGGCCCCAACCGGCTGACCGCGCGGGAGGCCGACGTGCTGCGGCTCATGGCCGACGGCCTCGACACCGCGGAGATCGCGGGCAGGCTCTCCTACTCCGAACGCACGATCAAGAACGTGTTCTACGGCATCACCACCAGGCTCAACCTGCGCAACCGGCCGCACGCGGTCGCCTACGCCCTGAGGAAGGGGATGATCTGACGTGGACCAGCCGATCACCAAGAGGGACGGCGCGGCCCTGCGCCGCGTGGTGGACCTGGCGCTGCGGGGCATCCGCGCGAAGGCCCGCACCCCGCACCCGGCCCGCCCCGCCACCGACACCCGCTGGGTCATGTCGTCCGACGGCGTGATCGACGGTGCCCACGACCCGGACCACCCGGACACCGCCCCCGAACGCTGACCGCACGGGCACGCCGGGGCGCCGGACACCGAACCCGACCAGGCGCCCCGCCTGCGACACCCAGCACACCCACCCGGCGACCACCACCGCACCACCCGACACCGCGAGCCCGCCCGCGACACCCACACCCGCCCCGGCGGTCATCGGCACACCCGCCCGCGACGTCCGGACCCGATCAGCGGGCGTGGACGGACTCCGTGGCACGGCGGATGTCCCACTCCGCGCCGATGCCCCGGTACAGCGCGACCGCCTCGGCCAGCACGGCGTCGGCTTCGGCGCGACGCCCGCACCCCGCCAACAACGTGGCCCGGTCGTCGAGCGTCTGCGCCAGCTCGAACGTCCGGCCGACCGCGCGGTAGTGGTCGGCGACCGCCACCAGGGCGTCCGGTTCCTCCGCCAGCACGGCCCGGCACCGTCGCGCGGCCGCCGCCGCCCGCGCCGCCTTGGTCTCGCGCGACGCCTCCGCCTCGCACGCCTCGACCGCCGCCCGTGCCGTGGCGCGGTCACCCGCCGCCAACGACAGGCGGACCAGCTCGGGCAACCACTGGTGCCGCAGCATCATGTCCGCGTACCGGGTGTCGAGGATCGCGCCCAGAACGGACACCGCCCGCGCGTGATCGCCCTCCCGCGCCGCCGCCATGGCCTGCGCCGCGATCAGGAAGTCGCAGTTCTCCCGGTACGCCTCGGTCACCAGCGGCAGGTTCAGGCCTCGGGACAGGTGCGCGTCGAGCCGGGGGCCGTCGTCGCGGTGGGCGGCGATCAGCGCGACGACGCCGTGCAGCAGCACGGGACCGCCTTCCCGCAGCCCGTACCCGGTGAACTCCGGGTCGTCGAGCACCGCGCCCAGCCGGGCCGCGGCGTCGTCCCACCCACCGAGCCAGAACTGGTGCACGGCCGCCGCCAGGTGCAGCCCCGCCACCGGCGTGCCGCGCCCGGCGACGTCGAACGCCGTGTCCAGGCTGCGGCTCGCCTCGTCCAGCCGGTCGAGGCACTGCAGGGTGAAGATCCGGTTGTCCAGCAACAACAACCTCAGGTCGGTCAGGCTCACGTCGGTGCCGACCACGTCGAGCGCCTGGTCGAGGTACGCCACGGCACGCGGGTAGTCCCGGCGCACGGCCTCGACCTGCCACAGCACCTCCAGCGCCTGGGCGATCGCGAACGGGTCCGCCGCCCGCTCCCCCACCCCGATCGCCTCCCGCGCGCTGGCCTCGGCGCCGTCCAGCTCGCCGATGCCGGCCCGCTGCACGAGGGCCAGCAGCGACAGCAGGCGGGCCCGCCACCGGTCCGACAGCACCGGGTCCGCCAACGCCTCCCGTGAGGCCAGCACGGCTTCCTCGGCCCGCGCCCCCCGGTACGGCATGTACGCGAGCGTCCACCGCACCTCGGCGATCCGGTCGGGCTCCCGCAGGCGCGGCAACGCGCGGCGGGCGTGCTCCTCGGCCTCGGCGTCCCGGTTGATCCGGAACAACGCGCTGCTGAGGTGCGCGGCGAGCGTCGCGTCCCGCTCGTCCCGCGCCACCGACGACGACAGGCACCGCTGGAGCAGGTCGACCGCCACCAGCGGGGCGCGGTAGACCAGCGCGGGCGCCTCCTCGACCAGCCAGTCCAGCACCCACGACCCGACGTCACCGGACGCGGCCAGCAACTGCTCGGCCACGTGGTCGACGGGCGCGCCGGACGCCGCCAGCGCCCGCGCCGCCTGCTGGTGCAACGCGGTGCGCAGCGCGGCCGGCGTGCCCTCGTACAGCGCCTGCCGGATCAGTGGGTGCCGGAACGCCATGCGCGCCCCGGCGTCACGCAGCACGCCCGCCGCGAGGGCCTCCTCCAGCCGCGCGGCCAGGTCGAACACCGGTGTGCCGAGCACCACCGACAGGTCGCTCACCACGAACTCGCCGCCGAGCAGCGCCGACCACCGCAGCACCTCGCGCGTCGGGTCGGTGAGGAAGTCCAGCCGGCCCGTCACGGCGGACACCAGCGACATCGGCGCCCGGTCGAACGCGTGCGCCGACACGTCCGCCACGCCGGTGTCGACCTCGACCACCTGTTCGCGCACCAACGCGTCCGCGACCTCCCGCACGTACAGCGGGTTGCCGCCCGCACGGGCCGCGATGGTGCGCAGGCCAGGGCCCGGCGTCGCGCCGACGAGCCGGCCGACGAGCCCGGCGACCTCGCCGTCGGCGAGCGGCGTGAGGTCGAGAACCGTGCCGCCGCCCGACTCGACGTCACGGCGCAGGCGGGCGATCTCGGCCCGGTACGGCACCGGGCGCGTCGCGCCGACCAGCAGGAGCCGGGTCCGCCGCGTCACGGCGGTCAACCGGTGCCAGAGGTGCGCGCTGGTCTCGTCCGCCCACTGGAGGTCGTCCAGCGCGACGACCACCGGCCCGTCCGCGCACAGCTGCTCGACCAGGGCCACCAGCCGGTCGACCGCGCCGAACACCGGGTCGGAGTCGGCGAAGATCGACCCGGCGGGCCGTTCCTGCCCGAGCGCCTGGGCAGTCGCGGCGCGGCGCGGGTCGGGTGAGTGCGACTCCACGGCGAAGGCGTCCAGCGCCAGGCGCAGCGGGAACCGCGTGCCGAGTTCGTCGGCGACGGCGTGGGCGATCTCGTGCCCGTGCCGCCGCGCGCGGGCCAGCACGGCGGCGAGCATCGCGGACTTCCCGATGCCCATCTCGCCTTCCAGCCACAGCAGCCGGCCGTGCCCGGCGGTGACGTCGTCCACCAGCCGCCGCACCGCCGTCAGCTCGGCGGTCCGCCCGACCAGCTCGGCACCGGGGTCGGGTTCCTCCGGGCCGCGGGGCGCGGGTGCCACCGGTCGCGCGGCCGGGGCCTGCTCGTTGCGCAGGATCTGTTCGTGCACGGCACGCAGGCGTTGCCCCGGTTCGACGTGCAGCTCCGACACCAGGACGCGCCGGCCGTCGCGGAACACCTCCAAGGCCTCCGCGTTGCGCCCGGACCGGTGCAGGGCGAGCATCAACAGCTCACGGGCACGTTCCCGCAACGGCTCCTCGGCGACGAGCGCGGCCAGCTCCGCGACCACGTCGGTGTGCGCGCCCACGGCCAGCGCCACCTCGGCCCGCAGTTCCCGCGCGGCCGTGCGGGCCTCGGCCAGCCTGCGCCGCTCGGCCTCGGCGAACGGCCCGGTCAACCCGGACAGCGGGTCGCCCCGCCACAGGCCGAGGGCGGTGTCCAACGACGCCCGCGCGCCCTCCGGGTCACCGCCGGCCAGTTGACGCCGGGCCCGGTCGCGCAACCCGTCGAACCGCTCGACGTCCGAGCCCTCGGCGTCCAGCACGAGTCGGTACCCCGACCCCACGGACACCAGCAGGCGGGACGGCGTGCCGCGCGGCCGGTCCGGCTCCAATGCCTTCCGCAACGTCGACACGTACGTGTGGATGCTGCCCTCTGCCGTCGCGGGCGCGTCGACACCCCACACGCCCGCGACCAGCTCGTCCCGACCGACGCCACCCGTCCGCAGCGCGAGCATGGCGAACACCGCGCGAGGCCGGGGTGCCCCCAGGGCGATCTCCCGTTCGCCCGCCCAGGCGCGCACCGTTCCCAGCAGCTCGACCCGAACCACGCCCGTCATGCCGTTGACCACTCCCCCGACGCCTCCCGCCGAACCCGACGCACGCGCTCCTCGGCACGGCGTACGTCGTGCGCCGCCCCCAACCCGTCATAACCCGCCAGCGCCTCGCGCAACGCCGCGTCCGCCGCTTCCCGCTCACCGCGGCCGGCCAGCAGCACGGCCGCGTCCTCCAACGCCTCGGCCGACTCGACCGGCCGACCGGCCGCGCGGTGGTGTTCCACCACTTCCAGCACCGGGGCCGGATCGCCCGCGACCAACCCGCGGCACCACGCCGCGGCGACGTGCGCCCGTGCGGGCGTCCGTTCCCGCGCGGCCTCGTCCGCACAGCCCTCCAACGCCCGCAGCGCCACGTCACGCCGCCCGTGCCCGACCGCGAGCCGGGCCACGTGGGGCAACCACTGGTGGCGCAGCACCATGTGGCCGCGTTGGGCCCGCAACAGCGGCTCCAGCAGGGCGAACGCCTCGTCCACCCGGCCGGCCCGCTCCGCGACGACCGCCCTGGCGACGAGCAGGAAGTCGCCGTGCTCGTGGTCGGCGCGGGTCGTCAGCGGGTGCCCGGCCGCGGCGGCGAGGTGCGCCTCGGCCACGTCGGGCTGGTCGCGCCGCGCCGCGACCAGCGCGGCGACCCCGTGCACCAGCAACGCGACGCCGCGCTCACGCAACCCGTAGGACGTGCTCGGGCCGGACGCGGGCACGTCGTCGCCCTCGGCCAGCGCCTGGTCCCACCGGCCGCGCCAGTAGTCCTGCACGGCTGCCACGACGCGCACGCCGGGCGCCGTGACGCCGCGGGCCAGCTCACGCGCCGCGTGCAGCACGTCGTCCGCCTCGGTGAGCCGATTCAGGTTCTGGAGCGTGAACACCTTGTTCTCGAGCAGCCCCAGCCGCAGCTCGACGAAGTCCGACCGGCCTCCGGTGACGGCCAACGCGCGGTCGACCCGTGCCAACGCCTCGGCGTGGTCCCGGCGCACGGAACTGACCTGCCACAAGCCCTGCAAGGCGTGCGCGATGGCGAGGTCGTCGCCCACGGCCTCGCTGCGGCGCAACGCGCTGAGCGCCGTCTCCTCGGCCGCCGCCACGTCGTTGAGCCCGTCCCGCTGGACCACCGCCAGCAACGACTCCAGCCGGGCCCGCCACACCGGCGGGGTGTCGGCGTCGTCGACGGCCGCGCGCAACGCGACCACCGCCTCGTCCGCCCGACCGTCCCGGAAGGCGGCGTGCGCGAGGATCCAGCGCATCTCGGCGGCCCGTTCGTGGTCCCTGGTACGGGCCAGCACGTACCGGGCCTCCGCCTCGGGCTGCCGGCCCAGCCAGTACATGAGCCGCGCCAACAGCGCGGCGAGCCGTTCCCGGTGCTCCGCGTCCAGCGCCGTGCCGTCGACCACGGCCCGCAGCAGCCGGATCGCCGTGTCGGGCGCGCGCTTCCCCAGCGCGGTGCCGCGGGCGACCAGCCAGTCCACCGCCCACGGGTCCACCACGCCGGACGACGCCACCAACTGCTCCACGACCAGTTCCACCGACGCGCCCGCCACCGCGAGCGCCTCCGCGGCCCGGCGGTGCAACGCGGTCCGGACCGCGGCCGGCGTGCCCAGGTAGAGCGCCTTGCGGACCAGGACGTGCCGGAACGCGAGCTTCGGCCCCGAATCGTCCAGCACGCCGGCGGACGTCGCCTCCTCCACGGCGGTGATCAGTTCCGACGACGGCCGCGCGAGCGCCGTCGCCAAGTCGCCCAGGGCGAACTCCGCGCCCAGCAAGGACGCCGCCCGCAGCACGTCCGCGGTCTCCGGCGACAGGAAGCCCAACCGCCTCGCGACCGCGGCCACCAGCGAGGGCGACGGTCCCTCGTCCTCGCTCAGCCGGCTCTCGGCGACGCCCGCCCGCACCTCGATCGCGTCGTCGCGCAGCAGCGCATCCACCATGTCCTTGATGTACAAGGGATTTCCGGCCGCGCACTCGACCACGCGGACCACGCTGCGCCCCGGCATGGCGCCGACCATCCCGGCCAGCAGCGCCGTCACGGCGTCCTCCGACAACCTCCGCAGCCCGACCACGTCACCTCCCGCGCCGAGCACCGCGCGCCGCACCTGGTCCACGTCCGTCCGGCGCGGCACCGACCGCATGGCCGCCACCAGCAGCAGCGGCAGGCGCGGCACCAGGCGCAGCAACCGGTGCCACATCAGCACACTGGCCTCGTCCGCCCACTGGAGGTCGTCCACGACGAGCACCAGCGGCGCTTCCGCGCACAACTCGGTCACCAGCGCGGCAAGCCGGTCGACGACCACCGGCACCGGGTCGCCCGACGCCGGTTCCCGCAACGCCCGCGCCAACCCGGCCCGCCGCGGGTCACCGGACTGCTCGGTCACCTCCAGGCAGTCGAGCATCACGCGCAACGGCGTCCGCGGCCCCCACTCGTCGGCCGCCGTCCACGCCACCCGGCACCCGGCGTCCGCCGCGCCGGCCAAGCCGGCCGCCAGCAACGCCGACTTGCCGATGCCCGGCTCGCCCTCCACCCACACGCACCGCCCGCGCCCGGCCGCCACGTCGGCCACCGCGCGGCGCAGCACGTCCAGCTCCCGTTCCCGCCCGACCACCGTCCCGTCCGGCGCCCGCACCGCACCGCGCGACGTCGGCGACGGCACTCGCGTCACCGGCGGCCGGCCCTGGTCCGGTCGGCTCGTCGGCACGGGTTCACGCGCGCGGTCGGGTCCGCGGTCGTGTGCGAGCACCCGCCGGTGGGCTTCCAGGAGCGCCGCGCCCGGTTCGATGCCCAACCGCTCCACAAGCACACGCCGCGCGTCCTCGAAGACCTCCAGCGCCTCGGCCTGCCTGCCGCTGCGGTGCAGGGCCGTGATCAGCAACGCGCGCAGGTCCTCGCGCAACGGGTGCGCACCGGCCAGGGCCGAGAGGTCCGCGACCACGTCGGCGTGCCGACCCAGGGCGATCGCCAGCTCGGCCCGCCGCTCCGCGACCGCGAGCCACAGCTCGCGCAGGCGGGCGCGCTGCGCCTCGGCGAACGGGCCCGGCACCCCGAACAAGGGCTCGCCCCGCCACAACGCCCGCGCCCGGTCCAACTCGGCCATCGCGCCCTCGGGGTCGACCTCGGCCAGCGTCGCGGCCAAGGAGCGGTGCCGCTCGAACCGGTGCACGTCGAGCCCGTCGGCGGGCAACCGCAACGAGTACCCCGAGCCCGCCGACACCAGCACCACGGCCGCCGACCGCTTCGACCGCGTGGGCTCCAGCGCGCGCCGCAACCCGGACACGTACGTGTAGAGGCTCGCCTCGGCCGTGGACGGTGGCGCGTCGCCCCAGACGCCGTCGACGAGCTCGTCCTTGGAGACGACCTGGTTGGCGCGCAGGGCCAGCAGCGCGAACACCGCACGGCGGCGAGCCGTGCCGAGGTCCACCTCCGCGCCACCCCGCCACGCCCGTGCCGGGCCTAGCAGTTCGACGGTGACGGGAACAGTGGCGCTCATCACCATTTCCGTCCAATGCGCCGGGAATGCGAGTCCGATTGGGCTATTGCCCGCATCTCGTCGGTGGTGTAGGCGCACAAACAATGCGCTCATCCGGAAATCCGGATTCACGCAGCTTTTACGCCGTCACCCTCGACCGGGTCAGGTTATCACGGGATAGCGGACCGCCGGCGCCGTCGTGCGGCGCATCGCATTCGTGAATGCGCTATTACCGCAACCGGCGGGACCAGGTGGATTCCACATCGCCACGAATAACCTGAGGTGCCATTCCAGCGCAATCGTCTTCTAAGACCGTGTCTCAAGTGGAGGTCTTGGCGAGTCGTTTGAAGCAGGTCAGCGCTGCGGTGAGGGTGAGGAAGGCGCAGTAGTTGTCGGCACGGCGTTATTGTAGTAGCGGATGGTCAGGCGTCGGTAGCCGGTCGGCCGGAAATCGTGCGTTCCACGGGCCGACGAAGCTCCACGCGGACAAGGCCTACGACATCGACCACCACCGCCCCGCCGCGGTGCTGGACCTCAACACCGGATCAGGGTGCGCGATCAGGGCTTGGGACGGACCGCGAGCCCGGGGTTGCCGGACGGCTTGAAGATCGCCCACGCCGCAGGATCGCCGGCGTGGTAGACCGTCGCCATCGGGCTTCCGGTGAAGACGTCGGCCTCCTGCCTCGGCGGTGTCGAGCCCAGGTAGACCGCGGTCAGTGCCGGATTGCCCCGGACCGCGCCCGGTCCGAGCCGGGTGACGCCCGGTATGACCACTGTGGTCAGCTTCGCGTTGTTGGTGATGGCGTTGTGCCAGACCGTGGTCAGGCGAGGGGCGTGGACCCATCGCAGGTTCGAGAAGTTGGTGACCGCGTTCTTGTCCATCTCGGTGAGGGCGGGCAGGCGCAACCCGATGAGCTTGTGGTTCAGGTCGAAGCAGTTGATGCCCAGGTACTCCAGCTCGGGCAGGTTGACCGATACCAGCTCGTGGCTGTCGTTCAACGCGTTGCGACCGAGCCGTCGCAGCTGAGGCGCGGTGAAGTACTGGAGACGGGAGGCGTCGTCGAACGCGAAGTCGTCGACTTCGGTCGCGTTCGGCAAGTTCACCTTGACCAGGTACTGGTTGCGGCGGAAGGCGTCGTGGGCGATGGTGCCGACGCTGGGCAGGTACAGGACGCTGAGCTTGGCGTACGGGGCGTGGCCGAAGGCCATGACGCCGATCGACCGGGCGCCGCGCAGGCTCACCTCGCTGAAGTTGTGGTTGCTGAACGCGCCGTCGGGCACTGCGTCCAGGTCGTCGAGGACGAGCTGCTTGACCCACGTGTCCCACCAGCCGTTGTGCCAGAGGTAGGGGAATTTACCGCCCCGGGCCTGCTGGCCCGCGCACGGCAGCCCGGACGCGGGGGTGCACTCCCGTCCACCCTGGATGCTGCGCAGGTTGTAGACGTAGAGCCGGCTGAGGTTGCCCAGGCCGAGGTCGCGGTGCACGCCCTGCAGTGCGGCGAGGTCGCCGTCGGAGAGCGCCGTGCCGCCGGTGAGGTACAGCGCGATCCCGGTCGCCTTGGCGAGTTCCGGTTTGCGTTCGGCCAGGCGGGCCTTGAGGGCGTTGGCGGTGACGTCGTACTGGAACGCGAGGGTCCCCTCGGCCAGTTGGTGGTCGCCGGGTTTGCTGGTCCGATAGCTGTAGCCGTCGTTGCGGCGCAGATCGGGGTCGTTGGCGAACACCGGATCCGCTCCGGGATCGGCGGTCGGATCCTCGGGCAGCGCCCCTTCCGAGTACGGCAGGCCTCCGGCTCGAACGGATCCCCGCCCCGCAGCTGAAGTGGTGGATGTAGCGGAGATCTGCACCGACGTGCTCGTCGTGGTCGGTGCGCTCGAGGCAGCGACATCGGAGTCAGGGGTGGCGAGGTCGTCGACGACGCCGACGGCGCCAGGCGGCTCGGAGGAGTTCCCGCCCGAAATGAGGACGACCGCTCCGGCGCCCGAGACGGCGAGGACGATTCCGACGACGGCAAGGATGGCTTTTCGCTTCATATCGGTGTCTGTGTCGCTGCTTCGGAGTCGAGGTGGACGGGTCTGCCGCACGCCGCCGAACGGACGGGGTGCCGACTGCGGGTGACCCAGTAGGGGGCGATCCTGATCACGTTGAGCGATGTGAACGCTAACATCGAGGCGTTGCCGTCAACAAGGTCGCTTCAGCAAGTCTTTCGGCCCCAACCGATCCATGACGGATTCCGAAAAGATCTCAGGTTAACGCCGTCGGGACATCTGGCGCATGACGCTTGACTTCGCCCCTACTCGAGCTTTTCCGCACCTTGCGGTTGCGTGTCGCCGGGCTCGTCTGCCACACCCGAGGGCGGGGTCAGCCAGGTTTCGTAGAAGGCGTCGAAGGCGGCGACCATGTCCACGTCGCGGTTGTAGAGCCATTGGACCTGCAGGCCGTCCAGCAGCGCGAGAAGGACGGCGGCCGCTTGGCCGGGATCCCGGTCTGCGCGGATGCGGCCCTCCCGCTGGGCTCCACTCAGGTATTCGCCGACCTGCTTGCGCAGCCGTTCGTAGCGCTCGGTGAAGAACTCGTGGGCCGGGTGTGTCTCGACGATGGCCTCTGCCGACAGCATCGCGAACAGTTGCACGATTCCCGGTCGCTGCGCGTTCTGCCGCACCAGCTCGTGGAGGTTGGCGAGGTGTGCGTCGGTGAATGCGGCATTGTCCTCGTTGTCGCGTTCCTCGATCACCGCGGACAGCAGCGCCCGCTTGCCGCCGAAGTGATGGGTCAGCCCGGTCTCGCTGAGTCCGACGCGGGCGGCGATCTCGCGCAGCGACGAGCCGTGGTAGCCGTACTCGGCGAAGACCTCGATGGCGGTCTGCAGGATCTCGCGGCGGCGTTGGGCGGTCTTTGCGTACGGCCCTCGAGCCGCGGGTCTTGAGCTGGCCACGTCCGGAAACCTACCGGCAAACGAAAACCTTGTACATCCCCTGTTTTCGGGCTACGGTCCCCGCTCACAACCTCGAAATCCCGCCGTAACGCCCGCGAAGTGGAGTCGTCAATGGGTCGCATCGACGCGAGAAACCCCTGGTCACGGGTGGGGTGGTGACTATGGGGAGGCTAGTCGCCCGGCGGCTGCTGTGGGGCGTACCCATGCTGTTGGTCGTCTCGTTCTTCTCCTTCCTGCTGGTGTCGCTCGTTCCCGGTGACCCAGCCCGGTCGGTGCTGGGACCGCTGGCACCGCAGGAGCAGGTCGACAAGTTGCACCAGCAGATGGGCCTGGACCGTCCGCTGCTGGAGCAGTACCTGGGCTGGTTGGGCGATGCGGCGCGCGGGGACCTGGGGACGTCGCTGGTCACCGGGACCGGCGTGGGGCAGCTGCTCACGCCGCGGTTGCCCGCCACGCTGTCGCTGATCATCCCGGCGACGCTGACGGCGGCGCTGTTGGGGATCGCGCTGGGAGTGGCCAGCGCGGTACGCGGTGGCGTGCTGGGGCGGCTGGTCGATGTGCTGTCGATGCTCGGGCTGGCCGTTCCCGGGTTCTGGCTGGCGCTGGTGCTCGTCTCCTGGTTCGCGGTGCGGTGGCAGTTGTTCCCCGCCACCGGCTACACCGCTTTCGCGGACTCCCCGGTCGAGTGGCTGCGCTCGCTGGTCCTGCCGGTCGCGGCGGCCTCTCTCGGCGCGGTGACCGCGGTGGCCAAGCAGACGCGGGACTCGATGCTCGACGCGCTCAACCGCGACTTCGTGCGGGTGATGCAGGCCAACGGTCTGTCTCGCCGGTCGATCGTCTACCGGCACGCGCTGCGCAACGCCGCGATCCCCGTCGTATCCGTCCTCGGGGTCATTTGCGCGAGCCTGCTCGGCGCGGCTGTGCTGGTCGAGAACATCTTCGGTCTTCCCGGGCTCGGTTCGGGCGCGGCGCAGGCCGCCGTGCAGCACGACATCCCGCTGCTCCAGGGGACGGTCATCTACTTCACGCTCATCGTCATCGTCGTCGGCTTGGTCGTCGACGTGTGTCACGCCGGGCTCGACCCCAAGGTGCGTACGACGTGAGCGGGGCCGTCGGCCTCGGGCGCTTCCTCGGTGGCCTGTTGCGGCGCCCACTGGCGCTGGTTTCGCTGCTGTGGCTGCTCGCGGTCGTGTTCTGCGCCCTGTTCCCGGCCGTGGTGACCAGCCGCGACCCGCTGGAGCAGGATCTGCTCGCCTCGTTGCAGGGTCCGTCCGCGGCGCACCCGCTCGGTACCGACCGCCTAGGTCAGGACCTGCTCAGCCGGCTCGTGCACGGTGGGGCGAGCACCCTGTGGGGCGTTCTCGTCGCCACAGTGGTCAGCGTCGTCATCGGCGTCGCCCTCGGCCTGGTCGCCGGCTACCTCGGTGGCTTCGTCGACGCGATCACCGTGCGCATCGCCGAACTGCTGTTCGCCATCCCGGGCGTCATCATCCTGCTCGTCGTCTTCGCCGTGTTCCCGAACAACGTCACCGCCGCGATGGTCACCTTCGGGGTCCTGCTCGCCTCCGGTCTGATCCGCGTCGTGCGTTCCGCGACGATGTCCGTGCGGCAGGAGTTGTTCGTCGCCGCCGCCAGGGTGTCCGGCCTGTCCGACGCGCGGATTCTGTACCGGCACGTCCTGCCGCGCCTGACCAGCCTGGTCATCGTCCAGGCTGCGTTGATCGCCGCTTTCGCGCTGGTCACCCAGGCCGGCCTGGCGTTCCTCGGCTTCGGGCCGCCGCCGCCCCAACCGAGCTGGGGTGGTCTGGTCGAAGAGGCGCGCGGCGTCGTGGTGCAGGCCCCGTGGGCGCTGGTCCCTCCGGGAGCGGCGATCGCGTTGACCGTCCTGGCATTCAGCTTGCTGGGTGACGCCGTACGGGACGCGGCAACTCAGTCGTGGTCTTCGACCAAACTGGTACGGCGCACGGCGAGGCCCAGGGCATCATCACCCGGCGACACCGATGAGAGCCCGGCACCGGAGAAGACCCTGCTCTCAGTGCGCCACCTCTCGATAGCCATCCCGCTGCGTTCGGCAACCGGTGACCGCGCGCTGACGACGGTGGTGGACGACGTCTCCTTCGACATCAGTCCCGGTGAGGTCGTCGGTCTGGTAGGCGAGTCGGGCTGCGGCAAGAGCGTGACCGCGCTGAGCGTCCTGGGCCTGACCCCGGGCGGCGGCTCGATAACCGGCGGATCCTGCCTCTTCGCCGGAACGGATCTCGTTCGCGCGTCGGCACGGCAGTGGGGCGAGGTGCGCGGCCGGGGCATCGGGTTCGTCGCACAGGAGCCCATGGTGAGCCTCGACCCCACCGTCCGGGCAGGGGCACAGCTGGCCGAGGCGGTACGCCGGCACACGAAGGTGAGCCGCCGCGAGGCACGTCAACGCGCCGTCGACCTGCTGCGCAGCGTTCGCCTACCGGACCCGGCCGACGTGGCCCGCCGCTACCCGCACCAGATGTCCGGGGGCATGGCCCAGCGGGTGGCAATCGCCTTCGCCTTGGCCGGAAGCCCGAGCCTCCTGATCGCCGACGAGCCGACCACCGCTCTGGACGTCACCGTCCAAGCGGAGATCCTGGCGCTGTTGCGGACGCTGAGCCGCGAACGCGGCATGGCCGTGCTCATGGTGACGCACGACTGGGGCGTCGTCGCCGAACTGTGCGACCGCGCCATCGTGATGTACGCCGGCCAGATCGTCGAGGCCTGCACGGTGGACAGCATCTTCGCGCAGCCCCGCCACCCGTACACGGCCGGTTTGCTGCGCTCCGATCCCCACCGGGTGGTCGACGGGGAGCGGCTGCCCACGATCGCGGGTACCGTACCCGCCCCCACCGAGTGGCCGACCGGCTGCCGATTCGCCGATCGGTGCGACCTCGCCATCACCGACTGCCGCCGGGCACCGGTCCAGCTGAGCGACTCCGGTCCCGCGCACGTGGCTCGCTGCCTGCGCAGCGACGACCTTCTCCTCCAGACGGTGCCGACATGAGCGGGCGGAGCGAGCACGCGGGCGAGCCCGCCATCGGATGGAGCATCAGGCACAGTGCGCTTGGAGCCTCATGCGCGCCCGCAGCGAAGAGAGGACGGGCATGAGCGGCGAGGACCTGCTGAACGTGCGCGGTTTGCGCGTCGACTACGGCCGCGGGCGCGGTGCCGTGCGAGCCGTCGACGACGTGAGTCTGTCCGTGGCGCCCGGCGAGACGGTTGGCCTGGTGGGTGAGTCCGGGTCGGGCAAGTCCACGATCGGACGGGCGATCGTCGGGCTCACGCCGGTGGCCGGCGGGGCGATCACCTTTGCCGGCGAGGACATCACCCACGCGCGTCGCGGCCGGCGTCGGGAACTCAGCGCCAGCCTGCAGATGGTCTTCCAGGACCCGTACAGCTCACTCAACCCCGCCAGGACGGTGGGCGCCACGCTGGCGGAGCCGCTGCTGGCCCGCCGGGAGATCAGCCCGCGAGAACGTCTGGCGCTGGTGCAGCGGGCCCTGGAGCGGGTAGGGCTTCCGCCCGAGGCGGCGCGGCGCTACCCGGCCCAGTTCTCCGGCGGACAGCGGCAGCGCATCGCGATCGCCCGGACGTTGGTGGTCTCGCCGCGGCTCGTCGTCTGCGACGAGCCGGTCAGCGCACTCGACCTGTCGATCCAGGCACAGGTCATGAACCTGCTCGCGGACCTGCAGGCCGAGCTCGGGCTCAGCTACCTGTTCATCGCCCACGACCTCGGCGTGGTCCGGTACCTGTCGCAGCGCGTCGTGGTCCTGTACCGCGGGCAGGTCATGGAGTCAGGACCGGCCGCCGGCGTGTACTCCCGCCCCGCGCACCCGTACACCCAGGCGTTGATCGCCGCGGCGCCGATCCCCGACCCGAAGGCGGCGAGGGCCCGGCCGGCGGCGGCCGCACCGCGCGAGCAGGCCGAGCGGAACCTCCCCTCGGAGAGCTGTCGATTCGCGTCGCGCTGCCGATACGTGGTCGACGCGTGCACCCGACAGCGCCCGCCGCTGGTGCCCACCCGGCACGGCGGGCTGGTCGCCTGCCTGCGCCACGAGGAGATCGGCGCCCCCGCCGCTACCGACCACGCGGCGCCCCCGCGACCCGATCACGCCAACGCCACCCCCTGACCAGCCGCTTGGCGGCACAGCATCCCCCTCACCCTCCACGTTGGACCTCGAAGGAATCTCATGTCGATCCGCTTCATCGGCGCACGACTGGGCAGAACTGCCCGTTGGGCCGCTCTCCCGCTTGCCGCCGTCCTGGTTCTGACCGCCTGTTCGACTGGTTCCCCCAGCAGCGGTGGCAGCGGCACCTCGGTCGGGGACACCCTCACTTACGCGGTGTCCGGACCACCGACGCTCGACCCGTACAAGGCCAACCTCGACCCCAACAGCGCGGCGAACATCAACCTGGGCTACGCCGCACTGATCCGGATGAACCCCGACCGGACCTTCACCGGCGACCTGGCCGAGTCGTTCGGTTACACCGACAAGCAGAACAAGGTCTTCCAGCTGAAGCTGCGCGCTGACGTCAAGTTCGCCGACGGTACGCCGGTGGACGCCGCTGCCGTGGTCGCCTCACTGGAGTACTTCCGCAAGGTCGGGGTCAACGCCGCCAGTTGGGGCGGCTCGATCTCCAGCATCACAGCGCCGGACTCCTCGACCGTCGTGATCACCAACAGCACGTCCAACCCGGTGATGCCGATGCTGATGAGTCAGGCACTGCTGTCCGGCTCGATCATCTCCCCGGCGGGACTGGCCGACCCCGGCAAGCTGGCCCAGCAGACGTTCGGAGCCGGTCCGTACACGTTGGACCCGGCCAACACCGTGCCGAACGACCACTACACCTACACCGCGAACCCCAACTACTGGAACAAGGCGCAGCAGCGCTGGAAGAGGGTCGTGGTCCGGATCATCCCCGACGCCAACGCCACGGTGCAGGCGATCCAGGCCAACCAGGTCGACGCCGCCGCTGTCGGGCCCGACGCCGGACCGGCACTCACCGCCGCAGGCCTGCAGCACGTCAAGGCCGGCACAGCGCTGATGGGCATGGTGCTCGCCGACCGCGACGGTGCCGTCGCCGCCCCCTTGAAAGACGCGCGGGTGCGCCAGGCCCTCAACTACGCCATCGACCGGGCGGCGGTGACCAAAGCGATCTTCGGCGACTTCGCCGAACCGACCAGCCAGACGTCGATCCCCGGCTACGACGGGTACAGCGAGGCGCTGGACGGCCGTTACCCCTACGACCCCGACCAGGCGAAGAGCCTGCTGTCCGCCGCGGGATACCCCAACGGGTTCACGCTCATCGTCGAGACGCAGGGCTTCTTCGGCATCAACATCGTCACCCAGGCCGTCATCGCCCAGTGGAAGAAGATCGGCGTCAACGTCGAGCTGACCACCGACGCCCAGCCGCCGCAGTGGATCGCCAACGTGATGGCGCGCAAGTTCCCCGTCACCGGGTTCGGCTACGGCGCCCTGCCCACATACCTGTCGTCGCAGAACTTCATGCTGCCGACGGCCAACCCCTTCAACCCGTTCGGCACCGGTGACGACCAGCTGAACCAACTGCTCGCCCAGGCCGCGGCGGAGCCGGATCCCGCCAAGCAGGCCGCCGCGTACCAGCAGGCCACCACGCGCCTGTCGGAAGTGGCCTGGTTCGCCCCCGTGGCTCGGGTCGCCGGCATCCTCGTCGTCGGCAAGCGCCTCGCCAACATCGACCAGCCGGGCGGCGGGAACCTGCCCGACGTGCTGTCACTCCGCCCCTCCGCCTGACCACCAGAGACTGTGACCCGGTAAAACGGGCCCGGGACGTTTCTCGTCCCGGGCCCCCTCCGCGTGCCGCTTGCCCGCTCCTCGCCGGGATCCGTCGCATGCATCGATCTCCAGGAGGAGAACCACTGTGACCCAGCAACAGGTACGGACCACCGTTGGCGAGGGCGAACTGGCTCGTCGGCTCGCCGCATTGAGCCTGGAGCAGAAGGTCCGGCTGGTGACCGGGGCCGACGCCTGGGCGCTGTCCCCGGAGCCGTCAGTGGGGCTGCGCCGGCTGGTGATGTCGGACGGGCCCGCCGGTGTGCGGGGAGAGACCTGGGACGAGCGGCAGCCGTCGGCCAACGTCCCCGCACCCACGGCCTTGGCGGCCACCTGGGACGAGGCCCTGGTACGTCGGCTGGGTGGGCTGCTCGCGTTCGAGGCCCGGCGCAAGGGCGTGGACGTGCTGCTGGCACCGACCGTGAACCTGCACCGTTCGCCGTATGCGGGGCGGCACTTCGAGTGCTTCAGCGAGGATCCGCTGCTGACCGCGCGGATCGGGGTGGCGTACGTTCGCGGGCTGCAGGACGGCGGTGTCGCGGCCACCGTGAAGCACTTCGTGGCCAACGACTCCGAGACCGAGCGGATGACACTCGACGCCCGCGTCGACGAGCGGACTCTGCGCGAGGTGTACCTCGCGCCATTCGAAGCGATCGTCCGCGACGCCGGCGCATGGGCGGTGATGGCCGCGTACAACGCGGTCAACGGGTTCACGATGACCGAGAGTCCGTTGCTGCACCAGGTCCTGCAGGCCGAGTGGGGCTTCGACGGCGTGACGATGTCCGACTGGTTCGCCACCCGATCCACCGTGGCGGCGGCGAACGCCGGCCTCGACCTGGTGATGCCCGGCCCGCAAGGGCCTTGGGGCGAGGCCCTGGTCGCCGCCGTCCACAATGGCCTGATAGCCGAGGCGACCGTCGACGAGAAGGTGCTGCGCCTGCTGCGCCTGGCCGCCAGGGTCGGCGCCCTCGACGGCCTGCCTCCGGCCCCACAACCAGCCACGTACGACGATGCCGCCATCGCCGCGCAGCTGCGCCACGCCGCCGCAGCCGGGTTCGTGCTGGCCGGCAACCGCGATGGCGCGCTGCCGCTGGCACGCACAGGGCTCCGGCGCGTGGCCGTTCTCGGCCCCAACGCCGAACACGCCCGCACGCTTGGTGGTGGCAGCGCGACCGTCTGCCCGCCGTACACAGTCTCTCCGCTGGAGGGCCTCCGCACCGCTCTGCGGGGCACCGCGGAGGTCACCCACGCGGTCGGCGCGCAACCCCACACCCGTACCCCGATCGCCCGCGCGCCCTGGCTGCGACTTCCCGACGGCACCGGCGACGGAGTACGGGTGAGCTTCCTCGCCGCCGACGGAACGGTACTCGCAGGCGAAACACGCAGGAGCGGCTCGTACACCTGGCTCGGTTCCTTCGGCCCCGACGTACCGACCCACCGGGTGGCCCGGATCCGGGTACACACCCGGGTACGGGCCACCGAGCCGGGCGCCTACGAAGTCGGCTGTTCCGGCATAGGCCGCTTCGACTTGGCCGTCGACGGCTCGCCGGCCTTCGACGCCACACTCCAACTGCCACCCGAAGCCGACATGATGGCCGCCATGGTGGCCCCGCCGCAGCGGACGCACACCGTCCACCTCGACGCGGACGAGGATGTCGAAGTCATCCTGACCCATCACGTCGAGGCCGCGAGCGAATCCGCTCCGCCCGGCGTCTTCACCAGCTTCCAGCTCAACCTGCAACCGCCACGCGCGACTGACGAGGCCGACCTCGAACGGGCCGTGGCGCTGGCCCGTGACGCCGACGTCGCGGTCGTGGTCGTGGGCACGAACGAGGAGGTGGAGAGCGAAGGCTTCGACCGGACCAGCCTGGCGCTGCCCGGACAACAGGACGAACTGGTACGGCGCGTAGCGGCGGTGAACTCGAAGACCGTAGTGGTGGTCAACTCCGGCGCCCCGGTACTGCTCCCCTGGGCCGACCACGTCGCCGCGATCCTGCTCGCCTGGTTTCCCGGCCAGGAGTTCGGCAACGCGCTCGCCGACGTCCTGCTGGGCCTCGTCGAGCCGGGCGGCCGGCTGCCCACCACCTGGCCCGACACCGAACAGGCTCTACCGGCCACACAGCCCACCGACGGTGCGCTGCACTACGACGAGGGACTGCACGTCGGATACCGCCGGCACCGGAGCGGCGTCCCGGCACCCCGGTATCCCTTCGGGCACGGACTCGGCTACACGACGTGGGACTACCTGTCGATCGACGCACCGCCCACCGAGGAGGTGGACGGGGACGTGAACATCGCCGTCCGCATGCGCAACAGCGGCCAGCGCCCCGGCCGGGAGGTCGTGCAGGTCTACCTGCGCCGGCCAGGCAGCGCCATCGAACGCCCAGCCCGGTGGCTGGCGGGGTTCACCGCCGTCACCGCCGGACCGGGGGAAGAGGTCACCGCGACGGTACTGCTGACCGCGCGGGCCTTCCAACACTGGGACACCACAGACCGCCGTTGGAGCCTCGAGCCGGGCACCTTCCACCTCGACGTCGGCTCCTCCGCCGGCGCCGTACGCCTCACCGCCGATCTCGCCGTCCACACACCAACCGAGCCAACGTGAATCCGTTGCTGCGGATCGGCGACCGGTGGTGTCCGCCGGCGCCCCGACCGCGGGGCACCGGCGGAGAGGTCGTGTCAGTTCACAGGGAGGTGCGGAAGGGACCCGTGATCTCGTAGGTGATGCCGCCGCCGCTGCTGCCGGTGGTGCCGCGCTGGGACGAGAAGTACAGGCGGTTGCCCGCGGGGTTGAAGGCGACGCCGCAGAGCTCCGACGAGCTCTGGTTCGTCACGCGGACGAACGGGGCGACGACGTCGTCGGGGGTGATGACGCAGATCTCCATGTTGCCGCCGTCCTCGGCGACGTACAGGTCGCCCACGGTGGCACCGGTGATGTTGTCCACGCCGGTCAGCGGCGGGTTGGTGGTCAGGTTGTCGTCGTAGGCGACGGCGATGGTGTTGTCGACCGCGTCGTAGGCCCACACCTTGTTGTCGCCCTTGGTGGTGAAGAAGCAGGTGCCGTTGCGGTAGTAGCAGCCCTCGCCGCCGTTGAACACCTTCATGCCCGACACCTGCTTGCGAGTCCGGGTGGGGCCGCCGTCCGGGTCCGGCACGTTCGCCCAGGACAGCACACCGTTGACCTCCTTGAGCACCTGCAGGGTGCCCGAGGAGAGGTCGCCCCAGGTGGTGGGGACGAACCGGTAGAAGCCGCCGTCGCTCTCGTCCTCTGTCAGGTAGATCACCTTGCGGTCCGGGTCGGCGGCCGCGGCCTCGTGCTTGAACCGTCCCATCGCGTCCCGGCGCACGGCGGACTTCACGCCGAACGGGTCGGTCTCGAAGACGTAGCCGCGGTCGGTCTCCTCGCACGACAGCCAGGTGTTCCACGGGGTGGCGCCGCCCGCGCAGTTGCGGGTGGTTCCGGAGAGGATGGTGTAGGCGCCGACGACGTTGGCGTTGCTGTCGAAGCGCAGGGCGCTGACGCCGCCCGCGCCGAGGCCCATCTCGGCGTTGGACACGTAGATCCACCCCGTGCCGTCGGCGAGGCACGCACCGCCGTCCGGTGCGCTGTGCCAGACGTGGTTCGTGCCGGGCACGGTCTGGGTGGAGCGCGCGATCACCCGGCTGGTGAAGCCCTGCGGCAGCATGATGCCGTTGGCGTCGGCCGCTTGGAGCGATCCGTACGGGCTCGGTCCGGTCTGTGCCGGGTACCCCATCGCCTCCGGCCAAAGGGTGAACCCGAAGGCCACCGAGGTACCCGTGCCTACGACTGCCGTGCGGAGGAATGTACGACGATCCACGCTGCTCTCCTTCCAGTGCAACGGATTCCGCCCTTGGACTGCGCCCCGTGCCGATCTACGGGTCGAGTCAAGACAGCCAAGGTGAACGTGGCGTACACCGGGATGTGAACCGAGCCGCAACGGCCGGGTACAGCGCAGTGCCCGAAAACGAGGAACGAACAGGTTGATCGCAGCGGCGACGAATTCGCGGGCACTACTCGGGCCGGCCGGGCGTGAAACTGCGAGCGGCCCTCACCTGGACCTTCCAGGTGCCGTCGGGCGCGAGCAGATCGATCACCAGGTCACCGCGGTAAGTGTGCTTGATGTGCACCTCGACCGTGGCGGTGAAGCTGGACGTGCTCGCGCAGTCGGCGATGGAGATCGGGCTTGTCGCGGTGGCCGCGTCGGTCCCCCGGCGGGCCGCTGCCACCCGGCTCGCGGCCATCGGGTGGCGGCCTTGATGCGGCAGCGGAGTCCTGACAGCGGCCCGTCGTAGCTGTCGGCCTCGACCCGGATGATCGGCTAGCCCACCAGGAGCTGTTGGGGCGCAACGTTTCCGGCCGCAGCTCCCGCAACTCCTCGGACTCAGGATGTACCAGCCTGGACAGAGCGGCGAACCAGAACCGGTCTGCGGGCTCGTAACGGACCAGGCATGCCGGCTGCCGGCGAAGGACAGCAACTTCCGGGTCACCTTGTACAACAGGGACACGATCACCCGAGCATGCTCTCAAGCCGGTGACCCCGCTGCTCTGCCAGCGGCGATGACTTTTCGAGCGGCACAGGTGCGGGCTGGACAGTTCGCTCGGCCGCCAGGGAGGCAGTGGTCGCGATGCGCCGGAACTCGCTTGGGTTGACGCCTCGGACCCGTTTGAACGCTGCGCTGAACCCGAACGGGTTGGAGTACCCCACGGTGCGGGCAATGTCCGCGATGGTTGCGGCCTCCTGCTCGACCAGCAGGTCTGCCGCGAGCGTCATCCGCCAGCGGGTGAGGTAGGTCAGCGGTGGTTCGCCGACCAGGTCGGCGAACCGCTTGGCCAGCGTCGAACGCGACACCCCGGTGCGGTCCGCCAGCACCGCGACCGTCCATGGTGCCGCCGGTTCGGCGTGCAGCAGGCGCAGCGCGTCGCCGACCACCGGGTCCCGCTGGGCGGCCCACCAGGCCGGGGGCTCGCCGCCGGGTCGGTCGAACCACTCGCGCAGCGTGCAGACCAGCATCCAGTCCAGCAGCCGGTCGAGTACTACCTGCTGACCCGGCGTGTCGACGGCGACCTCGGCGGCGAGGTGGTCCAGCACGGCGTCAGCCGTGCCCCCGGCGTCCACGCGCAGCACGACGGGCAGCGCGTCCAGCAGTCGGCGGCTGATCTCGCCGCGCACCGGATAGGCACCGACGATCAGGGTCGTCGCACCGCGGCCGCCCCCGCCGCGGTCGTTCCAGCCGCGCCGGTGCCGTGTCCCGCCCTGCTCGGGCGTCGCGCAGTGCTCGCCGCACGCGATCGGTTCGGCCCGGGTGTCGACCTCGTCGACGAAGGTGAACGTCGCAGGGCCGCGCACGACGATCGTCTCGCGGGCGCGAAGCGGCTCGGGCGGATGGTGTTCCGGCACGATCCAGCCCGCCCCGGTGAGGACGGTGCACAGGGTCAGCGGCGCGCGGGCCTTACCCCCGGATGTTGGATCACGCAGCCCTTGGTCGAACATCCTTCCGCCGCAAGAGGGATGATCAACCAAGGGCTGCTGCCGTGATCAACCGGGTACCCATCGCCGACCGGGACATGAAGACAAGCTCAGTGGGCTGGTTTCCGATGAATGCCCAGCCCGCCCATCGCGGGTTTGTCAGGGGCCGGGCAGCGGTGGCACAGCGCCTTGGGCCGGTTCAGTTGCGCAGGCTCCATTGCTGGTTGGCGCCGCCGCTGCAGGACCAGAGGATGATCTTGGTTCCGTTCGTGGTGCCCGCGCCGTAGGCGTCCAGGCACAGCCCGGACTGCACCCCTGTGATGGTGCCGTTGGCGTTGACGTTCCACTGCTGGTTGGTCTGCCCGTTGCAGTCCCAGATCACCACTGTGGTGCCGTTGCTGGTGCCCTGGTTGTTGGCGTCCAGGCACTTGGTCCCGGACACCTGCAGCTGCTTGCCCGAGGTGTAGGTGAAGCGCTGGTTGGTGCCGCCGTGGCAGTCCCACAGTTGGGCCTGGGTGCCGTTGGTCGCGGTCGCGCCGGGGATGTCGACGCACCGGCCGGACTGACCTCCGACGATCGTGGCGCCCTGCTGACCGCCGCCCTGCCGCCGAGCGATCGATTTCGACTCGGGCGACCGGTTCCCCTGTGCGTCCACGACGTAGAGCCGGTAGTCACCGGATGAGGTCGGCACGTCGATGGTCGCCGCGGTGCCGCTTGCCCTGGTCATCGTCGGGCCGACGGCGAAGTTGGTCGTACCCGGGGGAGCCAACCAGACCGCCTTGGTCGCATCGCCGGTGCTTCGGACAGGAATTGACGAAGTCCCGGTACCGACGAACGTACTGGCCGGCAGGACGTAATCCGGCATGGAAAGATTACTCTGCGGGATGATGTCCCGGTATGAATCCTCCAGTCCGGAACTCACGGCGGTGCCATAGGCCGCCGCCGGCCAAACATAATCGGGATAGGTGAGAATATCCTGGATGGTGCTGTTCGGCAAATTCTTCTGGGAGACCTTGTTGACCGGTCCGTATGTTTGCGTGATGCTCAGGTCATGCTTGCGCCCGAAGTCGTCGGAGTTGATGAGCCACGTGATGTTCGGGTCCACGCTCAGGATGTTGTCGCGGAAGCTGATGTACGCGGAACCTTCGTCCGGGTGAAGCCCGTACTTGTGGCCGGCGGGGACGCCTTGCAGGTAGTTGTTGTGGATTGTGGTTCCCGGCTGGCTGCCCAGCGTGTAGATGGGGGCCGTATCGCTGAGGCGCTGCACCGTGTCGATGATGTGGTTGTAGCTGATGTTGTTGTTCTTCGCCGTGGTGGTCGGCCGGTTGGGAGCGATCGAGCCTGACGATCCGTCGAAGTTCCACCACCCCCAGCCGAGCGTGATGCCCGACCACGGACTCTTCTCGATCCGGTTGCGCTGCACCGTGAGGGCGTCGGCGAAGTATGCCGAGACGGGGCTGTGCCCGTTGAACAACACGGCGCTGTCGTAGATGTAGTTGTTCTTGATCTCGATATTCTTGGGCAGCCCCTCGACCTGGGCGGAATACTTCTCGTTATTGGTCGCCGTGTGGTCTCCGATGTAGACGTGCTGGGGATGACCCACGGTGACAGCGGAGCCGGCGATGTCGTTGGTGTAGTTTCCGGTCAACTGCGTGTTCTGCACGTCGTTGACCATGTTGATCCCGTCGGCACCGGTGTGCTGGACTCGATTGCGCTGCAGGATTATCCCGTCGGCGTTCTGGATGTGAATGATGCCGGGCGTAACGTCGACATTGCGATAGTAGTAGACGTGGAAATTACCCTTCACGTACACGGTGTTGCCGAGGTTGCCCTGCTGCGCCTGCTTGAGCGCGGAGCCGGCCACGTTGAACAGGTTCCAGTCGGAGTGTTGGGCCGTGAGCCCGGAGAACGTAATGTTCCGCACGTGGCTGCTCGTGGACGTGCCGGCGACCCGCAGCAGGGTCGACACGTTGTTCGGCGCGAAAACCGTGGCGGTCGTCATGTTTTCCGAGTTGGCCTTGTAGTAGTACAAGGTCCGGCTGGTCTTGTCGAAGTAGAACTCGCCCGGCGCGTCCAGGAACTCGTAGGCGTTCATGACCTTGTGGCTGCCGCCGACTTGGGCGTTGCCGTTGTACGCACCTTGGGCGATGGCCGCGCCTGGCTGCTGGAACAGCGCTACACGGCCCGCGCCGTCAGAACTCGTGGTGACCTGACGGACTCCCACGATGGCTGTGGTCCAGGTCGTCCCCGTCTCGATTTCAATGTCGTCTTGATTGCGGGCGATCGCGGGCAGATCGGCCGTGTTGTACTTGGCCCCGTCACACTGCGAGCCCGATTCCCACGCCCACGGGGCCTGCCCCGCGTTGATGTTGTACGTGCCGTAGCACCCTTGCGAGTTTATCGTCTTGGATGCCATGAACGCCCGCTTGTCATTGACGTAGAGCGCCCGCAGCTTGTTGTCGCGATTGAGCGGGGCCTTCCAGATGTTGCCGCTGTGCTGCGTCCAGCCGGTTACCTGGACACCACCGTCCAACACCGGTTTCTCGTTCTGGTATGCGGCGTATACGACCCGGTGACCGTTCGTGCCCGAGTCGCTCGGCGTGAATTCTATGGTGTTGCTTACCGGATAGTTCCCTCCGCGAAGGTATACGTAGATGTCGCCGGACATGTTTGCGTTCGTCGTGCGAACCACGTCCCGCGCGCGCTGCAGGGTCTTGAACGGAGCCGTAATCGTCCCGGCATTGGCGTCGTTGCCGTCGGGAGCCACGTAGTACGTTGCCTGGGTGGCGGCCGAGGCCTGGACGGGGTCTGCGACGGCCGGCAGCAGCGCAGTGGACACGAACACCGCAAGGGCCACTAACGATCTTGCGGCGGTAATGGCTGATTTCACCTTCTTTTCCTTTCACTTGGTTCCGGACAGGCATGTTGGCCGCGCACGCTGTTGTGGCGTGCTTTGTGCGTCGACGGGGCAGGCCGGGACGGAACAGGGGGTTGGCGTTGACTGGTGTCACCCACCCGAGGAGCGCCAGGCGGGCGTCGTGTCAGTAGTTTGATGCATTCCTCACCTTCGTCGCTGGTGCTGCCCCGGGCGCAAGCTGCCGCCTGTGGTTTCCGGGGTGCTAAAACGGCGGCGGGCAAACTGGTCACGCGGGCCGCACACGTATACGCCTGGTGGCCGCCCACTGTCACCGGCAGCTCGTTGTGGTTATCGGGTCTGGTCGCTACAGGACGCGTACAGCGCGCGAGTAGTGCTGTGCGCTATCACGCAAGGCGCTTTGCCAGTGGCGTCGATGTCGCGCCGACTGTTCGGTCGCCGGCGCTGTCCAGACCGGTGCCGGTGCCGGTGCCGGTGCCGGTGCCGGTGCCGGTGCCGGTGCCGCGACGCTGGCGCCTTCCTTCGGGCCGCTGTTCAGCTGGGGGTTGCGGCCTTTGCAGACCCGGTCGACCGGAGAGTGCGGCGGCGACTTCGTCGAGCAGCAGCCGAGACCGACGGTGCGGAACCAGATGGTGGCGGACACGCTGTCGTCGGTCCGCCAGTACGGGGTCCGGATGCTGGTGGGCCACCGCGTTCGTAGTCGTGGACCTCGCCGTGGTCGGTCGGAGTCCGCGTCGGTGAAGGCCGCGACCCCGCCCCTGGGCGATGATCCCGTCCAGAGTGGGCTGCACCGGGTCGAGGCGGGAGTCGTCGCCAGTGGTGGCGGCTGGGCACCGCATCCCGGGCCGCATCTCCTCGCCCAGCCTCGGGTCACGGTCGAACTGGCACGTCAGGGTGCTGCCCCTGGTCCAGCGGAGCGGCTGCCACGCGAGTCGAATCCACCCACACCGCCGGCGTGCCGCCGGTCCGCAGCGCCGGGGTGACACCGTTCTGGGGGTTCGCGGCACCGCCACCATCCGTGACGCTCGCCAGAGCGAACGCACCGGCGACAGGCGCCACGCGCACTTCGCGATCCCGGCGCAGCGCCCTCCTGCCGATCACGTGGATCCAGCCCCTCATGAGCACTCCACTTCGCTGTGGCACCTGCGTGGCACCTGCCAGTCGAGCCGGGCAGGCGAACCTCTGAAGGATGTGTACTACCTATCTCGACCTGGTCGACCCGTACGCATGTCGAGCGACGTGACGTGCGGGCATCGCTGTTTGCCTTGGTACAGACGGGATGTGGACGACCGACCCCGGTAGTCTATGAGAGCAGCAGGGTCACTCGGCGTCAAGGATAAGCAGGCTTATTCTCATGATCGACAGCGACCTCCTATTGGGCCGAAAGTGTTTCGTTGCCCACATGACTTTGTTGCCCAATTGAGGATGCGCTGGTCACGGGTGGTTTCGCGTCGTGATCATCGGATGACTGGTGATCCACTCCGGCTGGCGTCCGCCCTGGTCGCGGGAGGGATCAGGTGATGTCGGTCCAGCCGCGTGGGTGGTCGGAGGTGCTCGAGCGGACCGCGGTGGTGGCCAGGGCGGCGTTCCCGAAAGGGACGTTGGCGATGTGGGTCCGGGACGAGTTACCGGACTTGTTCGCCGACGGGCGGTTCGCGGCGGCGTTCGGCGTGCGGGGCAGGCCCGGGATCTCGCCGAGGCAGTTGGCGCTGGTCATCGTTGACGCGGGTTACACCTCCGCCGGCCTGATGGTCGGCGCACGACGTGAGCACGGAATCGCCTTGCACGGGCCGTTGCGCGTCGACAACTCCGCACAGACCTGGATCGGCGAAGGCTACGGTCGCGCCGCGTTCAGCATCGACCGGGACCGGCGCCAGGTCACCTGCCCGCAAGGGGTGCGGAGCACGTTCTGGGTCGGAATGCTCGGAACGCGGACGGAACTCGGTCGTGGTCCGATTCCCTTTGGCCGACTGTCACATGCCCAGTCCGTCCACAATGCACACATTCGACCAGGTCCGGCCGCCAGGAGCCGCCTGCTGTACGGGGAGTGGCTGCGCCGCTCCCGCCGCAGAACCGACGCCCGCACCCAGTTGCGCGCCGCCCTGGAGGCGTTCGAACAGGCCGGCATGGCGTGGACCGGCCACGCGCGAGCCGAACTCCGTGCCGCCGGTGAGTCCATCGCACCCACCGACGACGACCCGTTCGCCACCCTCACCCCGCAGGAGTCGCAGATCGTGCGGCTGGCCACCACCGGCACGACGAAAAGGAGATCGCCGCCCAACTGTTCCTCAGCCCCAAAACCGTGAGCCACCACCTCTACCGGGCGTTCCCGAAACTCGGTGTGGTCGGAACCGGACCGAACTGGCCCGGTTCCGACCACACCACCCCTGATCACCAGGCAAGCGGCCCCGCGGGGGGGTGGGTGTTTGGCGCTCCGGGGAGGTTCCGGTGGTCGCGGAGGGAGAAGTGCCAGTCGCAGCCGAGCCGGTCGAAGCTCGGGTCTTCGTAGTACCAGTAGCGGACCCGGCTGTCGCCCTGGCTGTTGCGGTCCTTGACGACCTGTTCGGCGGCCTGCGCGAACGCCGGGGTGCTGGACCAGTTGAGGGCGCCGACCACGATGACCGTGTTGGAGCCGTAACGGGTGCGGAGCTTGTCGAGGAAGCCCTGGTACGCGGTCTTGTAAGCGGCGAGCAGGCTCTCCGGGGTCCACCGCTCCCCCGCGTTGATGGCGGTCGAGAAGTCGTTGGTGCCCAAGGCGACCACGACCAGCTGCGGTCGCCACGTGCCGGGGTTCTGCCACACGTCGCCGGCGATGTGCTGCAAGCCCCGGTCGTAGAACGTGCGGTAGTCGAGCTCCGGGCTGCCACCGTTGTAGTTGCGGACCATGCCGAGCCCGGACTGGCCGTTGATCTGGTAGTCGGCGTTGAGCGAACGCGCGGTGAGGGCGCCGAAGTTCAGGTTGGCGTTGGTGTTCCGGGCGACCCCGCCGTTGCTCGAACAGTCTTGCGTGGTCGACATGTTGCCGTAGCCGACGGTGTTGGAGTCGCCGATGAACTCGATCTGCCGGGTGCGCGCGGTGGGCTTGGCGAGGATCTCGCCGCCCGTCGCGGCGACGAACCCACCGAACTCGCCCGCGCCCCACGTGCTTTCGGTGCGCTTGACCAGCCGGACGCTGTGCTCGGCGTTGGTCAGGTTGTTGACCCAGTGGGTGGTCTGGCCCGGGGTCACCAGGCTGGCGACGGTCGTTCCGTCGACCTGGATGTCGTAGTCGTTGTTGGCGTCGTTGAGCACGACCCCGACCCCGGTGCCGCGGAAACGCCCTTCGAAGTAGACGCCGGGCCAGGTGTACTGCGCGGCGTTCGCGGTGGCCTTGACCCGGCCCGCCGTGTGCGCTCGGGCGAGCACGTCCGGCGGCGGTGTGGAAGTGGTCGTCGTGGTGGTCGTGGGGCCGACCGAACCGGTGCACACCGTGCCGTTGACCGCGAAGGTGGTCGGCACGGGGTTCGACGCGTTGTTCCACGTGCTGTTGAAGCCGAACCCGGCGCTCGCGCCGGTGCCCAGGGCGCCGTTCCAGCTCACGTTGTCGGCCGTGACCTGCGCGCCGGACTGGGTCGCCTTGGCGTTCCAGTGCTGACCGATCGTCTGGCCCGCGGCGAACGACCAGGTCAACCGCCAGCTCGTGATCGGGTCGCCGAGGTTGGTGACGCTCACGTCCGCGCCGAACCCGCCCCACCACTGATTGGTCACCTTGTACGTGACCCGACACCCGGCAGCCGCCTGGGCGGGGACCGTGGTCGTGATGGCCGCGGCCGTCACCAGCGCGGTGACCGCGACGACGACCGCAGGCCGGACTTTGCCGATGGAGAGCATGAATACCGCCGCATCTGTGTTGATTGACGACAGAACCTTTACCGGATACCGAAAGGCCGCGAGTCTCGGACCGCTCCCGGACGACTTTAACGAAAAGGTTGCACCAGGTGAAGACCCGCTTGGGCCGCCGTATCAATTCGAGCGTTCGGCAACCGCCAAAGCGTCGAACAACTGTCGAATACCCGACCGAACTACACGTTCTTGCGTTGCCACTGCTGGTTGGTGCCACCGGTACAGGTCCACTGCACGAGCTGCGCCGTCCGCGGTCGCGGCGTTGAGCACGTCGAGGCACTTGCCGCTGCCGACGTTGACGATCTGGTGGTGGCCGTTGCCCGCGTCGCGGAACCGCCAACGCCGGTTGGCCTGACCGTTCGCGCCCCACTGGACCACGTCCGCCCGTAGTCCACTCCCCACGACGCGAGCAGATCGAACAGGGCGTCCTTCGGTCGACGACGCCATCGTGGCGTTGATCGAGCGGACGGCCAGGGAGAACAGCACCGGGGTCATCGCAGGATCCAGGACGAGCTGCTCAAGCTCGGCCACCGGGTAGCCGCCTCGACCGTCCGCCGCGTGCTCAAGCGCCTACGGACACCACCGGTGCCCAGGCGCGGCAGCGCCACCTCCTGGCGCCGGTTTCTCCGTGCTCAGGCCGCGAGCATGTCGGCCTGCGACTTCTTCCACGTCGACTGCTCGGAAAAAGGCACTTACGACGGAGATCCGGCGGATAACCTCTGCGCATGCCGATCTCTCTTTGGGGGCATCAGCATGGCAGTCCAGTAACCCGACTCCACCGAACGCAGGGCACATCACGGGGTACCGGGAATCTCGCCGGTTCGTTCAGTAGGGGTTGCCGGGCACGTTGAGGCGCGTCTGGTAGAGGCCGAACCCGCCACCGGAAACACCGGAGGTGATGTACAGGGTCCGCCCGTCCGGTCCGCCGAACGCCGCGTTGGTGGTGTTGCGACCGGCGGAGATGGTGCCGAGCCGTGCACCTGACGGGGAGAAGACGTGGACGAGCCCCTCCTCGTAGGAGGCCCAGTACACGTTGCCCGCGCAGTCGACGGTCGCGCCGTCGGGCGTCCGGATGCTCGCGAACGTCGTGCGGTTGCCTGTGGTGCCGTCGGGGAAGACGGTGTACTTCACGATCGCGTTGGCGCCGGTGGCCCCCACGTAGAGCGTCCTGCCGTCGGGCGACAGGACGATGCCGTTGGGCTGCGGCAGCGTGTTGTCGACGAGGCCGACCACGCCGTCGCGGACGCGGAACACCCCGGTTCGACCGCCTTGCTCGTCAGCGCGGTTGCCGCGCTGGAAGTTGGGGTCGGTGAAGTAGGTGGTGCCGTCCTGGCCGATGGTCAGGTCGTTCGGGGAGTTGAACGCGCGGCCGAGGTAGTTGGCCGCGACGGTCGTCCGGCTGCGGTCGGTCAGGCTGTAGGAGGAGACGGTGCGGTTGTCGTGGGTAGCGGCGAGCAGCCGCGCGCCGTCGGGGGTGATCGCCAGGCCGTTGCTGCCGGAGTCGGCGATGAACGTCTCGAAGGTGGCCGGTGGCGTGTACCGGAGCACTGCCGACGGTTGCACGCCCTGTGGGCCTGTGGGGTTCTGCATGTGCGACAGCAGCAGGGTGCCCGTTCGCGGGTCCCAGGTGGTGCCTTCGAGGAAGTTGAACCCTCCCCGGACGAGCTGGGACGCCACCGCCTGCGTCGGTAACGGCGGGCCGTAGGTCGCTCCCGGTGTGCACGGTGAGGCCGTTGCGGCGTCGGCGAACGCGCCGGACGCCGCGGGCGCCACAGCGCCCGCGATGACGATCGCCACCGCCGTCAGCGTCCACGTGCGACGGTGACGCGGTTTCCTGTGGTGAGTCATGGCGACTCCCCTTTCGTGATCGGGAAGGCCGCGGGACGGTTGCCCCGCCCCGCGGCCGGTTCACCGTCCGAGCTCGACCTTGAGGATGCTTTCGTTGCTGTTGTTCGCGATGCTGTCCTTGTCGCCGCGGTTGCTGGTGGTCAGCCACAGGCCGCCGTCGGCGGACGGTTCCACGGTGCGCAGCCGCCCGTAGGTGCCGTTGAGGTACTGCTCGACGTTGGTCAGGCCGTCACCGGAGATCTCGGCCCGGTACAGCCGCGCTCCGCGCAGGCAGGCGATGTAGAGGGCGTCGCGGACCACGGCGATGCCGCTGCACGAACCCTCCGCGACGGGGTAGGTGCGCTTGGGCGCGACGAAGCCGGGTTCGTCGCAGCTGCCGGTGGTGCCCTCGCAGCTGGGCCAGCCGTAGTTGCCGCCGCGGACGATCAGGTTGGTCTCGTCCATGACGGAGTTGCCGAACTCCTGCTCCCACAGCCGGCCCTGGGAGTCGAAGGCCAGGCCCTGTGGGTTGCGGTGGCCGTAGCTCCACACCGGCGTGCCGAAGGGGTTGTCCGAGGGGACGGTGCCGTCGCGGTTGATGCGCAGCACCTTCCCGGCGAGGTTGGTGCGATCCTGGGCCCAGTCGCCGTTCTGGCCGTCGCCGGTCGCGATGTAGAGCTTGCCGTCGGGCCCGAAGCGCAGTCGGCCGCCGTTGTGGTACTTGTTGCGCGGGATCCCGGTGAGCAGCACCTGCGGGGTGCCCGTGAGCGCGCCGCCGGTGTAGCGGATGCGCACCACCCGGTTGTCGGTCGTGCTGGTGTGCATGACGTACAGCCACGGGTCGGCCGTGAAGTCGGCGGCCACGGCGATGCCCAGGACCCCGCCCTCACCGTCGGTCCCCGCCGCGCCCTGTACGCGCCCGAGGCTGGTCTTCGTGCCGGTGGCGGGGTCCAGGCGGACGATCTCGAAGGTGTCGCGGCGGCCGTAGAGCACCTGCCCGTCGGGCAGGGTGGTCAGGCCCCAGGGCAGGTCGGTTTCGGTGGTGACCCTGGTGACCGAGCACAGCGCCGTGGCGCAGGAGGTGCCCGTGGTGACCGTGACCGGCGCGCTCAGGGTCGAGCGGTTGGCCTGTGCGTCGCGTGCCCGCACCTGGTACTGGTAGCGGGTGTTCGCGGCCAGGCCGCTGTCGGTGAACGAGGTCGTGGCCGCGCCGCTGGGCGAGCCGACCTGGGTGCCGTCGCGGAGTACCTCGTAGCCCGCGACGCCGACGTTGTCGGTGGCCGACGTCCAGCGCACCGTGACCGTGGTGCCCGACGCGGTCGCCGTCACGCCGGTGGGGGTGGTGGGCGGCTCGGTGTCGGCCTGGCACTGCGGCACGGTGACGGTGACCGTGGAGCTGGCCTGGGAGACGTTGCCCGCGGCGTCGCGGGCGTTGACGTACAGGCCCCAGGTGGCCCCCGGCACGACGGTCAGGTCGGCCGACAGCGCCGTGCCCGGCACCGAGGTCATGAGCTGTCCGTCGTGGTAGACGTCGTAGAACGCCACTGCGACGTCATCGGTCGACGCCGACCACGAGAACGTCACCCCGGTGCACGTCAGGTTCGAGGTGCGGGGGTTGGCCGGCGCGGTCGGTGGCGCGGTGTCGGCGCCGAGCCTGACCAACTGCCACTGCTGGTTGGCGCCGCCGACGTCGGGCAACTGGACGACCTGCGCGCCGTCGGCGGTGGAGGAGTCCAACACGTCCACGGCCTTGCCACTGGCCCGGTTGAGCAGGCGCACGTAGCCGCCGGCGGAGTCGGCCAACCGGAACTGCTGGCCGGCGCGGTTGGCGTCGGTGCTCTGCACCATGCCCCGTCGATGGCGGTCGACGTGCACCAAAGTGAAGGCGTTCCTAGACGCGCCGGTCGGCGGCCACAGAGGGGGCCGAGCCGGGTCTGGCGCGGAACGATGACGACCCGGATGTCTTTTGCGCACGTAGAGCCATGCTTCGCCTCCTTGCGAGCAGGATGCGTACTGGTCGTCTCCAGGTGCCGGACAGGCACGACTGGGAGCGCTCCCATGGCACCGTAGCGCAAGCCGTTTGCCGCCGACAAGACCACTGAGCGGGTATCCAACTCCCGTTAACGCTAACAACATGTACTGGTCTGGGTTTCCAGAAGACAGCCGCGCGGCGGCATGAGGATCACCGCCGTTCACCGCGCGCCAACGAAAACCGCGTCCACACCGCCTGTGCCGCTCGAAAAGTCATCGCTGCGTGCACCCGTGGTGGCGTGCTCCCGGGCGGCGGTCCCAGCCGCGTCTCAACGGTCTCGCCATGCGTACTTCGTTGTCCTCCGCGTCCGCCAACACCCACCACGATGGCGTGTGCGCGTCCGGGTGGAACGACCCCGGTGCGGAAGTAGGCGCGAGTTACTCGAACGGGCACCCGGGATTCGGCGCGTCCACCGCCAGCGCACTGCCCACCGGATTCACGTACAGCACCTCCAGGACCAGCGGCTCCGACCGCAGGTTCCGGCCGATGTGCACATACCCCGGCCCGCTCTCCTCGGAGATCGACTGACCCTCGCGGTACACCCCGTCCACCGAGCAGTCGGCGCGGTGGTGGGTCAACGTCCCCTCCTTGACGAGCCCGAACACCGAGCCGGGGTGGTAGTGCCACCCCGTCGCACCGCCAGGCGCGATGGTGACCTCCCGGACGACGTACTCCGTGTCACCGACGACGCGCTGGAACAGCGTGACCCCGCTGACCCCGGTCCCCGGCGTAGCCCAAGCCACTGGCGCCAAACCGAAGCCCAACACCACCGCCAAGCAGATCCGCACCACGTTGCGCATGCCCCCAGAATCCTCTCCGCCGCCGGGACCTCACCGAATACCACCCGGACGGACCACGGGCCGCCGTGGCAACGAGCCACCACGACGCGGCCCCGGTGAACCAGCCACCGAGGACTGGGTGAGCCAACCAACCTGCAGTGGGCACTTCGTGATCTGCTTCGACGGCCCTGGCGGGCCGGCTGCTTCGGGTTGGTCATGGGATGGGGTCGAGATGTACGAACCCGGGATCATCCTGAACGAGATCGCGCAGGGCCTGCGTCCCATATCGGAGGCCGTCGAGTGGTTCGAGGGCCTTGCTGCTGACGAACAGTCCGCCGCCCTGCGCGATGTCGCCGGGTACTGCATTCAGGCGCGCGCCACCATTGAGGACGGGGCCGAGAGCGTCCGACATTCAGGCATCCGACCGACTCACACCCCTCAGCCACCGGCGGCGACTCGGGGGCGCCATCGCTTCCACAGCGCCGTGGCCTCGGCACGCGTCTTGCCGTCCCACACGAGTGATACGTCCACGGTCATCTGCGCTTCAGACGCTTCCCGCACTGCGGCCCGCAACTCCACCGGGTCGGTCAGCGGCGACGGTCGCAGGTAGCGCACGTCCAGACCGGCGGTCACGTAGGACAACGCGGCGTCCCCGAGTGGCCCCCACCCCTGCCCCTCGGCTTCCAGCATCACGGCTGCGGCGCT
Organism: Saccharothrix deserti; assembly: GCF_009769385.1. GTDB lineage: Bacteria > Actinomycetota > Actinomycetes > Mycobacteriales > Pseudonocardiaceae > Actinosynnema > Actinosynnema deserti. Next base: position 94,135 of record NZ_VKAB01000022.1, read on the forward strand.
GTGGCAGTCCAGGACGGTGCAGATGATGCCCCCGTTGAGGAAGCCGAGTCCGTTGTCGTGCTCCGGCCACGGCGTGAACGCCGCGGTCACCAGCCCGTCGCCCGCGGGGTAACTGCGCAGTCGCAGCCCTTTGGGGTTGGCGTGGCCGCAGCCGAAGCACGGCAGAGTGGGGTACAGACGCTCCTGGATGCTGGTCACGATGTCCACAGTAGGCGGAGCAAGGAGTGATCTTCCGCGCGGTCGCGGGAGCAAGGAGTCGTACGTTCCTGGATTCAGGTGCGGATAACGGGGAGTTTGGCGGATGCGGCGGCTTGGACTGCTTGTTCGTCCAACCGGATTTGCGTTGTTGAGGTGAGTTCATCGTGGTGCCCCGCCCGCGCTCGCCGAGCAGTTCGAGGTCTGCTACGTCAACGACGACGGCCGGCAGCGCCTGCCGCTGACCGAGGCGTGGTCGGTGCCGTTCGAGTCGTGCCGGCCGGCGCGCGGGTTCCCCTCCTGCAAGGGACAACGCATCCACATCGGGCCCTGGTGGACCGCCACCACCGGCGACCTGGTCGACTACGAGTCCTGGCTGGAGCGAGACCGGCTGATACTGCTCAATATCGAGTGCACGGTCGTGCCGGTCCCGAAGGATCCGTTGGAAAGGGCAGGAACTCGATGACGACGACCCCGGACGATCACTGGGTTGACTACTTCCGAGCCCAGGGCCACCCCACCGCCACCCAACTGGGACGCGGCATGGAGGGCGTCGTCTACGACGTCGGCGAGGGGTTGGTGGAGAAGGTGTGGTTCCAGCGCAGGCGCGACGATCTGCTGCTGACCCAAGAGTTCCAGAAGGAGTTGGCTGCCCAGGACCTGCCGTACGCGACGCCTGTCATCCTCGACGTCAGGGAGGCGGACGGGCACGCGGTGACGCTTGAGCGCCGACTCCCCGGCACGTCGCTGCTGACGCTCATGCAGCGGGAGCGGATTCCCCGGGCGCTGGCGCACGAGGCTGCGCTGACGGCCGTGACGGGACTGGCCAGGACGGAGGCCGGTCCTGCGGCGCGGGCACTGACCGTGCTGGACGAGACCACACCGTTGTGGTCGGGGCACGAGCACTGGACACAGGCCTTGGCGGCGCTGGTCCGGCGGCGGGCCGCCGCCCACGCCGAGGTGCTGCGCGCCCGGATCACGGACTTCGACCGCAAACTGGAGCGGGTGGAGCGTCTGCTGGAGTGTGTGCCACCGGGGCCCGACCGGCTCGTGCACGGGGACATCATCCCGGCGAACGTCCTGGTGGACGACGCGTTCCAGGTGACCGCCCTGATCGACTGGAGCTTCCTCACCACGGCGGGCGACCACGCCTTCGAAGCGTCGGTCGCCACCGGCGTCTTCGACATGTACGGCCCCGGCGCCCGAGCCTCCGACGACGCGCTGACGGTTGTGCTGGCCGGACGGCACGGCCATTCCCCCGCCCGCATGCTGCTCTACCGAGCGGCCTACGCGATCGCGACGGCCAACGCCTTCGGCGCGGACGGCGCGGACGGCCACTTCGCCTGGTGCGCCGCCACGCTGGAACGCGAGGACGTGGTGGAGACACTGTTCACGGCGAACCCAGACCTCTGAAGCGCGGCGGCGCCTCGCATGGAGCTGGTCGCGGGCGCGTTGGACCAGACCAGGGACACCACCACGACCCGGGAGGAGCGCGAGAGCCTCACCGATCCGATCCGATCCGATCCGATCCGGTCCAGCCGGCCAAGGCGGTGTTCGTCCGCCCGGAGCCTGTCGAGTCGGTGTTCCTGGACAACGCGGTCGAGCCGGTTGGTTCGCTCTCGATCTCGGCCGGCGACGTCGAGCAGGTGGTGGTGTCGTGCCCGGTCGCTTCGTCCATGAGCCGAGCGATGTAGCGGCCCAGCGCCGTATTGACGCTCGTCAACCAGGAGAGGAACAGGAGTTCGTCCTTATCCATGACAACTCTGCCCTCCGGTGCCGGCGACGGGCGTCGAGGCTTTGCCGTGGCGCACTGCGATCACGGTGCTGTCCATCGACCGGAACCGTTCGAGTGGGTTTGTGCCCAGCTAACCTGTTGGCGGGACTCAGCTTCGGGACCTGCGTGATGGTAGATACCCCGTTTGTCCTTGTAGTGCGTGCGGCACTGACGAGTCCCGGTCCCGGCAAGCTCGCCGGTCGCCTCCCGGTCTTCATCCGGATGGGTGGTTTCGGGTGACGATGTACCTCGACCGACCCTTCCTCGCTCCATAGTAGATCTGCGTGGCATGGAATGGATCCAGCGAGCGGTGCTCGCGAGCCGATAGACCCAGCTCAGGGCGCTGTCGGTCCATGGCACTGCGTTGTTGACACCTTAATGACGGCGGATGTGAAGCGCGCACCCTCGAGCACGGGCTTGGTCATCAGACGGTTCGCAGCTTGATACGCCAACCGCTCACCCGCCGTAGTCCAGCACCACGATGCGCTACCAGTCGACGTTCTTTACGAGTGGGGTCGCGCAATCCGAACCCGCCGACCGAACGAACAGGAGGCATCGAAATGTTACCAGATCGACCGATTGCCGTTCCACAGGATGCCATTGAGGCCTCGGTCGCGTTGCGCGATCAGTTGAATGCGGGAGCTGCCGCCCCATATACGACCGGAGTTGGACTGAAGCAGACTGGTGGGCAATTCACCGGTCAGCTGGCCCTGTTCGTTTACGTTCAGAGGAAAAAGTCGGCAGCCGAGGTTGCGGCAGCCGAGTTCGTTCCGGCCGAGTTCGGCGGCTACGTCACGGACGTGGTCGAGGCTCGGCCCATGTTAATTGACGACGAGAAACCGTACAATCCCTTGCGCGGCGGCATTCAGATTTCCAGGGAGCACACCATCAGCGATGGCATCTTCGCTCCCCCGCCGGGCACACTGGGAGCGATCGTCCGGAGTCGCGGGAATGGCGGTGAGCCACAGCTGCTCACATGCGCCCATGTGGTGAAGCTTTCCGGCGTAAATGTTCATCAGCCAGGGCAGGGGCTACCGTCCGCTTCGGTAGTCGGGAACGTCCGCGCTTTGCGGAGTGAAGTCAACCCTTTGTTTCTCGATTGCGCGGTCATCGGTCTGAACGGGTCCCGCAGCGCTCAGATGACCATCGAAGATGTCGGGCCGGTGCAGGGCGTGTCGACGCAGGTACCTGCCCTGGGGGAGGTCGTGAAGAAGCGCGGCATGCGGACGCTGTTGACGCATGGTTTCGTGGTGAGGGCGATCTCGTCGTTGTTTGCGCCAGTCATTGACCAGTTTGAGATCAGCGGTGCCGTTCCCTTCGTGACCGTGTTCGCCGGAAGGGGCGACTCGGGATCGGTGGTGCTGAACGCCGGCAACCGGGTCATCGGTCTTCTATTTGCGATCCCGATTGAGGATCTCGGCCCCGGCCTCGGCAGCCACGGCCTTGCCATGCCGATTCACAACGTGCAGGAAGCGCTGCAGGTGGATATCGCCACCTAGAGCGGATGTTCCGCGCTGACCGCACCGCTGCACAACTCGATCTTCCGCCTGAGTCTCACGATTCGAGACGTTCAGGTCTGCGCACTCACTGGCGAGCACCCGGGAGCGGAGCTGAGGCACATGTCGTCCTTCTCCAGAAACGTCTTGCGGCACCTGGATCTTCTGGCCCTCCGGTTCGAGTTCGCCAACCTGATCCTGATGCACGACGGGCCGTTCGCGGGACAGCTGATGCGTGAGCAGGCCGGGCAGGACGCGTTCATCGTCGTGCATTTCCCGCCCCAGCACGTCGCCGAGACCGTGCTCCCGGCGGCTGGGTCCTTCGACGTTCCCCTACCCGGGCGCGTCGCCGGTCCCAGCCGCCTGGGCTTCCGGCTGCGTCCGGGCGTCGAGCGGATCCCGTTCACGCTGCAGGCCCTGCTCGACTGGGCGTCCCTGGACTCCAACCTGGTGCCGGTCGCCCGGCCACCCCGGGGCACCGTCTTCGACGACCCCGTCCAGGCGCCGCCCCTGCAGGCCCCACAGCCGACCGAGACCGCCCTTGAGCTTCCCTACCGACTGATCCTCTCGCCGCATCCGGGCGGGGGCTGGGCGCACTCGATCGAGCCGGTCACCCGCCAGGGGCGCACCGAGCTGTGGCACACCCGCCTGGGCGTGAGGGCGGATGGCACTGGCGTCGTCGACGAACACCAGGCCGAGGGCCGCTATGTGCGGGCGGTGTTCTCCCCCGACCCGGGCGGCCCTCCACCCGGCATCTCCACCACGTCGCCACAGCCTGAGGATCGCAACGCCATCGTCCACCTGTCGGCCGATTTCACGCTCCGCACGGACCGCGGTGCCTACCGGCCCGAGCCCCTCGAGATCGACCGGCTGATGCTCTCCTCCCGCGGGGGCTGGCTCCGGGCACGGGGCGAGTGGGACCCGCCCAACCCCTTCACCCTGAGCCAGTGGCACCACGTGGCCACCCAGGGCCGGGATCACTTCGTGCGGACTGCTCATGAGGGCTTCTTGTTCCCGTTCGGCCACCGCGCTGCCCACATCGAGATCACCGAACGCGTGATCGAGACAAGCACCACAACGCCCCCAAGAGTGGCTGCCGTGCTCCGCAAGCGCCATTTCGTCGTGGTGCGTGAGCCGGTGAAGACCTACACGGCTGCGGGGTTCGCCCACCAGGGACGGGAGATGCCCTTCGCGCGGAGTCTGGGCATCATGACCCTGTCCACGCCTGCCGCGCTGGGGGAGATCCCCGGTATCGGGGGTCCGGGGGCGTTCTGGGTCATGAAGGACCCTCCGTCATCCGGGCCGGTCCCGTTCCACCTGGTCGGCACAGACCTGACCGGGGAAAACACCGACTTCCACGCCGCCTTGATCTTCGTGCGCCGCAACCTGCTCACCGAGCCCGATCCGGGGGTGCGTGAATCCTTCCTGACCGCTATCAGGAACGCCTACCGAGAGGCCGCCGACGGCCCATCGGGCCCGCGGCGGCGCATCCCGGTCGGAGGCGCCCGCGTGACCTTCGCTCCACCGGCCGACCCGGCCGCACCCGGGGAGACCACCCTGATCACCGAGGCGCTCGCCTTCGACGTGCACATCGCCGGCGGCGCGCCGGTCCTCGACGGCCAACTGCCGTTCCTGCCCTCCCTCAGCGCGGCAGAAGTCCGCCTCCCGGCGGTCGAGCAGCTCGTCGGCAGCGCCAAGCCGGTGGAGATCGCCCTGTCCAAGGCGTTCCTGAACGCCGGAATCGATGTCGCCGGCAACCCCGCGCAGCTGTTCGCCGAGGTCACCGCCGCGGTGGGCAACGCGCTCAAGGTGGACCTGCCCGCCGAGCGGGGTGGTGCGTTGGCCAAGCCGAACATGGCCGTGCGGGCCCTGTCCCGGAGCTTGGGCCCGCTGGGCGGCACACTTGACCAGCTCGCCGCGGGGAAGTTCACACCCGAGGACTTCTTCGCCGACGGCGCCAAGTTGTTGGGCGCCGTCTCCTTGAAAGACCTGGTGTCCGAGGCCTCGGACTTCGTCTCGGCGCGGTCGCAGTTCCCGCAGATGGTCAGCCGCACGATGCCCACGGCGGTGGTCGCCACGCTGGACTGGGAACCCAAGGTAAAGGACAGCGTAGGGCCCCTGAAGGCGCGCCCTCCGGGCATCTCCTTCGCGCTGCACGCCCGGATGGAACGGCCGCTGGACGACAGCCCGACCCGCTCGTCGGTCACGACGACATTGAAAAATTTCACCTTCGCCTTCCTGGGCGTGCTCGAGGTCCACTTCAACACCCTGACCTTCCGGTCGGAAAACGGCGGCAAGCCCGACGTCAGCGCGGAACTGGCGCCCGAGGGCGTGGTTTTCCAGCCGCCGCTGTCCTTCCTCAACTCCCTGCGCCGCTTCATCCCCGCCGGCGGCTTCAGCAAGGGACCGGTCTTCGACGTGAGTCCCTCGGGGGTGAAGGTCGGGTACTCGCTGGCCCTTCCGCCCGTGGCGGTCGGGGTGTTCGCGCTGCAGAACGTGAAGCTGGGCGCCAGCTTGAACCTGCCCTTCACCGACGGCAAGGCCAGTCTGCGTTTCAACTTCGCCGAGCGCCACGACGAGTTCCTGCTCACCGTCCAGGGCCTGGGCGGGGGCGGCTTCTTCGTCATGGCACTGGGGCTGGACGGCATCGAGATGATCGAGGCCGCCCTGGAGTTCGGAGCGGCCGTGGCGATGAACTTCGGGGTGGCCAGCGGCGGCGTCTCGATCATGGCGGGCGTCTACTTCCGCTACGAGGTGCTCGACGCCGCGGCCGTCCCGGTCAAGGCCATGACCAGGCTGTCGGGGTATCTGCGGCTCAACGGCGAGGTCGAGGTCCTGGGCCTGGTCAGCGTGTCGATCGAGTTGTCCATGACCCTCACCTACGAGGACCAGCCGGAGCAGCGGATCGAGGGCGTGGCGACCCTCGTCATCAAGATCGATCTGACCCTTTTCAGCGAGTCGGTGGAGCTGACCGTGCGGCGGAGCTTCGCCAAGGGGCAGGGCGATCCCACCTTCGGCGACGTCGTGAGTGAAGCGGACTGGGCAGCCTACGCCGACGCCTTCGCATGAGAGGTGAACCATGCCCGAGCGGCTGATGTGGACCGCACTGCCCAACGGCGTCGCCGGCGCCGACCGGCGTCTTCGCCTGTCGGTGCTGGTCTCCCCCCGGTTGACCACCGCCGACGGGGCCGACGGTGTTCTGAGCCAGTTTCCCGATCTGCGCCACTGGACGTCCACGATGGCCGCGACCAGCTTCGCCGTGGAACTCGACGGCGTGATCGTGGCCGACCGGCTGCGGCCCCGCAACACGCTCGAGCCCGCGCTGTGGGATGCCCTCTTCACCGATCAGACCGCGGTGCGCTCCCACGTGTTCACCGACTATTCCGGGCATCAGCTGATCTCCTACCCGGTCCGGCGGCTGCGGGATCGGATCCAAGAGCTCTACGCCGGCGTCGCCTTCCAATCGCCGCTCGGGCTGCCCGCGATCGAAGAGACAGATCCGGTGGGCGGCCTGCGCTTCACGCTGGCCGCTCTGGGCTTCCTGCCCGAACGCCCGCCCCCGACACCTCCACCTGCACCCCCGACACCTCCGCCCCCGCCATCCGGGCCGGCCGCAGCACCGGCCCTGTCCGTTGAATCGGCAGCCGAGAACGTCGCGGCCTTCCGGCGTTTCTACGACCGCCCGGCCCGGCCCAACGCCCCGCTGCCGCAAACGCCCGAGGAGCTTGCCCGGCTGCTGGACTTCCACCAGGCCCTGGCATGCCTGAGCGACTACCCCGTGCTGCTGCGCCGGCTGGGACTGGTCTTCGACCTCGAGATCCCCGCCACCCTCCCCGCCACCGCACCCCGCGAGCTGCGGGTGCGACCCCGCTGGACACCCGTCGATCCCGCCAGCCCCACCCCCGACATCTGCCCGGCCACCAAGGCGATCTGGGACGGGAGCACCTTCGCCGCCGTCCCCTCCCGTCCGGGCATCCAACAAGGACTCCTCGTCCTGGGCGAGGAGTCCTTCGACCTGGTCGACGTCGACGTCGACGGCACAGTCCACAAGCTCGTGAACCTGGCGTTGAACCTGGAGGCGATCTCCTCGCGCGACGCCGCCGACCGCCCGCGCACGGCGGCCCTGCCCGCCTTGCACACTGCCGGGCTCTCGCTGGTCCGTGACGCCCGGGCCGGTGCGCTCACCGACCACCTGGCCCGGATGAGCGCCCACAACAAGGTGCTGGAGGGGCCCACCCCGGAGAACGTCGTCTTCGACGCCGAGCAGCTCGTACGCGGCTATCGGATCGACATCTGGGACTCGCGCTCGCAGGCCTGGCACACGCTGTGCCGACGAATCGGCACCTACCGCTTCGAGCACACCGGCCTGGAACGCCGGCTCGAGGACGAGGGGTTCGTGCAGCTCGCAGCGGCGGGAGTGCCCGCCCAGCCAGGCCAACCACCTGCCGCGCCCGAGCTGTACCTGCACGAGTCCCTGCTGCGCTGGACCGGGTGGAGCCTGGTGGCCCCACGGCCCGGCAAAGCCATCTCCGCCGACAGCGACCCCGCCGCGGCGCCGGAGCGGCCGGACAACGCCGCGGTCACCTCGCTGGGGCTGCAGACCACATTCGCGGCGGCTGTCGGCTCCCTGCCCAGGCTGCGGTACGGGGTGGGCTACCGGCTGCGGGCCCGCGTGGTCGACCTGGCCGGCAACAGCCGTTCCCTGGCCGAGGCCGGCGACCTCCCAGCCCTGCCCGCCACGGCGCCGGGGCGTGTGTACTTGCGCTACGAGGCGGTGCCCTCACCCATCGTCGTGCTGCGCCAGGGCCTGTCCGGCGAGACGGACCCCGGCGAGTCGCTCGACCGTATCGTCATCCGCAGTGTCAACGTGGGCGAGGATCACGACGACGTCCCCAGCACCGATGCGGCCGAGCGCCACATCGCCCCGCCTCGGACCACCCCGGCGCTGGCCGAGGCCCACGGGGCGTTCGACGACCCCACCGGGCGGGTGAAGGGCGATGCGGCGACGTACCGGATGATCCAAGCGCGCGACGCCGCCCAGCTCAACCAGGACGGCGACGTGCCCATCATGCCCGACGAGCAGATGGTGGTGGCGTACCTGCCGGACGTGCTGGCGCGAGGGGCGGCCCTACGCGATCTGCCCGGCGCACCGAGAGGAACGATCGGGACACCCGACGTCGCAGGCCGGCTCACCTACCGACAGGCGGATGTCCAGCCCGACCTTTCCGGATTGATCACCCGACTCGGCTTCGAGCCCACCTCGGTCACCCAGATCGACTTCGGGCCCGCCTCGGACTGGCCGGCCATGCAACCGTTCCGCCTGGTGCTGCGGGAAGGGACAGGGCCTCCGGCCTGGGACGCGCAGCAGCGCGTCCTCACCGTCGCGATGCCCAAGGGCGAGGTGGCACAGGTCGCGCTCAGCTGCTACTGCCACCGGACCGATCTTGAGCTTCTCGGCGTCTGGGACTGGATCCGCAAACTCGTCGACGCTCAGTCCGTCCGCCTCGAAAGGCCGTTGGACCTGGCGTTGTTGAGCGAAGATGTCGTCCTCCTGACCCAGCGTGCCCTGGAAGGAGGGCACTGGGCCCTCACGCCCGCCCGCACATTGGTGCTCGTGCACGCGGTGCAACAGCCGCTGGGCCGACCGATCATCGACGAGCTGGTCGCACAGCGTGACTTCGGGGCGACCAGCGCCCGCCTCACGGGCACCATCCGAGTGCACCCCTCGAGTACGGGCAAGGTTGATCTGGTGGGCCGCTGGAACGAAGTACCGGGCGTCGGGCCGGAGCCGCCCCGCCCGGCCGAGGATGCCGCCGCCGAGCTGCGCCTGCACCACCGCAGGGGATCGAACCTGCTCCTGTTCGCTGATCGCCCCGTCGCCGACTACGACCCCGGCACGGGCACGGTCCGGATGGACGGTCAGCACCATCCCCGGCACGAGTTCGGGGACACCAGGCACCGCGTGGCGCGTTACCGCGCCGTGGCGGCGAGCCGCTTCTCTGAGTACTTCCTGCGCCAGGTTCACGTCGAACTCGGCGGGACCAGGCCTGAAATCTTGAACGCAGAGGGCATCGCCCCGCACTCGGAGACAGCGCGGAGCACCGACGGCGCCACGACGTTCACCCGCGTTGAGGACGGCGCCGGCGATTATGAAGTGGACTACCGCAGCGGCACGATCGCCCGCTCCGCCGGTAGCCGCATCGGCGATGGGCAGAGCGTGCGCGTCGAGTTCCTGCCGCCGGTGAGCCGGGACAGCGACGAAGTCGTCGTCCACGTCCCCAGCTCGGCCCGCCCGGCCGCGCCTCGGGTGCTGTACGTGGTGCCCGCCTTCGAGTGGCACCGCCAGACCAGCACGAACCTTCTGGCCAGCCGCCGCCGTGGGGGCTGGCTTCGGGTCTACCTGGAGGGGCCGTGGTTCTCCTCGGGTGAGGGCGAGCAGCTCGGCGTGGTCGTCTCCCGTGGGGTGAGTGAGCCGCAAGGGCAGCTGGCCCGCTACGTCACGCGGATGGGATCCGACGTCCTCCGCCCCCCTGCGGCTACCAGTTCGCTTTCGCACTTCTCGCAGGGGAAGCGGGACTTCGGCCCGGGTCTTTTCGGGCTGACCCTGGAGGAGCTGGAGCCCACGCACGACAACCGCGTGAACGTGTTCGGGTACGACGTCGCCTTCGACGCCGAGCGGGCGCTGTGGTATTGCGACATACAAACCTCAAGCGGCGCGTTCGAGCCCTTCATCCGTCTGGCCCTCGCTCGCTACCAGCCGCACTCGGTCGTCGAGTTCGACCCGGACCAGCCGGAGAAGCTGCGGGACGTCAAACTCTCCCGGGTGGTGCTCGCCGACGTCGTCCAGCTCCACGCGAACCGGTCGGTGCTGGTGACCTACGACCCCTACCGTCCGGCGCGGCTTCGGGTGGTGGTCTCTGGCGCAAGCTACGGACGGACCTTCCAGAGCGAAGGCCCCAGCCGGATCGAGGTGTCCGTCCAAGAACGCGAGCCCGGGCTGGAAGGGGACCTGGCGTGGGTGCGGGCCGCGGATGTGGTCGTCGAACCCGACCCGGCCACCCCGACGCAGCCGGCCACCGTGCTGTGGCGCGGCGAGGTCGTCCTTCCCCTGGACCGGGCCATCGCCGACTTCCGCGTCGTGGTCGAAGAGTTCGACACGCTGCCGGCCGACGATTCGAACCAACCTGCTCCGCTGCTCTACGCCGACGTCCTGGAACTGGCAGCGCTCGGCGCGGCCAAACCGGACTCGCACACCACGCTCGTCTCGTCGCCGAACCCGTCGGACTTCGGCCAGGCGGTGGCGATCACCGCGACGGTCAGCGGTGCCGGCGCCGCGACACCGACGGGCCAGGTGACCTTCACCGCTGGCAGCCGACAGCTGGGACGGGTGTCGCTGGCCGGTGGCGTGGCGGTGCTGAACGTGGCGGACCTTCCGGTCGGCTCTCATCGCCTCACCTGTTCCTACAGCGGGGATGCCTCCTTCGGCCCCAGCCGCGGCGCCGTCGCCCACGTTGTCGAGCGCGCCGCAACCAGGATCGACATCACGCCCCGCCTGGAGATCCACGGCAAGACCCCCTTCTGACCAGGAGGAGCCGATGCCCGACATCCAGATCGTCACCTCGCAGCTGACCTCCCCCCTGGTCGCGGTCCCGGAGGCTGCCACCGGGTTGATCGACGGTTCGACATCGCCTCCGCCCACGGTGTCGCTGCCTGCGCGGGCCGGGTACCACCTGCAGCTGAGCAGCGGGGCCTTGGCGGATTTCGAGTTCGAGGTCAAAGACGACGGCACCATCGACTTCGACACAGCCTTCGACGGCTTCGTCCGCGGGCGGGGCGAGCGACGCCTGAGCGTGCGCGGACTGCCGGTGGAACTGGACGGCACCGAGCTGGCCCACGGCCTTCGCCTACATCTCACCAACGCGGGCCTACCCTCCTCCCGGCGCCACGACCTTTTCCTGCTGCCGTGCGCGCATTACGGGCTGGACGGCGGGTTGGGACAGCTCAGCTTCGGCCTGGCCCGCGACGGCTCGGTGCGGCTCGCGGAGGAGTTTTCCGGCTTTGCCACCGCGAGCGGCCACACGTTGACGATCAGGGGCCATCCGATCGTTGTCGATGGCCAGAAGCTGTCCCATGACCTGACCATGAGCGGAATGTCGTTCTACGGGCCCCGGGGGGAGGCAATCCTGCCGAGCTTCTCACGCCTGACGAGCCACGCGCTCAGGGTCCTACCGGGTGTCGGCTACGGGTTTCATCCGGGGCATCACGTCGTCGCCGATCTGCGGTATGAGGTCACCCGGGACGGGCAGGTGATCCTTGATCCGCCGTTGTCCGATTTTGCCACCGTTGACGGAACCACGCTGAGGCTGCGCGGGCACGAGATCGAAATCGACGGCACGGCGCTCTCACACGACCTGACCGCGAACGAGATGTGGTTCAGCACACCCCAAGGAGAGAGCACCCTGCTGTTCCTGTCACGCTCCACGACCCACCGACTACAAGTCCTGCCCACCGGCCCGATCGCCGCCGGAACGGTCGGATACGGGTTCCAGCCCGGCCCGGGCGTGACCGCCGACCTACGATTCGACGTCACCCGAGACGGACGAGTGACCCTCGCGGACGAGTTCTCCGGTTTCGCCACCACCCAGGGCAACACCCTCCGACTGACCGGGCAGCAGATCATCATCGACGGCACGAGGCTGTCACACGACCTGACCGCACTCGGACTGTGGTTCAGCACACCCCAAGGAGAGAGCACCCTGCTGTTCCTGTCACGCTCCACGACCCACCGACTGCAAGTCCTGCCCAGCGAGCTGGCGACCTCCCCCGGCGGCTACGGCTTCCGGATGGGCATCGACGCGGACATGCGCTATGACGTGAAGACCGACGGGAGCATCGACTTTCCTGACTCATGCAACGGGTTCCTGGCCGGCAGGGGGACGGACACCCTGGTGCTGCGCGGGTATCCGCTCGTGATTGACGGCGCTCATGCAGACAGCGATCTAGTGGGTATCTTCAACCTCGGCTTGGCGGCACAGACTTCCCGCGAGCTTTCCGCGGTGTTGCTTCCCGCGAAGGGTTACCTGCCCCGGACTGCCAACGGGGTCTTCACCACCGTCTTCAACCTCGAGCGGGACGGAACCATCAGCTTTGATCCCGCCGCCGCCGGCTCCTACGTGGTCAAGATGACTTCTTCGCCGAATCCTTCCAAGGTCGGGGAGGAGGTGACGCTCAGGGCATCGGTGCGCCCCGTCCCGCCCGGGCAAGGCACTCCGGAAGGGAACCTGACGTTCCGGGAGGGAGTCACCGTCCTGGGCAGCGCCGCGCTCGACCAGCACGGTCGGGCGACCTTGCACACCTCGGCTCTCCGGGCGGGCGATCATGAGATCGTCATCGATTACCCGGGGGACCCGCACTTCCAATCCAGCTCGGCTGCACTGCGCCACCGGGTGGACCAGGCCGGGTAGCCGATCCCCGGCCCAGCACAGCCCAACGGGCTGAACTGGGCCAAGCTGCCCACGCCGGCGCTGATGGCCGACGGCACTTCGGTGTGCTCACACAAGCGGCGGTGCAAAGCGGTAGTTGTCAATACAGCAGTCGCAACGCCACACCGCACGATCATGCTCCCGTGATCCGCAGTGCACGATCACCGCAGCTCAACTGCCCAGCGCGGAGTTCTGGCACCCCACAGGATCGCGGACTTCTACAACACCACCAGAAGACACAACGCCAACGACGGGCTGGTGGCCGTCCCTCCCCGTCGCGGGACGGGGAGGGAGCTCGGCGGGATCAGGCGACGCCGAAGGAGTATGTGGCGTCGTAGGTGTTGACGCTCCCGTCGGGCCGGACCGCGTAGACGCTCAGGCTGTACCAGCCGGGAGCCGGCGGCGCCCAGGTGATCGTCGCGGTGCCGTCGGGACCGGCGGCGACCTCGGTGTGCGGCTCGAACCAGTCGAAGGAGTACCGGTACGCGGCGACTTCCGACCAGGTGGGCGGTGGCGTGAAGGTGAACGTGCCCGGCACGCCCACCCCACCGTGCGGGTGGCCGTCGGAGGGGTAGACCTCCGAGGTGACGCCCGGCCACGGCGGGAAGTTCAGCGACCAGGACGCCTCGTCCGACGTCCAGCCGTTGTCGCTGCGGCTGCGCACGGTCACCCGGTGGCCGTTCTCCCGGTCGGCGCGGAACGTGACGGTCGCCGTGCCGTCCGGGCCGGCCTGGACGACGCGCTGCTCCTGCTGGTCGACCTGGTAGGTGAAGTCGACCGTGCGGTCGGCGACGTCCGCGTGCGGCGTGAACTTCAGCGTCACGTCGTGGTTGAACCGGGGCGGCCCGCCGACGACGGACACCTCGGGGTAGCTGCTGGGCACGTAGATCCAGAAGGAGACCGGCTCCGAGCTGCGGCCCGCGGCGTCGATGGTCCGCACCCTCAGCCTGACCGGTCCCGAGCCGCGCGGGGTGAGGTTCACGGTGGCCGTGCCGCCGGGCCGGTCGGCCCGGACGGTGTTCTCGCCGGCGAACCGGTCGGAGCAGATCAGCCTGTTCAGCTCGCCGTACGTGCAGCCGGGCACCGAGAACTCGCCCCAGGTCCACTCGAAGCCGGCGACGTCCGGGTTGCCCCCGCCGTCGAACGTGAACACGCCCGGCTCTCCCACCGGGGCCCACCCGGACTCGTCGAGCGGGTAGTTGGCGGAGGTCACCGCGGGCGCGGGCGGGTTGGCGGCGTCGGCGGTGAAGTGGCACGGCTCGGACCACGCCGAGGTGTCCACGCCGTCCGTGACCCGGGCCTGCCACGAGTAGGCGCGCCCGTCGGTGAACAGGGCCGCCGGGAACTGCGACCGCGCCACCCTGGTGGTCTCGGCGTACTGCACGCGCTGCTCGGTCCGCGCCGCCGGGTCGTCCTGCGGCCACAGCGCGAAGTCGACGGTGACCCCGGAACCCTGCTGGTCACCTGGGTCGGCGTCGGCGGGCAGGGCTTCGAGCGCGACGAAGTGCTGGTTCAGCCTCGGGTACGGGGCGGTGGTGGCGCACGCCAGGCCACCGTTGTAGCGGTGCTGGTCCACGATGGACGGAGCCCGGTTGTGCTGCACGGTCAGCGCCGCCCGGTAGTACCCGTCGAGCGTGCGGCCGTAGGTCACGTCACGCTCGAACTGCTGGGGAACCTTGACCTCCAGCGTGACCCTGGACTTGCCCCGGCTCACCGCGTCGCGCACGACCGTCGCCACGTCGAACGAGGGGTAGCCGACGCAGAGGCCGGTGCTGGTGAAGTCGTCCACCCACCGCTTGCGCTCCGGCGCGTTCGCCCACGTCGGGTCCGCGGTGGCGGTCTTCGTCTCCCACACCTCGATCGCGCGCTTGGCGCAGTCGGCCACCGCGCTCTCCTCCAGGTGCAGGGTCGCGGCGCCGACCCGCGTGCCCGCGAACGCGGCGACGTCGAACGTCAGGTAGACGCGCGACACGTGCAGCCGGCCGTCCGGCTTCGACGCGCCCAGCGGCGCGTCCTGGCCGGCCCAGGCGAACGCGGTGTGCGGTGCGGCCGAATCCGTGTGGGAGGCCAGCACTGGGCTGAGCTGGCTGAAGTGCGGTGCGGCGGTCGCGGTCCCCGGCAGCGCGGTGAGCGCGACGGCGACAGCCCCGCAGAGCGCGAGCAGGGATCTTCGTTTCGACATGGTCCCCCCTTGTCATGGTGCGGCCGGACCCACTCGGGCCGACCGCAGGACATCTTCGCGCATGCCGCCGCTCCGGCCAGGGCATTTCGCCGATCCGACGGACCTGGACCGGCCCGCCAAAACCGGTTGCGCCTGCCCCTCCGGCCGTGGCAAAAGGGGCGCGTGCACTCCTCCTCACCCGACGGCTTCTGCTGGTTCGACCTCAAGGCGCGCGACGTCGCCGCCACCGCCGGGACGCTGACCGCCGCCTTCGGGTGGCGCGCCGCGGACCCCGGCGGACTGCGGTCCGCGCACGTGCTCGAACACCGCGGGTTCCGCATCGGCGGCCTCAGCGACCTGTCCGCGCCCGTCTACCCGGCCGGGCTGCCCGACCACGTGGCGCTGTACCTGGCGGTAGACGACGCCCAGTCGCGTACGGCTGCCGCGGTGGCCGCCGGGGCGCGGGTGCTCGTCGAGCCGTTCGACGTGCCCGAGCAGGGGCGGGTGGCGACCCTGGTCGATCCGGTGGGCGCGGTCGTGTCGCTGTGGGAACCGGGCGGGTTCGCGGGCTGGGAGCACCCGGACGACCTCGACGGCGCGCCCGCGGTCCCCGTCCACCGCGGGCCCGATCCCGAGGCGGCACGCGCCTTCTACCGGCGATCCGGCCTCGGCACCGGCGCGGCGTCGTTCGAGCACGCCGACGAGGCCGCGTCATGGTGCCCGCGCGTGCGCGGCCTGCGTGAACCGGTGCGCACGCCGGGCGGGGTGGTGTTCCTCGCGGACGTCCCCTGAGCCGCGCCACCTCGCACACGGGGGAGGCGCCGTTCCGGCCGAACGGCTGCCAGGCCGTGCACGCAGCGCGGGGCGGCACCGGCCCTCCGGGGCCGGCCGCGGCGTCCAGGACGTCGTTCTTGCGACGCCCGCCACGCGACAGCTCCCGCACCCGCGCGGTGGCCGTCGGCGGGACGTCCACCACGGCCTCGCCTCGCGCGACCAGCCATTGCGCCAGGTGCCGGCCCAGACCGCGGGCGTTCTCCACCGCCCAGCGGCGCTCGCCGAACCGCCGCGCCCAGGCCGGCAGCCGCCGGTAGTCGACCAGCGTGGCGTCCACACGAACGGTGTCCAACGTGCTGTGGGTGCCGGAGTCCAGCGCCGCCGCCGTGTGGCCGGCTTGTGCGGGTCAACCCCGTCGGGTCTCGTGCTTGGTCACCCGCGGAAGCGAGTCGGCGAACCTCGATCGGATCGCCTCCGGTTTCCACACCCGGCGCTGTGGGTGCCGTTTCTGCTGGGACGACCGGGAACCGCCACGACGCCAACCGCGCTCCCCCACACGCAGCACCACGCGGATTGCCGTGTTGCGACGGGTTCTCGCCGGGGCGGTGTTCACAACACGTTGTTCAGCCTGCGGGGAACGAACCTGAACACGCGCTTCGCCGCTTGACTCGGGATCGATACCGGAGCCCGTACCACGTTCACCGTCCGCGGTACGGGCTCCCCACGAACAGGGAGGTCCCGTGGCGCGAAGAGCAGTGGCGCTGGCGCTGGCCGCCGTACTGGCGGGAGCGGCGGCGCCCGCCCACGCCGCACCGGACAGGACAGCACCGGATAGAACAGCACCAGCCGCGCCGGACAGGACCGCGTCCGGCAGCGCGCAGGGCAAGGCGTCGCCGAGCGACCGGAAGACCGTCACGCTCGTCACCGGCGACCGGGTCGTCCTCGACGGCGACCGGCTCGTCTCGGTCACCCCCGGCACGCACCGGCAGGACGTCTCGTTCCAGGTCACCCGGCACGCGGGCCGCCTGCGCGTCGTCCCCACCGACGTGGCGCGGGCGCTGGCCGAGGGTCGGGTGGACCGGCGGCTGTTCGACGTCACCGGGCTGGTCGAGGCCGGGTACGACGACGCGCGGCGCGACACCGTGCCGGTGATCGTTTCCGGTGGCCGCCCGCCGTCGGGCGCGCGGGTGGCCGACGCGCTGCCCGCCGTGGACGTGGTGGCCGCCGAGGTGCCGAAGGCGACCGGGTGGCAGGAGTTACCCGAGGACGCCGGCAAGGTGTGGCTGGACGGGATGGCCCGCCCGCTGCTGGACCGCAGCACCGCGCAGGTCGGGGCGCCGGTGGCGTGGGCGGCGGGACTGACCGGCGCGGGCGTGACCGTCGCGGTGGTCGACACGGGCGTGGAGGGCGACCACCCCGACCTGGTCGGGCGGGAGGTCGCCGGGCGCGACTTCACCCACGAGCAGGACGGGATCGACCACTACGGCCACGGCACGCACGTCGCGGCCACGATCGCGGGCCACCGCGCGCCCTACCGGGGAGTCGCGCCGGACGGGCGGCTGCTCGACGCGAAGGTGTGCGACAGCAGGGGCTTCTGCCCGGAGTCGGCGATCATCGAGGGGATGCGCTGGGCCGCGGAGCAGGGCGCGGACGTGGTGAACATCAGCCTGGGCTTGGTCCCCAGTGACGACGTCGACCCGGTGGAGGCGGCCGTGGACGCCCTGTCGGCGAGCCACGGCACGCTGTTCGTCGTCTCGGCGGGCAACTCCGGGGACCAGGCGGGCACCGTGCTCTCCCCCGGCACCGCCGACTCCGCGCTGACCGTCGGCGCGGTGGAGCGGGACGACTCGCTGGCGGACTTCTCCAGCCGGGGCCCGAGGGTGGCCGACAGCGCGGTCAAGCCGGACATCACCGCGCCGGGCGTGGACATCGTCGCGGCCAAGGCGAGCACCGGCGGGTTCCTCGGCACGCCGGTCGGCGAGAAGCACATGGCCCTGTCGGGCACGTCGATGGCCTCGCCGCACGTCGCGGGCGCGGCGGCGCTGCTGGCGCAGCGGCACCCCGACTGGAACGGCGCACGGCTCAAGGCCGCACTGACCGCCTCGGCCAAGCCGAACCCGGCGCTGAGCGTCTACGAGCAGGGCTCGGGCCGCCTGGACATCGCCGCGGCGTTGGCCACGACGATCACCAGCGAGCCGACGTCGGTCGTCCTCGGCAGGCACGAGTGGCCGCACGACGACGACGCACCCGTCACGAAACCCCTGGTCTACCGCAACGACGGCGCGCAGCCGATCACGCTGGACCTGGCGGTGCAGGCGCGCGGACCGGACGGCGCGGAGCACCCGGTGTTCTCGGTGTCCCCGGCGCGGGTCACCGTCCCGGCGGGCGGCACCGCCGAGGTCGCCGTGACGGGTGATTCGCGGCAGGGGTCCGTGGACGGCACGTACTCGGGGTCGGTGGTGGCGACCGCGGACGGCTCGGAGGTGCTGCGCACGCCGGTCGGGCTGAACCGGGAGGTGGAGAGCTACCCGATCACCTTCGACTACCCCGGCGCGCCCGAGGGCAGGAGGCTCACGCTCCTGGTGAACGTGGCCACCGGCGTGCACACCTACGTACGGGACGGCACCGCGCGGCTGCCCAAGGGCGACTACCTGGTGCAGTCGCTGCTGGGGCCGGAAGAGGGCCCGAACACCATCGTCATCCGGCCGGACCTGCGGGTGGCGGGGGCGACGCGGGTGGTCCTCGACGCCCGCTCGGCGGGACCGCTGGAGGTCGTCGCGCCCGACCCGGCGGCGGTGCCCGGCGCGCACAGCCTGGTGGCCGAGCGCACGCTCGGCGAGGACACCGTGAGCGTGGGCGTGCACCACCCCGGCGGTTTCAAGGCAGGGACGCGGATAGGCCACGCGGGGCCGTCGCTGCCCGCCGGTCAGCTGGACGTGTTCGTGTCCGCGCAGTCCGCGAGCCCGTCGGCCTCCTACTGGCTGGGGTGGGCAGCGCAGGGCCGGGTGCCCGACGGGTTCGTGCGCCGGCCGCGCGAGTCGGACCTGGCGAAGGTGCGCACCACGATCACCCTGAAGAACCTGGGCGGGTTCCGGGATCTGGCGGGCTACGTGGTCGCGCCGTCCGGGGCGTTCGGTCCGACCTTCTCCACCGACGTGGCCTCCACGCCCACCTCGACGAGGTACACGACACCGGACACCGGCTGGCGGACGCTGTTCTTCGACGAAGGGAATCTGATGAGCGGGAACGAGGAGCGGTACGGCGCGGGCCTGACCTATGACCGGTCGTTCGGCGCACCCGTCATCGGTCCGATGATGTACTCCGGCGACTACCCGAACCTGACGCGCACCGGGAACGAGGTGTCGCTGTCGCTGACGCTGTTCGGCGACCGGGAGGGCAACGAGGGCTACTCCAGGACCATGTCCACGCGGACCGCGCTGTACCGCAACGGGAAACTGGTGAGCGAGAACGACAACGCCGGGCACGGCGTGTTCGCGGTGCCGCCGGGGCCCGCGGTGTTCCGGGCGCAGACCGAGGTGACGCGCGCGCAGGAGGTCTCGGACTTCAGCACGCGCATCGCGGTGGACTGGACGTTCCGCTCGGACACGACCACCCGTGAGCGGCGGCTGCCGATGTCGGTGGTGCGGTTCGCCCCCGCGCTCGACCCCACGGGCAGCGCGCCCGCGTACCGCCCGCTGACCGTGCCGCTGGTCGTGGACCAGCAGCGCGGTGTGGACAACCCGCCGCTGCGCCACTTCAGCGTGCAGGTGTCCTACGACGACGGGGCGAACTGGGCGGACCTCCCGGTGCTGGGCCGCACGGCGCTGGTGGGCAACCGGGCCGGGCCGGGGACGTTCGTCTCCCTGCGCGTGCACGCCACCGACGGCCGGGGCGGCGAGTTGAGCCAGACCGTGATCCGGGCCTACCGGCTCGGCTGACGGTCCACCGAAAGGCGCCGGGCGGGTGTCCGCCCTCCCGCCCGGCGCCGTCACGGGCACAGCGGCCGTTCCGCCACACCGGGGAAGTGCGCCGCCCAGTCGACGTCGACCAGGTCGGCGCACACGTCGCGGATCACGTGGTCGACGTCCACCACGAGCCGCCACAACCCGCCGCGCGTCTCCACCATCAGCAGTTCGCCTTGCTCGTACCGCGCCGAGCTGAACTCCACTCCCGGCGCACGCAGGGACAACGGTTCCCGGCCGCTCAGGTCCCACAGCCACACCGAGTCGCGGTGCACCGCCATGACGGCCTCGCCATCGCGGGAGAACTCGACCAAGGCCTGCTCCGGGACCGCGTCCGCCTCCAGCAGCGTCCCGGCCCCGTCGAGCACGGTGAGGTGCGCGCCGTCGAGGTCGGAAACGGCGAGCAGGCCTCCCGGACCGGTCACCAGCCCCAGCCGGGCGGAGCGGCTGAGCACCGGGGTGACCCGTCCGTCCAGGGACCACACCTCCACGTGGCGGCGGTCGCCGTCACGGCGCGCCAGGACCACGCCGGTGCCGTCGTCCAACGGCATGACGCTCTCGACGCCGTCGACGGGCAGGCGGGTGCGGGTGGTGTCGCCGGGGCGCCAGTGGACCGCGCCACCGTCCTCGACGGCCGCCATGAGGGTGCCCGCCGCGTCGATGCCCTGGGGGAACGGCCAGCCGGTCAGGGTGGCGGTCCGGCGCGGGGCGTCGGGGTCGCTCAGGTCCCAGAGCTGGAACTCGTCGGGGCGGACCACCGCGAGCGCGGTGCGCTCGTCGGCGCTGAGCAGGTTCAGGAAGCCGTCGCGCGGCAGTGTCATCCCCCCGGCCTTCCGGCGTTCCGGGCCGACCCAGAGGCGGTAGGTGATCCCCGAGGACCCGGGTTCGGGGCCGACCTCGTGGGTCACGGCAACGCTGCCGGGCACGCGTGCGTAGCCCTCGCCCAGGGTGGTGACGGTGCCCGCCGCGCGGGCGAGCAGGAGCGCGTCGCGGGCCTGGGTGGTGGGGGCGACGCGGTAGGCGGCCAAGGCGAGCGCCGCCGCGTCGCGCGGGCGGGCCAGCAGGCCCAGGGCGGTGTCGGCGGCGCGCAGCGACAGCGCCTGGTTGCGCTCGCGGGTGGCGGCACGCTGGGTGGTGACCGCGTAGACGGCGGTGGCGGCGAGCAGCAGGACGAGCGCGGCGAGGCAGGCGACGAGTCGCCGCAGCCTGCGCACACCCCGCCTGCGCAGCGCCTCCCGGTCGCGTTCGGCGGCCAGGCCCGCGTCGACGAACTCGCGTTCGGCCCCGTTGAGGCGGGGCGCCAGGCGTCGTGCCTGATCGAGGTGGACGCCGCGGTAGAGGGCGTCGGGGTCTCGGTCGTGGGTGCGCCAGGCTTCGGCGGCGCTGGTGAGCCTGCGGTGGGCGCGCAGCGAGTCGCGGTCCTCGGCGAGCCAGTCCACGAGCCTCGGCCACGCGTGCAGCAGCGCCTCGTGGGTCAGTTCGACGGTGTCGCGGTCGAGGGTGACCAGCCTGGCCGCCGCGAGCCGGTCGAGGACCGCGTCGCCCGCGTCGAGTTCGGCGCGGGCGACGCGGCGGCGGGTGTCCTCGGTGCCGTCGCCGGGGGTGACCAGGCGCTGGAACACCTGCCGCGCCGCCTGCTTCTCCTGCTCGGGGAGCGCGTCGTAGACCTGTTCGGCGGTGCGGGCCAGGGCGTGTTCGACGCCGCCCGCGTCCTCGTAGCCCGCCAGCGTGAGCACCGCGCCACGGCGCCGCCGCCACGTCTCGACCAGCACGTGCGAGGCCAGCGGCAGCGCGCCCTGCTGGGCGGCGACATCCGCGATCAGACGCGCCACCAGCGCGTTCTCCAGCGAGGCTCCCCGGCGGGCGGCGGGTTCGATGACCGCGCGGCGAAGCTGCTCGGCGCTCATCGGCCCGACGAGCGACTGCGAGCGGTGCAGCGCGTCGAGCAGCTCTGGGTGGCGGGCGCAGTGGCCGTAGAAGTCGGCGCGCACGCCGATGACGACACGGGCGGCCCCGGCGGCGTGGGTGAGCGCCCGCACCAGCCACCGGCGGTCGGCCTCCTGGCAGAGGGTGAAGACCTCCTCGAACTGGTCGACCACGAGCAGCAGGTCGTCGGCGGCCTGGCGCAGCAGCACGCGCAGGTGCTCGGGATCGGCGGCGAGTTCGGCGCGGACGTCGACCGCGGACCGGTGGTCGGCCAGTGCCGCCGCCAGCTCGGTGATCGGGTCCGGGCCGGGCGTGATGACCACGTGCTCGCCCCACTGGGCGGCCAGGCCCGCGCGCAGCAGGGAGGACTTGCCCGCACCGGACGCGCCGAACACCCCGACGAAGGGCCGTTCGCGCACCAGCGCGAGCAGTCTGCCCACCTCGGCCTCGCGGCCGAAGAACCGGTCTGCGTCGGTGACCTGGTAGGCGGCCAGCCCCACGTAGGGGGCGTCGCCGTGGTCCGGCCCCTGGGCGGCCAGCTCCCGCCAGCGGGCGGTCCACTGCTCGACGTCTCCCCCGCAGGCGCGGACGAACGCCTTGGTCACCGCCAGGCTGGGCAGCCTGCGCCCCGCCACCGCCTCGGACAGCGCGGCGGGCGAGTAGTTCGCCAGGCGGCCGAGTTCGCGGTAGGACGGCAGCCCGGCGACGCGCCGCAGCCTCCGCAGGTCGCCTGCGAACTTCAGCACCGGTGTGTCCTCCTCGACCAGCGGACGTTCCAGACGCGGCACCCTGCTCTCCCTTCGACACCTCGATTCTCCCGGCGAGGATCACGGGACGACGGCCGCCGGACGGACCAGACGGGTGCGGCACGTGGCTGTCACCGCCGCCGGACAGCCACGTGCCGCACCCGACTGACCCGCCTGCGGGCACTGGTGCCGGTCGGCAACGCGATCGTCGGATCGACCTGGCCGACGCCGAGCAGATGGTGGTCGTGACAGACCGCGATTCGAAAGTGTTGGCGCGCAAGACGTTTCGGCGTCGACTGGAGCGGATCACCGAACGCGCCAGCCGTGACCTGCGCAGTTTCGCCGACGTGCTCGAGATCCGATCGCCGTCCGCCTGTCGAGCAAGTCCTGACCGTTCCGAGCTGGAGACCGTGCGGATTCGCTTCCCCGGCCCGCTCCGCGATCGTCCAGCAGTTCTTGCGCGGCAGGTCCGACAGCAGACCCAGCACCGACCACCCTGCCCGGTGCCGTGGTTCCACCCGGGCGAACCGTCCCGCGACACGGCCCACGGCCACCTCGAACGCCTCCCGCCAACGAGCGGGATCTACGCTGTGACCCGCGGCCACTGTCTCATCGCCACTCCACACGAGTCACGATGATCAACGGTGGCCGTACCCGTTTCCGAACCAGGCCCCACCAGTCGGACCGCGCCCGAGTTGGCGAGTCCGAGTGTCGCACTCGGCGTTCCCGCCCGAGCGAAAGTCACGGCTTCGCGCTCTGACGGTGCATGGGTGGCCGATCGAGTATTTCTACGTACATGATCCGGCCGTCCACGACGTCCAGGATCAGCATGCCTTTCGAGGGCAAGAGAGGCACGCGCCGATGGCCCGCGCCATACGGCTGCCCCTGCGGATGATCTGCCGTCCGGATGCTCTGGCAAAAGTCATCGCCGCAGCCGCACCCGCCAACCAGACGAAGATCCCGCGCGCTGATGGCCAGCTCGCGTTCTCCTTCCTGCTCCAGGAGGGCAGTCAGCTCGGCGACGAGGTCTGGGAAGACGTCGCGAACGAGCGGAAGACTATTCGCCCAGTGCGTAGGTGACGGCCTCTTCTTGGGTCATCCGTACGCCTTGTTGGAGGGCGTCGTGGTAGGCGCGTTCACCGAGGGCTTCGCGAGTCCGTGTCCGCCATTCCCGCCCCTGGTCGACCAAGGCGCCGAAGCCGAACAGCGGTCGGCCGATCGGCTCCCACATCTTGTCCGCCGCCCCCTGCAGCACGGCCGCCCGAGCCCAGTCGCCCTCCGCGGCAGCGGCCCACGACAAGAGATCCACACCGAACGGGTAGCCCAGCTGGTCGGTCACGTCACGCTTGACGCGGAGGCACTCACACAGGTGAGCCGTCGCTTGCCGGGGGTTTCCCGCTGTCAACCACGTGATGCCGGCAGTGATCAACGCCCAGGACAAGGCCCAGCGTTCTCCCAGCGCCGCGCAGATGTTCCGGCACTCGTCGAGCAGGTCCATGGCGTGGTCGGTGTCACCGGCCGTGCCGGCGACAAGTATCTGAATCGGAAAAATGATCAACGCGGGCGCGGTCCACCGGGGCGATGCCCGGTGGCGAGCCAGGACGTGATCAAGGAGTGGAATCGCCTGCGGCGGGTCGCCGGACGCCAGTCGCACCCAGCCGAGGTACTGGGTCGCATAGGCCAGCTCGGTATCCTCGCCCAGCTCCTGGGCGAGGTCCCGGCTTTCTTCCACCAGAGCCAGGCCGGCCTGGTAATCGCCCTGCAAGCAGGCGATCCATCCGTTGATCCACAGTCCCCGCGCGCGGTCCCGGCTGGGTGCCTGGTCGGCTTGCAGCGCCCGGTCGAGCCAGTACCGGCCGTCACGGACGAACCCGCAGGCGATCCAGTAGAACCACAGGGCCGTGCCCAGCCGCAGGCCCTCCCGCTGCCGGCCGGGAACCGTCAGGCAGTAGTCCAGCGCCTCGAAGAGGTTGACCCGCTCGACTCGCAACCGCTCGGCCCACTCGGGCTGGCGCGGGCCTCCCGAGTCCGCGTCGGCCTGCTCGGCCAGGTGCAGGTAGTAGTCGCGGTGCCGGCGGCGCAGCCCAGCCGTGTCACCGGCCTCGGCCAGCCGCTCCTGCCCGTACTGGCGAATGGTCTCCAGGAGCTGGTACCGCACCCCGGTACCGCACTCCTCCCGGACCAGAACCGATTTGTCGATCAGCCCGGCCACCGCACCGAGAACCTCGTGGTGCGCCAGCCCCGGACCGGCGCACACGTGTGCGGCCGCGTCCAGGTCGAAATCCCCGGCGAACACCGAACACCTGGCCCAGAGCAGTCGTTCCGCCTCCGAGCACAGCTCGAAACTCCACTCGACCGTCGCCCGCAGGGTCTGATGGCGCGGCAGGGCCGTGGGGCTCCCGCCCGTCAACAGCGCGAACCGGTCCTCCAGCCGGACCAGCATCTGCTCCACCGACAACATCGGCATCCGGACCGCGGCCAGTTCGATCGCCAACGGCAACCCGTCCAGCCGCCGGCACAACCGCGTCACCACCGGCTCATTGTCCCTGGTCAGGGCGAACCCCGGAGCAGCCGCGGCCGCCCGGTCCACGAACAACGCCAGCGCGTCGCGGGAGTACGCCGTCACCCGCGCACCGGACTCGGTGGGCGGCAGGGACAGCGGTGGGACGGGCCAGCGATGTTCACCGGAGACACCGAGCGGTTCCCTGCTGGTGGCCAGCACGGACAACCGCGGCACAGCGGTCAGCAACCGAACCACCAACCGGCCACAACCGTCCAGCACATGCTCACAGTTGTCCAAAATGAGCAGCAGGCGCTTGTCCTCCAGGAACTCGGCCAGCACGGTCGCCGGATCCCGCCGCGAGTGATCGCGCAAACCCAGCGCGGCGGCGACAGCCTGCTCCACCAGCGCCGGATCGCCGAGCGTGGCCAACTCCACCAGCCACACCCCGTCGGGAAACGCCCGACGGACCGCGCGCCCCACCTGCACGGCCAGCCTGGACTTCCCCACCCCACCGACCCCGGTCAAGGTCACCAACCGGGCCGCGGACAGCACGCGTTTCACCTCGGCTATTACCTGCCGCCGACCCACGAAACTCGTCACGTCGGGCGGCAGGTTGCCTGCCACCCGGCCCGATCCGGTGCTCGCCATCACCGCTCTCTAGTTTTCTCGTTGTCCGGCGACCCAGGTGGCCAGTTGGGTGCGTTTGGTGAAGCCGAGTTTGGTCATGATGTTCTTGACGTGGCTCTCGGCGGTGCGCTGGGAGATCACCAGCCGGGCGGCGATCCCCTTGTTGGTGAGGCCCTCGGCGACCAGGTCGGCAACCTGTTGCTCGCGTCGGGTGAGAGTCGTCGTGGTGCCGACGGGTGACCGCGCCGGCTGAGGCTTCTCGTTCAGGGCGTACCCGATCGCGTCTGCCAAGCCCAGGTCCACGCCGCGCTGGAAAGCGGCCTGGAACGCCCGCTCGCCCAGCGCACGACGAGTCCGCTGCTCGCACTCATCGTGATAGCCGCGCAGGTGGGGGGACTTCGCCGGGGACGCGCCGATGGCCTGCCAGCACTCCCGCACGGCACCGAGGAGCGTGGCGGCGCGCCGTCGATCCGGCTCGCCGGCCGCGATCCAGGCCAGGGCCTCCAGACACCAGGCGAAGCCGAGCAGGTCATTGAGCGGGAGTTTCAAGCGCAGGCTCTCCCGCACCAACCCGACCGCCTGCCGTGGGTGGCCCTGCTGCCACAGCGCCAGCCCGAGGACCCACAGCGAGATCGACCGGTACCAGACCTCGCCGCGGGGCTCGGTGATCGCCAGTGCCTCTTCGTGGCAGGCCAACGCCCGGGTGGGGTCCCCGAGCCCTTCGCTGGCCAGCGCGAGCGCGAGGAGGGTTTCGAGCAGCCGGGGGATGTCGCCCTCGGCACGGTAGGTGTCCAGGGCGGCGTCCAGCAGCGCGACCGCGTGGTGGAGGTCGCCCCGGTATGTCGCCAGGTACCCGGAGGCGAGCGTGAACAGCACGCGCGTCGAGGCATCACCCAACTGCTCGGCGACCTGCTGTCCCTCGGCCACCAGGGCCGATGTGGCAGCGATGTCGCTCTGGTGCCCGGCCAGCATGCTGTCGGCGTAAAGAGCCCGGCCCCGGTCCGCGCTGGGCCGCGGCTGCTGGGCCAGGGCACGGCCGAGCCAGTACCGGCCCTCGCTGAGCAGCCCCCGGCCGAACCAGTACAGGTACAACGATGTGGCCATCCGCAGCCCGGCCCCGGCCTGGCCGGGTTCGGTGAGGCAGAACTCCAGCGCGGCCCGGATGTTCGGGTACTCCCGCTCCAGGCGGGCGAACCAGTCCACCTGCCGGGGACTGATCCACTCGGCGTCCGCGCGCGCCACGAGCTCGGCGTACCAGTCCCGGTGCCGCCGGCGTGGTTCGGTGTCCTGGCCGGATTCCCGCAGCTTGTCCTGACCGTATTCGCGGATGGTGTCCAGCAGTCGGTAACGCACGAGGGTGCCGTCGTCCTCGAAGATCAGGATCGACTTGTCCACCAGGGAGATCACCAGCTCGGGTACGTCCTCCGACGCCAGGCCGTCCCCGGCGCAGATGCCCTCGGCCGCCGCCAGCTCGAAGCTACCGACGAACACCGTCAGCCGAGCCCACAGCCGCTGTTCCGCACGCGTGCACAGCTCGTAGCTCCACTCGATGCAGGCCCGCAGGGTCCGATGGCGGGGCTGCGTGCTGCGCAGACGAGTCTCCAAGAGCCGGAACCGGTCGGACAGGCGGTGCAGGATCTCCCCCGGCGACAGCACCGGCAACCGCGCCGCGGCCAGCTCGATCGCCAGCGGCAGCCCTTCCAACCGGCGACAGATCTCCGCGACCGCGACATCGTTGTCGGTCGTGAGGCAGAACCCGGGCACCACCGCCACGGCCCGCTCCGTGAACAGGGTCACCGCCTCGAACCGGGACAGTCCCGGCAAGCTGTGTGGCTGTCGTGGGTCCGGCACCGACAGCGGCGGCACCGACAGCGGCGGCACCGGCAGCGCGACCTCCCCACCGATACCCAGCCGCTCCCGACTGGTGGCCAGCACCCGCAACCCCGGACAGGACCGCAGCAGCGCATCGACCAGCTTCGCGACCGCGTCCACCACGTGTCCGCAGTTGTCCAGCACCAGCAGCACCTGCCGGTCAGCGAGGTACTCCGTCAGCCTCGCGACCGGCGGGAGCCCCGGCTGCTCACCCGGCCCCAGCGTGGGCTGCTCCCGCAGCCCCAGGGTGTCGGCCACGGTGTGCGCCACCAGCTCCGGATCCTGCAGCTCGCCCAGCTCGACCAGCCACTCCCCATCGTCGAACGCCCGCTGCACCTGCGTGGCCACCCGCAGCGCGAGCCGGGACTTGCCGACACCCCCGACCCCCGTCAACGTCACCAGGCGGGAGGCCGACAGCACCCGCTTGGCCTCGGCCACCTCGCGCCGACGGCCGACAAAACTGGTCAGCTCCAGGGGCAGATTCCCGACCCTGCCCGGAGCGGTGAGTGACATGACACCTTCACACCGCAACCCACGGCTGCTGCTCGATCTTCAGCGCCCAACCGAACCCGGGCACTGCCACCACGTTAACCGCTGCAGCGCCGACACACGAAGGGAAACTTCCAGCGGCGACCAAAGCACCCCACTCATATCGAGCCGGAACTATTCGGTTCCTGCATGATCGCGTAGCGGACGTGGCGAGCCTGGAAGCAGCCGCGGACGAGGTGCGGTTGACGCCGGCGCTCGGCCTGGCGACCGCGGCGGTGTGGACCGCTCCCCCGGGCCTGATCATCGGCACGGTTGTGTTGGCGTTGGGCGTCACGTCCAACACGCCCGCGTTCTTCTCCGCCGCCTTCGCCACCGCACGCCCCGTCCGCCATCGCCCTGGCCGGGTGCCTCTGGACCCTCTCCCCGACCGCCCGGCACGCCGACCGTTCGCAGGCCGCCGGAACACCCGAAGAGACGGAACCCTGACGTCTCGCAAGTCGGCGCCGCTCCTGTGCCGGCAGTGGCCGAACCGTTGTGAGCACACCCTGCGCTGCCGAGCGCGTCGCACTACCGTTCGGTGGTATGAGCTCCGTCGTTCGGCAGAGGACGTCGAGCCTTCCGCTGGAGCTGAGCAGCTTCGTCGGCCGTCGGCGCGAGGTGGACGAGGTCAGGCGCCTGCTGTCGTCATCCCGCCTGGTGACCCTCACCGGGCCCGGTGGGGTGGGCAAGACACGTCTCGCCCTGGAAGTGACCAACGCGGTGCGCAGGGCGTTCCCGGACGGCGTGGTGGTGGTCGAGCTGGACCAGCTGCGCGATCCCGAACTGGTGCCGAACTCGGTCGCGGTGGCCGTGGGCCTGCGGGAGAACGCGGACCGCACGACGGTCGAGCTGATGATCGAGTACTTGGCTTCGCGCCGGTTGCTGCTGGTCCTGGACAACTCGGAGCACCTGGTCGACGCGGTCGCCGAGCTGGCCGCCAAGTTGTTGCAGCGCTGTCGGGAACTGCGGATCCTGGCGACCAGCCGGGAGTGGCTGGGCATCCAGGGCGAGGCCGTCCTGCCGGTGCCGCCGCTGACGCTGCCCGACCCCGACCTGCCGCTCGCCGACCAGGACCTGATCCGCTCCGAGGCGGTGGCCCTGTTCGTGGAACGGGCGGCGTCGACCCGGCCCGGTTTCACCGTCGGCGAGCACAACGGCGCGGCGATCGTGGAGATCTGCCAGCGCCTCGACGGCCTCCCACTGGCGATCGAACTGGCCGCGGCACGCCTGCGCGCGCTGTCGGAGAAGGACATCCTCGCCAGGCTGGCCGATCAGCCGCACCTGCTGACCACCCGGCTGCGGCACGTGCCCGCGCGGCAGCAGACGTTGCGGGCGTGCATCGAGTGGAGCCACGGCCTGTGCTCCCCCGGGGAGCAGTTGCTGTGGGCGCGCCTGT
Source organism: Saccharothrix deserti (assembly GCF_009769385.1). GTDB lineage: Bacteria > Actinomycetota > Actinomycetes > Mycobacteriales > Pseudonocardiaceae > Actinosynnema > Actinosynnema deserti. The sequence continues at coordinate 123,577 of NZ_VKAB01000022.1, forward strand.
CGGTGTTCGCGGGCGCGTTCGAACTGGACGCCGCGGAAGAGGTCTGCGCGGGTGACGTGCTGGATGTCGGTGACGTGGTGGATCTGGTGGCGTCCCTGATGGACAAGTCGATCCTGGTCAGGGAACAGCACGGCGACGTCGTGCGGTACCGGGTGCTGGAGACCATCCGCGAGTTCGGCGTGGAGCAGTTGGAGCGGACCGGTGAGCACGCCGACCTGCGCCGCCGGCACCGCGACTGGTACCTGGAGCTGGTGGAACGGGCCCAGGCGGACTGGGTCAGCCCCAAACAGGTCGAGTGGTTCGGCCGGCTGGACCGGGAGCACTCGAACATCCAAGCGGCCATGGCCTACTGCCTGGGCGAGCCCGGCGAGGTCGAACCCGCGATGCGAATGCTGGCGGCACTGTTCCACTTCTACTGGTGGGGCCGCGGCTGGACCAAGGAGGGCAGGTTGTGGCTGTCACGCGCGCTCGACCAGCCGAGCCCGCCGACCGCCGTCCGCGCCAGGGCCCTGCTCACCGACGGTGCGCTGGCGCTGGGCGCCGGGGACATCGAGGGCGGCCTCCGGCGTCTGGAGGAGGCCGAGGGCATCGCCGCCGGTCTGGACGACCCCACCATCGACGCCCATGCCTGCTGGGTGTCCGGGTGCGCCGTGATGTACAGCGGTGACCTCCCCGGCTCGATCGAGATCATCGAACGAGGGCTGGCCGTGCTGCCGCCGGGGGTCGACCTGCCGATGCGCCTCAACATGCTGCTGGGCTGTGCGATCTCCTCGGGACTGCTCGGCGACTCGGACCGCGCCAACGCCTACCACGAGGAGTCGCTGCGGATCACCGGTTCGGCCGGCGAGTGCTTCCACCGGTCCTGGGCCCTCTGGGCGCTCGGCCTGTTCGCGATGCAACAGGGCGACCACAGCCGGTCCGCCGAGCTGTACCGGGAGAGCATCCGGCTGCGCCGGGACATCCGCGACCTCACCGGGTTCGGCTGGTCGGTCGAGTCGCTGGCCTGGACGGAGGCGGCGTTCGCGCCTCCCGAGCGGGTGGCGACGCTGCTCGGCATCGCGGACCGGCTCTGGGAGATCATGGGTCGGCCGCTGGAGACCTACCAGCACCAGTACCCCTACCACGTGGACTGCGAGCGGGTCGCGCGGGAACGCCTCGGCCGCAAGCGGTTCGAGGCGGCGTTCGAGCGCGGGCGGGTGATGAGCACGGACGAGGCCGTGGCGTTCGCCCTGGGCGAGGTCCCCCCGCCGACGGCGACCGTGCCGACACAGGCGCCGCGACTGCTGACCCGCCGCGAGTGGGAGATCGCCGAACTGATCGCCGAAGGCCTGACCAGCAAAAAAGTCGCCACCCGACTCGTCATCTCCGTGCGCACCGCGGAAACCCACACCGAGCACATCCTCACCAAACTCGGGTTCACCTCCCGCGCGCAGATCGCGACCTGGGTCGTCGAACAACGTGCCAAGCACGTGTCCGGGTAGGGCGGACCGCTCGTCACCGCTGCCCGACGGCGTGGTCCGGCCGCCCGTTCACCACCGGATTCGTGCTGCTCACCGTGGCGGACCCCTGAGTACTCCACGCCGCCGACGTGGCCGTATACACGCTGCCGCTCTACGTGATCGGTCCGCGGGCATCCCGGGCGCCGGCCACCGCCCTCGCCGGGTGCCCAGGTGGTCACCCAACCCGATAGAACCGCGCCGTCTCGTAATTGACAGACCAACTCCCCCTGCTGACCCGGGGTGGGGCGGCCGACCGACCGGCCGCCCACCCCGGGTCAGTGTGCGGCGAATTGCAGGCTCGTGGCCTGGACGACGTCGGGCTTGATCGGCAAGGGGTCCACGACCAGGCGTTGGCCGTAGATGTCGGTGACCGCGATGGCCCCGCCGCATCCGGAACCGTTCTCGGAGAGGAAGTAGTTGTAGTCGGTCCGTTGCAGCTGCTTCCACTGCCCGCCTGCCTGGACTTCCAGTCGTGCCACCGGATTGCGGTGGTCGATGGCCTGGATTGCGCACCAGTGCCTACTGGACCCGGTCTTGTAGCGGATGGAGATCCCCTTCGACACCGCGGGGCTCACCAGCGTCCACGTGATCGGGATCTCTCCCAGGTTGGGCGCCGCCAGCCGGGCGAACGCCTCCGCGCTCAGGTCCAACTGCCCGACCCGGCACGGCTGCGGACACAGGTTGGTGATCCGCACCGTCAGGCTCGCGCCGTTGGACGCCCGAACCAGGACGTAGGCGCCGCACGCTTTGGCGTCCTCGTAGTCCGCCCAGTTCATCGCGGCGGTCAACGGATCGGGGCCGGGGTCGTACAGGCACGCGCCGCCGCCATCGGAGTCGTAGAACGTCGCCACCCCTTGGTTGGTGACCCCTGGCTTGATCCTCCCGGCCAGCGGCGCGTCACCCGCGACCGCGGCGGGCACCGACGTCGAGGTCACCGACGGCGGGGTCACCGACGTCGACGGGACGGTGGCGGCCGTGCCGATCGCCGCGCTCGGCGACACGGTCACCGACTCGCTCACGGTCGGTGTGGCCGAGGCCGCACCGACCGGGGACCGACTGTCCACGCCGGCAGCGGCAACCGGATCACCCGCTTCGCCCGTCCGATCCCGCTGCACGACCACACCCACCACAGCCGCGGTCGCCAACAACAGGGTCGCCGCCACCGAGGCCACCAACCACCGTCTGGGCACCACACCTCCTACGCGATAACCGAAGGCCGGCGCCGAGCACGGCGGCCGTGATAGTGCCAAACGGCGATCCGTCAGGCAAGCTCGCAACGCGACGACGCATGCCGCCATCCGTGCCCGTCCTTCACGGTCAGGCGGTCCGGATCGGGTACGGAGGACAGCAGCTCGCGGGTGTAGTCGTGGGTGGGTGCGTCGCACACCTGGCGAGCGGGGCCCGACTCGACGATGCGGCCGCGGTGCAGCACCGCGACGCGGTGTGCGACGTGCCGGACCAGCGTGAGGTCGTGGCAGATGAACAGCTGCGCGAGCCCGAGCTCGTCCTGCAACTCGGTGAACAGGTTGACCACTCCGGCGCGCATCGACGGGTCGAGCGCGGAAACCGGTTCGTCGAGCACCAGCAGCCTCGGCTCGCTCGCCAACGCCCGGGCGATGCCGACGCGTTGGCACTGCCCGCCGGACAGCTCGTGCGGCAGCCTCCGGGCGACGGACCGGTCGAGGTGCACGAGGTCGAGCAGCTCGGCCACCCGCGCGGGACCGGTCGCGGGATCCCAGCGGCCCTGGACGCGCAGCGGCTCGGCGACGGCGTCGAACACCGTCGTGCGCGGGCTGAGCGCACCGTACGGGTCCTGGAACACCGGCTGGAAACCACGCCTGAGCGTTCGTAGTCCAGGCTCCTCCACAGTGGTCAGCTCACGACCTCCGAAACGGACGGAGCCGCCTTCGGGCTTGCGCAGCATGAGCACCGCCGCGGCGGTGCTGGACTTGCCGGATCCGGACTCGCCGACCAGGGCGAGCGTCTCCCCCGCGTCCACGGTGAAGGAGATCCGGTCCACCGCCAGGACGGGCGGCGTCCGGCGCCCACGTGCCGGGTAGCGGACGACGAGGTCCCGAACTTCGAGCAGTGGCGCTGTCATGCCGTGCTCCCCGCGAACAGGTCCGTGGTGCGCCGCGGCAGCTCTGCGAGCCGGTGGCAGGACGCCCAGTGCCCGTCCTGCCACTCGGCGGGCTCGGGCTCGTGCCGCGTGCAGTGGTCCGTGGCCGCAGGACAGCGCAGAGCGAAGGCGCACCCCGCCGGCGGGGAACCGGTCGTCACGGGCGCTCCGGGCATGGCGGGCAGGTACCTGCTCTCCGCGTGCCGCGGAGGCAACGACGCGAGCAGGCCTGCGGTGTAGGGGGCACGTGGGTTCCGCAGGACTCGGTGGACCGGACCGGACTCCACGTGCCGGCCCGCGTACATCACCAGCACCCGGTCGGCGTGGACGGCGGCGACGGCGAGGTCGTGCGTGACCAGGACGACCGCCATCCCGGCTCGCTCGCGGAGCGTGTCCAGCAGGTCCAGGATCCGAGCCTGGACAGTCGGGTCGAGCGCGGTGGTCGGCTCATCGGCCACCACGAGGTCCGGGTCGTTGACCGTCGCCATGGCGATCACCGCGCGCTGGCGCATGCCACCGGAGAACTCGTGCGGGTAGGCGCGGGCGCGGCGGGCGGCGTCCGGGATGCCGACGCGGTCGAGCGCGGCCACAGCCCGCTCCAGCGCCGCCTTGCGCCCCACTCCCCGCACCGACCGGACGGCGAGGGCGAGTTGGTCTCCGACGGTGTGCACGGGACTGAGCACGGACAGCGCGTCCTGGGGCACGAAGGCCATCCGGTGTCCCCACAGCTTCCGGTACACCGCATCCGAGGCGCCGACCAGTTCCTCGCCGTCGAACCGAACACTGCCGGACACGCGCATCCCGGCGGGCAGCAACCCGAGCACGGCTCGCGCGGTGATGGACTTCCCCGCCCCGGACTCCCCCACCACGGCGAGCATCTCGCCTGCCGCGACCTCGAAGGACACGTCGCGCACCAGATCGACCTCGTGCGGCCGGGTGGCGGTGATCCGCAGGCCGCGAACTTCCAGGAGTGCTTCAGTGCTCATCACGCACCAACCCCTTCGGTGATCGGCGCCCGGCGACTCCGAATCACGCCGAACAGGCCGGAATTCGTCCTGCCCCATCCGCGCAACGTGGACAACGACACCGCCAGCGCGGCGAGCACCAGCAGCATGGCCCCCGGTGTGAGCGCCGCCAGCGGAGCACGCTCCACATAGGGCAACGACTCGGCCAGCATCAGGCCCCACTCCGGTGCGGGTGGCTGCGCACCGAGCCCGAGAAAGCCCAGGGACGCCATGGCGAGTGCCATGCCGGGCATGCGCAGGACGGCGTGCCGCGCGACCGGACCGGCCACCGCCGGCAGCACGTGGCGCAGCAGGATCCAGGACGGTGGCGACCCGATGGCGCGCAACGCCGTCACGTGCGCGGCGGCGCGGGTTTCCTGGACCAACGCCGCCGCGTGGGCCGCGAGCGGCGGCCAGGACACGAGCGCGACCGCGATGGACGCGCCGACGGCTCCGGGGCCGAGCACAGCGGCGACCAGGATGCCCGCGATCACCGGGGGCACGGCGTTGGCCGTCTCCGCCACGCCCGACGCCGGACCCGGCAGGAATCCCAGCACCACCGCGATCACGTAGGAGCACAGGCACACGCCCGCCGCCACACCGAGCGTCGCGGCCGCGCCGTGCCCGACCCTGGCGAGGACGTCCCGGCCGAGCGAGTCGGTGCCCAGCGGGTGCGCCCACGACGGGCTCGCGAACCGGGCGGCCGCATCCAGCCGCAGTGGCTCCAGCAGCAGCCCCCAACCGACGACCACGGCCATGACGATCGCGCACACGACCGGAACCGCTTGCCGCAGAGGGCCTGTCGCTCCTGCGACCGGCGCGGGCAGCGACAGCGCGGCGTCACGCAACCCGGGTCCGAGCAGCCGGTGCCGGGCCACCGCCGCCAGCGATCCCGCGACCGCACCCAGGAGCACCAGCGCGAGCACCGAAGCCTGCAACAGCGGCAAGTCCTGGGACTCCGCGGCGTTCAGGGCGGTACGGCCGATGCCGGGCACCGCGAACACCGTCTCGACGGCCACCGCGCCACCGGTCAGGCCGACAGCCACGAGACCGATCTGCGGCAGCAGGAGAGGCAGGACGCGGCGCAGCGCCGCCGACGCGATGACGCCGGCCGTGCACCCCGAGGACCGCCACAGCCCGACCCACCGCTCCTCGAACACGGCAGGCAGCGCGTCGTCCACCAATCGTCCCAGCACGCCACCCGCCGGGACGCCCAACGCGAGCGCGGGCAGCACCAGGTGCCGCGGTCCCTGCCAGCCGTACGGCGGGAACCACCCGAGCCACACCGACAGGACGATCAACAAGATCGTGGCGACGAGGAACTCCGGCAACGCCGCCAACGCCGCGGCACCGCCGCCACCACCCGAACCACCTCGCAGCGTCCCCCGCGCCCCGCGCACGACCGTCCGCGCACACAACGCGCACGCCAACAGCAAGGTCACGACCAACGCCGCGCCCATCAGGGTCAACGAGACACCCAGACCGGACAGCACCGAGGGCAGCACTTCGGCGCCGCTGACCCAGGACCGCCCGAGGTCACCGCGCAGCACCCCGCCCAGCCAGTCGCCGAGCAGCCCCGCCGGGCTCGCGTCCAGCCCCAGTTCCCGACGCACGGACTCCAACGCCTCGGGCGTCGGCTCCTGTTCGGCGGAACGGGCGCGCAGCACGGACAGCGCCGGATCTCGGCCTGACAGCCACGGCAGCACCCCCACGACCGCGACGATCAGCGCGAGCGCGCCGGCGCGCGCCAGGAGCACACCGGCGCGCTCGCGCACCGACACGCCGCTCACTTCAGCCGGGTGGTCGCGGTGACCAGGAGCCGCTCACGCGGGTCCTTGGCCGAGTCCGCCACCGACGTCGCGTCACCCTGGATGACGCGCTCGTGCAGCATCGGGATCGCCGCGTCGGTCCGCAGCACCGCCGCCTCGGCCTCCAGGATCGCGGCACGCCGCTGATCACCGGATTCCACACCGACGGCCTTCACCACGGCCGCGTCCACCGCCGGGTCGCACAGCTTCGCGATGTTGAACGACCCGTCGCAGGCGAAGTCCGACCTCAGGTAGGCGACGGGATCGCCGGAGTCCAGCACCGTCGCCCTGGACAGGATGAACGCGTCGAACTTGCCGGCCAGCATGTCCTGTTCGATGTGCGCGTACTCGCGCACGACCTGGTTCACCGTGAACCCCTTGTCCTGCAGTTGCTGCTGCAACACCGACGCGACCTCGGGCAGTTCGGCGCGGTCGGTGAACGTCGCGAGGGTGATCGTCACGCCCTTCGGATCCGCTGCCTTCGTCCGGTCGCCCAAGGCTTTGCGACCCTCGGCCGCCCACGGCAGCGCAGGCCCCAGCAGGCCCTTCGCCACGTCGGCCCGTCCCTCGTAGACGCCCTTGACGATCGCCTCGGCGTCGATCGCCTCACGGGCCGCAGCACGCAGGGCGGGATCGATGAACGGGCCGGACTTGGTGTTCAGGTAGAGGGTGTTGGTGCGCGGCATCGGCACCTCGGTGATCGTCTGCTGGTCCAGCAGCGCGGCTTGGGACACCGGAACCGCTTCCGCGATGTGGGCCTCGCCGCTGCGGATGCCGGCGGCACGCGCGGCGCCGTCCGGCACGAAGGAGACGTCGATGCCCGCGGCCTTCGCCTTCTCACCCCAGTAACCGTCGAAGCGGTCGAGCGTGGCGCTCGTCGTGCCGTCGACCTTCACCAGCTTGAACGGGCCGCTCCCGGCGCCGACCGGGTTGACCTTGCCGTCCCCGGCGTACGCGCTTTCGGCCAGGACGGACAGCTGCGGCGAGGAGAGTCGTTGCGGCACCAGCGGATCCGGCACGCCGGTGGTGAGCACGACCTTGCCCGCCTCGGCACGGACCTCCAACTGGACACCGTCGAGGATGCGCGGCTTGGGCGAGGCCTTCATCGCGCGGGTCAGCGTGTTCGCGGCCACGGCCGCGGTCAGCGCGCTGCCGTCGTGGAACGTCACACCGTCCCGGATGACGAACTCCCACGTCGTGTCCGACGTGCGGCTCCACCGAGTGGCCAGCGCGGGCCGCGCGTCGCCCTTCTCGTCCAGGTTCACCAGCGTCTCCGCCGTCGACCAGCGCGACAGCTTGAAGGCGTCGTCGCTGAACGGCGACAACCCCGACCGCGGCGGCAGCATCATCGCCACCTTGATCCGGCCTCCGCCGGAAGGGTCGTCGGTTCCCGTCGCCCCGGTCGCGAAACACCCAGAGAGGAGAACGGAGACCGCCATGAGGCCGGCGGCAGCCAAGGGCGTGCGGTGGTGCATCAGCCTGTCCCGAGGTCGTTGAAAAGTGAACGACCGGACCGTAGCTCATGACAATCGTTTCCATCCAACATCGTCCCACGATGTGGCACAGTATGCCGATCTCTGGCACAGCAGGGCTCAGGCGACCACTACACCTTCGGCACGAAACCCGGCAGCGTCTGTGCTTCCCCGACGCCCGGGTACTGGTTCGCGGCGGGCACTTCCCGGGCTGCGGGTGCAGCAGCCCGGGAAGCACAGCGGTTCCCCGTCGGGCGGAGGCGATGGCCGCGACGGGGAACCGCTTCAGGCCGGCTACGGTGTCAGGAGCACGGGGTGCCGTTCAACGCCGGTGACGAGAACGGCGGCGTTGCTCCGTTGTAACTCGCGTTGTACCCGATGGTCGTCTGCCCACCGGTAGCGAGCGTTCCGTTCCAGGACGCGTTGCCGACACGGACTGCGTCGCCACCCGTGTCGGTCCACGTCCCGTTCCAGCCGTGCGTGACGGACACCCCCGGCGCGGAGAACGTGAGGGTCCAGCCGTTGATCAACTGTCCCCGGTTCGTGATCACGATCTCGCCGGTGTACCCGCCCGTCCATTGGCTGACCACGCGGTGAGTCACCGTGCAGCCGCCGCCGGGGTTGTTGCCCGTGGTGGTAGTGGTGGTGGTCGTCGTCGATGTCGTCGTCGATGTCGGACCCGCCGCGATCGCCAGGTCGTACGCGCGCTGCGGCACGAACTGGCCGGCCGGCGCGATGCAGCCGTCCGCCTCACCCGGCAGCTTGACCCACAGGAAGGCCGCGATCCTCGCGTCGCCCGTGTTCGTCGTGCTGGGCGTGCCGATCGCGCGCCCAGGCGGGTCGCACCACTCGGTGCCCTGCGGGCCGTTGCCGTTGCGGCTGGTGTCCACCACCGCCTTGAGCCTGCTGTCGCCGACGGCGTTGAGGACGTTCTTGACGAAGTTCACCTCGTCGGACGTGCTGCGGTAGTTCGACACGTTCGAGGAGATGCCGTCGGCGCTGTTGGAGATGTCGGCCGCACGCAGCCTGTTCGCGGCCTCCGACGGGCTCAGCCAGGCCGAGTTGCCGATGTCGTAGTACACCTTGGCCTGCGCGGAACCGGACTTGAGCTTCTTGCCCGCGTAGGACATGGACGCCCTGGTCTGGCTCTGCTGGTCGGCGTTCTGGCAGTTGCTCATGATCGGCAGCACATCGGGTTCGAGCACGATCGTCGCGGGACGACCGGCCAGACCCGCCGCGACCTCGTCCACCCACGCCCGGTAGGCCGAGTGGGACGGTGCGCCGCCGCCGCTGGCGCCGCCGCAGTCCCGGTTGGGGATGTTGTAGACCACCAGGATCGGGATCTTCCCGGCCGAAGCCGCCGCTCCGACGAAAGAACTGACCTCCGAGCGCACCGTCGAGGTGTTGGTGGTGGTGTACCACCGCGCCTGCGGGACCGAGGCGATCCGGTCACGGATGACCGGCGTCCGTGAGTCGCCGGGGTTGGCGGCGACCCACTTCGCGCTGGAACTCGCCGGGTCGACGTAGAACACCGACTCGGCCGCCTGTGCGGTCGCGCCGCCGCCCACCGCCAGGCCCACGGCCGCAGCCACGAGCGCGCTCGACAGGACGCACGCGGCCGCGGTCTGCTTCCTCCGCGTCATCGTGTGTCCTTTCACAGCGCCGGGTACGCGTTCTGGACCAGCGAGGTGAACCCGGCGGGGAACCACACGCCGGCGTGCGGCGCACCGGGCATGGCACCGGTCAGGTTGCGGCCGTTGGCCTGCTCGTCGCCGCGGAAGGCCGGATCGCACATCGGGTCGTGCTGCTTGCCTTCCTCGTTCGGGCCGTCGGTCTTGGTCGCGATGCCGTCGGACTCACCCGGAGGCTTGATCCACACGTAGGCGTCGAAGCCCGCACGCGGCGCGGCGGTGGGCCGTTCACCGATGCCGGAGCCGCTCTGGTTGCACCAGTTGCCCCGGTGGAGCTTGCGGTCGATGCGGCCGGAGTTCACGTACGCGTCCACCGTCGAGCCGCTCGCACCGGTGGGCCGGTTCGGGCCGCCCCAGCCGTTGCGGGAGGTGTCGATCAACATGCCGATGCCGCTGGGGAAACCGGCCGAGATGAACCGGTTACGCATCTCCGCGCCGAAGTCGGCCTCGTCGAAGTACGGGTTCCACTGGTAGAAGGTCGCGGACCGCAGTTGCTGGCTCCCGACGTTCAGGTTCGGGTCGGGCAGGTTGGGCTCGTCGGTCGGCGAGGTGTTGGCCATGTTCGACACGAACCCGTCCACGCTGTTGACGCCCTTGGTGGTGCCCTTGATGGTGTTGGCGATCAACTGCACCGAGGGACCCATGTTCGAGTCCCAGCCCAACCACCCGGAGTGCCCGATGTCCACGTAGTTGTAGACGTTCGGGATCGCGCTGAGCTTGTTCAGGGCGTACTGGATGCCCTGGACGTAGGCACCGCTGGAACTGGCCTCGGCGCACTTGGGCTTGCTCAGGTTCGTCACGAGGTTGGGCAGGGAGTCGGGCTCGACGATCCCGACGATCCGCAGGTCGCGGTACTTCGGGTCGGCCAGGATCGCGGCGATGGGGTCGATGTACTCGGCCTTGTACCGGGCCAGACCGTTCTCGCCGACCTTCAGCTCGCCGTTGGACGCCAGTGCCGCGCAGTCGCGGTTGGGCAGGTCGTAGACGACGACCTGGATCACCACTGGTGTGCCGCCGGAAGACTGCCGCAGCGCCTCGTCGAGGTGACCGGTCAACCCCCGTCCGGCGGTGATGGCGCCGATGCGGTCCATCCACACGGCGGTGGAGTTCTGGGCGACCTTGCGCATGGAGGTGCCGAGGGCACCGCCGGTCGCGTCGGCCAGGCTGTTGACGTTCGCGACGTAGTCGGGGTTCAGATAGCCCTTGGCGCCCACGTACGGGTTGGCCACGTGCTCACCAGGGTTCCCCGGCGTGGTCGTCGTAGTCGTGGTCGTGGAGGTCGTCGTTGAGGTCGATGTGGAAGTCGACGTCGACGTCGAAGTTGATGTCGAAGTTGATGTCGTGGTCGTCGGACCACCGCCGCACGTGGTGCCGTTGAGCTTGAACGACGTGGGAATGGCGTTCGCGCCCGAGTACGAGGCGTTGAAACCGAAGGTCGCGGATGCACCAGTGGGCAGCGCCGCCGCCCAGCCGGGGTTCTTCGCGCTCACGTGCTGACCGGACTGGGCGTAGGTCGCGCTCCAGCCGTTGGTGATCGTCTGGTTGCCGGGGAAGTCCCACTCCAGGGTCCACCCGCCGGAGATCGCGTCGCCGAGGTTCTTGACCGTGACGTTGGCCGTGAAGCCGGTGTCCCACTGGTTGACCCGGTAGTCGACCGAACATCCGGGGGCCGCGCTGGCTGAGGTGCTTGCCAGCACCAGCAGCCCCGAACACAGAGTCAGGGCGGCGGCAGCGGCGCCGCCGCGTGCCAGTTTCGTTGCACTCATTCAGGGTCCTCGCAGCGTCGTTGCTGTGTCGTGGATACGGGTACAGCCATCTCTGGGAGCGCTCCCAGACGCAACTCGAATGTAACCACGCAAACCAGCGCAGTCAATTCTCAGAAATGCTAAAATTGTTAGCGCTAACTTTAGCGAAATCCTTTCGCCAAGCCCCAGGAAGTGCGCTACGCGCCGAACTGCCACCAGTTCACGTTGAACAGGTAACCGCTGCCGCCGCTGAACCGGAGGTAGAGGTCCTGGGTACCCGTCGCGCCGGAGATCGGACAGGAGACGCTCGTCCAGTTCTGCCAGCCGCCGGTGCCGGAAACGCCGCAACGCCCCACCACCGTGCCGGTGGGGCCGCCCAGCCGGACCTCGATGGTGCCGCCGGCGGCGCCGGAGGCGACCCGGGCGCTGAACGTCCTCGCGCCCGTGCCGAACGCGACACCCTTGAGCTTGATGTAGTCACCGTTCTCGATCCAGCCGACGTTCATCCCGCCCTCGGCCGACGGTTCGGTCTCCACGCCCGAGCCCCAGGCGATCGTCTCCGCCTCCTGGCGCACATAGGGGTTGAGCGTGTCCGCCCGGGGTGCGCCGGACGTGGTCATGTTGATGGTCGGGATCGTGCCGTCGGCGTTGTAGGTGAACTTCTCCACCGCCACGGAGCGGGTGAAACCGCCTCCGCCGGGCAGTGCGCCGTTGTGGTAGAAGAAGTAGGAGCTGCCCTTGAAGTCGACGATCCCGGCGTGGTTGGTGAAGCTGGAGCCCTGGGTGGGCATGATCGTGCCGCGGTAGGTCCAGGGTCCGGTGGGACCGGGTGCGGTGGAGTAGGCGATGAACTCCGAGCAGCACTTGGCGGCGAAGACGTTGTAGTACAGGCCGTTGCGCTTGTAGACCCACGACCCTTCCTCGTACAGCGTCGGCCGGTTCGGGTCGCCGGTCCGAGCGCCGAACCCGGCGGTGGTGAGCGGGATCTGGGTGGGGCTGCCCGAGAACGAGATCATGTCTGCGTTGAGCCGCACGTGCCACAGGTTCGGGTTGCCCCAGTACAGGTGCGCTTGGCCGCTGTCATCGATGAAGACGGTCGGGTCGATCTCGCCGTTCTCCACCAGCGGGCGGCCGATCGCGTCGCGGAACGGGCCGGTCGGGCTGTCGGCGACGCCGACGCCGATGGCCATCCGGCCGGTGGCGCGGTTGACCACGGGCACGTACCAGTAGAACTTGCCGTTGCGGTGGATCGCCTGCCCGGCCCACGCGTCCTTGCTCGCCCAGGAGAACGTGGCCAGGCTCATCGGCGAACCGTGGTCGGTCCAGTTGACCATGTCGGCCGACGACCAGACCCGCCACTCCTTCATCGTGAACCAGGTCGAGCCGTCCTCGTCGTGCCCCGTGTAGAGGTACACCCGACCGTTGTGCACCAGCGGCGCCGGGTCGGCGGTGTACATGTGCTGCACGATCGGGTTATCGGCCCTGGCCACCGCGGGGAGGAGCGCCAAGGCGCACAGGACGGCGACGAGCAGAGCACCGGCTCGTCGCGGTGCCGCTGCGGACAACGACGTGGATTTCATCAAGAGCACCTCCAGGTAGGACATCAGTCGGTAGGCACGAGAAGTCAGCCGAGGCCGCGGTAGTCGAACCAGTCGAACGCCGCGACACCGCGCGTGACGTACATGCCGACGACCCGCCCGGCGGCACCGCCGGTGACCTCGGGCGACAGGTACCGACCGTCCAGTTCGGCCAGCGGGCCCGGATCGCCGTCGACGTGGAACGCGATGGTGTCGGGTCCGGCGGGCTCGACGCCGGCGGGTTCGTCGGTCGGGCGCACGAACGACGGCGGCACGAGGTCGGTGGTGCGGGTGACGACCGTGAGCGTGACCGGCCCGGGACGCGTGGTGCGGCTGGCCACGACCTGGCGCACCGGCCCGATCCTGGCGACCACGTCCACCCGGCCGGGCACGACCTCGAAGTCGTAGTGGTGCGCCTCGTCGCGCCGGATGCTCAGACCCGCTCGGGCCGTGCCGGGGTCCATGCGGACCGACACCCGTGAGTCGAGGTGCCCCAGTCGGCGCCCGACGAACGTGCAGCCGGGGCGGTCGAGGGTGTCGCCGGTGGCGCGCAGCGTCAACCAGCCGGGACGTTCGGTCAACGACCAGGACCCGTCCGGGCGACCACGCGGGGAGATCCAGGACGGGGCGAGGACGAACTCGTCGAAGTCGTCGCGCGCCGGCAGCGGTGGGTGCGACTCCCCCGGTGTGGGCCTTTCGGTCCCCTCGTCCACGACGGGCCACTCGTTCTCCCAGCGCACGGGCGTCAGGAACACTTCCTGGCCGAGCACGTGGAAACCCGACGGGTGTTCGCGTGCTCCGGGCCGCACCAGCCACCAGGCCCCGTCCGGTGTGGTGACGAGGTCCGGGCGGCCGATGCTCCGGATCGGCCGTGAGGTGTCGCCGAGGTTGCCCGGCGCGGGTTCGAACGGTCCGCGGGGCGTGCGCGCGCGGGCGACCGTGAGCGCGTGGCCGTGCTTGGACAGCAGGTACCACCAGTCGCCGACGTGGCACAGGCGGGGCGCTTCCGGGTACTGGCGATCACTGCCGCGCCACGTCCGCCATGGACCTTCCAGCACGGTTCCCGTGTCAGGGTGGATGCGCGCCATGTGTCCATCGGACGTGGTGCACCAGCAGTTGCCGTTCTCGTCCCACGCCAGGTCTGGGGCGACACCGGGCAGGTCGATCCACACCGGGTCCGACCACCGCCCCCACGGGCGGTCGGCCGTCACGACGAAGTTGCCGCCCGCCGACATGTTCGTCGCGATCACCCTGAACCGCCCGCGGTGGTAGCGGATGGTGGGCCCGTGGATCCCGCGCGACGCGGGCGTGTCGACGGACAGCCGCAGCTGTTCCGGCCGGCCGAGGGCGTTGCCGACCTGCCGCCAGTGCACCAGGTCGCGGCTGTGGAAGATCGGCACGCCGGGGAAGTACTCGAAGCTGGAGCACACCAGGTAGTAGTCGTCACCGACTCGGCACACGCTCGGGTGCGGGTGGGATCCACCGATCACAGGGTCGCGGCAGGTGCGCACGGTGCTCCTTCCCGGGATCACGGGTGGACGTCGGGCCGATCGGCGCGGGCCGGCCCCCGGTCCCCTCGCGAGGCTTTGCGTGCGAGGGGACCGGAGTCCGGGACCGGGTGCTGCGGAGTGCGCAGCACCGGACGGTGAGCGCGCCGCTCAGGGCGACCGTCAGGCACGGCTCCACTTCTGGTTGTTCTGGCCGTTGCAGGTCCACAGGATCAGCCGGGTCCCGTTGGCGGTGCCGGCCTGCTCGGCGTCAAGGCACAGGCCGGCACGGGTGTTGCGGATGGACCCGTCGGAGCCGAGGGTCCACTTCTGGTTGTCCTGGCCGTTGCACGACCAGGTGATCACGCGGGTGCCGTTGGTGGTGCCCTGGTTGTAGGCGTCGAGGCACTTGTCGCCGAACACCCGGATCTCGCCGCCCGCCCAGCTGGTCCACTGCTGGGCCGCGGCGGTGTGGCAGTCCTGGAGCAGCACGGTCGCACCGGCTGCGGTGGAGGCGTTCTCGATGTCGACGCACCGGTTGGAGCCGACGCCGCGCAGCCGGGAGGTGGTGGCGGAGATCGGGCTGCCGCCGGAGGCTCGGAACGCGGCCACGCCGTGCGCGGGCACGCTCGCCGAGATCGCGCCGGAGGTGGTGGACGTGCCACCGGTCCACAGGTCGGTGAGGGAGAACGACCCACCGGACAGGCCGATCTGGGCGGCGGTGGTGGACACCGTGGCGGTACCGCTGCCCCGGTTGAACAGGCCCACCGCGACCGAGCCGTCGGACAGGGGCTTGGCGAAGACCTCGGTGTTGCCGTCGTCGCGCACCCGCCTGCCACCCGCGCCGAGCTGGTCCTGGTTAACGGCCAGCAGTCGCGGGTTGCGCAGGATCGCGCTGACGTCGGCGGACATGGTGCGGATGTCGTTGCCCGCCATCAGCGGCGCGGCCATCAGCGCCCACAGCGCGAAGTGCGCCCGGGACTCGGTCAGGCTCAGCCCGGGGCGGCCGACGACGAGCATGTCGGGGTCGTTCCAGTGCCCGGGTCCGGACTGGACGGCGAGCGGGGCGGTGATGTCCAGGACGTTGCCCACGCCCATCGGGTAGCTGTTGGTGTTGCCGTTCTGCCAGATGTCCAGCAGGTCCTCGGTGGTTCGCCACAGGTCGGCGATCTCGCCCCAGTTGTACTTGTCACCGGTGGGCGCGTGGAAGCTGTTGGAGTTGATGCTGTACACGATCGGGCGGCCGGTGGCGCGCAGGGCGTCGCGCATGATCGTGAACCGGGCGACCTGCTCGTCGCGGGTGCCGCTGCCCGAGCACCAGTCGTACTTGAGGTAGTCCACTCCCCACGACGCGAACGACCGGGCGTCCTGGACCTCGTGGCCCTTGCTGCCGGTGGAGCCGGGGTGGGTGCCGACGCCCTGGGCGCAGGTCTTCTCGTTGGGCGCCTGGTAGATGCCGAACTTCAGGCCGCGGGCGTGGATGTAGTCGCCGAGCGCCTTCATGCCGCTGGGGAACTTGGTCGGGTGGGCGCGCAGGTTGCCCTGGGCGTCGCGCTGCGGGTCGAACCAGCAGTCGTCCACGACGACGTACTGGTAGCCCGTGTCGCGCATCCCCGAGTTCACCATCGCGTCGGTGGCCTGGCGGACCTGCGCCTCGGTGATGCCGCAGCCGAAGCTGTTCCAGCTGTTCCAGCCCAGCGGCGGGGTGAGCGCGGGACTACCCGGCGCGGCCTGGGCCGCGGGCGCGGTGGGCGCCGCGGTGAACAGGCCCAGTGCCGCGACGGCCGCGACGGCGAGGTGCAGGAGTCGTCTGCGTGTTCCAGTGGACATCGTCGTCCCTTCAACTTCGACCGGGACGCCCTCGGCGTCGGTCACGGAGTCGGCAGAGTGGGGCGGTCGGGACAGGTGCGCGACCGGGGCAGGCGGCGCTCGTCGGGTGGGGGTCACACCCGAAACGGCGCGGCCTTGAGTCAGGCCAATAGAACTATGGGCCCCAGCACACGGTCAAAGCTAAATGTGAGCGCTAACTTTTAGCAGGTTTCCGGGCAGAGTTTGATCAGGTCTTATCAGCGCGCACGCAGGAACAGCAGTCGCGAAGTTGCTCCGTTCAGGGCATCGAACAGCACTTGTCGACCGCTAAAGAACCTCTGCCCATTTTTAGCTGAACCCAACAGTACGAAACAGTTGCGTTACGTCTTGACCGACGGTGTGCCATCGTTCACAGTCAGATGAGCACGACCGCCGCGCGTGACCGTGATTGCCGCGCCCAAATGCGCTTCCTTCACGAGGAGGCTTTCCAAGGTTGAATGTTAGCGCTAACACCCTGCTGTTCGATCCGAAGGACATGTGATGGAACATTCGATACGAGCGGTCATTCGGCCGACGCTCTCGCGTCAGCCGAGAACAACGGCGTTGCTGCTCGTCGTAGGACTGGTCGCCACCATGATGACGATGGCGTTCAACGGCTTCGCCCAAGCGGCGGGCACGACGTTGGCCGCCGCGGCGGCGGAGAAGGGCCGGTACTTCGGCACCGCCGTAGCCGCGGGCAGGCTCGGCGACTCGACCTACGCCGGACTCCTCCAGCGCGAGTTCGACATGGTCACCGCCGAGAACGAGATGAAGATCGACGCGACGGAGCCGAACCAGAACCAGTTCACCTACGGCAACGCCGACCGCATCGTCAACCTCGCCCGCTCCCAGGGCAAACGGGTCCGCGGCCACACGTTGGCATGGCACTCCCAGCAGCCGCAGTGGATGCAGAACATGTCCGGCAGCGCCCTGCGGTCGGCGATGTTGAACCACGTCACCAGAGTCGCCTCCTACTACGCCGGCAAGATCTACGCCTGGGACGTGGTGAACGAGGCCTTCCAGGACGGCAGCTCCGGCGCCCGCCGCGACTCCAACCTCCAGCGCACCGGCAACGACTGGATCGAGGCCGCGTTCCGCGCCGCGCGGGCCGCCGACCCGAACGCCAAGCTCTGCTACAACGACTACAACACCGACGACTGGACCCACGCCAAGACCCAGGCCGTCTACCGGCTGGTCCAGGACTTCAAGCAGCGCGGCGTGCCCATCGACTGCGTCGGCCTCCAGTCGCACTTCAACCCCCAGTCCCCGGTGCCGTCCAACTACCAGACCACCCTGCAGAACTTCGCCAACCTGGGCGTGGACGTGCAGATCACCGAACTCGACATCGAAGGCTCGGGCTCCGCGCAGGCGGCCAACTACGAACGCGTGACCAAGGCCTGCCTCGCGGTGGCGCGCTGCACCGGCATCACCGTGTGGGGCATCCGCGACACCGACTCGTGGCGCGCCTCCGGCACCCCGCTGCTGTTCGACGGCTCGGGCAACAAGAAGCCCGCCTACACCGCCACCCTCAACGCCCTCAACGGGGGCTCCCCCCAGCCCGGGGGCCCCATCGACACGAACGCGTGGTACGTGTTGGTCAACCGCAACAGCGGCAAGGCGCTGGACGTGTACGGCCTGTCCACCACTGACGGCGGCCGCATCTCCCAATGGAGCCGCAACGACGGCAACAACCAACAGTGGCAGTTCATGGACTCCGGCGGCGGCTACTACCGCGTCAAGTCCCGCCACTCCGGCAAGGTCCTCGACGTGCCCAACTCGTCGACCGCCGACGGCGCCGCGATCCAGCAGTGGACCGACCACAGCGGGACCAACCAGCAATTCCGCGCGGTCGAGTCGGGCGGCTACTTCGGGCTGATCAACCGCAACAGCAACAAGGCCGTCGAAATCCAGGGCTCTTCCACGGCTGACGGCGCGAACGTCGTCCAGTACAGCGACTGGGGCGGCGCCAACCAGCAATGGCAGCTCGTCCGCGTCGGCTGATCCCGCATCGCCGCCGCACGGCGGGGGACCTCACCAGTCCCCCGCCTTTCGCCATCCCCTCAAAGAAGAGGAGCACACCCATGGCCAAGTCAGGCCAACACCCACCCATCACAGTTCCACGAGTCCGCAGACACCGCGGCCGCCTGGCCGGTGTCGCCGCCGCGGTCGTCACGGTGCTGCTCGGCGGTCTCGTGGTAGCGCTCGGCGCGGCACCCGCGTCGGCAGCGACCGTCGACACGACCGCCTGGTACGTGTTGGTGAACCGCAACAGCGGCAAGGCGTTGGACGTCTACAACCTCGCCACGAACGACGGCGCGCGGATCACCCAGTGGGCCCGCAACGACGGCAACCAGCAGCAGTGGCAGTTCGTCGACTCCGGCGGCGGCTACTACCGGGTGAAGTCACGGCTGTCGGGCAAGGTGCTCGACGTCTCCAACTTCTCCACCGCCGACGGCGCCGCCATCGTCCAGTGGGCCGACGGCAACGGCACCAACCAGCAGTTCCGGCTCGCCGACTCCGACGGCGGCCACGTGCGCCTGATCAACCGCAACAGCAACAAGGCGGTCGAGGTCCAGGGCGCCTCCACCGCCGACGGCGGCAACGTCGTGCAGTACAGCGACTGGGGCGGCGCCAACCAGCAGTGGCAGCTCGTCCGCGTCGGTGGCGGGACGAACCCCACCACCACGACGACCACGAACCCCGGGCAGTGCTCGCTTCCGTCGACCTACCGCTGGACGTCGACCGGCGTGCTGGCGAACCCGAGGTCGGGCTGGGTCTCGCTCAAGGACTTCACCTACGTGCCCTACAACGGCAAGCACCTGGTCTACGCCACGACCCACGACACGGGAACGTCCTGGGGGTCGATGAACTTCGGGCTCTTCACCAACTGGTCCGACATGGCCTCGGCACCCCAGCAGGCCATGAATATCGGCACCGTCGCGCCCACGCTGCTCTACTTCGCCCCGAAGAACATCTGGGTGCTCGCCTACCAGTGGGGTGGGACCGCGTTCAGCTACCGGACGTCGACCGACCCCACCAACCCGAACGGGTGGTCGGCGCAGCAGGTGCTCTCCACGGCCAGCATCACCGGCTCCGGCACGGGACCCATCGACCAGACGCTCATCGGCGACGGCACGAACATGTACCTGTTCTTCGCCGGTGACAACGGCAAGATCTACCGCCAGGTCATGCCGATCGGGAACTTCCCGGGCAGCTTCGGCTCGTCCTACACGACGATCATGAGCGACACCCAGGCCAACCTCTTCGAAGCGGTCGAGGTCTACAAGGTCCAGGGCCAGAACCAGTACCTCATGATCGTCGAGGCGATGGGCGCGAACGGACGCTACTTCCGCTCGTTCACCTCCAGCAGCCTGAACGGTTCGTGGACACCGCAGGCCGCCACCGAGAGCAACCCCTTCGCCGGCAAGGCCAACAGCGGCGCCACCTGGACCAACGACATCAGCCACGGCGACATCATCCGCAGCAACCCCGACCAGACCAAGACCATCGACCCCTGCAACCTGCAGATGCTCTACCAAGGACGTAGCCCCAACTCCGGCGGCGACTACGGTCTCCTGCCCTACCGACCGGGCCTGCTGACCCTGCGACGCTGACCGCCCCAGGCGCCCCGCACACCCCGTGCGGGGCGCCTGGCCGCACGCCGCCCGAAGCGGCGGGTAAGGAGCTGTCATGTCTGTCCCCGATCAACTCCCACGGCACCTCACGCGCAGACGTGGCCGGTTGTCGCGGATGGCCGCGGTGATGGCCGCGGTCGTGCTCGGAGGCGTGATGGTCGTCTTCGGCTCGGCGACCAGCTCGGCGGCGACCGTCGACACGAACGCGTGGTACGTGTTGGTCAACCGCAACAGCGGCAAGGCGCTGGACGTCTACAACCTCGCCACGAACGACGGCGCCCGCATCACCCAGTGGACCCGCGGTGACGGAGCCAACCAGCAGTGGCAGTTCGTGGACTCCGGCGGCGGCTACTACCGGCTCAAGTCCAAGCACTCCGGCAAGGTGCTCGACGTCTCCAACCGCTCCACCGCCGACGGCGCCGCCATCGTCCAGTGGACCGACGGCAACGGCACCAACCAGCAGTTCCGGCTCGCCGACTCCGACGGCGGCCACGTGCGCCTGATCAACCGCAACAGCAACAAGGCCGTCGAGGTCCAGAACGCCGCCACCAACGACGGCGCGAACATCGTCCAGTACAGCGACTGGGGCGGCGCCAACCAGCAGTGGCAACTCGTCCGCGTCGACGGCGGCGGACCCACCACCACGACGACGACCCCGCAGCAGCCGGGCGGTCAGTTCACCAACCCCGTGGTGTGGCAGGACTTCGCCGACGTCGAGGTCATCCGGGTCGGTGACGCGTACTACATGACCGCGTCGACCATGCACTACTCGCCCGGCGCGCCGATCCTGCGCTCGTACGACCTGGTCAACTGGGAATTCGCCGGCCACTCCGTGCCGTCCCTGGACTTCGGCACGAAGTACGACCTGACCAACGGGCAGCGGGCCTACGTCAACGGCATCTGGGCGTCGACGTTGCAGTACCGCGCCAGCAACCGGACCTACTACTGGGCCGGGTGCATCGACTTCAACGACACCTACATCTACACCGCGACCGGCGTCGAGGGGCCGTGGAACCGGCACGCCCAGATCGACAACTGCTACTACGACGCGGGCATGCTCATCGACGACAACGACACCATGTACGTCGCCTACGGCAACGGCACCATCAGCGTCGCCCAACTGTCCGCCGACGGGCGCAGCCAGGTCCGCGCGCAGCAGGTGTTCCAGACGCCCTCGAACATCGGGACGCTGGAGGGAGCCCGCTTCTACAAGCGCAACGGCAGCTACTACATCTGGCTGACCCGGCCCGCCAACGGCCAGTACGTGCTCAAGTCGGACAACGGGCCCTTCGGCCCGTACACCGTGCGGCAGGTCCTGCTCGACCTGCCGGGCCCGATCCCCGGCGGCGGCGTGCCCCACCAAGGCGGCCTGGTCCAGACCCCGAACGGCTCCTGGTACTACATGTCGTTCGTGGACGCCTACCCCGGCGGCCGCGTACCGGCTCTCGCCCCGATCACCTGGACCGCCGACGGCTGGCCGACCTTGCAGACCGTCAACGGCAGGTGGGGCGTGAACTACCCCTCGCCGCTGCCGACCCGGCCGGTGAAACCCCTCACCGGGTCCGACACCTTCGCGGGCACGACCCTCGGCCCGCAGTGGGAGTGGAACCACGACCCGGACACCTCCAAGTACTCGGTGAACAACGGGCTGAGGTTGCAGACGGCCACGGTCACCAACGACCTCTACGCCGCCCGCAACACCTTGACCCACCGCATCCAAGGCCCCACCTCCACCGCCACGATCGAGCTCGACTACAGCACCATGCGGGACGGTGACCGGTCGGGCCTGGCCATGCTCCGCCAATCGTCGGCGTGGATCGGCGTCAAACGCGAGAACGGCCAGACCCGCGTCGTGATGACGAACGGCCTGGCCATGGACAGCAGTTGGCGCACCACGAGCACCGGTACCGAGGCCGCGAGCGCGGGCATCAGCGGCGGCCGGATCTGGCTGCGGATCAACGCCGACATCCAACCCGGCTCGAACCGGCAGGCCCGGTTCTCCTACAGCGCCGACGGGGTGAACTTCACCGGGCTCGGTCCGGCGTTCACGCTCAACAACGCCTGGCAGTTCTTCATGGGCTACCGCTTCGGCATCTTCAACCACGCCACCCAGGCCCTGGGCGGCTCCGTCACCGTGAGCAAGTTCGACCTCACCACACCCTGACACCGACGAACACCGGGTCGAACGGCGGGCAGTCGCGGCCCCCCCCCCCGGGGGCGCGCGCCACCCCGGGCCCGGCGGTCACCCCTGGGGGCCCCCCCACGCCCCCCGGGGGGGGCGGGCGGCCCGGCCGCCCGCCCGCGTTGGGGGCCCCCGCGACTGCCCGTCCCGGCCGTTCACCCTTCGATCCACTCACAGGAGGCGGGTTTTGCCGCGGTTCTACGACAACCCGGTCATCGGGGGTTTCCACCCCGACCCGAGCGTGTGCCGAGTCGGCGAGGACTACTACCTCGTCTGCTCCAGCTTCGAGTACTTCCCCGGCGTGCCGATCTTCCACAGCCGCGACCTGGTGCACTGGCGGCAGATCGGCAACGTCCTGGACCGGCCGGAGCAACTGCCGCTGCCACCGGACACACCCGCCTCACGGGGCATCTACGCACCGACCATCCGCCACCACGACGGCCGCTTCTGGCTGATCACCACGAACGTCTCCACCGGCGGCAACTTCATCGTCACCGCCGAGCGGCCGGAAGGCCCCTGGTCCGACCCGGTGTGGATCGACCTGCCGGGTATCGACCCCGACCTCGCCTGGGACGACGAGGGCAACTGCTGGGCCGCCTTCCAGGGGGTCGGTGTGGCTCGCATCGACCCCGAGGCGGGCAAGGTCCTCGACGGACCGTGGCCGATCTGGTCCGGCACCGGCCTGCAGTGGCCGGAGGCCCCGCACCTGTACCGCATCGGCGACTGGTGGTACCTCATGATCGCCGAGGGCGGTACCGAGCGCGGCCACACGGTGGCGATGGCACGGGCCCGCTCGCCACGCGGCCCGTTCGAACCCTCGCCGGTCAACCCGATCCTGACCCACCGCGGCACCGACCACCCCGTCCAGAGCACCGGGCACGCCGACCTGGTGACCACCCCGGACGGAGACTGGTGGATGGTGCTGCTGGCGACCCGACCCCGCGGCTTCACCCCCGGCTTCCACGTCCTGGGCAGGGAGACGTTCCTGGTCCCGGTCGAGTGGGTCGACGGCTGGCCGCGCGTCGGCACCGTGGAACTCCGCGCACGCGCGCCACGGGCATGGCACCCCTGGGAGCCCCCACCCGCGCGTGACGACTTCGACGCGCCGGTGCTCGGCCACGAGTGGATCTCGCCGCGCAGCCGGCCGGACACCTCCTGGTCGCTGGCGGAGCGCCCGGGGTGGCTCACCCTGCACGCGACCGGATCGACGCTGGACGCCTCCGGGTGCACCTTCGTCGGGCGACGGCAACAGCACCCCGAGTGCCGCGTGGAAGTGCGGCTCGACCCCGGCTGGGCGCGCGCCGGGGTCTCCGTGCGCCTCGACGAGGCTCACCACTACGACCTGGAAGTGTGCGATGGACGGGTGGAGGTCATCGCGCGCATCGGCCCACTGCGGAACGTCGTGGCACGACGGGCGGTGCCACCCGGCGCGGTCGTGCTCGCGGTGACGACCCGGACCGACGACCTGCTGCCACCTTCGGCGACAGGTGCGCATGACATCGCGCTCGGCACGGCCGCCACGGGGCCCGACACCATCGCCTTCCACCTCGGTGCCGACCTGCTGGCCGAGTTGGACGGGCGCTACCTGTCCACCGAGGTCGCCGTCGGCTTCACCGGCCGGGTGATCGGCATGTACGCCACCGAGGGCAGCGCGTCCTTCGACTGGTTCGAGTACCGGGAGCGGGGCGCCGACGTCCCGGCGTGACGACCGCGGTGGAGCCGTCCGCGGCGCGGCGGCACAGGAACCGCCGCGCCGCGTCGGGTGGTCAGCCCACGTTGGCGTAGTACGAGTGCACGTCCAACTGCCCGTTCCCGCTGAAGACCTCCGTGCCGTGCTGCACGCTGGTCAGGTACTTCTGGTTGCTCAGCCAACCCCGGTTGACCAGGTGCGACGTGAAGTCGCGCAGGTTGAACGTCGCCGAGTCGGTGTTGCTCGTCCGGACGAACGAGTAGACCTCCCAGCCGATGTTGCCCCGGTATAGGTCCCAGTTGGCGCCGGCGATCGACACGGTGGCCTGCCGCGTGCCGACCGGTCCGGCGCCGCCGGCGCGGTAGGTCCAGATCATGATCTCGTCGGACGGGTTGGTGGTGCCGGGGTTGGACATCGGGTGCAGCCACAGGTCATAGGCGACGTTCATGACGTTCGCCGTGTTCTGCCGGACCGTGTAGCTCGCGCCCGTGTTCACCGACCGGTTGTCCGACAACCGAACCGGCAGGCCGGTGCCCGACAGCTTGTTGCCCCAGTGCCAGCCGAGCACCGAACTGGCGTAGGACTTCACCTGACTCGGCCCGCCGCTCCAGTCCCAACTCGTGCCCCACGAGATCGAGCCGCCGGACGACACGTCCCACACGCACTGCCACCCCTGGCCCGAGTCCTGGCCCCACACGTTGTTGTTGACCCAGTACTTGCCCATGGTGATCGAGTAGAAATCTTCGCAGCTGCCGGCCGCCTGCGCGGTGCCGGTCGTCGGCAGGGCCAGTGCGGCGGCGGCCAGCACGGCTACCATGAACCTCTTGAGCACGAAGGTCCACCTTTCTCTTCGAAATTCGGCGGTTAACGCGAACGAAACGCTACGCACCGCTTTTCATTACTGTCAATATCGAATGACAGTCGAATTCCGAATCGAATTGCGAACCCCTTTGGTCGATTCCTGTCGAATACCTCCGGGCAAGCGCCCACCGGGATCCGCGATTCTTCGAATCGCCGTCGAAATACCCGGTGGACGCTTGCCCGGTCTCGCGGTCAGGCCGGGGTGCGCTGGATCCACTGCTGGTTGGGCTGTCCGGTGCAGGACCACACGACCAACTTGGTGCCGTTGCCGGTGCCGAGGTTGTGCGCGTCCAGGCACAGGCCGGACTGCACGTTGGTGATCGTGCCGTTGGCGTTGACGTTCCACTGCTGGTTGGTGTCGCCGTGGCAGTCCCAGATCACCACCTGCGTGCCGTTGGTCGTGCCCCGGCCGTAGGCGTCGAGGCACTTGGTGCCGTAGACGACCAACTGCCTGCCGGAGTTGTGCGTCCACGACTGGTTGGGCTGACCGTGGCAGTCCCACAGCTGCAGCTGCGTGCCGTTGGCGGTCGACGAGCCCGGCACGTCGAGGCAACGGCCCGAGGGCACGCCGACGACCTGCCTGCCCTGCGCGGCAACAGGGTCACCGATGCTCCCGGGCACGGAGCGCAGCGCGTTGTACCAGGTCGCGGCCATCTTGTCGTAACCGGTGGCGGTGGGGTGGACGCCGTCGATCAGGTCGGCCGTCGTCAACGCGGCGTGCATGTCCACCAGGCGCACGCGCTTGCCCGCGTTGACCTTGCTCTGCACGATGCCGGGGATCGCGGCGTTGTAGGTCCGGACGGCGGACTCCTGCCCGGGGTTGGACAGCGGGGTGATCGTCGCGACGAACACGTCGGCGTTCGGCACCGTCGCGGTGATGCGATCGACGAGCGCCGACAGTCGGGCGGGCGCGTTGGCGAGATCGCGGTTCTGGAGGATGTCGTTGGTGCCGATGTGCAGCAGCACCGTGCGCGGGGTCGTGTTCCGGAGCCAGGTGGCGACGTTCGCGTCGATCTGGTCGATGCGCCAACCCAGGTGGCCCTGGTGGTCGTGGTCCCCGAGCGAGGCGGGTCCGTTGAACTGCGAGCCGACGAAGTCCACCCGGTAGTTGCCGGACCCGAACCGCTGCCACAGCCCGATCCGGTAACCACCGGGCACCTGCGTCCCCTCGGTGATGGAGTCGCCCAACGGCATGACCCGCACGCCGCCGTTGGATTCCGCGGCGGCGGGACCGGCGGGCAGCAGCGCGGCGGTGACCAGTGCCGTGGTGACCAGTGCCGCGGCACCGGCGGCGAGTCTGCTGAGGCGTTGTCGCACTTGTACTCCTAGGGGTGAGCTGCGGTCCGGCACGACGTGCCGGACCGCTGTCGGATCACGAACGCTCGTGCTGGGATCAGTTGAGGCCCCACTGCTGGTTGGCGCCGCCGTGGCAGGTCCACAGGTTCACCTGTGCCCCGTTGGCGGTGGACGCTCCGGACACGTCCAGGCACAGGCCGGACTGGGCGCCGGTGATCGTGCCGTTGGAGTTGACGTTCCACCGCTGGTTGGCCTGGCCGTTGCACGACCAGATGACCACCCTCGTGCCCGCGGTCGTCCCTTGGCCGTACGCGTCCAGGCACCTCTGGGCGGTGCCTTCGTACACCGCCAACTGGCCCGACGCCGTGCGGGTCCACTTCTGGTTGGCGCCGCCCTGGCAGTCCCAGATCCGGGCCTGCGCGCCCGCTGTCCCGTCCGGCACATCGAGGCACTTGCCCGCGCCCACTGCGCGCACCGAGCCGCCCGGGGTGGTGCTGCCACCGGTGGTGTACCCGGCCGCGATGATGTTGGCCTGCACCGCGTTCTCGGTCGCGTCGGACGGGTAGCCCGCGACCATCGCGCCCTCGTAGAAGGTCCCCGCGCTGAGGTTCGCGCCGCCGTCGGGCTTGCAGCAGTCACCACCGCTGCCCAGGATGATGGCGCCCTGCTTCTTCATCGGGCTGTACCCGTTGGGCAGCGCGCCGTCCCACAGCGTGGTCAGGTTGCCGACCTGCGCGTCGCTGCCCTTGAGCGCGAACCGCGTGGTCCCGTTGTTCTTCAGCATCGCCGTGACGAACTTGCTGGTGAAGGCGCGCTGGTTCGGGTTCCACGACTGGCTGCCGCCGGGGAAGAGGCCCCATTCGAGATCCGCCTGGACCCAGGGACCGGTACCGGAGCACCCGCCGAACCAGCACTGCGTGCTGAAGTTGATCGCGTCCATCGCGCCGGCCGCGTCGGCTTTCCGGGTCGTCTCGCTGTTGCCGTAGTCGAAGCAGCAGCCGCTGTTGACGTGCGTGCCGCTGGTCACCATGTACATGCCTTCCGGCGCGGCGCCGGTCGGCACGCCCGTCAGGTGGCCGTCCCGCCAGTAGCTGTTGCCGGGGTTGATGTAGAGCGAGTAGGCCTTGCTGCCGCCGACCGCCAACGACTCGGAGGTCGCGACCGCGGGCCTGCTCTGGGGCGACCCCGGAACCACCGCCGATCCCTGGTACCACAGGTCGTTGCCCCGGCCGGACTGGTCGTAGACCACCGTGATGACACAGGTGGTGCCGGCGCAGAACGAGTCCTGGGTCGCCGCGTTGGCCGTACCGCCCTCGGCCAGCAGACCGATGTCCCGCGTCGTGTTGTCCGACGAACGTCTGACCTGGTAGAGGTTACCGGCGTACGAGCCGTAGAGCGCACGCGTCGTGCTGTGCGCGGCCACGCAGGGCGTACCACCCGAAGCGTAGATGTCACACGGCCCCGTGCCGGCCGCCGACGCGGTCACCGGTGCGGACCACGTCAACACGGCCGTGGGCAACAGGGCCAGTGCCATTACGACACGCGCGCGCACCGCCGCCGGCGAGCGCCACCAACGCTTCACAGAACCCGCTGGGGAAACGGGTAAAGGCTGCATTTCTACTCCTACGACGATGTGGGAGGGCAGGGAGAGCGGCGACGGTCGTGAACGCGGGCGCGCCGCGTACGCGGAATGGGCGAACGGATCAGCAGTGCAGGGTTTCGAACCGTTTCGATCAAAAGACGACGGTAGGTGCTAAAACAGGGCTAAAGCAACGGTTCCGACGCGGAGGCCGGGCGGGCCGGCCTCCGCGCGGTGGGCTCAGTTGCGCGTGCTCCACTGCTGGTTCGTGCCGCCGTGGCACGACCAGAGCTGGATCAAGGTGCCGTTCGCGGTCCCGTTGCCGCTGGCGTCCAGGCACAGCCCGGACTGCACCCCGGTGATGGTGCCGTTGGCGTTCACGTTCCACTGCTGGTTCGTGCCGCCGTGGCAGTCCCAGATGATCGCCGCGGTGCCGTTCGCGGTCCCGGCGCCGCTGGCGTCCAGGCACTTGTTGCCGTTCACCATCAGCTGCTTGCCGGAGGTGTAGGTCCACCGCTGGTTGGTGGCGCCGTTGCAGTCCCAGAGCCGGGCCTGGGCGCCGTTGGCGCTCCCGCTCGCGACCTCGGCGCAGCGGCCCGACTGGGTTCCCACGAGCATGGCGTTCTGCGGGCCGGTGGTGCCACCGCCCCCGGGCCCGGCGTTGGCCATCACGGCCTGCGCGCCGGACGGCCAGTTGCCGTTGGTGACGACCGTGTTGCCGGACACCACGTTGCCACGATCACCATTGGTCACGTTGGTGCTGCTGTTGGTCGACCAGTTGTTGGTGAGCGTCCAGTTGCCCATGTTCTCGCCACCCCAGTAGTTGGCCGTGGCCCACGTGCCGGTGTTGGAGAAGACGTTGCCCGTGACGGAGTAGTACTTCGAGCCCTCGTCGAAGTAGACCCCGAAGTAGCCGTTGGTCCGCAGGCAGTGGTTGCCGCTGATCGAGGCGTTCGGGTTCCACGACAGCGTGTAGATGCACCCGCCGTCGTTCATCTGCTGCATGACGTCGTGGATGTAGTTGTTGATGAGCCGGTTGTTGGACGCGGTGGTGGCCGTCGTGTAGCGCGGCTGGTAGTTGTACAGGCCGCGGTTGGCGTAGTTGTTGTTGCCGCCGGCGTCGTTGGCGCCCCAGCCGTACCCGATCGACATGCCGGAGTACGGCATGTTGTAGACCTCGTTGTGGGACACGGTGGCGGTGCTGACGTAGGTGTTCAGCACCGAGACGTTGCCCCGGTACTCGATGCCGAGGTCGTGGATGCGGTTGTAGCTGACGGTGATGTCCCGGTTGACCATCCGCTGGTCGCTCGGGTGGTGCGCGTCGGCGCGCACGCCACCGACCACGATGCCGCCGGCCGAACTGCGGGCGATCTCGGACCGCGTGACCGTGATGTTGCTGGCGCCGAGGCCGACACCACTGGCGTGGGCGTTCGCGTCGTTGCCGATGCCGATGGCCGTCTGGCCCAGGTTGACGAACTGGGACTCGCTGAAGGTGATGTTGTTGGCGGCGGAGACCTGCACGGCGGCGGGCATCTGGTTCCAGTGCGGTCGCGCCGCCTCGAACTGGGTGCAGCCGTTCTGGCACGAGGTCAGCCGGTCGGCCGGCCAGTTCCAGTTGCCCGCCATGTAGGCGCCGGTCTGCTGGTCGGCGTACCCCTGGTTGCTGCTGGGGCCGAGCCAACTGGTGCCGGTGAACGTGATCCCGCTGAACGAGATGTGGTGCGCCGGCGCGTCATAGGTGCCACCGACGTCCACCAGCGACTGCAGCACCGGCAACTCCACGCTGACGGTGCTCATGTTCTGCCCGGCCAACGGGATGTAGGACAACGCGCCCGTCCCCGGGTTGAGGTACCACTCCCCCGGCGCGTCCAGGAACTCGTACGCGTTGGCCAGGTAGAAGGGGCCCGCCCGGTGCGGCTGGCTGAGCGTGTCGTACCCGTAGGTGTTGTTGTTCCACGCGGGCTGCTGCATGGTGAGGAAGTTCCCGCTGATGCTCTGCACCGGCGAGTACCGGTCGGTGAACGAGTTGACGCTCTCCACCTCGACCCGGTTCTGGTTGCCCAGGTTGTTCAGGTAGTTGAGCGCGGCGTTGGAAAATCTCATGCCCGTGCTGGCGAAGGTGAAGTCGGCCCGGTTCACCTGCGTGCGCGCCCGGGTCGCGATCGCACCGTTGACGTACAGCTGGCGCGAGTCGATCCCGGTGGGGACGTTGGCCCGCCAGATGTTCTTGCCGGCGTCGACCACCGACCAGCCGGTGACGGCGCGGGCACCGCTGATCACGGGACGCGCGGACGGGGCCGCCTGCCACAGCACGCGGTAACCGTTGTTGCCGGAGTCCGCCGCGGTCAGCCGCAGCGGCTCGGAGAGCCGGTACACCCCGTCGGCCAACTGCACGACGATGTCACCGGACATGCTGCTGTTCTGCGACCGCACCGCGGCCTGGGCGGCGGGCAACGAGCACGGCTGGGCGGAGGAACAGCTGGTGCCGGTGCCGGAAGGCGACGCGTAGAGGGTCGTGGTGGCAGCGGATGCGGGAGGAGCGAGGGCCACCGCCGCGACGGCGGCGGTCAACACCACAGCGGCAACGCCGGCCGACACCGGCCTTCGCACCGCAGAGGACGAGGACGCGAACAAGGAGACCTCCTGGCATTGGAATGTGTTGTGCGGCGGCCGGTCGAGGTGGCGGATGGGCACTTCGTTGTGGCGCAGGCGGTTCAGCCGGGTACTTGGCCACTGCCACGGCGCATGGGGCGCACCTGGACACGCGACCTTGACGTGGTCGTCACGACGTGTCGATCACGACGGCAAGGGATCCAGGCGATCGGGAGTGACGGTGTCCCGCACCACCGCCAGCAGGCGCTGTCCGGCGCGTTCCGGCCGGACGTGGGGACCTTCGGACACCGGGACGGTGAGTCGGCGACGGGACGCGGCAATCGCCTCTTCGTCGACGCGGACGCCCAGCCCCGGGCTGTCGCCCAGGATGAACGCCCCGTTCTCGACGTGGAGGTCGACCGAGATGCCCGACGGCGGCTGCAAGTCCTGCAGCTCGCTGACCAGGTGGTTCGGCACGGACGTCGCGGCGTGCAGCAACCCGACCGGCGTGTTGCCGATGGGGCTGACGGGCAGGTCGTGGGCGTGTGCCAGGGCCGCGACCCGCAGGAAGTGGGTGATGCCCCAGACCGCGGCCGTCTGGACGACGTCGACCGCTCCGGCCGCGATGAGCGGGCGGAACTGTTCGAGCCCGGTGAGGTTCTCCCCGGTGGCGACCGAGGCGCGGATTCCGCGGCTGACGGTCGCGTGGCCTTCGGCGTCCCACCGCCGGACGGGCTCCTCGATCCAGGTCAGGTCGAGTGTCCGCTCGAGTTCGCCGACGTGGCGGACGGCCTGCTTGCGGGTCCAGGTCTCGTTGACGTCGAGCATCAAACCCGGCCGTGTGCCGCGACCGGCGTCGGTGAGCACATCGCGCACCAGGATGAGGCGGTCCCGGTCCCGATCGACGTCCAGACCTCCCTTGATCTTCGCCACCCGCAGTCCGCGGTCGGCGTAGGTCTCGTACAGCGCCACGAGTTCGTCGTCGCCCAGCCCGATGTCCACACCGGAGGCGTAGGCGGGCACGCGGCGGGCACGTCCGCCGAGCAGTCGCCACAGCGGTTCGCCGGCGGCCTGCGCTTTGATGTCCCACAGCGCGGTGTCCAGGGCGCCGATGGTGCCGAACACGGCGCCCGCGTGGCCTGCTTTGAACGTCTGGCGCAGCATCCGGTCGTAGAGGGCCGTGACGCCGCGCGGGTCCTCGCCCTCCAAGGCGGCGAAGATCAAGTCGATCTCCACGTGTGGTCCGAGTCCGACGCCGGTGATGCCCACGTCGGTCTCGACGACGACGATCGGAACCCGGACGAGGCCGTCGGCGAAGACGCCGTTGGCGTCGCCGACCGGCCGACCCCAGTCCTGGACGGTGGTGAGGGTCCGGTAACCAGTGATGCGCATTTGTCAGCCCTTCGTGACCCCCGCGGTGACGCCGTCGACGATCTGGCGCTGCAGGAACAGGTAGACGACGAGGACGGGTACCGCGACGACCCACTTCGTCAACCGGCGACCGGCCATCAGCCCTCCCTGCCCGCACGGCGCAGGACGGCGATCTCGGCCAGCCCCACCACGAGCATGATCAGGAACAGCGCGGTCGACGCCGCGGAGGCGAGCGCGGGTTGGTTCATCTGTCCCTGCTGGACCCAGATGTAGTACTCCGGGAGGTAGGTGGACGCCTCCGGACCGCCGCTGGTCATCACGAACAGCAGACCGAACATCGACGTCAACATGCCGATCATCGTGGTCACGAAGACGAACTGGATCGTGCGGGACAGGACGGCCGGCGCCACCAGGACGAACGGCGCCAGGCGCTCGACCCTTGACCCGCGACGGGTTCGCCGCGAGAACGGCCTGCCCGGTCGCCGCCCCGCCGCTCCGGCGACCACTTCCCCGTCGGTCCGCCCGGCCACTTCCGGGCGGACCGAGGACGGGGAACCTCCGGACGGCACGGATCAACTCGCCTTGTCGGAGTCGGCCAGCTGCGCCACGGCCTCGTCCGCGGTGATCGAGCCGCTGAGCAGTTGCTGGGAGAGGCGACCCATCAGGTCGACCGTCTTGCTGGACAAGGCGACGTGCAGGGCGGGCTTGCCGGTCTTGATCCCCGCGGTGATCGTGGTGACGGCCGGGCCGCCGGCGGAGACGTCGATGGTGGTGTCGGACGCGATCGCGCCCGCGTCCGCGTAGAAGGCCTTCAGCGCCTCGGACGACGTCAACGACCGCACCAGGTCCGCGGCCAACTTCGGGTCCTTGGTCCACTTCGCGACCGCGTAGCCGATTCCACCGTCGTACGGCAGGCTCGGCGTCGCCGCGGGGTTGACCACCGGCGCCGCCATGACGCCGACGTCGCCCGGGTCGAGGAACTCGGCGAAGTCCTTCCAGTGCCCGATGTCGGACATCAGGCCGATGACGTGCGCGGCCTTGCCCGACTGGAAGACCGCGAACGCGTCGTTGAACATCGCGGTGGAGTTGACCCCGTCGTTGTTCAGGCCGGCGTCGTTGACCTGCTTCCAGAGTTCGAAGATCCGCTTCACGTCCGGCGAGGCCCAGTTCCGCTTTCCGGCGATCCAGTCGTCGTACTCCTTCGGCGTGAGCACCGCCGAACCGACGCTGGACAGGAAGAACTGGATGCCGATGCCTTCCTTGTTGCCCACGCCGAAGCACTTGGCGCCGGTCTTCTCGGTGATGGCGCCGCAGTTCTCGACGAAGTCGTCCCACGTCTTGGCTGGCGCCTCGGGGTCCAGTCCCGCCTGTTCGTACAGCGCCTTGTTGTAGTAGAGCGGGTGACCTTGCAGCGTCACCGGCGAGGCATAGGTCTTCCCGTCCCGGGTGAACGCCTCCCAGCCGGCCAGCCGCTGCTTGTCCTGGGCGACGTAGGAGTCCAGCGGCACCAGCGCGTCGACCCGGTCACGGAGCTGACCGCCCCCGTTGAAGAGCATGACGTCAGGCCCCTTGCCGGACTGGATCGCCGCCCCGAGCAGCGTGTAGTACTGGTCGAACGGCTGCGCCACGAATTCGACCTCGGTGTCCGGGTGGCTCTTCGCGAAATCGGCCTTCGCCTTGTCGAGATACGCGGCCACATTCGCATCGCCGGACTTCCAGTCCCAGACCACCAGCTTGTCGCCCGAGCTGCCGGAGGATCCCGGCGCCGTGGCGCTTCCGCAGCCGGACACCAGGGCCAGACCCAGGACCAAGGCAGCCGACCACAGTGCGCGCTGCTTCATTGCTGCTCACTTCCCCAGACGGCGGCCGGGCGATCTACGCGCTCGGCGCGATTGTGATCACAAACTAATTCGTATTACGTATGACGTCAACGGTGCTACGTATACTTGCCGCAGCCCTGAAAGCACCGGGGCGCATGGCGCAACCGGAGGAAAGATGACCGCAGCGGGCCGGCGACCGGCCGAAGACGCACCCGCACCTCCGGAGTGGGCGCGTCGACCGACCAACCTGGCCAAAGCGGTCACCGCGGAACTCGTGGGGCGCATCGTCCGGGGCGTCCACCCCTCCGGGACGTCCTTGCCGCCCGAGCCCGCACTCGGCGAGGCCTTCTCGGTCAGCCGGACCGTCATCCGCGAAGCGGTGAAGATCCTCCAGGAGAAGGGCCTGGTCCAGGTGCGCCAAGGCGCCGGCACCATGGTAACCCCGCCCGCGATGTGGAACATGCTGGACGAACTCGTCCTCGCGGCCACCATCGCCGAAGACGAAACGCTGGCCGTGCTCGACGATCTCGTGGTCACCCGGCGGCTCCTCGAATCGGACATGGCCCAGGTCGCCGCCCGCACGGCCGACCAGGACACGATCGACCGGCTACGTGCCCTCGTGGACCGGATGGACCAACTCGTCGACGACCCCGTCGCCTACCGCGAGCGGGACCTCGCCTTCCACGACACGATCATGCAGGCATCGGGCAACCGCATCGCACGGGGCGTCGTGCGCTCCCTGGAGAGCCAGGTCAGCAACACCGCTCGCTACACGGGCAGGAGCGAGCGAGCGTTGTGCGTGGCGTCCAACCAGGGACACCGCCGGATCTACGAGCGGATCGCGGCGCACGACCCGGCAGGGGCCGCCGACGCCATGTTCACCCACATCACCGAAGCGTGGTTGGTGCGCCGTACCGACAACGGAGACCCGAGCCGCCTGGAGCGCTAGGCGGCCACTCGGCGACATCACCCCCCTCGCACAGCCACTCCGCTGAGTCGTCGCCATGCGCACGGCCGACGGTTGCGGCCAGCATACCGATCCGCCGCCCAACAGGGAACGATGAGTAGTACTTACTCGATCAACTGGCGAGTAGCTTCCCGACGAGATGGACCGGATGGCCGAGCGAGCGCTGCTGCTCCAGAAAATAGGCATGCTCGTTCCCTTGACGACACGGCCGCTCACAGGCTGTCATGGTTAGCCAGGACCACGGCGCGATGAGTCAGACTCATCGACAGGAGATCCAGCTCGTCGGATTCCGGCCCACGAGCACCACAACGTAGTGGAGCAGCTCATGCCACAACGGCCGAACGGCCGCGCACCCTGCGCGCCCCGAACCGGCGGCCCCGGCTGACGGGCGGCCGACGAACGGCCGTCACGCGAAGCCTCACCAGCCCTGGGAGCGCTCCCGGCCGCCGGCTCGCGATTCCGAACAGCCCCGCCCCTTGTTGTGCATGCACCGGTCGCCGTGCACCGGCGGCCGGACTCCGAGAACGGGAGGTCCACGTTGGGCGCACGACGGGTCACGTTGGCCGATGTGGCCAAGGTGGTCGGCGTCTCCCAAACCACCGTGTCCCTGGTCTTATCGGGGCGCGGCCGCGACCTGCGGATCTCCGAGGAGATGCAGCGCCGGGTCCGCGAAGCGGCGACGGAGTTGGAATACCGCCGCAACCGGGTCTCGATGGGGCAACGCGGGGCGAGGACGCAGACGATCGCCTTCGTGTCCGATTCCGTCGCCAGTTCACGGCTCGCGGGCCACATGATCAAAGGTGCGCTGGGCGCGGCCCGCAGGCACGGCGTCACGCTGTTGTTCGGTGAGACCGAGGGCGATGCCGGCTTTCAGCGCACGTTGATCGAGACGATGCACGACTACCACGTCGACGGCATCATCCTCGCCTCGGTGCACACCAGGACGATCAGCATCCCGACCGAACTCGCCACCGGCCCCGCGGTGCTGCTCAACGTGCTGCCCCGGGAGCCGTCACCGCTCGTCTCCGTCCTGCCCGACGACGTCCAAGCCGGCCGCGCCGCCGCACGCGTGCTCCTCGACGCCGGCCACGAGGAGGGCATCCACCTCATCGGCGTCGGCCCGTCCGGGGACGACGTCCCCCCGGGCCGGACCGCGGCGTTCGACCGGCTCTCCGGTATCCGCCAGGAGCTGGGTGAAGTGGGCGTCGAGGTGGAGAGCGGACACCCGTGCCGCTGGTGGCTGCCGAAGTACGGCTTCGAGGCGACCCGGGACCTGTTGGGCAAGGCACGTCCCCGCGCGTTGATCTGCCTCGACGACCGGCTCGCGCTCGGCGCGTACCAGGCGCTGCAGGACGCCGGCCTCACCGTGCCCGACGACGTCTCCGTGGTCTCCTTCGACGACCACCCCATCGCCTCCTGGCTGCGCCCCGGCCTCACCACCGTCGCCCTCCCGCACCACGACCTCGGTGCGAAGGCCGTCGACCTCCTCTTCGCCGACGCCGATCACCCCGACCTGGACCGCGTGCACCGGGGCAGCACCCACCGCGTCCCGATGCCCGTCCGCCACCGGGATTCCGTGGCGCCGCCTCGATGAGCCGAGCACCCGCCACGCGGATCGGGTGAGGCGCGATCACCCGTTGAACGGTGCGACGGCGTCGCGCAGGAACGTCAGCCCCCCGGTGGCGAGGGCGTCGGGCGAACTCGCCAACGGCCGCCAGATCGAAGCGGCCGTCGCGATGGTGGCGTTGTCCGGCGTGAACGACTCGATGCACAGCGAACCGCGGTAGCCGGCACCGGCCAGCGCCCGTAACAACGCGGGCCAGTCCTGGTGGTCGGCACCCGGCGTGCCGCGGTCGTTGGCGCACACCTGGACGTGCGCGATCCGTGCGCCCGCGGCCCGGATGGCCGCGACCGGCGAGGATTCCTCGATGTTCATGTGGTAGGTGTCCAGCGCCAGGCCGCACCCCTCCTCGGGCAGTCCGTCCAGCGCCTCCAGGGCCTGCCCGACCGTGTTGAGCAGGCTGGTCTCATAGCGGTTCAACGGCTCCACCGCGATGCGGACGCCCTTCGACGCCGCGTGCTCGACCACCGGGGCGAGGTTCTCGCGCAGCTGGGCGTAGACCTCCGATCGGTTCCCGATCCGCCACGTGCGGCCCACCGCGCTGTACGCCGGACCTGCCGTCACGCCGCTGCCGACGATCGCCGCGACGTCCACCACGTGCCGCAGGTAGTCCTGGGTCTCGGCGACGGTGTCGGCCTCGACGAGGTTCCGGCCGGGCGCCATGGCGAGGCACACCGAGGCCTTCAGGTCCAGGGCCGCCAGCAGTTCGGCCGCCCGGTGCGGATCCCAGTCGCCCGGGTGCTCCACCGGCAGCTCGATGACGTCGAAACCCCACTCGCGGATGCGCGGCGCGAGCCCCGCCAGCACGTCGTCGGTGAGCGGTGACGCCCAGACCCAGGTGCTGACGCCGATGTCCCACATGTGCCTGATTCCTCACTGTCGCGCGGGCGGACCGCTGATCCCTTGGAGTGCCAGCAGGAAGTCGCGAACGTCGGTGGCCGCCAGTCGCCCGTCGCGCTCGACCGATCGCGGCACGGCTGCCGGGTCGGAGCACAGCAGCACGGGGCCGTCGGCGGCCACGTCCGGGAGCCTGCCGTGCGTGCCGCGCACGCACGACGGGTCCAGCGGCACCACGTTCATCGCATACCGCAGGCCGAGCTTCTTGCGTGCCAGGTTCAACCCCGCCTTGACCTTGGCCAGCGGGTCGGCCGGGTCGAAGAACAGTTCGGCGGGGTCGTAGCCGGGTTTGCGGTGGATGTCCACGCCGCGGGCGAAGTCGGGCGCACGGCTGTCGTCGGTCCAGTAGTAGTAGGTGAACCAGGCGTCCGGCTCGGCGACCGCGATCAGCTCGCCGGAACGCTCGTGGTCGAGCCCCACCTTCGCCTGTGCGTCCCGGTCGTGCACCACGTCCACCCCGGGCAGTTCGTCGAGCACGGCGCGGGTCCTGGCCAGGTCCGCGGGATCGGCGACGTAGACGTGCGCGACCTGGTGGTCGGCCACGGCGAACGCGCAGGACGTCCACGGGTCCAGGTACTCCATGCCGGCCTGCGCGTAGACCTCCAGCAGCCCGGCCGCCCGCAACGCCCGGTTGACGTCGACCGGCCTGCGCGCTTCGGTGATGCCGTACTCCGACAGCGCGACGATCGTCGCGTCGGAGTCCAGGAGCGGCTTGAGCGCCTTGTCCACGTCGGCCGCGGCTTTGATCGCCTGCGGTGACGAGGGCCCGAACCGCTGCAGGTCGTAGTCCAGGTGCGGCACGTAGACCAGCACCAGGTCGGGTCGGTGGTCGGCCAGGACCTTCAGGGCCGCGCCGACGATCCACTCGCTGGAGGCCAGGGAGGCGGTGGGGCCCCAGTACTGGAACAGCGGGAACTCGCCCAGGGCCCCGGTGAGCCGGTCGTGCAGGTCGGGTGGGCGGACGTAGCAGTCGGGCGACTTGCGGCCGTCCGCGTGGTAGATCGGTCTCGGGGTGATGGTGATGTCGGTGGTCGCGCCCATGGCGTACCACCAGCAGACGTTCGCGGCCGTGTAGCCGGGGTGGACGCGCCGCGCGGTCTCCCACAGCTTCTCACCCCCGACCAGCCGGTTGTGCTGGCGCCACAGGTGGATCTCGCCGAGGTCGCGGAAGTACCACCCGTTGCCCACGATGCCGTGCCGGGCGGGGGTGAGCCCGGTGAGCAGGGTCGCCTGGGCGCTGCACGTGACGGCGGGCAGCACCGTGCCCAGCTCGGCCTGCCAGCCCAGGCCCGCGAGGTTGGGCATGTGTTTGAGCAGCGCCGGTGTCATGCCGACCACGTCCACGACCACCAGCGGTTTCACGCCGATACCCCCGTCCAGAGGTGGTCCCGGGCCCATCGCAGTTCCGCGGCGATCCCGTCGGTCAGGTCACCCGCGTCCGCGAGCACGCTCCACGTGTAGGTCTCCACCTCGACGTGGGTGTCGGGCTCCACCGCGGCCATGGCGGCCACCAGCACGTCCGTGGTCGAGCGCAGCGGTGCGGGCTGGACGTGCAGCGGCATGTGGAAGTGCACCCGCCACGGGTGCCGCGCGGGCAGGGTCGCGAACGCGTCCGGCAGGTCGTCCGCGGCCAGCACGCCGTCCGGCGTGTTCTCCCGGACCTGGTGCAGGTAGCGGGGTTCGGCATAGGCGGCGACGGCGCGCCGGCCTTCCTCACTGCCGGGTTCCGCGACCTCCAGGGCGGCGGACGCCTGCACCTTCACGATCGACAGCCCGGCCGCGCGGATCGCCGCGACCGTTGCCACGGGGTCGGCGAACGACACCGCGAGGTGACACGTGTCCAGGCAGATCCCGACGTACTCGGGGTCGGCGCGACCGGCCAGCCACGCCACCGCGTCCGCGACGGTGTCCAGCACGCAGCCGGGTTCGGGTTCGACCGCGAGCCTGATCGGCCGGTCGCCACTGTCCCGCAACCTGCGGGTCAGTTCGGTCAGCGCGGCCTCGGCGACCGCGTCGTCGCGGTCGCCCCACGGCTCACGCCACGCCAGCGGCAACGTCGAGATGCTGCCGTACGAGGCGGAGTCGGGCATGAGGTCGGCGAGGACGGTGGCGCAGTCGGCGGTGTAGGCCAGGCGCCGCGGGTCGGCCCAGCTCGGCCGGTACACGGCGTGCTTGACCACCTCG
This sequence comes from Saccharothrix deserti, assembly GCF_009769385.1. Classification (GTDB taxonomy): domain Bacteria; phylum Actinomycetota; class Actinomycetes; order Mycobacteriales; family Pseudonocardiaceae; genus Actinosynnema; species Actinosynnema deserti. Next base: position 162,522 of record NZ_VKAB01000022.1, read on the forward strand.
CCGTGGAAGTCGCCGTACGGGAAGGCGTTGAGCGTGCTGACGGTCAGCCCCCGGGCGGCGAGTTCGGCCCGCAGCCCGCGCCGCGCGGACCTGTCCTCGGCCAGTCCGCGCGCGACCGACGCGGGCAGCCACAGCCCGAGCGGGAGGGTGTCGACACCGAGTCGCGACCGCACGCCGACCGCGTGGCGGTCGAGTTGGTCGAGGATGCCGGGGAGGTCGTCGGCCGGGTGAACGTTCGTGCAGTACGCGATCACCGGCGTTCGCCCCTCAGGACCGAGTTCCCGGTGACGGTGTCGGTCGCGAGCGAGGTGACCGGATCGAGCAGGAGCCGTCCGCTCTGGCCGTAGAACTCCACCGGGTTGCTCCACAACACGGTGTCGACCTCGGACTCGTCGAACCCGGCTTCGAGCATCGCGAGACCGGTTGACCGGGTCTTCAGCGGGTCCGAACGACCCCAGTCCGCGGCGGAGTTCACCAGCACCCGTCCCGTGCCGTACTCGGCGAGCAGCGCCACCATCCGCGCCTCGTCCATCTTGGTGTCCGGGTAGATGGAGAACCCCATCCAGCACCCGGAGTCCGCGACCGCGCGCACGGTCGTCTCGTTGAGGTGGTCGACCAGCACCCGTTCCGGCGGGATGCCCGACTCGCGCACCACGTCCAGGGTCCGCAGCGTGCCCTGCTGTTTGTCCCGGTGCGGGGTGTGCACGAGGACCGGGAGGTCGTGCCGGGCGGCCAGCTCCAGCTGGCGGGCGAACGCGTCGTCCTCCTCCGGCGTCATCGAGTCGTACCCGACCTCCCCGACCGCGACGACCCCGTCCTTGACCAGGTAGTGCGACAGGTGTTCCAGCACACCGGTGCACCGCGGGTCGTTGGCCTCCTTGGGGTTCAGCGCGATCGCGCAGTGGTGGGCGATGCCGAACTGCGCCGCGCGGAACCGCTCCCACCCGACCAGACCGTCGAAGTAGTCGAGGAACGACCCCACGTTCGTGCGCGGTTGCCCCAGCCAGAACGCCGGTTCCACCAGCGCTCGCACCCCGGCCGCGTGCATGGCCTCGTAGTCGTCGGTGGTGCGCGACGTCATGTGGATGTGCGGGTCGAAGATGCGCATCAGGATGCCTTTCCGAGCAGTTCGAGGGCGTCGGCGGGCACCCGTCGGCCGGCTGCGCGGCGTTCGTCGGCGAACGCGGACACCATGCGCAGCAACTCGTCGTCCGTGCGCCGGTCGAGGTCGCTCACCACGGTCAACGGGATGCTCATGAACAGGCACTTCAGCACGCCGTGCCGCCACGCGTGCTGGTCGAGGTGATGCGCGGCGAAGGCGCCCATGGCCGCCGCGACCAGCCCGGTCTCGTTGCTGCGCAGGGCGTCCTTGACCAGTTCGACCCCGGTCTCCGGCACTCGACCGCCGATCTCGGCGAGCCCTCGCAGCACCCCGAGGCGTTCGGCCGACGTGCCGTGCCGGTAGAGCGCGGCGAGCCCTTCGGCCACGTCCTGGGAGGTGTCGGCGTACGCGACGAGCAGCCGCGTCCGGGCCTCGCGCACACCGAAGCGCACCGCTCGCCCCACGGCGGGGAACACGGTGTGGATGGAGGCGGGATCGGCTCGCAGCGCCTGTTCGGCCATGGCCAGCCAGCTCGCGGTGCGCAGCGCTTCGAACGCCCGCTTCGCCACCAGGGGTGCGGCGTGGCTGTGTCGGGGAAGCTCCACGGCCGCGACACCGGTGTAGCCGATGTCGGTCAGTGCCGCGAGGGTGTCGGGAAGGTCCAACTGCCCTTCTCCGAATTCCAGGTGTTCGTGGACGCCGGGCACCATGTCGTCCAGCTGCACGTTCATCAGCAGCCCGCCCGCCTCGCGGAGGCACGCCGCCGCGTCCTGCCACTCCACCGCCACGCAGTGCCCCACGTCCAGGGTGATCCCGAGCAGTTCGGGATTCCCGAGCTCCTCCCGGAGCCGCAGGGCCTGGTCCAGTCGCTCCACCACCATGCCGGGCTCCGGCTCCAGCGCGAGCGGCACGGCCGGCCCGCCGGTCAACACCGCGGCGACACCGGACTTCAGGTGCTCCCAGCTGTCCGAGGGCCCGACGCCCGACCAGAACGACACGCACTCCGCGCCGAGGTCGGCCGCTATCCGCTTGGCGCGCAGCAAGAAGTCGACCCGGACCTCCTGGTCTTCGCTCACCAGCGTCGGGTGGTGCTTGCGCAGCGGGTCGAGCAGGTAACGCGCCCCGGTCTCCACGACGACGCGCAGTCCCAGCGCCGACAGACGTGCCGCGAGCCGTTCGGTCCGCGCGCCGATGTCGTCGGCGAACGGGTCGAGGTGGTGGTGGTCGAGCGTGAGCGCGACCGCCGTGTAGCCGAGGTCGGCGATGACCGCGAGCGCGTCGTCCAAGCGGTGGTTGGCGAATCCGTTGGTGCCGTACCCGAGGTGGAACGTCATGTCGGGCTCACCTTCCGGCTCAGCGCTCGGGCCAGCGGCAGGAGCAGCACGATCGCCGAACCGTGTCGGGCGAGCGCGGATTGCAGCAGCACCATGCCGTGGATGCCCGCCTTGGTCGCCGCGCGCACACGTGCGGCGGACGGGTCCTGCACCACGGCCCATTGCGCACGTCCGACCGAGGCGGCGTAGGCCACGGCCGCCGCGACGGCAGTGGGCCGACCGCCGGCGATCAAGGCGGTCAGGGCGGTCATCGCCGTCCCGCCGACAACGGCCTTGGCGACGGCAGGTGACGTGCCGTGCACCTCGCCGCGCGACAGCGCCGTCACGCCCAGCGTGTGCAGGGCCATCAGCGCGGCGGGTAGCGGGGCGCGGCCTCCCAGCAGCACGTCGAGCCCCCGGCACGCGGCCATCGCGAACGGACCGGCGGGGGTGTTCTTCAACACCGTGTCGTAGCCCCACACCGCCACGGCGAGCGGCACCGCGTTGCGCCCGGCCGCCGCGGCGAGCCCGATGCCGGCGCCCGTCAAGCCGACGGCGGTGGCCAGGGCGGCGTTCGGGCTGATCCGCCCGGACGGGATGGGCCGCTCCGGCCGTTCCACGGCGTCCAGGTCGCGGTCCGCCCAGTCGTTCAGCGCCATGCCCGCCCAGTACAGCGCCACTGATGCCAGCGGCAGCAGCAGGCGCCTGCCCCGCAACGGAGCACCGGCGCCGACGAGGGTGTCGCCGAGCGCCGTCAACGCGGCCGGCGCCCGCACGAGTTCCAGGTACGCCTTCATCCCAGTCCTCTCGCCCACTCGTACAGCTCGCGGGTCTGATCGGCGAAGCGGTGTTCTTCGCTGCCCAGCGGGTCCTTGAAGAAGAACGCCAACGCTCCCAACGCGCCCTTCTCCCCCGCCGCGTGGGCCGCGGCGACGAGCCGGGTGAGGTCGAGCACCAGCGGTGCCGCCAGTGCCGAGTCCAGGCCGGTCCAGGTGAACTGCAGGCTCATCCGCGCACCGAGGAACCCCTCGAACGACACGTGGTCCCAGGCGGTCTTCGTCTCGCCGAGGTCCGGCACGTTGTCGATGTGCAGGGGTGCGGTCACCTCACTGCCGAGCAGGGCCGCGAGCCCGTTCGCCTTGGACCTCAGCTTGCTGTCGGCGTGCGCCGGGTCCTCCAGCGTCGCGCCGTCCCCGCCGCCGAGCAGGTTGGTGCCCGCCCACGACCGGACCCTCAGTGCCCGTGCGGTGAACATCGGCGCGAGCACCGTGCGCAGCAGGGTCTCACCGGTCTTGCCGTCCCGCCCGGCGTAGGGCAGGCCCTCCCGTCGGGCGAGTTCGTCCAACGCGGGCAGGGCGATCCCGGTCGAGGGTGTGAACTCGACGAACGGGCAGCCTGCCGTGAGCGCCGCGTAGGCGGCAAGCGAACTGGGTGGCAGCACGTTCCGGTCGGGATCGGCCAACGCGCGCTCCAACGCGGCCAGCTCGGCGTGCTCGGGCAGCGGCGGCACGGGCGGTTCGGTGGACGACACGTTGACCACGACGACGCGTGCGAGCCGGTGCCGTTCGCGGAACGCGGTGATGTCGGCGACCAAGCGCCGGGCGACGTCGGCCTGGGCGCCGTCGAAGCTCGCCGTCCGGATCTCGCCGTCCACCTCGCGCAGACCGGGCGTGATGCACTCCAGCAGGTGATGCGGCAGCACACCGCCCTGGGCCAGCAGCTCGGCCCGTTTCTCCAGGGGTGCCTGCGCGATGTCGTGCCCGCCGACGACGAGGTCCGACCACCCGGGCAGCGTGACACCGGCCAGTTCGGGTCGTTCGGTCACACATCCGGTGGCGGGTGTCAGGCCCGCGCGCAGGGCCAGCAGCCCGCTCACGGCGGTCGTCGCGACGGAGCCACGTGCGCCGATCAGCCAGAGCCCGGTGGACTCATCCGCCATTCGTCCTCCCTCCGATCTGGGGTGCCGCGCGGTCAGCCCGGCCACGGCTACTTCCAGGGACCGGGGTAGCCCGGCATCGACTCGCAGCCGCACATGGCGTAGTGCAGCGGTGGCATGTCCTGCTTGATGAAGTCCTGGACGTCGTCCTGGGTGACCTTGGGCTGGGGCAGCACCCATTCCTCGGGCACCTGCTTGCCTTCCAGGATCCTGAGCGCGGCGATGACCGGCGTCCGCCATTGGAAGGTGGGGTAGGTGGGCGCGACCGCCGTCATCTTCTCCGTGACCCACGTCCTCAGGAAGTCCTGCTGGTCCTCGCCGACGAACGGCGGGATCGGCACGCCCGCGTCCTGGAACGCCTCGACCGCGGCGACGGAGGTCGCGCCGGCGTCCATCCACACGCCGTCGATCCGGCCTTCGCGCTGGATGTAGTCGTTGACGATGGTCTTGGTCTTGGCCGCGTCGCCGTCGGTGAACTCGACACCGACGATGTCCAGCCCGCTGCCGGCGAAGATCTCGTTCGCCGCGGCCCACCGCTGCTCCAGCACGTCCACGCCGGGCAGGATGCGCAACGCCAGCACCTTGCCGCCCGCCTTCACCTTCTCCTTCAGGAACTCCGCGCCGTCCGCGCCGAACGCGAACCCGCCGATCGGGTGAATGAAGGTGACCGGGCAGGTGGAGTTGACCCCGCGGTCGAACACGATCACCGGCACACCGGTCTGGCATGCGGCCTCGACTGCGGGCGTCAGCGTGGCGGTGGTGTTCGGCGACACGATCAGCGCGCTGCACCCTTGCGTGGCGAAGGACTGGATGTCGCTGATCTGCTTGTCGTCCTTGGCTTCCGCGTCGAGCACGGTGAACTTGGTGATCTCCGGGTGCAGCTTCACCTCCTCCTGCATGGTCTTGAACCCGACCTGCCGCCACGGGTTGTCGACCGAGGCGTTGGAGAAGCACAGGTGGTGGTTGCCGCCGGGCTTGGCGTACTCGGTGGTGGCGACCATCTTCGGGTCGAGCATCTGCTCCCACGGCTTGGGCTCCCCGCCCCCGCCCCCGTCCTCGAACCCGACCGGCTTCGCGGTGCGGAACTCCAACTGGCGCTCGTACTCGGCTTGGTCGAAGAACTCGGACTTCGCCGCCTGGTCGGACGTAGTCGTGGCGCCTGGGCCCGCAGCGGGCAGGTCGCTCGAACAACCGGCTGTCGCCAGGGCGCCCGCGAGGACGACTGCGAACCACTTCCTGCGCATGGTGTTGCTCCTTGGTTCTTCGGCGGCGTTCAAGAGGTCACCGGTTCGGGTTCGCGAGGCTGAAGCACTCGTCGCAAGCCGGTGCCGCGCGCGGCGTAGGCGACCGCCGCGATGATGATCAGGCCCTGCACGGCGGATTCGAGCGCACCCGAGACACCAAGCAGGTTCAACAGCGAGAACAGGGCCTCCAACGACAGTGCTCCCGCTGCGGCGGCGACCACCGAGCCGCGACCACCCCCGAGCAGGACACCGCCGAGCACGACCGCGGTGATGGCCCGGAACTCCAAGCCGTTGCCGACCTGTGCGGACACCCCGGCGAACCCGGCGAGCAGGATGGCGGCGAGCGCGGCGAGCAGTCCCGAGAGCACGAACGCGATCAGCCGCAGCCGGTCGACGCGGCCGCCGGCCAGCCGGACGGCCGTGTCGTTGTCGCCCACCGCGAGCAGCGTCCGCCCGGTGCCGCCGCGCATGAACAGCGCCGCGGCGACCAACACCACCAGCAGGATGAGCACCGACCACGGCACTTGGCCCAGGACTGGCACGTCGATCCCGCCCCGGCCGAACGTCCGGAACGACGGTGACAGGGCGCCGCGCGGCGCGCCACCGGTCCACAGGAACACCGCGCCGTCGAGCACCAGCAGCACCCCGAGCGTCACGATGAACGACGGCACCAGCAGCTTCGTCGTGATCAGGCCGTTGACCAGCCCGACGAGGACGCCGAAGCCGAGCAGCAGCGCGATCACCCAGGACGTGTTCGCGTCGTCCCCGTCGACCAGTCGTGCGGCGATCACGACCTCCGCGGTCACCAGCGACCCCACCGACAGGTCGTAGCCACCCGACACGACCACGAAGTACTGGCCGATCGCCAGGATCATCAACGGCGCGGCGCGCTTGAGCAGCGCCAGGTACCCGGCCGGCTCGGCGTACGCGGGACCGGCGAAGGCCAGGGCCACCAGCAGGACCACGAGCACGACCAGCACCGGCGCGGTCCCGTCGGCCAGGCGGGGTCGCCACGTCACGTCGACCTCCGGGACAACTGGCGGCGGGCGTACAGCGCCACCGCGACGATGAGCACGATGCCCCGCACCACGTCCTTGAAGAACGGGTCGACCGCGAGGTCGTCGAAGACGGTGTCGAGGGTGGCCAGGATCAGCACGCCACCGACCGTGCCGACCACGCCGCCGCGGCCACCGGCGAGTGCCGCGCCGCCGAGCACCACGGCCGCGATGGACTCCAGGTCGTACCCCGCGTCGGTGCCGACGTACGGCGCGCCCGACCCGAGCCTTGCCGCCAGGAACACACCGGCCAGTCCCGCCGCGACCGAGCACAGCACGTGCGCGGTGACGATCGTCCGGCCGGTCCGCACACCGGACAGCCGGGCGACGTCGACGTCCCCGCCGACCGCGTACATGTGGTAACCGCCGCGGGTCCGCCGCAGGTACCACCACGCGCCCGCGGCGATGAGCAGCATCAGCAGCGCCGCCACCGGGATCGGCCCGATCCGGTCGTACCCGAGGTGCTGGAACGAACGGGGCACGCTGCCCGCCGGCCCGGTGTAGTTGTGTTCGAGGTACCCGCGCAAGACCAACGCGACCCCGAGCGTGGCGATGAACGCGTTGGCCCTCAACACCGTGATCACGAGTCCGTTGACCAGGCCGACCACCGCCGCGACCGCCAGCGCCAGCAGCACCCCCGGCACGATCATCGTCCCGCTGCCCGCCATGGTCTCGGCCGCCACGAGCGAGCTCAGCCCGACCAGGTAGGCCACGGACAGGTCCAGCGAACCGGTGATGATCACGATGGTCTGCCCGACCGCGACAAGTCCCAGCACGGTGCTGCGGGTGAGGATGTTGAGGATGCCGCCCTGGTCGAGCAGCACACCGCCGTCGAGCGCCACCAGGACGCTGCCGACCACGAGCAGCACGGCCAACGCGACGTACACGGTCACGGTGGGGGTGAGCGCGAACTTCCGCGGTCGCGTCGCGCTCGCGTTCCGCAGGGTCCGTTCCCGCACGACGCTCACGCGGCGTCACCGATCCCGTGTCCAGTGGCCAGCCTTATCACGGCTTCCTCCGAGGCGCCGGCGGGCAGTTCGCCCGCCACGGCGCCTTCGTGCATCACGAGGATCCGGTCGCTCATGCCGATCAACTCGGGCAGCTCCGAGGAGATCATCAGGATGGCCACTCCCCCACCCGCGAGGTCGCGCAGCAGCCGGTAGACGGCCTGCTTCGCGCCCACGTCGATGCCGCGCGTCGGCTCGTCCACGATCAACACCCGCGGCTCGACCGCGAGCCACTTGCCGAGCACGACCTTCTGCTGGTTGCCGCCCGACAGGTAACGCACTTCCTGGTGCGGCCCGCGTGCGGTGACCGTGACCGACTCCAGCAGCTCGGTGAGGTCGGCCGCGCGCCGTGCCGCCGCTCCCCGTAACGCCGCCCGCCGCACGAGCAGGACGTTGTCCTTCACCGACTGCCGGAGCGCCAGACCTTCGTCCTTGCGATCCTCGGTGACGTAGCCGATGCCGGCGCGGACAGCGGTCCGTGGCCGGTCGACGCGGACCGGCACGCCGTCCACCGCCACGGAGCCCGTGGCGAACGGCTCCACACCCCAGATCGCCCGCGCCGTCGCGGATCTCCCGGAACCCTGCAACCCGGCCAGGCCGACGATCTCACCGGCACGGACCTCGAAGGTCAGGTCCCGCACTCGGCCGTTCCCCGCCGCGCTCAACGCCAGCCGCACGTCACCCGCGGCGTTGCCGCGCTCCGGGTACAGGGCTTCGAGCGGACGGCCGACCATCTGCCGCACGAGCTGGTCGGAGGTGATGTCGCCGGTCGCCGAGGTCGCCACGAACGCGCCGTCCTTCAGCACCGTGATCCGCCGGCTCAGGTCGAACACCTCGCGCATCCGGTGGGAGACGTAGAGGATCGCCATCCCCCGCTCCCGCAGCCGACCCACCAGCGCGTACAGCAGCTCGACCTCGTGATCGGCCAACGCGGCGGTGGGCTCGTCCATGGCGAGCACCCCGGCGTCGGCGGACAGCGCCTTGACGATCTCCACCACCTGCCGCTGCGCGACGGAGAGCCGCGCGACGGCGGTCGCCGGGTCGATGGTCCCGACACCCAGCCAGTCCAGCAGCCGTCGCGTCTCGGCCTCCATCGACCGGCGGTCGACCTGACCGCGTCGCACGGGTTCACGCCCCAGGAACACGTTCTCGGCGACCGACCGGTGTTCGAGGAGGTTGAACTCCTGGTGGATGATCGAGATGCCTGCCGCGTGCGCGTCGCGCGGGGTGCCGAACGAGACTTCCTTCCCGTCCAGCAGTATCCGGCCGGAGTCCGGTCTGTGCACGCCGGCCAGCACCTTCAGCAGGGTCGACTTGCCGGCGCCGTTCTCGCCGACCAGTGCGTGCACCTCGCCCGCCCGCAGTTCGAGGTCCACGCCGCGCAGCACGGTGACGCCGAGGAAGCTCTTGGTGATGCCCTCCAGCCGCACGTTCACACGCGCACCTCCGTCCACGTTCCCGGCGAGCGTCGTGGCAGCAGCCGTGCACGTGCCCGCCGAACGGCCGCGCTCTCCGGGGATTCGGTCGGCCGCCCCGTCCGCCGCTGTTCGGCGGACCACGGCCATGACGCGAACCGTAGGAGCGCCGTCGGGTGCATGTCAATCAAAACCGTTGGCATAGCTGCGATGTGCGGTTCGCTCTCGTCGTGGGTGGCGGTGACCGCAACCCTCCATTGTGGACAAGGCTCGCCCCTGGCCGCGGTGCTCGACCTCATCGACGGCGAGCGGGCCGACCTGGCGTTCGAACGGCGCGACGAGGCTGGGGCACATGGGCTTCGCCGCTCCGCGACCGGCGCCGAGCTCATCGCTCTGGCCGGGATGATCACGAAGCGCGAAGCCCAGGTGCCCCGCCTGCTGTGCCGGGTGGGTCGATGTGCGGTCAGAACTGGGCGATGAACCTCCAGGCCTCGCCCTTGGTCCAGGTCCGCGCGCCGTCCTCACAGGCACAGCCGTCGACCGGACCCGGCCCGTGGCCCCCGTCGAACGCGGCCCACTGCACCGGGTACCCCGCCCGGCACGAGTACGTGGTCGTGATGTGCGTGCGGCTGCCCGCAGCCGGCTCGCGCGGGCTCTGCGCGGCACAACCGTTGTTCGCCACGAACCGATCGCGCAACGACCGGCCCGCCGAGATGTTCAGCACGTTGTCCGAGATGCCGTGGATCCCGAAGTACGCGACCGGCTGCGTGCCGCCGGCGCACCCGCTCAACTGCCCACCCGCGTAGACCACCACCCCGCGGAACACCGTCGGCCGGGAGCACGCCAGCGAGTAGCTCATGCCGCCGCCGTAGCTGAACCCCATCGCGAACCGCAACTTCGGGTCGACGCAGAGGTCGCTCTCGATCCGCCTGATCATGTCGTCGACGAACGTGACGTCCTCACCGCCGGAGTTCGCCCACCCGCTGCCCAGGCCCTGCGGCGCCACCAGGATCGCGCTGTTGTTCGACTGCTCCTGCATCCCGTAGTACGACCACGCCGCACCGCTCGTCCCACCGCCCGACACGTCGTTCATCGTGCCGCCGTTCCAGTGGAACCCGAAGATCAACCGGTACGGACGGGTGTTGTCGTAGCCGTCGGGCACCCGCAGGACGAAGCTGCGGTTCTTGCCGCTGCTCTGGATCGTGTGCGGGCCGCTGCGCAACGTCGGCGCCTTGCCACAGCCGCTGCCGCCGGGATCACCGCCGCCCGACACCTTGGCCAACTGCCACTGCTGGTTGTTCCCGCCCGTGTCGGCGTACTGGACGACGTTCCCGCCGTCCGCGGTGGAGGAGCCCTGCACCTCCACCGCCTTGTTGCTGTGCCGGGCGATCAACCGCACGTGGCCGCCGTCGGAGTCGGCCAGTCGGAACTGCTGGTTCGTGCCACCGTGGTCGGTCCACTGCTGGATCGCGGCGCCGTCGGCGGTCGACGAGTTCGGCACGTCGAGGACCTTGCCGGAGTGGCGGGACTTGAGCCGGTAGTAGCCACCGCCGGAGTCCAGGAACTGCCACTGCTGGTTGGCCCCGTCGTTGCGGGACCACTGGGTGATGCGGCCACCGTCGTTGGTGGCCAGGCCGTACACGTCCAACGCCTTGCCGCTGTTGCGGTTCACCAGGACGTACCACGCGCTCGTGTCGACCGTGGCCGCCGACGCCGGCAACGCGTTCACCGCGGTCATCGTGCCGGCCGCGAGGAGCACCGCCGCCACGGCGGCCGTCACCGGTCGCCTGCGTCGTGCCTGTGGGGAGGCGGGGGCCTCACCGCTGGTTTTCATCGAACACTCCTTCGGTTCAAGGCAGGGTCCACCGCTGGTTGGTGCCGCCGTGGCAGCTCCAGATGATCAACTGCGTGCCGTCCGCGGAACTACCACCATTGGCGTCCAGGCACTTGCCCGACTGCGGGTTCACCAACGAACCGTTGGCACCGGCAGTCCAGTTCTGACCACCGCTGCCATTGCACGTCCACAACCGAACCGCGGCGGCGTTGGCCGTACCCGCCACCTCCATGCACTTGTCGAGCGCGCGCAACGTGGACCCGTTGACCGTCCAACGCTGGTTCGCACCGCTGTTGCACGTCCACAACTGCAGCTTCGCACCGTCGACCGAGCTGCCACCGTTGACGTCCACGCACTTACCGGAGCCGCTGGTGATCGGCCCGGTGCGCGGAACGGTGCCGCCCAGTTCCTTGATGCGGATGTTGCGGAACGACACGTCGTCGCCGGTGCCGTGGTTCTGGATGCCGATGTGCCCGGACACCAGCGACCGGGCCGGGTCGGTGTTGGTGAAGTCGTTGACCTGCACGCCGTTGAGGAACACCTGCAGGCGCTCGCCTTCGACCAGCAGCTCGAAGGTGTTCCACTCGCCGGGCGGGTTGAGCGCGGCGTCACGGGCGGCCTGGTCGGCGCCCTTGAACCCGTAGATCGCGCCGGTGGTCTTGTCCGCGGTGTCGGTGGCGTCGATCTGCACCTCGTAGCCGTTGTTCATCGCGGAGTTCGGGTCGGTGCTGGGCGGGAAGCCGACGAAGACCCCGGAGTTGTCGTCGCCGGGCATCCGCCAGTCCAGCTTCAGCGAGTACGAGCGGTACTCGCGCGCGCTGTTCCAGAACAGGCCCTGGCCGCCGAACGAGGTCAGCGTGCCGTCGCTGTTGGTGAAGCCGCCCGGTCCGGCCTGTGACCAGCCGGTGGTGGAGCCGTTGTACAGCGCGGTGTAGCCGTTCTCCGGCCGGCAGTCGGCATCGGTCCGGTTGGCCGCGTAGCGGATGCCCCCGAGGATCATGGAGCGGAACCCGGCCTCGGCGTAGGTCGACTGGGTGTGGCCGCTGCCGGTGTAGAAGGAGCGTCCGCTTTGGACGGTCTTGCACCAGGTGTGCGGGTGGTCGGCACCCATCGAGCCGCCGGAGTAGGTCGACTCGTCCAACGTGGCCAGGACCCGTGCCGTGGACCGGACGTTGCCGCGGAAGTTGTACCACTCGTCGGTCCGGGTCCACGCCGGACTCAGGTGCGCGGTGGCCGCGTGCGCCCGGTTCTCCACTCGGACCGTCGCCTGCTGGATGGCCGGGTGCGAGGTGAAGTACGTGCCGACCAGCTCGCCGTAGAACGGCCAGTCGTACTCGGTGTCGGACGCCGAGTGGATGCCGACGTACCCGCCCCCGCCCCGGATGTAGGACTCGAACGCGGTCTGCTGCGTGGTGTTGAGCACGTCCCCGGTGGTGTTGAGGAACACCACGGTCTCGTACCGGGCCAGGTTGGTGGTGGTGAACTGGTTCGAGTCCTCGGTGGTGGTCACCGTGAAGCTGTTGGCCGCGCCCAGGTCCCGGATCAGCTGGATGCCGGCCGGGATCGAGTCGTGCCGGAAGCCCGCGGTCTTGGAGAACACCAGCACGTCGTACGGCGCGTCGGCCGCGACGGCCGGTGGGCTGGAGTTGAGCGCGGCGACGGTCAAGGCGGCGGCAACCACGCCGATCGCGCGTCGGGTGAGGGAGTTTCTCATCTCTTAGCCTCCTGGGAGGAGGGCGATGTGGCATCGCTCCTGTCGTGGGAGCGATGCCACATCGCGGTCCTTGCCGGTTTCATCCGGGCAGGGTTCGTCAGGGCAGGGTTCGTCAGGGCAGGGTCCATCGCTGGTTGGTGCCGCCGTGGCAGCTCCAGATGATCAACTGCGTGCCGTCCGCGGAACTACCGCCATTGGCATCCAGGCACTTGCCCGACTGCGGGTTCACCAACGAACCGTTGGCACCGGCGGTCCAGTTCTGACCACCACCGCCGTTGCAGGTCCACAACCGCACCACACTGCCGTCAGCGGTACCGGCTACTTCCATGCACTTGTCCAGTGCGCGCAACGTGGACCCGGTCACCGTCCAACGCTGGTTCGCACCACCGTTGCACGTCCACAACTGCACCTTCGCACCATCGGTCGAACTACCACCGTTCACGTCCACGCACTTGCTCGCGACCCCAACGATCGGCCCGGTCCGCGTGCCACCCGTCGACGTGCCGAACGTGTAGGCGTCCACGTCGAACAAGGTGCCCGTGCCGCCCGCGAACGTCAGGTACAGCGCGACGGTTCCGCTCGGCACGTTGGACAGGGTGGTGGACACGTCGGTGAAGGTCTCCCACCCGCCGGTCACCGGCACGGTCACCGTGCCGAGCACCGGTCCGGTGGGCGAACCGGTCCGCACCGACAGCGTGCCGCCCGAGCCGGCGGACGACACCCGGGCGGTGAACCTCGTGGTCCCGCCCAGCGCGTACGGTTCGAACGCGATCCAGTCGCCGTTCTGGATGTCGCCGACGGTCCGCCCGCCCTCGGCGGTCGCCTTGTCGTAGAGAGCGGTGCCGGACTGCGTCGAGAAGTGCTCGGCTTGGCGGTGCCGCAGCTGCAGCACGTGCTGCGTGTGCGTGGTCACCGGCGGCTGACCGTTCGCGCCGGAGTCGGTGTACTCGGCGTCGAACACGGCGAACAGGTTCGCCGCCGTGTCGTGCTCACCGTCCACCGGGATCTGCAACGTGCCCGAGCAGCCGGTTTGCGTGGTGATCGGGTGTCCGTGGCTGTCATGGCCGAGCACGTAGCTCAGCTTCACTCGGCTGCAGTCGATCGTGCCGTCCTCCGCGTCCGACGCCGTGATGGTGTACGGCACGGCATCCCCGAAGCTGAACAGGGTGCCGTTGATCGGCGCGTCCAGCTTGACCGTCGGCGCGGTGTTCCCGACCGAGATCGACACGTTGGCGGAGCCGGAGCGTCCGCCGGTGTCGGTCACCGTGAGCGTCACCGAGTACTGGCCGTTGGCCGTGTAGGTGTGGCTCGGGTTGGCGGCCGTGGAGGTCGTGCCGTCGCCGAAGTTCCACGAGTAGGTCAGTGCGCTGCCCTCGGGGTCGGAGGAGCCGGCCGACGAGAAGTTCACCGTCAGCGGTGCGCTGCCGGAGGTTCGGTCGGCGCCGGCCCGCGCGGTCGGCGCCTTGTTCCCGGCCGGGTTGTACTCGATGCGGTAGAGCGCGGAGCTGGCGTCCCCGCTGCCCCAGCCGGTGCCGTAGTCCAGCACGTACAGGGCGCCGTCCGGCCCGAAGGTGGCGTCCATGACCTGCGTGCCGCGCCACGGGAACTCGCTGACCTGTCCGGCCGATCCGTCGGCGTTGACGTCGATGGCCTTGATCCAGCGCCGGCCGAACTCGGTCGCGAACACGTGCCCGTCCAGCGCGGCCGGGAACTTGATCGACGACGGGTTGGCCGCGTCGTACCGGTACACCGGCGCGCTCATCGGGGACTCCGAGCCGCAGCCGAACGCGGCGAAGGAGCAGTTGTCGTACTTGATCCACGCCGAGCGCGCGGCGGGCAGCGTGCCCAGCCCGGTGTTGCGCGGCGAGTTGTTGACCGGCGCGGCGCAGTTGAACCGGCTGCCGGACGGCCCCGACGGGAACGTGTAGTCGACGTACGCTTCCGCCGTGGTGTTCGAGCCGACGCAGTAGGGCCAGCCGTAGTTGCCCGCAGAGGTGATCCGGTTGAACTCCACCAGGCCGGCGGGCCCACGCGTGTTGCTGCTCGTGCCCGCGTCCGGCCCGTACTCGCCGAGGTAGATCGCGCCGGTCGCCTGGTCCACGTTGAAGCGGAACGGGTTGCGCAGGCCCATCGCGTAGATCTCCGGCCGGGTGTTGGCCGTGCCGACCGGGAACAGGTTGCCCGGCGGGATCGAGTACGAGCCGTTGGGGTTCACCTTGATCCGCAGCACCTTGCCCCGCAGGTCGTTGGTGTTGCCCGCGCTGCGCTGCGCGTCGTAGACCGGGTTGCGGTTGGTCCGCTCGTCGATCGGGGTGTAGCCGCTGGAGTCGAACGGGTTGGAGTCGTCACCGGTGGACAGGTACAGGTTGCCGGCCGCGTCGAAGTCGATGTCGCCGCCGACGTGGCAGCAGTTGCCCCGGTCGGTCCCCACCTCCAGCACGGTGACCTGGCTGGCCATGTTCAGCGTGAAGTCGGCGTTCAGGGTGAACCGGGCCAGCCGGTTGACCCCCTTCCACGCCGAGAAGTCCGTTCCGGTGGCCGGTGCGTCACCACCCGGGGTGGACAGCGGCGGCGCGTAGAACAGGTAGATGAACCGGTTGGCGGCGAAGCCGGGGTCCACCCCGATGCCCTGCATGCCTTCTTCGTCGTGCGTGTAGACCGGCACCGTGCCGATCACGCTGGTGACGCCCGCGGCCGTGGTGCGGCGCACCGTCCCGTTGCGGGCGGTGTGCAGCACCGAGCGGTCCGGCAACACGGCGAGCGTCATCGGCTCACCCACTTCGCCGACCCCTCGGGCCAGCTCGACCTGCTGGAAGTCGGCGGGGTTGACCGCGTGCGCGGCGGCCGGTGACGAGGAGCCGATCACCGTCGCCACCACACCGGCGGCCACGAGGAGAGCGGCGGTCAACGCCGCCCTGACTCGGTATCTCATGGCAGGCTCACACCCTTTGATCTCATCTGACGGGCTTCGACACGGCCGGCGCTGTCCGCGGGGAGCGGATTGCGCAGCGGATTTGCGAAAAAGACGCGCGGCACCGGGGCAGCACCCTCTCCGGGAGCGCTCCCAGGCGAACTCGCGAAAACTCGGACGACCCTTTGCGGTCAACCCGTCGACCGGCCGGCGCCGACACGAGATGGCCGCGGCGGACCGACTCCGCACGCGATCAGGAACGCGGCGGACACGACAGGGACAGTTCGCCATTGAACCATGAGGACTCCGAACGAATCGGGCAACGCAGGGTTCGAACCGGTTCGAGCCAGGGATGAAGGCTAGGTGCTAAAAACCGGCTAAAGCAACGGCGTCGTACGTCTAATGCATTCGGCCCATCCAATGTCCTCAATGGAGCGCCGACACCGGAGGCCGGGGACCGCCATTGCTAAATTGTTAGCGCTCGGGATTGCCTCATCCGGCTGCGAGCGGATCGGGCATTGCGTTGACGACCAGGTTCGCCGATGGCTACCTTCGAACACGCGCCGTGCTTCTGGTGCTCCACTGAGGACGGTTCCGCCTCGCTCCCGGTTCTGCGACAGGGACAACCCTGCCTCCATCCACCCACTCCGGAGGACCCGGCATGCCCGATCTGCCACGTAGGCGACTGATGAAGTTCGGTGCGGCGAGCGCCGGAGCCGTGCTGATGCCGGGCGGTTGGACGGCGGTGGCCCGTGCCGGGTCGACCGCGCCGCCGGAAGTGCGCGCGGTCAACGACCTGGCGCTGTGGTACGACCGGCAGGCAGGCACGGAGTGGCTCCGCGCGCTGCCGATCGGCAACGGCCGCCTCGGCGCGATGGTCTTCGGCAACGCCGACACGGAGCGGTTGCAGCTCAACGAGGACACGGTGTGGGCCGGCGGTCCCCACGACTACACCAACACGCGAGGTGCGGCCGCCCTGGCGGAGATCAGACGCCTGGTGTTCGCGAACCAGTGGTCGCAGGCGCAGACCCTCATCGACCAGGCGATGCTGGGCAACCCGGCCGGCCAGCTCGCCTACCAGACCGTCGGCGACCTCAGGCTCGCCTTCCCCGGCCCCGGCACGGTCTCCGGCTACCAGCGGTGGCTCGACCTGACCACCGCCACGACGGTCGTGACCTACGTGGCGAACAACGTGCGGTACCGGCGCGAGGTGATCGCCAGCGCGCCCGACCAGGTGATCGCGATGCGCCTGACGGCCGAGACGCCCGGGTCGATCTCGTTCACCGCGTCGTTCAGCACGCCGCAGCGGGCGACGGCGTCGAGCCCGGACGGCACCACGATCGGGCTGGACGGCCGGTCCGGCGACCAGCGCGGCATCGCGGGCTCGGTCCGGTTCCTCGCGTTGGCCAAGGCCATCGCCGAGGGCGGGAGCACCAGCAGCTCCGGCGGCACGCTGCGGGTGACCAACGCCAACAGCGTCACCCTGTTGATCTCGATCGGCACCAGCTACGTCGACTACCGGAACGTGGCGGGCGACTACCAGGGCATCGCCCGGGGACGCCTCAACGCCGCGCAGGGCACGGCGTACGACGTGCTGCGCAGCCGGCACGTGGCCGACTACCAGCGGCTGTTCGGGCGGGTCGCCATCGACCTCGGCCGCACCGCGGCGGCGGACCAGCCGACCGACGTCCGGATCGCCCAGCACAACACCACGTCCGACCCGCAGTTCTCCGCACTGCTCTTCCAGTACGGCCGGTACCTGCTGATCTCGTCGTCGCGGCCGGGCACCCAGCCGGCGAACCTGCAAGGCATCTGGAACGACCAGCTGACACCTTCGTGGGACTCGAAGTACACCATCAACGCCAACCTGCCGATGAACTACTGGCCGGCCGACTCGACGAACCTCGCCGAGTGCTACGAGCCGGTGTTCCGCATGATCAACGACCTCACCGTGACCGGTGCACGCACCGCGCGTGCGCAGTACAACGCCGGTGGTTGGGTCACGCACCACAACACCGACGGGTGGCGGGGGTCCTCGGTCGTCGACGGCGCGATGTGGGGCATGTGGCAGACGGGCGGCGCGTGGCTCGCCACCATGATCTGGGACCACTACCTGTTCACCGGCGACGTCGAGTTCCTGCGGTCGTACTACCCCGCGATGAAGGGCGCCGCCCAGTTCTTCCTCGACACCCTGGTCGAGGAACCGACGCTGAAGTGGCTGGTCACCAACCCCTCGAACTCGCCGGAACTGCCGCACCACGCGAACGCCAGCGTGGCCGCGGGGCCCACGATGGACATGCAGATCCTGCGCGACCTGTTCGAAGGCTGCGCCCGCGCCTCGG
Organism: Saccharothrix deserti; assembly: GCF_009769385.1. Classification (GTDB taxonomy): domain Bacteria; phylum Actinomycetota; class Actinomycetes; order Mycobacteriales; family Pseudonocardiaceae; genus Actinosynnema; species Actinosynnema deserti. Next base: position 180,395 of record NZ_VKAB01000022.1, read on the forward strand.
AGGTGCTCGGTGTGGACGCCGACTTCCGCACGCGGGTCCGCGCGACGGGTCAACGGCTCGCCCCGATGCGGGTCGGTTCGCGCGGGAACATCATGGAGTGGCTCTACGACTGGGTCGAGCCCGAGACGAACCACCGGCACGTCTCGCACCTGTACGGCCTGCACCCGAGCAACCAGATCACCAAACGCGGCACCCCCCAGCTGTTCGAGGCCGCCCGCCGGACCCTCCAGCTGCGCGGCGACGACGGAACCGGCTGGTCACTGGCCTGGAAGATCAACTACTGGGCGCGGATGGAGGAGGGCGGCCGGGCGCACGACCTGATCCGCTACCTCGTGACACCGGCGAGGCTCGCGCCCAACATGTTCGACCTGCACCCGCCGTTCCAGATCGACGGCAACTTCGGCGCCACGTCCGGCATCGCCGAGATGCTGCTGCACAGCCACAACGGCGAGCTGCACGTGCTGCCCGCGCTGCCGCCGGCGTGGTCGGCCGGCAGCGTGACGGGTCTGCGCGGGCGCGGCGGGCACACCGTCGGGGCGACCTGGAGCAGCACCGCGATCACCCTCTCCGTCACGCCGGACCGCGACGGCACGGTCCGGGTCCGCAACCGGGTGTTCACCGGCACGTTCGAACTGAGCGACACGACGAGCGGTGCGGTCGTGCAGCCGACCAAGCCCGAGGCGGACGTCATCGAGTTCCCCGGCCAGGCCGGGCACACGTACCGGGCGACCGGGCAGGGCGGCGGCAGCGGGTCGGTCGTCCAGCCGGGGGTGTACTACCGGCTCGTCGCGCGGCACAGCGGCAAGCTCGCCGACATCAGCGGCGTGTCCACCGCCTCCGGCGCCCTGCTGCAACAGTGGTCGTCGACCGGCGGGCTGAACCAGCAGTTCGACTTCGTCGACTCGGGCGGCGGCTACTACCGCGTCCGGGCCCGGCACAGCGGGCTGGTGCTCCAGGTCGCGAGCTCGAGCACCGGCGCCGACATCACCCAGCGGCCGGACACCAACGCCACGAGCCAGCAGTGGCGCGTGGTCGACCAGGGCGGCGGTGTCGTCAGCCTGGTCAACCGCCTCAGCAACCTGGCCATGGACGTGTGGAGCGCGTCGACCACCGACGGCGCGCGCATCTCGCAGTGGACCCCCGGCGGGGGCGACAACCAGCGATTCCAACTCCAGCGCGCCTGACCTCGCCGTCACCTCCGGCAGCCCACCGGCACGCGAACATCGGATGGATTCGGGAGGCGCCGACGTAGTCGCGTCGGCATCACACGGCATACCGAGGCGCCACCCGAGGACATATGCGCATGTGAGAGCGATAGAACAGGCCGAACACCGGGACCGCGCGAACAAACCACCCTTCCGATGAGATGGGATGTATTGCTAGCCTGCCGGCGCACACTTGCGCCGGAGCAGGGAGTCCGATGCCATCGCCCGACATGATCCGGATCGACGCGCACCACCACGTCTGGCGACTCCTGCCTGGCGCCCCCGGCCGAACGGGGCCGAGCCCTCGGGCCCACGACTGGCTGAACGGAGCGGACCTCGCCCCGATCCGCCGCGACTTCACCCTGGACGACCTGTCGTCCGTCGCCGCGGCGGCGGAGATCGACCGGACGGTCCTGGTCCAGGTCGTCCCGGACGTCGAGGAGACCGCCGAGTTCCTGTCCCTGTCCGCCGACGAGGGCAAAGGCCTGGTGGCAGGCGTCGTCGGGTGGGTCGACCTCACCGACGCCGGCATCGGCGACGCACTCGCCGCCCTGCGCGCGGGTCCCGGCGGCGACCTGCTCGTCGGTGTGCGGCACCTGGTGCAGGGTGAGCCGGACCCGCGTTGGCTGACCCGGCCGGACGTCCGGCGCGGACTGCGCGCGGTGGCGGAGGCCGGGCTGGCCTACGACCTGCTCACCCTCGTCCACCAGCTGCCGGCGGCGATCGAGACCGTGCGCGCGCTGCCCGGGGCGACGTTCGTCCTGGACCACCTGTCGAAGCCCCCGATCGCCGCCGGTGACCGCGAACCGTGGGCGTCCCACATCCGTGAGCTCGCCGCCGAACCGAACGTCACCTGCAAGTTGTCGGGCATGGTCACCGAGGCCGACCGGGTCGGGTGGACCGTGGCGGACCTGCGTCCGTACGCCGACGTGGTGCTGGACGCGTTCGGTCCGTCGCGGGTGATGTTCGGCTCCGACTGGCCGGTCTGCCTGCTCGCGGCCTCCTACGAGGAGGTCGTCGCGGCGGCCGAAGGGCTGACCGCCGGGCTCACCGCCGCCGAGCGCGGCGAGGTGTTCGGCGGCACGGCCGCGCGCGCCTACCGACTGCCGGGGGAACGACTGTGAAGGTGCGTCTCGCCTACGGGGACTCGGGGCTCGACATCCACCTCGACCCGGCGGCCACCACCGTGGTCCAACCCGTGCACCACGAAGCCGCCGCCGATCAGGTCGGCGTCCTGCGCGCGGCGCTGCGCTCCCCCGTCGCCGGACCGCCGTTGCGCGACCGCGTGCGCCCCGGCCAGACGGTCGCGATCTCGGCCTGCGACGGCACCCGGCGCGCGCGTGTGCGTCCGCCGGAAGGACCCCAGACCATCCCCTACCTCGCGGCTGGTCCGCGGTGAACGGCCCTGTTGACCGGGGCGGTCGTCACCGGAACGGATGTGCCCGGCGAGACGGTGACGCCGACCGGCGCCGCTCTGCTGCGTGCCGCAGGCACCCGGTACGACGTGCCGCCGCTGATGACCGCGATCGTCACGGGCTACGGCGCCGGCAGCCGCCGCCTGGCGGACCGCCCGAACGTGACCGCCGTGACCTTGGGCGAGGCCGTCGGCGAGGGCGATGTGGAGCTGGTACCCACCGCACGGGCAGCCGAGCGGGTCGAGAACGCGGCATCCGCACACCGCTGTTCGACGCCGGCGTGAGCAAGGAACAACCACTGCCGGCTGGATCCACTCAAGGACAGATGAGCATGCTTATCCGGTGCGGGCCGACCACACCGCGACCGCGACGCGTCACATCAGGCGTCTGATGTGCGGCGTCAGGCACCGCACCGCATGCTCCCGCGGGTCGTCCCCCTTGAGATGTAGGCTGTGTGGCCGGCGGTGAGCCGTCATACTCTTCAGGTGACCCGTCACTAAGGAGCAGCGTTGACGGATGGCGCACTTGTGCCGGAGGACCCGACCGGGCAGCCGGACACCACCCCGGCGACCGGTCCGTACCGGCCGGGCTACGAGCTCGTCGCGGAGCAGATCCTCCAGCTGATCGCCGAGTTGGAGTTGCAACCGGGCGACCGGATGCCGACCGAGAACGAACTGGCCGCGCGGATGGGAACCAGCCGGACGGTCGTGCGGGAAGCCGTCAAGATCCTCTCCGCGATCGGAAGGGTGCGGGCGCACAAGGGACGCGGGCTCTACGTGGCCGACGACGAGGGCATGCTCGGCTCCTCCCGGTGGGGAGGCTTCTTCCTGCCGACCAACCTCGACCACGTCTACATGCTCTTCGAGTTCCGCCGCGTGCAGGAGACCGCGGCCAGTCGACTGGCCGCGACCCATGCCACCCCCGCCGAACTGCGCGCCATCGGCGCCGCCGCCGAAACCTGCCGACAGGGCCACCTGACCGGCGAGACCTCGCTGTTCGATCGCGGCGACGAGGACTTCCACCTCGCCGTCGCCGCGGCGTCCCACAACCAGTTCCTGGTGGCCGCGGTGCGCGAAGCCCGCCGCCTGCAGCGCCAGTCCAGCACCATCGGGCTGCACGGCAGCGTCGGCGGCCACGCGGCCGAGGCGGTCGAGGAACACCTGGCGATCTACCGGGCGATCCGCGACGGCGACCCCGAAGCCGCTGCGGCGGCCGCCGGCCTCCACCTCGACAACACCCTGCAGGACTACCGCCGCGAGATCCAGCGCCGCCTCTTCGGCTGACACCCGCGACCGGGCGCCGATCGGCCACGTTGCGCCCCTTGTCCGCGACGGTCGGAGCACCCGCGCGGCGATCGCGTATCTGGACTCGCCCGGCGGATGTGTGTTACAAATCGTGGCGGATCTACGAGTACTTGTATGACATCCAGCACCCGGGCAATGACGCACCGAGGGAGCGCTCATGTCTGCTCGTCGATGGGTTCGATCATCGCCACCGGTGAGTGCGGAAGAGTCCGCCTCCCCTGGTGAAACGCCCTGAGTCCCACGGCGGTCGACACCTCGGAGTGTTCCAGCCGAATCCGAGCCGGTGCCGTGCGCCGCGCCGGCCGGACCCTCGTGCACCGGGCTAGCGCAGCACGCGTACAGCAACCACCGGTTCCGTGACACCCGCCGGACGCCGCCGACCTTCCCGCACGCCGCCGCCGCGTAATCCAGTCAGTCGCCTTCACATGCCCCAGAGGAGTGGCAATGCGACACAGATTCGCGCGCCTGTTATCGATCATAGGTTGCGCGTTGGTGATGACGGGGCTGGCTTCTCCGCCGGCGCCCGCACACCCTGAAGGGTTCCACGTCCTGCTGTTCAGCAAGACCGCTGCCGGGGCCTACCGACACGACTCGATCCCGGCGGGGATCACGATGTTCGAGCAGTTGGCCGCCCAGAACGGGTGGGAGCTGACCAAGAGCGAGGACTCGTCGGTCTTCAACGACGCCGCGCTCGCCACGTTCGACGTGGTCGTCATGCTCCAGACCTCCGGCATGGTGTGGGACAACGACGGGCAGCGCGCAGCGGCGCAGAAGTACATGCGCGCCGGCGGCGGCTTCGTCGCGATCCACAACGCGACGGACATGAACATCGAGCAGCAGTTCCCGTGGTGGGACCAGATGCTCGGCATGACCATGACGCAGCACTCGGCCACCGTGTCCGGCACCGCCAAGGTCGCCGACCGCAAGCACCCGTCCGGCACGGCGCTGCCGGACCGGTGGACGCGCACCGAGGAGTGGTACAACTTCAACCGCTCGGCGCGCGGCAACGCGCACGTGTTGGTGACCGCGGACGAGACGACGTACGACCCCGGCACGAGCAGGATGGGTTACGACCACCCGATCTCGTGGTGCCGCAACTTCGAGGGCGGTCGGCTGTGGGCCACCGCCATGGGCCACCAGGCGTCCAGCTACTCCGAACCGCTGTTCCGCGAGCACGTCAAGGGCGGCGTGGAGTCGGCCGGCGGCAAGGTCCAGGCCGACTGCGGCCCCACCGCGTGGAGCAGCTTCGAGAAGGTGGCGCTGGACGACAACACCGTCGGACCGGCGGAGCTCGACGTCGCCAAGGACGGCCGCGTGTTCTACGCGGAGTACGGCGGCCGGGTGAAGATCTTCAAGCCGGACACCCGCACCACGGTCACCGCGGCCACCATCCCCGTCTACACGGGCGGTGAGGACGGCCTGACCGGGCTCGCGCTCGACCCGAACTTCGCCACCACGAAGTGGATCTACCTGATGTACTCGCCCGCCGGCGGCGGCGAGGACATCGCGCGCGTCTCCCGGTTCACCGTCAACGGTGACACGCTGGACATGGCCAGCGAACGGGTGCTGATGAAGGTCCCGTCGTCGCGGCAGGCCCCGGAGCCGGGCCACACCGGCGGCTACCTCGCGTTCGGGCCGAACGGCAACCTCTACATCGGCACCGGTGACGACGTCCAGCCGCACCGCTCCGACGGCTACGCGCCGATCGACGAGCGGCCGGGCTGGGCGAGCAACGACGTCCAGGCCACCGCGGCCAACACCAACGACCTGCGGGGCAAGATCCTGCGCATCCACCCGGAGACCAACGGGACCTACACCATCCCCTCCGGCAACATGTTCGCGCAGGGCACGGCCAGGACGAAGCCCGAGATCTACGCGATGGGCTTCCGCAACCCGTTCCGGTTCTCGGTGCACCCGACGACGGGCGTGATCTACGCGGCCGACTACGGCCCGGACGCGGCCAACGACAACGCGAACCGCGGACCCGCCGGGATCGTGGAGTGGAACGTCATCACGTCGCCCGGCTTCTACGGCTGGCCGTACTGCATCGGCGACAACATCCCGTTCAACGACTACAACTTCGCCACCGGGCAGTCCGGCGCGAAGTTCAACTGCGACCGGCCGGTGAACAACTCGCCCAACAACACCGGCCTGACCGAGCTGCCCGCCGCGCGCAAGGCCGACGTCTGGTACGGCAACGGCGCGAACGGGAACAAGTTCCCGGAGATGGGCAGCCCCAGCGGCGGCGAGGCGCCCGGTGCGTTCCCGATCTACCAGTACGACGCGAACAACCCGTCGGCGACCAAGTTCCCGGCCTACTTCGACCAGACCCCGTTCTTCGGCGAGTGGTCGCGCAACCGGATGTGGGAGTTCCGGGTCGGCCAGGACGGGAAGCTCCTGAAGATCAACGACTTCCTGTCCAACCTGAGCTTCAAGTCGCCGATCGACATGAAGTTCGGCCCGGACGGATCGATGTACCTGCTGGAGTGGGGATCCGGCTACGGTCGGGACAACCCGGACTCCGGGCTCTACCGCATCGACTACAAGAGCGGCGACCGCAGTCCTGTCGCGACCGCGACCGCGACACCCACCTCGGGTTCTTCACCGTTGTCGGTGCGGTTCTCCAGCGCGGGTTCCGGTGACCCGGAAGGCGGACCGGTGACCTACCGGTGGGAGTTCGGTGACGGCGGCACGTCCACCGAGGCCAACCCCACGCACACCTACACCGCCAGGGGGCAGTTCAACGCCAAGCTCACCGTCACCGACGGCGGTGGGAAGACCGGCGTGACCAACGTGATCGTGACCTCGGGCAACACCGCGCCGACGGTCAACCTGAGCATCCCGGACGGCGGCATGTTCGGCTGGGGCGACTCGATCCCGTACACGGTCACGGTCACCGACCCCGAGGACAGCACCATCGACTGCGCCAGGGTGACCACGACCCCTGCCCTGGGACACGACCAGCACGGGCACGACCTCTCACCGATCCCCGGCTGCACGGGCACGCTCAAGGCCGAGACCGACAGCGCGCACGCCGAGCTGAACTCGTTCTGGGTGGCGGCCAGCAAGTACACCGACAACGGCACGACCGGGGTGCCCGCGCTGGAAGGCAGCCGCAAGGTCCTGCTCCAGCCCAAGCGCAAGCAGGCCGAGTTCTTCACCGGCTCCTCCGGCGTGCGCGTGGTCTCGCAGTCCGGTGCGGAGTCCGGCGGGCGGGTCGGCGACATCGGCAACAACGACTGGATCTCGTTCACCCCGTACAACTTCACCGGCATCAACCAGGTGTCCCTCCGGCTGTCCTCGCCGAGCGGTGGTGGATCGGTCGAACTGCGCGCCGGTTCGCCGACGGGTGCGTTGATCGCCACGGTCCCGGTCCCGAGCACCGGCGGCTGGGACAACTACGCGAGCACGCCCGCGGTGAACGTCACCAACCCCGGTGGCACCACGGAGCTGTTCATGGTGTTCAAGACGGGCACAGGCACCACCTACGACCTCGACTCGATGACGTTCACCGGAAACGGGGTCGGCATACCGGGTCCTGGCGGTGGGACCAACCGCATCGTCGGCATCGGCGGCAAGTGCGTCGACGTCAACGGCAGCAGCAGCACCGACGGCGCCAAGGTCCAGCTGTGGACCTGCAACGGCGGCACCAACCAGACGTGGACGCGCACCGGGCAGACGCTCCAGGCCCTGGGCAAGTGCCTCAACGTCAACGGTGGCAGCACCGCGGACGGCGCGCTGGTGCAGTTGTGGACCTGCAACGGATCCTCCGCGCAGAACTGGTCCGTGCAGTCCGACGGCACGATCCGCAACGGCACCAAGTGCCTCGACGCCAACGGCGGCAGTTCGGCCGATGGCACTCAACTGATCATCTGGACCTGCAACGGCGGCACCAACCAGCGGTGGACGCTGTCCTGAGCGGGTCGTCCGCGGCTCCGGCGCGAGCCGGAGCCGCGGACCTCCGCCGCGCCTTCGCACCAGCCCGCAAGGAGGAAGCTCATGGGCAGGACCACGCCGATGGTACGGACACGGTCGGGCAAGCCCGTCCGCCGCCCTGAAGCACCGCGGTCCTTGTGGGGATCGGCCACCGCCCTGGTCACCACGTTCGCGCTCGGGTTCGCCGTCGCGTTCGTGTCCGGCTCGTGGACGTCGGGGCCGGACGCGACGGAGCGCCGGATCGCCGAGTTGAAGCAGGCCGAAGCGCAGCGTGACGTCGAGCAGGTCGGGACGTTGATCGAGCTCGCCAAGGGTGGCCGGGAACGCCTGACACCGGTGCTGGAGGCGATGGCGAAAGCGTCTCCCCTGCAGGACACGGCGTCGCCGGCCGCGCCCACGATCGACGAAGTGCGCGGCTGGCGCGACGTGGTGTCCGCGGAGGTGCAGCGGTACGCGGAGACACCGTCCGCGGGCAACGGCGTGAACGTCGCCCGCACCGGGATGCGCACCGCCGTCCAACAACTCGCCGCCGCGGTCGACGGTTTCGCCACCGCGGCCACCGCTCCCGAGCCACTGGCGCGCGACCTGCTGCCCCTGGCCGGCGCGCAGCGCACGCTCGCACTGCGAACCTGGTCGGTCGCCGCGCTCCAGTTGGACGTGATCAGCATCGACGCGGGCAAGGGGCACGTGCACGTCTACCTGCCGTCCGGGCCGGACTCCGGCACGATCCCGGCCGACACCGCGCCGGAAGGCAGCGGGTGACGCCGGCCCGCACCCATCAGCCGGCGTGCACCCATCAAGAAGGCACACCACACAGAACGGAAGCACATCAGTGTTGAAGGACAACAGATTCCACCGGCGTTGGACGCTGATCGGCGCCGCCGCCGTGCTCCTCCTGACCGGCGCCGAGTCCGCCCGCGCCGAGTCCGCACCCGCGCCCGCAGCCGCACCCGCCGCGGCCGCGTCCGACGTCGGCGCCAACGCCGCCACCCCGGGTTGCGGCAAGACACCCACCCTGCGCAGCGGCACGCACACGATCCAGAGCGGCGGCAAGACCCGCAGCTTCATCCTGAGCATCCCCGACACCTACAACAACACCTACCAGCACCGGTTGGTCTTCGGGTTCCACTGGTTGGGTGGCACCATGGACCAGGTCGCCTCGGGCGGGAGCGACGGGGACGTCTACGCCCACTACGGGCTGCGGCGGCTGGCGAACAACACCGCGATCTTCGTCGCGCCCCAGGGCCTCAACAACGGCTGGGGCAACTCCGGCGGCGAGGACGTCAACTTCGTCGACGCCATGATCAAGCGGATCGAGGACGACCTCTGCGTCGACACGACGCAGCGCTTCTCGCTCGGCTTCAGCTACGGCGGCGCGATGAGCATCTCGCTCGCGTGCTCCCGGCCGACGATGTTCCGCGCCATCGCCGCCATCGCCTCGCCCGGTGAGATCAGTGGATGCGCGGGCGGCACCGCGCCCGTCGCCTACATGGGCATCCACGGCATCAACGACAACATCGGCAGTGGACGCAGCCAGCGCGACAGGTGGGTCCGCAACAACGGCTGCACGGCGCAGAACCCACCGGAGCCGGCCCGGGGCAGCAACACGCACATCAGCACCGCCTACTCGGGGTGCCGGACCGGGTACCCGGTGGTCTGGGCCCCGTTCGACGGTGGTCACCAGCAGGGACCCGTGGACGGGTGCTCGGGCTGCGAGAGCGGTGCCAGGAGCTGGGTCAAGGGCGAGGTGTGGAAGTTCTTCACCGGTGAGCAGGGCCCCGGCCCGGACCCGGACCCGACCACGTTCCGGTTGCGCGGCGAGGCGAGCAGCCGGTGCCTGGACGTCAACGGCGCGAACTCGGCCAACGGCACGCAGATGATCATCTGGGACTGCAACAGCGGTGCCAACCAGCAGTTCACGGTGAACGGGAAGGCCCTGCAGGTGATGGGCAAGTGCCTGGACATGCCGGCCAACGCCGCCGCCGGCACCCAGGTGCGGATCTGGGACTGCCAGGGTGGCGCGAACCAGCAGTGGAACGTCAACAGCAACGGCACGATCAGCAACGCACAGAACGGGCTGTGCCTCGACGTCAACGGCGCCGGCACAGCCAACGGCACCACGGTGATCGTGTGGAACTGCCACACCGGCGCGAACCAGCGCTGGGCTCGGGCGTAGGCGGTTCGCCGATCCTCGCCAACGGCCACATCCCGCCGACGCGGTGTCAGCGGGATGTGGCCGTGGTGGACAACGGCATCAAGTGGCGGGCGCTGCCGGCGGACTTCCCGCCGTGGCCCACGGTCTACGAACGCTTTGCCCTGTGGGAGAAGGCGGGTGCAGCGAAGCGGACACGGTGTCAAGAAACCCTGACACCGCCACGACGTCGACTCCGCTGATCAGGCCTTGAGCAGAGCGTCGGCGAGCGCGTCCGGCTGGGTGAAGCACGCCTCGTGGCTTCCCGCCACGGACTGGGCCGGCACACCGAGTCGGTCGGCGAAGCGGTTCCAGCCGTACTCGCCCGGCGGGAGCGCCACGTCCTGCTCACCCAGCACGTACGAGACGGGCACGCCCAGCGCGTCGAAGTCGACCGGCGCGACCGTCTCGGTGAAGTACCGCATGGGCTGGGGGACCAGGAGTTCGTGCAGCAGCCGCGCGACCGGCTCCGGCGCGTCGCCGATGAAGGCGTGCTGCCACACCTCGAACGGCAAAGTGACGGAGTTGTCGCCCGACGCCTCCGCCTGCGCGGTGAACAGCTCCTGGTACGCGGGAGGCACCTCGTCGAACAGCGACCGCCCCTCCGTCGGTACGAAGGCGCTCCAGTAGACGAGCTTGCGCAGCCGACCCGCCAGCCGCGGGGCCGCGCCGGTGATCGGGTACCCGCCCCAGCTGTGCCCGACCAGCGTGACGTCGTGCAGGTCGGATTCCTCGACGGTGCGCACGACGGCGTCGACCACGTCGGCGAGGCTGTGCGCGGCCGGGTCATCGCCGTCGGCCAACCCCGGCAGGGTGGGTGCGACCACGACGTGGCCCGCCGCACGCAGCCGCTGTGTCACCGGGCGCCAGCCCCAACCGCCGTGCCACGCTCCGGTGATCAGGACGAAGGTCTCGGTCATCGCTGACTCCTCCACTGCGTTGTGACTGTCGTCGACCGTCACGAGACGCGGCAGAGTATGCTGCGAATATTCGACGGGCGTCAATAGAATGACACACATCAAGCGTTCGATCGGGGCCGGCCGGACTCGGCCGGACGGCGAGGGAGGGCGACGATGCGGGCGCGGTCGTTGGTGTTCGACCTGTTCGGCGACTACCTGCGGTACCGGGGCGGCGCGGTGCGGCTGCGCGGCCTGGTGGCCCTGCTGAGCTGCTTCGACGTCCCCGAGGCCACCACGCGGGTCGCCGTCGCGCGGTTGCGCAAGGAAGGCTGGCTCGCCACCGAACGGCAGGGGCGCGAGACCGTGTACTCGCTGACCGACACGGCGTGGCGGATGCTCGACGAGGGTCGCGAACGCATCTTCGGTCGCGCCGCGGGTCCCTGGGACGGGCAGTGGCACATGGTGATCTACCAGGTGCCGGAGACCAACCGGGCGGCACGCGAGCAGTTGCGCAAGAAGCTGGCCTGGCTGGGGTTCGGCCCGCTCTCGCCTGCCGTCTGGCTCAGCCCGCACGACCGCGGCGGCCAGGTGCCGGCCGCGTTCGTCGACGACCCGACGATCAAGATCGACGTGTTCCAGTCGCGTTCCGCGGGGGCGGAGGCCGACCGCGATATCGCCGCCCGCGCGTGGGACCTGCCGGAACTCGACCGCGAGTACGCCGAACTGCTCGACGTCTACCGCCCCAAGTTGCCGAGCTACCGGGCGGGCGCCCTACAGGGCACGGCAGCGCTCGTCGAGCGGATGACGCTGGTCCACGACTACCGGCACTTCCCGTTCCGGGATCCGGACCTGCCCCACGAGCTGCTACCGGCGGGCTGGCACGGCCGCACGGCCCACGAGGTCTTCCTGGAAGCGCACAGCGTGCTGCGCGGTCCCGCCGAGGCCTGCGTCGACGCGCTTCTCGACGCCGCCGTGCCCGCACCCGCCACCGTCTGACCAAGTCGCCCCAGGGCCCGCACCCGCTCGGCGGGTGCGGGCCTTCGCATGTGCACGGGTCGTGACCGCATCGGCAATCTCATATGTTTCAGAATCTAGACGACCGTCGAGATCACGTATGACTCGACGGCCACGTGACACCGAAAAGAGCGTGGTGGCTCACACTCAGCCCTTGAAGGCGCCGTCCAGGATGCCCGCGACCATGCGCCGCCCGACCAGGATGAACACCACGACCAGCGGGATGGTGGCCAGGAACGAGCCGGACATGGCCAGGCCCAGGTCGACGTCGAGGCTGTTCTGGAGGGCCTTGATGGCGATCTGGGCGGTGTACCGCTCAGGCGACTTGAGCACGATGAACGGCCACAGGAAGTCGTTCCACGCGGTGATGAACCCGAACAGGCCCAGCACGAACGCCGCCGGGCGCACGATCGGGAAGGCGATCCGCCAGAACACCTGCCAGGTGCTCGCGCCGTCGATCCGCGCCGCCTGGAGCAGTTCGTCACTGACCGTGGCGATGATGTGCTGGCGCATCCAGAAGATGCCGAAGGCGCTGGCCAGGCCGGGCACGACCAGGGCCTGGAGGGTGTCGACCCAGCCCAGCCAGGACATGATCAGGTATTGCGGGATGACCGAGAGCTGCGTGGGCACGGTCATGGTCAGCAGGACGATCAGGAAGAGGGTGTTGCGGCCCCAGAAGTTGAGCTTGGCGAAGGCGAACCCGGCCAGCGCGCACAGCACCGCCTGGCCCACACCGATCGCGGTGGCCACGAACAGGCTGTTGAGCAGCGACTGCACGAACGGCACGGTGTCCAGGACCAGTCCCGCGAGGTGGACGAAGTTGTCCCCCGGCACGATCTCGGGCGGCATCTCCGTCGCGGTCGCGCTGTCGGTGGTGGAGACGATGAACATCCAGTACAGCGGGAACAGGCACGCGACGGTGGCCGCGGCCAGCAGCACGTAGGTCCACCAGCGGACCCGGCCGTGGCGTCGGGGTTGCGGCGTGGTGCTCGTCATCGGTCCGCCTTGATCCGGGTGGACAGCAGGTAGTTGATCGCTGCGATGGCGACGACCATGACGAAGAGCGCGACGCCGACCGCCGAGCCGTAGCCGAACTGGAACTGCCCGAAGCCCTGCTCGTAGAGGAACAGCGTCAGTGTCTGGCACTGCCGCACCACACCGCAGGACTGCGGCCCGCCCGTGCCGACCAACAGCGGTTCGGTGAAGATCTGCAGGCCGCCGATGGTTGACGTGACCACGGTGAAGATGATCATCGGCCGCAGCGAGGGGACGGTGATGTGGCGGAACTGCTGCCAGGGGCCCGCGCCGTCCATGGCGGCGGCCTCGTAGACCGAGCGGGGAACCGCTTGCAGCGAGGCGAGGTAGAGCAGCGTGGTGTAGCCGAACCACCGCCAGGTCACCATCGTGGCGATCAGGAGGTGACTGCCCCACGTGGACTGGACGAAGTCGACCGGTGCCACACCGACCAGCCCGAGCAACCAGTTGAGCAGCCCGAAGTCGCGGTCGAAGAGCTGCACGAACACGATCGCGGTGGCCGCCACCGAAGTCACGTAGGGCACCAGCATCGACATGCGGAAGAACAACGCGAACCGCAGCCGGGCGTTGTTGAGCACGTGGGCCAGCAGCAGGGCCAGCAGGAGCTGGGGGATCGTCGACAGCGCCCAGATGCTCACCGTGTTGCGGGTGGCGTTCCAGAACCTCGGGTCGGCGAGCATGCGGGTGAAGTTGTCCAGGCCGATGAACTCCTGGTCGCCGATGGGGTTCCAGTCGAACAGGGCGACGTAGAACGTGAAGGCGAACGGGAACAGCCCGAACGCCGCGAAGATGACGAAGAACGGGGCGATGTACGCGTACGGCGACAGGCGCTCCCCCAGCCCCCGGGAAATCCCGGAGGCTGGGGGAGGCGGTGTCGCCGGGCGCACCGGGGTGAGCGCGGCGACCACGGCGTCACCCGCCGATGGCGGTCTTGATGTTGCGCACCGCGTCGTCCCACGCGGTGGCCGGGTTACCACCGGCCTGCTCGACGTTGGTGATGGAGTTGAGGAACTCCTGGCCGATGGTGGCGCTGTCCGGTCCGATGTAGAAGGGCTTCAACTCCAGCAGCGAGTCGGTGTAGATCGTGCCGGTCGGCGCGTCGGAGAAGAACGGGTCCTTCGCCGTGGCGAGCTTCTCGTCCTTGTAGACCGACGGGGTGGAAGGCAGGGCGCCGACTCGTCCGAAGTGCTCCAACTGCCCCTGCGGCGACTGCATCTCCTTGATGTAGTTCCAGGCTGCCTGGGGGTTCTGCGCGCGCTTGGGGATGGCCAGGTAACTGCCGCCCCAGTTCCCGGAACCGCCCGGGATGCGGGCGATGTCCCACTTGCCCTTGGTGTCGGGCGCGGTGCTGCGGATGCTGTTGAGCATCCACGACGGCGCGGCCACGGTCGCGTACTGGCCCTGCGCCATGCCCGCGCTCCACGCGGTCTCGAACGACGTCTGCCCGGCGGTGATCCCGGAGGTGGCCGCCTTGATGCCGAGGTCGAAGGCCGCCCTCACCTCGGGGTTGCTGTCGTAGACCGGCTTGCGCTCGTTGTTGTCGTAGTACTTCTGGGAGACCTGGTTGACCGCCTGGTAGAACACGCTGGTCGCCGCGTTGTCGACGAACGCCTTGCCGGTCTGCTGCTTGTAGCGCTTCCCGGTCTCGATGTAGTCGTCCCACGTCGGCCACAGCGCGCTGACGGCCTCCCGGTCGGTGGGCAGGCCCGCCGCGGCGAACAGGTCGGTCCGGTACACCATGGCCATGCCGCCCACGTCGGTCGGGATGCCCAGCACCTCGCCGTCCTTGGCGACGCTCTGCTTGAACACCCAGTCCAGGTAGTCGCCCTTGATGTCGTCGGCGCCCAACGTCCGCAGGTCGACGAAGTTCTGCGGCTGCTGCACGAACTTCGGCAGGTCGTCACCCTGGATCAGCACCAGGTCCGGCACCTTGCCGCCGGCCAGCGCGGTGGTGAGCGCCTGGGCCGTCTCCACCGACGAGCCCACCTCGGTCAGCTTGACGTCGACGTCGGGGTGCTTCTGCTTGTAGGCGTCGACCGACAGCTTCTGGTTGATCGCGGAGAACGACCAGAACTCGAACGACTTGCCGTCACCACCGCCACCGCCCCCGGTGCCGGGTGTACAGGCGGCGACCAGGGCCACAGCGGCACAGAACAGTGGTAAGCGGAGTCTCACGACGCTCCTCCAAAACCGACGGGACAGGCGGCACGGCCGCATTGAGCGCTCGGTCGTCACGGCCCGGAGGCAGTGCGGCACCGGAGTGGGCAGGCACCCACCCGACCGAAACTTTCGAAGCAACTACCGAATGTTAGCGCCCACGACAGTAAGGTGTGTCACATCCATCGTCAAGGAACGGCACGTGGAGAGTCGCACTCATAGTTGAGCGCTCCGCCTCCACCTGGCCTATGAGCGTGAACCACCTTCGGTCCGCATGGTGGGCGCGTTGTCGTCCCGGTCGACCGACGCCAAACAGACCGTTGCCCTTGGTCGGACCCACAAGTGGGTCCGACCAAGGGCAACGGTCTGTTCATCACATGCCGGCGCCGACTCCGACGCCACCAGTCACTACGTCAGGAGCTCCTCATTCGGCAGCCGTGTGGGAGGAGGTGAGGCGGAACGCGGCGAGTCGGAAGTCGCCGTGCAGGGTCAGCCACAGGTCGTGGACTCCGTCCAACCGCTCCGGGAACTCGGCCGTGGCGGTCGTCCACGTGTAGCGATCACCCGTCACCGGCACGTCGACCACGGCGAGTGGCCGGTCGGCCAGGCGGAACTCCAGCCGCCCTTCCCCCGAACCGCCCACTCGCGCCACCTCGACCTCGACGCCGACAGCGCCGGTCAGGTCCGCGGAGCGGAACAGCAGTGTCGCGGGTCGCGCCGGGTCGGCCGGGGCGACCGCGTCGCCGGTGGCCCGGGTCGCGTCGACGAGCACGAGCTCCGAGTAGTCGTCGAAGTCGACGGCGCGGGTGTGCCGGTCGACCACCGCGCGCGGCGTGGGGTTCTCGCCGGTGACGGTGAGCGGTGCGACGAGGACGTGGTCCTCGGCGGAACGGGCGATGACGATCTCGTAGTCGCCGGGATCGACGGTGAACGCACCGCGGGCGACGTCCCAGTGGGCGAGCCGTTCGACGGGTAGCCGGAAGGTCAGCGCCTCGCTCTCCCCCGCACCGACGCGGACCTTGCGGAAGTCGACGAGGCGCAGCCGGGGCGCGTCGTAGCGGGCGCCCAACGCCCGCGCGTAGACCTGGACCACCTCGCTGCCGGGCCGCGCACCGGTGTTCGCCACCGTCACCGAGACGTCGAGCGATCCGTCCTGCGGCACGACCTCCGACGACAACCGCAGGTCGCCGTAGGCGAAGTCGGTGTAGGACAAGCCGTGGCCGAACGGGTACAGCGGTGCGGCCCGGTGGTACTGGTAGGTCCAACCCGCCTTGATGATGTCGTAGTCGAGCGGGTGGGGCAGGTCGTCGTCGCCCCGGTACCAGGTCTGCGGCAGCCGGCCCGCCGGCTCGGCGTCGCCGAGCAGCACGGCGGCGAGCGCGTGACCTGTCTCCTGCCCGCCGTGGGAAGTCCACACCACGGCGGGCAGGTGCTCATCGGCCCAGTCCAGGGCGTAGGGGTAGCTGCTCATCACCACGAGGACGGTCGCCGGCCGGACCTCGGCGACGGCGCGGAGCAGTGCCGCCTGCGTCTCGGGCAACGCGGTGCCGGTGCGGTCCTGGGTTTCGCGGCCGTTGATGAGCGGGTGGTTGCCGAGGACGACGACCGCGAGGTCGGCGGCGGCCGCGGCGGCGCGGGCCTCCTCCGCGCCGTCGCGCACCAACTCCCGCGACCAGCGCTCGGCGGCCTCGGGCGTTTCGGCCGTGACGTTCACCCGGCCGTCGGCCGGGTCGACCGCGGCGTAACGGCCGGTGAGGACGTTGCGCAGCAGCACCGTGTCGCCGTCGTCCGCGACGGGCTCCAGCCAGAACGTCTCGTGCACGTCCCAGCTCTTGATGCGCTCTTCCTCGATGACCAGTGAGCCGTCCTTGGCGCCCAGGTGGCGACCGGTGTCGGCGGACCGCAGGGTCACCACGTCGTCGCCCCACTCGGTGACGTCGAACTCGGTGTCACCGAGGAGCCGGCCGGTGGTGCGGGAGCGCAGCGCGATGCGGTCGTCACCCGACACGCGGACCACCTCGCCGACCGCCTCTTCGAGACCGGCGGCGATGGTGACCTGGTACGGCATCGTGCCGCTGTACCAGTCCTCGTGCAGCACGTCGGAGAGCGGGCCGATGACCGCGACGCGGGGCGCCGCGGCCTTGTCGAGCGGCAGCAGCCCGTCGTTCTTCAGCAGCACCACGGACTCGGTTGCCGCACGTGCGGCGAGCACCCGGTGGTGCGGGTGGTCGATCACGTCGGGACCGATCGCGGCGTACGGGTCGAGGTCCGGGTCGAACTCGCCGAGGCGGAACCGCAGCGCGAGCTGCCGGCGCACCGCGCGGTCGATGTCGATCTCGTCGATCAGGCCGCGTTCCAGCGCCTCGCGCAGCCGCCCGACCGGGGTGTCGCTGTCCAGGCCGTGGTCGGTGAAGCTGTCGATGCCCGCCTTGAGCGCGGCGGCGTGGGACTCCACGTGGTCGTCGAAGTAGTGCTCCGGGTCGACCAGGTTGGACGGCGCTTCCGCGTCGCTGACCACGAACAGCTCGTGCCCGGTCGGCTCGGCCCAGCGGCGCAGCTCGTCCTCGATCAGCGGGCTGACGTGGCACGGACGACCGTTGACCAGGTTGTAGGCGGCCATGGCGCCGGTCGCCGCCCCGGACTCCACCACGGGCCGGAACGCCGCGAGGTCGTACTCGTGCAGCACACGGGGACGCACACCGGAGGAAGTGGTGCAGCGGTCGTCCTCGTTGTTGTAGGCCAGGAAGTGCTTGAGCACGGGGGCCGCGCGCAGGAACCGCGGGTCGTCGCCCGCGAGTCCGCGGCAGAACGCCTCCGCGATTCGCGCCGTGTGCACCGGGTCCTCGGAGTAGCCCTCCTCGTTGCGCCCCCAGCGCGGGTCGCGCAGCAGGTTCACCACCGGCGCCCACGCCTGCAGGCTCGTCCGGCTGTCCCCCTCGGCCGGTGGGCGGTGCAGGTGGAACGCGCGCAGTTCGACCGAGGTCGCCTCGGCCACGCGGCGCACCAGGTCCTCGTCCCAGGTCGCGCCCAGGCCCACCGCCTGCGGGAACGCCGTCGCGACGCCGAGCCACGACACACCGTGCAACGCCTCGGCGCCGGTGCGGAACGCGGCGACGCCCAGCCGCGGCACGGCCGGTGCGTGCTGGTGCAGCATCGCGATCCGCTCGTCGAGCGTCAGCTGGCCGAGCAGATCATCGACGCGCTTGCGCACATCGAGATCGGAGTCGTGGAACGGCAGCCGCCCGGTGGCGGACAGGGATGAGGAACTCACGCGGCACAACCCCTCACGTCAGATCAGGTGAAGCGCTTCAACGCTGACACGGTGCCGGCAGCGCTGTCAATCGAGACGGCAGGCTCGTATCCACCCAGGAACTACCCCTTGCCGTGCCGCAGGTCACATGATTAGTCTCCCGGCATCGTCTAAGCGCTTCGACACTCCGCTTTCAATGAAGAAGGGTGGGCCAGTCGTGGGGATTGAGCTGAACCGCAGGAGGTTCCTGAGCGTCACGGCCTCGGTCGCGGGGCTCACGGCAACGGGGGGCCTGCTGTCCGCGTGCGGTGGGGGCACGCCGCAGAAAACCGGCGCCAACAGCGACGCCCTCAAGGCCGCGCTGCCGAACTACGTGCCGAGCACGACGCTCAAGCCGGACATCCCGTCCATCGCCGGTGGCCCGAACGTCCTGACCGACCCCGGCTTCCTCACCTACCCGTCGGACCGGGTCGCCACCGTATCCGGCGTGCCGGGCAAGGGCGGCAAGTACACGACCGTCACACCGCTGTGGGGCACGATCCCACCCGCCGACAACTCGTTCTACCAGGCCATGAACAAGGCGCTGGGCGTCACGCTGGACATGAAGCCGGCCGACGGCAACAACTACGCCACGATCATCCCCACCATGACCGCCGCCAAGCGGCTGCCGGACTGGATCCAGCTGCCGACCTGGTGGAACTCCAACTTCAACGTCGGTGAGCTGGCCGGGTCGCAGCTCGCGGACCTGACGCCCTTCCTGTCCGGTGACAACATCAAGAAGTACCCCAACCTCGCGGCCATCCCCACGGGCGCGTGGCAGGCCGGCGCCTGGGGCGACAAGATCTACGGCGTCCCGTCGTTCTCCAGCGGGTTCGTGGTCGCCGGCGCCACGTTCTTCCGCCGCGACGTCCTCGAGGCCAAGGGCATCACCGCGGACCAGGTGAAGTCCGCCGACGACCTGATGAACCTGGGCAAGGAGCTGACCGACGCCAAGGCCGGGGTGTGGGCCTTCGACGACGTGTGGACCTACATGTTCCCGGCTTGGAACGTGCCCCTCAAGTGGAAGGTGGACAACGGCAAGCTGATCCACAAGTACGACATGCCGGAACTGCTGGACGCCCTTGAGTGGCACTACACGCTCGCGACCTCGGGCTACCTGCACCCGGACGCGTTGGCCGGCAACAACGCCGACGGCAACGTGCGCTTCTACTCCGGGAAGGTGCTGATCGGCGGTGGCGGCACCGGCGCGTGGAACGCGGCCGACCACCAGTCCGGCTCGGCCGCCAACCCGAACTTCCGGCGGGGCGCCTTCAACTTCTTCACCGCGGACGGCAAGGGCGAGCCGCAGATCTACATGGGTCCCTCCACCAGCATCATGAGCTACCTCAACAGCAACCTGAAGTCGGAGCAGATCGAGGAGTTGCTGGCGGTCGCGAACTACCTGGCCGCGCCGTACGGTTCGGTGGAGTACACGCTGGTCAACTACGGTGTCGAAGGCGTCCACCACACGATGGTCAACGGCGTGCCGACCGCCACCGACGAGGGCAAGAAGAACGTCCAGGCGCAGACCTTCCCGTTCCTGGCCTCGCCGCCCGCGGTGATCAGCAACCCCGGCTCGGACGTCGTCACCAAGGACTACACCGCCTGGCAGGCCGCGAACGTCAAGCACCTGCAGAAGCCGGTGTTCTGGAACATGAACATCAGCCTGCCGCGGGCGATGGCCACCGCCGACGCGGCACAGGCCGTCGAGGACGCCATCAAGGACTGCTACCACGGCAAGAAGAAGGTCTCCGAGGTGAAGGAGGCCATCACCACCTGGAAGTCCAGCGGCGGCGGGGACAAGCTGGTCCAGTGGATGGACGAGAACGTCCTCCAGAAGTACGGCACCGGGCAATGAGTTCCGTGTCCACGGAGCCGCCCGCACGGAAGAACAAGCTGAGCCTGCGGGTCAGGCTGCGGCGGGACCGGTCGCTGTTGTTGATGACCGTGCCCGCCGTGGCCCTGCTCCTGGTGTTCAACTACGTGCCGCTGTTCGGGCTGCTCACGGCGTTCCAGGACTACAACCCGCTGGTGGGGGTGTGGAACAGCGAGTGGGTGGGCTTCGACCAGTTCGTGACCCTGTTCGGCGACTCGCTGTTCTGGGGATCGCTGACGAACACGCTGTACCTCAGCTTCGTGCAGCTGATCCTGTTCTTCCCGATCCCCATCGCGCTGGCCCTGCTGTTGAACTCGGTGCTCAGCGAACGGCTGCGCAACTTCATCCAGTCCATCGCCTACCTGCCGCACTTCTTCTCGTGGGTGCTCGCGATCACGATCTTCCAGCAGATGTTCGGCGGTGCAGGACTGCTCAACCAGTTCCTGCGCAGCAACGACATGAGCACCTGGGACATCATGACCAACCCCGACACCTTCGTGCTGCTGATCACCTCGCAGGCGATCTGGAAGGAAGCCGGCTGGTCGATCATCGTCTTCCTGGCCGCGCTCGCCGCCATCAACACCGATCTGTACGAGTCGTCCGCGGTGGACGGAGCCGGGCGGTGGCGGCGGCTGTGGCACATCACCCTGCCCGGGATGAGCGGCGTCATCATGCTCATGCTGGTGCTGCGCCTGGGCAACGCGCTCACCGTCGGGTTCGAGCAGTTCCTGATCCAGCGGGAGGCGGTCGGCCACGAAGCGGCCGACGTGCTCGACACCTTCGCGTTCTACTACGGCATCGCCACCAACAACTACAGCTACGGCGCGGCGGCCGGGTTGTTCAAGAGCGTCATCTCGCTCCTGCTCATCTGGGGCGCGAACAAGCTGGCGCACGCATTCGGCGAAGACGGGTTGTACCGGAAATGACCGAGACGCTGACCATCGAACGGACCAAAGAAAAGCGCGACGTGACTGGTCGCAAGCCCGTCCGGCACCGGAAGCGCGCGAAACGCCCGGTCTGGGAGGAGCCGCCGACCGCGGCCGGTCAGACCGCCAAGGGCCTGACCCTCGGCGTGGTCGTCGCGGTCGTCCTGGTCCCGTTGTGGATCATCGTGGTGACCAGCCTGTCCACGCAGGCGGCGGTCAACCGCGCGGGTGGCCTGGTGATCTGGCCGACCGACGTGACCTTCGAGGCGTACCGCGTGATGCTCGGCGACTCCACCGTGCGCAACGCACTGCTGGTCAGCCTCGGCATCACGGCGGTCGGCACGGCCGTGTCCATGGTCGTGTCGATCCTGTGCGCCTACGGCCTCTCCCGGTCCGGCTCGGTGGCCCACCGCTTCATCCTGGTGCTGTTGATCCTCACGATGTTCGTCAGCGGCGGCCTGATCCCCACCTTCCTGGTCGTCACCGAACTCGGCGGCTACGGGCAGTGGTGGGCGCTCATCCTGCCCGGCGCGGTGTCGGTGTTCAACATCCTGGTGCTGCGGGCGTTCTACTCCGACACCTCGACCGACCTGATCGAGGCGGCGCGGATCGACGGCGCCGGTGACTGGCGGATCCTGTGGTCGATCGTCCTGCCGACGTCCCGGGCGGTGACCGCGGTGATCGCCCTGTTCTACGGCGTGGGCTACTGGAACTCGTTCTTCAACGTGATGCTCTACATGCCGACCGACAGCGAGAAGTGGCCGCTCCAGTACGTGCTGCTGACCTACGTCAACCGGGGCAACGGGCTGCCCGGATCGGTGAACTCCGGCTTCGGCTCGCAGTTCTCGCAGACCGCGCCGCTGTCGTTGCAGATGGCAGTGGTGGTGTTGACGATCGTGCCTCTGCTGCTGGTGTACCCGTTCATGCAGAAGCACTTCCGTACCGGCGTCCTCACCGGGGCGGTCAAGGGCTGAACCGGCAAACTGGGCGAACGCGGGCGCCGGAGCGGGCCCGGAAACGCACGAAGAAGCAGGAGCATCACGCATGGTGACACTCGCCGATGTGGCCAGGCACGCGGGCGTGTCCGCCAGCACGGTCAGCTACGTGCTCAGCGGCAAGCGCTCGATCTCCGAGGAGACCCGGCGCCGCGTCGAGCGTTCGGTGGCCGAACTCGGCTACCACCCCAACGCCGGCGCCAGAGCGCTGGCCGCCAAGCGCTCCCACATAATCGCCTTGGTGGTGCCGCTGCGTGCCGACGTCTACGTGCCGATCATGATGCAGATCGCCATCTCGGTCACCATGACGGCCCGCCAGCACGGTTACGACGTGCTGCTGATCACCAACGACGAGGGCCCGGAGGGTGTGCGCCGGGTCGCGGTGAGCGGGCTGGCGGACGGCGTGATCCTGATGGACGTCGGGTTGGACGACGAGCGCATCCCGGTGCTGCGCGAGTTGCGCACGCAGGCCGCGCTCATCGGCCTTCCCGACGACCGGAGCGGGTTGTCCTGCGTGGACCACGACTTCGCGGCCGCGGGCGCGATGTGCGCCGACCACCTGGCCGACCTCGGCCATAGGGAGGTCGCGTTCATCGGGTACGGCTCGGGCGTGTACCAGCGGCACGCCGGGTACGCCGAGCGCACCCTGATGGGCTTCCGGGAACGCGCCGACGAAAGAGGCCTGCGCTTCGTGCACCGGCCGTGCGAGGGCACCTACGAGAGCACCGCCGGCACGCTGGCCCGCATCCTCGCCGACCGGCCGGACACCACGGGGTTCGTGGTGCAGAACGAGGGTGCGATCGGCCCGCTGCTCAGCCTGCTGCGCATCAGCGGGCGCACGGTTCCCGAGGACGCCTCCGTGATCGCGCTGTGCCCCGAACTGCTCGCCGAGCAGTACGCGCCCGCGCTGACGGCGGTCACCGGCCCGGCACAGGAACTCGGTCGGGTCGCCGTCGAGCAGGTCATGCAACGGATCACCGCCGCCGGCCGCGACGAGGAGCCGGACGACGAGCTCGTCCTGCTCCGCCCCGTCCTGACCGTCCGGGAGAGCACCGGTCCGCACCGCAGCCGGACCTCCAGCTTGTCCTGAATGCCGCCACCGGCTTTGTCCGCGTCCCGCCGCCTTCGGCCCGGACGCGGGCGACCTTCACCACCGCCAGGAGCACCCGAATGCACTTCCGCGATCTCGGCAACGCCCTCGAATGGCAGGCCAACGGCGAGACCCTGCGCATCGAGGCGTGGGGACCCGACGCCGTCCGGGTTCGGGCGACCCCTGGCGGGCCGGTGCTCGACGACCTGCCCGGCGCGCTGCTCGACGCCCCGCCGGGCGGCAAGCCGGAGATCGGCATCGCCGAGCACCACGCGACCCTGGTCAACGGGGCGCTGACGGTGCGGGTCGACGCCGACACCGACGGCTCGGTCACCCCGTACCTCCCGGCGACGGCCGGCCGGTTGACGTTCCTGCGCACGGAGGACGGCGCGGAGCTGCTGGCCGAGCAGCCCGCCCACTTCTGGTGGCCGGGTCCGCGGTCGGCGGCGCCGACCGGCAACGGCTACCACCGCCTGGAGCAGCGGTTCCGCGCCTACGCCGGTGAGCGGCTCTTCGGCCTCGGTCAGCACACCCACGGCATGTTCGACCAGAAGGGTGCGGTCGTCGACCTCGTGCAGCGCAACGGCGAGGTGACCATCCCGCTGCTGGTGTCCGACCGCGGCTACGGCCTGCTGTGGAACTCGCCGGCCGTAGGCCGCGTGGAGCTGGCCGAGACCGGCACCCGGTGGGTGGCCGACAGCGCCCGCCAGATCGACTACTGGGTGACCGCGGGCACCCCCGCCGACGTGCTGCGCCGCTACGCCGACGCGACCGGCCACGCGCCGGAGCTGCCCGCCTGGGCGGCCGGTTTCTGGCAGTGCAAGCTGCGCTACCGCACCCAGGAGGAGTTGCTGGAAGTCGCCCGCGAGTACCGGCGGCGCGGCCTGCCGCTGTCCGTGATCGTGTGCGACTTCTTCCACTGGACCCACCTCGGTGAGTGGCGCTTCGACCCCGCGGAGTGGCCCGACCCGGCCGGCATGGTGCGTGAACTGGACGAGATGGGCGTCAAGCTCATGGTCTCGGTCTGGCCGTCCGTCAGCCCGGTGAGCGAGAACTACCACCCGATGTCGGACCGGGGCCTGTTCATCGGCTCCGACTACGGGCCGGTGGCCCACGCCGACTGGCCGGACAAGGGCCTGGGCGCGTACTCGGCGCAGGTGGCGTTCTACGACAGCACCAACCCCGAGGCCCGCCGGTACGTCTGGGAGCGCATCCGCCGCGGCTACCACGAGCTGGGCATCACCGTCTTCTGGCTCGACGCCTCCGAGCCGGAGCTCAAACCCGGCCACCAGACCGGTCTGCGCTACCACGCGGGCCCGGGTCCGGAGGTGGCCAACCTGTACCCGCGCGAGAACGCGCGCATGGTCCACGACGGCCTGCGCGCGGCGGACGAGACCGAGATCATCTCGCTCAACCGGTCCTCCTGGGCGGGCGCGCAGCGCTACGGCGCGGCGCTGTGGTCCGGCGACATCGGCACGGACTTCACCACGCTGCGCGCGCAGATCAAGGCCGGCCTGAACGTGATGATGTCCGGGATCCCGTGGTGGACGACGGACATCGGCGGCTTCCACGGCGGCGACCCCGACGACCCGGCGTACCGCGAGGTGCTGGTGCGGTGGTTCCAGTACGGGACGTTCTGCCCGTTGTTCCGCCTGCACGGCTTCCGCGGCCCCTCGCAGGTCCTGGAGCCGGCCATGACGGGCCTGCCCAACGAGGTCTGGTCCTACGGCGACGAGGTCTACCCGATCCTGGTCGACCACCTCCGCCTGCGCGAACGCCTGCGGCCGTACGTCATGGAGCAGATGCGCGCCGCCGCGGAGACCGGTCTGCCGCCGATGCGGCCGCTGTTCCTGGAGTTCCCCGACGACGAGCGGGCGTGGGAGGTCGACGACGCGTTCCTGCTCGGCCCCGACCTGCTCGTCGCGCCCGTGACCGCCGCCGGAGCCCGGGAGCGCACGGTGCACCTGCCCGCCGGAGCCAGGTGGACCGACGCGTGGACCGGCCAGGAGCACGTGGGCGGGCAGACGGTCACCGTCGCCGCCCCGATCGAGCGCATCCCGCTGTTCGTGCGCGACGACGCACGGCTGCCACTGCACGAGGAGCAGGCATGACGGCGCGCGAACTGATCGAGCGGCTCGGCGGTCTCGCGTTCGGCGGTGACTACAACCCCGAGCAGTGGGACGAGCCGGTCTGGGCCGAGGACGACGAACTGATGCGCCGGGCGCGGGTCAACCTGGCCACGGTCGGCGTGTTCTCCTGGGCCCTGATGGAGCCCGAGGAAGGCCGCTACGACTTCGCCTGGCTCGACGCCCACCTCGACCGCCTGCACGCCAACGGTGTCGCCGTCGACCTGGCCACGCCGACCGCTTCCCCTCCCCCGTGGTTCACCAAGGCACACCCGGACGCGCTGCCGGTGACCCCCGACGGCGTCCAACTCGTCCACGGCAGCCGCGACACCTACTGCCTCGCCGCACCGGCCTACCGCGACGCGGCCCGCCGCATCGCCTCCGCCCTGGCCGAGCGCTACGGCCGGCACCCCGCGGTCGCGCTGTGGCACGTGCACAACGAGTACGCCACGCTCTGCTGGTGCGACCACGCCGCCGCCGCGTTCCGCGACTGGCTGCGCGACCGGCACGGCACGCTGGACGCGCTGAACGAGGCGTGGGGCACGGCGTTCTGGAGCCAGCGCTACACCTCGTGGGACGACGTCCTGCCGCCGCGCGCCACGCAGTGGCACCACAACCCCGGGCAGACGCTGGACTTCCGCCGCTTCGGGTCCGACCTGGCCCTCGCCGCCTACCGGGAGCAACGCGACGCGATCCGCGCCCACAGCGACCGCCCGGTGACCACCAACCTGATGCTGCCCGGCTACCAGAACCTCGACCTGTGGGCGTTCGGCCGCGAACTGGACTTCGTGACCATCGACCACTACCCGGACCGGCCGGGCCTCGACGCCGCGGCGGACACGGCGTTCGGCGCGGACCGCGCCCGTTCGTTCGGCGGCGGCCGACCGTGGTTGCTCATGGAGCAGGGCACGAACACCGTCTACGCCGAACGCCGGGTGCTGCCGAAGGACCCGGGCGACATCCTGCGGCACACGCTCGGCCACATCGCGCGCGGCTCGGACGGCGCGCTGTTCTTCCAGTGGCGCCAGTCGAAGGCGGGCGCCGAGACGTGGCACTCGGCGATCGTGCCGCACGCCGGGCCGGACAGCCGGATCTTCCGGGAGGTGACGGAGGTCGGCGAGGCCGTCGCCCGGCTCGCGGAGGTGGCCGGGTCGACCGTGACGGCCGAAGTGGCCGTGCTGCACGACGCCGATGCCTGGTGGGCGTCCGAAGTGGACGGTCTGCCTTCGCCGGACCCCGACTACCACACGAGGCTGCGGCACGCGCACCGGGCGTTGTGGGACGCCGGGGTGGTGACCGACTTCGCCCACCCGGAGCACGACCTCGGCCGGTACCGGCTCGTCCTCGCCCCTGCCCTGTTCCTGCTGTCCGACGCGGGGGCGGCGAACCTGAGCCGTTACGTCGCCGAGGGCGGCACGCTGCTCGTCCAGCACTTCAGCGGTGCGGTCGACGAACGGATGCAAGCGCGCCTCGGCGGCTACCCGGCCCCGGCGCTGCGCGAAGCCCTCGGTGTCCGGGTCGAGGAACCGCGACCGTTGCGGCGGGACGAACGGATCACGCTGTCCAATGGCGCCCAAGGCACGCTGTGGAGCGAATCCATGCGCGTGGAAGACGCCGAAACGGTCGCCTCCTACACCCACGGGATGCTCGCCGGACGCCCGGCGCTCACCCGTCACGCCTTCGGCGCCGGCCACGGCTGGTACCTCTCCACCGTCCTCGACACCACCGACTACGCCGAGCTGGTCGGCCGCCTGCTGGAGGAAGCCGGTGTGGTCACCGAGTGGCCGCCCGGCGTCGAAGCCGTCACGCGCGGCGGCTGGCAGTTCCTGCTCAACCACGGCGGTGACACCGTCCCGCTCCCCCAGACCGCACACGACCTGCTCACCGGTGGGCCGCTGACCGAGCTGCCGCCCCACGGCTGTGCCGTGCTCCGGATGCCCTGACCGTCACCGAACCCCGTCGATCACACCGTGCGCCGTGCCGCACCGGTGCGCTGGAGCGCTGGAGCGCGCCCCAACCACGAAGGGCCTGATGGGATGTCACCGAACCCCAGCACGTTCGCCAACCCGGTGATCGCGGGCTTCCACCCCGATCCGAGCGTCTGCCGCGTCGGCGAGGACTACTACCTCGTCTGCTCCAGCTTCGAGTACTTCCCCGGCGTGCCGATCTTCCACAGCCGCGACCTGGTGCACTGGACGCAGATCGGCAACGTCCTGGACCGGCCGGAGCAGCTTCGCCTCCCGCTCGACTCGCCGTCGTCCGCCGGTGTCTACGCGCCGACCCTGCGCCACCACGACGGCCGGTTCTGGCTGATCACCACCAACGTGAGCGGCGACGGCAACCTCCTGGTCACCGCCACCGATCCCGCCGGACCGTGGTCGGACCCGATCCTGCTGCCCGACCTGCCCGGCATCGACCCGGACCTCACCTGGGACTCCGACGGCACGTGCTGGTGCACGATCGCCGGGGTGTCGCAGGTCCGGATCGACCCGCACACCGGGCAGGTGCTCGGTGCACCGCAGCGGATCTGGTCCGGAGCGCCCGGTGCGAAGGCCCCGGAAGCGCCGCACCTGTACCGGATCGGCGAGTACTGGTACCTGCTCATCGCCGAAGGCGGCACCGAACGCGGCCACGGCGTCTCGATCGCCCGTGGGCGCACACCCTCCGGCCCGTTCGAGCCGTGCCCGGCCAACCCGGTCCTGACCCACCGCGGCACCGACCACCCGATCCAGAACACCGGGCACGGGGACCTGGTGCAGGGGCCGGACGGCTCCTGGTGGATGGTGCTGCTCGGCGTGCGGCCGGGCGGCGGGACCCCCGGCTGGCACGTGCTGGGCCGCGAGACGTTCCTCGCGCCCGTGACCTGGGTGGACGACTGGCCGGTCGTCGGCCCGCTGGCACCCGAGGCGACCGTGCCCTGGCCACTGCGACCGGGGCCGACCGCGGTGCGCCGCGACGACTTCGACCTCCCGGAGCTCCAGCCGTCCTGGATCTCGCTGCGCGACCGCCAGGAGCGGCACTGCACGACGAAGGAACGTGCCGGGTGGCTGACCCTCCGCGCGCGCGGCGAGTCCCTGGACGAGCTCGACGTCGTGTTCGTCGGCCGCCGCCAGCAGCACCCGTCCTGCCAGGTGCGCACGCTCGTGGACGTCGAGGGCGGAACCGGCGGTCTGGCGGTGCGGCTGGACGAGGAGCACCACTACGAGATCGAGACGACCGCCGGCGAGGTGCGGGTAATCGCCCGCGTCGGCTCGCTGAAGACCGTGGTGGCGTCCCGGGCGGTACCGGCCGGGCCGCTGGTCCTGGGCGTGGACGTGCACGAGGAGAAGAACCTCCGGGACGCGCGCACCGGCCCCGACACCGTCTCCTTCGGCATCGGCGAACCGGACGGGACGTTCACCACCCTCGCCACCCTCGACGGCCGCTACCTCTCCACCGAGGTGGCGGGCGGCTTCACCGGTCGGGTCGTCGGCATGTACGCCACCGCGGGCGCCGTCCACTTCGACTGGTCCGACTACGAGCCGCTCGACTCCTGAGCGGTGTCCGCCGACGGTGGCCCTGTCGGCGGCGGAGAACCGATTCCACCGACAGAAATGGCTACCGACATGGAACGAGCACAACGGCCGTCCTGGCGCACCAGACTCCGGCGGGCGGTGAGCATCCCGGTGGCGCTGGTCGTCACGGGCGTCCTCGCCGCCGGCACGACACCCGCTGCCCAGGCCGACGCGGAGTTCGGCGTCCCACGCAGCGCGATGGACGTCGTGGCCGCGATGCAGCCCTCGTGGAACCTCGGCAACAGCCTCGACGCCATCCCCGACGAGACGTCCTGGAACAACCCGCCCACCACGAAGGCCATCTTCGACACGCTGCGGGGGCAGGGCTTCCGCAGCGTCCGGATTCCGGTGACGTGGTCCAACCGCCAGTCGGCCACGGCCCCCTACACCATCGACGCCGCGTACCTGGACCGGGTGCAGGAGATCGTCGACTGGGCGCTGGCCGACGGCCTCTACGTCGTGCTGAACATCCACCACGACTCCTGGCAGTGGATCGCGAACATGCCCACCGACCACGACAACGTGCTGGCCCGGTTCAACGCGACCTGGGTCCAGATCGCCGACAGGTTCAAGGACTCGTCGCGCAGGCTGCTGTTCGAGAGCGTCAACGAACCGGTCTTCAACACCGACGACACCGCCCGGAAGGTGCAGCTGCTGGACGAGTTGAACACCTCGTTCCACGGCATCGTGCGGGAGTCGGGCGGCCGGAACGCGACGCGCCTGCTCGTGCTGCCCACGCACTGGTGCACGCCGGACCAGAACCTCATGGACGACCTGTTCGCCACGATCACCTCGCTGCACGACCCCAACCTGGTCGCGACCGTGCACTACTACAGCTACTGGCCGTTCAGCGTGAACATCATGGGCTTCACCCGCTTCGACGCCACGGTCGAGAAGGACATGGTCGACGTGTTCGCCCGAATGCGGGACACGTTCGTCGCCAAGGGCATCCCGGTCTACGTCGGCGAGTACGGACTGCTCGCCTACGACCACCTCTGGCCCGACATCATCGAGCGCGGCGAGGTCCTGAAGTACATCGAGGCCCTGGGGCACCAGGCACGCGTCGCCGGGGTCACCACCGCCCTGTGGGACATGGCCGCCTTCCTCGACCGCAGGGCCCTGGTGTGGCGCGACCCGGAACTGTTCGCCCTCATGAGGTCGAGCTGGCACACCCGGTCCGGCACCGCGTCGTCGGACCTGCTCTTCGTGCCGAAGTCCACTCCGATCACGCCCCAGACCATCACCCTCAACCTCAACGGCACCGCGTTCCGAGGGCTGTGGAAGGGCGACACCCGGCTGATCGAGGGCCGCGACTACACCGTGTCCGGCAACCAGGTCACGCTCACCGCGGCAGCGGTGACCAGGCTGGTCGGCGACCGCGCCTACGGCGTCAACGCCACGATCCAAGCCAGGTTCTCGCGCGGGGTCCCCTGGTCGATCAAGGTGATCACCAATGACCGGCCGGTGTTGTCGGACGCGAGTGGCACCGGCAACTCCCTCACCGTCCCGACGCGGTTCCGGGGTGACGTGCTCGCGACGATGGAGGCCAAGTACGCGGACGGCAGCAACGCCGGTCCGGCGGACTGGACCTCGTTCAAGGAGTTCCGGGTGAACGTCTGGCCGGACTACACCGCCGAGACCATCACCCTGCCCTCCGCGTTCTTCGACGCGGTCCGCGACGACGCACCGGTGACGCTGACGTTCCACTTCTGGAGCGGCGCCACCGTGACCTACCACGTGACCAAGTCGGGCACATCGGTGACCGGCACGACGTCCTGACCGGTCCCGGCGACCGGAGTCCACACCGGACTCCGGTCGCCGGGCCACCCAGCACGGTTTTCGGAGGCTGACCGCCATGGCCACCCTGCCCCCGCGCGTCCTGTTCGGCGCCGCCTACTACCACGAGTACCAGCCTTACGACCGGTTGAACGAAGACCTCGACCTGATGGCGCAGGCACGATTCACCGTCATCCGGGTCGGCGAGTCGGTGTGGTCCACCTGGGAACCGGAGAACGGGCGGTTCGACCTCGACTGGTTGGAACCGGTGCTCGACGGCGCCCACGAGCGCGGCATCTCCGTCGTCCTCGGCACGCCCACCTACGCGGTGCCGCCGTGGCTGTCCAGGCAGTACCCCGAGATCGCCGCCGAGCACGCCACGGGGCAGCGCATCGGCTGGGGTGCCCGCCAGGAGGTGGACTTCACCCACCCCGCGTTCCGCTTCCACGCCGAACGCGTGACCCGCGAGATCCTCGCCCGGTATGCCTCGCACCCCGCCGTCATCGGTTTCCAGGTGGACAACGAACCGGGCCTGCGACTGCCGCACAACCACGGCCTCTTCCAGCGGTTCGTGGACCACCTGCGCGAGCGGTACGGGACCGTGGAGGCCCTCAACCAGGAGTGGGGCCTGGTCTACTGGTCGCACCGCCTGTCCACCTGGGCCGACCTCTGGACGCCGGACAACAACGCGCAGCCGCAGTACGACGTCGCCTGGCGGGCGTTCCAGGCGCGCCAGACCACCGAGTTCGTCGCCTGGCAGACGGACATCGTGCGGGAGTACGCAGGCCCCGAGCAGTTCGTCACCACGTGCATCTCCTACGGCCACCCGGCGTTCGAGGACGACGAACTCACCGACGCGCTGGACGTCACCGCGGGCAACCCGTACTACGACATGCAGGACGGCCTCCTGCTGCCCGACCCGACACCCGACGACCACGAACAGCAGCACTGGAAGACCACCGGCGTGTGGGCGCTCTACGAGAACGCGGACCGCGTCTTCTCCTCCCGCCAGGAGCCGTTCCTGATCACCGAGACCAACGCACAGGCGGTCGGCGGCACGTCGGACAACCGACCGGGCTACGACGGGCAGTGGCGGCAGGCGGCCTGGGCACTGGTCTCGCGCGGCGCGCGGATGGTGGAGTACTGGCACTGGCACACGCTGCACTTCGGCGCGGAGACCCACTGGGGCGGCGTCCTGCCGCACAGCGGTCGTCCCGGCCGGGTCTACGCCGAGATCGCCCGCCTCGGCGCCGAGTTCGACACCGCCGGCGCCCTGGTGGCCGGGATCGAGCCGGACGCCGACATCGCGCTGGTCTACTCGATGCCGAACAAGTGGCTGATGCAGAAGTACCCGCCGTTGGGGACCGCGGACGGCAGTCCGGATCACTCCTCGTACCACCGCATCTTCGACTCGTTCTACCGCGGCGTCTTCGAGGCGGGCCGACAGGCGCGCATCATCCACGCCCGCCAACTGCACCAGCGCTTCACGCCCGAGGCCGCGGTGGGACGCCACCCGGTGCTGATCGCCGCCGGCCTGTACATGGCCGACGACGCGACGCTCGACTGGCTCGCCGCCTACGCGCACGCCGGTGGCCACCTCGTCCTCGGTCCCCGGACCGGCTACGCGGACCACGAAGCGCGCGCACGACCCGAGCCCGCCCCGCCGCGGCTCGTCGAAGCCGCGGGCGCGTGGTACGACGAGTTCAGCAACCTGGCCACCCCGCTGCCGGTCCGCGCCGCGCCTGACAGCCCGCTCGACCTCACCGCCGACGCGACCGCGACGCGGTGGCTGGAAGGCCTGACCACGGTGGACGCGGACGTGCTCGCCGAGTACGACCACCCGCACTTCGGCCGCTGGCCCGCCGTCACCACCCGCCGCCACGGCGCCGGCCGCGTCACCTGCGTCGGCACGGTGCCCGGACGCGATCTGGCCCGGTCGCTGGCCACCTGGCTCGCTCCCTCCCCCGTCAGCGGCTGGACCGACCTGCCCGCCTCCGCCACCGCGACCACCGGGACGTCACCGGACGGCCGTCGCGTGCACGTCGTCCACAACTGGAGCCCGCTGCCCACCGAGGTCCGGGCGCCGCGCGACCTGACCGACGTGCTGTCCGGCGATGCGGTCGGCGCCGGCCGGCACGTGCACCTCGACGCGTGCGATGTGCGGATCTTTACCGCGGGCGACTAGTAGTACTTTGTTAGGTCGTTGTGTGTCAAGGGAAGGGGCGTTTGCAGGTGTGGCACGCGCCGGCCATGGCGGTGAGGAGTTGTTGCAGTTCGCGGAGAACCGCGTAGATGGTCAGGCCGACGCATCC
>NZ_VKAB01000023.1 GCF_009769385.1 Saccharothrix deserti
AGAATTGGGCCAGTGAAAGGGAAGCACGCCTGGCCGTGTTCGGCTGGGCGCACCGCTACAACACCCGACGACGCCACTCCCACCTCGGCCAGAAGTCCCCGATCGACTACGAGAACAGCCTCACCCCAACACCCGCTACGCTGACCCCAGCCGCATAACCCCGTGTCCAACATCCGGGGTGAAGTCCCTCTGGCTGTAGACGATGTTCGTGGTCGTGCCGCCGAAACCGGTCAGGTCGTTGACCACCTGCTCCAGGTGCGTCATGGACGTGGCGGCGACCTTGAGCGTGCAGCAGTCGTCGCCGGTGGTCGAGATTGCCGGTCATCGGGGCAGATTACCGGGGAATCCACGGTGGACCGGGGGTGAGACCGGGGCTGCTCTCTTCAGGATCGGCTGATCGGTGCCTAGCCTTGGTCCGGTGCAGATCGGTGTGAACGTCCCCAATTTCGGCCCCGGCACGTCACCGGACGTGCTGCGGAGCTGGGCTCGGACGGTCGAAGGCCTCGGTTTCGACCTGTTGATGGTGTCCGATCACGTGGCGGTGACGCCGGACGTGGCGAGCAAGTACCCGGCGCCGTTCTACGAGCCGTTCACCGCGCTGTCGTGGCTGGCCGGCGTGACGTCGCGGATCCGGCTCGGCACCACCGTGGTGGTGCTGCCGTACCGGCACCCGCTGCTGGTGGCGCGGATGGCGGCGAACCTGGACGAGCTGTCCGGCGGGCGGTTCGTGCTGGGTGTCGGGGTCGGGTGGGCGCGGCAGGAGTACGAGGCGTTGGGCGTGCGCTTCGCGGACCGGGGTCGGTTGACCGACGAGGGGCTGCGGGCGGTGCGGGCGGCGTGGCAGGACGAGGCGGACTACCGGGCCGGGCGGATCCCGATCTGGGTCGGCGGGCACTCCGACGCGGCGTTGCGGCGGACCGTGCGGCTCGGGGACGCTTGGCACAGCCTGCGTCTCACGCCTTCGGCGTTCCGGGAAGGGTTGGGGCGACTGGAGGTCATCGCGGCGGAGGAGGGGAAGCCTTTGCCCGCGTTGACTCCTCGCATCATCTTGAACATCACCTCCGACGAGGTGGGGCCGGACCGGCGGTTGGGTGAGGGCACGGTGTCGCAGGTGGTGGGTGATCTGGCGGAGTTGCGGTCGCTCGGGGTGGAAGCGGTGGTGCTGGACCCGTTCTTGGGCGATCCGGAGGAGACCGTCCACCCGGAAGTCGCGTGGCAGGCGTTGGCCACGGTGCGGAAGGAGTTCCGATGAGCTCGCGGATGAGCTTGCTCAGAGCGATTGAGTTGGCCGCTGAGGCTCGGGCTCTTGGGAACCCGCCGTTCGGGTCGTTGTTGGTGGGGCCGGACGGCGCGGTGTTGGCGGAGGAGCGCAACACGAGCGTCACGGACGACGACATCACCGCGCACCCGGAGCTGAAGCTGGCGCGGTGGGCGGCGCGGTCGCTCTCCCCGGAGGTGGCGGCCGGGACGACGATGTTCACCAGCTGCCAGCCGTGCGGGATGTGCGTGGGTGCGATCGAGCGGTCGGGGCTGGGGCGGGTGGTGTTCGCGCTGTCGACCGAGCAGCTGAACGCGCTGAAGCCGGGTGGCGGTTTCGCCGCCGTGCCGCAGGAGGGTCCGGCGTTGCCGGAGGAAGCCGGCGTTCCGGTCATGGGTTACTACCGGTAGCCGGTAGGGCTCTCCGGCTTTTGGGGGTGCGGGGTGCGCTGGTTGCCGGTGCCGTAGCGGCTGAAGAGCTTCGTTTGCTCATGGGGTTCACAGATTGTGCCCGGTTCGCTACCTTGAGACCCTGGGAGCGCTCCCAGTCCGTCGTCGGTAAATCCTCAACGTGGAGGACAAGACATGACCTTCAGACGTGGTCTCCGCACGGTAATCGGCGTCTTCAGCTCGGTCCTGGCGGTCCTCTCCGCCGGCGTCGTGGTCCTGGTGAGCACGACGGGTGTCGCGAGCGCGCACGGCTCGGTCACCGACCCGCCGTCGCGCAACTACGGCTGTCACCAGCGCTGGGGCACCGACCACCTGAACCCGAACATGCACCTGACCGACCCCATGTGCGCCCAGGCCTGGAAGGCCGACCCGAACGCGATGTGGAACTGGAACGGCCTGTACCGCAACGGGGTCGGCGGCAACCACCAGGGCGCCCTGCCGAACGGCCAGCTGTGCAGCGGCGGC
The DNA here is from genome assembly GCF_009769385.1 of Saccharothrix deserti. Classification (GTDB taxonomy): domain Bacteria; phylum Actinomycetota; class Actinomycetes; order Mycobacteriales; family Pseudonocardiaceae; genus Actinosynnema; species Actinosynnema deserti. The sequence continues at coordinate 2,173 of NZ_VKAB01000023.1, forward strand.
CTGGCCGAGGGCGGCCGGTACCGGGCACTCGACGCGGTCGGCGCGTGGAACACGGCCAACAAGCCGCGCCAGTTCACCCTCACGATCACGGACCAGGCCAAGCACGGTGCGGACTACCTGCGCATCTACATCACCCGCCAGGGCGTCAACACCGCGACCACGCCGCTGAGGTGGAGCGACCTGGAGCTGGTCACCACGACCGGCCGCTACGGCACCACGGGGCTGTACCAGGCCCAGGTCAACGCGGGCAGCCGCACCGGGCGCCACGTGGTGTTCACGATCTGGCAGGCCAGCCACATGGACCAGGCGTACTACCTCTGCAGTGACGTGAACTTCCAGTAGTACGAACACACACGGGTGCGGCGGAGACTCAAGCGTCCTCAGGCCTCCGCCGCACGCGTGTGCGCCCTTAAACGGTTAATCTGTTGGTCTCCGTGTACGCCACAGGTTGGGTCCGACTGGTGGCGATTGGGGGTTGCTCAGATCCCTACCGGCAGGGACGGGACGCGTTCGTCCGCGAGGAGTGCCGCCGCGCCGATCAGGCCCGAGTCGACGCCCAACGTTGCCTGGCACACCTCGACCCGGCGCATGAAGGCCAGGCCCGCGTAATCCGCGAGCGGGCGGGTTATGGCTGGTTCTAGCAGGTCCCAGGCTTGCGCTACGCCGCCGCCGATCACCACGCGGTCGATCTCGCACAGCGCGGAGGCCACTGTGATGACGTGTGCGACGGCCTCGCCGGAACGTCGGAACGCCGCCCGTGCGGTCGGGTCGCCTGCACGGGCGGCGGCGGCGAGCGCGACGCCGTCCGCCGTGCCGCTGAGGGGTTTCCAGCCCTGTTCCAACGCCCAGCGGACCATCGACGGGCCGCTGGCGATGGCCTCGGAGCAGCCGTTCGCGCCGCACCCGCACAGCGGGCCCGCCGGGTCGACCACGAAGTGGCCTACGTGCCCCGCGTTGCCGGTGGTGCCGAAGTGCGGTCGGCCGTCGAACACGAAACCGCCGCCGATGCCGGTGGACACGACCATGCCGAGCAGGCACTCGCTGCCCTGGCCGTTGCCGTGGTGGTATTCGGCCAGCGCCATGCAGAGCGCGTCGCCGCCGAGTCGGATCGGGAGGCCCGACAGGAGGTCGCCGACGCGAGCGGTGATCGGGAAGTCTCGCCAGCCGGGGATGTTCACCGGGCTGATCGTGCCCGTGCGCAGGTCCATCGGGGCGGCTGAGGCGATGCCCGCGCCCAGCACGGCGCGGTCCGCGGCGACGGCCAGCAGTTCGTCCAGCACGCCGGCCAGGCCGTGCCAGATGGTTTCCGCGTCACCGGGCGGTGTCGGTGTGGTGCGGCGGGCCAGGACGGTGCCGTCGGACTCGACCAGCGCCGCGGCGAGTTTGGTGCCGCCGATGTCGATGGCGACGGCGACCGGGTCGAGTACTTGGCCCATGGACTTAGTTAAGCGGTTAAGCAAAGTTTCGTCAAGAGGGGTTGACGGGTTCCGAATGAGCATGCACGTCGGTCGTTACGGGTGGATCTCGACGCGGTTTCCGGACTGGAGGCTCTTCCACGTCGCCAGGAGGGCCGCGACCGTGCCCAGGTTGGCGCGACCGCTGATGCCCGACGCACGTCCACTGTGCACGGCGTCGGCGAAGTCGCGCACCACGGCCACTCGGTCCGCTACGCCATCCTTGGTCGGCAGCGTTTCGATCGGGACGGTCTCGGGGGGTAAGCCGGCGCGGTGGACCGTTGCGTGGGAGAGGTTCACCTGGCTCTCGCCGGCCCATTCGACCACGCCCGTGTCGCCCTCGATCAGCCAGTCGCCCGACCACGGCGTCACGGCCGCCTGGCTCGTCGAACTCGCGCTGTACTCGACCAGTGCGCCGCCGGTCAGCTCGACGGTCGCCGAGAACGACGACAGCAGGGTGTCCGGGTCCTGTCCACGCCGCCACGGCCGGGCGGTGACCGCCGCGATCTCGTCGTCGAGCAGGAACCGCAGCAAGTCGAAGTGGTGCGACCACGTCCAGCTCCGGCGCCTCCGGCAGCACCCGCACGGCCCAGTCGGTGCCCCACGAGCCGAGCCCGATCTGGACCGTGCGGATCACCGCGCGGTCCGGGGGACGGCGGTCACAGGTGCCGCTCGATCTCGGCCAGCTCCTCCGCCTCGAAGGACAGCCGAGCCGTCGCGGCCACGTTGTCCTCCAGCTGCTTCACGCTGGACGCGCCGATCAGAGCGGACGTCACGTTGCGCAGCACCCAGGCGATCGCCAGCTGGGCCAACGTCTGCCCGCGACGCTTGGCGATGTCGTTCAACGCCCGGACCTTCGCCAGCGTCTCGTCACCGATGTTGGACGAGGAGAGGAACGGCGAGGCGCCCGCCGCACGTGAGCCCTCCGGCACGCCGTTGAGGTAACGGTCGGTCAGCACGCCCTGTGCCAACGGCGAGAACGCGATGCTGCCCGCGCCGACCTCGGCCAGCGCGTCGAGGAGCCCGTCCTCGACCCACCGGTTGAACATCGAGTACGACGGCTGGTGGATCAGCAACGGCGTGCCGAGCGAGGACAGCACGCGGGCCGCTTCGAGGGTCTGCGACGCGGAGTAGTTCGAGATGCCGACGTACAGCGCCTTGCCCTGCCGCACCACGGCGTCCAGGGCGCCCATCGTCTCCTCGATGGGCGTGTCCGGGTCCGGCCGGTGGTGGTAGAAGATGTCGACGTAGTCCAGGCCCAGCCGGGTGAGCGACTGGTCCAGCGAGCTGACCAGGTACTTCCGTGACCCCCACTCGCCGTACGGGCCGTTCCACATGTGGTAGCCGGCCTTGGTGGACACCAGGATCTCGTCCCGGTAGGGCCGGAAGTCCGACGCGAACAGCCTGCCGAAGTTCTCCTCGGCGCTGCCGGGCGGCGGACCGTAGTTGTTGGCCAGGTCGAAGTGGGTCACACCCAGGTCGAACGCGCGGCGCAGGATCGCGCGCTGGCCGTCCAGGTGCTTGTCGTGGCCGAAGTTGTGCCACAGCCCGAGGGACACGGCGGGCAGCTTGAGCCCGCTGCGGCCGGACCGGCGGTAGGGCATGGTGTCGTACCGCGACTCGGCGGCTTGGTGGGTCATGTCGGTCCTCTTATCGGGTGCTTTCCCTCGGGATGAGCGTGGCTTTCGGCGACCAGCGCTCGGCGACCTCGCGGCCTTCGACGAGTTCCAGCACGGACTCGGCCACGGTGATGCCGAACTGGTGCACGTCCACGCTCATGGTGGTCAGCGCGGGTGACGCGAGCCGGCACAGCGACGAGTCGTCCCACGCGACCAGGCTGAGCCGGTCGGGCACCGCGACGCCGAGTTCCTTGGCGACGCTCAGACCGGCGACGGCCATCACGTCGTTGTCGTAGAGGATCGCGGTGGGCGGCTCGGGCGCGTTGAGCAGCACGGTGGTGAGCTTCGCGCCCGACTCCTCCGAGTAGTCGCCCTCCAGGACGACGGGCTCGATGCCCGCCTGCGCGCAGCCTTCGAGCAGGGCCGCGGTGCGCGCCCTGGTGTGCAGCAACGTCTCCGGGCCGCTGACCCGGGCGATGCGGCGGTGGCCGAGGTCGAGCAGGTACGCGAGGGCCTCGCGCATCGGGCCGGCGTCGTCCGTGCGGACGGCGGGCACGGCGATGTCGTCGGGCTCGCCGACGTACACCGCGGGCAGGCCCATCTCACGGAGCACCGCCGGGCGGTTGTCGTCCACGGTCCGATTCACGACCACGACCGCGTCCACCACACCGCCCGCCGCCCACCTGCGGTAGGCGGCGATCTCGGCGTCTTCGGTGCCCACGATGTGCAGCAGCACGGACCGGTCGTCCTCGGCCAGCCGTTCCTCGATGCCCGCGATGAACTCCATGAAGAACGGCTCCGCGCCCAGCAGCCGCGCGGGGCGGGCCAGGACCAGGCCGACGGAGCCGGGGGTGGTGGTCACGTCCGCACCGCGCAGAGGCTGTTGGCCGAGCGCAGCACCAGCGGGCCGGTGAGCGCGGCCGGGTCGGTCAGCGTGGTCGCGGTGCGGACCAGGAACGAGTGCGACTGGCCCGCGGCGAGGGTGACCAGGGTGTCGTCGGCGACGGCGTCCTCGGCGACGCGGTCGGCCAGCACGGCGACGTCGCGGGCGAAGGACGACGCGGTGACGTCGACCCGGTAGCCCTCGGCCACCCGGTGCACCTCGGCGGTGAGCGGGGCGGGGTCGTAGGACAGTTCCAGGTCCTCCCGGAACAGGTGCGCGGTGCGCGCTTCGGCCGTGCTCACCACCAGCACCTCCGCCTTCGGGTCGCCCGGCGTGACCAGCTCGGCCGCCAACTCGAGCCGCGCGACCGACCGGGCCGGCACGTCGAGCCGGAGTTTAACCCCCGAGATCACGTCACCGGCGAACGTCTGCCGCTCCAGCGTCGCCTCACCGGTCCAGATCTCATCGGTGTCGTTGACCGCGAACAACGCCTCCTGGCCGTCCCGCGGCTGGACGGTGAGCAGGCGTGGCGCGAAGGCGTGCTTGAGCGCGTAGTACAGCGGCTTGGGACGCTCGTCGCCGTCGATCGCGGCCCACGAGGTGACCGGCCAGCAGTCGTTGAGCTGCCACACCAGCGCGCCGGCCGTGCGGGGCCAGTGCGAGCGGAAGTGCTCGATGCCGAACGCGACCGCGCGGGCCTGGTTGAGCTGGGTCGCCCAGTGCCAGTCCTCGAACGCCTCCGGCGCGGGCAGGTGCGGCGCGAGGCCGCGGTCCAGCTTGCCGTTGCCGTCCTCGGCCTTCTGGTGCAGCAGGAACGCGGTCGAGGTCGGGGTCATCGGCTCGTCGTGCACCCACTTGGTCAGCGTCGCCCAGGTCGGTGGGCCCTGGAAGCCGAACTCCGAGCAGAACCTCGGGGCGAAGTCGCGGTAGTGGGTGTAGTCGATCCGGTTCCAGACCTCCCACTCGTGGCGGGTGCCGTGGGTCTCCTCGTTCGGGTGCAGGTCACCGGGGCTGTACGGGCTGCCCGGCGTGTAGTGCCGGGTCGGGTCGAGCTCGGCGACGATCTTGGGCAGCAGGTCGGTGTAGTAGCCCAGGCCCCACGTGCGGCCTCGCAGCTGCTCTGGCCAGTTCCAGTCGGCGAAGCCCCACAGGTTCTCGTTGTTGCCGTTCCACAGGGCCAGGGAGGCGTGCGAGGTCAGCCGGGCGACGTTCTCGCGGGCCTCGGCCTCGACCTCCTCCCACAGCGGCGACTCCTCGGCGTACGCGGCGCAGGCGAACAGGAAGTCCTGCCAGACCAGCACGCCGCGCTCGTCGCAGACGTCGTAGAAGTCCTCGGTCTCGTAGATGCCGCCACCCCAGATGCGGAGCATGTTCATGTTCGCGTCGAGGGCCTGCTCGACCCGGCGGACCAGGCGGTCGCGGGTGACGCGGGTCAGGAAGTGGTCGTCCGGGATCCAGTTGGCACCCTTGGCGAACACCGGCTTGCCGTTCACGACGAACGTGAACGGGGTACCGATGTCGTCCGGCGTCGTGTCGACCGTGATTGTGCGGAAGCCGATGCGACGATTGGTCCGGTCCACTTCGGAGTCGTCGGAGAGCAGGGTGACGTGCAGGTCGTAGAGGGGGTGATCGCCGTAGCCGGCAGGCCACCACAGTTCGGCGTCCGGCACCTCGACGGTCACCACGGCGGTGTCGCCCCCGACGTGGGCGCGCTGCTCGACGCCGCCCACCGTGGCGATCACGGTCAGGTCCGCGTCGCGGGCGCGGTCGACCTCGACGTGCACCTCGACCCGGCCGGTGCCGTCGTCGTCCACGGTGACCAGCGGGCGGACCTGGCTCAGCCGCGCCTCGGTCCAGCGCTCCAGCCGGACGGGCTTCCAGATGCCGGCAGTCTGCAGGTCGGGGCCCCAGTCCCAGCCGAACGAGCAGGCCATCTTGCGGATGGCGTTCATCGGGTGCGGGTAGACGCGGTCGCGCCAGCCCAGCTCCTCCTCCTGCTCCTCGGCGTACGCGAGGGCGGAGCGGAACGTCACGACCAGGTCGTTCGCGCCGTCCTTCAGGTGCTCGCGCACGTCGAAGCGGTAGGAGCGGAACATGTTGGCGGTGCTGCCGAGCACCTGGCCGTTCAGCTCGACCGCGGCGACGGTGTCGAGGCCGTCGAACGCCAGCTCGACCTTCTCCCCCGACTTGGCGGCCTCGGCCTCGAAGGTGAGGGCGTAACGCCAGTCGGCGCGGTGCATCCAGGCCAGTTCGACTTCGTTCGTGTCGAGGTACGGCTCCGGGATGAGGCCCGCCGCGAGCAGGTCGAGGTGCGTGCTGCCGGGAACGGCGGCGGGCACCTCACGGCCGGTGAGGGCCTCCGGGATCGGGCCGCCCACCGCGCTCATTCGCCACCCGTCGTGCAAGGTCGTGCGGATCATCGTTCCCCTTTTCCGGCGGCGCGGCGGTGGTTTCAGCTACGTGAACTAGGTATGGCGATTCTTACGCCAGCAACTAAAGTAAGTCAACGAGGTTCACCACCAGAGAGGAAGACCACAAGTGGCAGATGTGACGCACCTGCGGGCGGCAGGTGTGAGCCTGGTGCTCGACTTCTCCGGAAGCAGGCTTCCCCGGGTCCGCTATTGGGGCGCCGACTTGGGCGGGCTCGATCCGGCGGAACTGGACGCGGTGCTGTTGGCCCAAGCGCCGCACCCCGTCGGCTTCTCGGTGGACGGCGCGGTCGACGTGGCCGTGCTGCCGGAGCAGTCGGCCGGCTGGCTCGGCACGCCCGGAATCGTCGGCAACCGGGGCGGGCGGGACTTCTCGACCGCGTTCCGCGTCGTGTCGGTCGACGGCTCGGCGGCGGGCCGATCGGTGGTGCACGCGGTGGACGAAGTCGCCGGGCTCGGGCTGGAACTGGTCATCGAGCTGACCCCGTCCGGGCTGGTGCGGCAGCGCGCCGTGCTGTCCAACACCGGCTCGTCGGAGTTCGCCGTGGACGCGGTGAACCTGACCCTGCCGGTGCCGGGGCAGGCGGTCGAGATCCTGGACTTCACCGGGCGGTGGACGCGTGAGCGCAGCCCGCAGCGCACCCGGTGGACGCAGGGCCTGCGCGTGCGGGAGAACCGGACCGGGCGGACCGGCTACGACTCCGCGTACCTGTTCGCCGCAGGCACCGCCGGGTTCGACAACCGGTCGGGCGAGATCTGGGCCGTGCACACGGCCTGGTCGGGCAACCACCGGACGTTCGCCGAGAAGACCTACCACTCGGTGTCGCTGCTCGGGTCCGGCGAACTGCTGCTGTCCGGCGAGGTGGTGCTTGCTCCCGGCGAGTCGTACACGTCGCCGTGGCAGTACGCCTCGTACGGGCACGGGCTGGACGAGGTGTCCGGGCGGTTCCACAAGTACATGAGGTCGCGCCCGTCCCACCCGAAGTCGCCGCGCCCGGTCGTGGTGAACACCTGGGAGGCCGTGTACTTCGACCACGACCTGGACCGGCTGAAGGCCCTCGCGGACGCCGCCGCCTCGGTCGGTGGGGAGCGGTTCGTGCTGGACGACGGCTGGTTCGGGTCGCGGCGGGACGACAGCCGAGGTCTCGGCGACTGGTACGTGTCGGACGAGGTGTGGCCGGACGGCCTCAAGCCGCTGACCGACCACGTGACCGGGCTGGGGATGCAGTTCGGCATCTGGGTCGAGCCGGAGATGGTCAACCCGGACTCGGACCTGGCGCGGGCGCACCCGGACTGGATCATGGCGGCGGGCGACCGGCTGCCCGGTCCGGCGCGCCACCAGCAGGTGCTGGACCTGGCCCGGCCGGAGGCGTTCGAGTACATCCTGGAGCGGCTGGACGAGCTGCTGTCCACCTACCCGGTCTCGTACCTGAAGTGGGACCACAACCGGGACCTGGTGGACGCCGGGCACCGGCCGACCGGGCGGGCGGGGGTGCGTGGTCAGACGTTGGCCACCTACCGGCTGCTGGACGAGCTGCGGCGGCGTCACCCGACGGTGGAGATCGAGTCCTGCTCGTCCGGTGGCGCGCGGGTGGACCTGGAGATCCTGGAGCGCACCGACCGGGTGTGGGTGTCGGACTGCATCGACGCGCTGGAGCGGCAGTCGATGCAGCGGTGGACCAACGCCCTGATCCCGTTGGAGCTGATGGGGACGCACGTGGGCTCGGGAACGTCGCACACCACGCACCGGCAGCACCCGATCGACTTCCGGGCCGGGACGGCGCTGTTCGGGCACTTCGGCATCGAGTGGGACCTGACCAAGGCTTCCTCGGAGGATCTCGCACGGCTGACGTCGTGGGTGGCCCTGTACAAGGAGTTGCGGCCGCTGCTGCACACCGGCGTGTCCGTGCACGGCGATCACGCCGATCCGGCGATCGAGGTGCACGGCGTGGTGGCGGAGGACGGCTCGGACGGCGTGTTCGCCATCGTCGCCCTGGCCACGTCCGAGTTCTACCCGCCGGGGACCGTGCGCCTGCCGGGCCTGTCGCCCGACCGCTCGTACCACGTGCGGCCGTTGGCCCCCGGTGACGTCCCGGACGGCAACGCGGACAACTGGGGCGTGCGCCTGCCTTGGTGGACGCCGGAGGGCGTGACGCTGCCCGGTCGTGTGCTGGAGAACGCCGGTTTGCAGGCGCCTGTCCAGCACCCGGAGCGGTTGGTGCTCGTGCGCGCCACAGCGGTCTAGCGTCGGGACGGGCCGTGAGCTCCCCGCTCACGGCCCGTCCGGTCGCAACGAGATCAGGCTCACCGGTCCCCGGGAACACCTGACAGCAGCCGAATCGCACCGGTTCACCAGGACCAGGTGACCGCCATCAGCTCGCTTCCTCCCACCGTCCGCTGTTGTGGTCGTATGCGGCGGCGGCGCCGGCCTTTTCCACGTCGGCCGGGTCGATGTCCACGGCACGGCCGCGTGCATCGGGGTTCGGGGCGGCGGACGCCAGGATCCGGGTGTACGGGTGCTGCGGGTTGAGGATCACGTCGTCCGCCGGTCCCCGTTCGACCACGCGCCCCTTGTAGAGCACGAGGATGTCGTCGGAGAAGTGCCGTGCCGTGGCCAGGTCGTGCGTGATGTAGAGGACGGCCAGGTTCTCCTCGCGTTGCAGGCGCGCCATCAGGTTCAGCACGCCCAGCCGGATCGACACGTCCAGCATGGACACCGGCTCGTCGGCCACCACGACCTTCGCGCCCGGCGCCAACGCCCGCGCGATGGCCACCCGCTGCCGCTGACCGCCGGACAGCTCGTGCGGACGGCGTCCGGCGATGTCGCGTCCGGGCAGCGACACGCGTTCCAGCAGCTGCACCACGTCGTTCCAGCCGTGCGGCTGACCGTGCAGCTTCAACGGCCGGGCCAGGTGGTGCTCGATGGTGTGGAACGGGTTCAGCGAGGCGAACGGGTCCTGGAACACCATCTGCACGTTGTCCCGGTACTGCCGTTCCGGCACGCGCTTCCCCTCCGGCCCGGTCACCGTGATGGAACCGCTGCTCGGCTTCTCCAGCCGGGCGATCATCCGGGCGATGGTCGACTTGCCCGAACCGGACTCGCCGACCAGCGCGACCGTGCGGCCGGGGGTGAGGGTGAACGACACGTGGTCCACCGCCCGCAGCTTGACCCGGCGCAGGCCGACCCGGACGTGGAAGTCCTTGACCAGCTCGTTCGCTTCCAACGTGGTCATCGGACGCCTCCGGACGCGGTGGGCTCGCCGGAACGGTCGACCGGCGTCATCTGCTCGCCGGAGCGGACGAACGAACCGCGTTCGCCGGTCAGGCTGGGGAACGAGTCGAGCAGCTGGCGGGTGTAGGGGTGCGCGGGCTGCTCGTACATGTCCTGCGCGGTCGCGTACTCGACGACCTCGCCTTCCTTCATCACCGCGATGCGGTCGGCGAGTTCGAGCAGCAGCGGCAGGTCGTGGGTGATGAACAGGACGGCGAAGCCGATCTCGTCGCGCAGCCGCAGGATCTCCCGCAGGATGCCGCGCTGCACGACCACGTCCAGCGCGGTGGTCGGCTCGTCCATGATCATGACCTGCGGGTCGAGCAGCAGCGCCATCGCGATCATCACGCGCTGCCGCATACCGCCGGACAGCTCGTGCGGGAAGGAGCTGAGCCGCCGCACGTCCACGCCGACCAGCTTGAGCACTTCCTCGCACTTGGCCTTGCGCTGCGCCTTGGTCATCTCCGGCCGGTGCGTGGTGAGCACGTCCTCCAGCTGCGCCCGGACGGTGATGACCGGGTTCAGCGCGTTCATCGCGCCCTGGAACACCATGGACAGCTTCGACCAGCGGAACGCCCGCAGCTCGCCGGGCGTCAGCGCCAGGACGTCGATGTCGCCGCCCTCGCGGTCGTGGAACGTCACCGCGCCCGCGGTCACCTCGGCGGGCGGCCGGTGCAGCCGGTTGATCGCGTAGGCGAGGGTGGTCTTGCCGCAGCCGGACTCGCCGGCCAGGCCGAGGATCTCACCGCGCCGCAACGTGATCGACACGTCCTTGACCGCGTGCACCGGGTTCTCCACCTGGTAGACGACGGACAGGTTGTTCACGGTGAGCACCACGTCGTCGTCGGTCCGCGAAACGGGCTCGGGAACCCGTGACGCCTCCGCCTTGCTGCGACGGGGGATGTCACGCAGCTTCGGGTTGATGATCTCGTCAATGCTGAAGTTGACCAGCGCCAGACCGCACCCGAACAGGGCGATGATCAGGCCCGGTGGCACGAACCACCACCACGCCTCGCGTTGCAGCGCGAAGCTGTTCTGCGCGTAGTAGAGCATCGTGCCGAGCGTGGACGAGTTGGACGCGCCCAGGCCGAGGAACGACAGGCCCGCCTCGCTCAGGATCGCGTAGATCACCGAGAACACGAACTGCGAGGCCAGCAGCGGCAGCAGGTTCGGCAGGATCTCGACCGTGATGACGCGCCACGGCTTCTCGCCAGACACCCTGGCGGCGGCGACGTAGTCCCGGTTGCGCAGCGACAACGTCTGCGCGCGCAGCACCCGTGCCGACGCGGCCCACCCGGTGATCGCCAGCACGACCGCGATCGTCCACATGCCGCGCTGGTCGGCGGGCACGAACGCGGAGATGACGATCACCAGCGGCAGGCCGGGGATCACCAGCATGACGTTGGAGAACAGGTTGAAGCCCTCGTCCACGTACCCGCCGATGTAGCTGCCGACGATGCCGAACAGCGCGGACAGGGCGGTGGACATCACGCCGACCAGCAGGCCGATGTAGAGCGATCCCCTGGTCGCGTGGGCGAGCTGCGCCACGATGTCCTGGCCGGTCCACGTGGTGCCCAGCCAGAAGTCGCCGCTCGGCGGCGTCAGGCTGATGTCGCGGATCGTGTTCGGGTCGCCGACCAGGAGGGGGCCGATCACGCCGAGGAACGTGATCAGCGCGATCAGGACCAGGCCGACGCCGAGCTTCGGCGACCAGCGCGGCAGCATCGACCGCCAGCCGGCCCGTCCGCGCGGAGGCTCGACGGTGACAGCACTGAGGTTCGTCACGGTGTCCGTTCTCCTTGCTCAGCCGCTGACGCGGGTGCGCGGGTCGATGACGGCGTACAGCAGGTCGACCACGAGGTTCGCGCCGAGCACGGCGACCGTGATCACCAGGAAGATGCCCTGCATGAGGGCGTAGTCGTTGTTCTGCACCGCTTGCAGGAGCTTGGACCCGATGCCCGGGTAGGAGAACACCTGCTCGGTGATGACGGCGCCGGACACCACGAACCCGAGGGAGATCGCGAAACCGGCGACCGACGGCAGCACCGCGTTGCGGGCCGCGTACTTGATCATGATCCGGGAGTCGCGCAGCCCCTTGGCCTTCGCGGTCAGCACGTAGTCCTCGGCGGTGGAGGACACCATCATGTTGCGCATGCCGAGCAGCCAGCCGCCGACCGACGAGATCACGATGGTCAACGCGGGCAGCGTGCCGTAGTAGATCGCCGAGCCGATGAACTCGCCGTTCCAGCCGGGCGAGAGCAGGATGTCGTAGCCGCCCTGGAGCGGGAACCAGCCCCACGCCGAGGACAGCACCGCGACCAGGAGCAGGGCCAGCCAGAAGTACGGCACGGCGGACAGCACGGTGGTGGCGGGCACCAGGCTGTCCAGCCAGGTGCCGCGCCGCCAGCCGACGAACGTGCCGAGGACGATGCCGAAGGCGAACGACAGGAACGTCGCGATGCCGACGAGCATCAGGGTCCACGGCAGGGCGGTCGCGATGACCTCGGACACCGGCGCCGGGAAGGCGCTCACCGAGATGCCGAGGTCACCGCGGAGCATGTTGCCCAGGTACGAGATGTACTGCTGGAAGAGCGATTCGCTGCTGTTCGTGCCGAGCATCAGTTCGAACGCTCTGCGGGCCGACGGGTCCACGGTTCCGCCCCGTTGGGAGAGCCTCGCCATGAGGATGTCCACCGGGTTGCCCGGCAGGAGCCTCGGGATGAAGAAGTTCAGCGTCAGCGCCGCCCAGAGGGCGACCAGGTAGAACGCGAACTTTCGGACGTAGTACCTCATCGGTCCGCCTATCGCTCACTCAGTCGATCACTGGCCGGCCGGCTTGAGCTTCATGATGATCTCGGAAGCCTCGGGGCGCGCCCACAGTGCCGGGAACGCGTACAGGTCTTCCTTCGTGGGCCAACCGGTGAACTTCTTCGCGTTGTACTCGCTGGTGATACCACCGGTCAGGACCGGGATGTACGGGATCGACTCCTCGATCTCCGTCTGGATGGTGTCGAAGTACGGCTGGCGGGCGGCGTCGTCCTCCGGGTCGATGCCCTTCAGCGCGGTGAGCGCGGCGTCGACTTCGGGGTTGGAGAAGCGGGAGAAGTTCGGGTTCGCCACCTCGCCGACCTTGGCCGTGGTCGCGGTGCTGAAGAAGTAGGACGCGTTGTAGAACGGGTCGGGCGCCGGACCCTGGTGGATCGAGTCGATCAGCAGCTCGAACTCGCCCTGGCCACGCGCGTCGGACCACTCGTTCCAGGACAGCTGCTGCGCGGTGATCTTGATGCCGACCTGCTGGAGCTGCTGGCTCAAGGTGTCGACGGCGGTGATGTAGTCGGTCCAGCCGGCGACGACCTTGAGCGTCATGGCCAGCGGCTTGCCGTCCTTCTGGTAGATGCCGTCACCGCCCTTGGTGTAGCCGGCGCTCTCCAGGAGCTGCGTCGCCTTGGCCGTGTCCGGCTGCATCGGCGCGGTCTTCTCCTTGAGCTCGCTGGAGATCTGGTCCTTGTCCCGCTCCAGCAGCGCCGCGCCGGGGGACACCTCGCTGGCGGTGTTCTCGAACGCGAGCGCGTTGATCTGGGTGCGGTTCATGGCGTAGTAGACGGCCTTGCGGACGGCCACGTCGGTCTGCGGGCCCTGGCAGCCCAGGGCGGCGTTCGAGCAGGTGAAGAGGGCGACCTGGTTCAACGGGGTGGTGATGGCCTTGTAGCCGGGGTAGTTCTTCTCGACGTTCTTGATGTCCGGTACCGGGCCGGTCTGCCAGTCGATCTGGCCGGCCTTCAGCGCGTCGACGACCCCCTGGTTGCCCGACAGCGAGATGTAGCGGATCTTCTTCACTGCCGGCTCACCGCCCCAGTAGTCGGGGTTCGCCTTGAGCGTGAACGCCTGGGCCTTGAACTCCTCCAGCATGAACGGGCCGGTGCCGACCGGCTCCTTGAGGGGCTCGGTCGCCGGGTTGCCGATGTCCTTCCACTTGTGCTCGGGGACGATGTAGATCTTGCCGAGCACCTGCGGACCGTCCATGTAGGACGGTTCGGAGAACTTGATCGACACGTGGGTCTCGTCGATCGCGGTCGCCACGCCCTTGTAGTTGGTGCCGTTGATACCCGGGTTCTTGGCGATCATGTCGAGGGTGAAGACGACGTCCTTGGAGGTCATCTTCTGGCCGTCGGTGAACTTGACGTCGTCGCGCAGCTCGATGTCGAGCTGGGTGCCGTCGGCGTTCCACTCGAAGGTCTTGCCCAACCGCGGCCTGGGCTCGACGTCGCGGATGTTGTTGAAGAAGAACATCGGCTCGAAGATGGTGCCGGGGCCTTCGAGCAGGGTGGGCACGAACGGGTTGAAGTTCGCCTGCATGTCGCCGGACGGGCCGGGCAGGACCAGGGTGTCCTTGTTCGCGTCGTTCTGCGCGCTGGATCCACCACACGCTGTCGCCAGCATGGCGACCGCGGCCAGTCCGGCCGCCGCCATGCGCGTCCGTGAGAAGCGCCTTGCCTTCAGGAACATCGTTGATTCCTCTCGTGGCCCGAGACCGGCCGCGGTCCCGCGTTGAGGTGGATTGTTAAGTCATCGAAGAAACGAAGTCAACACCTCGACGTCATCTGCAGGCCAAGTTGCTACGCTTCGTCCGACGAACGAACTAAGGACGAACGAACCAAGACGGACGCAGGGGGTCCCGGTGAGCGGACCGGCGCGGGCTACGCAACACGCGAGCAGCAAATCCGCCGTGCTCGACGTGATCCGCGCCGCGGGCACCATCAGCCGCGTCGGCCTGATCAACGCCACCGGCTTCACCGGCGCCACGATCTCGACCGTCGTCCGCAAGCTCATCGACGAGGGTCTGGTCGTGGAGACCGGTCGTGCGGAATCGACCGGCGGCAAGCGGAGGGTCCTGCTCCAGCTCAACCACTCCTCCCGTTACGCGGTGGGCGTGCACCTGGACCACGCGGGCATAACGTATGTACTGACCAACCTCGGCGGATCCGTGGTCGCACGGATTTCGCGGGCCGGGGCAGGTGCGGCGGAACCGCGGACCGTGGTCGGGCGGATGGCCGCCGAGGTGAAGAGCTTGATCGACAGCGTCGGCGTGGACCACAAGCGGGTGCTGGGGCTCGGTCTCGTCTCCCCCGGGCCGCTCAGTTCGAGCACCGGCATGGGCCTGACGCCGCCGTCCATGCGCAAGTGGGAGGACTTCCCGCTCGACCAGGCGTTGGAGCAGGCGGTGAACCTGCCGGTGGTGCTGGACAACGACGCCACGGCGGCGGCGTTGGGCGAGCACTGGTCGGGCGGTATCGGCGGCACGGCCGCGGCGCTGTACATGGGCACGGGTATCGGCGCGGGTCTGGTCATCAACGGCATCGCGTACCGCGGGAGCAGTGGGAACGCCGGGGAGATCGGGCACATCTGCGTGGACGCGAACGGGCCGGAGTGCTGGTGCGGCGCCCGTGGCTGCGTGGAGACGATGGCCGGTCCGGCGGCGGTGGTCGCGGCGGCGCGTGCGGACGCGGCGTTGGCCGGTTCGGCGGGGTTGACCGGGCGGGCTCGGTCGGTGTCGTCGGATTTCGCGGCGGTGAGCCGGGCGGCGCGGCGCGGCGAACCGTCGGCGATGGCGATCCTGGAGCGTTCGGCGCGGTACATCGCGGTGGCGGCGCGGACGTTGGCGAACATCATGGACCTGGAGGTCCTGGTGCTGACGGGACCCAGCTTCGCGATCGCGGGTTCGGTGTACCTGCCGGTGGTGCGGGATGAACTGGACCGGGCGTTCTTCTCCCGGGCGGCGCACGGCGTCGACGTACGACTGTCCCGCTCGGCCGCCACTGCGTCCGCGATCGGCGGTGCGGCACTGGTGCTGCAATCCGAACTCGTGCCGCTGCACGAGGGGCTGAGGCTGCCGGAAAACCTGTCCGACTCGGAGCCCGCCGCGCTGCCCGCTTCAGGCGCCTGAGCGGACGGCTCGCCGGGGTTAGCGGTCGGCGGGGCGGGCGGCCCAGAGCAGGCCGCGTTCCACCAGGGCTCGGACCGGCGGCAGGGCGAGGTCGGCCGGGGAGTGGCCGATCGTGCAGGCGAAGACGCGGCCCGCGCCCCATCGCCTCGTCCACACCGCCGGCACCGTCAACTGCGCCTGCCAGGGTGCGGCGGCGGCGAAGGTCGTGGTTGCGTGGACGTCGTTGAGGTCGTCCGTCAGGACCCAGTACTGCTCGGTGCGCAGCGAGAAGCCGGACAGGCCCTCCACCACGGGGTGGGTGGACGTGATCTCCACCCGGTGGTCCACGAAATCACCGGGGTGGGCGACGAACTGCCCGCCGACCAACTGCATGTAGCCGCGGGAGTGGCGGAACGAGTCGACCAGGCCGCCGTGCCACCCGGCCAGTCCCGTCCCGGCTCGCACGGCCGCGTCGAGGCAGGCGAACTGGTCGTCGGTCAGCACACCGTCGCTCCAGCACTGCAGGATCAGGTCGTACGCGCCCAGACCGGCGTCGTAGGCGTCCAGCGAGTCCGACACGTCCACCGAGAACCCCGCACCGCGCAGGAACGGCAGGAACGCGTCGGTGGCCTCCACCGGCGAGTGCCCGGTCCAGCCACCACGAACCACGAGTGCCTTCACGGAACAGCACCCTAGGCGACCGGATCGGGCGAGCCGCAAGCGGAACCAGGAGACGCCCGCCGCGTGCCACTCGACGAGCAGGTCGGCCAGCTCTGCCGCCGTGCCAACGAAACCAGCAAGCGAACGCACTCGGCGGCGCGGGGCCGCAGGTAGTTGTCGCCGGTGGGCCGCTACGGCGCGGGCGGCTCGGTGGTGGCTGTCGGTGCGGGGTCCGCCGGGGCGGGCGGGGCGGGGTCGGTGGTCGGGTCGGCGACCGGTGGCGGCGGGTCGTTGCGGATCACCTGTACGGGCGGCTTCACGGGCTCACCGAGGGTCTCGTCCATCGAGGGCCGTGGGGTGGCGATGCGGTTGTTGCGTTCGGCGATGGACAGGCCGTCGGACGGTGCGGCACCCACGCCGGGTTGCGGTGCGGCCTGGAGGACGGCACCGGGCTCGGCGGGCGACTCGGCGTTCGGCTCCGCTTGGGCCACCGGTTCGGCGGGTGCGGGCTCGGCGGCGGGCCGGGGCGGCTGACCGTCCGGCCACCAGTGCCGCAGGGAGGCGGTTTCGGCACTCGGGGGTGTGTCACCCGACGGGACCAGTGCGACCGGCTGGCTCACCACGAGCGCCGACGGGACCACCGAGACCGCCAACGCCGACAACAGCACCCGAACAGCACGACCGACCGGCACAACGCCCCCTCACGGACCGAGGCGGTGCGCCTCCCACATTCGTGGCGGATCTTCCCCCGTTCGAACCACCGGGACAACACCCGTCCGGCGACTGGGAGACCTCCGTCAGGCCCGAGCGACCAGGCCGACCAACTGGTTCACCAAGCCCTCGGTCAGCCCGACGGTGAACATCTCCCCCGCCGTCGGCGCGCCCATCTCCCGCATGGCCTGCGCGACCGCGTCCGTCGGATTCGCATGGGGCCACAACCCGGCCGTCATCACCAGCACCGTCTTGGCGAAGTGCCGCGCCGCCGCCTCGTCCAGCACCGGCACGCGAGCCCGCACCAGGTCCGCCAAACGGGCGGTGTGGGCGGTCGCCCTGCGCTTGAACACTCGGGCGAAGTCGACCGGGATGTTGCGCTCCAGAACCGCCGCCATGCCGCTGATCAACTCGCACATCAGCCGCCGCCGGAGCAGGGACCGCGCGATCGTGGTCGCCACCTCGACGGCATCCGAACCGTCGGCCGCCAGCGCGCCCTCGACCTCGTCCAGCCAGGCGCCCCACTCCTCGTCCAACACCTCGAGGAAGATCGCCTCCCTGCTGTCGAAGTACCGCAGCACGTTCGACTTCGCGAGCCCGACCCGGTGGCTCAGCTCCCGCAGGCTGATGTCGGCGACGGACCGCTCCCGCAGCATCGCGCACGCCGTGTCGAGGATCGTGCGCCGCCGCTGCTCCACCTGCTCGGGCCTTCTGGCGCGCTGGAACTCCACCGACCCAGGCTAACAGCCCGCCGGTCTCTTGCAGCGTGGACGACCGGTCGGCCACGGCACCTGATGCGGGACGGTGTGCTTGGCAGGAGGACGGCGGGGTAGGCCGAACGGGTGCAGACGTTCCTGCCGCGCGCCACCTTCGGCCGCAGCGCCGCCACCCTGGACACGCGGCGGCTCGGCAAGCAGCGCGTCGAGACCCTGCAGATCCTGCGCGCCCTGGTCTGGCCCGAGTACGGCTGGAAACGGCACCCGGCCGTCCTCATGTGGCGCGGCTTCACCCCCGCACTGGTCGCCTACGGGCTGGCCGTGTGCGACGAGTGGCGACGCCGAGGCCACCGGGACGGCACGCGCGCCGTGCTCCTCCCCGGCCCATCGGTCGGCCGCATCCCGACCGAGGCCGACATGGACGCGATGCTGGCCGAGGCGACCGACCCGAGGAAGGTCCGCTTCTTCCGCCGCGGCCAGCCCCTTCCCCCTCCGACCAGCCGTTTCACCCTCGAGCTCGACTTCGGCGAAAAAAGTTCCGCGGACGTGTCGATCCGGCGCAACCCCGTTCGTCGCTCTAGTAAGACCACCGAGAAGGGGAGCTGAGATGACCACCACGGCCGACACCCGCACCGCCACCGCCACCGCCACCACCGCGACCGCGACCGCCGCCGCCGTCACGACCAAGCGCAACGACCTGGTGCTCGCCGCCTTCCGCATCGTCGTGTCGTTCCTGTTCGGCTGCCACGGCCTGCAGGGCCTCGGCTTCCTGGGCGGTATCGACGGCCAGGGCACCGCGGTCCCGTTCGGCTCGTGGCCGGGCTGGTACGGCAGCGTGATCGAACTGGTCGGCGCGGTCCTGGTGCTGGTGGGTCTGGCGGCACGCCCGGCCGCGTTCGTGCTCTCCGGTGTGATGGCCTACGCCTACTTCACCGTCCACCAACCGGAGGCGCTGCTCCCCATGCACAACATGGGTGAGCTGGCCGCCGTCTACAGCTGGGTGTTCCTGCTGCTCGCCGCCTTCGGGCCGGGCGCCTTCACGGTCCAGCGCGCCCTCCGCAGGCAGACCGGCGAGTAAGCACGCCGACCGGAACTCCCGACGGCGCACCTCCACCCAGGAGGTGCGCCGTCGGCGTGTTCAGGTGACGAACGGGTGGGCACCCTCCGGACATGGCGGAGACCAAGGTGAAGTACCCCGGTCTGACCGACGAGGTCCGACCCACCCCGGACCACGGCGAGGCGACCTACCGCGGCACCGGGCGGCTCATCGGCAGGAAAGCCGTCATCACCGGCGGCGACTCCGGCATCGGCCGCGCCGTCGCCCTCGCGTTCGCCCGCGAAGGCGCGGACGTGCTCATCTCCTACCTGGAGTCGGAGGAGAAGGACGCCCGCGACACCGCCCGACTCATCGAGGACGCGGGCCGCACGGCCGTCGCCGTCCCCGGCGACCTGGTGGACGAGTCGCAGTGCACGGCGGTCGTGGCACGGGCCGTGGAGGCGTTCGGCGGGATCGACATCCTGGTCAGCAACGCCGCGTACCAGATGGCCCAGCCCGACGGCCTGCTCGGCATCACCACCGAGCAGTTCGACCGCGTGCTGAAGACGAACGTCTACGCGATGTTCTGGCTGTGCCGGGCCGCCGTACCGCACATGGCCGAGGGCTCGACGATCATCACCACGTCGTCCATCCAGGCGTTCCAGCCGTCACCGCAGCTCCTCGACTACGCCACCACCAAGGCGGCGATCGTGAACTTCACCAAGGGCCTGGCGCAGAACCTCGCCGACCGGCGCATCCGGGTGAACTCGGTCGCGCCCGGCCCGGTGTGGACGCCGCTCATCCCGGCCACCATGCCGCCGGACTCGGTCGAGGGGTTCGGCGAACAGGCCCCGCTCGGCCGCGCCGCCCAGCCCGCCGAGCTGGCGCCGCTCTACGTCTTCCTGGCCTCGTCCGACTCCAGCTACATCACCGGCGAGGTCATCGGCGTGACCGGCGGCTCACCGATCACGTAAAACCGCTGGTCAGGGACTCGCTAAAAAATCTTGGAAAAATCTCGGCCCGCGTGTCGATTCCGGCTGCTCCCCGTTCGTCGCGTCAGTAGAGGCCAGGATGGACCGGCCGATGAACCGACAGGGAGAACACAATGCGTTTCATGGTGATCGTCAAGGCCAACGAGGACACCGAGGCCGGCGTCATGCCGAGCGAGGAGATGCTCAGCGCGATGGGCGCCTTCAACGAGGAGCTGGTCAAGGCGGGCGTGATGCTGGCCGGCGAGGGCCTGCACCCCAGCTCCAAGGGCGCGCGGGTCTACTTCTCCGGTGACAAGCGGACGGTGGTCGACGGCCCGTTCACCGAGACCAAGGAGCTGATCGCGGGGTTCTGGCTGCTCGAGCTGAAGTCGATCGATGAGGCGATCGAGTGGGTGAAGCGGGTGCCGAACCCGACCGGCGAGGAGTCCCAGATCGAGATCCGCCAGGTCTTCGACCCCGAGGACTTCGAGAACGCGCCGGAAGGGCTCGTGGAGCGCGAGCGCGAGCTGCGCGCGGAGTTCGACGCCCGAGCCAAGGCCGAGCTGAACCAGAACCGCTGAACCGGGGGCTGCTCGTCCCTTCGCCTTGCCGACGCGCATCGGTAGCTGATCTGATCCCAGGTCGTGGCAGCTACCGATGCGCGTCGTGCGGTCGAAGCGGTGTGGCGGATCGAGTCCGCCCGCCTGATCGCCGGACTGGCGCGAATGGTGCGGGACGTCGGCCTGGCCGAGGAACTGGCCCAGGACGCGATGGTCAGCGCCTTGGAGCAGTGGCCGGAGCAGGGCATCCCGCGCAACCCCGGCGCGTGGCTGATGACCGCCGCGAAGAACCGGGCCGTCGACATCATCCGGCGCAAGCAGAACTACCGGCGCAAGCTGGAGGAGATCGGCCGGAGCACCGAGTCCGACCACGTGCCGGACGCGGGGGCCCGCGTCGGCGACATCGACGACGACCTGCTGCGGCTGGTGTTCACCGCCTGCCACCCGGTGCTGTCCACTGAGGCGCAGGTGGCGTTGACCCTGCGGATGCTGGGCGGGCTGACCACCGACGAGATCGCCCGCGCGTTCCTGGTGCCCGAGTCGACGGTGGCGCAGCGGATCGTGCGGGCGAAGAAGACGCTGGCCAAGGCCGGTGTCCCGTTCGAGGTCCCGGCGGAGGACGAACGGGACGCCCGGCTGGCGTCCGTGCTCGGCGTGATCTACCTGATCTTCAACGAGGGCTACTCGGCCACCGCGGGTGACGACTGGATGCGCCCGGCGCTGTGCGAGGACGCGCTCCGGCTGGCCCGCGTGCTGGCCGGCCTGATGCCGCGCGAACCCGAGGTGCACGGGCTGGTGGCGTTGCTGGAGATCCAGGCGTCCCGGGCCAAGGCCCGGATCGGCCCGAACGGCGAACCCGTGCTGCTGCTGGAGCAGAACCGGGCGCGCTGGGACCAGATGCTGATCCGCCGCGGCCTGGCGGCGTTGGCGAAGACCGAGTCGTTGGGCGGCGCCGGCGGACCGTACGCGCTGCAGGCGGCCATCGCCGCGTGCCACGCGCGGGCACGCGTGCCGGAGGACACCGACTGGACCCGGATCGCCGGCCTCTACGAGGCGTTGTCGCTGGTCGCGCCGTCACCGATCGTGGAACTGAACCACGCGGTGGCGATCGGGATGGCGTTCGGCCCGGCGGTCGGGCTGGAACTGGTGGACGAGTTGGTGGACGAGCCCGCGTTGAAGGACTACCACCTGCTGCCGAGCGTGCGCGGCGACCTGCTGGCCAAGCTCGGCAGGCACGCCGAGGCGCGGGCGGAGTTCGAGCGGGCGGCCGGGCTCACCCGCAACGAACGGGAGCGCAAGCTGCTACTCGACCGCGCCGCCGCCTGTGTTTGATTGCCGCTGCTCCGCAGACGGCGGGCTCGGTCGCCCGGGAGGTCGGCCGCTCGTCGCCACCGACGCGCCTCGATGTCAACCGGAACGCACGGCGCCTCGGAGGGTTCGTGCCCCGCAGTCGGCAGTCCGGGGCCGTGCGACGATCTGCACCGGCTCGAACCGGCTGGGCGCACCCTGATCGGAGTAGAGATCGACGGAGGTCATCGAATGCTCGCGTCCTGGTACGACCGGCAAGGCCCGGCGGACGACGTGCTCGAGGTCGGCGAGCTGCCCGATCCGGCGCCCGGTCCCGGCGAGGTACGGGTGCGGGTGACCGTGTCGGGCGTCAACCCCGGTGACACCAAGAAGCGGCGCGGTTGGCTCGGTTCGTCGATGCCCTTCCCGCGGGTGGTCCCGCACAGCGACGGGGCCGGTGTCGTGGACGCCGTCGGCGAGGGCGTCGACCACGTCCGCGTCGGGGAGCGGGTGTGGGTGTACGGCGCGCAGTCGTACCGGCCGTCCGGGACGGCGGCCCAGTACACCGTGGTGCCCGCGCACCAGGCCGTGGCGCTGCCCGACCACGTCGGTGACGAACTCGGGGCGAGCCTGGGCATCCCCGGGATCACCGCGCACCGGGCCGTGTTCGGCGACGGCCCGGTCGACGGGCGGATCGTGCTGGTGCACGGAGTGCTCGGCGGGGTCGGCTCGGTGGCCGCCCAGCTGGCCGCGTGGGGTGGGGCCACCGTCATCGCGACCGTGCTGCGCAGCGCGGACCTGGCCCGGGTGGATCCGTCCGCGGTGTCCCACGCCGTCGCCCTCGACCAGCCCGACCCGGCGGGAGCGATCCGCGAGCACGCGCCCCGGGGCGTGGACCGGGTCGTCGAGGTGGCCATGTCCGAGAACGCCGACCTGGACGCCGCGGTGGTCGCGAACGACGCCGTCATCGCCGCCTACGCCACCCGCGCGGACCGTCCGGAACTGCCGTTCTGGCCGCTGCTGTTCGCCAACGTGACCCTGCGCCTGCTCGGCAGCGACGACTTCTCCCCCGAGGCCAAGCAGCAGGCGGCCCGCGACCTCACCGCGGCGGCCGGCGCCGGAGCCCTGTCGATCGCGGTCGGTTCCCGATACCCGCTCGCGGAGATCGCACCCGCCCACGACGGTGTGGACGCCGGCAGCCGTGGCCGCGTCCTGCTCACCATCCCCGACTGACGGTTCAGCCGCCTGCCTCGGCGACGGCCTTGACGTGCTCGTTGCGGCTCCTGATCAGCCGGGGCATGTAGCGGTCGAGCACGGCCAGCTCGGCGACGGTTCCGAGCGGGCCCAGCGGTGCGGCGAAATCGACGACGTCGCGCATCACCGTGCCGCCGCGCCCGTCCGGCTCGAAGTGGTGGGCGTGGTGCCAGCGCTTGAACGGGCCGCGCACCTGTTCGTCGACGAAGTACCGCGGCGGGTCGAATACGCTGATCCGGGAGGTCATCCGCCAGCGCACGCCGAAGTGCGTGGCCTGCCACGTGACGGTGTCGCCGGATCGGAGCCGGCCGGAGGTGATGTCGCCGACGGCCTGCTCGGCGGCGTCGGCCATGGAGGCGGTGTGCACCTCGACGTCCAGCGAGATGTCGAAGACCCGCCGCGGTGGTGCGGCGATCGGGGTGACGACCTCGAAGCGCGTCATCGGCCGACCCTACGACGGGAATCGGCTCGGCAGGCGGACATACCGTTCGCCTGATCACCTCACCCGCGAAACAGCGGGCGCGGAGGGGTTCGGAGAGGTAGGAATTCGACCATGAACGAACCCGCCCACCTGGCCGCGACCAGAGCGTCCTACGACACCGTGGCCGAGACCTTCGCCCGGCGGGAGGACTTCGGGCTCGGGCACCGGCCCCTGGAGCGCAGCCTGCTCGCCGCCTTCGCCGAGCTCGTCCCGGGCGGGCGGCCGGTCGCCGACATCGGGTGCGGTCCCGGCAAGATCACCGCGCACCTGCACGAGCTCGGACTGGACGCGTTCGGCGTCGACCTGTCGCCCCGGATGATCGAGATCGCCCGCCAGGCCTTCCCCCACCTGCGGTTCGACGTCGGGACGATGACCGCGCTCGACATCGCCGACGGCGAGCTGGGCGGCATCGTCGCCTGGTGGTCGATCTTCCACACGCCGCCCGCCGAGTTGCCGGGCGTGTTCGCCGAGTTCCACCGGACGCTCGCGCCCGGCGGCCAGGTCCTGGTCGGCTTCCACGTCGGCGACGAACACCTGCACCCGCTCCAGTCGTACGGCCTCCCGGTGACCTACGACGCCTACCTGCTCCCGCCGGACCGGGTCGTCGAGTGGCTGCGTGAGGCCGGGCTCGTCGTCACCGCCCGGATGCTCTGGGAGGGGGCACGGCCCCAGGCCTGTCTGCTGGCGAACAAGGCGGGCTGACGTGGACTTCGACGGCGGCTGGGACAGCCTGGCGCGGTTGGTGGACGGGCGCTGGGTCGAGCGGCGACCACGGCGGCCGGACGTGGTGGAGCAGCTGCGCCGGGAGACCCGGCTGATGCCGTGGCTCGCGCCCCGCCTGCCGCTGCCCGTGCCGGTCCCCGAGGTCGTGTCGGAGGAACCGTTCGTCGTGCGGCACGTGCTCGTGCCGGGCGAGCCGTTGGAGATCCCCGAACACGGCCACCAACTCGGCCTGTTCCTGCGCGCCCTGCACGACTGCCCGGCCGACGAGGCGATCCGCCTGGGGGTGCCGCGCCGAACGCACCACGAAACCCTGGCACTACGTCGTCTTCGGCCTCGACCACGCCGATGCCGAGATCGTCCGAGAAGGACTGGAGAGCGTCATCAGCCACCTGTCGAAGGAGACCTGACGTGGAGCCGCCGGCATCCGGCCGGGACGCGGACGTGTTCGCGCTCGACGCCGACCGCGTGCTGCACCGAGACCTGCATCCGGATCACGTTCTCCGGCGTCCGCCACGCCCGGCTATAGCCTCGGCACGGTGGAGCTGCGCACCGCCAAACCCGCCGACCTCGACCGGATCGCCGCGCTGGACGACTCGTTCACCACCGACACCGTGTTCGAAGTGGTGGCCAACCCTCAGGGGTTCACGCTGCGCCCCACCCCGGTCGACCCGCCACTGCACAAGGTCTTCCCGCCGGACGACGACCCGGACGGCACGGTGTTCGTCGCCGCCGACGGCCCACGCGTGCGCGGGTTCGTCGTGGTCGACCTGGAGGACTGGCACCGACGGCTGGTGATCCAGCAGGTCACCGTCGCGCCGGACCACCGGGGGCGCGGTATCGGCCGGGCGCTGGTCGACCACGCCTGCGCCCACGGCCGTGAGCACGGCGCGTTGACCGCGTGGCTGGAGACGTCAACGGTGAACGTGCCCGCCGTGCGCGCCTACCAGCGGATGGGTTTCGCGCTGTGCGGTCTGGACACCACGTTCTACCGGGGCACGCCCGCCGAAGGCGAGACCGCCCTGTTCTTCGCCCGCACCCTCTAGGCGTGCCTCCCATATCGGGTAAGCCACGCGGTCACCAACTCATGTCACGCGAGACCTCGACCCACGCGGCGATGACATCCGGAGTCTCGGTGAACAGCACGCGCCACTATGGTGGACCCATGGCGTCGGTCAAGCAGTTCCAAGTCACCTTCGACTGCGCAGAACCCGAGCGCGTCGCTCGTTTCTGGTGCGAGGTGTTGGGGTACGTCGTACCACCGCCACCGGAGGGGTTTGCCACCTGGGACGATTTCGATCGCTCGCTGCCGCCTGAGCGTCAGGGTTCGGCGTTCGCCTGCATTGATCCCTCAGGTGTGGGTCCGCGACTGTTCTTCCAGCGCGTTCCCGAAGGCAAGGTCGTCAAGAATCGGGTGCACCTTGACGTGCGGGTCGGCACCGGGCTCGTGGGTGAAGAGCGCCTCGCCACACTCGAGGCCGAGTGCGCACGACTGGTCGCGCTCGGCGCGGTACGCGTGCAACTGCTGCGTGCCGATGGCTACAACGAGTCGTGCATCGTGATGCAGGACGTCGAGGGCAACGAGTTCTGTCTCGACTGAGGGGCCGCGAACGTGTCCTCGTCCTGTCCCCATGGGCCAGATGGGAGACACCCTCTAGCAGAAGGTGGCAGCGGGCAGGTTCCCCGCCAGGTACGCGCCGGGCGGCACGCCCATCGTGGCCCGGAATTCCGAGGTCAGGTGCGCCTGGTCGTAGTACCCCAGTTCGGCCGCCACCCGTGCCCACTCGCCGCGCTTGCCCCGCGCCACCACCCGGCGCACCCGGTCCACCCGGGCGAACTGCTTGGGCGACAACCCGACCGCCTTGGTGAACAACGTCCGCAGGTGCCGTTCGCTGATGTCGAGCGCCCGCGCCGTCTCCGCCACGCCACGCGTCCGCAGCATCCGCGCCGCCGCGTGCACGAGGTCCGACCGCCCGGGGTCGGCCGACGCGAGCCGGCTCAGCAACGCGGACCTCAACGCGGCCTCGTCACCCACCGGCCGCCCCCACACCTCGCTCAACGGCACGACCTGGTCCACCAGCTCGTCCACCGGAACGTCCAGCACGGCCTGCGCCCGCCCCGGCGTCAACCGCACGATCGTCCGCCGCCCCTCCTGCCCGGTGGTGTACCGGGCCCGATCACGCGGCCCGACCACGAACGCGCCCTCGGACGCCGTGCACAGCACCAGCGTGGTGGCCGTGTCCGGCGCGTGCACGTACTTCTCACCCTCGAACGACTGGACGGCGATCCCGCTGACCCAGCGCCGCAAACGCTCTTCCACCTCCCGGACAACCGCCGAAACTTCCAAGACCTTCCCGGGCGCGGGAAACCAGACTCGTCGCATGTTGCTGATCACGGGTGCCACCGGCACCACCGGCCGTGAAGTAGTCCGCCTCCTCACCGACCGCTCGGTCGCGTTCCGCGCCATGTCGCGCACGCCGACCGGCGACCAGGTACACGGCGACCACACCGACCCGGCGTCCCTGGACCGGGCCGTCGAGGGCGTGGACGCGCTGTTCCTGCTCGGGCCGGGAACCCCCGAACAGGCCGCCTACGACCTGGCCGTGCTCGACGCCGCGAAGCGCGCGGGCGTGACCAAGGTGGTGAAGATGTCGGTGATCCCGGTCGGCCCGGTCGCCGAGTGGCACCGGCCCGGCGAGGAGGCGACCCGCGCGTTCCCGGCGTGGACGTTGTTGCGCCCCAGCCTGTTCGCGTCGAACTCGCTCCAGTGGGCGCCGCAGATCGCCGCAGGCGAGCCGATCCCGAACCCGATGGGCACGACGCGGCTCGGCGTGGTCGACCCGCGCGACTTGGCGGAGGTGGCGGTGGAAGCCCTGCTCGGCGACCACCACGAGCGGACGTACACGCTCACCGGACCGGAACTGCTGAGCGCCCCCGAGCAAGTGGCCGTGCTGTCGGACATCCTCGGCCGCACACTGTCCACAGTAGATGTTCCACTGGACGCACTGCCCGAGGCGTACGCGGAAGGCGTGCGTGCGGTCCGCAGCGGTGACGGCTCGATCCTGTCCGACGACGTTGCCGAAGTCCTCGGTCGCCCAGCGCGCACGTTCGCCACATGGGCCCGCGAGCACTACCCAAGGCCCTGACACAGGACCTCAGCAGGTGTCGGTCGTGTTCCTAACCGGCTTCTGGTGCGTCGTAGGAGAAGTCGTACCCGGCGAAGTCGGTAACCGGGACGTATCCGATGCGCCGGTAGAGGGCGTTGCTGGTGGGGTTGGCCGGGTCCGAGAACAGCACGACGTCCGTCGCGCCCGCGGTCAGCGCGGCCCGGCTCACCTCGACCGTCACGGCGCCCGCGTAGCCACGTCCCCGGAGGTGGGCCGGGGTGTAGACGGGGTCCACCCGGATCATGCCGCCGACCATCGACGTCGAGCCCGCCATGGAGACGGGAGTGCCGTCCGGGGTCTCCCAGAACGTGAAGTGCTTGTCGGCGAAGCGCGAGTCGGCCTCAGCCAGAGGCGCCTAGGTGTCGGATGGCTTCGCGCGCTATGTCTGTCCGCGACCGCACGCCCAGCTTCGCCAGCACGTGTGACACGTGCGTGGCCACCGTGCGGCCGGACAGGAACAGGCGTTCCCCGATCTGCCGGTTGGACAAGCCGGTCACCACCAGCTCGGTGACCTTCAGCTCCATCGGCGTCAGGCTCTCCCACCCGTGCGTGGCCCGCTTGTGCTTGGCGTGCGGGCCGCGCCGGATGCCGTGCACCCTCAACCTGGCCAGCAGCTTGGTCGAGTCCCACTCCGCGCCCAGCTCCGCGTGCACGTCCACCGCGTGGCTCAACGCCGCCCGCGCCGACGACCGGTCGCCCGACGACGCGAACAGCTCCGCCGCCGCCGACAACGCCTTGGCCCGGAACAGCGGACGTCCCGCCACCCGGTACTCGTCGGCCGCGTGCAGCAGCCCCACCGGATCGGCCGACACCAACGCCCGGCAGTAGGCCGTGGACGCCCGCCGGTGCGGCACGTCCAGCTCCGCGGCCAACGCCTCAGCGTGCTCGACCGCGGCCGAAGCGTCCTCGCCCAGCTCGACGGCCAGCCGCACGAAGTCCGGCAGCAGGTCCTCCACCGAGTCCCACCCGGTCAGCACCGACCACGCCTCGCGCACCCGACCGCCCTGCTCCAGCTCCAGGCTCACGGCCAGCGCCAACGGCCCGATCACGTGACCTTCCAGCCCGGTCCCGGCCGCGTCGAGGTGCCGTCGCGCGCCTTCCGCGTCACCCCGGTGCAGGTGGATCAACGCCGCCACACCGTGGTCGCACCGCGACACCATCGGGTGCTTCAGGTCGTCGGCCAGCAGGTCGACGTCGACCAGCGCCTCGTCCCACCGCCCCGCGTCCAGCAACAACTGCCCCAACGCGCTCTGCGCCTGCGCGAGCCGCACGAGGTTGCCGACCTGGTCGGCGGCGTGCCGGACCACCTGGGCGGACGCGATGGCCTCGGCGCCCTGGTCCAGCTCGCCCAACGTCACGGCCTGGTTGATCTGGAGCAGCAGCCGCAGGTCGGACGTCGCGGGCTCACCCATCGCCACCGCCAACGCCCGGTCGAACAGCGGCAACGCCTCGGCCATCCGACCGCGCACCATGGCCACGATCGTGCGCACGTGCAGCGCCCAGCTGGTGGCCCACCGGTCGCCGTCGACCAGCGCCGCACGGGCGAGCCGTTCGGCGTCGTCCAGTTCGCCGATGTCCCAGTGCGCGCGGGCGGCCAGCACGAGCAGCCGCGCCCGGTCCGACGACGTGAGGTCCGGCGCCGCGAGCGCGCGCTCCACCTCCACCAACGTCTCCGCCGAACGCCCGGTCATGCTGCGGCACTGCGCCAACGTCCAGTGCAGGTCCACGAGCGTCCCGTGCTCCAGCCCGGCCAGCGCGACGGCCTCGGCGCCGTGGTGGTCGCCCAGCCGGAACCGCGCCTCGGCCAGGTGCGCCAACAGCACACCGCGCCGCGACCCGGTGTTCGGCGCGGCCACGACCCGGCCGAACAGGTCCACGGCGGCCTCGGGCGCGTGGGCGACGAGCATCGAGCCGTGCGCGACGAGCCAGTCCGCCACCCAGTCGGGCATCCGGTCGTCGGCGGCGAGCAGTTGCCTGGTCACCCGGTCCACGCCCGCATCGGTGTCGACCAGCGCGCGGGCCGCCTCGACGTGCCACGCGCCCCGTGCGGCCTCGGGCACCTCGTCGTACAAGGCGGTGCGCACCAGCGGGTGCCGGAACGACAGGCCGGCCGTGCCGTCCACCAGCACGCCCGCCACGGTCGCCTCCTGCAAGGCGGGCAGCAGGTCCACCACCCGCATCCCGAGCACGGCGGCCAGGTCCGCGACCGGGAAGTCCACCCCGAGCAGCGCGGCGGCGACGAGCACCCGCCGCACGTCCGCGCCGAGGAACCCGATCCGGTCCGCGATCGCGGCGGACAGCGACGGCGGCACGCCCGAGTCGACCAACCGGGCCGCGCCGGTGGCGTCCACCTCGATCGCACCGCCGCGTAACAGCGCCTCGACCAGTTCGACCAGGTAGAGCGGGTTGCCGCCGGCGTCCTCGGCCAGCCGCGCCAACGCCTCGTCCGGGGTGCCGCCGGCCAGCTCGCCGGTCAGCTCGACCACGGCCGTCGGCGCGAGGCGCGGCAGCGCCAGCCGGCTCACGCCCTTGCGCAACGCGGCCAGGTCGTCCCGGCGCGGCAACGGCCGCAGCACGCCGATCAGCAGCAGCGGCAGTTGCGGCACGAGGCCGGCCAGCCGCCGCCACACCGCGACGCTCGCCTCGTCCGCCCACTGGAGGTCGTCCAGGACCAGCACCACGGGCCCGATCGCGCACAGGTCGTCCACGCGCGCCAGCAGGCGTTCGGCGGTGACCGCGGAACTCTCCGACCTGGCCACGGCGAGCGCGTCCAGCAGCGGCAGCAGCGGGAGGGGACGGCCCAGTTCGTCGCCAGCGCCCCGGCACACCCGGAAGCCGCGGGCCGCCGCCGCGTCGCACGCCGCGCGGACCAGCGCCGTCTTGCCGATGCCCGGCTCGCCCTCCACGAGCAGCGCGGTGCCCCGCCCCTGGGACAGGTCGTCCACCAGCGCCAGGAGGCGGCCAAGCTCTCGCTCGCGACCGGCGAGACGCAGTGTGACGGCGCGCACACCGCGAGAATACGACGCTAACGCCAAGTTAACAAGATGTTACATTATTTCGAATTAACCTGATCGTCGCACAGTTATCCGTTTGTTCACGCCGATTCCGCTCCGCGTCCCACCGACTACTGCCACGGTAATCGCCGGAATTCCCCCGACCCCCTGTCGACTGGAGAACGCATGCGAATCGCACGAGTGCTCATCGCCGTCCTGACGGTCGCCGTCTTCACCACCGCAGCACACGTGTCCACCAGCCCGTTCGGCGGAATGCCCTACAACTGACCAGCACTATTCCAACCCGAAGCGACGGTATTCCAACCCGAGTGGTGTGAATAGCGACGAATAGGGGTCGCCCGGACAACGGAGTCCGGCGTTCCCCGTCCGCGGGACGAACTTTCACCCTTCTTGCGCAACGGTCCACCCACTACGCTGCACAACCGTGGCACCCGCCCCGACCCGAGGAGCCGCGCGCGTGGTGCGCTGCGGTGCGGTCGGGCTGTCCACCGGTCTGCTGGCCGTGCTCGCGCACGCGAGCGGCGGCGGTCACCTGCCCTCCCTCCCGCACGTGCTGGCGTTCGCGCTGGCCATCGCGTGGACGTGCGTGCCGCTGACCGACCGCCAACTCGGGTTCACCGAACTGCTGTCCCTGGTCGGCGTGGTGCAGGTGGCCGCACACGTGTTCCTGGCCCTGCTGTCCCGGCAGCCGCACGAGGTGCTGCCGGCACCGTCGACCGTGCTGGCCCACGTGGCGGCCACGGCGATCGTCGTCGCGGCCCTGGCGGGCTTCGAGCAGGCCCTGTTCCGGCTGGCCGCCGCCCTGGCGTCGGTGCTGCCGCGCAGGCTCACCCCGCCGCCCGCGTTCGCGCCGCTGCGCATCCCGATCGCCGCACACCCGCAGCACCCGCTGTCCGAGGTGCTGCGCCGCCGCACGCTGCCCCGTCGAGGCCCGCCCCACTCCTAGGTATCCGCATCTCCCCACCACCGTCCCGCTCCCGGGGACCGGTGGCATCTCCCCATACCTAGGAGCTCTCGCCATGACCGAGTCCTGGCGCGGCCTCGTGCTGCGCTTCCACTTCTACGCGGGCGTGCTGGTCGGCCCGTTCGTGCTGATCGCCGCCCTGACCGGCGTGCTCTACGCCGCGACTCCCCAACTGGAGTCGTGGCTCTACTCCGACCAGCTGCGCGTGCCGGCGTCCACGTCGTCGGTGCCGCTGGCCGACCAGGTGCGGGCCGCCGTCGCGACCCGGCCCGACGACCAGTTGGTGGCCGTCCGACCGGCGCCCGAGCCCGGCGCGACGACCCGCGTGCTGTTCGCCGGTGACGACGACGCGCGGCCGACGGTGTTCGTGAACCCGGCCGACGGCACGGTGGTCGGAGACCTGATGACCTACGGCACCAGCGGCGTGCTGCCGTTGCGCACCACGATCGACGGGATCCACCGCAACCTGCTGCTCGGCGAACCCGGCCGGCTCTACAGCGAGCTGGCCGCGTCCTGGCTGTGGGTGGTCGCGCTGGGCGGCGTGTTCCTGTGGTTCAGCCGCCGCCGCAGTCAGCGGACCAAGCCCACGACCAGGCGGCACGCGATGCTCGGCCTGTGGGTGCTGGTCGGCGCGCTGTTCCTGTCCGCGACCGGGCTGACCTGGTCGACCTACGCCGGTGAGAACGTCTCCGACCTGCGCAAAGCGCTCGACTGGACGACTCCGGCGCTCAGCACGGGCGCGGGCGACCACGCCGGGCACGGCAGCGGCACGACCACGGCGGTGTCACCGGACGACGTGGACGCCGTGCTGGCGACCGCACGGACGGCGGGCATCGACGCGGGCAAGGTGGAGATCGCCCTGCCCGCCACCGCCCAGAAGCCGTGGACGGTGACCGAGGTCGGCCGCGGGTGGCCGTCGCAGGTCGACGCGGTGGCGGTGATGGGCGGTCGGGTCGTGGACCAGGTGCGGTTCGCGGACTACCCGTTGGCCGCGAAGCTCAGCCGGTGGGGCATCGACGCGCACATGGGCATCCTGTTCGGCTGGCCGAACCAGCTGCTCCTGCTGGCCCTCGGCCTCGGCCTGGTGACGTTGGTGGTCCTGGGCTACCGGGTGTGGTGGCTGCGCCGCCCGACCCGCGGCTTCGGCCGTCCGGTGCCGCGCGGCCAGTGGCGGAAGGTGCCCCGGGCGCAGTTGGCGGCCGTGCTCGTGGTGGCTTTGGGCGTGGGCTGGTTCGTGCCGCTGTTCGGCCTGAGCCTGCTGGCGTTCCTGCTGGTCGACGCGGTGTTGAGCACGCGCCGGACCAAGGTGCCCGAGCCGGTTTAACCGGGTGACGGTCGTGCCGGGGGCGGGTTAGCCTGGGTGTATGCGCTTTGGTTGACACCCTGTGCCACCTCCGGCTCGGCCGCTGGCCCGCCTCGCGGTGTGGTGGGCGCTGCCTGCCGACACCGTGCCGATCTACCCGCTGTACGCGCTGCTGTTCGTGTCCACCGGGTTGTCGGACGCGCAGGTCTCGGTGCTGTTCGCGATCTGGTCGACGGTCGCGGTCGTGGCGGAGGTGCCGTTCGGCGCGTTCGCCGACCGGTTCTCGCGGAAGTGGTCGGTCGTCGGGGCCGGCGTGTTCCAGGCCGCCGGCTACGCGCTGTGGACGGTCTTACCCGGCTTCACCGGTTTCGCGGTGGGTTTCGTGCTGTGGGGCGTGGGCGGCGCGATGTCGTCGGGCGCGCTGGAAGCCCTGTTGCACGACGGTCTGGCCGCGGTCGGCGCCGCGGACCAGTTCGGTCGGGTGCTGGGTCGGGTCACCGCGGTCGGCCTGCTGGCCCAGATCCCGGCCGCCCTGCTCGCCACCGTGCTGTTCGACGTGGGCGGCTTCGCGCTGGCCGGGTGGGTGAGCGTGGCGACGTGCCTGACCGCGGCCCTGGTGGCGACCCGGCTGCCGGAGACGCCGCGACCGGAACCGGAGAGGTACCTGGCCGTGTTGCGGTCCGGCTGGTCGGAGACCGTGCGGATCCCGGACGTCCGGCTCGCGGTGCTGGTCGTGGCCATGCTGTTGGGCATCGACGCGTTCGAGGAGTACTTCCCGCTGATCGCGGCGGACTGGCGGGTGCCGGTGGCGTTGGTGCCGCTGGCGACGTTGGCCATCCCGCTGGCCGGCGCCGCCGGGGCCGCGATGGGTGGCACGCGGCGGCCGTTGGGTCTGCTGCTTGGCGGTTCGGCGGTGCTGCTGGGTGCGGCGAGCCTGTTCGGCCACCCGGCGGGGCTGGCGGTGGTCGCGGTGTTCTACGGCTTGTACCGACTGGTGCTGGTGACCGCCGAAACCCGGTTGCAGGAAAGGATCACCGGTGACGCGCGGGCGACCGTGACGTCGGTGGCGGGGCTGGGCGGCGAGGTGTTCGCGTTCGCCGTGTACGCGGCGTGGGTGTTCGGTGGCGTGGTGGGTGTATCGATTCTGGTGCTCGTGCCGGCGTTGTTCCTGCGGCGAGCACTGGGTCGTCCACTCGTGCGGGCGGGAAGAACGGTCCGGAACGCGACCGACCGGAACCGGACAATGCGGTCGTTTCACCACCGTGAACATCGTTGACGCCCGTGGTCCAGACCACACAAACTCGTTGTCATGCGCGGAAAATCGGCCCTCTTAGCCGCCTTGTCGGCGGTCAGCCTGGTGGTCGCGGTGCCGTCCCGATCGTCGGCGGCACCGACCACGTTCACCCACCCCGGAGTGTTGGTGAGCAAACCGCAGTTGGACTTCGTGCGCGACAAGGTGAACGCGAGCGCGCAGCCGTGGCGCGGCGCGTACGACCGGATGATGGCGCACCCGTTCTCCTCCCTGTCCCGCGTGCCGAAACCGCGTGCGGTGGTGGAGTGCGGGTCTTATTCCAACCCCAACCACGGGTGCACGGACGAGCGCGAGGACGCGTTGGCCGCGTACACGTTGTCACTGGCGTGGTACATCACGCGTGACAACCGGTACGCCACCAAGGCGATCGAGATCATGGACGCCTGGTCGGCCACGATCCGGGACCACACCAACAGCAACGCGCCGTTGCAGACCGCGTGGGCGGGCTCGTCGTGGCCGCGTGCGGCGGAGATCATCAAGCACGTGCACGGGAACTGGCCGAACTCCGGCCGGTTCGCCACCATGCTGCGCGACGTGTACTTGCCGGAGATCGTCAACGGGCGGGCCGCGACGAACGGCAACTGGGAACTGTCCATGATGGAGGCGACGCTCGGGATCTCGGTGTTCCTGGAGGACCGCGCGGTGTACGACAAGGCGGTGTCGATCTTCCGGACCCGGATGCCCGCCTTCGTGTACCTGGCCTCGGACGGCTCGCTGCCGAAGGCGCCGCCGGGCAGCGGTATCGACACCCGGGCCGAGATCATCTCCTACTGGCACGACCAGAGCACGTTCGTCAACGGCCTGTCCCAGGAGACGTGCCGCGATTTCACGCACACCGGCTACGGCCTGGCCGCCGCCGCGCACATCGCGGAGACCGCCCGCCACCAGGGCCAGGACCTGTGGGCCGAAGTGCGCGAACGCCTGCGCCACGCCTACGGCCTGCACGCCAAGTACCAGTTGGGCGCCGAGCCCGTCCCCTCATGGCTGTGCGGCGGCTCGTTCAAACAGGCGTTGGGCCCGACCACCGAGGTCGCGTTCAACGCCCTCAACACCCGGCTGGGCATCGCCATGACCAACACCCAGACCTTGACCGAGCGCCAACGCCCCACCGGCACCGACCGCCTGTTCACAGGCTGGGAAACCCTGACCCACGCCTCCAACCCCGCCTAACCCCC
Organism: Saccharothrix deserti; assembly: GCF_009769385.1. Lineage (GTDB taxonomy): Bacteria > Actinomycetota > Actinomycetes > Mycobacteriales > Pseudonocardiaceae > Actinosynnema > Actinosynnema deserti. Next base: position 37,083 of record NZ_VKAB01000023.1, read on the forward strand.
GAGAGTCCTACCTCCAGCCCCCGTGTGTCCTACACCCAGAACGCGTGTGTCCTACGTTCAGAATGCGTGTGTCCTACGTTCGGGACCCCCCGAGTTGAACGCTCGCGGGGTCCGGGCATAGCTGTCGCAAGGGGACAGTGCGAGGATCCGTGCATGCGGGTGCTGCTGGTGGAGGACGACGAGCCGATCGCGGAATCCCTCACACGAGGTCTGAGCAGGTACGGGTTCGACGTCGAGTGGGTGCGCACCGGAACCGAGGCGCTCGCGGCCGAGCCGACCGACATGGTCCTGGTCGACCTCGGCCTGCCCGACATGGACGGCCTGGACGTGTGCCGCGAGCTGCGCGCCCGCGGTGACGTGCCGATCATCGTGATCAGCGCGCGGGCCGACGAGACGGACCGCGTGGTCGGCCTGGAGATCGGCGCGGACGACTACGTCTCCAAGCCGTTCGGCGTCCGCGAAGTGATCGCCCGGATGCGCGCGGTGATGCGCCGGGTCAGACCCGCGACGGCCCAGCCGGACGCGACGGTGTCGAGCAGGCTGACCATCGACCGGCGTGGTCGGCGGGTGTACGTCGACGGTGTCGAGATCACCTTGACGCCCAAGGAGTACGACCTGCTGGCGTTCCTCGCCGAAGCACCGGACGCGGTGTTCACCAGAGAACAGATCATGGAAGCGGTCTGGGACGCGAACTGGTTCGGCCCGACCAAGACGCTCGACGTGCACGTCGGCGCGCTGCGGCGCAAGCTCGGTGACGCGGCCACCGTGGAGACCGTGCGCGGGGTCGGGTTCCGGTTGGTGCTGACGTGAACCGCCAGCTCGCCGTGAGTTACGTGGTGCTGGTCTTCGTGGCCATCGCCGCGTTCACCGTCCCGGTGGCGTTCACGCTCACCGACCAGCTGTACACCGACGAGGAGAACTCCGCGCGCCGCGAGGCGAAGGTGGCCGCGTTGCTCCTGGCCTCCGACGACGCGCCGTCCCGGCAGGCGCTGGCCCGGCTGGTGGACGCCTACCAGGGCCAGACCCGCGGCCGGTTGGACGTCCTGACGGCCGAACGCACCGCCGTGGACCCGATGCCGCTCCCGGTCGCTGTCGACGATCCGGCGTTCACCGACGCGCTGAACGGCCAGGAGTACCTGCAGTGGCGTCACGCCGACGCGTTGCAAGCCGAAGGTCTCGTGCTGGCGGTGCCCGCCAAGGTGCCGGACGGCACGGTCGTCGGCGCCGTTCGGATCAGCTACCCGTCCGCGCCGGTGAGCACCCGGCTGTGGCAGATCTGGGGTTTCCGGGCCGCCCTCGCCGTCACGGTGCTGATCGCGGCCGCGGTGGTCGGCGTCCTGCTGGCCCGCCGGCTCACCCGCCCGCTGCGGGAGCTCAACCGGATGGCGGCCAGGCTGCGTGACGGCGACCTCGGCGCGCGGGTCGCGGAGACCGGGCCACCGGAGACCCGGACGCTCGCGGGCACGCTCAACACCGCGACCGAGACCATCGGCACCCTGGTCGGGTCGCAGCGCGCGTTCATCGGTGACGCCTCCCACCAGCTCCGCACCCCCCTGACCGCGCTGCGGCTGTCCCTGGACAACATCGCGGACGGCGTGGACGACCCGTACGTGCGCGAGGACGTCGACCACGCCACCGCCGAGGTCGTGCGGATGAGCAGGCTCGTCAACGGGCTGCTCGCGCTGGCGAGGGCCGAGTCCACCGTGGCCACGCCGGAACCGGTGCGCATCGTCGACGTCGTGACGGACCGGTTCGACACCTGGCGCGCCGCCGCCGAGGAAGGCGGTATCCGGCTCCGGCACGACGCCGCGGACCCGGACCTGCGCGCCCTGGCCGGCCACGGGCACCTGGAACAGGTGCTGGACAACGTGCTGTCCAACGCGTTGGGAGTGTCCCCGGACCACGCCACGATCACCGTGTCGAGCAGGCGCGAAGCCCAGAAGGCGGTGATCGAGGTGACCGACCAGGGGCCGGGCCTGACCGCGGCCGATCGGCGGCGGGCGTTCGACCGGTTCTGGCGCGGTCCGGGGCTGACCGGACGCTCCGGCTCGGGTCTCGGGCTCGCCATCGTCAAACAGCTGGTGTCCGACGACGGGGGCACGGTGAGCCTGCACGAGACAGAGCACGGCGGTCTGTGCGTCCGGATCGTCCTGCGGGCTGCCTAGGGTCAGCTCTTCTTCTCGGGCATGGCGGACGAGTGGTGGTTGACGATCAGCCACTTGCCGCCGACCTTCTCGTACGCGTACGTGTAGCGGGCCTCGACCTTGCTGCCGTCCTTGGCGAAGGTGAACCGGTAGATGCCGGCGTCGATCGCGGCGTTCGGCCCGAGCACCTTCACGTGGCGCTCCAGGATCTCGCCGCTGGGCTTGTTCTCCAGGAAGTGCTGGAAGTAGTCGACGATCTCGGCCCGGTCGGAGCGGACGTTGTTCGACAGCGTGGGCAGCAGCACGCCGTCGGGGGCGTAGAGGTCGGCGACCTTCTGCGCGTCACCCGTGGCCAGCGCCTGGTTCCAGCCGGTGAACAGCGCCTCGACCTCCTGCGTGGTCGGCTGGGAGACCGCGACGGCGCTGGCGTTGGCGGTTGTGGCGGCGGCCGGCTGTTCGTTGCCGGCGGCGGCGCCACCGCCGCATGCGGTGAGCGTGAGGGCCAAGGCCGCCGCACCCGCGACGGCTCCGATACGAACACGCCCGATGTTACGCATTGTCATCTCCTTGTGTTGCCTGGCTGTTGGTGTCCACTTTCGTGTGACACCCGCCAGCAGCCGGACAGGAGAAAGACAGCGCTCGGTAAGGATTGCTCCAAGAAATCACCGGGCAGGTCGGCCGTAGGTAAACGACCAGGTGAGCGGCGCGGCCGAGGCGGCCACGCCGGTCACCACCAGCTCAGATCTTGCCGACGCCCGCGCCGGCCATGACGGTGGCCTTGACGCTGTTCGGGTCCGCCGGCGTGTAGGCGTAGTAATCCCGCGCCTCCTGCACACTGCCACTGCAGTCGGGCTGGCCCGCCTCGTCACCGGCGAAGACGTTGTTGCGGGCGACGCACCGCCCACTCGGGCCGGCGTAGTTGTTGCTCACCGGCTCTTCGACGTCCTCGAAGTAGTTGCCCTCGATGAGGCAGCCCGCGTCCGCCTGGCACGCCACGCCGACGTCCGTGTTGTGGAAGTAGTAGTTGTTGAACAGGTGCACCGGCTCGCCGAACCGGACCCGCGGGTTGCGCTGCGGTGTCTCGTTGAACCAGTTGTGGTGGTAGGTCACCTTCAACCGGCCGACGTCCTGGGCGCCGTTGTCGTCGTCGTGGCCCAGCAGCATGTTCTTGGCGTGGTTGTGGGTGTGGTTCCAGGAGACCGTGACGTAGCTGGACCCCCGCTTGATGTCGATCGCGCCGTCGTAGCCGTTCGACAGGTCGTTGTGGTCGAGCCACACGTGGTGGGAGAACATCTGCACGTTGATCGCGTCGTCCGCCCAGTTGCGGAACACCAGGTTGCGGACGATGACGTTGTGCACGGCGTCGGCGGGCGGCGCGGTGATCTCGGAGATCGGCAGGCCGATGTTCAGGCCGCCGCCGGTGAGGCCGGACGTGGAGCCGATGCCGACGATCGTCTTGTCCGACGTGACGTCGTGCATGGGGCCGGGCAACGCGATCATGCCGCGAACGCAGATGTTCAACGGCCCGGCCTGGGCGATCGCGGCCAGGAACTCCGCCGCCGTGTCGACCTCGATGGTGGGTCCGCCCGCGCCGCCGGTGGTGCCGTTCTGGCCCCACGCGTTGACCGAGGCGAAGCCGATCGGACTGCCCGAGGTGGCGCAGGTGCCGGGCTGCGGCGGGGTGGTGGTCGTGGTCGTCGTGCTCGTCGTCGGCCCGCCGGGTCCCGGTGTGTCGGTCACGAGCACGTCGTCGAAGGACGCGGACGCGTAGTAGGCCGCGAAGCCGATCCGCCCGCTGCCGAACGTGGTGTCGGTCGCGGACGCCACCAGGTTGCCGTCGAGGAAGCCGCGCAGCGTGCTGCCGAACACCTCCAGCCGCAACGTGTACCAGGTGCCGACCGTGACGGCGGCCGGTGCGGTCGCCAGGGTGGTGAGCCCGCCGCCGACCCTCTTGCCGAGCACCACCGAGCCCGCGTTCGACAGGCCCAGGTAGTAGTAGTTGCTCGTGTTCTGCACGCGGGCGGTCACCGCGACGTGCCGGCCCGTCCCGTTGAACCCGGTCGGCTTGATCCGCGCCTGCGCCGACTGGCCGGACCAGACCGAGCCCGCCAGCGCCCTGGCGTCGGAGCTGGTGCCGGACTGGCGCCAGACCCGCGATCCGTCGGTGGCCACGGTCCAGCTGCCGCCGCTGGAACTCCAGCCGGTCGAGTTGCCGTCCTCGAAGTCGTCACCGAACAGCGTGGCGGCCGATGCCGACGGCACCACCAGAAGTGCCACCGCGAAGATGAATCCACTCGCCACCGCGGCGAGCGCGGCTAATCTGTGCTTGCTCAATCGAGCCTCCTGTTGCGAATCCGGCAGTTCACGCTGATGAATGCGTTCACGCAGGTGAACCCGGTTGCCGACAAACGGAGGCGGCGGTTGGCGGCACGCTGTCGAAAGTGACTTCAATTACTGCAGGTTGACGGTAATGGCTTGTTTCCGGCGCGTCAACGGCACATCACCACGACCCTTCGACGCAATCGCGACGAGCGGTTGGTCGCGAATAGTCACCTGCCCAGCGAGGCACCGACGAGCACCATGCGCAGGACGCGTTCGGTGGCGTCGGTGAGCAGGCTTGCCGCCTGGTCCATGGCCTCGGCCAGCGGCACGGGCGCGGCCAGGATGCCCGCGTACGCGTCGATGCCCACGTCGTGGCTCCGCCAGGCTCCGCTGCCGATGGTCCCGGCCAGCGCGATCACCGGCTTGCCGTGCCGCTTGGCGCGCCGGGCCACCTCGGCGGGCACCTTCCCGTGCGGGGTCTGGAAGTCGATCGTGCCCTCGGCGGTGATCACCAGGTCGGCGTCGGCCAGCCGGGCGTCGAGGTCGACGTGCTCCAGCATGACGTCGAAGCGTGGCAACAACGTCGCGCCGAGCACGGCGGCCAGCCCCGCCCCGAGCCCGCCGGACGCGCCGCCACCGGCCACGTGCCGCACGTCCACGCCGAACGTCGAGTGCAGCACGTCGGCCCAGCGGTCCATCGCCGCGGCCAACTGCTCGACCTGCTCGGGGCCGGCGCCCTTCTGCGGTCCGAAGACCCTGGCGACACCACGGTCGCCGCACAGCACGTTGTGCGGGTTGCAGGCCAGCGTGAGCTCGATCTTCTCCAACCGGGAGTCGAGCCCGGACACGTCGATGGTGTGCAGTTTCGCCAGCGCGGCCCCACCCGGCTCCAGGTCCGCACCACGTTCGTCGAGCAGTCGGGCACCCAACGCCTGCAGCGCACCCGCACCGCCGTCCGAAGTCCCGGAATCGCCGCAGCCGACCAGGACCCGCTCACAACCGGCGTCCAGCGCCGCGCCGATCAACTCGCCCACGCCGTAGGTCGTGGTCACCCCGGGGTCGCGGGCGTCCGCAGGCACCAGCCGCAACCCGGCCGCCGCCGCCATCTCCACCACCGCAGTCCGCGGCCCGGGACCGCCTAGCACCGCGAAGTGCGACCGCACCGGCCGACCGACCGGTCCGCTCACCACCACCGGCACCAACTCACCACCGGTGGCCGCCGCCAACGCCTTCGCCGAACCCTCGCCGCCGTCCACCAGCGGAACCTGGTCGACCACCGCGCCGGGCACGACGCGACGCACGCCCGCCGCGATGGCCTCGGCCACTTCCTCCGCGTCGAGGCATTCCTTGAACCCGCTCGGTGCGACGACGAACTTCAGCGGCATCATGACGTTTCCTCCACAGTGGACGGTCAGCGGAACCCCCAAGCCACGTCACCCGAGTGAGCGACTTGAGCGTGAATGGAAGATCTTGGGAAACTTTTCCGGCGGCCGGAACGTTGCCGGGAAAGAAGGAGGCGGCGCGGCGAGCACAGGCGCCGGATTCACTCAGCGCTTCACTCAGCGCAGCGGCAGGCCGAGGTGTGGCCAGACGGTGAGGGCGAACCCGAGGACGAGCGCGGCGTTGAGTGGTGCGAGCAGTGCCGAGAGCTTGAGCAGGTCGGCGCGGGTGAAGGTGGCGGTGCCGGGCACGGTCGCGAAGATCGCCACCGGCTTGGCCGAGGACGGCGTGGTGTGGCAGAAGCCCGCCGCCGCGGTCGAGGCGAAAGCCACGGCCGCCGGGTTCAGCCCGAGCGCCGCGGCGAGCGGGATGAGCACCGGGATCAGCACGCTCGACCGGGCGGAACGGGACTGCACCAGCACGTGCGCCACCGTGCTGACGCCCACGACCGCGGCCATGAACGCCAGGTCGCCGCCGCCGAGACCCGTCATGTGCCCGGTCAGCCAGGCGGCGGCCCCCGAACCGGTCAACGCCGTGCCGAGGGCTGCGGTCGCGGCCATGAACAGCAGCAACGACCACGGGACCCCGGCCAGCGCTGGGCCGAGTGCGACGGTGCCCAGCTTCGGCGACGTGATCACCAGCGCGGCGGCGAGCGCCACGACCGCGGCCGGGACACCGTGCCAGGGCTCGCAGATCCAGGCCGCCGACACCAGCGCCAGCACGATCAGCGCCCGGCGCTCCGCCGGTTCGAGGCGACCGGGGCGCGGGGCGTTGGCCAGCCGGCCCAGCCGGTCGGCGTCGACGCGCAGCCGTCGCACGCGGTCGGACCGGCGGGTGAACACCAGCAGCACGAGTTCGGCCGCCGCGTGCGACGAGACCACGGCGAGCGGCACCCCGAGCAGCAGCCACTGGCCGAAGCCGATGCCCGCACCGGTCGCGGTGAGCAGCAGGTGGCTGGTGATCAGGTGCGCACCGGCGCCGATCAGGGTCGCCACGGCGGAGAGCAGGATGACGGTGGGGAACAGCAGGGACAGCGCGCGAACCACCCGTGGCCGGTCGGCCAGACCTTTGGCCAGCGCGAGGAACACGGGCAGGACCAGCGCGGCGCGTCCCGAGGTGGCCGGCACCGCGAACGCGGTCAGCACCAAGGCGACCGTGACCAGGTGCGCCAGTTGCCGGACGCTGCGCGCCCTGGCGACCAGACCGACCGCCACCCGCGCGGGCAACCCGGTCGCACCGACACCGGCCGCCAGGGCGAAAGCGGCGATCAACAACCAGATCGTGTCACCGCCGAGCGCGCCGAACAGCTGATCGCCGCCGAGTACGCCGAGCATGACCAGGAGCAGCGCGGCGGCGAGGGCGACGTACGTGTCGTCCAGCCCGGTGAACACCCACGCGGCGACCGCGACGGTGAACACCAGCAACGTCGCCTTGCCGTCAGCCGGAAGCCCCGTGCCACCGATGAACAGGAACAGCGCCACCGCGCCCACGCCCAGCACACCGATCGCGGCCTTCACCGCGGTCCGCTTGCGCCCCGGCCGGCTCGCTGACTTCCGGCCAGATGAGTTCCGGCCCGGCGCGTTCCGGCCAGATGAGTTCCGGCCTGGCACGGTCCCGATCGGCACGGTCCCGATCGGCACGGTCCTGGCCGACGCCCAGGGTGGCGCCGCGTTCACGTCTGTCGCGACCTTCATGACGACAAGCCTGTTGCCGGCGGCTGAACGACCCGTGAGCGGTTGATGAAACCGCCCTCATCTACGCGCCCCGACAACAACCCGCACCGGGCCTAAACCCCGAGCCGGTAGCCCATCCCCCGCACCGTCTGGATCCGCTCGTTGCCGATCTTGCGGCGCAACGCCCGCACGTACACGTCGACCACGTTCGAGCCCGGATCGAAGTCGTAACCCCACACGTGCGACAGCATCTGCTCCCGCGACAACACCTGGCCGGGGTGCCGCAAGAACAGCTCCAGCAGAGCGAACTCCCTGGCCGTCAGGTCGATGACGGCATCGGGCAGCCGCGCCCGCCGCGTGCGCAGGTCCAACGACAGGTCGTCGTGCCGCAGCACGGTCACCTCGGGCGCGCGGTCCGCCGGCCGCAGTCGCAGCCGAACCCGAGCCAGCAACTCCTCGAACCGAAAGGGCTTGGTCATGTAGTCGTCCGCGCCGCCCTCCAGGCCGGCAACGGTGTCGTGCACCGAATCCCGAGCGGTCAGGATGACCACCGGCGTGGCCACCCGCGCCTCGCGCAGGGCGCGCAGCACGGCGAACCCGTCCCGACCCGGCAACCCGAGGTCCAGCACCACGAGGTCGAAGTCACCGGTCAGCGCCCACGACAGCGCCGTGTCGCCGTCCCCGACCACGCTGGTCGTGAACCCGTTGGCCCGGAGCCCTTTCTCCACGAACGACGCGATGCGCTGCTCGTCCTCCACGATCAGGATCCGGCCGCTCACCCGACACCGTCCACAACGGACTGACTGTTCGGCAGCTCGATTCCCACGGTGGTGCCCTTTCCCGGTGAGGAGAGCACCTTCACCGTGCCCCGGTGCCCTTCGGCGATGGCCTTCACGATCGCCAGCCCCAGCCCGGCGCCGCCGCGGTCGGCGGGCCTGCTCGGTCCCCTGGCGAACCGCTCGAAGATCCGGTCCAGGTCGGCGGGCGCGATACCGCGGCCCTCGTCGCTGATCCACAGCGACACCGCGCCGCCGTACAACGCCGAACCGAGACGGATCTCGTCGCCGTCGGACGTGTGCTGCACGGCGTTCTGCGCCAGTTGCACGACCGCCTGGGTCACCCGCTGCGGATCGAGCCGCACATTGCCCTCCCCCAACGTCTCCAGCACCCACCTGCGCCGCCCCAACGCCCGGACCTTGGCGTCGATATCGCTGGTCAGCTCCGCGAGCGACACCGGCTCCGGGCGCAGGAAGTCCGGCCGCTGCGCCTTGGCCAGCAACAACAGGTCCTCCACGATGCGGCTCATCCGGTCCAGCTCGTCGGTGCACAGCCGCACCACCTCGGCGCGTTCCACCGGGTCGTCACCCATCACCTCCAGGTGCCCGCGCACGATCGTGATGGGCGTGCGCAGTTCGTGGCTCGCGTCGTCGATGAACTCCCGCTGCGCCCGGAACGCCTGTTCCAGCCGGTCCAGCATCGCGTTGAACTGCTCGGCCAACGCCGAGATGTCGTCCCGCCCGTGCACCGGGATGCGCCGCCTCAGGTCCTCCTCGCCGATCTGCGCGGCAGCCAAGCGGACCATCCGCACCGGCGCCAGGATCTCGCCCGCGACCAGCCACGCCACCAGCGCCGCCACCAGCAGTCCCACCGCGCTGACCAGCACCATCAGGTCGATGGTCTGACGGTCCTGCGCGCCGACACCGGTCAGGAAGTACCCGGTGACGAACCACCCGCCGTCGCCCGTCCCCTCTCGCGGCAGGGCGTGCACCTTGCCCCAGCGGAACGGCCCGGCCGGGGTGTCCGCCTGGCCGTGGGGCGTCGGGGAGTCGACGATCTGCCGCAGCAGCGCGTCGTCGGCGCCGATGTCGTACGGCGGTTCACCCTGGCGCAGCGCCCGCAGTCGGTCACCGGTCCGGGTGATCCCGAGGTGCACCTCGAACGCGTCGGGGTACTGGGCGCGGAGGTGGGCGTCCAGCAGCCGGTACGGATCGCTGATCGGCTGTCCGGTGGCCGGGTCCTTCGCCTCGCCGGCGAAGTTGGCGAACTCGCCCGCCTCCTGCTCGATCGCCCTGGCCACCCGGTTGTCCACGCCGGAGGCGAGCAGTTGCCAGACCACGAGCACGACGGTGGCCAGCACGAGGAGCATCAGGCCGAGCATCCACGCCATGATCTTCACCCTGGCCGGGATGCGGGTGCCCCGGATCCGATCCGGGTCGCGGGTGTCCCGCACAGGATCAGTCGTCGTCATCGTCATCGTCTCCGACCGGCGGTGGCGGGGGCACGACCGTGGTCAGGGGTGCTTGCGGTGGCGGCGGTTCCTGCGTGGTCGGGGGCGGCGACGTGGTCGGCGGCAGGGACGTGCTCGGGGCCGTGGTCGCGCTGGTCGGTGGAGCGGACTCACCGATCCTCACCTCGGCCGGTATCCGGGGCGGCTGCGCCTGCCCGGCGAGCGTGAAGACGACGAAGACCGCCGCGAACAGGGCAGCCGCCGTCACGAGCAGGGCTGCGGTGCGCCGCGAGGGGGTCACGCGTCCGAGCATCGCGCTCGACTTCGGCAGGACCATTAAACGACCATGAGGATTTCTTCATGAAGCGACGCGGCAGCGGCCCGTCGGCCGCCCGCAGCCGTCATGAGTCGGTCGGCGGGCCGTCGATCGGGATGGTGTCCAGGACCGACTCCGCGATCGACCGGGCCGGCTCCCGGTAGGCCTCGGCCAGACCGCGGAAGACCTGCTCGGCGCGGATCGCCGGCCAGTCCTCCGGCAGGTGCTCGGCGGGCAGGCGGGGGTCCTGCCGGACGAGCTGCAGCCACTCGGTGTGCAGCAGCAGTTGTCTGGCCAGGTCGTCCGGGGCGTCGGGCAACGGGCGGTCGCCGTCCCAGCGGCGCAGGAACGCGTGGTAGCGCTCCGCGATCGCGGACACGTCGAACGCGGCGTGCACGATCTGGTCGGCCTCGGTCGGCTTGGTCGCGTGCGCGGTGAACACGTTGAGGTAGTCGTTCAGGTCGAGGTCGTCGACCAGGTTGGGCACGTCCACCGCGCCGGGGGCGACCCACAGCCCGTTCTGCAGCGGACCGAATCCGCCCCAGATGAGACGCGAGCGGAGGTCGTGTCGCTGGCTGCGCCAGGACTCGGGCAGGGAGAATCCCACCATGGTCCAGGTGCCGTCCCAGTCGTTGTTGACCGCACCGCTGTGCCAGACCCGGTGCTCGCCGTCGTCCAGGACGGCCGCCGAACGCGCGGTCAGCCCGAAGTACATCCGCCTGCCGTTGCGGTGCCTGACCAGCAGATCCCGCTTGACCATGCGGGTCAACGTCGAGCGGACCGCTTCCTCGGAGACGCCGATCCGGGCGAACACGTCGATGACGCTGCCGGAGAAGACCGCGATGCCGCGGTTGAGCACGTGAACGCCCAGGAAGCTGAGCATCAGCGACTGGGGCCGGACCGATGCTTCCTGCTCACCACCCCTGGCCGGCGGATCGTCGTGCGAGGTCACGGTGCGAGCGTAACCCGAGGCGTTCACGGGCGTCCTCCCTCGACGAGGATGTTAGGCACATTCTTGACGGCCGACACATATCAGCCTAACTTCGACAACTACCGCACCTCGCCACACCTGGAGGTAACAGAGTCATGACGTTCGCACGCAACCAGTGGTACGTGGCGGCCTACGGCCACGAGATCGGGCGCGAGCTGTTCGGCAGGACGATCCTCGGCGAACCGCTGGTGTTCTACCGCAGTGAGGAAACGGGCGAGGTCGTGGCGCTGGCCGACCGGTGCGTGCACCGGCGCTACCCGTTGTCGGAGAGCAGGCTCGAAGGCGACACGATCGTCTGCGGCTACCACGGCTTCACCTACGACAAGGCCGGCACCTGCGTGTTCGTGCCGGGACAGGCGCGGATCCCACGGACCGCGCGGGTGGCGTCGTACCCGGTGGTCGAGCAGGACTCGTTCGTCTGGGTGTGGATCGGCGACCGCGACCGGGCCGACGAGGCGCTGATCCCCCGGGCGCCCTGGCTGGCCGACCCCGACTACACCACGGTGTGCGGGATGGAACCGCTGGCCGCCCGGTACGAGCTGCTGGTCGACAACCTGATGGACCTGTCGCACGAGACCTACCTGCACGGTGGCTACATCGGCACGCCGGAGGTGGCGAACACCCCGATCACCACCGAGGTCGACGAGGACAACAAGATCATCTACGTGAGCCGGCACATGGCCGACGCCGCGTGCCCGCCGTTCTACTCCAAGTCCACCGGCATCGAGGGCCGGATCACCCGGTGGCAGGACATCGAGTACCACCCGCCGTGCCTGTACATCCTGCACAGCCGGATCGCGCCGGTCGGCGTGCTGCCCAACGAGGACGGCTCGGACCCGGACGCCTTCCACGTCGAGGTCGTCTACGCGATCACCCCGGAGACCGAGCACAGCACGCACGACTTCTGGGCCGTGGCGCGGGACTTCGCCCTGGGCGACCAGGAGGTGTCGGACTTCCTGCGGGAGAACAACCGCACGGTGGTGATGCAGGACGTCGTCGCGCTGGACATCCTCGAGCAGGTGATCCAGAAGGAGCCGGAGGACTACCAGGAGCTGTCGATCAACATCGACACCGGTGGTCTGGCGGCGCGGCGCATCCTCAAGCGCATGGCGGCCGAGTCCGACGAGCCGGTCAAGGCGGCCAAGGCGGCCAAGGCGGCCAAGGCATGAGTGACCGGGCCGCGATGCTGCGCGGCGACACCGTCTACCGGATCCACTGGGAACTGGGGACGGACGTGCTGATCGGCGTGTGCCACTGCGGCGCGGAGCACGACTCGGAGGACCCGGTGGAGCTGTGGGAGTGGCTGCTGGCCCACCCGGACGGCCACGAACCGCCGTCCACCGACCAGCCTCCGGTCGACCCGTCCGCGGCCGACCAACCTCCCGCCGACCAGCTTCCCGCCGACCAGCCGCCTGCCGCTCGCGAGCCCGTTGTCGACCGGCAGCCCGTCGGCGCCCAGTCCTGAACAATCCGAACAGGAGTCCGGATGACCGCGTTCACCGAGCCTCGTACCGTGGTGGAACTCGACGTCCTGCTTGAGCGCAAGGAGAGCGTGGCCGACGGCGTGGTGCGGCTGACCCTGCGCCACCCCGACGGCGAGCCGTTGCCCGCCTGGGAGCCCGGCGCCCACCTCGACCTCGTGCTCGGGCCCGACCTCGTCCGGCAGTACTCGCTGTGCGGCGACCCGGCGGACCGTTCGGTGTTCGAGGTGGCGGTGCTCCACGAGCCGGAGGGCCGCGGCGGCTCCCGGCACGTGCACGAACAGCTCGCGGCGGGCAGCACCGTGCGCATCCGCGGGCCGCGCAACAACTTCCCGCTGGTGGAGGCGCGGCGCTACCAGTTCGTCGCGGGTGGCATCGGGATCACGCCGATCCTGCCGATGCTGGCCGCCGTCCACGAGCAAGGGGCGGACTGGCAGCTGCTGTACGGCGGGCGGACGCGTTCGTCGATGGCCTTCGTCGCGGAGCTGCGCGAGCGGTACGGCGACCGGGTGATCATCGCGCCGCAGGACGAGACGGGACTGTTGGACCTGGACTCCTTCGTGGCGCAGGACCCGGACGTCCCGGTCTACTGCTGCGGGCCGGAGCCGCTGCTCACCGCCGTCGAGCAGCGTCTCCCACCCGGTCGCGCCCACGTCGAGCGCTTCACGCCCAAGGCCGACGCCGACAGCGGCGAGCGGACGTCGTTCGAGGTGGAGCTGGCGCTGTCGGGCCGGACGCTGGTCGTGCCCGAGGACAAGTCGATCCTGCACACCATCGAGGAAGCTGGGATCACCGTGCTGTCCTCGTGCCAGGAGGGCACCTGCGGCACGTGCGAGACCGGCGTGCTGGAGGGCACCCCCGACCACCGGGACTCCCTGCTCAACGACGAGGAGAAGGCCGCCTGCGACGTGATGATGATCTGCGTGTCGAGGTCGTGCGGCCCGCGATTGGTGCTCGACCTCTGACACGCCGACGGCACTGACGCCATTTGCGGCACTTGTGCGACTCGCTTGATCCGCTACGCTTAACGTGAAACGTCTTCATCTTCTTGGTGAGTGAAGGGCGGCCGTTCGGTGAAGCGATCGATGCTCGTGCTCGTGCTGCTGTTGATGTCATTGGCGACACCCAGCGTCGCGGCCGCGGACGGTCTGCCGTTCGACGACACCACGCTGGTGGTCGCCGACGGGGCGTTCCGCGACCAGCACGGGCGCGAGGTGGTGCTGCGCGGGTTCAACGTCTCCGGCACCGCCAAGCTCGCCGAGCACCGGGGTCTGCCGTTCGCCAGCACGGCGGACGCCCGGTCGTCCGCGGTCGCGATGCGCAAGCTGACCGGGGCCAACGCGGTGCGCTTCCTGGTCACGTGGGCGTGGGTCGAGCCCGAACCGCGCCGGATCGACCACGCCTACCTGGACCGGGTGACCGAGCAGATCAGCGCGTTCACCGACCAGGGCATCCGGGTCTACGTCGACTTCCACCAGGACCTGTACTCGCGGTACATCTTCAACCGCGACAGCTGGTACACCGGCGACGGTGCGCCGGAGTGGGTCGTGCGCGCGGGCGGCTACCCGAAGGAGTCCTGCGGGCTCTGCGCGCACTGGGGCCAGAACATGAAGAACAACAACGCGGTCACCGCCGCCGTGTACGACTTCTGGCACAACCGCGAGGTCACCACCTCGGCCGGGCCGATCCGCATCCGCGACGAGTTCCACTACCAGGCGGGCGAGGCGATGCGGCACGTGAAGTCGCGGCTGTCCGCCCAGGCGTTCCGGCTGGTGCTCGGCGTCAACCCGCTCAACGAGCCCTACGCCGGGCGGTACGACCAGGGGCAGGACAGCGTCGCTTGGGAACGTGACCTGCTCTGGCCGTTCTACCAGCAGTTCCGGCAGCGGATGGACGAGGCGGGCTGGGCCGACAAGCCCGCGCTCATCGAGCCGCTGGTGTTCTGGAACCAGAACGTGGACTTCTTCGCCGAACCGGGCGGGTTCCCCGCCGTGCCCGCGTTGGGCAGCCGGTACGTGTTCAACTCGCACTTCTACGACGGCGCCGCGCAGTCCGGTGTGCTGAAGCCGGGCAAGGCCGGCGACGGCGAGTACACGACCGCGTTCGGCCGGATTCGCGATCGTGCGAGCGCGCTCGGCACGACGGGGATCGTGTCCGAGTTCGGGCACCCGGTCGCGGGCTTCACGTCGGACAAGAACCCGACCGTGCTGAAGGCGATGTACCAGGCGCTGGACTCCCGGCTGTCCGGGGCGCAGTGGTGGGCCGGCGCGGCCCGGTCCGGTCCGGTGCTGTCGGGCAGCCAGTGGCACTGGGACGTGAACTACGGACGGCACCACGAGTTGATGAACGACAACCCGGACAAGGTGCGCACCGAGGGCGACGCGATGAACGACGAGCACTTCTCGGCCGTGCGCCTCGATGACAGCGGGAACCCCGTGCTCACGGTGGAGAGCCGCGTGGTCGACCGGCTGTTCCCGCGTGCCGTCGCGGGCAAGACCGCCGCGTTCACCTACGAGGACCGTGCCAGGGACGGCAGCACCGTGCTGTCGTGGAACAAGATCCCCGACACGATGCCCGCCGTGCGAGCTCTGGTCGGCACGGGACAGTTCGGCGTTCTCGTGTGGCGTTCCAACGGCGTCGCCGCCCCGACCGAACTGCACCTGCCGTCGACCTTCGCCCCCGCGTCCACCACGGTCGTGAGCGACCTGGCCACCGTCACCGGCCTCCCCGCCTACACCGGCACCCAACGCGTGTCCGTGGCGCCGGAACCCGGCACCCCCGGCGTGAACCGCCTGCTCCTGTCCACCCAAACCCCGGGCCTGCACTTCGCCCTGGTGACCAACAACCCGTCAACGGGATCGCCGGCCGCCGCCCAAGCCGAGCTGGCCGCATGGGCGACAGCCACCTTCCCCCAGTAGCTCACACACCCGTCAGGGACTGAATTTCCTCGTAGGTCGGGACGTTGGTGGGCGTGGGAGCGCCGTCCCGAACGGCTTCGGCGGTTCGGACGGCCTCCCCCAGCGCGGCGCGGAAGAGCAGCGAGCCGGTGCTGACACGTCGGACGCCCAGGTCTTCCAAGATCCGGACGTCCAGCTGTGCCAGCACGTTCAGGGGCACGGGGACGGCGGCTACCACGGCGGCGATCCCCTGCTCGTCCTTGAGGCCGGGGACGAAGATGCCGTCGGCGCCTGCGTCCACGTAGGTGAGGGCGCGGGGGATCGTTGATTCCCGGTCTACGCCTAGCCAGTGCGTGTCGACGCGGGCGTTGACGAACATGCCGGGCGCGGCTTCCTTGAACGCCCGCACGATCCCCGCCTGCTCCACGGGATCGGCCAACCCCTCACCACGCCCGTCCTCGACGTTCACCCCCGCAACGCCCAGCTCCCACAGCTCCGCCGCCAACGAACGCACATCACCACCGAACCCGGCCTCGACGTCCACCGTCACCGGCACGGGCAGCCGCACCAACATCCGGGCCAACGCCACCGTCTCCGCACGCGCCGCCCCCGCCGCGTCCGGAATCCCGTGCGCCGCCGCCACACCCAGGCTCGTCGTGCCGACGGCCGCGAACCCGGCCCGCACCAAAGCCGCCGCCGACGCGAAGTCCCAAGCGTTCGGCAGCACCAGGAACCCGTCGTGCATCCGGTGGAACGCCCGCGCCCCCTCCACCAACGCCAACGCGTGCGCCCGCCCCGGACACGAGTGCCGCCCGGCCCCGAACCAAGCGTCACGCAGATCCACCTCGACCACCGCACCGTCAGGCGCGACCCGCCGCGTCACCGGCACCGGCGGCTCGACCCCGGCGATCAACGCCCGCGTCGCGTCACACGCCTGCACCAGCAACCCGATCCGGTTGGCCGTCTCCTCGTCCCACACCCCGCCACAAGCGGCGACCAGCCGTGCCACCGCCTCATCGGCCTCACGCGTCACTTCGACGTGCGGCTGGTAACACCGAGCCACCACCGCCACATCCGACGCGACCGACCGGGACAGCCCCAACGCCTCCGCCAACACCGCCACCGGCGCCCCCGCCCGCCGCAACGACGCAAGATCCACAGTGGACAGAGTCCGCTCGACGAACGCCCGCCGCCGCGAGTGGTCCACCCCCTCGCTGAACCGCGCCACACCGGCCCGCAGCCACGCCACCCCGGACTCCGCCAACGGCACCGGCGTCACGACGTAAGCCTCGTTGAGCAGCAACTCCTCGGAAGTCATGGAGCGAACGTAAGCCCGAAAAACTTCGGCGCACGCCGAACCGTCGAACGCGCACAATGGCCGACATGGCAGCCGACGAACTGGCGAACCTGGCCGCGCTCCTGGCCGACCGCAGCCGCGCCCGGTTCCTGCTCGCCCTCATGGACGGCAAGGCGTGGACGGCCGGCGAACTGGCCGACGCCGCCGAAGTCGCACCCTCGACGGCCAGCGAGCACCTGACCCGCCTCGTCCACGGCGGCCTCCTCGTCGAACGCCGCCAAGGCCGCCACCGCTACGTCCAACTCGCAGGTGCCAAACAAGCCCGGCTGCTCGAAGACCTGCTCGGCTACCTGGGTCCCACCGAACCGCCGAAACCCACCCTCAGCGCGTCCGCCGCCAACCAGGCCCTCCGCCGAGGCCGCACGTGCTACGACCACCTGGCCGGCCGCCTGGGCGTGGCCATCACCGACGCCATGACGGCACGCGGCCTGCTCACCGACGGCCTCACCGTCACCGACGACGGCCTCACGTGGCTCAAGGACGAACTGGCGTTCACGCCACCCGGCACCCGCCGCCCGCTCGCCAAGGCGTGCCTGGACTGGACCGAACGCCGCTCCCACCTGGCGGGCACGGCGGGCGCGCACGTGTGCTCCCACCTCCACGCCCGGGACTGGGTGCGGAAGATCGGCACGGGACGCGCCGTCCGCCTCACCCCGACCGGCGAAGCGGCACTGCGCGACCTGCTCGGCGTTTCCGCGCCCTAGGACGTCTCAGCTCGTCAGCCACGACGGCAGCCACGAGGAGTTCCCCGTCGGCAGCACGTCGACCACCACGCACGTGATGTTGTCCGGCCCGCCACCCGCATTGGCCGCCTCGATCAACGCGCGCACGGTCTCGTCACCGTCCGAGGAAGCCGCCAGCAGCCCGGCGATGTCCGCCGCGCCGATCACGTCCGACAGCCCGTCCGAGCAGATCAGGTACCGGTCGCCCGCCTCGACGTCCTGGAAGAACAGGTCCGGGTCGTGCGCGCTGCCCGCCTGGAGCGCGCGCATGAGCATGGACCGGCCGGGGTGCTCGGCGGCCTGTTCGGCGGCCATCCGACCGTCGTCCACCAACGCCTGGACCATGGTGTGGTCCCTGGTGATCTGGGTCAGCTCGCCCTCGCGGACGAGGTAGCAGCGCGAGTCGCCGATGTGCCCGACCGCGAACCGCTCACCGTCCCAGAGCAGCGCGGTGAGCGTGGTGCCCATGCCGCGCATGTCGAAGTTCTCCTCGGCCAGGTCGGTCAGCCGGATGGCGATCTCCCGTGCCGCGCCGGACAGTTCACCGAGTGGGTCGTCGGCCTCCACGTCGAGGTCGGCCAGCACCGCCACCGCGATCGAACTCGCCACTTCGCCGTACGCGTGTCCGCCCATGCCGTCGGCGACGGCGAACAGGCGTTCGCTGAAGTACACGGAGTCCTCGTTCGCTTCACGGCGCAGGCCGGGGTCGGTGCCGACGGCGTACCGGAGCGCATACATGTCGCACAGTGAATCACCCGCACGGGTGCCCGTGAGCAGTGCATGTCCAATCCGGTCACCTGGGGCGGCCGTAGAACTCGCTCAGGAGGAGCATGGCGGCACCCGCCGCGACCACGTCGTCACCCAGCGGGGTGATCGACACGTCCACCGGCAGCCACTCGTCCTTGGGCAGCCGGGCACGCACACCGTCGAGGTAGGCGGTGGGTTCGGCGAGCACCGCGCGGCCGGCCAGCACCACGTGGTCGATGTCGAGCAACTGCACCAGATCGGCCACGGCCACGCCCACTATGGACGTCGCCTCGACCAGGTCACCCCGTGCGGCGGCGAGGTTGTGCAGCGCCTCGATGCACCCGCTGCGGCCGCAGACGCAGGGCGGGCCGTCGAGCTGGATCGTGGTGTGCCCGTACTCGCCCGCGTTGGTCCGCACGCCCCGGTGCACGCGACCGTCGAGCAGCATCCCCACGCCCAGGCCGGTGCCGACGAGCACGAGCACCGCGTCGCGCAGTTCCTCGCCGCGCCGCCACGCCTCGGCGACGACCGCCGTGTTGGTGTCCTTGTCGAGCACGACCGGCAGGCCCAGCCGTTGTTCGGCCAACGCGCGCAGCGGCACGTCGTGCCAGGCGGTCAGACCGGTCGGGTAGTGCACCACGCCGGTGCGGTGGTCGAGCGGTCCGACGAACCCGATGCCCACCCCGAGGAGCCGGTCGCTGCGCAGACCGTCGACCAGTCGGTTCAGCTCCTCCACGAACGTCGGCGGGTCGAAGTCGCGCGGCAGCGGCGCGACGGCGCGGTCCAGCACGGTGCCCGCGAGGTCGGTGAGCACGACGCGCAGTTCGTCCCGCTCGACCTGGGCGCCGAGCGCGAGCCTGCTGTCCGCGACGAGCTTGAGCAGGGTGCGCGGCTTGCCGACGCCGACGTTGCGGGTGCCGGACTCGACCAGCAGGCCGTCGCCGATGAGCCGGCTCACCACCTTGGACACCGCTTGCGGGGTGAGGCCGCTGCGATCGGCCAGTTCGACCCTCGTGACCGCGCCCGACCGGGCCAAGCCCAGCACTACCGCGTCGTTGTACCCCCGCAGGAAGCGCAAGTTGGCCACAACTACATCATCGCACCTAGCCAGTTACTACACGCCGTTGCTTTAATCGGCCCATGGGTCTCCGCACCGGACTGCTCGGCTACGGCATCGCCGGCCGTGTGTTCCACGCACCGCTGATAGCCGCCACCAGCGGCTTGGAGCTGAGCGCCGTCGTCACCGCCGATCCGGTGCGACGCGAGCAGGCTCTGGCCGCCCACCCCGGCGTCGACCTGCCGCACACGGCCGAGGAGCTGTTCGCGCTCGACCTGGACCTGGTCGTGGTCGCCACCCCGAACCGCACGCACGTGCCGCTGGCGCTGGCCGCGATCGAGGCCGGTCTGCCGGTCGTGGTGGACAAGCCGTTCGCGCCGACGTCCGCCGACGCCCGTCGGGTGCTCCAGGCGGCGCGGTACCGGAGCGTGCCGGTGACGGTGTTCCAGAACCGGCGGTGGGACAGCGACTTCCGCACGATCCGGTCGCTCGTGGCCGACGGCGCGCTGGGCGCGGTGACGCGGTTCGAGTCGCGGTTCGAGCGGTGGGTGCCGGAGGTGTGGGACAACTGGCGCGAGTTCGGTGCCGCCGAGGAGGCGGGCGGGCTGCTGTACGACTTGGGCGCGCACCTCGTCGACCAGGCGTTGGAGCTGTTCGGGCCGGTGTCCTCGGTGTACGCGGAACTGGACCTGCGGCGGCCCGGCGTCGAGGTGGACGACGACGTCTTCGTGGCGTTGACCCACCTGAACGGGGTCCGCTCGCACCTGTGGGCCGGCTCCGCCGCGCCGCACCACGGACCTCGGTTCCGCGTGCTCGGCACGACCGGCGCATACGTTTCGCACGGCTTGGACCGCCAGGAGGACGCCCTGTCCTCCGGCAAACCCTTTGACGATTTGTCGACATCCGGCGAGTTGGGGTTGTTGACCGACGTCCAGGAGGTCGTCGGCCTGCCCGGTGCCTACTCCGAGTTCTACCGACTGCTGGTCGCCGCCCTGGCAGGCGACGGCCCGCTGCCGGTCGAACCGGAGTCCGCGGTGTACGCGTTGGAAGTGATCGAGGCGGCGTTCACCTCCGCCCGGACCGGACAGGTGGTGTCGCTGTGAGCTTGCTGGAGACGTTGGTCGAGCAGGAGTCCCGGCTGGTGTTCACGTCGTTCGACAACGAGGTGGCGCTGGCGCTGGGCGCGTTCCTGCTGGAGGCCGCGCGGGACCGGTCGTTGCCGGTGACGATCTCGGTGCGGCGCGGGCAGCAACGCCTGTTCCACGCCGCCCTGCCGGGGACGTCGGCGGACAACGACGAGTGGATCGACCGGAAGAGCCGGGTGGTGGACCGGTACGCGCAGAGCTCGTACCGGGTCGGCGAGAACTTCCGCGCGAGCGGCAAGACGTTCGAAGTGGACTCCCGTCTGGACCCGGACCGCTATGCGGCGCACGGCGGCGTGTTCCCCGTGAGCGTGGCCGGCGTCGGGATGGTGGGCACCGTCGGGGTGTCCGGCCTGCCCCAAGCCGAGGACCACGCTTTCGTGGTGGAGCAGCTGGAGAAGTTCCTGGCCTGATCACGGGCGCCTGACCACGGACAACTGACCACGGGCGCATACGGCTGTCCGCCCAGCCGCGCCCTCCCCCCGACGCCGTCTTCCCCCCGGACGTGTCGTCGGACCGGCGTGAGGGGCTTCCCACCCCATCCCTGGGAAGCCCCTCACCGCCTTCAGAGCCCAGTGCTACCGAACTCGCATTGCCGACCCGTTATGCTACCTAACCTATCTCCAGGTATCATTAACGGCCGAACGTTCGGAGTTCAGTAGCAGTGTTCCGCGACCGGTTCTCACCACCCCAACGCGACCACGTGGTGCGGTCGCTGGAAGGTTTCGACGCCTTCCTGCCGCCGCCGCTGCCGCCTGTCGTGCGGTTCGACGGCGACTTGGTGCGCAAGCTCTCGGCCGCGGACCGGGCTCTCGGCGAACTGGCCGGGGTCGGGCGGACACTGCCCAGCCCACACCTGTTCACCCGCGCCCTGCTCCGCCGGGAAGCGGTGTTGTCCAGCCGGATCGAAGGCACCCAGGCGACCCTGTCCGACCTGGTCCTGTTCGAGATCGACCGCTCGGACCGCTCGGACGGCGACGTCCGGGAAGTCGCGAACTACGTCTCGGCGATGGACTACCTGCTCATCGACGCCGAGTCCGCACCCGTGAGCCTGTTCAGCCTGCGGGAAGCGCACCGGATCCTGCTCACCGGCGTGCGCGGCGAAACGGCCGACCCGGGTCGTTTCCGCGACTCCCAGAACTGGATCGGCTCACCGGGTGACCCGATCGACCACGCGTCGTACGTGCCGCCTCCACCGGAGCGCTTGCGCGACTGCCTGGAAGCGTTCGAAAACCACCTCAGGGGCGCCCACGAACTTCCTCCCTTGGTCGAGATCGCGTGCCTGCACTACCAGTTCGAGGCGATCCACCCGTTCCGCGACGGCAACGGTCGGGTCGGCAGGCTGCTCGTGTCACTGCTGCTGGTGAAGTGGGGCCTGCTCCCTGGCCCGATGCTCGACTTCTCCGCCTACATCGAGCCCAGGCGCCAGGACTACTACGCACGTCTCCAAGCCGTCTCGACGAACGGCGCTTGGGAGGCGTGGATCGAGTTCTTCCTCCAGGTCGTCGCGATGCAGGCGAAGGACGTCCTGCGCCGCGCGAACGAACTGCAGCGGTTGCGGGACGAATACCGGGAACGGGTGACCGGTGTCCGCTCCTCCAGCCTGTTGCCCAAGCTGGTGGACGCACTGTTCGAGACACCCGCCCTCACCATCGGCACGGTCCAGGAGGTGCTGGGTGTGACGCACCGCGCCGCCACCGTCAACGTGGAGAAGCTGCTCGAAGAGGGCATGGTGGTCGAACTGGAGCGGTCCGGGCGGGTGCGCCGGTTCCTGGCCAACCGGATCCTCGACGTGGTCAACGGCGCGAGTCGGTGAGGGCGCCCGAAGCCGGGAGCACTCACCGACCCTGAAACCAAGGTCAGCAGAACACCTCGTTCAGCATCTCGTTGTAGCCGGCGATGTCGCCCGGGTCCGGGGCGGACGTCAGGGACGCCACCAGGCGGGTTTTCGTGTCCGCTGTGCTCACCACCAGGCTGCTGTAGCCGGGGGTGCTGCCGCCGTGCCCCCAGACCGTCACGCCGCACGGCAGTTCGGTCGCCTCGATGCCCAAGGCGTAGCCACGCGTGTTGGGCAGCACGGACGTCAGCTCCGCCTGCTGCGCCGGACGCAGCAGGCGGCCGTCCAGCAGCGCGTCCACGAACCGGTCCAGGTCGGCTGTCGTGGAGATCATCTCGCCCGCCGCGTACGCGACCGACGGGTTGAACTCGGTGACGTCCACGACCTGCCCGTTCGCCCGGTAGTAGCCGTGTGCGTGCGGGCCGGGGATGCCGGTTCGGACGCCGGGCACGGACGTCGCGCCCAGACCCAACGGGCGCAGGACGCGTTGCTTGACGGCCGCCTCGTACGGCCTTCCGGTGACCTTCTCGACCAGCATCCCGGCGACGACGTAGTTCGTGTTCGAGTAGCGCCAGTCCGTGCCGGGCGGGAAGTACAACGGCTTCGCGGTGGCCAGCGCGACCAGCTCGGCCGGCGTCCACGTCTTGTACCGGATCGTCTCGAAGCCGGCCGGGTCGAGCGGCAGCGCGGACGTGTAGTTGTACAGGCCGCTGGTGTGCTGGAGCACGTGCCGCACGGTGATCTTGTCGCCGTCCGGCAGCAGGCCCGGCAGGTACCGCTGCACCGGCGCGTCGAGCTCCACCTTCCCCTCGCCGACCAACTGGAGCACGACGGTCGACACGAACGTCTTGGTGATGCTGCCGGCCCGGAACCGGCCGTCGGTAGGCACGGGCTGCGGCGAGTCGACCCGCGCCGTGCCGCTGCGGGCGGTGAACTGGTGCCGCCCGTCGGTGACCCGGACCTGCACCCCTTGCGCGCCGGTGCGCGCCATCTCGTCCAACGCCCGCTGGACGACCTGCCGGTCGATCCGGCCCTGCTCCACCACCGGCTCGGCCACGGCCGTGCCGGTGAGCCCCAGCGCCGCCAACCCCACTACGGCGGCGAGGGCGATCCCCCTCTTGCCCATCAACGTTTCCTCCCTCTCGACGTGAGGACTCCGAGTCTGGCCGTGCGGCGACGTCCATACGTCGGACCCTGGTCTGAGAGGCGATCAGACTTTAGGCTCATCCACCCTTAGTGGCCGCCCGCCGCCGCGGAATCGGTTCCGAGGGTTCAGACCCTAGGCCGTTCGAGTGACGAGAATGGTCTAGACCTTGACCGTGAAGTGGTCTGAACCACATCGTGATCTCAACCCTGCACTCCTTCCCTGCACGAGGAGCACGATGTCCAAGATCCGATGGCATGTCACAGCGTTGTTCGTGGCGGTAGCCACGTTGGTGGTGGGGCTGGTCGTCGCGCCCGCGGCGAGCGGCGCGGGCGGCGTTTCGGCCACCTTCAGCAAGGGCTCGGACTGGGGCACCGGCTACGAGGGCAAGTACACGATCAGCAACGGCAGCACGTCCGCCCTGACGTCGTGGACGGTGGAGTTCGACCTGCCCGCCGGGCACAAGATCAGCTCCCTGTGGGACGGCTCCTACACCGCCAGCGGCCAGCACGTGACGGTCAAGAACACGTGGAACGGCTCCGTGGGCGTCGGCGGGTCGGCGAGCTTCGGCTTCAACGTGACCTACTCCGGCACGTTCAGCGGACCGGCCAACTGCAAGCTCAACGGCGCCTCCTGCGACGCCGGTGGGACCAGCCCCACGTCCACCACCACCACGAGCACGACCACGACGACGACCGGCCCGACGACGACCGGCCCGACGACGACCACGACCAACCCGCCGGTCGGCTCGCGGAAGAACCTGGGCTACTTCACCCAGTGGGGTGTCTACGGCCGCCAGTACTTCGTGAAGAACATCCACACCAGCGGTTCGGCCGCGAAGCTGACGCACATCAACTACGCGTTCGGCAACGTGCAGAACGGCCAGTGCACCATCGGTGACGCCTACGCCGACTACGACATGGCGTACACCGCCGCGAACTCCGTCGACGGCGTCGCGGACACGTGGGACACCGGCGCCCTGCGCGGTTCGTTCAACCAGCTGCGCAAGCTGAAGAAGATGTACCCGCACATCAAGGTGCTGTGGTCGTTCGGCGGTTGGACCTGGTCCGGCGGCTTCGGCCAGGCGTCGCAGAACGCGGCGGCGTTCGCCGAGTCGTGCTACCGGCTCGTCGAGGACCCGCGTTGGGCGGACGTGTTCGACGGCATCGACATCGACTGGGAGTACCCGAACGCCTGCGGTCTGACCTGCGACACGACCGGCTTCAGCTCGTTCAAGACGCTCTCCCAGGCGCTGCGCAACCGGTTCGGCGCGAACTACCTGGTGACCGCCGCCATCACGGCGGACGGGTCGAACGGCGGCAAGATCGACGCGGCCGACTACGGCGGCGCGGCGCAGTACCTCAACTGGTACAACGTCATGACCTACGACTACTTCGGCGCGTTCAACGCCCAGGGCCCGACGGCGCCGCACTCGCCGCTGACGTCGTACCCCGGCATCCCGCAGGCCGGCTTCAACTCCGACGCGGCGATCCAGAAGCTGAAGGGCAAGGGCGTGCCGGCGGCCAAGCTGCTGCTCGGCATCGGCTTCTACGGACGCGGTTGGACGGGCGTGACGCAGTCCGCTCCGGGCGGCACGGCGACCGGCGCGGCGCCGGGCACGTACGAGGCGGGCATCGAGGACTACAAGGTCCTGAAGACCAAGTGCCCGGCCACCGGCACCGTCGCGGGCACGGCGTACGCGTACTGCGGCAACCAGTGGTGGAGCTACGACACCCCGGCCACCATCGGCGGCAAGATGAGCTACACCAAGGCCCAGGGCCTCGGCGGCGCGTTCTTCTGGGCCCTCGACGGTGACACCACCAACGGCGAACTGATCACCGCAATGGGCAACGGCCTGAAGTAACCCTCACGCACCCTGCACACGAAGGGCCCTGCGGACACCTGCCCGCAGGGCCCTTCGGCCGTCCTGAACGTTGAATTCGGGTGTCCCCAACGTAGGACACACGCACTCTGAACGTAGGACTCTCGCGGTCTGAACGTAGGACTCTCGCGAGAGTCCTACGTTCGCGTTGCGAGAGTCCTACGTTCAGGTGCCCTGAATTCAACACTCAGGCGGGACTACACGGTCAGGCTCCACGAGTTGATGGAGCCGGTGTCCGCCGAGGCCACGTCCTGGACGCGGAGCGTCCACGCACCGTTGCGCGCCTCGGACGAGACGTTCGCGGTGTACGTGGTGTCGATGTTGTTCGCCGAGTCGCTGTTCGACCCCTTCAACCGGTACGCCGTGCCGTCCGGCGCGACCAGGTCGATCACCAGGTCACCCCGGTACGTGTGCACGATGTGCACCTCCACCTGCGACGACGACGAAGCGTTGCCCGTGCACCCGGCGATGGTGATGGTGCTGGAAACGGCCGCACCGTTGTCCGGGATCGCCACGTCGGTGTCGTTGGTGGCCTTGGCGCAATCCGAAGGCGGGTTGCCGCCACCGCCGCCGTACGGGTTGGCCGACTTCTTCGCCGCGTACATCAGCATCGGCTTGACCTTCGGCCAGAACGTCGACGCCTGGCACGAGTACGTCGGGAAGAACCCGGAGCAGGTGCCGGACGACGGCCCGACCTCCCACACGAACGACGCCACGCCCAGGTCGTCGTACACCCAGTCGTCCGTCGCACCGGCCGCGTTGTACAGCACCTCACCCGGCTGCCCGTACCGCCAGCCACCGGCCAGCGACGCCATGTCCGCCGCCATCCCGCGCAGCGACGCGTCGTTGCCCGCCTTGGAGGACGTGGTCCAGCCCCACGGGAACAGCACCAGGTTCGAGTAGCTGTGCATGGAGATCACGACACCGGTCGTGTCGGCCGGCGCGGCGTCGGTCACCCCGGTCCCACGGCGGTCGCGGTAGAGGTTGCGCCACAACGCCTGCAGCGCCCGCGTCTCGACCTCGGAGTTCGCCGACGGCCCCTTGTACGTCTGGTCGCACGGGTTGGACGACGTGCCCGCACCGCCCCAGTGTGAGTCGGTGTTGCGGTTGAGGTCGATGCCGACCTGCGACGACGACGTGCCGGAGCAGTTCGAGCCGTTCGTCGTGTTGGCGTTCTTGCGCTGGTAGCGCGGCGAGTTGCCGCCCTGCTGCACGATGTTCACGCCGTCCGGGTTGGCGATCGGCACGACCCACACCTCGGTGCTGTCGAGCAGCGCGGTGACCTCGGCGTCGACGCCGTAACCGGTGGTCAGGTGGTCGATCCAGCGCCACGCCTGGTCACCGGTGGTCAGCTCGCGGGCGTGCAGCTGACCCATCACGAAGAACCGCGGCTTCGGCGCGGTCGGGTTCAGCGCGCAGTCGCCGGCGTTCTTCTTGGTGATGCAGATGGCGCGCAGGTCGTACCCGCCCGAACCCTGGGTCTTGCGCCACGAGTCGCCGTAGTCGACCAAAGTGGTCAGTGCCGGGTACTGCTGCCCGACCAGGTCGAGGTGCGACCAGTGGGCGTTGATCGTGCGGTAGCCGCCGTAGTAGGTCTCGTTGATGTCGGCCGCCTCGAACGTCGGCGACTGCGACTTCTTGGCGGGCGGCTGCCACTCGGGCGCGGGCAGCACCTCGTCGATGACGGCGGTGAAACCGGCCTTCTTGAGGCCTTGGCCGGTGTCGGCGTCACCGAGCACGAACAGGTAGTCGCCGTCCCGGTCCTCCAGCACGTCGAAGCCGCGCCCGAGCAGGTTCTGGGCGGCGGCGCCGAGCGGCGCGTGGACCTTGTAGACGTAGGTCGGTCCGGCTTGGACGGCGGCGACCTCGGGTGCGGGACCGGCGGTTCCGGGCGTGCCCCCGGTGACCACCGCGGCCGCCGCGACACCGGCTATCACCAGTGTCATCAGTGAACGTCTGGTCGACTTCACAGTTGTTCCTCCTAGGCAGGGTGAATCGGAGGATGGGGTACGCGAGCCCCTCGCAACACCCGCCATCCGGCCATACCTCGCCGTTCACAGGCAGGGGTTTTGACGGATACTCGTGAGGTACCCCGGATCTTGGTCCGGATGGAGGAGGAGTCGTGACGGACGAAGAACTAGTCGCGCGCATCACCCACCTGGTGGAGGAAGAGCACCGGTTGGAGAACTCGCGCATCGGCGAAGGCCTGAGCGAGGGTGATGCCCGACGGCTGCGGGACCTCGAAGTCGCGCTCGACCAGACGTGGGACCTGCTGCGCCAACGCCGGGCACGCCGTGCGGCGGGCATGGACCCGGACGCCGCCGAGGCCCGCGATCCCAGCACCGTGGAAGGCTACCGCCAGTAGCCGACCTCTGTCAGGCACGGACCCCGTCAGGCACGGACCCCCTCCTACAGCCGGCCGCGCTTGAACGCCGCTGCCGCCTCGGCGCCGACCAGACCGGTCAGCGGGCTTGGACCGTTGTCGCCCATGCTCCCCCATAACGCCTGTGACCTGCGCATTCTGCCAACCCCGACGGTGGCTTCGCAGGCGTTCGAGTGACCCGTCCTTGACCCGTCCCTTGGGGCAGCCCGCAGGGTCGTCGCCATGGAGGATGTGGGGGTGGCACGGCTATCGGGCACACGGCTGCTGGGCATCGGCGAGTTCGCCCGCCGGTCGCGGCTGTCGGTGAAGGCGTTGAGGCTGTACGAGCGCCAGGGTCTGCTGCGGCCGGCCGAGATCGGCCCGGACAACGGCTACCGGCGTTACCGGGAGGAGCAGCTGGTCGGGGCACGCCTGGTCGCGCTGCTGCGCAGGCTGGACATGCCGCTCGCCGTGGTGGCGAAGATCGTCGCCGCGCCCGAGGACGAACGGGCCGACCTGGTGACCGACTACTGGGCCGAGGTCGAGCACCGGATGGCCGTGCAACGCGGCCTGGCCGCCCACCTCCGCATCGTGTTGTCCGGAGGGAAGGGGTTGTTGGAGATGTACGAGGTCAAGCAGCGTGAAGTGTCGGAACAGGTGGTCCTCACCGAGCAGCGACACCTGCTCGAACCGGCGTTGGTGGAGTGGATCGACGACTCGACGGACAGGCTGACCAAGGCGGCCGAGGCCTACGGGGGCGTGTCGGGACCGACGTTCGTGATCTACCACGGCGAGGTGAACGACGAGAGCGACGGGCCGGTGGAGATGTGCATCCCGGTGGCGGTGGACGGGCCGCCGAGCGGGGTGGCGGCGCGGGTCGAACCGGCGCACCGGGAGGCCTACGTGCGGCTGACCAAGGCGCAGGTGGTGTTCCCGCAGATCCTGTCGGCGTACGACGCGGTAGCCGTGTGGATCAAGGACAACGGTTTCGCGATCACCAACTCACCGCGCGAGGTCTACTTCACCGACTTCGACAGCGCGGCGCCTGATGACGAGGTCTGCGACGTCGCGTTCCCGATGCGTTAGCAGGCGACGACCGAACGCAGGAACGCCACGAACGACCGCGCGGGGACGGCGATGTGCCCACCCGCGCGGTACTTCGTGTCCCGCACCGCCGCGAACCCCGGCACCACCGCGACCTCGACACACGTTCCGGTGCCGTCGGTGCGGCTGGAGGTCTTGAAGGTGGCGGCGGAGAAGTCCGGAGTCATGCGGGGACCACCTCTCGGGTCAGGCGTAATGGTCGGCCACGCCTTGGATGAACTTCCTCGATTGTTCCAGGTTCAGCGCATCGGCCGTAAGCCTGCTCCACAGGTCGGCGTAGTCGGCAACCTCGGGCACACCGTCGAGGTAGTCGGCGTCGTGCAGGTTCTCGACGTAGACCATCTCCAGGGGCGGCGCGCTCGTCGGGGCCGGAATCCGCAGGATGGTGAAGCTGAACGGGACACCACCGCTGACCGGCGCGTCGAAGGGAAGAACCTGGATCCGGATGTTCCGTCGTCGCGTGAGCTTGTCCAGGTGGATCATCTGCTCGTGCATGACCGCGTTGCGGCCGAACGACCTGCGCAGGCAGCTCTCGCTGAGCACGAATCCGGCTGTCGCGGGCACCTGGCGGAACAAGATCTCCTGCCGCTCCAGTCGAGTGGCCACGACGTCCTCGATGACTTCGGGTGAGTCGACCTTGAAGTGGTTCCCCAGTGTGGTCCGCATGTAGGCCTCGGTCTGCAACAGGCCGGGGATCATCTCCATGCCGTAGTGCTGGACAACGTTCGAGTCCTGCTCGAAGTCGAGGTAGGCGCGTTGCTGGAGCGGCACGATCGCCCGGTGGTTGGACCAGCGCCCGCGTTGCGAGCGGGTCCGGGCCAGTTCCATGATCTCAAGCTTCTCCTCCTCGGTGTGCACGTCGTAGCGGTCGAGGAGCATCTTGGCGTCGCCAGGGGTCAGACCCTCTCGCCCCTTCTCCATCTTCGTGACGCGTGTCGTGTCGCGCCCGAGGAGCTTGGCGACCTCTTTCGGTTCGACACCCGCCCGCTCGCGCGCCTCGCGCATGTAGATCGACAGGAACTTGAGCCGGACAGTCGGCGTCATGGGCATCGGGATCATCCGATCGTGTCAATTGCTGTGTAGCAGTTGCATGGAGATCTGACTAAGTCCAGGCTAGCAACCACGAGGGCCGATTCCGGCTCCTCGAACCTCGGACCACTCGAAAGGGGACACCATGGAAACCAAGCGGGAGTGGCTGATCCGGTGCACGGATCGGAAGAACGAGCCGTCCGTGTGCTCGATCGCGGTCAGTGGCGGCATCGTGGAGATCTGGGACACCAACGGCCACGTGATCAAGCTCGGAGGCACCGAGATCGCCGACTTCCGCACCATGTTCGCCGAAGCGGCCGAACGGGCGGCACAGGACGAGGGCATGTTTCAGAGCAGCTGAGTTCAGAGCAGCTGAGCCAGCCGGTGGTCCAGCGCCGTGTGCCGACGTCCAGCGCCCACGGTGCGGACCGCCTGCCCGATCGCCTTCCGCGACCCGACCAGCACCACCAACTTCTTCGCCCGCGTCACCGCCGTGTACAGCAGGTTCCGCTGGAGCATCATCCACGCGCTGGTCGTGATCGGGATGACGACACAGGGATATTCACTGCCCTGCGAACGGTGGATCGTCATCGCGTACGCGTGGGTCAACTCGTCCAGCTCACTGAACTCGTAGTCGACGTCCTCGTCCTCGTCGGTCCGGATGGTCAGCTTCTGCTCCACCAGATCGATGTCCGTCACCACACCGAGCGTGCCGTTGAAGACGTTCTTGTCGTAGTTGTTGCGCATCTGGGTGACCTTGTCCCCGACCCGGAACACCCGCCCGCCGAACCGGCGTTCCGGCATGTCCTGTTTGGACGGTGTCAGCGCCTCCTGCAACAACGCGTTCAACCCGCCCGCGCCCGCCGGTCCCCGGTGCATCGGCGCGAGCACCTGCACGTCCGTGCGCGGCTTGAGGCCGAACTTGCGGGGAATGCGGTTGGCCACGACGTCGACCACCAACGTGGCCGCGTCCTCCGCCTCCTCCGCCGGGAAGAGGAAGAAGTCCGGCATTCCTTGCACGATCGGGTAATCGCCGTTGTTGATCCGGTGCGCGTTGGTCACCACGCCGGACTGCTGCGCCTGCCGGAAGATGTGCGTGAGGCGGACGTTCGGGATGGGGCTCTTCTCGGAGAGCACGTCGCGCAGCACCTCGCCGGCGCCGACGGACGGCAGCTGGTCGACGTCACCGACCAACAGCAGGTGCGCGCCGGGCGCGACGGCCTTCACCAGCTTGTTCGCCAGCAGCAGGTCGAGCATGGACGCCTCGTCCACCACGACGAGGTCCGCGTCGAGCGGCCGGTCGCGGTCGTAGGCGGCGTCACCGCCGGGCTTCAGCTCCAGCAACCGGTGCACGGTGCGGGCCTCGTGACCGGTCAGCTCGGTCAGCCGCTTGGCCGCCCGGCCGGTGGGCGCGGCCAGCACGACCTTCGCCCCCTTGGCCACGGCCAGCTTCACGATCGACCGCACGGTGAAGCTCTTGCCGCACCCCGGACCACCCGTGAGCACGGCGACCTTGCTGGTCAGGGCCAGCCGAACCGCGTCGCGCTGCTTGTCCTCCAGTGACGCGCCGAGCCACGCGAACGCGCGCTCCCAGTCGACCTTCTGGAACGCGGGCATCCGCTCGTCCCCGGTCCTGAGCAGCCGCAACAGCTGGTTGGCCAGCGAGATCTCGGCCCGGTGGAACGCGACCAGGTAGATGCCGGGCTCGCCGTCCGGCATGATCTCGCGGACCACGCCCTCCTCCGCGACCAGCTCGGCCAGGCACTCGATGACCAGGCCCGCGTCGACCTGGAGGATCTTGATCGCGTCACCGATGAGCTCGTTCTCGGGCAGGTAGCAGTTGCCGTCGCCGGTGGCCTCGGACAGCGTGAACTGGAGCCCGGCCTTCACCCGTTGCGGGCTGTCGTGGGGGATGCCGACGGCCTTCGCGATCACGTCGGCGGTGCGGAACCCGATGCCCCAGACGTCGTTCGCCAGGCGGTAGGGCTCCTCGCGGACGACGTCGATCGCCTTGTCGCTGTACTGCTTGTAGATGCGCACGGCCAACGACGTCGACACGCCGACGCCCTGGAGGAAGACCATGACCTCCTTGATGGCCTTCTGCTCCTCCCACGCGGCGGCGATCATCTTGGTGCGCTTGGGGCCGAGCTTGGGCACCTCGATCAGGCGTTGCGGTTCGTGTTCGATGACGTCCAGCGCGTCGACACCGAAATGGGTGACGATCCGGTCGGCCAGCACCGGCCCGATGCCCTTGATCAGGCCCGAGCCGAGGTAACGGCGGATGCCCTGGATGGTGGCCGGCAGCACGGTCGTGTAGTCGTCCACGTGGAACTGCTTGCCGTACTGCGGGTGCGAACCCCACCGCCCGCGCATCCGGATCGACTCGCCGGGCTGCGCGCCGAGCAGCGACCCGACCACCGTGATCAAGTCCCCACCACGCCCGGTGTCGACGCGGGCGACCGTGTAGCCGGTCTCCTCGTTGGCGAACGTGATCCGCTCCAGCACCGCTTCCAGGACCGCATCAGCCACCGGGTAACCCTAGGACGCCCCACCGACTACCAGCTACGCAGGTGACGACTGGGAGCGCTCCCAGATTCGCCCGTCCGGCCGCGCGGCGGCTGCGGAGGCCCGGTTTCCCTCATCCCCGGTCTCCACAGGACGTTCACAAGTCGCGCCGGTCACCTCCACGGCTCGCACATAGAGTCGGTCGCATGACACGTCGGGTTCTGGTGGTCGAGGACGACCTGACCATCGCCGAGTCGGTGGCCGCGCGGTTGCGCGCCGAGGGGTTCGAGGTGGAGTTGGCGCACGACGGTCCGTCCGCCGTCGCACGGGCCAGGGACACCCGGCCTGACCTCGTGGTGCTGGACGTGCTGCTGCCGGGGTTCGACGGGCTGGAGGTGTGCCGGCGGATCCAGGCCAGCCGTCCGGTGCCGGTGCTCATGCTGACCGCGCGTGGCGACGAGACGGACCTGCTCGTGGGGCTCGCGGTCGGGGCGGACGACTACCTGACCAAGCCGTTCTCGATCCGCGAGTTGGCCGCTCGGGTGCACGCGTTGTTGCGGCGGGTGGAGCGGGCGGCGTCGGCCGCGGCGGCCCGGATCACCGTTGCGGACCTGGAGATCGACCTGGCCGAGCGGCGGGTGACGCGCGGTGGGGCGGAGGCGCACCTGACGCCGACCGAGTTCGAGCTGTTGGTGCACCTGGCCGAACGGCCGCGTGCCGTGCAGTCGCGTGAGCGGTTGTTGAACGAGGTGTGGGGGTGGAACGACGGGACCGGGACGCGGACCGTGGACAGCCACATCAAGGCGTTGCGGCGGAAGTTGGGGACGGACCTGATCCGGACCGTGCACGGCATCGGCTACGCGTTGGAGGTGCCCAGGTGAGCCTGCGGTCGGCGTTCGAGACCACGGTCGAGCTGCTGCCGCGCCCGTTGGACCCGGTGCGGTCGATCAAGCTGAAGCTCGGGATCCTGCTGGTGTCGGCGTGCGCGGCGGGGTTCGCGTTCTTCTGGTCCCGGATCGGGTGGCTGGCGCCGGGCACGACGTTCGGGACGATCGCGGTCGTGCTGGTGACGTCGCAGATCCTCGCGCACGGGATGACCAGGCCGTTGCGGGAGATGACGGCGGCGGTGCGGGCGATGCGGGCCGGTGACTACAGCCAACGGGTGCGCGCGACGGCTCGGGACGAGGTCGGTGAGCTGGCCGGTGCGTTCAACCAGATGGCGGCCGACCTGAGTGCGGCGGACCAGCAGCGGCGGGAGCTGATCGCGAACGTGTCGCACGAGTTGCGGACACCGATCACCGCTTTGCAGAACGTTCTGGAGAACGTCGTGGACGGGGTCGCGCAGCCTGATGCGACGACGATGCGGACGGCGTTGGCGCAGACCGAGCGGTTGGGTCGGCTGGTGACCGAATTGCTGGACCTGTCGCGGATCGACGCGGGGGCGCACCGGCTGGACCGGGCGGAGTTCGCTTTGGCGCCGTTGTTGGAGGAGGTCGTGGCGGAAGCCTCGGTGGCCGCTCGAGGGGTGCGGTTCACCGTCGACGTTTCGCCGCCTGCGGCAACGGTTTATGCGGATGAGGCGCGGCTGGCGCAGGTGGTCGCGAACCTGTTGGACAACGCCGCCCGACACGGTCCGGCGGGTGGCGAGGTGCGGATTTCGGCTTCCGTGGGCACGGATCTGGTGCTGGAGGTCGCGGACGACGGGCCGGGGATCGCGCCGCAGGACCGTGAACGGGTCTTCGAGCGCTTCACACGCGGTGAACGGGCCGCCGGCGGTGGCACGGGCTTGGGTCTGAACATCGCGCGGTGGGTGGTCGACCTGCACGGCGGCACCATCGCCGTGGTCGACGGCCCAGGCTGCCGAATCCGAGCCACCATCCCCGCAGCCACCGCCACAGCCGGCCCCGCCGTGACCTGATCCGCGCCACCGCACCACCCGCGAGAGTCCTACGTCCAGGACGCGAGAGTCCTACGTTCGGGACGCGAGAGTCCTACGTTCGCGTACCCCGAGTTCAACATTCAGAACACCCGGATCACACCAATCTCACACACCCGCCAACCGCCGCACACTCGGCGGGCGATGGCGCACGCCCTGGAGGCAACACCCGATGACCCCCAACCGCGTACTCCTCACCGGCACCGCAGCCGGGATCGGGGCGGCCGTGCTCCTCCCCCTCGACGAACCCGGCCTCGGCTGGTCCCTCACCGCCGCCCTCGTCTTCGCACTCCTGCGCAAAGTCAGACCGGCGTGGGCAGTCCTCTCGGTCGCACTGTTCGCCGTCGGCGCGTTCGTCGCGGCCGAATGGCTCTTCGTCCTCTGCGCGATCGCGGGCTGCGCCGCCGGTTCACTCGCGATCGCCGGCGGACGGACCGCGCGCGGCATGGTGTTCGGCGCGGGAGCGGTGCCGATCGCGACGGTCAGGGCCGTGCCGTGGCTGGCAAAAGGCGTGAAGGAACGCGGCGCCCCGCCGATGACGCGTCCGATCCTCGCCACCGCCGCCCTGCTGCTGGTCTTCGTCCCCCTGCTCGCCGGGGCGGACGCGGCGTTCGCCAACCTGCTCGGCTCGGTCGTCCCGGACGAATCGTCAGGCCAGCCCATCGTGCTGTTCCTCGCCGTGGGCCTGGGCACGATCGGCGCGTGCTACCTGCTCGTCTCACAACCGAACCTCGACGGGACAGCCGTCCTCCCCCGCACGGTCGCGCGACGTGACTGGGTGCTGCCCGTGGGCGCGTTGGTGCTGCTCTTCGCCACCTTCGTAGGCGTGCAGATCTCCACCCTCTTCGCCGGCGACGAGCACGTCATCACCACCGCCGACCTCACCTACGCCGACTACGCGCGCACCGGTTTCTGGCAACTGCTCGCCGTCACCGTGCTCACCCTCGGCGTGATCGCCGTCGTCGCACGCCTCGCCCACCTCGACTCGCCCACCGACCGCCGTTGGCTGCGCGGCCTGCTCGGCGCTTTGAGCGTGCTCACTTTGGTGATCGTCGCCTCCGCCCTCACCCGCATGTGGCTCTACCAGCAGGCGTACGGCTTCACCGTGCTGCGCGTCCTCGTCTCGGCGTGCGAACTGTGGCTGGGCTTGGTCTACCTGCTGGTTCTCGCCGCGGGCGTGCGGCTGCAGGCCGGGTGGCTGGCCCGCGCCGTCGTGGGCACGGGGTTCGCCGCCCTCGTCGGACTCGCCGCGATCAACCCGGACCGGTTCATCGCCGAACGCAACATCGACCGCTGGCAGGAGACCGGGAAGATCGACGTCTGGTACCTGAGCACGCTGTCCGACGACGCCGTGCCCGCCCTCGCCTCGCTCCCGTCGGACCTGCGCGCCTGCGCCCTGAAGTTCCGCCGCGTCGGGTCCGACGACTGGCGCGAGTGGAACCTCGGCCGGCAGCACGCCAGGACCTCGCTCGCCGACCTCGAACTCGGCCCTTGCGGGCGGTGACGTGGTCGGCGACCAAGGACCTGAGATGGATGACGGAGCCAAGCGACGCGTGACAGGTTCGGGCCATCGGCAACTCCTCCTGCGGGACCGTGGATACGTTGCGTCACATGCTCCGGCTGCTCTTGTCTGTCCTGCTGGTGGGCGTTGCCGCTTGCGGTGCGCCTGACCAACCCGCGAACCCGGTGACGTCTTCGTCGACGACGCCCAGCACCTCACCGTCAGCGAGATCGACGGACGCCGGGCGTTGCTCGGCACGGTCTCACGCGGCGACAAAACCACGTACTCGATCCTGGTCGCGACCGGCCCTGGTCAGTCCTTCCGGATCTTCGCGACCAACTTCGGCACGGGCACGCCCGGACCGGACGCGCTCACGGTCGGGAAGAACTTCGCCTCGGCCGTCCTCCGCCGCTTGGGCTAGTACTCCACCTGCGGGTTCGGGTGGTGGGTGGGGGACGGCGGGCCAGTGGGGAATGTCGCAATTGGCCGGTGGTGCGGAGGAACAGGGCTGAAGCAGGCCGTTCGTGGGTACGGAACCTGGAACGTCCCCCGCGCACGAGGAGGTGCCCGTCCGTGGTCGCAGCCGTCATCACGTTCACCGGCTCGCTGCTGGTCGCGCTGCTCGCCGTCACGCTGGTCCACCGGGTCGTCCGCCGCATCGGCCGCCGGTCGGCGCTGTTCGCCGGGCTCGCCCGACACGCCTACCGGCCCGCGCTGGTCATGGCCGTGCTGGTGGCCGTGCAGTTCTCGTTGGGTGTGGCGGCGCGCGGCGAGTGGCGACCGGTCGCGCTGCACGTGACGGGTATAGCGCTGATCCTCGCCGGCGCGTGGCTGCTCGCCGCACTGCTGGTCGTGATCGAGGACGCGACGTTGGCGCGCATCCGGGTCGACGTCTCGGACAACCGGCACGCCCGCCGCGTGCACACGCAGATCACGCTGGTCAGGCGGGTCACCGTGGTCGTGGTGAGCGTGCTGGCGGCAGCCGCGGTGCTGATGACGTTCCCCAGCGCGCGTGCGGCCGGGACGAGCCTGCTGGCGTCGGCCGGTGTCATCGGCGCCATCGCCGCGTTGGCGGCGCAGTCGTTGCTGGGCAACGTGTTCGCGGGCGTGCAGATCGCGTTCAGCGACGCGCTCAGGCTGGACGACGTGGTGGTCGTGGAGAACCAGTGGGGCCGGATCGAGGACATCACCCTCACCTACGTGGTCGTGCACCTGTGGGACGACCGGCGCCTGATCCTGCCCACCGCCTACTTCCTGAAGACGCCGTTCGAGAACTGGACGCGGACCCAGTCGGCGCTGCTGGGCACGGTGGAGATGGACCTCGACTGGACGGTGCCGGTGGAGGAACTGCGGCAGGAGCTGCGGCACGCCCTCGAAGCCAGCGACCTGTGGGACGGCCGGGTGTGCGTGCTGCAGGTGACGGACGCGGTCGGGTCGTTCGTGCGGGTCCGGGCGCTGGTGAGCGCGTCGGACGCCGGGCGGCTGTGGGACCTGCGGTGCGTGGCGCGCGAGCACCTGGTCGGCTGGCTGCGGGCGCGGCACCCCGGCGCGCTGCCGCAGGTGCGGGTGCGCGACCTGCCCCGCGCCAACGGTCAGGCGCCGGTTCAGCCGGCGAACGGGTCGTCCGACAACCGCGTGTTCGGCGAGAGCGCGGACGGCGAGGAGCGCGTGCAGGCGTTCAGCGGCCCCGACCAGCCCGTGCAACCGCGCTGACCTCCCCGTCCGTCCTGGTGGCAGGACCGTGGCCGGGAGGGCGCATGCGAAGACAGGTGGTACTCGTGCTGGCGGGGTTGGTGCTGGCGGGCTGCGGCGCCCGAGGCGCGGACGTCGCCGATTCCCACCCCGTTCTCACGGACTCGGCCAGTGCGACCTCGGAGGCGCGGATGCCCGTCAAGCTCAGCCCGCAGGGCAAGGACGTGCTCCAGCAGGCCAAGCGCTCCGGCGCGAAGACCGTGGTGCTGACCGTCTCCACCGAGCGGGACAAGACCGACCAGGTGGCCGCCGGTTTGCAACAGCTGGGCGCGACCGTGGAGGCCACCGACACCACCATCGGTTACGTCCGCGTCTCCGTCCCCGTCGAGCTGGCGGAGAAGGCGACGACCGTCGAGGGCATCAGCCGGGTCGACGTGGACGAGCCCCTGTCCAACATCGACCCCACTCCCTAGCGGCAAAAGGCAAAGGCTCAGGGCCACTCCCAATGCAGCGGGAGTGGCCCTGAGGTCGTTCACACGCGGCGTCAGCCCGGTGAGTCAGCCCAGCGATCAGGCCACGTTCTGCACGATCACCGCGCTGCGGCCGACGAT
Source organism: Saccharothrix deserti (assembly GCF_009769385.1). GTDB lineage: Bacteria > Actinomycetota > Actinomycetes > Mycobacteriales > Pseudonocardiaceae > Actinosynnema > Actinosynnema deserti. Next base: position 75,202 of record NZ_VKAB01000023.1, read on the forward strand.
CGCGCCTTCCGAGGTCTGCACGGTCAGCTCACCGCGCAGCACCCGACCGGCACCGGGCTGACCGGCGACGGTCACCGTGCCGGGGACGGTCCACGTCGCACCGGCCACGCGCTCGGCGTCGGCGTCGGTCACCGCGACCGTGCCGAGGCCCGGAGCGGCGAACAGGTCGATGTAGTCGTACTCCGTGGTGCCCGCGGGCACCTCGAAGCCGTCGACCCGCACCTGCCACGCGCCCGCGGCCGGGTTGTTGATCGTCACCGACTCCTCCGAGTCGCCGTCCGCCGCCTGACCGGCCAGCACACAGTTACCCGAAGTGCAGTTGTAGACGAACAGGTCGAGGTCGGCGGACACGTCGCTGGTCTTGCCGATCGTCGCGCGCAGCGACGTCGCACCCGGCACCACGACCAGGTCGTACGCCTGGACCACGGCGTTCGCGATGGTCGGACGCGCGATCCGGGCACTGGACAGCGAACCGCCGACGACCCGGCCGTTGAACGACGCCAGCGAGTTGGTCACCGCGTACTCGCGGCTGATCGGCGTGCCGATCACGGCCGACGCGATGGTGTCCGGGTTCGGGCTGACCGACGTGCCCAGCACGGACGCGGTCACCGAGAACGGCGCCGCGTCGGCGTCGGAGGTGCGCCGCGCCTCGACCACGACCTCCCACACGCCCGGCAGCGGGTTGCTGACCGTGCGGCTGGTCGGCGAGCCACCGGAACAGCCGGCGCCCGCGTCGGGGTTGTAGCAGTTCGTCGAGGACGTGGTGTCGAACGGCACGCCGTACGGGTCGTAGCGCAGGAACCGGACCTGGCCCTTGCCCGCCTCCGCGCCACCGGCCGCCATGTCGATCTTCAGCGCGCTGGCGCCGACGGGCACCTTCACGAAGAAGCTCTTCGACTGGTTGCGCGGGATCGTGCCGGTCTTGGTCACCGCGTACTGGCCCGCCGCGGTGAACTCGTCCGCCGCGAACACGGTGTTCAGGGTGAACACGTCGATGCCGCGGGTGCCCGGGTTGTCCAGCTTCAGCACGGCCGAGTGCACGCCCGCCTTGGTCGGCTTGACCTTGACGTCGAACTTCACCGGCGTGTTCAACGGCAGGCTGACCAGGGACTTGGACGAGAACGTGCCGTCGTTGCCCTGCCAGTTCACCATGAACTGCTGGTTGCGGTTCGGGCCCGTGGTGCGGGTCAGGGTGTACGTGCGCACGTACTCCTTGCCCACGACGACGCCCTCGCGGTCGTGGATGCCGACACCGGTGTTCGGGGTGGCCAGCAGACCGGACAGCGCGGTGTTCACGGTCACCGAGGTGCTGACCGCCTGCGGCTCCGGGTGCTCGTTGAGCTGCGACCACGCGCGCTTGGTGTCGAACAGACCGGAGCCCTGCTCGTAGGCCTGCAACGACGAGACCCACTTGGCGCCGGACTGGATCGCGTTGCGCAGCGCCGCGACGGGCGGGCGCTCGCCGTTGTGCTCGGCCTTGTACGCGCTGACGAGCAGCGCGGCGGCGCCGGTCGCCTGCGGTGCGGCCATCGACGTGCCGTTGAGCATGGCGTAACCGGCGGGCAGGGCGAAGGTGCCCGCCAGCGGGCCGGGCTGCAGCCACTGCGGCGTGGTGGAGACCGCCGAGCCGGGCGCGACGATGGTCGGCTTGAACCCGCCGTCCTCACGGGGACCGCGCGACGAGAAACCGTGCAGGCCCTCGCGCTGCGCGGTCACCGAACCGTAGTTGGCCAGCCAGGTGTCCTTGGTGATGTACGAGCCGACGCTGACCGAGTCGGTGGTCACCGACGGGTCGCCGACGGTGTTCGCGCCCGCGCCGCTGTTGCCCGCGGAGATGAACACCTGCACGTTGTACTCGGCGATGGTGCGGTTGTAGAGCTCCGAGCGCGCGTTGTTGCCGTCGTTGAGCGCCGGCAGGCCGCCGATGGAGATGTTGACGACGTCGGCGCCGTTGCGCGCCGCGTACAGCAGGCCGTCGATCAGACCGCTGTTGGTGCACGACGGCGTGGACAGGCAGACCTTGACGGCCATCAGCTTCGCGCCGGGCGCGGCGCCGGCCATCTTGCCGCCGAACATCTTGTTGGCCGCGGTGATGCCCGCGACGTGCGAGCCGTGCGCGCCGGCCGACATGCCGAGGTTGACCCACGCGGTGCCGGCGGCGTCGTAGATCGACTTGTCGGTCTGCACCACGAACGCCACGGTGTCCAGCACCGGCGTGGCCGGGTTGTCCGCGCCGAAGTGGCCGACATCCTTCTTGTACTTGTAGTCGATCATCGCGGTCTGGTCGGTGAAGTCGCCGTCACCGTCCACGTCGACGCGGACTTCCTTGGTGGTGATGTCCTGGAGCACGCCGAACGTGTCGACGCGGTCGCCGTCGCGGTTGACGTCACCACCGATCTCGCTGTTGGCCAGGCCGAAGTCGCCCGCGGTCTCGCGGAACAGGCCGAAGCTGAACGGGCCGCCGGTGGCCGGTGCGGTGTAGGTCGCGCCGCCGTCGGTGAACGAGCCGTTGTAGCGGCCCGCGACCTTGACCCAGGAGCCGTCACCCGAGTTGGTGGCGTTGGCGTTGTACCAGTCGACGATCTTGCGCTCACCGGTCGAGGTGGTCGCCAGCGCCGGGTGGTCCAGGTCGACGCCGGAGTCCATGATGGCGATCGTCGTGCCGCGGCCGTCCCACTGGGGGTGCTCGTCGGTGAACTGCGCCGCGTTGGTGTCCCGCGTCGGCATGTACGGGTTCTTCTTGGGCGTGGACGCGCCCGGCGCCGGCTGCGGCAGCGGGGAGCCCATGCCCTCGGGGCGCGGGTTGTCCAGGACGACCAGGCCGTCCACGTCCACCGCGTTCACGGACGCGAGCCCGGCGGCCTTCTCGGCCTTGTCCCGCGGCACCGAGACCTTGAGGTAGTCGACGTCGCGCTCGGTGGACTCCACCACGCCGCCGAGGGCCTTGAGGTCGTTGGCGGCGGCGTCCAGCTTGCCCTCTTCGGCGGCGACCAGGAGCGTGACGTTCGCCTGACCGGCCTTCTCGGCCTCGGCGATGTGCGCCAGGTCCTGCTTGTCGAGCTGCTTGTCGGCGGGCGCGGGCGCGGTCGGCGCCTCCTGCGCGACGGCCGACCCGGCGGCGAGGCCGAACCCGGTGGTGCCCAGCACGGCGGCCATGCCCAGCATGGTGGCAAGCCCAGCCGCACTGGTGCGGTGTCTCCACCGGCTTCTTGAGTTGATCACGGCACAAACCCTTCGTGGCGGAAAGATTGGCGCAAGCACATCTTCCCCACCACGGGGTGACAATCAGACGAACAGCCCAAGTTATAAGTCCGCATGGGACTGAACGGTGTATTGCGCGAACACGCGAGAAGTGCCGTGCCACTGAAGGACGAGCGCGACTACTCCAGTCAAGAGCCGACCGGCCGGAATGTCAAACACTGTCAACGGTGAAGCGCCCGGAAGCGTGGGAAATCGGTAACAAATCGCACATCAACGCGATGGCGAGCACACTGGTCTCCATCGTGGACGCGGAGCCGATCGACCGGATAGCCGACGAGCTGTACGCCCTGCCGCCGGCGGAGTTCGTCGCGGCCAGGGACGCCCACGCCCGGCTGGCGGGCGACCGCGGCGACAAGGCGCTGGCCAAGCAGATCTCGGGGCTGCGCAAGCCGACCTCGTCCGCGTGGGCGCTGAACCTGCTGGCCCGCGAGGGCGCGTCCGACCTGACCGAGGCGATGACGCTGGGCGACGAGTTGCGCACCGCGCAGGAGGAGTTGCGCGGTGGGGCGCTGCGGCAGCTGGGCGCACGTCGGCGGGCCGTGCTGAGCACCCTCGTGCGGCGGGTCGAGGAGTTGGCGCGCGACGCCGGTCAGCCGCTCGGTCCGGACGCCGTGCAGCAGGTGCGGACGACGTTGACCGCGGCGTTGTCGGACGCGGTGCTGGCCGCGCGGATCAAGGCGGGACGGCTGGTCAAGCCGGTCGAGCAGTCCGGCTTCGGGCCGTTGAGCGAGACCGCCGTGCCGGTGCGGGACGACCTCGCGCCACGCCGTGAGCAGCGACGGGAGCGGCAGCTGACGCGGGCGCGGGCCGACATCAGCGCCGCGCAGGCCGACGTGAAGAAGGCGGACACCGCCGTCACCGAGGCCGAGCAGGCGTTGGCCGAACGCGAGGAGCACAGCGCCAACCTGCGCGCCGAGCTGCGTCGGGCGCAGCAGGCGGAGCAGGAGGCGGCGACCCAGCTGGCGCGGGCCAAGCGGCGTGCCGACACCGCGCGGGACAAGCTCGCGGGGGCCGAGGCCCGGATGCGCGAGCTGCGCGGTGAAGCCTGACTGCCCACTGATTGCCCCACTGATCGCCCCACTGGCCGACGTCTGCCCCGCCGGTGATGGTGACGCCCTGTAGTGATGCCTGCCACCCCAGGGTGAATCCGGGGAACACTTACCGGAACCCGCCCGTTCTACTGCTGGTCGGCACGTGGTACGCCGCACCGGACGTCAGGCCCCGCAGGGCACCTCCCCCCAGGCCCGCGGTACCTCTCCCCGAGACGTTGCAGGTGCGCCCGCGCATGCCCGACCGCCGTCGGCCGAACGGTTCCCCCACCGGACGGCCGGCGGCCTCAACCTCCGACACCCCTCCGACAGCCGCAGCTCAGACCATGTACTGGTCGTGCCGGGCGTACAGCTCGGTCCACTCCTCGGGGCTCAGCTGCCGCCCCGATTCCGCGATCTCCGCGAGTTCCCGGAAGTACTCCTCGCGCGGCGGCGCGGGCGCGAAGAGGATCAGCATGGACGCGGGCTCGTCGGCATCGTTGCGGAAAGCGTGCACACCACCCTCCGGCACGTACAGGAAATCACCGGGTGCGGCGTTCACCCACGTCTCGCCGTTGAACAGCCGGACCGTTCCCGAGATCACGTAGAACGACTCCGAGAACGTCTTGTGGAAGTGCGCGGCCGGACCGCCCGCGTGCGGCTCCATCAGCCACTCGAACAATCCGAACTGCTTGCGCGTGACGTCCCCGGGCGCGACCAGGCGGGACCGGGTCAGCGGCCGGTCGATGGTCGGCACCTCCGCCACCGGCCGCCAGACCGCGCTGACCTCGCCGACGTCTCCCGTGTACGACACCGTGACCAACCTCCCACTGTGACCAATTTCTAAGGTGAAACATATTCAAGTCTCGTTCGGGCGTGCACTTCGATCTAGACTCGCCCGATGGCACATGACGCGGATGTCATCGTCGTCGGCGCCGGCCTGGCGGGTCTCGTGGCCACCGCCGAGCTGGTCGACGCGGGACGCAAGGTCATCCTGGTGGACCAGGAGCCCGAGGCCGCACTCGGCGGGCAGGCGTTCTGGTCGTTCGGCGGGTTGTTCCTGGTGAACAGCCCGGAGCAGCGGCGGCTGAAGGTCAAGGACTCGGTGGACCTGGCCCTGCAGGACTGGCTGGGCTCGGCCGCGTTCGACCGGGACGCCGACCACTGGCCGCGTCAGTGGGCCGAGGCGTACGTGAACTTCGCGGCGGGCGAGAAGCGGTCCTGGCTGCACGCGATGGGCGTGCGCTGGTTCCCGCTCGTGCAGTGGGCCGAGCGCGGCGGGTACTTGGCAGGAGGTCACGGCAACTCCGTGCCCCGCTTCCACGTCACCTGGGGCACCGGGCCCGGCATCGTCGAGCCGTTCGAGCGGCGGGTGCGCGAGGGCGTGGCGCGCGGGCTCGTGCAGCTGAAGTTCCGGCACCGCGTCACCGGGCTGACCACCACCGGCGGTGCCGTGGACGGTGTGCGCGGTTCCGTGCTGGAGCCCAGCACGGCCGGCCGTGGCGAGCCGAGTTCGCGCACCGTCGCCGGGGACTTCGAACTGCGTGCGCAGGCCGTCATCGTGACCTCCGGTGGTATCGGCGCCAACCACGAGATGGTGCGCCGCAACTGGCCGCAGCGCCTGGGCACGCCGCCCGAGCACATGCTGTCCGGCGTGCCGGACCACGTGGACGGCAAGATGCTCAAGGTCGTCCAGGACGCGGGCGGCGAGATCATCAACGAAGACCGCATGTGGCACTACCCCGAGGGCATCGCCAACTACGCCCCGATCTGGGGCAGGCACGGCATCCGCATCCTGCCCGGACCGTCGTCGCTGTGGCTGGACGCCACCGGGCAGCGGCTGCCGATCCCGCTGTTCCCGGGCTTCGACGCGCTCGGGGCGTTGGAGCACATCGTGAAGACCGGGCACGGCTACTCGTGGTTCGTGCTCAACCAGCGGATCATCGGCAAGGAGTTCGCGCTGTCCGGGTCGGAGCAGAACCCCGACCTGACCGGCAAGGACGTGAAGGCCGTGCTGAAGCGCGCGATGCCCGGCGCCGTCGCGCCGGTGGAGGAGTTCGCGAAGCGGTCCGAGGAGTTCATCTTCGGCCGCACGCCGGCGGAGTTGGCGGCCGGTATGAACAAGCTGACCGGGACGTCCATGATCGACGCCGACGCGTTGCGCCGCACCATCGTCGAACGCGACCGCCAGGTGATCTCCGGTCTGGGCAAGGACATGCAGATCAACGCCATGCGCGAGGCCCGGAAGTTCATCACCGACAAGCTGATCCGCGTGGTCGAACCGCACCCCCTCCTGGACCCGAAGGCCGGCCCCCTGATCGCCGTCCGCCTCTCGATCCTGACCCGCAAGACCTTGGGCGGCCTGCACACCGACCTCTCCGCCCGAGTCCTGAAGGACGACGGCTCCCCCCTACCCGGCGTCTACGCCGCAGGCGAGGCGTCCGGCTTCGGCGGCGGCGGCGTACACGGCTACCGGGCCCTGGAAGGCACCTTCCTGGGCGGCTGCATCTTCTCCGGCCGAGTAGCCGGCCGAGCCGCCGCCACCGCCACCGCCTAACCCCCACCCCCCAACACCCCCACCTGAACGTTCGACTCACGCGAGAGTCGAACGTTCAGGTAGCGAGAGTCGAACGCTCAGGACCCCCGAGTTCAACACTCAGGACGCCCGCCGGCGAACCTGAGTGTTGAACTCGGCGTGCCTGAAGGTTCGACTCTCGGGCTCTGAGTGTTCGACTCTCGCGTGAGTCGAACACTCAGGTCGGGTGTGTCGAACGTTCAGGTGGGGCGAGTTCTACGTTCGGGTCAGGGGGCTAGTTTGCGGGCCAGGTCTTCGGCGTCGGGTAAGCGGAGGTCGCGGTAGAGCTGTAGGGCCGCGAGCCAGTGGGGTCCGGCCGCGGTGGGACCTTCGGCCTGTTCCAGGACGTCACCGATCGAACGGTGGCACAGGGCCTCCTGGTAACGGTCGCCCAAGCGGGTCGCCAACGCCAGGCCGGCGCGGTAGTACTCCAGGGCCTCGTCGGCACGGCCCAGTTGCTGCGACGCCGTGCCCACGGTGTGCAGGGTCGCGGTGTGCGCCTTGGACAGCGCGGACGGGAACAGGCTCAACGCCTCCGTCGCGTGCCGCAACGCCTCCTCCGGCTGGTGCTTGCGCAGCAGCACGTTGGCCAGGTTGTTCTGGATGCTCGCCTGCGACCGGTTGTCCCCGACCTCCCGCGCCACCTCCAGCGCCTCCAGGATCGTCGCCTGCGCCCGGTCCAGCTGGTCGTCGGCCATCAGGCAGTAACCGAGGTTCGCCAACGCCGCCAGCTCCAGGTGCCGGTCGCCATCGGCCAACGACGCGGCCGACGTGCACGCCTCGATCGCCTCGTCGATCCGCCCGAGATCGGCCAGGGTCGAACCCAACCGCAGCAGGAACGTCGCCTCCGCGTGCCCGTCACCCAGCTCACGCACCGCCGTCAACCCGATGCGGCACAACGCCAACCGGTCCATCCGGTTGCCACGCCGGAAGTGGAACGCGTCCAGGCACAACGCCAGCTGCCACGTCCGCTCCCGCAGTCCGTGGTTCAACGCGATGTCCAGCGCCAGCCCCAGGTTCGCCTCTTCCAACGTGAACCAGTCCAACGCCGCCGCGTGCGACGACAGCTCCGGGAACGACGCGGGCCGGTGCTCGGCCGGCCCGAACGGCCGCACGTGGTCGGACAGGTGCGCCCGCGCCCGGTCCGCCACGTGCAGGTAGTAGTCCAGCAGCCGGTTCGTCGCCACCTGGTTGTCCACTTCGGACTCGGTGGCCGCCAGGTGGTGGGTGAACAGCCGCACGAGGTCGTGCCGCGAGTACCGGTCGGGCGTCGACTCGTGCAGCAGGTTCGCGTACGCCAGGGTGCGCAGGTGCGTGCGGGCGCTGACCACGTTGATGTCCAGCAGCGCCGCCGCCGTGTAGCTGTCCAGGTCCGTGCCGGGGTGCAGCCCGAGCCGCCGGAGCAGCCGCGCCGCGCCCTCGGGCAGTTCCCGGTAGCTCACCGCCAACGCCGCGTGCACCCCGCGCCCCGCCTCCGGCAGCGACAACGCCGACAGCCGCCCCTGCTCGTCACGCAGCTCGTCCACCAGCGACTGGATCGTCCACCGGGGCCGTGACGCCAACCGCGCGCCCGCGATCCGCAACGCCAACGGCAGCCGGTCGCACAGCTCCGCCAACTCGGCCACCGCGTCCGGCTCCTGCTCGATGCGCTGACGTCCGAGCAGAGCCGCCAGCAGGTGCTCGGCGCTCTCCTCCGGCAACGTCGGCACGTGCAGCGAGGACGCGCCCTCCGTGACGACCAGGTCGTCCAGCCGGTGCCTGCTGGTCACCAGCACCAGGCACCGCGCCGAACCCGGCAGCAGCGGCCGGACCTGCTCGGCCGAACGGGCGTTGTCCAGGAACACCAGCACCCGCCGTCCGGCCAGCAACGACCGGTACTGCGCGGCCTGGTCCTCCAGGTCCACCGCGATCTGCGAGTCGGTCAGCCCCAACGCCCGCAGGAACCCGATCAACGCCGTCCGCGGGTCCAGCGGCTCGGTCTCGTCGAACCCGCGCAGGTTCACGAACAGCTGCCCGTCCGGGAAATCACCGGCCACCCCGTGCGCCCAGCGCAGCGCCAACGCCGTCTTGCCCACCCCGGCCGGCCCGACCAGCAGCCCGATCGCCGAGTCCTGCCCGCTCAGGCTCGCACCGAGGTCCGACAGCTCCAGCTCACGCCCGACGAACCCTCGGTGTTCGCGCGGCAACTGGGCGGGCGCGCGTTCCACCGGCGCCGCAGGCGCGGTGTCACCGGCCAGCACGGTCTGGTACGCGTCACGCAACTCCGGACCCGGGTCCACGCCCAGCTCGTCGGCCAGCCGTTCCCTCGTCCGGTGGAACAGCGCCAACGCCTCGGCCTGCCGCCCGGTCCAGTGCAGGGCCAGCACCAGCCGCGAGACCAACGCCTCGCGCAACGGGTTGGCGTCCACCGCGTCACGCAGCCCGGACACCGCCTCCGCCGCACGGTCCAGCCGCGACAGCCGAGTGGCCAACTCCTGCACGGCAACCAGCCGCAGCTCCTCCAGCCGTGCCGACACCGCCTCGCGCAGGTTGTCGCCCGGCACGTCGGCCAGCACCGGACCCCGCCACAACGCCAGCGCGTCCTGGAGCAGCTTCGCGGCCTCCTCGTCGGCGGCGTCACGGGCGGTGGCCAGCAGGTCCTCGAACCGGAACACGTCGACCGCCGCGCGTTCGCCGGTCAGCACGTAACCGGGCGCACGGGTGACGAGCGCTACACCGTCGGCCAGGACCTTGCGGAGTTGGGCGATATGTCCTTGAAGGGCGGCTTTCGCCTGCGGCGGGGGTGAGCCGTCCCACACCAGGTCGAGGAGCCGGTCGCCGGACACCACCCGGTTCAGTTCGAGCGCGAGCGCCGCCAGGACCGTCCGCCGCTTGGCCGCGCCGAGCCGGACGGTTTCCCCACCTGCGGAAACCAGCTCAACGGGGCCGAGCAGGTTCACCCGCATCCGAAGCCCTTTCGGCGTTGTCACCGTGTAGTCGAAGAGTTTCCCACAGTTGCCACCACCCTCCGGAGAGTCGCGCCCCCCGCCGCGCCGGGTCCGCGTTGGGGCGGCGTTGGCCGGGCGTTGGAGGACACCGGGAACGTGGGTTTCGTCCAGCAGGCTGCCTTCGCGAGGGATACCGATGTACATCGCCGAACCCGGGGATGAAGTGGCCCCGCCCCAGGAGGTCCCGACCGTGAACGGTCAGGTCGTGGCACTCCAGGAGACCGTGAACTCCGGCCGGGTGTCGCTCGATCCCGCGACCGGCGAAGAACTGCGCAAGATGCTCCTGGAGCAGATCGACCAGGTCGACTCGTGGCTGGAGCGCGCCGGTCGGCTCGCCCGCCCCGCGCCGATCGGCGCGAACCCGGTCGGCGACAAGCTGGCGCAGAAGTTCGAGTCCCGCGCCGAAGGCGACCCGCGGTCGTTCGTGGCCGTGATGACCGCCTACCGCGAGGTCTTGCAGCAGACGCACGACTCGGTGCAGAGCGCGATCCGCAACTTCACCACCGTCGACGAGGAGCACCGCTCCGAACTGACCAGGCTGAGCGGGAACTGAGAGGGCTGGCGACGATGGCGGAGCAGCGGCTACAGCGGGACGTGGAGATCGACCTGGTCCTGACCGACACCCAGAACTGGGCGTCCCGGTCGCACCGCGAGCTGTACGACGCGGTGCACAACAACAACGACCCCGGCCAGACCGGTGAGATCGGCTCGGAGTGGGGCCAGTTCGGCACCGAGCTGACCGAGGCCGCGCGGCTGATCAACGAACGGGTCGCGGTCAGCGAGTCCGGCTGGACCGGCGACGCGGCGGACGCGGCGCGGCTCGCGATCAAGGGGCTGGCCGACTGGGTCACCCACACCGCCGAGACCGCGGTCGAGGTCGGCAAGCGGGTGCAGGACGAGAGCCAGATCATGGAGAACGCGCGGGCCAGCATGCCCGAGCCGGTCGAGTTCGACTGGGACCAGGCCGCCGGGACGTTCACCGCGGGCGGCATCTCCGGGCTGGCGAGTTCCGCCGCCGACGTGCAGGCGGCCAACGACAAGGCGCGGGCGTTGCACGAGCACGCCGTGACCGTCATGAGCACGATGGAGAAGGAGTCGCGGGCGGTCGACCAGACCACGCCGCAGTTCAGCGCGCCGTTCAACCCGGTCACCGGGCGGACCGAGGAGCCGAAGCTCATGCTGGCGCGGACCGCGTCGGCGCCCACGTTGGGTGACGTGGCCGACAGCGGGAGCGCCGGCGGCGGGGCCACGGCCACGCGGCCTTCGGGCTACATGGCGGCGGAGCCGCGGCAGATGACGGCGTTGCAGCCGATGGAGAGCACGCAGGCTTCGCAGCCCGTGCAGCCGGCTTCCACGCAGACGTCCGGGTACACGCCGGCGGCCCCGGCCGCGTACCAGCCCGGTGCCGGGTCGTACTCGGGTGGCGGTAGTGGCGCCGGCACGTACGCGAGTGGCGCGATGCCGGCCAGTCCGACGATGCCCGCCACTCCGGCGACCCAGGCGACTCCGATGTACCGGCCGGAGGGGACCACGGCTGCCGCCGCGGCGGCTCAGGTGCCGGTGGCGAACCCGTACACGCCGCCGTCCGGTGCCGGGTACACGCCGTCCGGTGGTAACTACACGCCGCCTGGTGGCGGGTACAACCCGCCCGGCGGCGGGCAGGTGCCGGCGTACCAGCCGGCCAACCCGAACACCGTGCCGCGTCAGGGCGGTGGCACGTTGCCGCCCGGTGTGAAGCCGCCGAACTACATCCCGGCCGGCAGCCCCGGCACGCCTCCCGTGACCGGCACGCCCGGCGGTGGCGGCGGCGGTGCCGGTGCTGGGCGGATGCCTGGCGGTGGCATGCCTCCGGGTGGCTTCGGCGGCGGTGGCGGTGGCTTCGGCGGTGGCGGCGGTGCCGGTGGGTTCGGCCCGACGGGATCCGGTGGAGCCGGTGGTGGCGGTGGCTCGATGGCCGCGGGCGGTTCGACCGGCGCGGTCGGTGGTCAGGGTGCGCGTGGCCCGATGCCGGCCGGTGGTTTCGGTCCCGGCGGTGCGGGCGCGGCGTCCCCGATGGCCGGTGGCGCGCCGATGGGTGGTGGTGCGCCGGCCGGTGGTCAGCAGGGCGAGGACAAGGAACACCGGGCCGCGGCGTACATCCGCGGTGAGGACATCTTCGAGGTGCCGGGCGAGAACCTGCCGCCGTCGGTGATCGGTGGCGCGAAGCCGCGCAAGAAGGGCGACCAGCCGTGATCGAGCCGGAGTTCGTGCTCACGCCGCGTGAGCTGGACGTGCTGTGGCACCACCTCGACCTGGGCCGGATGCCGTACCCGTTGGACGTGCCCAGCCACGGTGCCACCGAGGAGGAGCGCAAGCGGTTGCGGGAGGAGGTGCTCGCCGCGTACGGCGAGCTGGACTCCCGGCTGGTGGGGCTGCTCCGGCTGCTCGGCAACCACGAGGTGGCGATCGACGCGGTGGCCCACGTGGACCGCGCGGTGCGTGCGGTGGCCGTGTCCAACGGTGAGCGCGGTGCGTTGGCGGTGATCGACAGCGGTTCGGTCGGCGTGCTGGAGATCCGGCCGACGGCGTTGGCGCGGTCGATCGTCGAGGTGCTGCCGGAGGGTTCGGCGGGGCCGGGCAGCGCGTTGTCGCTGCGGCTGGAGACGTTGAACGCGGCCGTGGCGATGCAGGACGAGCAGCAGGACGACGACGAGGACGACCCGTGGGGCAGCGGCGAGCTGGACGAGCGGGAGGCGTTGCAGAAGGCCGGGTTGTCGCGTGAGGACGCGACGGTGGTCAGCGAGCTGGCCACCAGTCGGGTCGCGGGCGGTCAGTTCGGGGTCACCGTAGGCGGCGGCTACCGCCGTGAACGGGCCGGCGCGCTGATCACCTGGTTCGACACCCACCAGGGCCGGTACCTGATGGTCCACGAGGACGGCTGGCTCAGCCTCGCGCCGACCGACAACGACCGCATCGCCACCCGAATCGCCTCAGTCCTCTCCACCGTCTCCTAACCCCCACCCAAACGCAGGACACACCACCGCTGAACGTAGGACACACCCGTGTGTCCTACGTTCAGCGGTGGTGTGTCCTACCTCCAGAACGCGTGTGTCCTACCTCCAGAACGCGAGAGTCGAACGTTCAGGTGGCGAGAGTCGAACGTTCAGGGGCCTTGAGTTCAACGCTCAGGACACGCGACTCACGGGGTCTGGTGCGGTGAATTAGGGGGAGCGCAAGGGTTCCCGAACGGTGGACCGGGGTTGAGCGGGGTGTGGGGCGTTGCCATGCTCGGGACGTGACCCAGCCACCCGTCGTCGGAGACCTGCTCGAAGAAGCCCGCTGGTTCACCACGCCGACAGCCGCAACGCCGGTAGCCGCGAAGCCAGTGGGAGCGAAGCCAGTGGGAGCGAACCGATGACCGACCTGCGCGCCGCACTCCGCGACTTCCCCCAAGCGGTCGGCATCGTGACGGCCACCGGACCGGACGGCCCGGTCGGCGTCACGGTCAGCTCCTTCACCTCCGCCAGCATGCACCCGCCGCTGATCGTGGTCTGGATCGGCGAAGGCGCGTCGGCCTGGCCCGTCCTGCGCACCGCACCGCTGTTCGCCGTGCACCTGCTGCACGCCGGCCAGACCGCCCTCTCCGACCTGTTCGCCCGCACCGGCTCGGACAGGTTCGGCCCGGACACCGACTGGCAACCCGACGTGGACGGCGTGCCGCACCTGCTGGACGCCCCGCTCCGCCTCGTCTGCCGCACCGCACGGCGGATCGCGGTGGGCGATCACGTCGCCCTCGTCGGCGAACCGCTGGAGATCCAGCACTCCACCGGCGCACCACCGCTGGTCCGCTTCCAGGGCCGCTACACGTCCGTCGCCTGACGATCCCGGAACCGCTCCAGCCGCGAGTAGTTGTCATCCCCGCGCCTGCCTTCCACCGCCGAACGCACCAACCCCAAGGGGCACGACGTTCGAGGCGGAGTTCTCAGCTTCTCGAGAACACCACGGCATTCCTGGGGTTGCAGGAGCACATCGACGCGGTGATGAGCACGATCAATGGACGAGCTCATCCAGAACGGCGCTTACCAGGCCATCCTCGACAAGTGGGGCACCACCGACTCGGCGATCCCGAAGTCGCAGATCAGCCCGCCCGAACTCACCTGAACAACCCCCGACCCGTCTCGAATCACCTCGACTCGCCTGAACGAGTGACCACCCCTCATGTGAGCAACGCAAGCTTGATCGTCTTGCCGCACGCACGCCGATGGCCAGTAAGCTGAATGGGACCGGCGGTCCACCTTTACACCATTCGAGTGACAATGGGCCGGAAATGCGCACGTCGGAGTATCGCGGTGATCTGCTCGCGCGACACGACGACGACAGGGTGACCCGCGACGATTGGCCCGCAGAGCTGAATGAAGATGGTCGAACAGGCAGGTGCGGCGAGACTCGGTGACGATCCCGGTGAAGTCCGGGCCGAGTTCGCGCGCCGCTGGGCCGCCGCCATCGCCCCGACCGTCCCGTCCACCGCCGACCTGCCAGGTCCCCGGCTGGAGGAACTGCTCGCCGGGTTCACCACCGACCTGCACGCCGCGCTCCGGCGGCAAGCGCCGACAGCGCAACGGGTCGGCCGCGGGCTGGTCGAGCACGGTCTGGTGGCCGCGGAGACGTTGGAGCGGACGCTCGCGTTCGTCGGCGAACACCTGCTCACCGACTTCGACCGGCCCGACGAGACCCGGCACGCGATGGCCGTGCTGGGCGCGCTCGCCGCCGGCTTCAGCGACGCCCTGCGCGACCGCACGCTGGCCGAGCAGGAGCAGATCCGGACCGACGCGCTGAAGTCCGCCCGATCGGCCGAATCGGCGTTGCGAGCGGGTGAAGCGAAGTTCCGCGCCGTGTTCCAGACGTCGGCGTTGGCGATCGCGGTCTCCGACGTCGACGGCGTGATCCTCGACTGCAACGACGCGCTGCTCACCCTGCTGGACCACACCGCCGAGGAGTTGATCGGGTCGGTCAGCCGCGATCTGGTCCACCCCGACGAACGTGCGCTGGTCTCACGGGCCGCCGAGCAGTTGAAAGCCGGTCACGAGCACGTGCGCACGGAGACGCGGCTGGTGCGTGCCGACGGCGAACTCGTCGACGTGCACATCGCGCTCGCCCTGTTACGCGATGACGACGGCGAGCCCGCCTACTACGTGACGATGATCGAGAGCCTGGACGAGGTGCGGGCGCTCCAGTCGCAGCTGCTGCGGCAGAGCCTGAACGACATGCAGACGGGCCTGGCGAACCGGTCGCAGTTCGTCGGCTGGCTGGAGGGCGCGGTCGGCGCCAGGGGACCCGCCTCGCTCGCGCTGGTCGTGTTCGACCTCGACGGGTTCCGGGTGGTCAACGACGCGTTCGGGCACGACGTCGGCAACCTGATCCTCACCTCGGTCGCCGGGCACCTGCGGTCGGTGTTCGACGGGGTCGGGCAGCTGGCCCGGATCGGGCCGGACGAGTTCGCCGTGCTGATCCACGACCCGGCCGACGTGCCGACGGTGGTGTCGCTCGCCGAGGCGGCCGTCGAACTGCTCGCCGAACCGGTGTGGGTGGGCGACGACGGCATCGGCGTGACGGCCAGCGTCGGCATCGTGGTGCAGCCGGCGCGCGGCGCGGACGCGGCCGAGCTGCTGCGGTGCGTCGACCTGACCGTGCGGTGGGCCAAGGACGACGGCAAGGCGCAGTGGGCCCTCTACGACCAGGGCCGTGACCAGCGGGAACGGGCGCGGTTGCGGTTGGTCGCGTCGATCTCCGGCGGGCTGGAGCAGGGTGATTTCCGGGTCGACTACGAGCCGGTGTACTCGCTGGCCGACGGGTCGCTGCTGGCCGTCGAGGCGCGGTTGCGGTGGGACCACCCGACCGAGGGCCTGCTCGACCCGCAGACGCTGGCGTCGCTGTCGACGTGCACCGGGATGGCGGTGCGGCTCGGCACGTGGGCGATCGGGCAGGCGTGCGAGGACGCCGGCCGGTGGCACGCGGAGTTCGGCGCCGCCGCGCCCGTGCTGAGCATGGATCTGAGCGCCCGGCAGGTCCAGGAGCCGGAGCTGGTGGCGACCGTGCGGCGGGTGCTGCGGGAGAGCGGCCTGCCGGCGCGGATGCTGCAGTTCGAGCTGGGTGAGCAGCTGCCCGCGTTGATCACCGACGACCAGGCGGACGAGCTGACGTTCCTGGCCGACCACGGCGTGCGGCTGGTGCTCGACCGGATGGGCGGCGGCAACGTGCCGGTGGACCGGTGGCGGCGGATCCCGTTGAGCGGGCTGAAGTTCCAGGGTTCGCCGGTGCAGGGGTTGGCGGAGGGCGCGAACCGGGTCGAGGAGAGCGCGGCCGTGGCGCTGCTCACGTGGGCGCGGACGTTGGACATCACTCTCTACGCGTCGGGCGTGCGGACGGAGTTCGAGGCGCGGCGGCTGGTGGAGCTGGGTGTGACCGGGGCGCAGGGGCCGCTGTTCGGCACGTCACTGCTGACGTTCGACGAGGTCGCCGCGATTCTTGGCAAGTCCTGATGGGACGCTCAGGCAGTTCATAGGGTCGGGGTCGACGCTGAGGTCATGACACAGGACTTCCCCGCGATGCGCGGGTCGTTGGAGGAGCGGGCGCCGTTCTGGCGGCGGCGCACCGGCACGGTCGTGACTTCGGCGGCGCTGGTCGCCGCGTTGTTCGGCGGGGTCACCGGTGGGGTGGTCGGCGCGTTGAACGCGTCGGGCTCCGAGGTGGCGTCCGTGAGCAGTCCGGTGGCGATGAACGCATCGTCCACTTTGGACGTTTCGGCGATCGCGGCGAGCGTGCTGCCGAGCGTGGTCCAGGTGAACGTGGTGTCGGCGCAGGGGCAGGGCATCGGTTCCGGCGTGGTGCTCACCCCGGACGGGCGGATACTGACCAACAACCACGTGGTGGCGGGCGCGCAGCGGGTGTCCGTGACGTTGAGCGACGGGCGGACCGTCGACGCCACCGTGCTGGGGACGGACCCGTCCAGTGACCTGGCGCTCGTGCAGGCGTCCGGGGTGAGCGGGCTGAAGCCGGCGAAGTTCGGCGACTCGGACCAGGTGAAGATCGGTGACCAGGTCGTGGCGATCGGCTCGCCGGAGGGCCTGCAGGGCACCGTCACGTCGGGGATCGTCAGCGCGTTGGACCGCACGGTGACCGTGCCGGGGACGTCCAGCGGCCGTCGCGGCTCGTCGTCGGTCAGCTACCAGGCGATCCAGACCGACGCGTCGATCAACCCGGGCAACTCGGGCGGGCCGCTGATCAACGCGGCCGGTCAGGTCGTCGGCATCAACTCGGCGATCTACTCGCCCGCGTCGGACAGCGGTGAGGCGGGCAGCGTGGGCATCGGCTTCGCGATCCCGTCCAACCAGGTGCAGCAGATCATCAACCAGCTGAGCTAGTGCTCAGGTCATCAGGTCGAGCCGGTGCCGTCCACGCGACTGCGGTTCCGGGTGGCGTGACGGGTGGCGTGACGGTTCCGGGTGGCGTGACCGACCGCGCGTTCGGCCACGCCACCGGGAACCGGTGTCACATCAACCACTGTCACATCACCATTCGGGGCGCAACGGCATGTGCGACGTGGTCCCGTCCAGCTTCACGCCCAGCACCTGGTGCAGCTGGATGTTGTTCCGCTCGAACCCCAGCCGGGACGCGGCCAGGTACAGCCGCCACACCCTGGCCCGGCCCAGCCCCACGTCGGCGACCGCGTCGTCCCAGTGCTCGTCCAGGTTCGCGCACCACGCCGCCAACGTCTTGGCGTAGTGCTCGCGCAGGTTCTCCTCGTGCCGCACCTCGAACCCGGTGTCGTGCATCAACGACACGATGTGCCCCGGCCCGACCAGCTCGCCGTCCGGGAACACGTACCGGTTGATGAACCCGCCGGTCCGCGCCGGCTGCTTGTTGTCCGGCCGCGTGATGCAGTGGTTGAGCAACCGCCCACCGGGCCGCACCTTCCCGTACAGGGTGCGGAAGTACGCGGGCAGCTTGGCCTTGCCGATGTGCTCGGTCAGGCCGATCGAGCTGACCGCGTCGAACCCGGTCTCCCGCACGTCCCGGTAGTCGAGGTACCGCACCTCGGCCAGGTCGGACAGCCCGGCCTCCACGATCGCCTTCTGCGCCCACTCCGCCTGGTTGCGCGACAACGTCACGCCGAGCGCCTTCACGCCGTACTCGCGCGCGGCGTGCATGACCATGCCGCCCCAGCCGCAGCCGACGTCCAGCAGCCGCATCCCCGGCTTCAGCCCGAGCTTGCGCGCCACCAGGTCGTGCTTGGTGAACTGCGCCTCCTCCAGAGTGGACTCCGCCGTGGGGTACACCGCGCAGGTGTACGCCATCGACGGCCCGAGGATCCACTCGTAGAACGTGTTCGACACGTCGTAGTGGTGCGCGATCGCCTCGCGGTCACGCGACTTGGAGTGCCGCAGACCGCGCAACCGGCGCTCCTGCGGCGGCACCGGCACCTTCGTACCCAGCCGGGTGCGACCGAGGGTCGCCAACAGCTCCACCCGCTCGCTCCAGGGCACCTCCCTCAGCGACATCTCGGACAGGTGCGTCAACGCCCCGTACACGTCACCGATGATCTCCAAGTGCCCGGTCACGTACGCGCGCGCGAGCCCCAGCTCACCCGGCGCCGATGCCAGGTACGACAACGCCTCCGGTGTGCGCACCTCGATGCCCACACTCGCGTCGGCCGGCCCCGCCTGGCTGCCGTCGTACGCGCTGAACCGCACGGACGCGTCGCCTCCGACCGCCCGCTGGAACACCTCCGCCAACCGCATGGCCCCGGCTCCCTTCACCTACGGAGAACACACTTGGCGTACAAATCGGGCAGCCGGCCCGCCGGGTCGTACCGCTTCTTCAGGTCCTGGTACGTCGGGCCGTTGTAGTTGTCCCAGAACTCCTCCTCCTCGTAGTACGAGTCGGAGTACAGCGACTTGTGCCCGCTCAGTTCGGTGACCTTGTCCTCGATCAGCCGGTTCCGGCTGCCCAGCTCCTCGTCCGGCCGCAACGACACCGTCGACCAGAAGCCGACGTTGACGTACAGCACGTCCGCGTCCATCGGGTACAGCGGCCAGCCCGTCCGGCCGCCCTCGTCCCGGCTCCTCAACCTCACCGGGCACAGCCACACCGGGCTGATGCCGATCTCCCGGTGGAAGAAGTCCAGGAACTCGGCGAGCCGGTCGACCGGGATCTCCACGTCCTGGATCACCGGCTCCTGCACCGCCTTGTTCAGCCGGTCGGACAGCTTGTGCCGCCGGTCCCACGCCACCACCTTGCGGTAGACGTCGGACCGCAGGTACCGCTTGGGGACCAGCCTGCGCACGACCGGGTGCTGCACGCCGAACGCGCGCGAGCACCAGAACCAGTCGGTGTCCCACCGCCACAGGTAGTCCCGGACGGTCAGGTAGTCGGTGCGGCGCTGCTGGATCGACCGGTAGTAGATGTGGTTGCCGGTGTAGTCCGACGTCCACGGCGCGGTGTCGGCCCAGTTCCCCAGCGTCAGGTACTGCTCACCGCCGGAGAACACCGTCCCGTCCACGAAGTCGACCGGTTCGCCCTGGTAGGCGCCCTCGGCGCAGACCGCGGAGATCACCTCGGCGCACTCGGCCGCATTGCCGAACGGCACGTGCCGCAGCCGCACGAACGGCTTCACCGGCTCCAGTTCGATCTCCAGCCGCAACGCGTAGCCGAGCGTGCCGTAGGAGTTCGGGAATCCGCGGAAGAGGCCACCGTGCAGGTCGTCCTGGGGATGTGTCACCACGACCTCGCCGTCGCCGGTCATGACCTCCAGCTCTCGCACGGACTCGTGCGGCAGACCGTTCCGGAACGAACTGGACTCGATACCGAGGCCGGCCACCGCCCCGCCCAGCGTGATCGTCTTGAGCTGCGGCACGACCAGTGGCATCAGGCCGTGCGGCAGGGTGGCGTCCACCAGGTGCTCGTAGGTCGTCATGCCCTGCACCTGCGCGGTGCGCGCGGCGGCGTCGACCGACAGCACCTTGTCGAACCGGGCCACGTCGAGCCCACCCGACTGGTCGGCGCGGAACCTGAAGAGGTTCGACGTCGACTTGGCCAGGCGCACGGGAGCGCCCGCCGGGATCGCCGCGTACTGGCCGCGCAACGCGGCCACCGCCTGGGCATGGCCCGATTCCCAACGCTCATGACCGTGATCCCTCACCGGGACGACGTTAGGCCGCCGGAGCTTGATCAGCACCCCCAATTTGGCTGGTTTCCAAGTTACCCACGGGTAGTACCCTCGGTGACTATGACCCACACCACTCACGAGGTGACCAACCAGGTCCCGCCGCTGGAAGGTCACGACGTCTCCGCCGACCAGGTGCTGCTGGACGGTCTGCACCGCGGCGGAGCGGGGTGGGCCGAACCGGAGCTGCGCGCGCTGGGCGTCCTCGCGGGCACCGCGCACGTCCAGGCGCTGGGCAGGCAGGCCAACGCGCACCCGCCCGTGCTGCACACCCACGACCGGTACGGGCACCGGATCGACGAGGTCGAGTTCCACCCCGCCTGGCACGAGCTGATGGGCACCGCCGTGTCGAACGGTCTGCACGCGACGCCGTGGCGGGACGACCGGCCGGGCGCGCACGTCGCCCGCGCGGCCAAGTTCATCGTGTGGAGCCAGGCCGAGGCCGGGCACGGGTGCCCGATCTCGATGACCTACGCGTCCGTGCCCGCGTTGCGCCAGACGCCCGCGTTGGCCGAGCGGTTCGAGCCGCTGCTCGCGTCCCGCGAGTACGACTTCGGCCTGCGCGCGCCCGAGACCAAGCGCGGGCTGCTCGCGGGCATGTCGATGACCGAGAAGCAGGGCGGCTCGGACGTGCGGGCGAACACCACGCGGGCCGTGCCGGAGGGCGACCACTACCTGTTGACCGGGCACAAGTGGTTCACCTCCGCGCCGATGTGCGACCTGTTCCTGACCCTGGCGCAGGCGCCGGGCGGGCTGTCCTGCTTCGTGGTGCCGCGCGTGCTGCCGGACGGCACCCGCAACGCGATGTTCCTGCAACGGCTGAAGGACAAGCTGGGCAACAAGTCCAACGCGTCGTCCGAGGTGGAGTACGACGGCGCGGTCGGCTGGCTGGTCGGCGAGGAGGGCCGGGGCGTGCGGACCATCATCGAGATGGTCAACCGGACCAGGTTGGACTGCGTGCTCGGCACGACGGCCGGGATGCGGCTGGGCCTGACCCAGGCCACGCACCACGCGGCGCACCGCAAGGCGTTCGGGGCGTACCTGATCGACCAGCCCGCGATGCGCAACGTGCTGGCCGACCTGGCGGTGGAGTCGGAGGCGGCGACCACCGTCGCGCTGTGGCTGGCCGGGAACCGGAGCCGGCTCGGGCTGGCGGTGACCAAGTACTGGGTGTGCAAGCGGGGTCCGGCGCACGCCGCCGAGGCGTTGGAGTGCCTGGGCGGCAACGGGTACATCGAGGACTCGGGGATGCCGCGGCTGTTCCGCGAGTCGCCGCTGTCGTCCATCTGGGAGGGGTCGGGCAACGTCGCCGCGCTGGACGCGCTGCGTGCGCTGGGACGGTCGCCCGAGGCCGTGGAGGAGTTCTTCACCGAGGTGGACGCGGCGCGCGGCGCCGATCGGCGGCTGGACGCGGCGGTCGACGGGATCAAGGATGAGCTGTCCGACACCGGTGACCTCGAAGTGCGGGCGCGCAGGCTGGTGGAGCGGATGGCGTTGGCGTTGCAGGGGTCGCTGCTGGTCAGGCACGGGCACCCGGCCGTCGCGGACGCGTTCTGCGCGTCGCGGCTGTCCGGTGACCGGGGCGTGGCGTTCGGCACGCTGCCGCGCGGCGTGGACTTCGGTGCGATCGTGGAACGGGGGCTGCCGAAGCTGTGAGTTCGGTACGGGTGGAGCGCTCGGGGCCGGTGTTCACCGTGCTGCTGAACCGGCCCGCCGTGCGCAACGCGGTGGACGGCCCGACCGCGCACACGTTGACCGAGGTGTTCCGGGAGTTCGACGAGGACCCGACGGCGGCGGTGGCCGTGCTGCACGGTGAGGGCGGCACGTTCTGCTCGGGTGCGGACCTGAAGGCGCTCGGGACCGCGCGCAGCAACGACCCGCGGTCGCCGTCCGGGCCGATGGGGCCGACGCGGTTGCGGTTGTCGAAGCCGGTGATCGCGGCGGTGTCCGGGCACGCGGTGGCGGGTGGGCTGGAGCTGGCGTTGTGGTGCGACCTGCGGGTGGCGGACTCCGACGCCGTGTTCGGGGTGTTCTGCCGGCGGTGGGGCGTGCCGCTGATCGACGGCGGGACGGTGCGGTTGCCCCGGTTGATCGGCGCGTCGCGGGCGATGGACCTGGTGTTGACCGGTCGGCCGGTGGCGGCGGACGAGGCGCTGGACATCGGTCTGGTGAACCGGGTGGTGCCGTCCGGGACGTCGCGCACGGCGGCCGAGGCGCTGGCGCTGGAACTGGCCGCGTTCCCGCAGGTGTGCCTGCGGGAGGACCGGATGTCGTTGCTCGAACAAGAGGACATGTCCGAGGAGGACGCGCTGGCCAACGAACTGGAACACGGCCTGATCTCCCTGAGCGAAGTGGAGAAGGGTCTCCGCCGCTTCCACGCGGGCGAAGGTCGCCACGGCCGCTTCCAGTAAGAACCACTCTCTGTCCGACACGACAACCCGAAAGTGGGAACCGCTCCGGCATAAGCGTGAATGCCGGTCTTTGCAGCGGCGATCAAGAACGCGCACCGCTATTGTCCGGCCCGTCCACAGTCGGCAGGCAGCACCCGAGGTGTGAATGGTCGTCAACTTCCAGCTGCGCGACCTGATGCACCCACTGGACCGCTCGGCCCGCACGGCGCTGGAGTCGGTGCCGCTGCTGCAAACCGCGCTGACCGCGTACGCGAAGGTCTACACCGACCGGGCGTGGCGGCACTACCTGCTGTCCAACGCGGTCCGGCTCGGACCCCGGCAGCTGCCCGAGTACTACCGGATGCTGCCGCCGATCTGCGACGCCCTCGGCATCCCGATCCCCGAGATGTACCTGATGAGCGGCGAGCCCAACGCCATGACGGTGGGCGTGGACCAGCCGATGATCGTCTTGTACAGCCGGTTGCTCGAAAGCCTGGACGAGGACGAGATCCGGGCGGTCATCGCGCACGAGTGCGGACACATCGCGTTCAAGCACGTGCTGTACCACGACATGGCGACCCGCTTGGCCAACGAGGGCCTGGGGCTGCTGTCGAAACTCCCCATCCCCGGTGTGAAGCAGCTGGGCGACGTGGCACTGTTCGCGGTGGAGGAGGCTCTGCTGAACTGGCAGCGCAAGAGCGAGCTCTCCGCGGACCGCGCCGCCGCGGTGTGCGCCGGCGGCCCGGACCCGATGAAACGCGCGATCTTCCACCTGGTCGGCGTCCCCAAGTGGCTGCCGGGTGACATCGACTTCGCGGAGTTCGAGGCGCAGACACAGGACTTCGACGCCTTCAAGTCCAACTCCCTGTGGAACAAGATGATCGACCGCGCGGTCCAGCAGTCCGTGGTGACGCACCCGATGCCGATCGCCAGGGTGAAGTACCTGCACGACTGGACGCGCTCGGACTCGTTCCGCATCCTCACCGGCGCCGTGGAACACCGGCGCCTGCAAACGGGTGCCCGCTGCCCGCACTGCAATGGCCAGGTGCAGCAGGATTGGCGCTTCTGCGGGGTCTGCGGCACCGCCATCACACCGACGCCCGCGCTGGAAGGCCGGAGTTTCCCGGCGGCACTGGAAGGTCCGGTCGAATGAGCCTGCTCAAGACGGAGCGGATCGTGTCCGGCGCGATCGGCGACCTCATGCCGGTGGCCCAGCGGGTCATGATGCACTTCCGCGGTCCCGGCCGGGAGGTGACGGGCCAGCCGCGGATGGCCGCCGCGAACCACGGCTGGTACGTGCCGCCGAGCTGGGAGATCAGCATCCACGCGCCCACGTTCCGGGCGATCGGCCAGCACCGGGGCGCGTTGAAGATCGAACTGCTGCCCCAGCTGGGCACCACGATGATCAGGGTCTCCGCCGGGGTCTTCGGTTTCCCGACCGGCACGGAACAGCTGACGTGGAAGGTCAAGCTCGGTCAGTTGTGGCGGGAGATCAAGCAGTCCGAGCTGCACGACGACGCGCTGCTGGTGTGCGAGGAGTACCTGTCCGAGGCCGCGCTCAAGGCGGGGCAGGACGGCTTCCCACCCGCGCAGATGATGCTGCCGCCCGGCCAGCCGCCGCACGGCCACCCCGGCTACGCCCAACCACCGGGGTACGCGCCGCCGCCGGGGTACGCCCAACCACCCGGCTTCCCGCAGCCCGGACCGGCGTGGGTGCAGGAACCACAGCAGTTCCAGGCCGTCCCACAACCGCAACCGGCGGCCCCGACACCACCCGCCGGCACCGCCTTCTGCTCGCAGTGCGGAGCCCCGGCAGCCGCCGACGCCCGGTTCTGCCCATCCTGCGGGGCCAAGCGCGGCTAGGACGTCCGGCCGGGCGCCAGGAGCGGGACCACGGTGGCGATCGCGTGCCCGAGCGCACCCTGGACCGTGTTCAGCGGGTCCGTGTGCCCCGGTGTCCCCGAATCGGGGCTGATGCCCGCGTTGCGCGTGATCTCGCGGTGCGGTGCGGCGAGGGCCCGACGCAGCACACGGCCCGCCGGCGACTCCGACGGCAGCCGGTCGCCCACCGCCCGCAGCGCGGCCCCGGCGCCCGCCACGACACCGCCGTTCGCGGCGGCCCGCGCGATGGCCAGCGCCCGCACGGCGACCGGCAGTCCCGCGGGCTCGACCCGGACCACCGCGCGTCCGGTGTGGGCCGGCGTCGGGGTGTCCGCAGAGTTGTTCGCCGGGTGCGCAGGAGCGGTCGCCGGGGTGTTCACGGGGGTGTTCCCGGCCATGACCGTGGTCGTCGACGCCGTCACGAGCGCCCGGTAGGCGTGACCGGGACGGGTGCCGTCGCGGCTCGCGCCCGTCATGGCGGCCAGACCGGCGAGGACGGTCTCGGTGTTCGCCCCGCCGGGGAAGATCACGGTCACCTGCTGTGCCGCGAACATCAGCCGTCGCGCGAGGTAGGGCGGTAACTGGGGAGCCACGACCAGCAGCGGCCGGCCCCTGATCGCCGGATCGGCGCCCAACCGGGCGGCGTCGACCTGCCCGGTGGCCGAGAGGACCACCGCCGGGTCGTCCAGGATCACCGGGGTGGCGGCGGCGTTGGGTGCCAGCAGTTTCGTCGTGAAGGTGAGCCTGCTGGTCAGCTCGACCTCCACACCGTCGTCCGACGCCAACCCGACCTCGACGTTGGCCGCACCGGCGCGCTCGATCGCCGCGGCCGTCTTCGTGGCGATGTCGGTGGGTCCCAACGCGGTGACCAGCACGCGCTCGAACTCCGCCGCGGTGCGCACCGGCACGGCGAGGCCGATGAGCGACACGAGCAGTTCGTCCGCACACCGCTGGAGATCGTGCACGAGGTCGTCCGGATCGGCACCCGCGGAGATCTCGCGAACCGCCTCCGCCAGGATCTCCCCGGTCAGCAGCGCCGCGGTCGCCGCGCCGTCCCCGAACTGCCGGCGCATCGTCTCCGTCAGCTCCCGCAACGGGCCGCCCTCGGTGATCCGCACGGCGTCACCCCGGCCGCCCGGTCCGATCGTCCGCCGGATCGCCTCGGTCACGTCCGCCAGCCCGGTGAAGGCACCGGGGTCGATCGGCCTCACGACCACCCGCGGCCGGGACTTGCGCACGGGCTCCGACGGCGCTCGCCAGGCACGGTTGCGGACGAGTTCGAGCCGCCCGGCCGTGTTGGTGCCCATCTGCTGCGGCCGGGGGAACCGCCCGAGCACCATCTTCCGCAGCACCTGCTCGTACAGGTCGCTCATCCGCAACCGCTCCGGGCCTTCCACGACGCCCTCGCGGAGCACCTCGATCAGGCCGCCGGTGAACGCCGTGTGCCGTGCGCCCAGCGGTGCCAGCGAAGGCGAGTTCTTCGGCGACGACGTGAGCACGTACGTCCCGTCGATGTCGAGCTGACCGGCGACCAGCGAAGCCGGGTCCGACATCGTGCGCAGGGCCCGGCCGCTGAAGCAGCAGTCGAGCACCACGACCAGCCTGCGGGCCGCGGCGTTGCGCATGGCCTCCCGCACCCAGGCGTAACGCAGCCCGGTGAACTTCGGTGACCGCTCGGTCATGTCGCCGACGGCCAGGATCAGCTCCCCGTCGTCCGGGTCCGGCACGCCGTGGCCCGCGTAGTACACGATCAGGGTGTCGGTGGCCTCCCCGGCGACCCGTTCGAGGGTCGCGGCCAGCTGCCGGGCGTCCGACACGTCGGTGGGGACCACGCAGTTCCCGGGAGCGAGCCCCCAGATCCCCGGGTCGGTGAAGGTCGCCGCGAGGTCCGCGACGTTGTTGCGAACCGCCGGGAGCCCTTCCAAACCGGGGTGCGCGGGCGTCGAGTCGACACCGATGAGAACTGCCCGGGACTGCTCCGGATCCGGCAGCCCCTCGATCACCGCAGCTCGTCCGGCGGGAGCACCTCGGAGATCATCCGGACGATCTCGGCCGTGTCCTTCACCCGCTGCGCGTCGAGCTCGATCACCCGGTCACCGGCGGTGATCTTCACCTTGACGTCGCTCGTCCGGTGCCTGATCCAGGTGGCGATCGACCTGGCCACGACGGTGCCGGCGCCACCAGCGCCCAACGCCACCAGGAGCACGTCGGACACGGCGCCCATCTGGCCGGGCGGCACCTCCGCGGGCGCCCAGCGCAACCACGCGGGGCGCACCCCGTCCTCCGCGGCCAGCCATTCGCGCAAGGACCGCAGGTCGGCCTCGGCCGTCTCGATCTCCAGTTCCACCGGACCATGGTTCCGGTCGCGGGCCACCCCCACAACCGGCTGTCACCCGATCGGTCCTGGGTCGGCGGATTGCCGGGTCATCTCAAGCCGAGTTCGCGGGCGATCAGCATCTTCTGCACCTCGCTGGTGCCCTCGCCGATCTCCAGGATCTTGGCGTCCCGGTAGAACCGACCGACCGGGTACTCGTTCATGAACCCGTACCCGCCGAAGATCTGCGTCGCCTCGCGCGCGTTGTCCATCGCCGCCTCCGACGACACCAGCTTCGCGATCGCCGCCTCCCGCTTGAACGGCTCGCCCCGCAGCATCTTCGCCGCCGCCTGGTAGTACGCCAGCCGGGCGGTGTGCGCGCGGACCTCCATCTCGGCGATCTTGAACTGGATCGCCTGGTACGTCCCGATCTTCCGACCGAACGCCTCCCGCTCCCCGACGTACCGCACGGACTCGTCCACGCACCCCTGCGCCAGCCCGACACCGATGGCCGCGATCGCCACCCGCCCCTCGTCCAGCGTCTGGAGGAACTGCGCGTACCCGCGCCCCCGCTCGCCCACCAGGTTCCCGACGGGCACCCGGCAGTCCTGGAACGACAGCTCACGCGTGTCCGAGGCGCTCCACCCGACCTTGGAGTACTTGCGCGACACCGAGAACCCCGGCGTCCCGGCCGGCACGAGGATCGCCGAGATCTCAGGCTTTCCGTCTTCACGCCGCCCGGTCGCCGCCGCCACCGTCACCAATCCGGTGATGTCCGTCCCCGAATTGGTGATGAACGCCTTCGTTCCGTTGATCACCCACTCGTCACCGTCCAGCCGCGCGGTGGTCCGCAACGCCCCCGCGTCCGACCCGCTACCGGGCTCGGTCAGCCCGAACGCGCCCAGCACCTCACCCGAGCACAACCGGGGCAGCCACTCGGCCTTCTGCGCGGCCGAACCGAACCGGAACAGCGGCATGGCCCCCAGCGAGACACCGGCCTCCAACGTGATCGCCACCGACGAGTCGACCCGCGCCAGCTCCTCCAACGCCAGGCACAACGCGAAGTAGTCGCCGCCCATCCCGCCGAACTCCTCCGGAAACGGCAGCCCGAACAGGCCCATCCGCCCCATCTTGGCGACGATCCCGTACGGGAACTCCTCGCGCTCGTAGAACCCGCCGATGACCGGCGCGACCTCCTCGCGGGCGAACTCCTCGACGGTCTTGCGCAGCGCCTCGTATTCCTCGTCAAGGCGGAAGTCCAACATCGCTCACTCCAGGTGGGGCACGACGACGGCTAGGGGTTGGTCCAGCGCGACCTGTTGGCCCGCCTGGACCCGCACTTCGGCGAGCACCCCGTCCACGGGTGACGTGACGGTGTGCTCCATCTTCATCGCTTCGACCACGAACAACGCCTGACCGGCGGTCACGTGCTCGCCCTCGGCGCCACGCACGACGAGCACCGTGCCGGGCATCGGGCTGGTCACCGGGCCACCGCTGCCGGCCACCGCCGACGACGACACCTCGGACGGCGGCGTCTCGGTCAACGCCCACGCGTGCCCGTCCGCGCCGAGCCACAGCACATCGCCGGAACGGGCCATTGCATACCGCCGACCGCCGACAACGAGCCAGGAACCGTCGACGGAAGCGTTGAGCCGCAACGGTTCTTTGTCTGCAACAGCCACTTCGTCACCGCGCACCCGGACCTCGACGCCGTCGATCAGCCACTTGGTCCACGCGTGCTCGCCGACCCGCCACCCGCCGGACTGCTCCCACGGGTCGTCACCGCGCAGCGCGAGCTGCCGCTCCAACGCCGCCGCCGCCAACACCTCGTCCGGAACGTCGTCGCGCACCAACGATTCCAGCTTGCGCTCCACCAACCCGGTGTCCAACGCCCCGGCCCGCACGTCCGGGTCGGCCAGCAACGCCCGCAGGAACGGGATGTTGGTCGTCACGCCGAGCAGCACCATCCGCCCGAGCGCGGCGTCCAACCGCCGCAACGCCTCCGCGCGCGAGGAGCCGTGCGCGATCACCTTGGCCAGCATCGGGTCGTAATCGCTGCCCACGGTCAACCCGACCCGCAACGCCGAGTCGACCCGCACGTCCGCAGGCTCGTGCAGAGCCAACACCGTGCCACCGGTCGGCAGGAACCCGCGCGCCGGGTCCTCCGCGTAGACCCGGGCCTCCACGGCGTGCCGCGACAGCCTGACCTCGCCGAGCGAGAGACGTTCACCCGACGCGACCCGCAGCTGCCACTCGACCAGGTCCACGCCGGTCGCCAGCTCGGTGACCGGGTGCTCGACCTGGAGCCGGGTGTTCATCTCCATGAAGTAGTAGTCGCCGGACGCGCCGTCCACGATGAACTCGACCGTGCCCGCGCCGACGTACCCGACGGCCTTCGCCGCCTCCACGGCCGCCGTGCCCATGGCGTCCCGCATGTCCTCGGTGACCAGCGGCGAGGGCGCCTCCTCGATGATCTTCTGATGCCGCCGTTGGAGGCTGCACTCCCGTTCACCGAGGTGCACCACGTCGCCGTGCGCGTCGGCCAGCACCTGGATCTCGATGTGCCGCGGGTTGCCGATGAACCGCTCGATCAGCAGCGCGTCGTCACCGAACGAACCGCGCGCCTCACGCCGTGCCGACTCGATGGCGTCCCGCAGCCCAGCGGGCTCGTCCACCAGCCGCATACCCTTGCCGCCGCCACCGGCGGACGGCTTCAGCAGCACCGGGAACCCGATCTCCCCGGCCGCCGCGACCAGGTCGTCGTCGGTCATCCCGACCTCGGTCCGCCCCGGCACCACCGGCACACCCGCCGCCGCCACGGTCAGCTTGGCGCGGATCTTGTCGCCCATCGCCTCGATCGCGTCGGCGGGCGGCCCGATGAACACCAGCCCGGCCTTCTCGCACGCCCGCGCGAACTCGGCGTTCTCGGCCAGGAACCCGTAACCGGGGTGCACGGCCTGGGCGCCCGTCCGCGTGGCCGCCTCGATGATCCGCTCGATCGACAGGTAGCTCTCCCGCGCCGACGCGGGCCCGATCCGCACCGCCACATCGGCCTGCCGCACGTGCAGCGCGTCCACGTCCGCGTCGCTGTAGACGGCCACCGACCGGATGCCGAACCGCCGCAACGCGCGGATCACGCGCACCGCGATCTCGCCGCGGTTGGCCACCAGAACGCTGTCGAACATCTCGCCGTCGAACATCCCCATCACATCCGGAAGACGCCGTAGGAAACCGGCTCGATCGGGGCGTTGGCCGCCGTGGACAACGCCAGGCCGAGCACCATCCGGGTGTCCAGGGGGTCGATCACGCCGTCGTCCCACAGCCGCGCCGTGGAGTAGTACGGGTTGCCCTGGTCCTCGTACTGCTGCCGGATCGGCGCCTTGAACGTCTCTTCATCCTCGAGAGACCACTCGTCGCCGAGCTGGTCGCGCCGCACCGTCGCGAGCACGGACGCCGCCTGCTCACCGCCCATCACGGAGATCCGCGCGTTGGGCCACATCCACAGGAACCGGGGCGAGTACGCCCGCCCGCACATCGAGTAGTTGCCCGCGCCGAACGACCCGCCGATGACCACGGTGAACTTCGGCACCCGCGCGCACGCCACCGCCGTCACCATCTTCGCGCCGTGCTTGGCGATGCCCGCCGCCTCGTACTCGCGGCCAACCATGAACCCGCTGATGTTCTGCAGGAACACCAGCGGCACGCTGCGCTGGTCGCACAGCTGGATGAAGTGCGCGCCCTTCAACGCCGACTCGCCGAACAGCACGCCGTTGTTGGCGACGATGCCGACCGGGTGACCGTGGATCCGGGCGAACCCGGTGACCAGCGTCGCGCCGTACTCCTTCTTGAACTCCTGGAACCGGCTGCCGTCCACGATCCGCGCGATCACCTCGCGCACGTCGTAGGGCGTGCGGCTGTCCGTCGGCACCACGCCGTACAGCTCGGCGGGGTCGACGGAGGGCTCGACGGTCGGCTCGACGTTCCACGGGCGGGGGGCGCGCGGGCCGAGCGTGCTGACGATCGAGCGCACGATCCGGAGCGCGTGCGGGTCGTCCTCGGCGAGGTGGTCGGTGACGCCGGACGTGCGCGAGTGCAGCTCGCCGCCGCCCAGCTCCTCGGCCGTGACGACCTCGCCGGTCGCGGCCTTCACCAGCGGCGGGCCACCGAGGAAGATCGTGCCCTGGCCGCGCACGATCACCGCCTCGTCCGACATCGCGGGCACGTACGCGCCGCCCGCCGTGCACGACCCGAGCACGGCCGCGATCTGCGGGATGCCGCGGCTGGACATCGTGGCCTGGTTGAAGAAGATCCGGCCGAAGTGGTCGCGGTCCGGGAAGACCTCGTCCTGCTTCGGGAGGAACGCGCCGCCGGAGTCCACGAGGTAGACGCACGGCAGGTTGTTCTGCAACGCCACCTCTTGGGCGCGCAGGTGCTTCTTGACCGTCATCGGGTAGTACGTGCCGCCCTTGACGGTGGCGTCGTTGGCGACGACCACGACCTCGCGGCCGGAGACGCGGCCGACACCCGTGATGACGCCCGCGGCCGGTGCCTCGTCGCCGTACATGCCGTCCGCGGCCAGCGGTGAGAGTTCGAGGAACGGCGAGCCGGGGTCGAGCAGCGTGTCGACCCGGTCGCGGGGAAGCAGCTTGCCGCGCTCCACGTGCCGGGTGCGCGCCTTCTCGGGGCCGCCTCGGGCGGCGGTGCGGAGCTTGGCGCGCAGCTCGTGCACGAGTCGGGCGTGCTCGTCGTGGTAGCGCCGGAAGGCGTCGGCCGATTTGTCGGCCGTGCTGCGCAGCACCGGGGCGTCCATCGGGCTCCTCGCGGTTAGCAGTCGTTAACCTGAGGAGATGTTAGCGCTTGTTAACGCGGGTTCACAAGCCGGAGGGGGCCGCGCGTGCGGCCCCCTCCGGGTGACGGGTGACGCGTTGCGCTCAGCCCGTGACGGCGGTGAGCTGCGGCAGGTAGCCGAGGCGCTGGCCGTTGCGGTTCGGGTGGTAGGACTCCTCGACCGGCCAGGACAGGCTGTTCAGCCACCAGTCCGACGAGCAGATCTCGTGCCCGGTGAACGCCGTGCGCAGGTCGCGGTAGGAGAACGCCTTCGCGCCCGCCCGTGCGGAGATGACCTGGTGCAGGGTGTCGGCGGCGGAGTTGATGGCCGCCCGCTTGGTGTCGCTGAGGCCGACCGAGCAGCTGCCCGGCACCTTGTAGAGGCGCGGGTAGCCGAGCACGACGACCGTGGCGGACGGCGCGCGGGTGCGGATCTGCGTGTAGACGTTGTCGAGCAGGCCGGGCAGGGTGCCGGTGGCGTAGGCCTTGGCCTCGTTGACCCGGTTCACGCAGGTCGAGTCGGAGCCGAACGTGCAGGTGGTGATCACGTCGGTGAAGCCGGCGTCGTTCCCACCGATCGAGATGCTGACCAGGGAGGTCGTCGCGGTCAGGGCGCTGACCTGGTTCGCGAGCACGTCACCGGTCCTGGCGCCGGAGCAGGCCACGAACTTGAACGACGCCGGGGCGTGCGAGGCGGCCCACAGCGCCGGGTAGCTGTACTGGCTGCGCTTGCAGCTGCCGGAGTCGCTGTAGTACGAGCCGGTGCCCGTTCCGGACGAGTAGGAGTCGCCGAGCGCGACGTAGTTGGCGGCGGCGGCTTCAGCCGGTACGACGAGTGCCAGTGACGCGGCTAACGCCAGCGCGGCGCTGGACAGTATTCGGACAAGGCGCATCGGAGCCTCCCGGAGGGAAACAACGCAGGGTGTGATGCGGAGCACAACAAGAGTTACCAGTAAGTAGCCCCTCATAAGAAGAGTGGGTCAAGAGTTAATTACGCAGTTCGGTGGCACTTGGTGATCTTCTGCCGACCGTGCGGTTAACGGCCGTTTACGTGCACTGGGCTGGCCGTTTAAGATGGACCGCGTGCCAGACGAGCCAGCGAAGCAAACCCGCCGGGACCAGATCCTGGCCGCCGCCGCCGAACTGTTCGCCCGGCACGGGTTCCACGGCGTCGGCATCGACGACATCGGTGCGGCGGTGGGCATTTCCGGACCGGCGCTGTACCGGCACTTCCGCAGCAAGGACGCCATGCTGGGCGAGATGCTGACGTCCATCAGCGAGCGGCTGCTGGAGGGCGGGCAGAGCCGGGTGGCGGCGTCGAACGACCCGGAGCACGCGCTGCGGGAGCTCATCAGGTGGCACGTCGACTTCGCGTTGGACGACCCGGCGTTGATCACCGTGCAGATTCGGAACCTCGCCAACCTGACCGACCCCGACCGGCGGCGGGTGAGAGCGCTCCAGCGGCGTTACGTCGAGGTGTGGGTGGAGACGATCCGCAAGACTTCACCCGAGGTGGAGGAGCCGACCGCCCGTGCCGCCGCGCACGCCGTCTTCGGTCTGATCAACTCCACGCCGCACAGCGCGCACCTGGACCGCGACCAGATGGCCACCCTGCTGTCGCAGATGGCCCTGGCTTCCCTCGCCGGCGCCCTGCCGTAACCCTGACGGGGTCGCAAACGCCCAGCTCACGCGTCCCGAGCGTTGAATTCAGCCGTCCCGAACGTAGGACACACGCGTTCTGAACGTAGGACACACCGCACTTGGGTGTTCGACTCTCGGGGCCTGAAGGTTCGACTCTCGCGAGAGTCGAACCTTCGGGTGGGGTGAGTCGAACGCTCAGGTATGGCGAGTTCTGCGTTCGGGTGGGTGGGTGGTGGCGGTGGGGGTGGGTCGTCCGTACCCTGGGCTGCCAATGAGTGAAGCGTCGGTGAACACCACCGGGGGGTGGCCGGGGCTCCGGTTGTTCGCCCGTCTACCCGCCTGGTTCAGGTTCGTGCTGGTGGCGTTGGCCGTTTTCGTGTGCGGGGTGATCGCGTCCCGGCCTGCGGGCGCCACCGACACCACCCCCCTCACGGGTGACATCGCGACCGCCGCCGAGGCGGTCGAGGCGATGGCCAACCCGTCCACGGTGAACCCGCTCGCCGCGTTCCCCACCGATTTCAACGAGGTGGCCAACCGCTCGCCCGTGGCGGTCACCACACCTGACGGGACCACGCGGGCGATCGACCCCAGCGGCGGCTGTTCCGGCCCGGCCGGCGACACGGAGTGGGACTTCGGCACCGCCTGCAAGGCCCACGACCTGGGCTACGACCTCCTCCGCTACGCCGAGCACAAGGGCCGCCCGCTCAACCAGGAGGCCCGCAAGACCCTGGACGCCCGCCTCGCCCAGGACATGCACGCCCAGTGCGACACCAACCCGCGCGGCAACGCCACCCGCTGCCACGCCACCGCCCAGCTCTACGCCGCAGGCCTGGAGTTCAACTCCTGGCGGCAGCGCTGGGGCCCACCGGGCCACGAGCCGGTGCTCGCCTGGGGCTTCGGCAGCGCCGTCGTCGTCTTCCTCCTGCTCGCCCGGCTACCCCGACTGCCACGCCGTCAGCCGGGCGAACAGGACCCCGAACCAGCCGACACACCGCGACCACCGGTCACGAAGGACCGCTACGCCACGTTCCTGCGGCTGGCCGCGCTCGGCCTGGTCGTCATCAGCCAGTCCCTGCTCACCGTCCTGCACTGGGCGGGCGTGAGCGCGAACTGGCTGTGGCTGCTCACCTGGGCACTGCAGGCCATCCCGATCTTCTACTTCGCGGGCGGCCACGCGAACCTCACCAGCTGGCACGCCGTCCAGGCCGACCACGGCGGCTACGGCCGGTACCTGTCCGCCCGCATCTCGTGGCTGCTCCGCCCGGTGCTGGCGTTCGTGCTGGCCTGGCTGGTCCTGCCGCTGCCGCTCGAACTGCTCGACGTGGACAAGTCCCGCGTGGAGATGTTCGGCCGGCTGATCGCGTACCCCCTGTGGTTCCTCGGCCTCTACCTGGTCGCGGTCGCCGCCACCCCGGTCATGGCCTGGCTGCACCGCCACGCGCGCCTGCTCACTCCGGTCGTACTGGTCGCCGTCATGATCATGGTCGACGCGCTCCGGATCGGCTTCCACTGGCGCACCGGCGGCTACCTCAACCTGGTGCTCGGCGCACTCCTGCTCCAGCAGCTGGGCTTCTACTACGCCGACGGCAGCCTGCACCGGATCTCGCGCAAGGTCCTCGGCGCCCTCGCCCTCACCGCCGTCCCGGCGCTACTCGCGCTGATCACGTTCGGCGGCTACCCGCGCACGATGATGACGCTGCCCGGCGAGGGGAGCTCGAACCTCAGCCCGCCCACGGTGTGCCTGCTGGTGCTCGGCCTGGCCCAGATCTGCCTGGTCCTGCTGCTCAAGCCGCGCGTCACGGCCTGGCTCGAGGGCCACCGCCCGTGGCGGGTCGTCGAGTTCGCCCGCACCGCGCCCATGACGGTCTACCTCGGCTACCTCACCGTGCTCGCGGTCGTGGTCGGCCTGCTCGGCTTGCTGGACGCGCCCGCCGCGTTCGACTGGGTCGCCCCCCGCCCCCGCTGGCCGGCCGTGCTGGTGCTGCTGCTCCTGCCGGTGCTGCTCGCGTTCCACCGCTTCGAGCGCAACGCCGCCCTCATCCCCTGCCGCACCCGCGAGACCCACCGCACCCGGCTCGCCGTCACGCTCGGCGCCGGTTACGGCGTGCTGGGCGTCCTCGGGTTCGTGGTCACCGGTTTCGCGGGCGCCGCGGGCACCCTGGTCGTGTTCAAGGTCGACCCGCTGCAAAACCTCATCCACCTGCTGCTCGGCTGGTACCTGCTGCACACCGCGCGCGCCGGCACCTGCCACGACCGCCGTCCCTGGCTGCTCACCGCGCTGGCCTGCGTGCCACCGCTGCTGGTGCTGGAGCCGACCGGCGCGATGGTCGTCCTGCACGGCGCGACGATCGCCGCCGCGCTGCTCGCGGCGATACCGAAGCAGAACCAGGCACACACAGCCGAACACCGGCAGCCACGTCCCGCGCTCCAACACCCATAGCGCGTCCGACGGCGGCGTGTGCAGGCCGCGCAACGAGCCGAACACCGATCCCGCCAACGTCACCACCAGCAACGCGCTCTGGTGCACCAGGAAGATCGGCAACGCCCGCGCGTTCAGCGCCTCGGCCCGGAACGACGGCCGGACCAGCAGCACCACCCCCACCTGCGCCAACGCCAGCGCCAGCGCGGCGGCCGACGGCGGCGACAGGTTCGACTCCGCCGCGCCCGGCACCCCGACCGCACTCGCCGGATAACCCGCGTGCAGGAGCACCGCGAACGCCCCCGCACCCGCCACGAGCAGCACCGCACCCCACGAACGGTGCTGCCCGCGTTGGGCGACGAGCACACCCACCTGCCACGGCGCCCACCACACCGCGACCACGTTCACCCAGTCGACGTCCAACGCCACCAGCACGACCGGGATCACCACGCCCCACCACCCCAACCGCAGCAGCAGCGGTGTGAACGCCGACAGCACGACGTACACGGCGAGGAACCACAACGGCGTGACGACCAGGTAGCCGACCGTCATCACCGTCTGCTGCGGCAGGCCGCGCATCGACAGTCCGAACAGGACTACCCCCCACGCACCCAGCAACACCACCACCGGCAGCACGAGCTTCCGCGCCCGGCGCCACCAGGGCGTGCCCGACCGCGCCGCACCGAACCCGCCGGTGAAGAAGAACAGCCCCAACGTCTGGAGCACCCAGCTGACCGGCGCCAACTCGGGCATCCACCGCAGCGGGCTGTCCACCACCAGCCCGTCACCGGTCAGCACCACGGCCGTCACCAGCCAGTGGCCCAGCACCACCCCGACGATCGCGATCGCCCGCGTGGCGTCGATCACCGGGTCCCGCGTCACGGCCCCTCCCCCACCGCGATCCGGCTGAGAGCGCGCAAGGACGGCGTGCCCTCCCTGAAGTACTCGTCGTGCTTCACGTCACCAGCGTCGAACACCTGTGCGCCGAACACCGGGTCGACCGGGTCCGTCCCGTGCCCCAGGTCCCCGAGCCGCACCGCGGGCACCCACCGCGTCCAATCGCGACCGCCACGAGCCGCCCACACCCGTGCACCCGACTCGACCGAATCCACCCGCACCCCGGGCGAACCGAGGAACACCACGTCGTCAACCGGCGCCTGGGCCAACGCGCACACCACCGACCCGTAGCTGTGACACATCAGGTGCACGTGACCCGGCAGCGTGCGCACGTACTCACCGAGCGCGACCGCCCCGGCCCGCGCCAGCCGCCCGCCCGCCGCGTCCACACCGAGCCCGGACGGCGTCCGGTAACCCATCCAGGCGACCACGGCGACGTCGTCCCGGCCGACGGACGCGTGCAGGTCACGGGCCATCCGCCCGACCGTCGCGCCGAACCGCTCATCATCCACATCGGACCCCGGAACGACCACCGCGACGTGTGCGGCACGCACCAGGTCCCCGTGGACCTCGATGCGGGGCGTGAACACGGGCGGGTCGCCGCCCGGCGTCGCCAGCACCAGCAGCGCGGCGACCAGCGCGATCTTCTTCGGCATGGCACCGAAGCTAGGAAGACGAGGCCCTCCGGATCGTCACCCCGCGGTGCCGTTCCCAGGCCCCTACCCCGGTACCACCAGACCGGACTCGTAAGCCGCGATCACCGCCTGCGCCCGGTCGCGCAGCCCGAGCTTCATCAACACCCGGCTCACGTGGGTCTTCACCGTCTGCTCGGCCAGCACCAGGTGCCCGGCGATCTCGCCGTTCGACAACCCCTGCGCGATCAACCGCAGCACCTCGGTCTCGCGCTCGGTCAACGCACCCAGCGCGGCCGGTTTCACCACCCGCACCGGCTGCGATTTCACGAAGTCCTCGATGAGGCGTTTGGTCACCGAGGGCGCCAACAACGCCTCGCCACGCGCCACCACCCGCACCGCGGCCAGCAGCTCGCTCGCGGGCGCGTGCTTCAGCAGGAACCCGCTCGCACCGGCCCGCAGCGCCTCGTACACGTAGTCGTCCAGGTCGAACGTGGTCAGCACGAGCACCTTGACCGGGTCGTCGGCCAGCAGGCGGGTCGCGGTCAGCCCGTCCATCTCCGGCATCCGCACGTCCATCAGCACCACGTCCGGCCGCAGCCGGCGCACCTCGCTGACGGCGACGACACCGTCACCGGCGGACCCGACCACGGTGATGTCCGGCTGGGCGTCCAGCAGCGCGGAGAACCCCTCCCGCACCATCTCCTGGTCGTCCGCCACCAGCACCCGGATCACCGCCGCACCCCCCACCGGAATCACCGCGCCACCGGAATCTTGGCAAGCACCTCGAACCCCCCGTCCGCGGTGGGCTCGGCGGTCATCGAACCACCGTGCACCGCCACCCGTTCCCGCATCCCCCGCAGCCCGTGCCCGCCGCCACCGCCCAGCGACGGCCCGCCGGCCGTGTTCCGCACCAGGACCCGCAGCTCCCGGTCCACCAACTCGACACTCACGGACGTCGTCGCGCCCGGCGCGTGCCGACCGGCGTTCGTCAGCGCCTCCTGCACGATCCGGTACGCGGTCAGGCCGACCGCCTCCGGCACCTCGGTCTCGGTGACCGACGCGTCCGCGTGCAACGCCCTGATGTCGGCCAGCCCCGGCTGCGGCGTCCGGTCGGCCCGCTGGTCCTCGGCCCGCAGCACGCCCAGCAGCTGCTGCATGTCGGTGATCGCGGCCCGTGCCGCCGCGCCCAGCTCGGCGAACTCGCGTCGGCCCGCCTCGGACAGGTCCGTGATGCGGTAAGGCGCGGTCTCGCACCGGACCACGACCAACGACATGTGGTGCGCGACCACGTCGTGCATCTCGCGGGCGATCCGGGCGCGTTCGACCAGCGCCGCCTTCTCGTCCCGTTCGGAGTGGAACCGCTGCTCGGCCCGCCCGCGCGCGCCGAACGCGTACCCGAGCAGGAGCACGAGAAGCAGGATGCCGATCGTCGGCACCAGGTACTCGGTCCAGCCCGACCCGGTGATCAGGACCACCATCCCGGCGGTGACCAGGCCGACGACCAGCGCCACCCGGCCGCTGTGGATCATCCCGACCGCCAACAGCACCGGGATGTACCAGGTCAACGACCACGGGCCGAGGAGTTCGGGTTCGGATGCCATCAGCAGCCGCGTGACCAGCAGACCCGCCGTGGCCAGCCGCCAGGCGGCGAGCGTGGAGTGCAGCATCAACACGAAGCTGCCGCCGTAGATCGCGAACAGCAGCGGCCACCAGCCGTCCGGCTCCTCGGAGTCGACGTACTCCTGGCTGATCCCGATCGCCATGATCAGGCCGTAGACCAGCACCAACGCGCTCAGCACCCGGCGGTGGCGGAAGCCGTCGAAGACCCGCGTGCGGTCGCGGAGCAGCACGACCTGGAGGAGAGTGCGGATCACGGGCCCGATGCTAGGTGTCGGGCCGTACCGGCACGTGCCCCTACGGGCTGTCATACCGGGGTAGCACGCGACGCCCCGGAGGACCCATACCCGAGAGTCCACCACCCGGACAAGCCGTTGCGGCAAGCGAACACCACCAGGTAGGCAATACGACAGAGCTGTAGAGCTGTGCGCCCCTACTCCGTGTTGGAAGATGGCTGAATGCACCCGCAGCAAGATCCGGATCGCTGGTCACGGCTCCAAGCCGTGGCCGCCGAGGCCCTGGCCGCCGCCAAGGTCGGGGAGGACGCTGTCGCGGTCGACCTGGTCACCGGCTACCTCAGCGGCTCGCCCGAGGGGAACGAGGAGATCCGGGAGCTGGTGCTCCTGCTGTTCTCCGAGTGCAGCGCCATGGTCGCCGCCCTCGGCTCGGGCGGCGCGACACCGGTGAAGATGCAGGTCTTCGACGAGGACGGGCAGGAGGTGCCGATCGACGACGCCGACCCGCCGGTCCGCACCGCGATCCGCACGCTGCTCGCCGAGGTGCACGGTGACGAGCAGGCGGCGGCCGAGCAGATCGAGATCGCGCTGGCCAACGGGCAGCCGCAGGAGCTGGCCACGGTGGTGCTGCAGGCGCTGCGGTGGACGGTGAAGCTGGCCGTGGAGTGCGAGGTGCGCGACCTGCCCGTGACACCGTGGATCGCCACCGCCCTGGAGGAGTAGCCGTTTCACCCGGTTGTCGTTTCACCCGGTTGTCCGGTTTTCGTGTTTCTCGTATGTGAACCAGGTCCGTAAGGAGCATTGCCCTTCGCTATGGTCTAGACCAGTCTCCGAAGTGGGCGTGATTCACCCTGCCGATCCGCCGAAGTGGAGATTGCTCATGTCACGACGATTGGGCGCTTCGAGGCCAAGTTCACCGTCGCCAACGGCGGGCCCGCCGCCATCACCTCGTGGCACATCGAGTTCGACCTCCCCGCGGGCACCGCGCTCGGGTCGTACTGGGACGCCCTGGTCACCCGGACGGGTGATCATTACGTGGCGACCAACCGCGAGTACAACGGCAACGTCGGCGTGGGCGCGTACGACGTGTACCGGGGCGGCTCGGTCGCGGTTTTCGGTCAGCGGCACCACGGCCACCGTGACGGGCCTCAGCGCGTCCACCACGTACACGTTCACGGTGCGGGCGCGTGACGCCGCCTCGAACACCTCGGGCCCGTCCAACCAGGTCTCCGCGACCACCCAGCCGGGCACGAACCAGCCGGGCGGCCGTGGCGCGCCGTACCTGGCCCCAACTTCTGGGGCAACCGGCTGATCGAGCGCGCGGCGGCGATCGGCGCGGGCATCGACGTGTCCACGATCATGCCGTTCGACTTCGGCAGTTCCGACATCCGCACCGACACCACCAACGCCGCGACCGCGGCGGCTGCGACGGCCAGGTGGCGTCGAATTGCAGCGGCATCACCCAACCGGACTGGGAGTTCACCCGAATCACAGCCGGCTTCTAGCCCTGTTCAGGCCCCTACCTGCCTCTCCGTGCGTCGCTCAGTCCCCCTGCCCCGCAGTGGCTGCGTGAGGCGTTCGAGGAAATGCGGCGGCGGTAGACCACGGATAACTGTGGACGCGACCGGCCGCGCTTAGGGTTCCCGGCATGCGCACCGCACTGATCGGTTACGGGCTCGGTGGAGCCGCCTTCCACGCACCGTTCCTGTCCACCACGCCCGGCCTGGCGCTGGGCGCCGTCGTCACCGGCAACCCCGATCGGCGGGCCGAGGTGGCGTCCCGCTACCCCGAGGCCGAGCTGATCACGTCGGTGGACGACGTGTGGCGGCGGGCGGACGAGTTCGACATGGTCGTGGTGACCACGCCGAACCGGTTCCACGCCGCGCACGCCCGTGCCGCGTTGGAGCACGGCCTGAACGCCGTGGTGGACAAGCCGTTCGCGCCGTCCGCCGCCGAGGCGCGGAAACTTGCCGACCTGGCGACGTCACGCGGGCTGCTGCTCGCGCCGTTCCACAACCGGCGCTGGGACGGCGACTTCCGCACGGTGGCGCGGCTGGTCGGTGAGGGCGCGCTGGGTGAGGTGCACCGGTTCGAGTCGCGGTTCGAGCGGTGGCGGCCGGAGGTGAAGGACAGCTGGAAGGAGTCCGGCGACCCCGCCGACCTGGGCAGCATCGTGTTCGACCTGGGCACGCACCTGGTGGACCAGGCGGTGGCGTTGTTCGGGCGTCCGACGAGCGTGTACGCGGAGGTGCGAACGCTGCGGCCGGGCGCTCAGGCGCACGACGACGCGTTCCTCGCGCTCACCCACCCCTCCGGCACGGTGTCGCACCTGTGGGCTTCGGCGCTGGTGGCGTCGCTCGGACCGCGCTTCCGCGTGCTGGGCAACCGGTCGGCGTTCGTGAAGTACGGGATGGACCCGCAGGAAGAGGCGTTGAAGGCGGGCGAGGTGCCCGGTGGCGAGCGCTGGGGCGAGGACACGGTGGAGCAGTGGGGCCTGCTCGGCGAGGAGCCCGTGCACACCGAGCCGGGCGCCTACCAGGACTTCTACGCGGCCATCGCCGCTGGTCAGACGCCGGTTCCGGTGGCGGACGCGGTGACCGGGCTGGAGGTCTTGGAGGCGGCGTTCGAGTCGGCGCGGAGCGGGAACACCGTTTCCCTTGATTGACAAGTCTCTTAGTAGCTAAGATTCTCTACATGGAAGACAAGCGCGTACGAGTACTGGTGATCGGTGCGGGGCTCGGCGGGTTGTCCGCCACGCTGTTCCTCGCGCAGCAGGGCGTCGAGGTGCTGGGCATCTCCAAGCACAGGGGGACGTCACCGCACCCGAAGGCGACCGGGCAGACGCACCGGACGATGGAGTTACTCCGCCGGGCCGGGGTCGGGGTCGTGGACAAGGTGCAGGCGGGCAGCGCGGGCCTCGACGGCGGGCTGGTGATCAAGGTCGCGGAGAGCCTGCGCGGCCGGGTGTTCCACACGATCCTGCACGAGGACGACGAGTGGGACACCGCGCTCAGCCCCGAACGTCCCGGCATGGCGAGCCAGGACCACGTCGAACCGGTGCTGCTGCGGCGGGCGCGCGAGTTGGGCGCGGAGGTGTTGTTCGAGACCGAGTTGGTGTCGCTGGCGCAGGACGCCGACGGCGTGACGGCACGGGTCCGGTCGGCCGGGCGTGAGCACACCGTGCGGGCGGACTACGTGATCGGCGCCGACGGGCACCGCGGCGTCGTGCGCGAGTGGGTGGGGATCGGGCGGCAGGGGCGCGGGGAGCTGTCGCACCACATCGGGGTGGTGTTCGAGGCGGACATGTCGTCGCACATCGTCCCGGACAAGTTGACCCTGTACTACCTGCGGAACCCGGCGTTCACGGGCGCGTTCGTGATGACGAACACCGAGCGGCGCAACGTGTTGACCGTCGAGTACGACCCGACTCGGGAATCGGTCGAGGACTTCCCGCCGGAACGGTGCGTCGAGCTGCTGCGGATCGCGACGGACGTGCCGGACCTGGAGCCGGAGATCCTGGAGATCACGCGGTGGGAGATGGCGGCGTGGCTGAGCGACCGGTTCCGGGTCGGGCGGGTGTTCCTGGTCGGTGACGCGGCGAAGGTGACGCCGCCGACGGGTGGTCTCGGCGGCAACACGGCGATCGGCGACGGGTTCGACATCGCGTGGAAGCTGGCGGCGGTGTTGCGCGGCGAGGCCGGTGAGGGCCTGCTGGACAGCTACGAGGCCGAACGGCGGCCGTACGCGAAGCTGGTGGTCGACGGGTCGTTCGCGAACTACGTGCAGCGGTTCGCCCCGCAGTTGGCCGGCCCGGACGTGCCGGACGAGGTCGACCACCTGCACCTGACCCTCGGCTACCGCTGCCGTTCGAACGCGGTGCTGATCGAGGACGACGACCCGGCGCCGATGGAGAACCCGGCCGACCCCAGCGGACGACCCGGCTTCCGCGCACCGCACGTGCCGGTGGAGCACAACGGCACCACGAAGTCCACTTTGGACCTCTTCACCACCTGGACCCTGCTCACCCTCGACCCGGCCTGGACGACAGCCGAAGTCGCGTCGTTGCAGATCCCCGCGTTGCGGGACACGACCGGCGAGCTGGCCAAGCGTTACGGCATCGGCCTGCGGGGCGCGAGCCTCGTCCGCCCGGACGGCGTGATCGCCTGGCGCACCACCGAAACGGCGAGCGATCCCGCGAAGCGCACCGCCGAAGTGATGGCGACACTGCTGGCCCGCTGACCGTTTCGGGGATCTCCATCGCCCCGAAAAGCCGACGACCGCTAGCTCACCGGCACCTCGACCGAACGGCGGAGGGTTTCACCGATCGCCAGCAGGCACGTCGCGCTCACCAGGGCGCCGGCGATCAGGTACAGCGAGATCGGCCACGAGTCGTGCGTCGGCGTGGCCCCCAGCAGCCACGCCGCCACGACCGGCGACAGCCCGCCACCGAGCACCGCGCCCAACTGGTAGCTCAACGACACCCCGCTGTACCGCACCCGCGTCCCGAACAGCTCGGCGTAGTAGGCGGGCATCGGACCGAACACCGCCGCCGAACCGGCGAAC
This sequence comes from Saccharothrix deserti, assembly GCF_009769385.1. Classification (GTDB taxonomy): domain Bacteria; phylum Actinomycetota; class Actinomycetes; order Mycobacteriales; family Pseudonocardiaceae; genus Actinosynnema; species Actinosynnema deserti. The sequence goes on from NZ_VKAB01000023.1 coordinate 118,674, forward strand.
GCCAACACCATCGTCAGCACCACCAACCCCGGCGACCTCGTCTCCAACAGCCAGAACAGCGGGAACGCGAACAGACCGAGGAACGCCGCACCGGAGAGCATCACCGGCAGCCGCCCGACCCGGTCGGACAGCCGCGCGAACACCAGGATCGCCACCGCCTGCGCGAACGCCCCGATCAGCCCGGCGCTCAGCAACGTCCCGCGCGCCATCCCGAGCTGCTTCGTCCCGTACGACACCGCGAACGTCGCCACGACGAAGATGAACATGTTGAACCCGAGGTTCACCCCGGCGCCGAGCAGCACCCGCCGCCACGACTGCCGCAGCACCACGACCACCGGCAGCCGCACCGCGCCCGCCGACTCCCGCGCCTCGCGGAACACCGGGCTCTCCTCCACCGACAGCCGCACGTACAGCCCGACACCCACCAGCACGAGGCTGAACAGGAACGGCACCCGCCAACCCCAGCTGAGGAACGCGTCCCCCGACACCGCGGTCGACGCCGCCATCGCGCCGTTGGCCAGCAGCAGCCCGATCGGCGACCCGAGGAACGTCCAGCTGCCGTACCACCCGGTCCGCCCCACCGGCGCGTGCTCGACCGCCATCAGGGTCGCCCCGCCCTGCTCGCCGCCGAGGAAGAACCCCTGCACCAACCGCAGCAACACCAGCAGCAGCGGCGCGGCCAGCCCGATGGACGAGTACGTCGGCAGCAACCCGATCGCCGCCGTGCACACACCGGTCGCGGTCAACGTCAGCACCAGCATCGACCGCCGCCCGATGCGGTCGCCGAAGTGCCCGATCACCACCCCGCCCAACGGCCGGGCCAGGAACCCCGCACCGAACGTGGCGAACGCCAGCAGCGTGCCGATGCGCGGGTCGAAGGACGGGAAGAACAACTTGTCGAACACCAGCGCCGACGCGGTGCCGTAGAGCAGGAAGTCGTACAACTCCACCGCGTTGCCCGCCGAACTGGCCAGCGCCACCCTGCGCACCTCGGAAGCCATTCACCCACCCTGGCGTGCCCAACCGAGAAGCCGACCTTGACAGTGAGCTACCTCACAGACACGATCCGCAGGACCCTGCCTACTCGCGAGTAATGAGGTCGACGATGACCCTCCGCCTGCCCGCGGCACTTGCCCTCGTCGCGGCGTTCGTGGTTCCCGCCACCGCGACTGCCCCCGCCACCGCCGCTGCCGCTGCCGCTGCCGCGACACCCGAGTACGCGAAGTACGTCGCACTCGGCGACTCCTACGCCTCCGGCCCGTTCATCCCGCACCAGCGCACCGATCCGCTCGGCTGCTTCCGGTCCACCCAGAACTACGCGTCCGTGGTCGCCGCACGGCTCGGCACGAAGCTCACCGACGTCACGTGCGGCGGCGCCACCACCGAGGACATGACCGCACCCCAGGACGTGCCGTTCGGCCCGAACCCGCCGCAGCTCAACGCGCTGACCGCGGACACCGACCTGGTCACGGTCACCATCGGCGGCAACGACATCGGGTTCTCCGACATCATCCTGACCTGCGCCCAGGACAGCGTGCTCGACCCGGTCGGCGCCCCCTGCACCACGCGGTACACGGCGGGCGGCACGGACCAGCTGGCCGCGCGGATCAACGCCTTGGCCCCCAAGGTCGCGGCGGTACTCCAGGGCATCACGGAGCGCGCGCCCGACGCCCGCGTCGCCGTGGTGGCCTACCTGCGCATCCTGCCGCCGTCGCACGGGTGCTGGCCCGTGGTGCCGATCTCGGTGGGCGACGTGCCGTACCTGGACGCCACCCAGCGCCGCCTGAACGCGATGCTGGGCGCGCAGGCAGCCGCGGTGGGCGCGACGTTCGTCGACCCGTACCCGAGCAGCCGCGGCCGGGACGTGTGCCAGTTGCCGGGCGTGAAGTGGGTGGAGGGGCTGGTGCCGACCGCGCCCGCGTTCCCGGTGCACCCCAACGCCGCCGGGATGCGGGCGGTCGCGGAGCTGGTCGTGGGCGCCCTCCGGTGAGCCGCCACGGTCGGGACCACACGATCCGGTGAGTTCCCTGGAGCGAGTCGTGCCAGGCGGCCAGGCTGGGCAGCATGGCACCACTCCCCCTGTTGACGGCGATAGCCGCGCTGGTTCCCGCCTTCTCCGCACCCGAGTCGAGCTTCGTGCTCAGCGTGCTGAACAGCGATTCGCTCCGGCTGGTCAACCTGACCTGCGAGCCGACCGGCGGCCTGCACCCGAGGGCCGACATGGCCTGCCTCGCGCTGTCCGGTGTGGACGGCCAGATCGGCGGCCTGGCGACCGGTTCGGGCATCTGCACGTTGGAGTACGACCCGGTGACGGTGAAGGCGTCCGGCACGTGGCGGGGCGAGACGCGCAGCTTCGAGGCGGAGTTCCCGAACCGGTGCGTGATGCGTGCCGAGACCGGTCCGGTGTTCGACTTCTGACGCGCGGCACGGCCGCCGAAACCGCCGTAGAAGGGCTCACGACACCGCCGCCGAAGTCGTGGGCCCCTCTACGGGGTTCTGCGAAGGTCCTCGGACCTCTCAGGTGACCGTAGGGACTCCGGAGCCTAATCGTCAACAATCTTCACATTCGTGAAATGCGTTTGCCGCAAGGGCCTGCGAAGACCATTACCGTTTGAACACCCCGCCTGATCCATCCGAGTGATCCGATCTTTGACGGTGGCGCGCTCCGTCTCAGCCGGTTCGGTTTTCCCTCGCGTGAACCGCTTGAGGGATTCGTACGGGTGATTCCTGCCGTACACAGTTGCCGTTCCGGTGACGCTCCTGTCGTTGGTGTTGGGCATGGCGCCGACCGCACGGCGCATCCTCGGACTGCACGTCGCCTGATCCGCACCACGAGCACGTGGATGCTCGGCCTGTCGCTCAACGAGGCCGCGCTGAACGGTGCTGTGGCGCCGGAGGGCGCCACGCGTCGTGACGTTGCCGGTGGCCGTGCTCGGCACGGCGTTCCTGCAGTACGCCCACAGCACGATCGGGCAGTTCATCGCGATCGGTCTCGGCCTGGTGGTGTTGGCGGCCGTCGAGCGCAGCACCCGGTTCACCACCATCACGGCGGCCTACCTCGTCGTGCTGTGCGTGTCCGCCGCCTTCACGCCGCTGGTCGTGACGCCCGCCACCACGTTGTCCATGGGCGTGTGGTGGCTGCCCGGATTTGTGCTCGTCGTCGGCGGTCTGGTGGGCTTGCGGCGTGGCTGAGCACCCGACCGCGTCGCTGGACGACGTGGTGCACCAGAGGCACCGGCTGGGCATCCTGACCATCGCGGCGGAGGCGAAGCGGGTCGAGTTCGGGTACCTGCGGTCCACTTTGGAGTTGACGGCGGGCAACCTGTCGCGGCACATCGCGGTGCTGGAGCAGGCCGGGTTGGTGGCGGTGGAGAAGGGTTACGACGGCAAACGCCCGCGAACGTGGGTGAACGTGACGGAGTCGGGCCGTGCCGCCCTGACCGCGGAGATGACGGCCTTGCGGGCACTGGTGGAACGGCACGTAGCCTCGGGGGCATGAGCATCCACGACATCCCCGTGCACACCCTGTCCGGCGAGCCTTCGAGCCTGGGCACGTTGGCGGGCAAGGCGTTGCTGGTGGTGAACGTCGCGTCCAAGTGCGGCCTGACGCCGCAGTACAAGGGCTTGGAGCGACTTCAGGAGCGGTACGCGGCACAGGGTTTCTCCGTGGTGGGGTTCCCGTGCAACCAGTTCGCCGGGCAGGAGCCGGGCACGGCCGAGGAGATCGCGACCTTCTGCTCGACCACCTACGGTGTGACGTTCCCGATGTTCGAGAAGATCGAGGTCAACGGCCCGTCGCGGCACCCGCTGTACGCGGAGCTGACGGAGTTCGCCGATGCCGACGGCGCGGCCGGTGACGTGCAGTGGAACTTCGAGAAGTTCCTGATCGCCCCGTCCGGCGAGGTCGTGGCGCGGTTCCGGCCGACCACCGAGCCGGAGGACGAGACCGTGCTGAAGGCGATCGAGTCCGCTCTGCCCTAGCTCCCCGGGTAGGCCGCCGGCCATCGACCCACCGCCCACCGCGCGAAGCGGGAGGTGGCCCGCCTCGGGCCACCTCCCGCCCCTTGTCAGCACTCGATGACGTTGACGGCCAGGCCGCCGCGTGCGGTCTCCTTGTACTTGCTCTTCATGTCCTTGCCCGTCTCACGCATGGTCTTGATGACCTTGTCCAGGGACACGAAGTGCGAACCGTCACCGCGCAACGCCATCCGCGCCGCCGTGATGGCCTTGATCGACGCCAGCGCGTTCCGCTCGATGCACGGGATCTGCACCAACCCGCCGATCGGGTCGCACGTCAGCCCGAGGTTGTGCTCCATGGCGATCTCGGCCGCGTTCTCGACCTGCTCCGGCGTGCCGCCCATCACCTCGGCCAGCCCGCCCGCCGCCATGGAGCACGCCGAGCCGACCTCGCCCTGGCACCCGACCTCGGCGCCCGAGATCGACGCGTTCTCCTTGAACAGCACGCCGACCGCGCCCGCCGTCAACAGGAACCGCACCACCCCGTCGTCGGACGCGCCCGGCACGAACCGGGTGTAGTAGTGCAGCACGGCCGGCACGATCCCGGCCGCACCGTTGGTCGGCGCGGTCACCACGCGACCGCCGGCGGCGTTCTCCTCGTTCACCGCCAGCGCGAACAGCGTCACCCAGTCCATCACCCGCAACGGGTCGGTGGCGAAGTGCTCGGCGGCCATCCGCTGCCGCATCTCGGCCGCGCGCCGCCGGACCTTCAGCCCTCCCGGCAGCACACCGGCCTGCGTGCAGCCGCGTTCGACGCACTCCTGCATGACGTCCCAGATGTGCAGCAGACCCGACCGCACCTCGGCCTCACTGCGCCACGACAGCTCGTTGGCGAGCATCACCTTGCTGATCGACAACCCGGTCTCCCGGGTCCGCGCCAACAGCTCGTCACCGCTGCGGAACGGGTGCGCGACCGGCGTCTCGTCCGGCTTGATCCGGTCGGTCCCGGTGGCCGTCTCGTCCACCACGAACCCGCCGCCGACGGAGTAGTACACCGCCGAGTCGACCAGGACGTCACCCGAATAGGCGGCGAAGCTCATACCGTTGGGGTGCAACGGCAACGACTTCCGCCGGTGCATCACCAGATCGGTGTCCTCGGTGAACGCGATGTCCCGCACGCCACCGAGCCGCAGCCGCCCGGTCGCGCGGACCTCCTCCACCCGCCGCTCGGCCTCCGCCGGGTCGACCTCCTCCGGCCGGTGCCCCTCCAACCCGAGCAGCACCGCCTTGGGGCTGCCGTGCCCGTGCCCGGTCGCGCCGAGCGACCCGAACAGCTCCACGTGCACCCGGTGGACCGACTCCAGCACCGGACGCAGCCGGGCCGTGAACATCGCCGCCGCCCGCATCGGACCCACGGTGTGCGAACTGGACGGTCCGATCCCGACCGAGAACAGGTCGAACACGCTGATCGCCACGACGTCAGTCCCCGGTCAGTTCCGCGTACTTCGCGGCGGTCAGCAACCCGGTCGCGTCGGTCACCGCCACCTTGAACAGCCAGCCACGGCCGTACGGATCGTTGTTGATCAACGACGGGTCGTTCACGGCCTGTTCGTTGACCGCCACCACCTCACCGCTGACCGGCGCGTACAGGTCGCTCACCGACTTGGTGGACTCCAGCTCGCCGCACACGTCGCCCGACTTGACGACGGTGCCGAGCTCGGGCAGCTCCACGAACACGATGTCGCCCAACGAGTCCGCCGCGTACGAGGTGATACCGATCGCCACGGGGTCCTGGGTACCCGGTGCCCAGTCCACCCACTCGTGCTCGGGCGTGTACAGCAGGTTGTCCGGAAAAGTCACGACAGCGCTCCCTAAAGGCGAGGTCCGGATCCCCACTCTGTCCTGGGACCTGAGAGCTTCACCGCGCCGTCACGACTGAGGCGTCGTCCCGACCCGGCTTGCACCGTGGGTGCGCGCCGAAGCACGCTTTCCAGAGTCGCCTCACCCGAGCGGTTCTCGCTGCCTGAGAGTGTGCGGGGTACTTGCTCCTTCGGCGCCTCGGCACGAACACCGAGGTCTCTCCCGCGCGGGTTCCGGCGCCCACAACGCGCCGCGGCCGATGTTCAGTTGGTGGCCCGAACGCTAGGTGTGCCCCGGACGGGTGTCAACGCACCTCCGGACTTGTTCACCTGGCACAACCCGACCCCTCCCCGTTCGTGCCGGCGGCACGATGACACCGAAACCCCGGTACCGGACCTTTGGCGTAACAACGCCTGAAGGAGCCCACCGTGCGGATCGCAGTTCCCCGCGAGATCAAGAACCACGAGTACCGCGTCGCGCTGACCCCGGCGGGCGCCCACGAGCTGACGCAGCGCGGCCACGACGTGTTCGTCGAGACCGGCGCGGGCCTCGGTTCGGCCATCACGGACGACGAGTACGTGGCCGCCGGCGCGAAGGTCCTGGCCACCGCGGACGACGTGTGGGCCGAGGGCGACCTGGTGCTCAAGGTCAAGGAGCCCATCGCCGAGGAGTACCCGCGGCTGCGCAAGGGCCAGGTCCTGTTCACCTACCTCCACCTGGCCGCCGACCAGCCGCTGACCCGGGCGCTGCTGGACTCCGGCACCACCGCGATCGCCTACGAGACCGTGCAGACCGCGAACGGCGCGCTGCCGCTGCTGGCCCCGATGTCCGAGGTCGCGGGCCGCCTCGCGCCGCAGGTGGGCGCGTTCGCGCTGATGAAGCCCTCCGGCGGCCGTGGCGTGCTGCCCGGCGGCGTGCCCGGCGTGCACCCGGCGCGCGTCGTCGTCATCGGCGGCGGTGTGGCGGGCCTGAACGCGGCCGCGATCGCCGTCGGCATGGGCGCGGACGTCCAGATCCTGGACACGAACGTGGACCGGCTGCGCCACATCGACGCCCTCTACCAGGGCAGGCTGCGCACCGTGACGTCCAACCGCTACGCGGTCGAGCAGGCCGTCCGCGACGCCGACCTGGTGATCGGCGCGGTGCTGGTGCCGGGTGCGAAGGCGCCGAAGCTCGTCAGCAACGAACTGGTGGCCGACATGAAGCCCGGCTCGGTGCTGGTGGACATCGCGATCGACCAGGGCGGCTGCTTCGCCGACTCACGGCCGACCACGCACGCCGACCCGACCTACCAGGTGCACGACTCGGTCTTCTACTGCGTCGCGAACATGCCCGGCGCGGTGCCGCGCACCTCGACCTACGCGTTGACCAACGTGACCCTGCCGTACGCCGTGGCGCTGGCCGACAAGGGCTGGCAGGCGGCGCTGAGCGCGGACGCGTCGCTGGCGCTCGGCCTGAACGTGCACGACGGCCTGCTGACCAACCAGCCGGTCGCCGAGGCGCACGGCCTGCCCCACACCCCGATCGGCTTCTGACCCGTCGACGGGCTCGCGCGGGCTGATCGCGCGAACCGATTCAGACCCGTTACGCGAAAGGGCCCCGCTCACGTGCTGTGAGCGGGGCCCTTTCGGCAATAAAGACGGCCCGCTCAACCAGCCTGGGGGTCACTGGGAGCGGGCCGCGTTGCAAGCTTAGCGGGACAACGGGTCTCATGCCCAGCGGGCCCACCGATCCGGTCTAACTTTTCTTCCCCGGTCGACAACGGACCGTGCGCGCCCTCAAGCGAACGAGTGAATTCGCGTCGTAACAGGTAAGTCACGACGACCCCGCGACCGATGCACAGGACGGAAACTCCGCAGCTACGCAGCGGGGTCGTCCGCTCGCGCGGAGCTCTGCCGCGCCATCCCCGATCGGAGCGCAGATGGCTGAACCTCAGGGTTGGATCGACTGCCACGACCCGTTCGGACGGGACCGGTCGATGACCGTGCTCGTCGAGAACGACCGAGTTCTGCTGGTCGCACCCCCCGGCGAGTCCGCTGTGATGTCAGTCACACAGACGCGAAGGTTGCACCGCCTGCTCGACCAAGCCGCCGACAGGATGTGAGCCCACGTGGACGAGGCACTGCGGACCGCCGTGCTGCGCCGGCTGGCGCTGCTGGACGAGATCGCCGAACGCGGTGAGGCGGACGCCCTCGTGCCGCTCGCGCGCTCCGAGATCCACCGCCTGGCCGACGGTTGGCGCCTGCTGCTGACCGTGCACCAACCCGATCCGGACGGCCGCTGCGGCGCGTGCCCCGGCATCCTGCGGCACAAGAAGTGGCCGTGCCAGGTGTGGACGATGGCCCACCAGCACCTCATCGGCGACGGCCTGCCGCACCGCGAACGCCGCCGTCCGCTGCGCTCGTTGCGCCGTTCCGCCGACACCGAGACGACGACCGAGATACCGGTGTCCCGATCGAAACCACGACACGCCCTACCCGAGTGATCCTCCTAGGGCAGGATGACGCCCGATAGGAGTACACGGGAGGGACGCGCGTGCACGACGGCACTGGCCGCATCGTGGTGCAGAACTTGACCAAGCAGTTCGGTCCGGTCGCAGCGGTGCAGAATCTCAGCTTCACGGTGGAACCCGGTTCGGTGACCGGCTTCCTCGGCCCCAACGGGGCGGGCAAGACGACGACGCTGCGCATGCTGCTCGGCCTGGTGACCCCGACCGCGGGCATCGGACTGATCAACGGCAGGCCGTTCAACCAACTCGGCAACCCGGCCCGGGTGGTCGGCGCGGTGCTGGAGGCGCAGGGTTTCCACCCGAAGCGCACCGCCCGCAACCACCTGCTGGTCTACGCCGCCGCGATCGGCGTGCCGGACTCGCGCGCCGACCAGGTGCTCCAACTCGTCGGCCTCGGCGCGGCGGGCGACCGCAAGGCGGGCGGCTACTCGCTGGGCATGAAGCAGCGGCTGGCCCTGGCCACCGCGCTGCTCGGCGACCCGCAGATCCTGGTGCTGGACGAGCCGGCCAACGGGCTGGACCCGGAGGGCATCGCGTGGCTGCGGACGTTCCTGCAGTCCTACGCGCGCAGCGGGCGGACCGTGCTGATCTCCAGCCACCTGCTGGCCGAGGTCGAGCAGACCGTCGACCAGGTGGTCATCATCAGCCGCGGCCAGACCATGTACTACGGGCCGCTGGACAACCTGCGCGACCAGCAGCAGGCCCGGGTGCTCGTGCAGCCGTCCGACACCGGCGCGCTGGTCGCGGCGCTGCGCGAGGACGGGATCAACGCGATCGAGCAGCTGCCGGACGGCCGGATCGCGGTCAGCGGCGTGGAGGCCAAGCAGATCGCGGACGTCGCGTTGAAGGCGGGCGTGTCGATCTACGGCATCCAGGAGGAGAAGGCCGACCTGGAGCGGCTGTTCTTCCAGCTCACCAGTGGCCAGTACGCGGCGCCGGTCGGGTACAAGCAGCAGGGCTACGAACAGCCGGGTTACCAACAGCCCGGCTACCAGCAGCAACCCGGCTACCAGACCCCGTCGCAGCCGTTCCAGCAGCAGCCGTTCCAGCAGCAGCCTTACCAGCAGCAACCGCCGCCGCCGGGCTACCAGCAGCCGTACCAACAGCCCCCGCAGGGCTACCAACCACCTCCGCCGGGGTACCAGCAGCCGCCGCAGGACAACCCGTACGGTCAGCAACACGGTCAGGGCGGCCTCGGGGGCGGTGCGTGATGGGCAACCTGATCAAGGCGGAGTTCCGCAAGACCACCAGCACGGGCCTGTGGTGGGGCCTGATGATCCCGACCGTGCTGATGGCGCTGGGTTGGGCGCTGCTCACCGGCGCCATCTTCACCAGCGTCACCGATTTCATGAGCAGTTCCGAGGCCGAAGACCTGACCGAGTTCCTCGGGGTGGACCCGTCGCAGTGGCAGATGGCGCTGTTCGGGATGGCCCGCAGCATCAACGTGGCCACGCTCTTCCCGATGATCTTCGGCGGCCTGGCGATCGCGAACGAGATCAACCGCAAGACGATCACCACGACGTTCCTCACCGCGCCGAACAGGGTCTCCGCGCTGGCCGCGAAGATGATCGTCTACATCGTGTGGGGCGCGATCTTCGGCATCGCGATCGTGGCGTCGGTGAGCATCGGCGTGGTGATCACCTCGGACACGAGCGCCCTGCCGGACGCGACCGGGTGGCTCGCGCTGGCCGGTGTCGGCATCCTGTCGTCGATCCTGATGACCATGTTCGGGGTCGGTGTCGGCGCGCTGATGACCAGCGTCGTGGGCACCACCGTGGTGCTGCTGCTCTACATGCTCCTCGTGGAGAACGGCATCCAGATCGTGTTGGCCTCGCAGGGCCTGCCGGAGATCATCGGCTTCCTGCCCAACGGCGCGGTGAACGGCCTGACCGGCTCGGTGGCGTCGTCGTTGTTCCTGGCGAACGCCGGTGTGGTGCCGGACGACCTGGTGGACGGGCTGCGGGCCGTCGCGGGCGCGCTCGGCGCGTTCGACTGGTGGCTGAGCGGACTCATCTTCCTGGTCTGGACGGCACTGTTCTTCCTCGGCGGCTGGGCGGCCACTCAGCGCAAGGACATCACGTGACCCTCACCTGATCAGGTGATCTTGATCGGGTGATCGTGGGCCGTCCCGAACTTCGGGGCGGCCTTCGTCACATCCACGGCCACAAAACTGTCGGTGGCCAGACCTATGTTGGATCCGTGACTACTTCCGACGGCTGGATCCGCAGACTCGCCACCGCGTGCTGGAAGCACCGTGCGCTCGTGGTGTGGTCGGTGCTGGCCGCCGTCGTGGGCGTGGGTCTCCAAGCCGTCAGCCCGTTGCTGATCAAGATCGCCGTGGACGACGCCATCGCCGGCCGCACCGACCGGCTCACGTGGCTGGCGATCGCGCTCGTCGGCCTGGAACTGCTGACCTTCGGCACCGCGTTCGTGCGGCGGTTCCTGGGCGGGCGGCTCGCCGTGGACGTTCAGCACGACCTGCGGCAGGCGGTGTTCGGCGCGGTGCAGCGGTTGGACGGGCCGAAGCAGGACGCGTTGCGCACCGGTCAGGTGGTGTCCCGCTCGATCACCGACCTGCAGCTGGTCAACAGCCTGCTGTCGATGACACCGCTGGCGTTCGGCACGGTCGTGTTCGCGGTGGCGGCGCTGGTGGCGATGTTCTGGCTGTCACCGCTGCTGACCGTCATCGCGCTGGTGATCGTGCCCGCCGTCGGGGTGGTCGCGGCACGCAGCAGGCTGACCCTGTTCCCGGCCACCTGGTCGGCGCAGCAACGCGCGGCGGACGTGGCGCAGCAGGTCGAGGAGACCGTGACCGGCGTGCGCGTGGTCAAGGGCTTCGGGCAGGAGGCGCGCGAGGTCACCAGGCTGGAGGCGCGGGCGAAGCTGCTGTTCGCCGAACGGATGCGCGCGGCACGGCTGACCGCGCGCCCGGCGGCGACGTTGACCGCGCTGCCGTACCTGGGTCAGGTCGCGGTGCTCGCGCTGGGCGGCTGGCTGGCGGTGCGCGGTGAGGTGACGTTGGGCACCTTCCTGGCGTTCTCCACCTACGTGGCGACCCTGGTCGGCCCGACCCGGCTGCTGTCGAGCCTGATGGTGACGGCCCAGCTGGCGCGTGCGGGCGTGGAGCGGGTGTACGAGCTGATCGACTCGCAGCCGGACGTGGTGGACGGCGACCGCGACGTCCCGCCCGGTCCGGTGGCGGTGGAGCTGCGGGACGTGACGTTCGGGTACACGCGCAGCGAGCCGGTGCTGTCCGGGGTGTCTCTGCGGGTCGAGCCGGGCGAGACGCTGGCGATCGTGGGCACGGCGGGTTCGGGCAAGTCGACGGTGTCGCTGCTGCTGCCCCGGTTCTACGACGTGCACGAGGGCGCGGTGTCGGTCGGCGGCGTGGACGTGCGGGAGCTGCGGCTGTCGTCGTTGCGGCGGACCGTGGGGACGGTGTTCGAGGAGGCGTTCCTGTTCTCGGACACCGTGCGGGCGAATATTGCATACGGTCTACCGGATGCGTCCGATGAGCAGGTGCGGGCGGCGGCACGGGCGGCCGAGGCGCACGAGTTCATCGAGGCGCTGCCGAACGGCTACGACACCGTGGTCGGCGAGCGGGGCCTGACGCTGTCCGGCGGCCAGCGCCAGCGGGTGGCCCTGGCCCGTTCGCTGCTGTCCGACCCCCGCGTGCTGGTGCTGGACGACGCGACGTCGGCCGTGGACACCGCCACCGAGGCGGCGATCCACCGCACGCTGGCCGCCGTGACGGCCGAGCGCACCACGTTGCTGATCGCGCACCGGCGCTCGTCGTTGACGCTGGCCGACCGCATCGCCGTGCTCGACGCGGGCCGCGTGGTCGACGTGGGCACGCACGCCGAACTGCACAAGCGCTGCCGCCTCTACCGCGAGCTGCTGGCCGGCCCGGGTGAGGCGATCGAGCAGGTCGCCCCCCGTGCCGACACCCGGCTCGAACCGGGACCGGACGGCACGACACCCGACCTGTGGCCGGAGTCCGACGAGGACGAACTGGTGGTGCGCGCGGCGAACCGGGCCGCGCGCACGGCCAAGGTGTCGCGGGGCGGTGGCGGCGCGTCGGCGCTGCTCGGCGGCACCCCGCCGACCCCGGAGCTCATGGCGCGCGTCCACGCCCTGCCGCCCGCGCTGGAAATGCCCGCCCTGAACGGCGAGGACCCACGCGCGCCCGATCCCGGTTTCCGCCTGCGCACCCTGCTTCGGCCCGTCCGCTGGGCGATGCTCGGCGTGGCCGGGCTCCTGCTGGTCGACACGGCGCTGGCGGTCACGTCGCCGAACCTGGTGCGCCTGGGCGTCGACCGGGGTGTGGTCGGCGGTGAGGTCGGGTGGCTGTGGGCGGCGGTCGCGATCAGCTTCACGCTGGTGGTGCTGGGCTGGGTGTCGGCGGCGGCGGGCACGGTGGTGACGTCGAGGATCGGCGAGCGGCTGCTGTACCTGTTGCGCGTGCGCAGCTACGCCCACCTGCAACGACTCGGGCTGGACTACTACGAGCGCGAGATGGCCGGGCGGATCATGACCCGGATGACCACGGATGTGGACGCCCTGTCCAGCTTCCTCCAGACAGGGCTGACGACGTTCGTGATCAGCGTGTTGACCGTGGCCGGCATCGCGGTGGCGCTGGCGGTCACGGACCCGGGGCTGGCGCTGGTGGCGTTGAGCGTGCTGCCGGTGCTGCTGGTGGCGACGGTGATCTTCCAACGCCTGTCGTCCGCCGCGTACGGGGAGGCGCGGGAGCGCATCAGCGCGGTCAACGCCGATCTCCAGGAGAACGTCTCGGGCCTGCGCGTTGCCCAGGCGTACACGCGGGAGGCGCGTTCGGCGGAGGCGTTCGCCGAGCGCAGCAACGCCTACCGCCGGTCCCGCATCCGGGCGCAGCGCTACATCGCCACCTACTTCCCGTTCCTCGCCCTGCTGTCGGGCGTGGCGCAGGCGGGGGTTCTCGTGGTCGGCGCGTACCGGGTGGCGGACGGCACCCTGTCGCCCGGCGTGCTGCTGGCGTTCGTGCTGTACCTGGGCCTGTTCTTCTCGCCGCTGTACCAGCTGTCCGGTGTGTTCGACGGCTACCAGCAGGCCAGGGTCGGCCTCAGCCGGATCGGCGACCTGCTCCGGACGCCCACCACCGTCCCGCCGGCCGACGACCCGGTGCCGGTGACGACGCTGCGCGGCGAGGTGGAACTGCGGGACGTGACGTTCGCCTACCAGGGCACCACCCGGCCGGCGGTCGAGGGGATCTCGCTGCACGTCCCCGCCGGCGAGACCGTGGCGCTGGTCGGCGCCACCGGTGCCGGCAAGTCGACGCTGGTCAAGCTCGTGGCGCGGTTCTACGACGTCACCGAGGGCACGGTGTTGATCGACGGCGTGGACGTCCGCGACTACGACCTGTCGGCGCTGAGACAGCGACTCGGCATCGTGCCGCAGGAGGCGCACCTGTTCGGCGGCGACATCGCGGAGAACGTCGCCTACGGCAAGCCCGACGCCACCCGAGCCGAGATCGAGGCAGCCGTCCGCGCCGTCGGCGCCATGCCGGTAGTCGCCGCCCTGCCCGCCGCGTTCCACCAGCAGGTGGGCGAACGGGGCCAGAGCCTGTCCGCCGGACAACGCCAACTGGTCGCCCTGGCCCGCGCCGAACTCGTCCAGCCCACCCTGCTGCTCCTGGACGAAGCCACCGCCGCCCTGGACCCGGCGACCGAGTCGGCGGTACTGGCGGCGAGCGACCACCTGGCCGGCGCACGGACAACGTTCGTAGTAGCCCACCGCCTGGCCACCGCCGCCCGCGCCGACCGGATCGTGGTCCTGTCCGAAGGCAAGATCGTCGAACAGGGCACGCACGCCGAACTGCTGGAAGCGAACGGCCACTACGCCCGCCTCTGGTCCCACGGCGCGAACCTCGATACAACCGAACTCACCACCACCCACTAACCACGCGCCCCCACCCCCTATGGGGCGGCAGGCCACACAATCGGGTGATCATGGCCCGACAACCTCAGGAAACGCTGTTATTTTTCGGGTCAAACGTCGGTTGAAACAACGAGGCCCGCGACCAACCACCCGAGCCGACACCCACCGGACCCACCGGCCCCAGCTCACCGGACCCACCGGCCCGAAGCGCGGGTCGGCAGGCGCGGAGTCGGCAGGACACGGGGGTCGGGATCAGCAGGCGGTGCCGGGCGGTGCGGTGCCGGGCGGGCGGCCAGGTGCTCCGGAGATCGACTTCACCCGACGACCGGCGATGGGTGGCGGCCGACGGCGGGCGGCGATGACAGGGCGGCGGCAGCGGCGGGCGGCAGCGGCGGCGGCGACGGGCTGGATCGGGTCGAGAAGGTCGTGGGTTCCGGGCGCCGGTGTCGGGCGGCGTGCGTTCCCGGGCAGGGGTGCGGACATGAGGCTGCCCCGCAGCCGGTGAGGCGTGCGGGGCGAGGGGGTGGATCAGGCCTCGGCGAGCAGTTCGTCCAGCTGTTCGTAGCCTTCGACGACACCGGTCTCCATACCGCTGGCCATCGCCATGTCACGGGCCTCGGTCGTCTCGAACACGCTGACCGCGTGCAGGCGCGTCCGGCCGCCGCCCAGGTTCTCGAACGTCAGCGTCTCCAGCGCTACACCGTCCGGGAATCCCTCGAACGTAAACGTCTGCACGATCCGCTCACTCGGCCGCACCTCGTGGAACGAGCCGTAGAACCGGTACTCCTCGCCACCGTGGGTGTGCACGTACCGGTACGCCCCGCCGGTCGACGCGTCCCACCGGTCGACGCGCATGGTCACCGAGCGCGGGCCCAGCCACTTCACCACCAGGTCGGGGTCGACGTGCGCCCGGAACACCGCGTCCACCGGCGCGTCGAACTCGCGGGTGATGTGGATGGTCGGCAACGCCGGGTCGGCGCTGATGCTGGTCTCGGGGTGCGTGGTCGTCGTCATGACGCTTCTCCTTGAACACGGGTCTGCGGAACACGGGTCTGTGCTGGGTTCGGGTCTTCGGCCGCCATCTCGGCGAGCACGGCGTCCAGTCGCCGGTAGCGCTGTTCCGCCTCCTGCCGGTAGCGCTCGATCCACTTCGTCATCAGGTCGAACACCTCCGCCTCGAGGTGGACGGGCCGCCGCTGCGCCTGCCTGCTGCGGCTGACGAGCCCGGCGTCCTCGAGGACCTTGAGGTGCTTCGACACGGCCTGCACGGTCACGGAGTACGGCTCGGCCAACTCGTTCACGGTCGCGTCGCCCACCGCCAGTCGCGCCACCATGTCGCGCCGGATCGGGTCGGCCAGGGCCGAGAACACCCGCGACAGCTGGTCGTCCACCACCATCTCCTTACTCAACCGCTCGGTTGAACACAACGATACGAAGCCCACCCACCGAAGTCAACCCCAAGGTTGAACAAGCAGGTCAGAGCACAGCCAGGGCACGCCCGGAGCACAGGTTTCAGCCGGCTGAACAGCTCACACCGAGATACCCGCGACAGTGCGCAGAACTACTCCAAGTCGAAGCCCAACGCGGGACGTGACGGGCTTAACCTCAAGTGATGCTCAAGCACCCATAACGGGACCGATGCCCTGATCGATCCTGTGAGCGAACACTCGATGCCCGGTACCTCCTGTGTGTGAACTGCACCAGACGGGGGACTAGCCTGACCATGAGTGAGTTCATTACCAAGAGCGAGATGGATAGAGGCGAGCGCCAGCCGTGTCCAGCAGCAGTCCTGCTTCACAGTTCGGCCCCAATGAGTGGCTGGTCGAGGAGATGTACGAGCAGTTCCTCGCCGACCCGTCGTCGGTAGACCCGGCCTGGCACGACTTCTTCGCCGACTACAAGTCGTCGACGCAGCGGTCTGGCAACGGGGCCGCGACGGCCGCGGAGAACGGCACCACGACCGCCACCAAGCCGGCTCCGGCCCAGCAGCAGACCACCAGGTCGGCGCCCGCCACACCGGCGCCAACGCAGCAGCCGAAGAGCCAGGCGCCGACCCAGAAGCCCACGAGCAAGCCCGCGCCCGCCCAGGCCGCCAAGGCGGCGCCGGTGCAGCCGGCCCAGGGCGAGGAGCAGAAGCAGCTCCGAGGCGCTTCCGCCGCCATCGCGAAGAACATGGAGCTGTCGCTCTCCGTTCCGACCGCGACGAGCGTGCGCGCCGTGCCCGCCAAGCTGCTGGCCGACAACCGCATCGTGATCAACAACCACCTCAAGCGCACCCGCGGTGGGAAGGTCTCCTTCACCCACCTGATCGGCTACGCGGTGGTCCGGGCGCTCCAGGCGTACCCGAACATGAACCGGCACTACGCCGCGGTCGACGGCAAGCCGTTCGTGGTCACCCCCGAGCACGTGAACTTCGGCCTGGCGATCGACCTGCCCGGCAAGGACGGCGCCCGCACGCTGGTCGTCGCCTCGATCAAGGGCTGCGAGAACATGACGTTCACGCAGTTCTGGCAGGCCTACGAGGACCTGATCCGCAAGGCGCGGTCAGGCTCGCTGACCACCGAGGACTTCTCCGGCACCACCATCTCGCTGACCAACCCGGGCACGATCGGCACCAACCACTCGGTGCCGCGTCTCCAGGCGGGCCAGGGCACGATCATCGGTGTCGGCGCGATGGAGTACCCGGCGCACTTCCAGGGCACCAGCGAGCAGGCCCTGACGGACATGGGCGTCAGCAAGGTCATCACGCTGACCTCCACCTACGACCACCGCGTCATCCAGGGCGCGGAGTCGGGCGAGTTCCTCCGCCGCATCCACCAGCTGCTGCTGGGCGAGGACGGCTTCTACGACGACGTCTTCACGTCGCTGCGGCTGCCGTACGAGCCGATCCGCTGGGTCGCCGACATCCCCGAGGGCGCGGTCGACAAGACCGCCCGCGTCATCGAGCTGATCGACGCGTTCCGCACCCGCGGCCACCTGATGGCCGACACGGACCCGCTGAACTACCGCCAGCGCAGCCACCAGGACCTCGACGTGCTGTCGCACGGCCTGACCCTGTGGGACCTGGACCGGGAGTTCCCGGTCGGCGGGTTCGCGGGCCAGGAGCGGATGAAGCTGCGCGACATCCTGGGCGTGCTGCGCAACTCGTACTGCCGCACCGTCGGCGTCGAGTACATGCACATCCTCGACCCGGAGGAGCGCCTCTGGATCCAGGAGCGCGTCGAGGTGCCGCACGAGAAGCCGCCGGCCACCGTGCAGAAGTACATCCTGTCGAAGCTCAACGCCGCCGAGGCGTTCGAGACCTTCCTGCAGACGAAGTACGTCGGCCAGAAGCGGTTCTCGCTCGAGGGCGGCGAGACGGTCATCCCGCTGCTCGACGCGGTGCTGGACAAGGCCGCCGAGCACGAGATCGACGAGGTCGTCATCGGCATGCCGCACCGCGGCCGGCTGAACGTGCTGGCGAACATCGTCGGCAAGCCGATCTCGCAGATCTTCCGCGAGTTCGAGGGCAACCTCGACCCCGGTCAGGCGCACGGCTCCGGTGACGTCAAGTACCACCTGGGCGCCGAGGGCAAGTACTTCCGGATGTTCGGTGACGGCGAGACCAAGGTGTCGCTGACCGCGAACCCGTCGCACCTGGAGGCCGTGGACCCGGTGCTGGAGGGCATCGTCCGGGCCAAGCAGGACATGCTGGACAAGGGCGGCGCGGGCTTCACCGTGCTGCCGGTCGCGCTGCACGGCGACGCGGCGTTCGCGGGCCAGGGCGTGGTCGCCGAGACGTTGAACCTGGCGCTGGTGCGCGGTTACCGCACCGGCGGCACGGTGCACGTGGTGGTCAACAACCAGGTCGGCTTCACCACCGCGCCCGAGCACTCGCGCTCGTCGAAGTACTCGACCGACGTGGCGAAGATGATCGGCGCGCCGGTGTTCCACGTCAACGGCGACGACCCGGAGGCGTGCTACTGGGTCGCGAAGCTGGCGGTGGACTACCGGCAGGCGTTCAACAAGGACGTCGTGATCGACATGGTCTGCTACCGCCGTCGCGGCCACAACGAGGGCGACGACCCCTCGATGACGCAGCCGGCGATGTACGACGTGATCGACACCAAGCGCTCGGTGCGCAAGACCTACACCGAGTCCCTGATCGGTCGCGGCGACATCTCGGTCGAAGAGGCCGAGAAGGCGTTGCAGGACTTCTCGTCGCAGCTGGAGCACGTGTTCAACGAGGTCCGGGAGCTGGAGAAGCACCCGATCAAGACCTCGCCGTCGATCGAGGAGGAGCAGCAGGTCCCGACCAAGCTGCCCACCGGGGTCGACCGGTCGATCATCGAGAAGATCGCCGACGCGCACGTGAACCTGCCGGCGGGCTTCACGCCGCACCCGCGGGTCAAGCCGGTGCTGGAGCGGCGCGCGAAGATGGCCCGCGAGGGCGGCATCGACTGGGCGTTCGCGGAGCTGCTGGCGTTCGGGTCGCTGGTGCTGGAGGGCCGCACGGTCCGCTTGGCGGGCCAGGACTCGCGGCGCGGCACGTTCGTGCAGCGGCACGCCACGCTGGTGGACCGCAAGAAGTCGTCGGAGTACACGCCGTTGCAGAACCTGGCCGAGGGCCAGGGCAAGTTCATGGTGTACGACTCGGTGCTGTCGGAGTTCGCGGCGCTGGGCTTCGAGTACGGCTACTCGGTGGCCAACCCGGACGCGCTGGTGCTGTGGGAGGCGCAGTTCGGCGACTTCGTCAACGGCGCGCAGCCGATCATCGACGAGTTCATCTCGTCCGGTGAGGCGAAGTGGGGCCAGGTGTCCGACGTCGTGCTGCTGCTGCCGCACGGCCACGAAGGTCAGGGTCCGGACCACACGTCCGGCCGCATCGAGCGGTTCCTCCAGCTGTGCGCCGAGGGCTCGATGACGATCGCGGTGCCGTCGACGCCGGCGAACTACTTCCACCTGCTGCGCCGGCACGCGCTGGACGGCGTGAACCGCCCGCTGGTGGTGTTCACCCCGAAGTCGATGCTCCGCCTGAAGACCGCGACCAGCCCGGTCGAGAACTTCGTGGAGGACCGCTTCCAGTCGGTGATCGACGACGTGACCGGTGTCGACCCGAACGCGGTGACCAAGGTCCTGCTGTGCAGCGGCAAGATCTACTACGAGCTGGCCGCCGAGCAGGAGAAGCGGGCCGCCAAGGACGTCGCGGTGGTGCGGGTCGAGCAGCTCTACCCGGTGCCGGCGCGCAAGCTGACCGAGGCGCTGGACCGCTACCCGAACGCCACCGAGGTCCGCTGGGTCCAGGAGGAGCCGGCGAACCAGGGCGCGTGGCCGTTCTTCGGTCTGGCACTGCCCGAGCTGCTGCCCTCGCGGTTCGCCGTGAAGCGCGTCTCGCGCCGTCCGATGGCCGCGCCTTCGGCGGGGTCGTCCAAGGTGCACGAGGTCGAGCAGCGCGAGCTGATCGCGAAGGCGTTCGAGTAACAACCCGTCGGGTTCGCCGAGCCGTCGAGACCTCCGGGTTTCGGCGGCTCGGCCGTTTCGTGTCCGTGGAGGAAAGACCGTGTACTTCACCGATCGTGGTATCGAGGAACTGGAGAGCAGGCGTGGCGAGGAGGAGGTGACCTTCGCCTGGCTGGCCGACAAGCTCCGCGCGTTCGTCGACGCGAACCCCGACTTCGAGGTCGCCGTCGAACGCCTGGCCACCTACCTGGCGCGGGACGACGAGGACGACTTCGAGGACTGACCGGCGGGCCGTGAACGGGTGGGACCAGGTGCGGTCCCCGCCCGGTAGTCGACGGTCGCGCTCCTCCTCGTCACGGGCTGCGTCACGTGGGTGGTGGTTCGACGTCGCAGGCCAGGCGGCGGCCCGCGGCTGCCAGGACCACCTCAGGGTGGCGCGTGCCGAGGCGGCGGGCCAGTGCCGCCACCGCCTCCGCCGTGCCGTTCGCGCGCCCGGTGGCGATGTGGTCCAGTGCCGAGTTGAACGCGCAGATCAGGGTGTGCGGGTGCTGGTCACCGAGAACCCGCGCCATGCGCGGCAGGGTGGTGGCCGACAGGGCGCTCGCGCGGTCGTGATCGCCCAACGCCGCCAGGTCGCTGCTCACGTTCACCGCGCACGCCAGGGTGTGCGGGTGGTCGTCGCCGCGCCGCTCGCGTGACGCCTGCAACGTGGTCCGGTTGAGTTCGTGCGCCAAGGCGACCTTCCCGATGTCCCGCCACACCAGGGCGAGGTTGGTCGCGGACGCCAACGTGAACGGGTGCCACGGGTCGGGGTGGCGGTCCATGTGGGCCGAGTAGGCCCGCTGGCCCAGGTTCTGCGCGTACTCCAGCTCACCGGTCCGCCGCAGCACGTTGCACAACGTCATCATGGCCGCCAGCGTGTACTCGTGGTGCGGGCCGAGCCGTCGTTCGCACGCCGCCAGGTTCTCCTCCCCCGTGGCACGCGCCTGCGCGTAGCGCCCGGTCCCCCGCAACGCGATCACCAGGTTGCGGGTGGCGAGCAGGACGTGGTTGTGATCGGGCCCCAACGCCGACCGCAACGTCGGCAGCACGCCCTCCTGGATGCGCAACGCCTCGTCGTACGCACCGAGTCCGAGCAGGTCGCGGACCAGGTTCGCGGTGGCGAACAACGTCCGCGGATCGTCCGCCCCGTACATCTCCCGCCGCCGCCGCACCACGTCCAGGTCGATCTCCCGGGCACCGGCGAAGTCGCCGAGCAACCGCAGGTCCACGGCGAGGTTGATGGCCGCACGGAGGGTCCGGCCGTGGTTGTCGCCCCACTTGCGCCGGTGCCGGTCGAGGTTGGTCCGGTCGAGCTGGACGGCGCTGTCGAACCGCCCCGACGCGCGCAGGTCCGCGCCGAGGCCGTGCGCCGCCATCAACGTGTGCTCGTGGTCCGCGCCGAACACCTCGGTCAGCCGCCGGACGGTGTCCTCGTCCAACGCCATGGCCTCGGCGACGTGCCCCGTCTCCCGGATCGCGTTCGCCACGAGCCGCCGCGCCAACAGGGTCAGCTCCTCGTCCAGCCCCCACCGGGCCCGCCACTGCTCGGCGGTGTCCGTGCCGAGCGCCCGACTGCCCTCGTAGTCACCGATCGCGAACAGGTGCCGGATGTGGTCGAGCACCAGCAGACGCGCCGGGCGTTCCTGCGCACCGACCAGCCGCGCGGCGGCGATGTGCGGCGCGAGTGCGCGATAGCGCGGCCAGTTCTGCGGCTCGTCCGGCTCACCGGGGTTGGCGGCGCCGAGCACGGTCCGCGCGTGCGCCATGGTGACCGGCTGGTCCTCGGGCCTCAACAGCGTCCGCACGCTGTGCTGGACGAGCCCGTGCACCTGGATGCGGCCGACGGCGAAGTGCGCCCGGATCAACGCCACCCGGTCCAGCACCTCCAGCGCGCCACGCAGCCGCACCGGGTTCCCCAGCACGTCCCCGAACGGCGTGGGCAGGTCGCGGCCGGCCTCCAGCACCTCGATCGGGATCGGCGCGTCGGCGAAGAAGGCGCACAGGTCGAGCACGACCGCCGCGTCGGGCGCGTGCGAGCGCAGCGCCCGGATCGACACCGTCCACGGCTCACGCGGCTCCGACGACTGCTGCGCCAGCAGGCCGACGTAGGTGTCCGCCGGGATGTCGGTCTCGGCGAGCCAGGCCGCGGCGTGCCGCACGGCGAGCGGGTGGTCGTGGAGCACGGCGGCCACCCGGTCCGCTTCCTCCGGCGTCAGCCGGGACACCTTGCCCAGCAACAACGTGACGCTGTCCGACCTGGTCAACTCGCCGATCAACAGCACTTCGGCCTGCGTCGCCCACTCCAGCGAACGGCTGGTGACCACCACGTGCCCATCGGTCGGCAGCAGACCGCGCAGCCCGCCGGGCCCGCCCGCGCCGTCGAAGACCAGCAGCCACCGGCCGGTGGTGCGCAGCGCCTCCAACACGCCGTCCACGGTCCGCTGCACGTCGGCCGACGCGGGCAGACCCATCCGCGCGCCGAGGTCGGCCAACGACGCCCGCACCACCGCCGGGTCGTCGGCGGGCACCCACCACACCAGGTCGTAGTCGTCCCGGAACCGGTGCGCGTACTCGATCGCGAGCTGCGTCTTGCCCATCCCGCCGAACCCGACGAGCACCAGCGGCGTCTCCTCGGTCAACGACCGGCGCATCGCGTCGAGGAGGTCGTCGCGGCCGACGAACTCCGCGTTGCGCACCGGCAGATCGTGTCCGGTCTCCTCGTGCGCCGGGCGGGACAAAGCCTCGGCCCGCGTCGGGTCGACCCGCAGCCGTCGCGCCACCTCGGCGTAACGCCCGCCCAGCCGCTGGAGCACGTCCCGGGCGACCTTCGCGAACGGCGGCCCCAACGCCGAGCCCGCGTCGACGGTCTCCTCGGTCAGCAGCGCCCGGAAGTCGAACGGCGAGCCGAGCCGGTGGGTGACGAACTCCGACACCTTCGACAGCACCTGCAACGCCTCGTGCCTGGTCAGCTCCGACAGCAACTCGTCGCGCACACCCGGCTGGAAGTCGAACCGGAGATCGTCACCGTCCTCCGCGGTGTGCCGCAGCAACCCGCTCAGGAACACCTCGGCCAGGTGCGCGGGCCGGGACGACGGCAGCATCGCGTGCTGCACCAACCGCATCACCGGCAGGCTGAGCGGGGCGCAGGCCAGGTACACCGCCAGCCGGTAGGCCGTGGTCGAGGCGCGCAGCCGGAACCGCCGCAGGTGTTCGTCGGCGGTCGGCGCGGGCGGTGGCTCCTCCCGCGGCCGGTCCATCCGGCCGGTGAACAGCGCGGCGCCGGTGAACCAGCCCGTGCCGGAGTCGACCACCATCGACGCCCACGGGCCGAACCACCGCGGTTCCAGCTCCAGCACCGGGATCGGGACGCCCGCGCCGGTGAGGTCGTCGTCCGGGTCGAGGGCGCGCACCGCGAGCCGGTGGTTGGGCGTCCCCGGTCCACGGCCGCGCAACCGCACCCGCACGAACTCCGGCCCGCAGTCCTCCCAAAGCCGCTGCGGCAACACCTGCACGACCGCGACCGGCCCCGCCGCACCCCACTGGGCGAGCGCGGCGGCGGCCGTGCCGTTGCTCCACGCCTCGCCGACGCAGTCGCTCACCACCAGCACCAGCCGCCTGCCCGTCGGGTCGAGCAGTTCGCGCGGCCGGTGCTGGGCCGAGTCGGTCGCGCCGTGCAACGCCATCCGCACACCACGCCCGGTGTCGCCGTCGAACCGCCAGGTCCGGACGTCCCGGAACGCCCCCAACTGCCGCAGCACCGCCCGGAACTCGGTGATCGTGCGCTCCCACACCACCATCGAGGCGCTGTCGTCCACCACGAGCGCGAGGTCCAGCCACCGCTCGGCCCCCGGCCGGGTGCGCGGCAGCCACAGCCCCGTGTCGGCGATGTGGTCGGCCGTCGCGGACTCGTCCAGCTCGGCGGTCTCGGTCGACGGGACCTTGCGCCGCAACGGCCGCAGCGCACGGCTCAGCGCGGGCACGTCCGGCAACGCGGCCACGGCGGGACTGCGCGTCCGCACACCCTCGGCGGCGTCGGCGGCGCCCTGCCCGACCGGCCCGACGCGCAACGCCGCGTGACCGGGCACGACCGGTGGACGTGGCGGCGTGACCGGAGGACCGAGCGGCTCGCCCGGCGCCGCCGGTTCCCGGTCGGCCCCCGGCGGATCCGGCCGGGAAGCGGGTGTTCCGGGCGCGGCCGGGCCGCCGGACAGGAACCGGGCCAGCCACAGCACGTCGGCGAGTTCCTCGGCGGTGACGTCCGGGTCTGCGGCGCGGACGAAGTCGACGAGGTCGGGGATCATCCGGGGTTGTCCAGCGGCTGGATGATCCGGTCCACCAGGCGTTCCCTGGTCGCGAGATCGGGCCGGACACCGGACACCGCCAGGTACACCGCGTTGAGCAGCTGGTCGGTGGCCAGGTCGCCGTGATCGCGGCGCTCCACGAACCGGGCCAGCAGGTCACGGCTCTCCGCCAACGCGTCCTCGCCCAGGTGCCCGGCGACGATCTCGGCGAGCTTCTCGGTGTCCGGCGGCTGGATGTTCACCCGCAGGCAGCGGCGCAGCAGGGCGGGCGGGAACTCGCGCTCACCGTTGCTGGTGATCACCACCAGCGGGAACGCCCGGCACCGGACCCGGCCGCGGCTGATGGTGGCGAGCCGGCCCGGGTCCTCGGTCATCACCCGCACCTCGGGCTGGTCGTCCGGCAGCCGGCTCAGCTCCGGGATGTCGAACTCGCCCTCTTCGAACACGTTGAGCAGGTCGTTCGGCAGGTCGATATCGCTCTTGTCCAACTCGTCCACCAGCAGCACCCGAGGCCGCTCGGCGGGCACGAGGGCCGTGCCGAGCGGACCGAGCCGGACGAACCGGCCGATGTCGGGCGGCCCGTCGGCGCCGCGCAACCCCGCCTCCTGGAGCCGACCGATCGCGTCGTAGCGGTACAGGGCGTCGGTGAGCTTCGAGTGGCTGCCGATCGGCCAGTAGAGCACCGGCCCCAGCTTCAACTCGTAGGCGACGCTGAACGCCAGCGTGGACTTGCCCGTGCCGGGTTTGCCGGTGACCAACAGCGGACGCCGCAGGTAGAGCGCCGCGTTCACCATCTCCACCACGTCCGGGCTCGGCCGGTACACGCGGGCGCGGTCGATCGCGGCCTGCCTGCCCTTGTTCAGCCGCCGCACGTCCGCCTCGGCCCAGCTCTCCGGCTCGGCGGCGACCTCACCGTCGAACGCGCGCCAAGGCGGCGGTGGCGGCAGGGTTTCGATGCCGTCGTGGGGCCGTCCGGTACCGCGGTAAACCAGCCAGCGCGAGTCGGGCATCTTCATTCCCTTCAACGAGGCGCGCGCATTCAGCGGGGCGCACGCAGCCAACCGGTGCGCGTGAATGATTCGGGAATGCGATCGGCGTCATCCCACAGCAGAGTGATGTGTTCCCCCAATCGCGCTTGCGCGCGGTTCTTCCGACCGGCTTGCCTGCGCAACCGCAGCACGTGCTCGGGCAGCCGGTCGAGCCCGGTGGATTCGAGCAGCCGGCCGATCTCCTCCTCGAACCACGCGGACAGCGCCGGCTCGCGGCACCACACGACGATCGGCACGCCCGCGTAGAGCGTGGCGGTCAACTCGTCCCACGCGAGGCTCGTGTGCACGGCGGGCGGCTCGGACATCACCACCGCGACCGGCGCGTCACCCAGCACGAGTTCGGCGAACAGGCTGTCCGGGCTCGTCTCGGGCTTGTCACGCAGCCAGTGCACGCTCGCCGGGTCGAGCCGGCCGCTGTTGGCGGTGAGCCACCGCCACTTGCGGCGCCACCGGCCGCGCAGGTCGTCACGGCGCATCCGGTCGAGGCTGCGGACCACCACCGGCTGGCTGGTGCCGAGCCGGTGCGGGAACACCTCGTCCACCTGCCACTGGTCGATCGGGTGGTGCACCAGGTCGCGGGGCACGACGAACTCGAGGGTCAGCTCCTCCATGTCGGTGTCCGCGACCACGTGCGCCCGGCGCACCAGGTCCACCACGTGGCCCGCGACTTCGGCGAGCGTGCGCGGCACGTCGTCGCGGAACAGCACCTCGTCCGGCCTGCCGGGCTGTTGGAGCCACGCCGACATCAGGTACCGGTCCTGGTCGACGCCGTCCGGTTGCAGTTGCAGCACCACGTAACCGGGCGGGTTGTCCACCGGCCGCGCCCGGGACGTCGCGCACAGCTCGAGCAACTCGGGCCGGCGCAGGCCCAGCCGCGTGCCGACGCCGTGCAGCCAGCCGTGCCCCGGCGCGTGCAGGCCCTCGACGTGGTGGGCGAGGCGGTCGACGAAGGTGAACAGCGGCGGCACACCGCCGGCCCCGACCGCCAGTTCCAGGCGCTCGACCAGGTCCACCACGTCGGTCCAGTCGGAGACCGCGTTCCACCAGAACGACGACGTGGCCTGCCGGAAGGCCATCCCGAGCGGTCGCGGGTCAAGGTCCGCGAGCAGCGCGACCAGGCGCCGGTGCTCGGCCGCGGTCAGCAGCCGGTCCGGGAACAGGCTCTCCAGCAGCTCGTCCAGCCGGGCCATGGGTCGGCTGCCCTGGTGGAACACGCGGACCACCTCGACCAGCCCGGCGAGACCGCCCTCGTGCTCCAGGCACGCCGTCAGCAGCGACCACACGTCGTGGCGCGCGTCGGCGTGCCGGGGGAACGAGAATGCGGCGAGATGCGTCCGCACCAATTCGGACACGTACAGCTCGCGCGAGTCCTTGTCGCGCATACCGGGCAGCTGGAGGAACGCGTCGCACAGCTTGCCGTGTTCCGCCACGGACAACGCGCGTTCCCGCCAGACCACCGAGCCCCCTCGAATCCGGATAAACACAGCAGATCGCACGGCATCCGGAAAGACAACACCCCGGCCTGATGTGCCGCCGGACGGAGTACGTGCGGAAACCGCAATTCTGCGTGGAACGGGATTAGCGCGATTAGCCGCGCGCCGGAGCCTCAGCTCAGCGAGACGGGGCACCCCCGAACGTTCAGGGATGCCCCGTCTCGCGCCGCGACCTTGCTGAAGGCCTGGCCGGAGAACGCTTACCAGGCGTACGCCTCCGGCGCGGGGTTGCTGCCGTTCGGGCCCGGCGCCGGGAAGAGCTCGTCCAGCTTGGCCAGGGTGTCGGCGTCCAGCTTGATCTCGGTCGACCGGAGCGACCCGTCCAGCTGGTCGAGGGTGCGCGGTCCGATGATCGGAGACGTCACGCCCTCCTGGTGCAGCAGCCACGCCACGCCGACGTGGGCCGGGTCCTCACCGAGGTCGGCGGCCAGCTTCTCGTACGCCTCGATGGCGTCCCGGTGCTTCTCCAGCGACTGGAGGCTGCGGCCGCTGGTGCCGCGCACCGCGGCGCCCTCACGTTGCTTGCGCAGCACGCCACCGAGCAGACCGCCGCCCAGCGGCGACCACGGGATGACGCCGACGCCGTAGTGCCGCGCGGCGGGCAGGACTTCCAGTTCCACGAACCGGTTGACCAGGTTGTAGATCGACTGCTCGCTGACCAGGCCGAGGAAGTGACGGGTGCGCGCGGCCTCCTGCGCCTGCGCGATGTGCCACCCGGCGAAGTTGGACGACCCGAAGTAGATCACCTTCCCCTGCTGCCGCAGCACGGAAAAGGCTTCCCAGATCTCGTCCCACGGGGTGTCGCGGTCGACGTGGTGCATCTGGAACAGGTCGATGTAGTCGGTCTGCAACCGCTTCAGCGACGCGTCCGCCGCACGCCGGATGTGCAGGGCGGACAGCCGCTTCTCGTTCGGCCAGTCCCCCATGTCGCCGTACAGCTTGGTGGCGAGCACGGTCTTCTCCCGCCGCCCACCGCCCTGCGCGAACCACCGACCGATGATCTTCTCGGTGATGCCCTCCCCCCGCTGCCACCCGTAGACGTCAGCGGTGTCGAAGAAGTTGATGCCGTGCTCGTGGGCCCGGTCCATGATCGTGTGGCTGTCGTCCTCGGACGTCTCCGGCCCGAAGTTCATCGTCCCCAGGCACAGGCGGGACACGGACAGGCCGGAACGGCCGAGCTGGGTGTACTCCATACCGACCACCCTGCCTCAACCCGACCACGTTCGGCCAACAGCCGACAGCGAACAGCCAACACCGACCGGACGTCTCACCACGTCGACCACTCGGATCCGGGGACGGAGTCCCGCTTGACGTCCCAGATCCCCATGACCCGAGATTCCCGTCCCCTCGGCGTTCGCAAAATCGTTCCGCCGCAACGATCTCGAGGTTAAGATCCGCGCGAACACTGCTCAGGCAGGCACGAGAGCTGTGCGTGAAGGCTGGGGGAGGCCTGCATGGGGGGAGTTGCGCCCGACCGCGTCGTGCCACGTGACGGGGTCGCCCTGCCGCACGCCGTGCTGCTCCTGCTCGCCGCGATCGCCGCCGCCGTCGTCGCCCAGGGCGGCTACTACCTGCCCGGCCGGGTCTTCACCGCCGCACTGGCCGCGTTCGCCCTGGTCCTGGCTCTGCGCAACCGTCCGGTCGGCGTCGGTTTCCTGCCCTTGGCGTGCGCCGGGTTCGCCGCGTGGGCCGTCCTGCGGGCGGTCCTGAACGGCAGTTTCCCCAACGCCCTGCCCACGGTCGCGGCCGTCGCCTGCCTGGCTGCGGCGGCACTCGTGGCCCAGCACGCCGACGCCAGGCAACGGGAGCTGTGCGCTTCGGTGGTCGTCGGCGTCGGTGTGCTGGTGGCGCTGACCGGCTGGGCCGCCGTCGTGTGGCGGATCCCGTCGTGGTCGGTCGTCGCCGACGGCCTGGCCCGCGCCGCCTCGACCCTCACCTACCCCAACGCCGCCGCCGCGTTGCTCGCCGCGCTCGCCGTCCTCGCGCTCGCCCTGAACACCGCCCGCCCGGACTCGTTGCCGTTGACCGGCGCGGTGTACGCGCTGATGGTCGGTGTCGGCGCGACGCTCAGCCGCGCCGGTCTCCTCGCACTGCTCGCGGGTCTGGTGGCGCTGGCCGTGTTCGCCGGCGTCCGCCCGACCCTGCGGCACGCCGGCCCGGCCGGTCTCGGCGCGCTCGTCGCCTTCGGCGCGCTGGCCCCGTCGTTCCCGGTGTCGGAACCCGGCCAGACCGGCCTGGCGGTGCTCGGGCTCGTCATCGGCCTGGCGGTCACCCTGGGACTCAGCCGCGCGGGCGCGGTGTTCCGGCTGTCCGGCGTGGTGGTCGGGTTCGCCGTCGCCGCGATCGGCGCGCTCCTCGTCTACCGCCGCAGCCTCACCGCGCTGCTCGAAGGCCGGATCTCGACGAGCTCACCGGACCGCACCGGCGCGACGGGTGCGGCACTGGACCACGTCGCCGCGCAGCCGTTGGCGGGCACGGGACCGGGCCGCGGGTGGTTCGTGTTCACCGCGCCCACCGGCGAGGTCCGCGTCATGCGGTACGTGCACAACGAGTACCTCCAAGTGCTGGTCGAACTGGGCGCGATCGGCCTCGGCCTGCTGCTGCTGGTCCTGGTGGCGCTGGCCGTCACGGTCTGGCGCGGCCGGGCGGACGTCCCGCGACCGCTGTGGGCCGGAGCCGCCGCCGCGCTGGTCGTCCTGCTCGTGCACAGCGGCTTCGACTTCCTCTGGCACCTGCCCGTGATCGTCCTGGCCGCCGGACTGCTCACCGGCCTGGCCGCGCCGGCGGCCGACGGCCCGCCCCATGAACCCGCTGCGGGAACACACCCCGATGCAGTGGAAGCAAAGGAGAAACCGTGAAACTCCCATCGATCCGCGCCATCCGGCCGGCCAAGGCCGCGGCGGTCCTCGCCGTCGTCGCCGGTGCGATCTTCGCGTCCGTGCTGCCCTCCAGCGCCGACGTGAGCGCCCAGTCCCCGTCGCAGTCCGGTATCCGCGTCCAGTCACCGGCTGAACGACTGGCACGCGGTGCGGCGGTAAGAGTCGAGACGACGGTCGTCTGCGCGCCGGGTTCGTACGCCTACGTCAACGTGCGGCTCACCCAGCGCGTCGGGCCCGGCATCGCGAGCGGCGGCGCCAGCACGCAGGTCTCGAACTGCACCGGGAGCCTCCAGTCGGTGTTCCTCTCCGTGCACGCGGAGGAGCACCCGTTCCGGGCGGGCACGGCCTTCGCCAGCGCTTACCTGAGCGGCCCGTACCCCGGCTCGGTCACCGACGACCGCGAGATCGCGATCGTCAACCCGTGAGTCGACGGGGTGGGGCTCACCGACCGGTGAGCCCCACCCCGGCCCCTGCATCAACCGCAGTCACCGGGCACCGGGCACCGGGCACGACCAACCCGAACTCGTAGGCCGCGATCACGGCCTGCACCCGGTCCCGCAGCCCGAGCTTGCTCAGCACGTTGCTGACGTGCGTCTTCACCGTGTGCTCGGTGACCACCATGGCCCGCGCGATCTCCGCGTTGGACATCCCCCGCGCGATCAACGCCAACGTCTCCTGCTCCCGAGCCGTCAACGCGGGCACCCGCACCGCGGCACGGTCGGCGGAGCCGGCGGAGGTGAACCGGGCGATCAGCTTCCGCGTCACCGACGGCGCGAGCAGCGACTCACCACCCGCGATCACCCGGACCGCGTGCGCCAGGTCGTCCCGGCGCACGTCCTTGAGCAGGAACCCGCTGGCACCGGCCTTCAACGCGTCGTACACGTACTCGTCCACGTCGAACGTCGTCAGCATCAGCACCTTCGTCTCCGCGCTGACCTCCCGCGCCGCCTCGATCCCGTTCACCCCGGGCATCCGGATGTCCAGCAGCACCACGTCCGGCCGGAACTCCCGCACCGCCGCGATCGCCGCCGCACCGTCGCCGACCTCCGCGACCACCTCGATGTCCGGCTGCGCGTCGAGGATCATGGCGAACCCCGCGCGCACCAACTCCTGGTCGTCGGCGACCACCACCCGGATGCTCATGCCGGCAACCGAACGAGCACCTGGAACCCGGGCTGATCAGGACGCGGACCGGCGCTCGCCGTGCCACCGCACGCGACAGCGCGCTCCTGGACGCCGATCAGCCCGTGCCCACCACCCGCCGGTGAACCGCCCCGACCGTCGTCGGTGATGCTGATCATGAGCGAATCGTCCCGCCAATCGAGTCGGACGTCGGCACGCGCGGCTCCCGCGTGCTTGACGACGTTGGTCAGTGCTTCCTGCGTGATGCGATATGCGGCGACGGCGACGTCCGGCCGCAACGCCAGCGGCTCACCGGTGCTCGTGAACCCGACGTCCACCCCCGCGTTGCGCACCTGGTCACCCAACGCGGGCAAGTCGTCGATCGTCGGCTGCGGCGCACGAGGTCCGTCATCGCTCTTCAACACCGCGAGGATGCCCCGCAGCTGCACCATCGCGTCACGCCCCGCCGCCGCGATGGCGTCGAACGCGGCTTCGGCCCGCGCCGGATCGGCCCGCAACACCACCGGCCCGGCCTCCGCCTGCACGACCATCACGCTCACCGCGTGGGACAGGATGTCGTGCATGTCCCGCGCGATCCGGGCCCGTTCCCGTTCGGCGGCCCGTTCGGCTTCGACCTGCCGTTCGTGCTCCAGCCGCGCGGCACGCTCCTCGGACGCGGCGGTCGCCCGACCCAACCCGTAGGCGGCGGCGAACAGCACCACCGTCCGCAACGCCGTCTCCGGCCCGACCAGCAACAACGTGCCGCCGACCGACACGACCAGCGCCACCACCCGCGCCCGACGCCCCGAGTGGGCGGCAACCGCGTGCATCGCCACGATCCCGCCGTACCAGACCGGTTGCGCGGGCGAGTCCCCGCCGAAGTCGTAGAGCCCGGTCGCGACGAGACTGGCGAACAGCGCGGCCAACGGCGCCTCGCGACGCCACAGCAGCGGCACGGCCGACGCGATCACGACCGCGTAGCCCCACCAGTGGTAGTCCTCGCCCCGAGTCAGGAACGGCCACAGCTGCACCGCCGCGACCAGCACCGGAAGGCCCCACCGGATCAACACCGCGCGGATCGGCACGGGAACCACCTTGAACACGAGGAGGAGTCTCACACGAGGGCGGGCGCGCGGGTGGTGCGGGCGAGCGGCAGGAACGACACGAGCAGCAGTACCGCGCCGAGCGGGATGAGGTCCTTGTCGACGAACGGCATCGCGAGGTCGGCCAACACGAGCACCGGCGTCCACACCCGCGCGTGGCGGTGCAGGGCGAGCTGCACGACCAGCACCAACTGTCCGATGTAGAACAGGTACGGGCCGAGGTCGTAGAACGCGAGCGACACCCCGGGCAGGCTGCGGACGTCCTGGCTGATCGCCGCCATCTCCGCGTGGTCACCGGCGAGGAAGCCCGCCACGACGTCCACCGAGAACTGCCCGAACAACGCCAACGCACCCAGCGTGGCGATCAGGGCGGTGACCCGCGCTCGCGGACCGATCATCTCCCGCATCTGCCCGAAGATCGCGACGAACAGGGCCAGCGCGCCCATGAACGCCAAGTGGCCGGTAGTCCACGCGGGGCCAGGCCCCTTCACCCCGTCGAAGCCGTCGATGATCCGGACGACCCCGTAGACCAGCACGAGCAACGGTGCGGCGATGAACGCGGGGCGCTTGACTGTTCTCATGCCGCAAATCCTGCGGATTCCGCCGCCGGAACTGATCGCTCGCACGAGCGGTCTTCCGCCTCCCTCTCAAGAGTGAGAAGCGAGGTAAGCAGTCGTGGACGTCTCCAATGCGGCAACACACGCGGCAACAGCCGGATGGCCGTCCGCGCCCCGCCGGTAGGCGATGCGAGTGCGCCGGTGGACGCCGAGCCGAACCAGCCGGACGTCCGCAGGCGGGTGCGTGGCGCCGAGTTCCGGTACCAGCGCCACACCCTGCCCGGCGGCGACCAGCGCGAGCACGGCCGTGAAGTCGTCGGCGTGGTGACGCACCTGAGGCGTGAAGCCGGACGCCTGGCAGACCCGCATCGCCACGGTGTGGCAGAGCGTTCCAGGACTCCCGACGATCCACGCCGCCTGCCGTGCACCCTCGATCGGATCGCCTGCGTCGTCCCACCCGCCTGGCACCGCGAGGAACACCGTCTCGTCCAACAGCCGCACCGAATCCACGCCGGGATCGGGCTCGACCGGCGCGATGTCGTAGTCGTGCCACAACGCCACGTCCAGCCGACGGTCCCGCAGCGCGTCGGGCATGTCGACCGGATCCAGCTCGGTGACCATGAGGTCGAGCGCCGGGTGATCGCGCCCCAACGCGACCAGCGCCGCCGGCAACAACGTCGGCACCGCGCTGGGGAACGCCCCGATCCGCACCGTCCCGGACAACCCGCTCCGTGCGGCGGCCAACGTGGCCGTCGCGGCTTCCAAGGCGGCCAGGATCGTCTCGGCGTGCTGGACGAGTGCCGTGCCGGCCGGCGTGAGGCTGACACTCCGGCCGGTGTGCTCCAGCAGCGGAACTCCGGCCTCCCGTTGCAGGGCCGCGAGTTGCTGGGACACCGCCGACGGCGTGTAGGCGTGGGCCTGCGCAACCGCCGCGATGGTGCCCAGGTGTGCCAGGTCCCGCAGCAGCCGCAGGCGTCGAACGTCGAGCATCAGTTCAGCTTACGGTTCTGTTGAGAAACGTGAACTGGTCCTTCACCCTTCGCGCGGGCAAGGTGCGAACCATGACGCTCTCCGGTTTGTACGTCCCGCTGATCACCCCGTTCGACCGCACCGGCGCCGTAGCCCTGGACGCCCTGGAGTCCCTGGCCCACCAAGTGCTGGAGGCGGGTGCACGCGGTCTCGTGGCACTGGGCACCACCGCCGAGCCCTCCTCCCTGACCGCAACAGAGCACCGCGAGATCATCGACGTGACCACCCGCGTCGCCCGCGAGCACAACGCGCACCTGTTGGTAGGCGCGAACACCCCACAGGCCCTGCACGCGTTGACCGACCACCCGGAGGTCGTGGCAGCGCTGACCGTGGTGCCACCGTTCGTCCGCCCAGGCGAGGAGGGCGTGCTCGCCCACTTCACCCGCCTGGCCGCCGACAGCCCGGTCCCGCTGGTCGCATACGACATCCCACACCGAACCGGCCAGTACCTGTCCGCAGCCACCCTGCACCGCCTGGCCGCCATTCCCGGCGTCTTGGGCCTGAAGTACGCACCCGGCGGGATCAACGCCGACACCATCGCCCTCTTCGCCGATCAGCCGTCCGACCTGGCGATCCTCGGCGGCGACGACGCGTTCATCTCGCCACTGCTGGCGCTCGGCGCGCACGGCGGCATCCTGGCCGGCTCACACGTCGCCACGACCGAGTTCGCGCAGTTGATCGACGCCTGGCGCACCGGCGACACCACCACCGCGCGCCCGTTGGGCAACCGACTAGGCGTCCTGGCAACCGCCCTGTTCGCCGAACCGAACCCCACCGTGATCAAGGCCGTCCTGCACGCCCAAGGCCGAATCCCCACCCCGGACGTCCGCCTACCACTCCTGCCCGCTCACCCCACCAGCACCGAGACCGCACTCCACGCCCTCGACACCGTCACCTCTGCCGCACGCCCGCTCGCCACACAGCGTGGGTGAGCGGCACGCCCGGCCGATACGCCAGGTGGGTCGTCGAAGGCGCGTCAAGCACGTGGATGTCCGCCCGTGCACCCGGTGACAGGTGGCCGACATCGCTGCGGCGCAACGCTTTCGCGCCGTTCAAGGTGGCTGCCGTGACGGCTTCCTCGATGGTCATGCGCATCTGAAGCACGGCTGTGGTGATGCAGTAGGCCATCGACGTCGTGTAGGAGCTGCCCGGATTGCAGTTGCTGGCCAAGGCGACCGTCACACCGGCGTCCAGGAGTCGACGGGCAGGCGGCAGCGATTGGCGGGTCGACAGGTCGCACGCCGGTAGCAGGGTGGCAACGGTGGACGAGTTGGCCAACGCGTCGACATCTGCGGCGGACAGGTACGTGCAGTGGTCGACGCTCGCCGCGCCCAGCTCCACCGCGAGCCGAACGCCCGGTCCTTCGCCCAACTGGTTGCCGTGCACCCGCAAGCCCAGCCCCTTGGCCCGAGCGGCTTCGAGGACGGCACGCGACTGGTCCTCGTCGAACGCCCCCTGCTCGCAGAACACGTCCGCCCACCGCACGTGCGGAGCCACCGCGTCGAGCATCGGGCCGGTCGCCAAAGCCACGTACGTGTCCGGATCAGCACCCGGCGGCACGAGATGCGCGCCGAGGAAGGTCACTTCGTCGACGTGTTGAGCAGCGATCCGCGCAGACCGAAGCTCGTCCTCGACCGTCAACCCGTAGCCGGTCTTGGTCTCAAGCGTCGTGGTGCCCTGTGCGACGGCTTCCGCGACGTGACGTCGCAGATTGTCTGCAATATCCGCGTCCGAGGCGGCACGGGTGGCGTTGACGGTCACCGCAATACCGCCTGCTGTATACGGTCGACCGGCCATGCGCGCTTCGAACTCGGTGGTGCGATCGCCCGCGAAGAGCAGGTGCGTGTGGCTGTCCACCCAACCGGGGAGGACGGCCCGCCCCTCCACGTCGATCCGCGAATCGGCAACCGGCGCGGACGACGCCGGACCGACCCACTCGACCCGACCGTCGGTGAAGACGAGCGCGGCATCGGTGAGGCGACCGAGTTCCGGATCGTTGGTGGTCAACTCACCGATGCCGGTGATGAGCGTGCTGATCATGGGTTAAGGAAGCGCTGCCAGGCGTCGGCTGGGAAGGTCAGCAGGCCCTCAGCGGGGTTCTTCGAGTCCCGAACCGCCACCGCAGGAGCGAAGAAGGCGACTTCGACGCAATTGTCCTGGCCGCCAGCCCCGCTGCGGCTGCTCTTCCGCCACACCGCGTCGGTGAAGTTCCCGGTAGGCAACAGACCGCCCCTCATTCGTACTCGGCGATGATCTGCTCGATCAAGACGACCGAGTCCTCCGGACTGAGCGCTCGGTCAAGCAGGTGGTCGAACAGAATCCTAGCCCGCCACACCCCACTGGGTTCCTCGATGTGGATGGACCCGATGGCGTACCCCACGTACAACATGGTCCGGTCTTCGGGGTCCGGGAAATCCAGCAGCGTGAAGGCACCACCTTGCCCACCGTGCGCACCGATGCTCTGCGGACTCATCGATCAAAGCGACCAGGTGCAATGGCTCCGCATCGTCGGTGAGGCGGCGCTGCCGGATCAGTCTGACCTGGATTTCGGTGCCTTGTTCGACCCGCTTCAAGGCACCCGACGCGAAGATCGCCTTCATGTACGGCTGGGTTTGCAGCAGGCCGGGTATGTAGATGAGCGCTAGTTCGTTGATCTCTTTGGCTTCGGTCTCCAGGTCCACATAACCCATGGCGCGCATCCCGAACTTCATCCACAACCGGGGCTTCAGGGCATCGCGCACCTGGTCGAGCAGGTCGGGGTCGTACTGGTCGTAGACGTCCATCATCGATCGGGCGAGGTGGACATCGACCTTGGTCTCACCAGCCTCTAGCCGGTAGAGGCTGTTGCGGTGCTTGTCGAGCGCGACGGCGGCGTCCTCGATGGTCATGCCGGCCGCCTCCCGCATCCGGCGCAAGCGGCGGGCCAACTTCCTGCGGCGAAAGGTCGGGCGTGGTGGGGGCATGTGGCCATGATCCTGAACGGGAGTGCGAAGAGTGGGAATCTCACCGCCCGATCAGGTGACAACGTCCGTCAGCAGCCGCGCGACGTCACCCAACTGCTCGTGCACGCCGTCACGTGCCACGACCTTCCCGCCGACCACGACAGTAGCCACGTCCGACGCCGTCGCGGCCAGGACCACCTGCTCGGGCGCAGCCCCCGCGGTCCGCACCGAATTCACCCGAACGGCGACGAGGTCAGCCGGTGCGCCCACCTCGATCCGACCGGCCTCCGGCCACCCGATGGAGGCGTGATTCGTCAGCGCGGCAACGAGTTCGTCCGGCGTGAAGCGCCCACGCTGCCCGGAACGCAACCGCTCGTTGTGCTCCAGAGCGCGCGCCTCCACCAACGGATCGATCACCGCGTGCTGGTCGCTCCCCAACGACAACGGCACCCCGGCGTCCGCCAACTCCCGCGCCGGACCGATCCCGTCCGCCAGGTCCGCCTCCGTCGTCGGGCAGAAGCACACCCCGGTCCGCGTCGAACCCAGAAGAGCGATGTCCTTTGCAGACAAGTGCGTCCCGTGCACGGCCGTCGTCCGCGGCGTCAGGGCACCGGCTTCGGCGAGCAACTCCGTCGGAGTCATCCCGTACGACTCCAGGCACGCCTCGTTCTCGGCGGGTTGCTCCGACAGGTGTACGTGCAGCGGCCGTTCGGGGAACGCGCCCGCTACCAGCGACAACGTTTCACGTGGCACAGCGCGCACCGAGTGGATCGCCGCGCCGATCTTGGTGTTCTCGTCATCGCGCAGCTCAGCGACCCTGTCGAGCCACCTGTCCCCGGTCCCGTCGGAGAACCGCTCCTGCACACCCCGCACAGGTTCACCTATCCCACCCGCCAGATAGCAAGCGTCCAACAGGGTGAGCCTGATCCCGGCGTCACGAGCGGCCTGCCGCAAGGCCTCCGCCATCTCGTTCCCACCGTTGTGCAGGTAGTGGAACTCCCCCACCGCCGTCACCCCGGCCACGGCCATCTCCGCGTACACGGCCCTGGCCAGCCTCAGGTACGAGTCGGGCGTCAGCCGCTCCGCCACCGCGTACATCCGGTCGCGCCACGTCCAGAACGTCCCGCCGTCCCCGTGCGTGCGTCCGCGCAACGCCCGGTGGAACGCGTGCGAGTGCGCGTTGGCGAAACCGGGGAACACCAGGCCGTAGAGCCGTTCCACCGCCAGCGGGATGGTGTTCACAGTGGACACCGACGTGATGACGCCCTTGTCCACCCGAACCAGCACCCGGGACGCGATCCCGCCCGGCAACCACGCCCGCTCGCACCAGAAGCTCTTCATCGCGTCAAGTGCTCCAATGTCGTCGCCAGCGCCACCACGCCCGCCGCGCAGTCGTCCGCCTCCGCGAACTCCTCCGGCGCGTGGCTGATCCCGGTCGGGTTGCGCACGAACAGCATGGCGGTCGGCACGTGCGCGGCCAGGATCCCGGCGTCGTGACCGGCCCCGGTGGGGAGGGTGGGTGTGTTTTCGCCGAGGGCACTTCGTATATGAGATATGAGACCGGGGTCGAAGAAAACAGTTCCCCCCCAACTCTCCTCGGCCACCCGCACCTCGCAGCCCTCCTCCGCAGCCGCCGCACGGGCCGCCGACGTGATCCGGTCGACCACCTCACGGGTGCGCGGCTCGTCGTCGGCCCGCGCGTCAAGCCAGACGTCCACGGACGAGGCGATGACGTTGGTGCCGCCGGGGTTCGGCACGATCCGGCCGACGGTGGCTCGGGCGCCGGCGGTGGCGGCACGGCGTGCGGCCAGCACCATCTGCGCGGCGGGCAGCATCGGGTCGCGGCGGTCCTCGATGAGGGTCGCGCCGGCGTGGTTGCCCTCACCGGTGAACGTGTACCGCCACCGGCCGTGGGCGAGGATCGAACTGGCGAGGCCGACCGGGACGTCCAGCCCCCGGCCCTGCTCGACGTGCAGCTCGACAAAAGCGCTGATGGACGCCAGCGCCCGGTCGTCGCGGCCCATCCGCAACGGGTCGAAGCCGGCGGCGTGGGCGGCCTCGCCGAACGTGATGCCGTCCGCGTCGACCAGCTTGCAGGCGGCTTCCGGGGTGATCGCGCCGGTCATCAGGCGGGAACCGAGGCAGGCCACGCCGAAGCGCCCGCCCTCCTCCTCCACGAACACGACGATCGCCAGCGGCTTCGACGGGGTGAAACCCTTCGCGCGCAACAGGTCCACCGCCTGCAACGCCGAGATCACGCCCAGCGGGCCGTCGAACGCGCCGCCGCCGGGCACCGAGTCGAGGTGGCTGCCGGTGATCACGGCGTCCGGCCCCGGTCGGCCCCACCAAGCCCAGATGTTGCCGTTGCGGTCGGGGTAGACGTCGAGGCCGCGGCGCTGCGCCTCCTCCACGAACCAGGCGCGGAGTTCGAGTTCGACGGCGTCGAAACCGTGGCGCGAGTAGCCGCCGCGTCTGGGGTCGCGGCCGACGTCGGCGATGTCCACGAGGTCAGTCATCACTGCTCATCGGCTTCGGCGCTCATCGGGATGGGGACGTTCTTGTCCTCGGCGACGTCGATCGCCCGCTGGTACCCGGCGTCGACGTGGCGGATGACGCCCATGGCGGGGTCGTTGGTCAGCACCCGTTCGATCTTCTGCGCCGCCAACGGGGTGCCGTCGGCGACCGTCACCTGACCGGCGTGGATGGACCTGCCGATGCCGACGCCGCCGCCGTGGTGCAGGGACACCCAGGTGGCGCCCGACGCGGTGTTGACCAGGGCGTTGAGCAGGGGCCAGTCGGCGATGGCGTCCGAACCGTCGGCCATCGCCTCGGTCTCGCGGTACGGGGAGGCGACCGAGCCGCAGTCGAGGTGGTCGCGGCCGATGACGATCGGCGCGGACAGCTCGCCGGACGCGACCATCTCGTTGAACTTGAGGCCGGCGAGGTGGCGTTCGCCGTAGCCGAGCCAGCAGATGCGGGCGGGCAGGCCCTGGAACTCGACGCGTTCGCCCGCCATCTTGATCCAGCGCGCCAGCTGCTCGTTCTCCGGGAAGAGCTCGAGGATGGCGCGGTCGGTCTTGGCGATGTCGGCCGGGTCGCCGGACAGCGCGGCCCAGCGGAACGGGCCCTTGCCCTCGCAGAACAGCGGCCGGATGTAGGCGGGGACGAAGCCGGGGAAGTCGAACGCGCGGTCGTAGCCGCCGAGCTTGGCCTCGCCGCGGATGGAGTTGCCGTAGTCGAAGACCTCGGCGCCGCGGTCCATGAAGCCCACCATGGCCTCGACGTGGTCGGCCATCGAACCGCGGGCGCGGTCGGTGAACTCGTCGGGCTTGGCGGCGGCGTAGTCCGGCCAGTCCTCGACCGGGACGCCCTTCGGGCAGTACGCGAGCGGGTCGTGCGCGGAGGTCTGGTCGGTGACGATGTCGACCGGGACCTCGCGGCGCAGCAGCTCGGGCAGCACCTCGGCGGCGTTGCCGATCAGGCCCACGGACAGGGCCCGGCCTTCGGACTTCGCCTTGAGCACGCGGTCGATCGCGTCGTCGATGTCGTCGGCGATCTCGTCCAGGTAGCGGGTCTCGACGCGGCGGCGGGCGCGCTGCGGGTCGACCTCGATGCAGAGCGCGACGCCCTCGTTCATGGTGACCGCGAGCGGTTGCGCGCCGCCCATGCCGCCGAGACCGGCGGTGACGGTCAGTGTGCCGCGAAGGGTGCCGTTGAAGCGCTTGTTGGCGACGGCGGCGAACGTCTCGTAGGTGCCCTGGAGGATGCCCTGGGTGCCGATGTAGATCCACGAACCGGCCGTCATCTGGCCGTACATGGTCAGGCCCTCGGCTTCGAGGCGGCGGAACTCGGGCCAGTTCGCCCAGTCCGGCACGAGGTTCGAGTTCGCGATGAGCACGCGCGGCGCCCACTCGTGGGTGCGCATGACGCCGACCGGGCGGCCGGACTGGACGAGCAGGGTCTCGTCGTCGGCGAGGTTGGCCAGCTCGCGGCTGATCGCGTGGAAGCTCGGCCAGTCGCGGGCGGCCTTGCCGGTGCCGCCGTAGACGACGAGGTCCTCGGGGCGTTCGGCGACGTCGGGGTCGAGGTTGTTGTGGAACATCCGCAAGGCGGCCTCGGTCGGCCAGCTGCGGGCGGTGAGGTCGGTTCCTCGGGCGGCACGCACCATCACAGGGCTCCGTTCCGGATCAGTTCTTCGGCGGCGGCGATCTCGGGCGCGAGGTGGCGGTCCGGGCCGGGGCCCCCGACGTGCTCGCGGAGCTTCGCCACGGCGGCCGCGGTCGCGGGGGCGGGCTTGAGCGGTTTGCGCAGGTCCAGGGCGCGGGCGGCGGTCAGGAACTCGATCGCGAGAACCTTGCGCAGGCCGTCCACGGACTGGCGCAGCTTGCGGGCGGAGGACCAGCCCATGGAGACGTGGTCCTCCTGCATCGCGCTGCTCGGGATCGAGTCGACCGAGGCGGGCGCGGCCAGGCGCTTCAGCTCGCTGACGATCGCGGCCTGGGTGTACTGGGCGATCATGTGGCCGGAGTCGACGCCCGGGTCGTGGGCCAGGAACGGCGGCAGGCCGTGCGAGCGGTTCACGTCGAGCATCCGGTCGGTGCGGCGTTCCGCGATGCTCGCCACGTCGGCCGTGGGGATGGCGAGGAAGTCCAGCACGTAGGCGATCGGCGCGCCGTGGAAGTTGCCGTTCGACTCGACCCGGCCGTCGGCCAGCACCACCGGGTTGTCGATGGACGACGCCAGCTCACGGTCCGCGACGGTCTCGGCGTAGGCGACGGTGTCGCGGGCCGCGCCGTGGACCTGCGGTGAGCAGCGCAACGAGTAGGCGTCCTGGACGCGGGTGCAGTCCGGGCCGCGGTGGCTGTCCATGATCTCGGAGTCCCGCAGGATCTCCGCCATCCGCTGGGCGGACCGGCCCTGGCCGGGGTGCGGGCGCAGGGCCTGGAGGTCGGCGGCGAACACGCGGTCCGTGCCGAGGAGGGCTTCCACGCTCATCGCGGCGGTCAGGTCGGCGACGTCCAGCAGGTAGTGCAGGTCCCTGATCGCGAGGACGAGCATGCCGAGCATGCCGTCGGTGCCGTTGATCAGGGCCAGGCCCTCCTTCTCGGCCAGGCGGACGGGTTCGATGCCCGCCTTGGCGAGGGCCTGTGCGGCCGGGACGAGGTTGTCGTCGGCGTCGCGAACCTGGCCTTCACCCGTGAGGGCGAGGGCGGCGGCGGACAGCGGGGCGAGGTCGCCCGAGCAGCCGAGCGAGCCGAACTCGTGGACGACCGGGGTGATGCCGGCGTTCAGCATCGCGGCCATCGTCTCGGCGGTCTCCAGCCTGATGCCGGTGTGACCGCTGGTCAGGGTCTTGAGGCGGAGCAGGACGAGGGCGCGGACGACCTCTCGCTCGACCTCGGGGCCGGCGCCCGCCGCGTGCGAGCGGACCAGGGACTGCTGGAGCGCGGCACGGCGGTCCGGCGGGATGTGCCGGACCGCCAGCGCGCCGAACCCGGTGGAGACGCCGTAGGTGGGCTTCTCGGCCGTGGCCAGGCGTTCGATGTGTGCCCGAGCGGTCGTGACCGCGTCGCGGGCCGCCTCCGTGATCTCCACGCGCGCGCCGCCACGGGCCACGGCGTGGACGTCCTCGCGGGTCAGGGGCTTCGGACCCAACTGCACGGGTTGCATGTGCTCATCTCAACCCGGCAGCCGGGTCCGCACGACCCGAGGTCCGGCGATCGTGTCTGGAATACCAGACTCGGTCAGCGGCCGATCCAGGACATGTCCGGGTTCAGGTCGACCTCGACCGCCTCGGCCGCGGCGATCAGCGCCTCCGCCGACTTGGTGTCCGGGCCGTTGCCGGCGACCAACAGGTACCGCTGCGGGGCCAGCTCGACGCGCAGGTAGCCGTTGCCGGTGGCGAGGTACTCGGCGGGCAGGCCGCGCGCGGTGACCGCAACCCACGTGCCGTAGCCGCCCTTGAGCTCGGGCGCGATGTTGTTGCTGAGCGTCGCGGAGTAGCCGACACCGTCGATCTCACCGCTCGTGGACACGCTCCACTTGCCCTCACTGTGCGTTTCGCCGTTCACGGTGACCGTGTAGTCGACCGAGCCGCCGATGGACATCGGCGAACGCGCCGGCGTGGGGTCCGGCCGCAACGACTCGGCGATCCGCAACGCCGAGGCGCGCACGTCCGGCGCGTTCAGCAGGGTGAGCTGGATGTAGACGCCCGGTTCCGGGTTGAGCACGACCTCCGCGTCGGGGTTGGTCGCGTCCTGCTGCGGGTCCGTGATCTGGGCGGGCTTGCCGTTGACCGTCGCCCGGCTGTCACCGGACGCGTTGATGATCCGGTTGTGCAGCGCCTGCTTCCCCTCCTCGCTGTGCGCGATGACCAGGGTGAACATCGGCGTGTCGGACTGCCCGTTGGGGACGCGGTGGACCCAGTGCCGCTGGGTCCGGTCGTCCAGGTCGACGATCCGGTCCCCCTCGATCATGCCGTCGGGCAGCCACGTCGGGCTGTAGCCGAGGGTGGCCGGGGCGTTCGTGGCGGCGGTGGTCGTGGTCGGGACGGTGGTGTTCTGGGCGCCGGCCTCGGTCGACGGGCGGATGTTCGCCGTGGTGACGACGGCGACGGCCGCGATGGCCACCGCGCCGGTCGCCGCGGCGAGGGACAGGAACAGCGGCTTGCGGCTCTTCTTGGGGCGGTAGAGCGCGGCCAGGACGTTGC
Organism: Saccharothrix deserti; assembly: GCF_009769385.1. Classification (GTDB taxonomy): domain Bacteria; phylum Actinomycetota; class Actinomycetes; order Mycobacteriales; family Pseudonocardiaceae; genus Actinosynnema; species Actinosynnema deserti. The sequence goes on from NZ_VKAB01000023.1 coordinate 161,581, forward strand.
CCTCCGGCGGGGTCTGCTCGGCACGCAGCCGCAGCGCGTCCCTGATTTGGCTCTCGGTGTCCATCACAGTGCCTCCTTCACGCGGTCGTTCGCGCGCAGCGTCGCCAGCGCGCGGGAAATGTGGCTGCGGACCGTGACCTGGGAGCAGTTCAGGGTCTCGGCGATCTCGGCGTCGTCGTAGCCCTCGTAGTAGCGCAGCACGACGCACGCCTTCTGCTTGCGCGGCAGCTTGTCGATGCGCTGGAGCATCGCTTCGCGCTCGTCGTAGAAGCCGGACGGGTCCGGGCTCGGCGGGTCGATGCTGTGCAGCGGGGTGTGCGTCTTCCGGCGGCGGCGCCAGCTCAGGAACTCGTTGGTGACCATCCTCTTCAGGTAGGCGGCGGGGGCGTCGACCTGGGCGATGCGTGTCCAGCGCTGTTGGGCTCTGAGCAGGCACTCCTGGACCACGTCCTGGGCCAGGTGCGGGTCGCCGGTCAGCACGGTGGCGTAGCGCAGCAGCGGGGTGACCTGCCCGGTGGCGAAGTCCTCGAAGCTGGTCGTCATACCCCTCCAATGCGCTTTGCCGCGGTTTTGTTGAGAATGGCTTTCGTGGGAGGCAGCAGCGACGTGCCGGCGTTGCGCCGAGGGTTGGCGGTGCTGCGGCTGCTGGCCAGCAGGCCGGGTCCGCTGTCGGCGGCGGCGGTGGCGCGTGAGCTGTCCTTGCCCAGGTCCACGACGTACCACCTGCTGGCGGAGCTGGCGGCGGCCGGGTTCGCGACCCACTTCCCCGAGGAGCGACGCTACGGGCTCGGCGTGGCGGCGTTCGAGCTCGGGTCGGCGTACCTGCGGCACGACCCGTTGGAGCGGTTGGCGCGGCCGGTGCTGCGGCGGTTGGTGGATTCCGTCGGGCGGACCGCTCATCTGGGGGTGCTGCACGGTTCGGAGGCGTTGTACCTGGTGCGGGAGCAGCCCCGGCAGCCGACGACGATCGTGTCGGACGTCGGGGTGCGGCTGCCCGCGCACCTGACCGCTTCGGGTCGGGCGGTGCTGGGCCGGCTGCCGGCGGCGCAGGTGCGGGCGCTGTTCCCGGGCCCGTTCGTGGACCGGACCGGGCGGGGGCCGCGGAACCTGCCCGCGTTGCGGCGCCTGCTGGCGGTGGAGCGGCGGCGCGGGTGGGCGGTGGAGGACGGTTACGTGACGGCCGGGTTCGCCTCGGTGGCGGCGCCCGTGTTCGACCACGGCGAGCGGCCGATCGCGGCGATCACGGTGACGTTCCGGCACGTGTGCGAGGTGGAGTGCGGCGAGACGTGGCCGGAGTTGGCGGCGGAGATCCGGCGTGCGGCGGACGAGCTGACCAGCCGGATCGGCGGACGCGGCTGACCCGCAGAGGGCTCGCCCGGATTTTCATGCGGGTTTCATCTTGGCCCCCTAACTTCCGGTTGATCTCTACGACGGACAGGACGGGTGACGTGACCGGACGTGCTCGGAACACCTCGACCGGGCAGCGGTGGCTGCTCGTGCTGCTCGGCATCAGCGCACTGGTCAGCCTGCTGAGCATGGCCGTGCCCGCGTTGTTCGACCACCCGCTGGTGAACAACGGCGGCGAGTTGCAGCTCTACCTCGACGTGGTGGAGGAGGGCAACCTGCCCACGTGGTGGAGCTCCGCGCTCTTGGTGACCACCGCCCTCGCGCACGCCGTGACGGGTGCGTCCGCCCGCGTCGCCGGCTCCCGCTGGTGGCCGTACTGGTTCGTCACCGCCGGTGTGCTGGCGGTGCTCTCCCTGGACGACCACACCTCGCTGCACGAGCGGCTGGACGCCGTCGGGCGTCACGTCGTGGCCTTCGACAGCTTCCCGTTCTACTGGATCGTGCCCGGACTGATCGCCGGCGCCGCGGTCGCCGGCGCGATCGCCGTGCTGGCCGCGAACGTGACCCCGCCGGTGCGGGTCCAGCTGCTCGCCGGGGTCTCGGTGCTCCTCGTCGCGGCGCTCGGCGGCGAGGTCGCGCAGGGAGCGCTGCTCGTCGCCGCCGAGACCGGTCCGCTGTACGTGCTGACCTACCACGCCGAGGAACTGGGCGAGAACATCGGCGTCCTGCTCATGCTGTCCGCCGCGACCACAGCCCTGACCGCGACCGTGCGCGAGGGCCGGATCGAGCTGGTCTACGGGCGTCCGGAAGACGCGCATCGACTTCGCCACGACGACGCGACGATCCGACTGGACCGCCCGCGTGCCACCGTCCACGTCGAGGTCGGCCGACACCGGCGCGCCGCTACGCTGAACCAGTGGCGGTGATCTTGGTGACCGGCATGTCCGGCACGGGCAAGTCGTCGGCTCTGAACCGGTTGGCACAGCGGGGCTACCGGGTCGTGGACACCGACTTCGGCGGGTGGATCGAAGACGTCCCCCGGGCCGGTGGCACGGGCGCGGAGCCGCAGTGGCGCGAGGACCGGATCGACGCGCTGATCGCCGAGCACGAGCTTTCGGGTGAACCGCTGTTCATCGCGGGCACGGTGTGGAACCAGGGTCGGTTCTACTCCCGGTTCGACGAGGTCGTCCTGCTCAGCGCGCCCTTGGAGGTGGTGCTGGAACGCATCGCCGACCGCGACACGAACCCCTTCGGGAAGACCGCCGAGGAGCGCGATCGGGTCGTGGCGGACACGACCAGGGTCGAGCCGCTGCTCCGCTCGTCGGCCACGGTGGAGATCGACACCCGGAAGCCGCTCGCCGACGTGGTGGACCGGCTCGCGGCGCTCGCCGGGCCGGTCCGCTGAGTTCGGCCCGGGGGACCGAGCGCGGGAGGTAAGACTCGCGGGCCGGGCAGGCGTGCCGCCCGGCCCGCGAGTGTGGTGCTAGAGGGTGACGGTCTTCAGGAAGTCCGCCGCCACGTTCGCGACGGTCTCCTTGTCCACGTCCACGCGCTTGACCAGGTCGGCCAGGTTCTCGGTGGTGAGCGCGGCGGAGACCTTGTCCAGCGCCTCCTTGCCCTTGGCGTCGACCGCGTCCGACCGCAGCAGCGGCACGATGTTCTGCGCCGGGTACATGGTCTTCGGGTCTTCCAGTTCCACGAAGCCGTTCGCCTTGATGTCGGCGGACGTCGTGTACAGGTTGATCACCTGGACGGTGCCGTTCTTCAGCGCGTCCACGGTGATCGGGCCGCCCGCGTCGGTGGTCTTGATCTCGGTGAACGTCACCCCGTACAGGTCCTTGACCTTGGTCTCCCAGCGCTGCGCCCACTCACCGGCCGCGCCGAGCGCGTACTTGCCGGACCCGAGGTCGGCGATCGACTTCACGCCGCCGTCCGCGGTGGCCTTGGTGACCACCAGGACGTCCTTGTCCTCCGCGTCCGACTTCTCCAGCACCTCCAGGCCCGCCGGCGTCTTGGACTTCAACGCCGTGTAGACCTCCTCCGCCTCGGTGGTGGTGTTGGTCTTGTCGAAGTAGTTGAGCAGGTTGCCCGTGTACTCCGGCACCACGCCGAGCGACTTGTCCTGCAACGCCTTCACGACCAGCTCGCGGGCGCCGATGCCGGACCGGACCGACACCGTCGCGCCGGTCGCCTTCAAAGCCCCGGCGTAGATCTCGGCGAGGATCTTGTTCTCGGTGAAGTCGGCCGAACCGACCACGACCTCACCCGACGCGGCCTGCTGCCCGCTCCCGCCCAGGTCCTCTTTGGACCCGCACGCGGAGACGACCAGGGCGGCCGACGCGACGATGACGGCCAACGTGCGCTTCATGCCGTGCTTCCTCCAGATTCGACGGGCACCGGTTCCTCTCGGCGCCCCCGCTGTGTCCTTCTCGACCGCGTCCTCCCGGCCGGTGCGGCCGACAGCCGCAAACCCGCGGGCACGACCAGCCTGCCGACGCCCGCGAGGACGACGTCCAGCACGACCGCGAGCACGGCGATCAGGATCGCGCCGCCGACGAACTGCCCGTAGTCCAACACCCGCAGGCCGTCCAGCAGGGGACGCCCCAACGTCTCGATCCCCACGTAAGCCGCCACCGACGCGGTGGCGACGACCTGGAGCGTCGCGTTGCGCAGACCGCCGACGAGCAGCGGCAGCGCGTTCGGCACCTCCACCCGCCACAACCGCTGCGACCCGGTCATGCCCATACCGCGCGCCGCGTCCACCACACCGCGGTCCACGTCCTGGATGCCCGCGTAGGCACCGGCCAGGATCGGCGGCACCGCCAGCACGATCAGACCGATGAGCACACCGACCGTGCCGCCGCCCGCGATCAGGTACAGGAACGTGACCAGTCCCAGCGTCGGCAACGCCCGCAACGCGTTGCTGCCGCCGACCAGCACCACACCACCGCGCCCGGTGTGCCCGACGTACAGGCCGAGCGGCACGGCGATCAGCGAAGCGCCGAGCACCGCGCCGAGGCAGTAGAGCAGGTGGATGCCGACCCGCACCGGGATCGACTTGCCGCCGGACCAGTTGACCGGGTCGAGCAGCCAGGCGAAGGCGTCCGCGAAGATCATGGCTTCCCCACCCTCGCCCACGGCGTCAGCCGGTTGCGCAGCAGCACCAGCAGCAGGTCGACCACCAGCGCCAACACCAGGGTCAGCACGATGCCGATGATGATCGGCGCGAGGTAGCGCTGGCGGAAGCCGTCGGTGAACAGCGTGCCGAGGCCGCCGGTGCCGATCAGCGCGCCCACGCTGACCAGGCTGATGTTGCTCACCGAACCGACCCGCACACCCGCCGCGAGCACCGGCACGGACAGCGGCAGTTCCACGGTCAGGAACCGGCGCAGCGGCCGGAAGCCCATCGCGGTGGCGGCGGCGGTCACGTGCGCGGGCACCGCGGCCAGCGCTTCGGCGACCGGGCGGACCAGCAGCGCGGTCGTGTAGACGGTCAACGCGATGATCACGTTCAGCGGGTCGAGCACCTGCGTGCCGATCAGCGCCGGGATGATCGCGAACAGCGCCAGCGACGGGATCGTGTAGACGATGTTCGACATCCCGATCAACGTCGCGTTGACCTGGCGGAACCGGTGGCACAGCAGGCCGAGCAGGACCGCCAGCACCACCGACACGACCAGCGGCACCAGCGACAGGTAGACGTGGTCGAGCAGCATGTCCAGCAGCGCCGCCCTGGTGCCGGCGTCGCCCAGGTACTTCGCTATGTCACCCACGGCCGTCACCCACGGCGGCTCTCGATCACGTCCAACACCTGCCGTGCCGTGACGACACCGGCCAGGTGTCCCCCGGCGTCCACCACGACGCCCAGCCCGGACGGCGAGGACAGCGCGGCGTCCAGCGCGCCCCGGATCGACGCGCCCACCTCGTACAGCGAGCCGCCGGGCACGACCGAGCCGTCCGGCGCGACCCAGCCCTGGGGGCGCTTGTCCGCGTCCACCACGAGCCGCCAGTCCGGAGAGGACTCCGACGCCGAACCCTCGGCGACCGTCGCCACCTCGGCCACCTCGACACCCGAGGAGTCCACAAAGGACAGGCTGCGGTAGCCGCGGTCCTTGCCGACGAAGCCCGCCACGAAATCGTCCGCGGGGCGGGTCAGCAGCTCGGCGGGCGGTGCGTACTGGGCGAGGAAGCCGCCGGTGCGCATCACCGCCACCTTGTCGCCGATGCGCACGGCCTCGTCGATGTCGTGCGTCACGAACACGATGGTCTTGTCCAGTTCGGCCTGCAGCCGCAGCAGCTCGTCCTGGAGGCCTTCCCGCACCACCGGGTCGACCGCGCTGAACGGCTCGTCCATCAGCAGCACCGGCGGGTCCGCGGCCAACGCCCGCGCCACGCCGACGCGTTGCTGCTGGCCACCGGACAACTGCACCGGGTAGCGGTGGCCGAGTTCGGCGGGCAGGCCCACCAGCTCCAGCAGCTCCGCGGCGCGCTGACGCGCCTTGCGCCGGGTCCAGCCGGTGAGCAACGGCACGGTGGCCACGTTGTCCAGCACGGTCCGGTGCGGGAACAGGCCCGCCTGCTGGATGACGTACCCGATACCGCGCCGCAGTGTCGGCGGGTCCACACCCAGCACGTCCTCGCCGTCCACCAGGACGGTGCCCGACGTGGGGTCGATCATGCGGTTCACCATCCGCAGGGACGTGGTCTTGCCACACCCGGAAGGCCCGACGAAAACGGTGATCGTGCCGGCCTCGACCACGAGGTCCAGGCCGTTCACCGCGGTGGTCCCGTCGTCGAACCGCTTGGTCACGTCGCGGAACTCGATCACCCGTGGTCCTCCTGCCGATGGGTATCAAGCGTCGATCGACCCTAGCCCGTTAGTCCGACCGAGGCACAGCGTTCCAGCATCCGGTAAGTAGGCTGCACCGTTTGTGGCAACCGAACTAGTGCGCACCCTCCTGGCCGACCGCGGTCCGCACGCCCGCAAGCTGCGGCGCGTGCTCGACCTGCTGGCCGGTGACTGGCACACCCTGGCCGAATTGGTTCGGCTTCCCGCTGTGCCCAGGCGCACCGTGCAGGAGTTGCTGACCGCGGTCGGCGACGACTTGGAGACGAGCGGCGACCGGTACCGGCTCGCGCCCGCCAAGGCCGCCGACTACGCGGAGTTCGGGGCCGGTGACGACCTGGTCGACCCGGTGGACGCGCTGGTGTCGCGGCACACCGCGCACCTGCGGTCGATCCTGGCCGACATCGCGGACGTGCCGCCGCCGTTGGCCGCGCTGGACCACGTGCAGGCGACGGCGGAGACGGCGTTGAAGCGCGCGCTGTGGCTGGACACGACGTACGACCTGGCCGGGCAGACCCTGCTGTGCCTGGGCGACCACGACCTGACGTCGCTCGCGGTGTGCGCGGTGAACCCCGCCGTCGAGGTGGTCGTGGTCGATGTGGACGACCGGCTGCTGGAGTACATCTCGGTGCGCGCCGAGGAACGCGGGTGGCCGGTGCGGACGGTGCACGCGGACTTCCGGTTCGGCCTGCCGCCCGCTCTCCTGGAGTCGGCGGACTTGGTGTTCAGCGACCCGCCGTACACGCCGGAGGGCATGGCGTTGTTCGCCGCGCGGGCCATCGAGTGCCTGGCCGACCTGGCGCGCGGGCGGGTGCTGCTGGCGCACGGGTTCAGCGACCGGACGCCGGCGCTGGGGTTGAAGGTGCAGCAGGAGTTGCAGCGGCTCGGGTTGGTGTTCGAGGCGATCCTGCCCGCGTTCCACCGGTTCGACGGCGCGCAGGCCATCGGCAGCGCGGCCGACCTGTACGTGTGCCGGCCGACGTCACGCCGTTCGGTCTCGCCCGCGGCGGCCAAGACGTCCATCTACACGCACGGCCCGCAGTCGGTTGAGGCGTCCGGGCCGGGTTCGACGGCGTTGGCGGCGCTGGTCGACCTCGCGCCGCGCCCGGAGTCCTCGCCGCCGCCGAAGCCGCGTGCGCCGGGGTGGTCCGACCCGATCGGCAAGGGCGCGGCGTCGTTGGCGGTGGACCTGTCCGGTGATCCGGGTCCTTGGCTGCTCCGGACGTTGCTGACGTGCTCGCCTGGCCGGATGGCGGCGCTGGTGCCGAACAACCACCCCGACGTGGCATCGGGAGCGGGGCAGCAGGCGCTGAAGTCGTTGGTGGACACCAGGTTCGCGCTGCGGTTCCTGCGGTCCACTCCGGACGGCAAGCACTGCGTGGTGGTGGCCGACCAGGTGTTGGCGGGCACGTTGGACGTCGGCGGGTTGGCCGTGCGGGAGGTGCTGATGCGCGCGCACGGCAAGCTCGGGAACGTGTGGCGCGAGGCGCTGGTCACCGCGACGCACGGCGCGTTGACCAAGCGGGAGGCGCGGGAGCGGATCGGTGAGCACGACGACCTGGAGCTGAGGCTGATCGACCTGCCCCGGCACCGGATCGCCGCGCTGCTGCCGTTGATCCGCGCGTCGGCGTCTCAATAGCGGCGGAATCTGTGGAATCCGGCCTGATTTCAGGCGAATCCCGGCGTCCCGACTGCCTTCGCAGGTAACTTCGCGCTCGAATCTGGAGGCGCGCGCATGACTCAACCCAACGGCGGCTGGCCGCAGCAGCCCAACCCCGGTCAACAACCACCGGCCCGGCAGCAGTACCAGGGCCAACCGCTCTACCCCGGGCAGTCCTACCCGGGCCAGCCTCATCCGGGCCAGCCGTACCCGGGTCAGCAGCAGCACCCCGGCCAGCCGCCGTACCCGGGCCCTCAGCAGCCTTATCCGGGGCAACCGCCGTACCCGGGCCAGGCCTACCCCGGCGGACCGCGCCCGCCGAGCAAGGCGATGGCCGTCGTGGCGGCCCTGCTGTACCTGCCGGGTGTGATCATCGCCTTCCTCGGCGCGATCTCGATCGTCGTCGGCCCTTCGATGATGTTCACCTTCTCGGGCGGACTACTCATGCCGCCGTTCTCCGGCTCCCTCGTCCGGACTTTCGAGCTCTTCCAAGCGATCTCGTTCGTACTGCCGTCGCTGGCGCTGATCCTCGTCGTGCTGCTCATGTGCCGGGTGCCCGGTGTGCGCTGGGCGCTGGTCCTGATCTCGCTCCTGGCCGCGGTGCACTACGGGTTCCTGCTCGCCGGCATCTCGGACCTCCCGCCCCTCTTCGGGGTGATGCCGGCGATCGCGCTGGCGTTGTGGCTCATCGCGGGCCTGGTCGCCGCGTTGCCGCCGGTGGGTCGTGCGATGCGCGGTGCGAAACCGAAGATGCCGCCGCCGATGGCCGGACCACCTCCGCCGCCGATGGCCGGGCCACCGCAGCCTCAGGTTCCCGGCCCGCCGCCTCCTGGTCAGTGGGGGTGATCGGCCGGGCTCAGTCGTCCAGGTAGCCGGTCCGGCGCTGGAACGTCCGCTGGAGCGTTCGTGGGGGCGTTCGCTGGGGCGGCAGCGTCGGGTTCCCGACGGCGCTCGGGGAACCCGTCCCGCCTTCCTCGCCGTAACGGGTGAGGGCCTTCAGCATGGCGCGCGCCTTGCCGAACAACGCTTTCAACGCGGCCAGGATCCGCACCACCACGTGCACGAGTCTCGTCATCTGCCGGGTGATCCGGTCGAGCACGACCGCACCGCGTTCGACCGCCCACGCCGCGAAGGCGGACAGCGAGCTGCCACAGGTGATGTCCGACACCGCGAGCGCGATGGTGGCGTTGCGGAGGACCTCCGAGACGAACATCGCGATCAGGTCGCGGAACACGCCCTGGATCGCGGCCGCGATCTTGCCCGCCGCGGCCACCTTCGACGCCACGCCGACGCACATCAGGCTCATCGCCGCGATCTCCCCGGTGAGCCGTCCACCGCCCGCCCGCCGCCGCGCGATACCGCCCAACGTCGTGCCGACCTGCTTCCAGGTGGCCACCGCGTCCTCGAACCGGTCGCCGTGGCCGGCAAGCCAGTCCAGCGGCTCGCGCAGGAAGTCGACGTGCTCGACCAGCCACCCGAGCCCGGCCGCGGTCAGCAGCCCCAACGGGTCCGCGTCCGCGCCGAGCACGGCCAGGTCGGCTTCGAGCGAGTCCGGCCCCACCTCTGCCGAGCCCGCGTCCGAGTGCGACTCCGAGTGCGACTCCGACTCCGACTCCGCCCAGTCCAGCACGGTCACCGAGGCGCCGCCCCGGTGCCGGACTCGCCACCCGGCGGCGCCCACAAGCTCCGCGGCAGCGGCAGATCGGAGTCCCCGGCGTCGGTCGGGTCCACCGCTTCCACGGGCTCCACCGACCTCACCGGTTCCTCCGGCGGGATGGAGCCGGTCAGGAAGTCCATCGCCGCGGTGCCGCCGAACTGCGGCTCGACGACCGACACCACCTGCCGCGCGGCCTGCGCCTGCGCGCGCCGCACCGTGGCCATCACGACCTCGCTCAGCTCCGCGTGCGAGAACTCCGCGGCGCCCGGCGAGAACTCGATGTGCTGCAACGACCCGTTGGGCGCGACGGTCGCGGTCACCACGCCGTCCGGCGACCGCTGCGTGGCCGTCGCGCGCCGGATCCGGTCCCGCATCTCCCGCGATCGTCCGGCGAGGTCCCGGGCCCTGGCTTCGAGGTCGGCGATCATCCGTTCCGGGGTCACCGGGTGATCACCACAAGTGCGACATCCATCGGGACAGGAGTATCTCGGATCAGCCGGCGCGGGGGATGTGCAACGGACCAAGTGCCAGCACCGCGCGGAATTCCTTCGGCGGCACCGGACGTGAGAACAGCCAGCCCTGGTAGGCGTCGACGCCGACCCCGCGCAGCACGTGGAACTGGGTGGCGGTCTCCACGCCCTCCGCCACGCACTTGCGGCCCATCGCGCGGGCCATGTCGACCACGGCCTTGGCGACGGCGAAGTCGGAGGAGTCGTTGCCCACACCGGAGACGAACCGGCGGTCCACCTTGATGATCTGCGCCGGGAGGTCCTTGAGCCGGGCCAGCGACGAGTAGCCGGTGCCGAAGTCGTCCACCGCGAACCGGATGCCCCGGTCCACCAGCTCGTCCATCGTCTGGCGCACCCGTGACGGCAGGTCGACCAGCGCGGTCTCGACCAGCTCCAGCACCACGCGGTCCCACGGGATGCCAGCCTCGGCGATCGCGTCGGCCACGATGTCCACGAACTCCGGGTCGCCCGGCACCAGACCGGCCAGGTTCACCGCGACCGACACCGGCTGACCGCCCGGCTCCGGCCAGGTCGAGGCCTCCTTCAACGCCGTGCGCAGCACCCACCGGTCCAGTTCGCGCAGGAGGTCGCCCTGCTCGGCGACGGGCAGGAAGATGTCCGGCGGCAGCAGGCCGCGGTCCGGGTGCGGCCAGCGCACCAGCGCCTCCGCGGTCTGCACCGCACCGTCCACCCCGACCACCGGCTGGAAGTGCAGCGTGAGCCCGTCGTGCGCCAACGCGTCCCGCAGCTGGCCTTCCAGGTGCACCTGCCGGTCGGCCGACGCGATCAACGCCGCGCTGGCCAGCGACACCCGGCCCGCGCCCGAGCGCTTCGCCTCGAACATCGCCGCGTCGGCGAACCGCAGCAGGTCGTTGCCGGTGGCGCGGGACCCGTTCGGCACGGCCGCGCCGATCGACGCGGACACCCGGACCAGCTGGCCGTGCACCGGCACCGCCGTGCGCAGCAGCCCGGCGACCTTGGTGGCCAGCGCGTCCACGCCGCCGACCTTGTCGATGTTCTCGCAGATGATCACGTACTCGTCACCGGACAACCGGGCCGCCGTGCAGCCCTCCGGCAGACCACCTTCCAGCCGCCGCGCCAACGCCACCAGCAGCTCGTCGCCCGCGTCGTGGCCCAGCGAGTCGTTGACCCGCTTGAAGTTGTCGATGTCGCAGAACAGCACCGCGACCTTGGACCGGTCCGGCGACTCCAGCAGCCCGCCCAGCATCTCCTTGACCAGCGCACGGTTCGGCAGACCGGTCAGCTCGTCGTGCGTGGCCTGGTGGCGCAACGCCTCGGCGGTGCGACGGCGCTCGGTGATGTCCTGGAACACGATCAGCCAGAACCGGCGGCCGTCGTCCTGCACGGACAGCGCGATGTGCAGCTCGCAGTACACCTGCACGCCGTCGCGGCGGACCAGGATGCGCTGCGGGATCTTGTGCGTGCGCTCGGCGTCCGGCGCGGACATGCCGCTCACCGACGGCAGCGGGTTACCGCTGTCGTCCGGGTGGGTGAGCTGGCTCGCGGTCATGCCGCGCAGCTGCTCCAGGTCCATGCCGAGCAGGTCGCACAGCGCGTCGTTCGCGTCGACCAGCCGCTCGCCCTCGTCGAACAGGCCGATGCCGACCGGCGTCAGCGACACCAGGTCGGCGAAGCGCTGGCTGGACCGTTTCATCCTCGTCTCGGCGGCGCGCTGCTCGGTGATGTCCTGCGCGGTGCCGACCGCGAGCGGGCGGCCGTCCGGGCCCTTGACCACGACGCCGTAGCTGCGGAACACGCGCACCTTGCCGTCGCGGCGCACGATCCGGTGCTCCAGCTGGATCGGCACCTCTTCGGTCGCCAGCTGCTGCCACAGGTCGTCCACCCAGGCGCGGTCCTCGGGGTGCACCAGGTCGAGGTAGGTCTGGTAGCGGGTGTGCTCCTCGCGCGGCACGCCGAACAGGGTGGCCAGCATGTCCGACCACACCACGTCGCCGGTCTGCAGGTTCCACTCCCAGACGCCGAGCTGCGCGGCCTTCTGCGCGTCGGCGAGCCGGCGGCGGTCGTCGCGCAGCTGCCGTTCCAGCGCACGGGCCTCGGTGACGTCCTGGACGGTGCCGTGCAGCCGGCTGATCTTGCCGCCCTCGAACTCGGCCCGCGCCCGGCACACGTAGACGCGCTCGCCGAGCTCGCTGCGCACCTCGGCCTCGATCGTCCTGCCGTCCTGAGCGTGCAGGAGCCGACGCCGCAGGTCCTTCAGCGCGCCCAGGTCCTCCGGGTGCACGCCGTACAGCAGGTCGTCGCCCGGGACGACGCCCAGCTCGGCGTACATCTCCAGCAGCACCTCGCTGCGGTGCACGGCGCCGGACGCGATCTCGTAGCTCCAACTGCCCATGCGCGCGATGCGCTGCGCCTCCAGCAGCCGGGCGCGTTCGGTCTCCAGGGCGCGGTCGAAGCGCCGCTGGTCGGTGATGTCGCGGATGTAGCCGGTGATGAGCTGGGTCCGGCCGTCGGATCTCAGCTTCGCCTCGGCGACGCCGCGTATCCAGCGCAGTTGCCCGTCGGGCCGGGTGATGCGGTAGACGATGTCGATCGGGTTGCCGTCGAGTTCGCGGTTCGCCCAGTAGCTGGCGACCATCTCGTAGTCGTCGGGGTGGACGACGGCGAGCACGGCCTGCGCGCCGGGGACGACCTCGCCGGGCTTCATGCCCAGCATCTCGTAGTGCGACTCGGACCACACCGTGACGCCGGTGTCCGGGTCGTACTCCCACGAGCCGATCTGGGCGACCCGTTGCACGGTGCGCAGCCTGCGCTGCTCGTCGCGCAGGTCTTCGGCGGCCTGGGCGAGGTCGGAGACGTCGATCATCAGCACGGCGTGCAGACCGGTGCCGGGCACCAGCGTGCGCACCACGCGGACCGGCAGCAACGTGCCGTCGGCCTGGTGCAGGCGGAGGTCGTCGGGGGCGCCGAGCAGCAGCTCGCCGAGAGACCTGCCGATGAGGTCGTCAGCCGATCGGGCCTTGGTCAACTCCACCGCGGCGGGGCTGGCCCGCATGACGACGCCCTTGGGGTCGCACAGCAGTGAGGGCGCCTCGGGCAGCGCCATTCCGTCCAGCGCCACGTCGCCGTTCTGCGGACGCGCCGGGTCGAGCACCACAGGAGCACGTCCAACCCGCTTGGGCACGGTCCCACCTTCCCGTGTCTACGGCAGGGATGACCGGCCCGACCGCACCCGACAGCGGCCCCTCGTGGGGCGTCCCTCTCCACGGGCAATATTCACCCGAGGAGAGGGACGTTATCGCTTCGGAGCGTCATCGCCCACCCCTCAACGGGCTAACGAAACAAGACGTTAGTGGTTTCGTTGCCTGTCGACGGGTACGGACGGATGCGGCCGGAGCTCTCCCAACTCCGACTGGAAGTCAGGCTACTCCGTCCTGACGAGCTGCCAAGGCCACGGCCGCGGCCACTTCCGGGCCGACCCGCGGGTCGAGGGCGCTCGGCACGATCCGGTCGACCGCGAGATCGTCCGCGGCGACCGCGGCGATGGCCTCGGCGGCGGCGAGCTTCATGCCCTCGGTGATCTTCTTGGCGCCCGCGTCCAGCGCGCCGCGGAAGATGCCGGGGAACGCGAGCACGTTGTTGATCTGGTTGGGGAAGTCGCTGCGGCCGGTGGCGACCACGGCGGCGTGCCGTCCGGCGACCTCCGGGTGCACCTCGGGGTCGGGGTTGGACAGCGCGAACACGATCGAGTCGTCGGCCATGCTCGCGATCAGCTCTTCCGGCACCTTGGACGACGAGACGCCGACGAACACGTCCGCGCCGCGCAGCGCCTCGGCGATGCCGCCGCGCAGGCCGCTGCCGTTGGTGACCTCCGCCAGCTGGGCCTTCACCGGGTTCAGCCCGTCCCGGCCCGCGTGCACGATGCCGCGCGAGTCGACCACGGTGACCTCGCCGATGCCCGCGGCCAGCAGGATCTTCGCGCAGGCCACACCCGCCGCGCCCGCGCCGGAGATGACCACGCGCTGGTTGCCGACGTCCTTGCCGAGCACGGTGTTCGCGCCGCGCAGCGCGGCCAGCACCACGACCGCCGTGCCGTGCTGGTCGTCGTGCATGACGGGCACGTCCAGGGCCTCGATGAGCCGGGCCTCCAGCTCGAAGCAGCGCGGCGCGGCGACGTCCTCCAGGTTGACCGCGCCGAACGACGGGCGCAGCCGGACCAGCGTCTCCACGATCTCGTCCACGTCCGTGGTGTTCAGCACCAGTGGGATGGAGTCGAGGCCGCCGAAGGTCTTGAACAGCGCCGCCTTGCCCTCCATCACCGGCAGCGACGCGCTCGGGCCGATGTCGCCGAGGCCGAGCACCGCCGTGCCGTCGCTGACCACCGCGACCAGGCGGTGCGCCCAGGTGTACTTCGCGGCGAGGCTCGGGTCGTCGGCGATGGCGCGGCTGACCCTGGCCACACCGGGCGTGTAGGCGATGGACAGCGCGCGTGGGTCGGCCAGCGACGCCGTCGCGGCGACGCTCAGCTTGCCGCCCTCGTGCGCGCGGAAGATCTCTTCGTCGCTCAATTCGGTGGCCGCCGACCGTGTCGGATCCATCTGCGTCGGATTCGCCTGGGGTGGGTCGTTCAATGCCGTCACGAAAGTGTCCCTCCTGCGGTGCGCGATACCTGCGGCGCACCGGGACCGGCGTTGTCACGCGGGTCGACGGGGCCTGGCTGCCGGGCTCGTCCACGCGGTCTGCGCGGCGGCCCTGGGGGTGGTGTGCCGGCAAGCATGGCAGTGTCGCCGGCGGCTGTCTGCGGTGGGGATCACAGTTTTTCCGCAGGTCAGAGGCGGTGTCACAGAACGTACGTCCGGTTTTCTGGACCGACCGGTCAGTTTCCGCAGGCAGGATCGGTCAAGACCGACCGGGTTCTAGTGTGTTGGCCATGCGGTTTCGTGAGCTGAAAATTTCCGGCGCTTTCGAGTTCACCCCTTCGGTGTTCCCGGACGACCGCGGCCTGTTCGTGGCGCCGTACCAGGAGGCGGTGTTCGTCGAAGCCGTCGGTCACCCGCTGCGGGTCGCCCAGACCAACCACAGTGAGTCCAGGCGGGGCGTGGTGCGCGGGCTGCACTTCGCCGACACGCCGCCCGGACAGGCCAAGTACGTGCACTGCCCGCGCGGGCGGATGCTGGACGTGGTGGTCGACCTGCGCGTGGGCTCGCCGACGTTCGGCGAGTGGGAAGCCGTGGAGGTGTCGGCGGAGACGTTCAACTCCGTGTACCTGGCCGAGGGGTTGGGCCACGCGCTGATGGCGTTGGAGGACGGCACGGTCGCGTCGTACCTGTGTTCGGAGGGGTTCAACCCGAAGGCGGAACACGGGCTGCACCCGTTGTCGATGGACCTGCCGTGGCCGACCGACGTGACGCCGCTGCTGTCGCCGAAGGACGCCGCCGCGCCGTCGTTCGCGGAGGCGCGGGACTCCGGACTGCTGCCGTCGTACGACGAGTGCGTGGACTGGTACGCGAAGCTGCGCTCCTAGAGCCGTCGACCAGAGCAGGCGGGGGCGCGGCTAGAGCAGGCGGGGGCGCGGCCAGAGGCGGATGCGGATCACCCCCAGCACCTCGGCCGACCCCAGCGTGCGGGAGTCGGTGGAGGCGAACTCGTTGTCGCCCTCGACGTGCCAGCCCTCGCCGTCCCGCCGCACGGCCCGCTTGACCGACAGCTGATCCGGCCTGGCCTGCCACCTGACCAGCACGAGATCGTTCGGCTTGGGCGGCTTCCCGTAGTTGACCAAGACCACGTCACCCGTCCGGAGGGTCGGGACCATCGAGGGTCCGACCACCCGAACCAGCGGCAACGGGTTGGCTTCCGGCCGTGCCAACGATCACCTCCAACTGCTCGGCGCGAGCCCCCGGAGTAGGGTTCGTCACGTCGGAGCATCCACTGTCAGGGAGGAAAGATGCGACTTCTGTCGCGCATCCGTTCAC
The DNA here is from genome assembly GCF_009769385.1 of Saccharothrix deserti. Lineage (GTDB taxonomy): Bacteria > Actinomycetota > Actinomycetes > Mycobacteriales > Pseudonocardiaceae > Actinosynnema > Actinosynnema deserti. Next base: position 177,551 of record NZ_VKAB01000023.1, read on the forward strand.
TCCGCCGCCCACTCCTGGAGGCCACCGCTCACTGCGACCTCCCGTGCGGTGTGTACGACCCGGCTCAGGCCCGGATCGAGGCTGAGTCGGTCAAGGCGATTCAGGAGAAGTACCAGGCGAACGAGGACCCCGAGTTCCGCGAGCGCGCCGTGCTGATCAAGGAACAGCGCAGCGAGCTCGTCAAGCACCACCTCTGGGTGCTGTGGACCGACTACTTCAAGCCGCCGCACTTCGAGAAGTACCCCGAGCTGCACGACCTCTTCAACCGCGCCACCAAGGCCGCGGGCGCGGCGGGCACGAAGGGCACCATGGACCCGGCCAAGGGCCAGGAACTGCTCGACCTGATCGCCCAGATCGACAAGATCTTCTGGGAGACCAAGGCCGCGGCCTGATCACCTGCTCCAAACGCGACGCTGACCAGCGGAAACGAATTCCACTGGTCAGCGTCGTTCTGCATCTTCCGCCGCGGGAGCGATAGGACGGGTTTCCGACGGCGTGTTACGGGCCGGGGCAGGACGGTGGCGCCTTCAGCGGCGCGCCTTGCTTGTCACCGGGGCCCGAGTTGCCGGGTCCTCCGCCGACGTTGCTCTGACCAGGGCTGCACTGCTTGTCGCCCGCTCCCGGCGGGGCGGCGACGGCGGTTCCGGTGGCTGCGGCGGTTGCGAACGCCACGGCCGCGATCAAGGTGAGAATTTGCGGATCATCTTTCATCCCACATTTCGCATTGGGGATCTTTTCCGGGACAGATGCCCCACGCGGGCGACGTTACGCCGTACAGCCGAACCTGCCAGGGCCTTTCGACCCCTCAACTATTGCCGACACTTCGACAAAGGTGATCTTTCCTCACAGTGCGGCGGTTCACACCCAACGGTTCGGGCTGTCGGCCGGTGTTCGAGCTTGTCGGCACTACCATCGAAACCGTGATCTCACACGTCTACCTGCTCCGGCACGGTCAAACCGAGTGGTCCGAGAGTGGGCGGCACACCGGGGTGACCGATGTTCCGTTGACCGAGACCGGTGTGCAGCAGGCTCGGCGCGCCGGCGCCGTGTTGGCCCGGCTGCGCGGCACCGACCTTCCCCCCGCGCTGGTGCTGTCCAGCCCGCGGCAGCGTGCTTGGCGGACGGCCGAGTTGGCCGGGCTGCACGACGTCGAGCAGACCGAACAGCTCGGTGAGTGGAATTACGGCGACTACGAGGGCCTGACCACGCCGCAGATCCGGGAGACCGACCCCGGCTGGACGGTGTGGAGCCACGCGGTGCCGAACGGTGAGACGCACGACGAGGTGCACGCGCGCGCCGCCAAGGTGTTGGACCGCGCTCGGCACGCCTTGATGAGCGGTGACGTGGTGCTGGTCGGGCACGGGCACTTCAGCCGCGTGCTGATCGCCACCTGGCTGAACCTGCCGCCCAGCGAGGGCGTCCACTTCGGACTGGACCCGGCGGGCACGACGGTGCTCGGCGACGAGCGCGGCGACCCGCAGGTGCGCCGGCTGAACGTTCCCGCCTGGGACTTCGACGTTGACTGATCCCCGCATCCGCCGCATCCGTGCAGAGGACGTGCCGGCCGTCGTCGGGCTGGTGGAAGAACTGGCCGAGTACGAACGCGCCCGGCACGAGTGCCACCTGACCGCCGAGCAGCTGCACGACGCGCTGTTCCGCCCCTCGCCCGCCCTGTTCGGCCACGTGGCCGAAGTGGACGGTCGGGTCGTCGGGATGGCCTTGTGGTTCCTCAACTTCTCCACCTGGCGCGGCACCCACGGCATCTACCTCGAAGACCTCTACGTCCAGCCGTCGCAACGCGGCAGCGGCCTCGGCCGGGCGCTCCTGCAAGCGCTTGCGGAGGAGTGCGTCGCGCGCGGCTACGCGCGGTTGGAGTGGTGGGTGCTCGACTGGAACGCGCCGGCGATCGGCTTCTACAAGTCGCTCGGCGCGCTGCCGATGGACGAGTGGACCGTCTTCCGGCTCACCGACGACTCCCTCACCCGACTGGGCTCGCCACTGGAGCAGGGCGACTGACGGCGGTCCGCCGGATCAGGACGACCAGCAGCTCCCGGGCGGCCAGAATGACGATCTCCTAGGCGAACGCCACCCCGCCGGCACCTGGTGCGGCGGGAGCCTGATCCCGGTGACCGCAGGCGCGTGGTGATCAGCGCGATCCCCGGCGCGTTCGGACAGGTCTTCGCGGACTGGGTGGGTCCGCACGGTCGAGGTGCTGGAGGAGCAGACCCGACTGCTCAGCGCTGGACGATCCCTGCCGCCGCCCGCTCCTGGTCGACCGTGATCCGGTGCACGACGAACGCCAGCGCGGCGGCGGCCACGGCGAGGCACGCCGCGCTCGCCCAGGTCGACCCCAGGTCGAAGCTGACGTAGAAGGACGTCTCGGTGATCGTCTGCTGGAAGCCGGTCGGCACCGCCAGCACCCAGGCCGCCCACCACACGGCGACGGGCACGGTCACGGTCGCCCGACGCCCCGCCGGCGCACCGGCCCAGCCGATGTCCAGCACCACCCGCACCGGGATGTACCAGGCCGCGAACGGGATGAACCAGCCGCCGATCTCCCATCCGGGCCCGAACTGGTGCTTGCCCGCCGCCGCGTTGCGCCGGGCGCGGTAGAGCCAGATCACCAGCACCACGGCGGTCGCGATGAACAGCAGGAAGAACCCGAGATTCGCCAGCGGCGAGACCATCATCAGCAGCGCCAACACCGTCTCGACGCCCAGCAGCACGATCAGGACGAGGCGCAACCCCGAGACGTCGTACCACCGCTGCGGCATCGGCGGCCCGTAAGCCGTCGGATATCCCGGCGGCGCGTATCCCTGAGGCCCCTGAGGCTCGTAACCAGGCGGCCCGTAACCAGGCGCCCCGTAAGGCGACTGCTCCACCGGCGCCATGTCCGGCATGGCAGGCATGTTCGGCATCACCGGCGACACCTGCGCCACCGGTGGGGTCTGGTACACCGGAGTGGACTGCCGGGCCAGCGCGACGCCGCAGCTACGACAGGTCGACACACCGGACAAGATGGGCGTGCCGCAATTAGGACATGTCATGGTGATCCCCCCGCAAGAACCACCGCGAATGCGGTTAGCGAATCCTAGACCGGGGCACTGACCTGCGAAATCAGCCGTTCGGACGCTTCACGCCGACCGCGCCGTAGGACACGGCCTCCGCACCGGTCTCCGGCTCGCCCTCGCCGCGCCACGACGTCGCCAGCACCAGACCGGGCTCCAGCAGGTCGAACCCGGTGAGCATGGCCTCGATGTCCGATTTGGACCGCGCCACGATCGGCGTCATCGTCTCGGTGGCCACGCTGACCAGCTTCTCCACCATCTCCGGCTGCTCGTCGCCGGTCAGGTGGCTGATCACCAGGTAGCTGCCGTCGGCGATCGCGTCGCGGTAGCGGCCGACCAGTTCGGCCGGGCGGTCGGCCTCCGCGACGTAGGGCAGGATCGCGACCATCAGCACGGCCACCGGCTGGGACAGGTCGAGCAGGCCGCGCACCTCGGGTGCTGACAGCACCGCGTCCCCGTCCCGGATGTCGGCCTCGGCGATGGCGGCGCCCGCGTTGTCGCGCAGCATGGTGCGGCTGTGCGCGACGGTGACGGGGTCGTTGTCCACGTACACCACGCGGCACGTCGGGTCGGCCTGCTGGGCGACCTCGTGCACGTTGCCCGCGGTCGGGATGCCGGAGCCGAGGTCGAGGAACTGGCGGATCCCGTTCGCCACGCACAGGCGCACGGCCCGGCGCAGGAACGCGCGGGTGTGCTGGACCATCGCGGCGGTCGGGATGTGGTTCATGGACTGCTCGGCGAACTCCCGGTCGACCGCGAAGTTGTGCGCACCGCCGAGGTAGTAGTCGAACAGCCGGGCCACGTTAGGGCGATCGACATCACCGTTGGTCGACACCCACCTCGGGGGGTTCTGCACTGCGCACCTCACCCTGCCTGCACCCGGAGCGGCGCGACCGCCTGCCAGACCGTATCTGGCTACTCCGTTCGTGTCCATCCACCAAATGTGAACACGCAGGGTGATTGTGACTGGTGGGTGGCCCGGAATTCAAACCGTGGTGCCCCGGCCGAGGGGGCGGCACAGGGGAGAGTTCGTCAACCCCCTCGGCCGGGAGTCCGGTCACACGCCGGCGTAGGAGCGGATCCAGTCGCGGTAGCGGGTCACGGCGGTGTAGTTCGACCGGGTCGAGCGGTCGCTCGTGGAGGCGACGCCGACCTGGTAGCGGCGGCCGTCGACCGGGCTGGTGGCGAACATCGGGCCGCCCGAGTCGCCGCCGGCCGCGATACCGTCGACGCGGGTCACCGAGATGGCGATGCCGCCGCGGTAGTCACGCCCGTTGACCGAGGTCACCCGCGTGTCGGCGACCTTGAGGTAGCGGGCCTGGCAGTTGATCTCCGGCTGGTTGGTGCAGGTGGCGCCCCAGCCGTAGAGCTGCACGGTCTGGTTGACCGCCACGGCGCTGGTGGTGCCCAGCGGCGCGTAGGTGCCCGAGACCGACCGGTCGATCCGCGCCAGCGCCAGGTCCACCGACGGGTGCTGGATGATCTGGGTGGCGGTGACCATGGTGCCGCCGCTGGTCTGGTCGAGGCTGCCGACCCGGAACGTGTAGGTGCCCGAGCTGGCCACGCAGTGCTGCGCGGTCAGGATCCAGGTCGGGGCGATGATGGTGGCCGAGCAGTTCTGCTGGCCGTTGCGGAACAGGCGGGCCGCCCAGGGGGCGTTGCTCGCCGTGCCACCGCCGATGATGTACGGCTGGACGTCGGCCTCTTGAGCGGACGCCACGGGGGCGAACGCGGTCAGCGCGAGCGCCGACAGCAGGGCCGTAGTGGCTCCGACCACCGCGGACAGGGCGCGATTGAGTCGCATGGAGTTGTCACCTCAACAAACGCAGGGAGTGGTGAATTCACCACCCTCAGCGTCACCTGTTGGAGTGACACTGGCCACCCTCCGTTAGTCGGCGATCACCCAGCCGATAGTCGGCGACCGAATGCCCTAGCAGGGGGCCGCGACTCGGCAGCCCGACTCAGGCGTCCTCGTCCTCGTCCACGCCGAGCGCCCACCGGCGCACCGGATTGGTGAACAGCAGCACGAGCGTGCCCACGACGTACACGCCCAGCAGCGCGCCCCACAGCTGCCGGCCGGACGGCCCGTACATGTACCAGGCGACACCCAGCAGGAGGAGCTGCACGACCACCGCCGGCGTGCGCCCCCAGTGCTTGCCGAGCACCAGACCGCCACCCGCCACGAGCACACCGGCCGACAGCACCGCGAAGTAGGCGGCCTCGCCGAGCACCTCACCGGACTTCTCCGCGCTGAACGAGCGCACCACCAGCGCGACCGCGAAGGCCAACCCGGCCAGGCCCTGCAACGCGGTGAGCGCGCCGGCTGCCCGGACCGCCGGTGGGACCTTGCTCTGGGTCGTCACGCCGTGACCTTTCAACCGGGCCTCACAGTGAGTACTCGTCACGCATCGTAGGCCACCCGGTTGGCGAGTCCCGTTCGACCGCCGCAGGAGCGATGATCACAGCAAGTCTTCGGCGAGCCGGCGGTCGGGCCGGGGTGCACTTGTCGCAGACGCAGGGCAACGCGACGCGGAAAGGAGATGTGGACCACTTTCGTGCGCCTAGAACCCACCTACCGGGTGACGCGCAACCTGTCCGGGGTCACGCGCTGTCTTACCCTTCAGTAGTGCGCGCACTTCTGGTGGTCAACCCGCAGGCGACGGCGACCACGCCTGCCGGCCGTGACGTGCTGGCGCACGCGCTGGCCAGTGATGTGAAGCTCGACATCGTCGAGACGGACTACCGCGGGCACGCGGCGAACGCCGCCGCGCGAGCCGTCGTGGACGGGTACGACCTGGTCGTGGCCCACGGCGGCGACGGCACCGTCAACGAGGTGGTCAACGGCGTGCTGCGCGAGGGCGCGCAGCCGGGCCTGCCGATGCTCGGCGTGGTGCCCGGCGGGTCGGCGAACGTGTTCGCGGGCGCGCTCGGTCTGCCGCGCGACCCGGTCGAGGCCACCTACCGCCTGCTCCAGGCCATCGAGCACGGCACCAGCCGCAAGGTCAGCCTCGGGCACGTGGCGTCCACCGGCGCCGGGATCGACCACGACCGCTGGTTCACCTTCAACGCGGGCGTCGGCTGGGACGCCGACGTGGTCGCGGGCGTCGAGCACCAGCGCGCCAAGGGCCGCCAGGCGTCACCCGCCCTCTACGCGCGCACCGCGCTGACCAGCTATTTCGGCCAGCGCAGGCGGCCGGCAGCGCTCACCGTGCACATCCCGGAAGAGCCGCCGTTCGAGGACGTGCGGTTGGCGTTCGTGTCGAACACCGACCCGTGGACGTACCTCGGCGACAAGGCGATCCGGCTGAACCCCAGCACCTCGTTCGACGGCGGTCTGGGCCTGTTCGCGCTGCACGGGATGGGACTTCCGACAATTATTCGCTATGTGACGCATCTCTTGGCGACGGATGGGAACCCCAGAGGCGGGAACCTGCTCCGGCGCGACGACGTTGAGTTCGTCCGGGTGACGAGTCCGGAACCCGTCAACCTCCAGGTGGACGGGGATCTGCTCGGCGCTTGCACTGAGGTGGAGTTCACGGCTGTGCCGGGCGCACTCACGGTCGCTGTGTGACCGTGGTGTAACCGGCCCGGTACCTGTCCGCGATGTTCCGACCTTCCGTGTCACCCCTGTGTGAAAGCCCAGGTGAACTCTGTCGATCTTTCGGGTGAGTTCACTCACCGGGTTGGCGCTAAACCCTTGACATCCCCGCCGTTCGTGAAAGCATTCACAAGCACCCCAAAACCGACCGCTGACGAGTGGCGCGCCTTCGCGCGCGCCTAGCTGAGGAGTAGTTCCAATGGACTGGCGCCACCGCGCGATCTGCCGCGACGAGGACCCCGAGCTGTTCTTCCCCGTTGGGAACAGCGGTCCTGCGCTCTTGCAGATCGCCGAGGCGAAGACCGTCTGCCGCCGCTGCCCCGTCGTCTCCGACTGCCTCGCGTGGGCGCTCGAGAGCGGCCAGGACGCCGGCGTGTGGGGCGGGATGAGCGAAGACGAGCGTCGCGCCCTCAAGCGTCGCAACGCCCGCACCCGGGCTCGCAGCAACGCCTGAGTGCTACACAGAGCAAACACGAAAGGCCCGACACCGTGCCAGGTGTCGGGCCTTTCGCTTGTGTTGCACACCCTCCCGCATGACCACGTGACTCCGCTGAGGTAGGTCGTCACGTGTGCACGGGGAGCAGTCTAACGCCGCGCTCTGAGCGGTACGCGCAGGACCGCCTCTGTACCGCCTCTGGGCCTGCGCCGCAAGCTCAACGAGCCCCTGAGTTCGGATTCGACGAGCGTTCGAACGATCTGGAGACCGAGCCGGTCGGTGCGCTCCAGCGAGAACCCCGGCGGCAGGCCGCGGCCGTCGTCCGAGATCACCACGTCCAGCCACTTCGCCGAGCGCTCGGCGTGCACGACCACCTCGCCGCGCTGGCCCGCCGCGTACGCGTGCTCGAACGCGTTCTGCACGAGTTCGGTCAGCACCATCACCAGCGGGGTGGCGAGTTCGGCCGGCACGATGCCGAACTTCCCGTCGCGGCGCACCACGACCTGCGATTCGGTGGCGGCGACGTCGGACATCATCGGGATGACCTTGTCCACGACGTCGTCCAGGTCGACCCGCTCGTCCACCGACATGGACAGCGTCTCGTGCACCAGCGCGATCGACGTCACGCGGCGCACCGATTCGGCCAGCGCCTCGCGCGCCTCCTCGCTGCTGGTCCGGCGGCTCTGCAGGCGCAGCAGCGCGGCCACGGTCTGGAGGTTGTTCTTCACCCGGTGGTGGATCTCGCGGATCGTCGCGTCCTTGGACATCAGGGCGCGGTCGCGGCGGCGGACCTCGGTGACGTCCCGGCACAGCACCAGCGCGCCGGCCGCACTGCCCCGCGGCCGCAGCGGCAGGGCGCGGAACAGCACCGCCGCGCCACGGCGCGACTCGGCCTCGATGCGCATGCTCGGCTGGCCGTCCAGGGCCGCCCGGATGCGCTGGGCGACCTCGGTGGCGTCGAACGGGTCGCCTATCAGGGACCGGGTGAGCGGGGCCAGGTGCACCCCGACCAGGTCGGAGGCGTGGCCCATGCGGTGGTAGGCGCTCAGCGCGTTGGGGCTGGCGAACACCACCGCGCCCGAGGCGTCCAGCCGGATCAGGCCGTCGCCGACGCGCGGGCTGGTGTGCACGTCCGGTGACGGCTCGGTGGTCGGGAACGTGCCGTCGGAGATCATCTGGCACAGGTCGGCGGCACTGCCCAGGTAGGAGATCTCCAACGGGCTCGGCACGCGCGGCACGGCCAGGTTGGTGTTGCGGCTGAGCACCGCGATGACCTCGTCGTGCCGCTTGACCGGGATCGCCTCACGGCGGACCGGCACGCCCAGGTGCCAGCGCGGGTCCTCCTCGCGGCAGATCCGCGCCTCGGTGATGGCCCGGCGCAGCTGGGGGTGCTCCTCGACGTCGACCGTGCTGCCGACGACGTCCTCGGGGTGGGCCGTCGGCGCGGTCGTCGGCCGGGCCTGGGCGACGCACAGGAACGTGGTGTCGTCCAGCGGCACCCACATCAGGAAGTCGGCGAAGCTGAGGTCGGAGAGCAGTTGCCACTCCGCGACCACCAGTTGCAGGTGGTCGACGGCGGCGCCGGAGAGCTTCGTGTGCTCGGCCAGCAGATCGGTGAGCGTGGACAGCTACTCCACCACCGCGATGAGGTCACCCTCCTGGACCACGTCACCGGGGGACACGGCGATGCGGGTGATCCTGCCGGCGCTCTCGGGGAGGACCGGGATCTCCATCTTCATGCTCTCCAGCACCACGACGGTGGTCTCGTGCGTGACCTCGTCACCCTCTTTGACGGCGATCTGGGCCACGTTCGCCACGATCTCGGCCCGGATTTCCTCGGCCATGGTCCTCCTTCGTTCGGGGCTCATCCAACCACGGTTCAGGCCGCCTGCTGTGGCCAGGTGACCGCGTGACACACTGGGGCGAGGTAGTTCGAGCACTAGGAGAACCCCATGTCGAAGCGTGCCCGCAAGCGCCGCGACCGCAAAAAGGGCGGCGCCAACCACGGGAAGCGCCCCAACGCCTGATCGACTTCACGGCGTGCGAAGGCCCCGGAGCACTGTGCTCCGGGGCCTTCGGCTTGCCGGGGTGCCTTCGACCAGGCGTTCAGGGGGCCTGGGTCAGGGACTCGACGTCTCGGGCGCGGTCGTGCGGACCTCGACCTCGATCGTCGTCGTCTCGTAGAGCCTCGCCCGCAGCCGCTGCTTCAGCTCCTCCGGGGCGTGCTCACCGCCGCACTTGCGGGCCAGCAGCGCCTTCAAGTGCTCCTCGATGCCGTACTGCTCCAGGCACGGGTGGCACTCCTCCAGGTGGGTCTGGAGCAGGTTCTTCCGCTTCTCGTCGCACTCGTGGTCGAGGAAGAGGTAGACCTCGGCCAGCACCTCGGAGCAGTCCGTTTCGTGAGGTTTCCCGCAGCTCATCGGCCCGCCACCTCCTGCTGACCGTTGCGCAGGAAACCGCGTTCGCGCGCGGTGTCCGCCAACTGGTCGCGAAGCTGCCTGCGGCCCCGGTGCAACCGGGACATCACGGTGCCGATGGGGGTGCCCATGATGTCTGCGATCTCCTTGTACGCGAAGCCCTCGACGTCCGCGAGGTAGACCGCGATCCGGAACTCCTCCGGCAGCCGCTGCAGGGCTTCCTTGACGTCTGAATCCGGCAGCCGGTCCATCGCCTCGACCTCGGCCGACCGCAACCCGGTCGACGTGTGGCTCTCCGCCTGCGCCAGCTGCCAGTCGGTGATCTCGTCCGTCGGCTGCTGGATCGGCTGGCGCTGCTTCTTGCGGTAGCCGTTGATGTAGGTGTTGGTGAGGATGCGGTACAGCCAGGCCTTGAGGTTCGTGCCCTCCGAGAAGGACGCGAAGGCCGCGTATGCCTTGAGGTAGGTCTCTTGCACCAGGTCTTCGGCGTCGGCCGGGTTGCGGGTCATCCGCAGGGCCGCCGAGTACAACTGGTCGAGCATCGGCATCGCGTCGCGCTCGAATCGCGCTGCGCGTTCGACCGTTGTCTCGTCAGTCGGCGTTACCTGCGTTCGCGTGGCTGGCACCGCGCTCCCTTCCCGCCGGCTGGTCAGCGCGGCGGATGGAACTGTCTGGGTCGCAGTCGAGGATACGCGGCGGTCGCCTGGACGGCAGTGACCCGAGCCACGCGGCGGACGCGCCTTGACCGTCCTGCTGACCTGCTGATCCATCACCTCGGTAGCCACGTTCGCACCAACGCGACAGGCCCGCCGCTCATTCCCGCCGACCGCCGCTGCACTAGGGTGCGCGATCATGGCCGGACGTGGGACGCCCGCCACCGCGTTGCTGGACAAGCAGAAGGTGGCGTACACGCTGCACGCGTACGAGCACGATCCCCGCCACGAGTCGTACGGGCTGGAGGCCGCGGAGGCGCTCGGGATCGCGCCCGAGCGCGTGTTCAAGACGCTGGTCGCGGACGTGGACGGGAAGCTCGCGGTCGGTGTGGTCCCGGTCACAGGACAGTTGGACCTGAAGGCGTTGGCCGCCGCCGTCGGCGGGAAGAAGGCGAAGATGGCCGACGTCGCGGCGGCCGAGCGGGCCACCGGGTACGTGGCGGGCGGTATCTCGCCGTTGGGTCAGAAGAAGCGGCTGCCGGTGGTGCTGGACGCCTCGGCGGAGGGGTTCGAGACCGTCTACTGCTCGGCCGGGCGGCGTGGGCTGGAAGTCGAGATCGCACCGGAAGACCTGGTCAAGCTGACGCAAGGGGTCGTCGCGCCGATCTCGGCCTGAACGCTGATCAGCGCAGGCCGTCGGAAGAAGTCCTTCGAGGGTCCTTCGAGGGTTGTCAGTCGTCAGGCCTGTTCGGGTTCTCACACTTCGAGAGGCCGCAGCACGTGCTCCAGCCACTCGCCCACCGCGCGGCCCACCCCGTCCAGGTCGGCCTTGAGGTTGTGGTCCCCGGGCAGCAGCACGACGTCCCGGTGGTGCGCCGGGTCGGGCCGGCCGAACGGGTCGTTCTCGCCCTGCACCACCAGGGTCGGGATTTCCACGCCGTCCAGCTCGGGCATCCGCGTCTTCTCCGGCCTGCCCGGCGGGTGCACCGGGAACGCCAGGCACAGCACCGCCACCGCCTGGCCCTCCGCCGCCGTCCGGCACGCCACCCGCGCGCCCGACGACCGGCCGCCGAACACCAGCGGCAGGTCGTCGAACCAGGTGGAACCCAGTTCGTCCGCGACCGCGAGCCACGCCGCGTCGAGCTGCTTGGCGGCTGCAGGGGCACGGCGGCCGGCCACCCGGTACGGCTGCTCGACCAGCGCCACGTGCACGCCCGCGTCCACCGCCGCACGGGTCGCCGCCACCAGGTCCGGTGCGGCGATCCCGCCGCCCGCGCCGTGCCCCAGCAGCAGCGCGGCCCGGCTCTCGGACGCGCAGTGCAGCTCGGCCCGCGCCGGACCGTACGGGGTGTCGACCACCCGTGATGTCATGACAACTCGAACAAGGTGGGCTCCGGCTTCTCCGATTCCCCCAGGCGAACCGCGTCCATCAGGGACGGGTCGTTGTTCTTGATGCTGTTGACCTTCATCGACACCGGGCGCAGCTCCAGCGAGTCGACCAGGTCGAGGTCTGGCGCGAGCAGGTCCTTCGGGTCGGTGCGGTCCGGGTCGAGCCAGTCCGCCCACCGGTCGCGCGGCAGCACCAGCGGCATCCGGTGGTGCACGGACGTCATCTCGCCGATCGCGTCGGTGGTGAGCACGGCGCAGGTGATGATCGGCTTGCGCTCGTCGCCCTCCTGCTGCCACCACACCGACCAGATACCGGCCATGGCGATGCTGGAATCGTCACCGGGGTTGATGAAGTACGGCTGCTTGCGGCCCTCGCCGGGCTGCCACTCGTACCAGCCGGCGGCCGGGACGATGCACCGGCGCTTGGCCGCGGCGTCGCGGTAGGCGGGCTTGTCCAGCACGCTCTCCGCCCGCGCGTTGATCATCTTCGCGGCGCCTGACAGGTCCTTGGCCCAGTGCGGCACCAGGCCCCAGCGCATCACGCGGACGCTGCGCTCGGTGGCGTCCGGGTCGGGGTTGCCCTCGTCGTCGCGCGGGTGGCGTTCGACGACCGCCAGCACCTGCTTGGTGGGCGCGACGTTGTAGTCCGGGCCGGGCGCGGCGCCCTCGGTGGCGTCCACCGCGTCGAACTCCGCGGCGAGCAGCGCGGGGTTCTTGGTCGAGGCGTACCTGCCGCACACAACCGATCACCTCTCCACAGATCACCCTCGGGCGTGCCATCGTCGCACGTCGCAAAGCCCGGTGCGAGCTGTCGACCACCCGATGCGGAATCATCGAGCCATGACTCAGCAGTGGTCCGCTCCCACCGCCGACGGCCCCGTCCACGCGACGGTACCCGTTCCCGGTTCCAAGTCGATCACCAACAGGGCCCTCGTGCTGGCCGCGCTGGCCGACCGCGCGTCGACCGTGCACACCCCGCTGCGCAGCCGCGACACCAACCTGATGGCCGCCGGGCTCCGGTCGCTCGGCGTCGACCTCACCGACGGTCCGGACGGGTCGTGGCTGGTCACACCCCACGCGATGCACGGTCCGGCGCAGGTCGACTGCGGCCTCGCGGGCACCGTGATGCGGTTCCTGCCGCCCGCCGCCGCGCTGGCCGTCGGCGACATCACGTTCGACGGCGACCCGCACGCGCGGACCCGGCCGATGACCACGATCCTGGACGCGTTGCGGGCGTTGGGCGCTGACGTGGAGGGCGCGGCGCTGCCGTTCACGCTGCACGGCAAGGGCGGGGTGCCCGGCGGCGAGGTCACCATCGACGCGTCGGCGTCGTCCCAGTTCGTGTCCGGTCTGCTGCTGTCCGGCGCGCGTTACGAGAGCGGCGTGACCATCCGCCACGACGGCAAGCCGGTGCCGTCGCTGCCGCACATCGAGATGACCGTGACGATGCTGCGGGAGGCGGGGGTCGTCGTGGACGACTCGTCGCCGAACGAGTGGCGGGTCGAACCGGGGGCCATCACCGGCCGCGACTGGCACGTGGAGCCGGACCTGTCCAACGCCACCCCGTTCCTGGCGGCGGCGGCCGTGACGGGCGGCGAGGTGACCATCCCGGGGTGGCCCTCGGAGACCACCCAGCCGGGCGGCGCGGCACGTGACCTGTTCGAACGCATGGGTTGCGCGGTGACGCTCACCGATGCCGGCCTCACGTTGCGCGGTCCCGACCGGCTGACCGGGATCGACGTGGACCTGCGTGACGAGAGCGAGCTGACGCCGACCGTCGCGGCCATGGCGGCGCTCGCCGACGGCCCGACCTGGATTCGCGGCGTCGCCCACATCCGCGGTCACGAGACGGACCGGCTCGCCGCGCTGGCCGCCGAGATCAACCGGTTGGGCGGCAACGCCGAGGAGACCGAGGACGGCCTCGTCATCACGCCGCGACCGCTGCACGGCGGCGTGTGGCGGGCCTACGCCGACCACCGCATGGCCACCGCGGGCGCGATCATCGGGCTGGTGGTCGAGGGCGTGTCCGTGGACGACATCGGGTCGACCACCAAGACGATCCCCGACTTCCCGGGAATGTGGGCCTCCATGCTCGGGACGAACACGCTCGGGACGAGCTGACGTGGCACGCGGCGACTGGCGGCGGCTGGACGAGTCCGACGTGCGGGTGCGGCCGGGCAAGGGGACCCGGCCGCGCAGCAAGCGCCGGCCGGAGCACGCCGACGCCGTGCCCGCCATGGTCGTCGGGGTGGACCGGGGGCGGTGGACGTGCGCGATGGACGGCGACCCGGCACGGCTGGTCGTCGCCATGCGGGCGCGGGAACTCGGCCGGACGCCGGTCGTCGTGGGCGACCACGTCGGTCTGGTCGGTGACACCTCCGGTCAGCCGGACACGTTGGCGCGGATCGTCCGGGTGGAGGAGCGGCGGAGTGTGCTGCGGCGGACCGCGGACGACACGGACCCGTTCGAGCGGGTCGTGGTGGCCAACGCCGAGCAGCTGGTGATCGTGTCGGCGTTGGCGGACCCGCAGCCGCGCCGGGGTTTCATCGACCGCTGCCTGGTCGCCGCGTACGCGGGCGGGCTGGAACCGCTGCTGTGCCTGACGAAGTCCGACCTGGCCCCGGCGGACGACCTGCTCGCCGCGTACGCCGAACTGGACCTGCCGGTGGTGGTGACGCGGTCCGACCAGGACCCGGACGAGCTGCGCTCACGGCTGGTGAACCGGCTGTCGGCGTTGATCGGGCACTCGGGGGTGGGCAAGTCGACGTTGGTGAACAAGCTGGTGCCGGACGCCCGCCGCGCCGTGGGCGTGGTCAGCGGTGTGGGCAAGGGCCGCCACACGTCCACCCAGACCGTGGCCCTCCCCCTGCCCGAGGGCGGGTGGGCGGTCGACACGCCAGGCATCCGTTCGTTCGGCCTGGCGCACATCACCCCCGACGACATCGTCGCCGCGTTCCCGGACATGCAGGCGATGGCCGAGGAGTGCCCGTCCGGCTGCGGTCACCAGGGCGAGCCGGACGACCCGGACTGCATGCTCGACGAGCTGGTCCGCACCGGCGAGGCGTCCCCCGGCCGCCTGGCCTCCCTGCGCCGCCTCCTGGCCTCCCGCAGCAAACTGGAGGAATACGACTAGCCTCCGCGAGAGTCGAACCTCCAGCCCCCGTGTGTCCTACGTTCAGAACGCGTGTGTCCTACGTTCAGGCCAGGTGTGTCCTACGTTCAGGATGCGAGAGTCCTGCGTTCAGGACCCCCGAATTCAACGCTCAGAACGTGCGACCTGGGCTTTTGGGCGACTAGAGACCCATGTGCGGGTACGTGTGGTCGGTCGGCGGCACGAACGTCTCCTTCACCGAGCGCGGGCTGATCCAGCGCTGGAGGTTGAAGATCGAGCCGGCCTTGTCGTTCGTGCCCGAACCGCGGCTGCCGCCGAACGGCTGCTGCCCCACCACGGCGCCGGTCGGCTTGTCGTTGACGTAGAAGTTGCCCGCCGAGAAGCGGAGCGCCCGGTGCGCCTCCTCGATCGCCTGCCGCTCACGTGCGAACACGGCGCCGGTCAACGCGTACGGCGTGGACGTGTCGACCACGTCCAGGATGTCGCCGTACTCGGCGTCGTCGTAGACGTGCACCGACAGGATCGGGCCGAAGTACTCGGTGGTGAAGACGTCGTTCTGCGGGTCCGTGCCCACCAGCACGGTCGGCTGCACGAAGTAGCCGACCTCGTCGTCGCACGTCCCACCGACCAGCGTCTCCACGGACGGCTCGGCGTCCGCCGCCCGCAGCGCGTCCCGGTGCTTGGCGAACGCACGCGCGTCGATCACCGCCCCGCCGAAGTGCGAGAAGTCCGTGACGTCCCCGTACGACAGGGTTTTCGTCACGTCCGCGAGCTGGTCGCGCACCTGCGACTCCCACAACGACCGGGCGACGTACGCGCGTGACGCGGCCGAGCACTTCTGCCCCTGGTACTCGAACGCACCCCGCACCAGGGCCGTGACCAGCGCGTCCGGGTCGGCGCTCGGGTGCGCGACGACGAAGTCCTTGCCGCCGGTCTCCCCGACCACGCGCGGGTAGGCGCGGTAGGTGTCGAGGTGGTCGGCCATGGTCCGCCACAGCGCCTTGAACGTCCTGGTCGAGCCGGTGAAGTGCAGCCCGGCGAAGTTCGGGTCGGCCAACGCCACCTCGCTGACCGCCTGGCCGTCCCCGGTGACCATGTTGACCACGCCCGGCGGCAGCCCGGCCGCTTCGAGGAGCCGCATCGTGCAGTCCGCGGCGAGCTGCTGGGTCGGCGACGGCTTCCACACCACGGTGTTGCCCATCAGGGCGGGCGCCAACGGCAGGTTGCCCGCGATGGCGGTGAAGTTGAACGGCGTGATGGCGACGACGAACCCGTCCAGCGGCCGGTGGTCGAACCGGTTCCACATGCCGGGGCTCGACGCGGGTTGTTCGGCGAGGAGGCGTCGGGCGAAGGCGACGTTGAAGCGGAGGAAGTCGATCAGCTCGCAGGCGGAGTCGATCTCGGCCTGCTGGACGGACTTGGACTGGCCGAGGATGGTGGCCGCGTTGAGCGTGTCCCGCCACGGCCCGGCGAGCAGGTCGGCGGCCCTGAGCAGGACGGCGGCGCGTTCGTCGAACGGCAGGTCGCGCCACGGTCGCGCGGCGTCTTTGGCGGCGTGGACGGCGTCGGCGACGTCGGCGGGTGTGGCCTGGCCGGTGACGCCGAGGACGTGCCGGTGGTCGTGCGGCTGGACGACGTCGACCGGCTCGCCGCCCGCCATCCGCCGGGCGCCGCCGATGGTCATCGTCAGTTCGTGGCGTTCACCTTCGAGTTGCGCCAAGCGCCTGAGCAGAGAGTCACGATCGGCGCTGCCCGGTGCGTACGCTCGCGCCGTTTCGTTGACCGGTTCGGGTGGCGACGTGACCGCGTCCATAGGGTCATCGTGGCACGCGGTAGTACGGTGCGCAGCCGTGGCGAAGGTGACTGGTATCGGCGGCGTTTTCCTGCGCGCCCGCAATCCCGAGCGCATGGCCGAGTGGTACCGCCGGCACCTCGGCGTGCCGATGAGCGCGAGTGGCGCGATCACGTTCCACTGGGTGGAGGCGGAGACGACGACGTTCGCGTTGTTCGCGAACGACAGCGACTACTTCGGTGAGCCGGGACAGCGGGCCATGATCAACCTGCGGGTGGACGACCTGCCGGCGCTGTTGGCGCAACTGCGCGTGCGGGGCGTCGAGGTGCTGCCGCAGACGGAGGACTCGGAGTTCGGCCGGTTCGGGTGGTGCGTGGACCCCGAGGGCAACCGCATCGAGCTCTGGCAACCGGCACCCGGCATGTAGCACCCGACGGCCACCCGCCCGGGGCACCCGGCGGCAAGCTCGTGCCGGCTTCGCAGGGGTCCCCGCCAAGGGGACCCCTGCTTTGATCTTGCCGGCTGGGTCGGACGATTCCGGTAACGCGGCCGGTTCCTGTGGACAACCCAGCCCCCTGTGGACAACTCAGGGCGTTCCGGAAGACCGGCTACATCAGGTCCAGCAGGAACGGCAGCTCCTGCGGCGCGTACCAGGCCAGCTCGTGGTCCTCGGCCCCGCCCAGCGCGAACTCCGCGTCCGGATCACCCAGATCCGCCGCGTCGATCACGTCGGCAGCCGCACGCACGTCGTCCTCGGCCTCCGCCGTGTCCAGGTGGATCGCGGCCACCAGCTTCATCGGCACCGGGCCCGACAGCTTCACCACCGAGAAGTCCAGGTCCGGCCGCAGCTTCACGTCCGGCACGTCCGCCGAGACCACCGCCCGCCGCGGCACGGCCTTCTCGTCCCCCGCGATCAGCCGCAGCGAACCGCGAGCGGCGTCGAGCATCGCCGAGTACTCGAGCTCCTCCGTGTCGCCGGTCGCGTACGACTCGCGCAACGCGGGCGTCAGGGCGAACCCCGTCCCACCCACCGCGACGAACTCACCCTTGTCCACCAGATCGCGCAACATCGCGACGGTCGCCGGGAGGTACACCCTCATGTGGACACCGTTCCCATCAGTTCCTCCACCGACTCCTCGACCATCGCGGCCAGGACGTCCACATCGGACATCGCGTCGCGATCGGCGTTCAGGCCGAAGTACACGCCACCGTCATAAGACGTCACGCCGATCGACAACGCCTGGTTTTTCGCCAACGGCACAACCGGGAACATCTCGATCATCTTCGCCCCCGCCGCGTACAACGGCACCTGCGGCCCCGGCACGTTCGTCACCACGACGTTGAACAACCGCCGCGAGAACGACGACGCCGCCCGCGCGCCCAACGCGTGCAACGTCGGCGGCGCGAACCCCGAGAACCGCACCAACGTCTGCGCCGCCACCGACTGCCCGGACTCCTGGTGCGCGCGCATCGCGTGCGACACGTGGTGCAGCCGCACGACCGGGTTCGACTCCCCCACCGGCAGGTCCACCAGGTACGCCGACACCGCTGTCTCGTCGTCGCGCACCGACATGGGCGCCATCGCCCGGATCGTGGTCCCGGCCGTCACGACCTCGCCACGCGACAGCAGCCAGTTCCGCAGCGCCCCGGACAGCGCCGCCAGCACACCGTCGTTGACCGTGCCACCGTGCACCCGCCGGATGGCGCGGAACTCGTCCAACCTGGTGCGCGCCACCGCGAACCGCCGTTGGGGCGAGATCCGCACGTTCAACGGGCTGCCGGGCGCGGGCGTGGCGGCGGTCCGCACGGCCGACGCCAAGCCGCCGAACACCCCGGCGACCTTCCGCACCGTCGCCACCGTGTCCATCGCCGCCGACCGGACGTTCTCCACCAGCTCACCGGGCCGCTGCACGGCCTCGGCCACCGCGTCCGCGACCAACTGCAACCCGCTGGGCCCGGGCGAAGGCATCCACAGCGACTCCACCGGCGGCCGGGGCGTGGCGGACACGTCCAGGATCACCTGCCCGATCTCCGGCGCCCCGATCCCGGACACCATCGCCTGGTGGGTCTTGGTGATCACCGCGGTCCGGTTCCGGGCCAGGCCCTCGACCAGGTAGATCTCCCACAACGGCCGGGTGTGGTCCAGCGGCCGGGACATCAGCCGCGCCACCAGGTCGTGCAGCTGCTGGTCGCTGCCCGGCTTCGGCAACGCGGACCGCCGCACGTGGTAGGTGACGTCGAAGTCCGGGTCGTCCACCCACACCGGCCGGGCCAGCCGTCCGGGGACCTGCACGACCTTCTGCCGGTACCGGGGCACCAGCGACAACCGCTGCTCGATCAGGTCGACCAGGCGGTCGTAGTCGAACCCGGTGCGCGGCCTGCGGAACACCGCCACCCCGCCGACGTGCATCGGCGTCGTGGAGTCCTCCAGGTACAGGAACGAGGCGTCCAGCGCGGACAGGCGGTCGGGCATGCCGCCCAGGCTAGTCGGTGCAGTCCCGCACCAGCCTGCGCACGGCGTTGACCTCGGCCGCGTCGCGCTGGTGCCGGGCCAGCCTGATCGCTGCCGCCGCCGGCATCGCCCGACGCGCCTCGACCCGCACCGAGTGGTCCACCCCCGACAGGAACCCGCGCACCAGCCGTGACCGGGCGAGCCGCTTGAACGGCCGCAACGGCGCCACCGCGATCGCCAGCCAGCTCAGCGCGACGTCGACCTTCCGGTCACCCTTGCGCGCGCTGCCCCAGTCGACGACCACCGGACCGTCCGGGCCCATCACCACGTTGCCGGGGTGCAGGTCGAGGTGCAGCAGGTCGCCGTCCCCGTCGCCGTCCAGGAACGTCGGTGCCGGCACCTCGTCCAGTCTGCGGTGCAGTTCGGCCAGCTCACGGCCCAGCGCGCCCGCGCGCCACGGCTTGGCGTCCAGTTCCTGCGACATGCGCGGACCGGGGACGTACTCCATGACCAGGTCCTGTTCCGAGGCGTGCGCCACCCTCGGCACCGGTATGCCGTGTCGGCGCAGGTAGCGCATCAACTCGGCCTCGGGCCCCAGGTCACGGCCCGCGCGGCTGCGCTTGACCAGCAGACCGTCCGGACGCAGGTAGACGTCCGCCTCCCGGCCGCTGGCCAGCAGACGATGCGCCTCGTCGCGCGATGTCATGTGACGATCATCATGATTGACAGCGCCGGCGCAACCCCCATTCGGGTAGAGGACACTTGCTCCGTGGATGTGTCACCCAAGGACAAGTTCGTCACCGTGTACGGCCGCAAGCCCGTGCTGGAAGCCCTTGACGACCCGCGACTCGAAGTCGACAAGGTCATGCTCGCCGACACGGCCCGCGGCCCGGCCGCCCGGGAGATCCTGGACGCGGCCAACCGCCGGGGCGTCACGGTCCAGCGGGCGACGGCGCAGCGGGTCAAGGTGCTGGCCGGGAACGGGAAGCAGGACCAGGGCGTGCTGGCGGACGTCGTCGCGCCGCGGATGCGTCCGCTCGAACTGGGGCTGCGCGACCGGCCGCGCAACGTGCTGGTGCTCGACGGCATCACCACGCCGGCGAACGTCGGCATGATCCTCCGCACCGCGACGGCCGCCGGGATGGACGGCATCGTGGTGCCGCGCCGGGGTGTCGCGTCGATCGACCCGATGGTGGTCAAGGCTTCGGCGGGGGTCGCGTTCCGCGCGCCGGTGCTCCGCTGCGCGACCGCCGCCGAGGCCGCCGCTTCGCTGAGCGCCGCCGGTTATCCGATCTTCGCGCTGGACGCGAACGCCAGGGAGTCGGTGTACTCGGCGGACCTGCCCCGGCGGGCGGCGTTCGTGCTGGGGAGTGAGACGGCGGGCATCTCGGACGACGTGCGGCCGCACGTGACCGGGTGGCTGTCCATCCCGATGGCGGCGGGTGTCGAGTCGCTGAACGTGGCCAGTGCGGCGGCTGTGCTGTGCTTCGAGGTCGTGCGCCGCCGGACCGCCGGCTGAGTTCGGGTTCGGGTTTCGGTTTGGGTTTGGGTTTGGGTGCAGCACGGGCGCCGGAGGGCCGCTCCGACACCCGCGCTGCTTCAACCCCGGCTGATCGGTGGCTCACCACTGCCTTTCGCACGCGGTACCCGTCGGTCCGCGCCGTTCCGATCAGCGCTATTCATTTCGGTGATCTTCGGCCGTGAACGCTTAGAACGTACGAGGGAAGTCGAGCGATCGGCAATTCACCGCTCGGGTGGGTTTTCGGTAGCCGTTCGTCACCGATTAACTCTGGAGGGGGACCTGGAGCAGTGTTTCCAGTTCCTCGAGGGTGGATTGCACGGACTGGTGGTGCACACCGACCATTCCGGCTGCCGCGGCGCCCCGGACGTTGACCGCGAGGTCGTCCACGAATACGCATTCGTGTGCGGGGAGGCCGAGGCGTTCGGCGGCGAGCAGGTAGATGCGCCGGTCGGGTTTGGCCATGCCGACCTCGCCGGAGGTGATGACGACGTCGAACAGGCGGGCCCACTCGGCCGGGGGACTCCACAGGCCGTCGGCGTTGGACAGCACGGCGGTGAGGATGCCCTGGTGGCGGGCCTGACGGGTGGCCGTGAGCAGGGGTGGTTCGAGGGCGGTGCAGTCGTCGCCCAGGTCGGTCAGCACGCCGCCGAAGTCGAGCACCAGTCCCCGCACCGTGCCTCCATCAGGTGATCTTGGTACGCAACTCCGGTGTTGGCCCTCGGTTCAGCATGCCACCTCAACTGCGCACCCTGTCGTCAACAAGGCCCGCCACCACCCAACACCTGCCGGCCGAGCCCTCGTCTCCCCAGACGCCCACGCCGCCCCACCCGGCGCTCGACGCCCGCCACTTCCTGTTTCCCCTGGTAGAGGCCTTGAACGGCCGCCGACCACCACGACAGCTATCCGCCACCTTCGGACCGGACGCCCTGACCACCGTGACCCGAGCCGCCACCCGAACCCAAACCCGCCTGGGTCGCTACCGCCTGTGCCACGTTTCCCCGGATGCGGCGGAACTCGCGGGCACCCTCCACATGCCGACAAAAGTCCGAGCCTTCGCCGCCCGAGTAGAACGCCGGGGTTCGCGCTGGCACTGCACCGAATTCCACCTACTCCCCTGACCACAACCTGCACATGAACCCGACCACCCGACCATGCGGTGTCCGAGTGGAGGCTTCGCCACTCACGCCAAGCCTCCACTCGGCCCGCACGCACCATTCACACGATCGAGTGGCAATACCGCGAAAATGTGTGGCGGGGGGTGGCTTGCTGAATGCGCGAAGCGGGGCACCGACCGCAGTCGGTGCCCCGCTTCGCTGGTGCTGGTGCTGGTGCCATTACTGGCGCGGGCCCTTGCGCTGGCCCTTGGCCTGGGCGCGGGCTGCGGCGCGGCGTTCCTTGCGGGTGCCGGCTTGGCCGCCGCCCTGCTGGGGGGTGTCGTTGCCGCTGGTCTCGGCGTCGCCGCTCTCGGACGGGCCGGAGTAGGTCAGGCCCTGCTGGCCACGGCCGTCGAGGCCCTTGCCGCGCAGTGCGGGCGGGATGGCGTTGCCGCTCTGGAGCTGTGCCAGGGCGGGGCCGGCGGGGGCCTGGTCGGCTTCTGCCTGCTGCTGGGCGGCCGCTGCGGCGGCTGCGCGGGCTCGGGCGCGGCTGCCGGCGAGGGGGCCGCCGTTGGAGATCGACACCTGGACCGGCGGTTCGGCGGCGGGCTCGGGTTCGGCGGCTTCCACCTGCAGGTTGAACAGGAAGCCGACGGTCTCCTCCTTCAACGCGTCCAACATGGCGTTGAACATGTCGAAGCCCTCGCGCTGGTACTCGATCAGCGGGTCGCGCTGGGCCATCGCCCGCAGGCCGATGCCCTCCTTGAGGTAGTCCATCTCGTACAGGTGCTCGCGCCACTTGCGGTCCAGGACGGAGAGCAGGACGCGGCGCTCCAGCTCGCGCATGGCACCGGGGCCGACCCGGCCGTCGATGTCCGCCTCACGTGCCTCGTACGCGGCCAGGGCGTCGGCCTGCAGCTTCGCCTTCAGCGACTCGCGGGTGACGTCCTCGTCCTCCTCGAGCAGCTTCTTGTGGTCGAGCGTGATCGGGTACAGCGTCTTGAGCGCCGTCCACAGCTGGTCGAGGTCCCAGTCCTCGGCGTAACCGTCGGCCGTCGCGCCGTCGACGTACTCGCCGACCACGCTGGTGATCATGTGCTCGACCTGTTCGCGCAGGTCCTCGCCGTCGAGCACGCGGTGGCGCTCGGCGTAGATCACCTTGCGCTGCTCGTTCATGACCTCGTCGTACTTGAGGACGTTCTTGCGGATCTCGAAGTTCTGCTGCTCGACCTGCGTCTGCGCGCTGCGGATGGCCCGGGTGACCATCTTGTGCTCGATCGGCACGTCGTCCGGCACCTTCAGCCGGGTCATGACCGTCTCGACCATCGCCGCGTTGAAGCGGCGCATCAGCTCGTCCTTCAACGACAGGTAGAACCGCGACTCGCCCGGGTCGCCCTGACGGCCGGAACGACCGCGCAGCTGGTTGTCGATGCGCCGCGACTCGTGCCGCTCGGTGCCCAGCACGTACAGGCCGCCGGCCGCGCGGACCTCCTCGGCCTCGGCCTTGACCTCGGCGGTGATCTCCTCGATCAGCTTCGCCCAGGCGGCCTCGTACTCCTCCGGGTTCTCCACCGGGTCGAGGCCGCGTTCGCGCAGCTCGTGGTCGGCGAGGATGTCCGGGTTGCCGCCCAGCACGATGTCCGTACCGCGACCGGCCATGTTGGTGGCCACCGTGACGGCGCCCTTGCGGCCGGCCTTCGCGATGATCAGCGCCTCGCGGTCGTGGTGCTTGGCGTTCAGCACCTCGTGCGGGATGCCCTTCTGCACCAGCAGCTTCGACAGGTACTCGGAGCGCTCGACGCTCGTCGTGCCGACCAGGACCGGCTGGCCCTTCTCGTGCCGCTCGGCGATGTCCTCGGCGACGGCCTCGAACTTCGCCTCCTCGGTCTTGTAGACCAGGTCGGCTTCGTCCTTGCGCTGCATCGGGCGGTTCGTCGGGATCGGCACCACGCCGAGCTTGTAGGTCTGGTGGAACTCCGCCGCCTCGGTCTCGGCGGTACCGGTCATGCCGCCGAGCTTCTCGTAGAGGCGGAAGTAGTTCTGGAGCGTGATCGTGGCGAGCGTCTGGTTCTCGGCCTTGATCTCGACGCCTTCCTTGGCCTCGATCGCCTGGTGCATGCCCTCGTTGTAACGACGACCGGCCAGCACGCGGCCGGTGAACTCGTCGACGATCATGACCTCACCGTTGCGGACGATGTAGTCCTTGTCCTTGGTGAAGAGCTCCTTGGCCTTGATCGAGTTCTGGAAGTAGCCGACCAGCGGGGTGTTGGTCGAGTCGTACAGGTTGTCGATGCCGAGCTGGTCCTCGACGAACTGCACGCCCGCCTCGGTGACGCCGATCGTGCGCTTGCGCTCGTCCACCTCGTAGTGGTGGTCCCGGCGCATCTTCGTGGCCAGCCGCGCGAACTCGACGTACCAGCGCGACGACTGGTCGGCCGGGCCGGAGATGATCAGCGGCGTGCGGGCCTCGTCGATGAGGATCGAGTCGACCTCGTCGACCATCGCGAAGTAGTGGCCGCGCTGGACCATCTCCTCGCGGCTCCACGCCATGTTGTCGCGCAGGTAGTCGAAGCCGAACTCGTTGTTCGTGCCGTAGGTGATGTCAGCGTTGTAGGCGACGCGGCGCTGCTCGGGCGTCATCTCCGACAGGATCGCGCCGACGGTGAGGCCGAGGAACCGGTGGATTCGGCCCATCCAGTCGGCGTCACGTTTGGCCAGGTAGTCGTTCGTCGTGACGACGTGCACGCCCCTGCCCGCGATCGCGTTCAGGTACACGGGCAGCACGGAGGTCAGGGTCTTGCCCTCACCGGTGCGCATCTCGGCGATCTGACCGAGGTGGAGCGCCGCGCCGCCCATCAGCTGGACGTCGAAGGGCCGCTGGCCGAGGGTGCGCTTGGCGCCCTCGCGGACGACCGCGAAGGCCTCCGGCAGCAGCTCGTCCAGGGACTCGCCTTCGGCGTAGCGCTTGCGGAACTCCTCGGTCTTCGCGCGCAGCTCCGCATCGGAGAGGTCGACGACGTCGTCTTCGAGGTTGTTGATGTGCGCTGCGATGTTGCGCAGGCGCTTGAGCATCTTGCCCTCGCCAGCGCGGAGCAGTCGGGACAGCACCATCCGGGTCGACCTCATTACCTCATCGCGACGCGCCCGGGGGACGGGCGCCTTCCACAGGGCTCGCCATGGCCATGGCGAGCCGTCTCCACCTGCCATCGTAGGCAAGTCGTGAAGCTGTGTGCACAGACACAGGTAGGAAGGGGTGCGGAACGCCGCGTAACGGCCTTCGCCGGGTCGGTCCGCCGGCCCGCGATCGGGCTCCGGGTGGTCGGGGTCAAGATCGCGTCCCGTGACCGGGCAGTTCGTGCCGGACCGGTGGACGCCCCTCGCAAGATCCGACGATTCACCCGCTTCGAGGTCACTCTGAGCACACCTGGAGGCCATCACGAGGCTGGCCGGCTCGCAGCGGGACAGCTCACGGCACCGACGCGACCTGACCACCACGCGAGGTCGCCGTCGGTCGTTCGCGACTCATTTTCCGGCGATCACGCTTTTCGATCGTCGGAAAATCAGGCGCGAACGACCGACCTCCCGGGCGACCGAGCCCGCGACGCCGGAGGCGGCGCAATCAAACACAGCAACCCCCGGCGTGCAAGGGACGCCGGGGGCCGCGAAGGTCGAGTGAGGGAACCGTGGTCAGGTGGCGCTCAGGCCAACCTGATCACGCCGTAGTCGAACCCCTTCCGGCGGTAGACGACGCTCGGACGGCCGCTGTCGGCGTCGGAGAACAGGTAGAAGTCGTGGCCGACCAGTTCCATCTCGTAGAGAGCCTGGTCGACGGTCATCGGCTTGGCCGTGTGCTCTTTCTCGCGCACGATCTGGCCGGGCAGGTTGTCCTCGACACCGTCTTCCCAGCGCTGCGCGGGCACTTCCGCCACGCCCTCGTACGCGGGTTCCGGCTCGGCCGCTTCCAGCACGGCGGTGTGGCCGAGCCACATGCCCTGTGCCTGGCTGCCATCTTGGTCGGTGTGGCCTTGGTCGGTGCGAGCCTGGTCTGGGCGACGGGGCAGAGTGTCCCCCAGTCCGCTGGTCGCCTCGGCGACCGACGTCGGGCCGCGTCGCCCGTGGTGTACGCGCCTGCGGTCATGCGAGCGCCGCAACCGGTTCTCGAGCTTCGTGACCGCGGAGTCCAGGGCGGCGTAGAAGTCGCCCGCACACGCTTCGGAGCGAACCACCGGGCCGCGTCCCTTGCCGGTGATCTCCACACGCTGGCAGTTCTTGGACTGCCTGCGGTTGGGCTCGTGGAAGAGCTCCACGTCAAAGCGGATGACCTTGCGGTCGTAACGCTCAAGCCGGGCCAGCTTGTCGGCGACGTGAACCCGGTAGTGATCGGGCACCTCGACATTGCGGCCCTTAACGACGATGTCCATACACGACCTCCCTCGCTTTGCTGCGAGCAATGGCTTTGGATCGCTTAGGCGCCGGATTCGCGATCATGTTCGCGAACTTGTCGCTGAGGGTTGCCCTCAGCCTTCCACCGGCGCCAGGGTCATGGGCTGTTCGCCTCCTCCCCGCGTGCCGGGAACGCTGATAGCGGTGCACGTTAGCCCGGTATTCGCCGCTGCGACAGCCCCTGGAGCGGGGTAACTCCAAGATTTTCTCGCCATGACGGAGAGTGACGAAAAACCGGTCCCGGCGGTGCGCCAGGTGGGCGCGCTGAGACATCCCGCTGACGGCCGCTCACCCGAACAGCCCAGCCCACCACGGGCACTCGACAGCAGAGCGGTTACGGCGAACGGCCTCTGCGCGGGCGTCATATCCGGCCAACGGTCGAGCGTCCCGGGAGGTTCCCGGCTGGATTCACCCGTGTGGGTGGCTTCGGCGGGCAGTTGTCAGCGTGAGCACGGCGGGTACCCGGAATCCGCCTGTTTTCAACACCGAAACGCACTCGCGTGCCGTCGATCCCGTGGTCACCACGTCGTCCAGCAGGACAAGTGGCGTTTGCGGTGGTGGCAGGCCTGCCGGAACGAGCCGAACCCGGCCCGTCAGATTCGCCTGACGGGACGCCGCGTCCAGCTTCGCCGAATCACGAACACCTCTCGCAAATGCGAGTGCGGGCGCCACGGAAAAGCCGGACGCACGTGCCACTCTCAACACGTGGGAACCGCCGCGGGCACGGGCGGCGGACGCGCGGGACGGCGCGGGCACGAGCCACGGATCGGGCCCGACACCCGGTAGTCGGGGCAGCGCGGCGGCGACCAGCGCACCGAACACGGCCGCCAGTTCGCGCCGCCCGCGCTCCTTGAACGCGAGCACCATCTCGCGCGCCGCGCCCGCGTACGCGGCCAGCGCGAACACCGGCGGCCCGGCACCGGGCACGCGTGTCGGAGGACCGAACAGGGCCAGGCAGCGAGCGCACAGGCGCACGCCCCACGTGCCGCAGCCGGGACAACGGGGCGGGAACAGCAGGTTGATCAGCATGGATCGACCATGCCGGCGCCCCCCGACAATTCAGGGGCCTCCGGCGAGGTGCGCGGAGTTCTCGATCGGGTGAATCGACCAAAGCCTGGTCGGACTGGCGGAAAGCCTGCTCAGCCGGGGTAGAAGGCCTGGGTGCCAGGCTCGACCTTGGTCGTGGAGGCGCGCCACACGTCACCGACGTCGCTCGCGCTCCACAGCCCGCTCTGGTCCACCGCCAGCACGGTCCGACCGGGCGCGGCGGTCACCGAGTTCACCGGCACGGTCAGGTTGGAGGTGTTGTACCGCTCCATCCGCATCCCGTCGATGTTGACCTTCGCGATCGGCCACGCGGCCAGCGACGTGCTCGCCACCACCACGTCCTGCGCCAGCCAGTCCACCGACAACGCGGCAGCACCGAGCACGGACGGCTGGAGGTACCGCGGCGCCCGCAGCGACACGGCCGAGTCCTGACCCCGCACCACCGCCGCCACCACGAGCCTCCCGCCGACCACGGCCGCCACCCGCGTGCCGTCACGCGACAGCCGCAGCTCGGTGATGCCGCCGAGCACGCCCATCTCGGACGCGTTGACCGCGTTCGCCGTCCACCCGCTGTCGGTCTTGATCACGCGCACCACGTTGGTGCCGTCGACCACCGTCCACACCTCGGTGCTCGGCTCGCCCTGCCGCCCGCTGAGCAGCCACGTCGGTCTCGTCATCGTGGTCGCGGGCAGGTCCACCAGCCCCAACGCCCCCTGCAACGGCCCCACCCGCAGCCGCACGGAGTCCTCCGCGATCCGGCTCACCACGGCCAGCTCGCTGCCGTCCATCGACTGCGCGGCGCTGACCACCTGGTACTCGCCCGCCCCGGCGGGACCCTGCACCGGGTCGCCGTTCATCTGCCTGACCCGCCCGCTGCTCACCAGCAGCCCGTTCAGGTCGGCGTTGGGCGTGGTCAGCGCCTCACCGGTCTGCACGTCCGCGGGCCGCCACTCGCCCTGGTCGGCGTTGATCGACTGGCCCTCGACCAGCACCCGGATCCGGCTGCTGGTGACGCCCGCCAGCGACTTCACCACCTGTGCCACGATCTGCTTGCCGACCTGCACCGTGATGTCACCGACTTTCGTCAGGTCGACTTCCAACGCGCCGTCATTGGCTTCGGAGGTGCTCTTGCGCTGCGCCGCGCCGTTCGGGATGGCCGTCACCAGCGCGCCCCGCATCCCCACCGCGGGCCCCTTGAGCAGCAGGTTCGTCACCCGGCTCGGGATCGACGTGGACGGCGCGATGACCACCCACCGCGGATCGGGCACGAGCACGCTGAAGTCCGGGCTGTAGAAGAACAACGTCACGCGCCGGTAGTTCTGCTGGAACCCGCCCAACGGCACGAAGATGCCGTCCGGGGGCTCCGAGATCCGCCACTGGTTCTCGCTGTCGCGCTCGATCCCGATCGGGGTGTCGAGGTTGCCGCCCTGCTGGATGAACGAGTTGTCCTCCAACTGGAGGCGGCCGACGTTCTTGCCCTGGAGCAGCACCGTGCGGCGCTTGTCGTCCGCCGTCACGACGGGCGTGGGCACGGTGTTGAACGTCGCGTCGATGATCGTCGGCGTGCCCTTGGTGTCCCACGCCTTCTTCGCCGCGTCCGTCATGTACGCCTTGGCCGCCGCGTAATCACCCTCGGGGTTGGCGGAGGCGTTGACGAACTCGCGGACCAGGGTCAGCGGTTCGATGTCCCTGATCGGCTGGGGCGCGGCGGGTTCGGAGACGTTGCCCGCCGACGGGTTGACCGGGATCGGCTGCGTCTGGGTCGGGATCGCGGCGCAGCCGGCGGAGACGCACACGGCCAGGAGCACCACGAGGAGCCTCACCGGACCTCCTCGCGTTCGCCGGTGACCGGTTGCGCGGGCTGCCACGTGATCTCCTCCTCGGTCAGCTCGACTTCCTCCACGGGCTCGGGCGCGTCCGGCTCCGGCTCCACCACGGGCGGCAGGTCGGACGGCTCCAGCGGCAGCGGGCTGGACGTCAGCTCGTGGCCGTGGCGGCACGGCAGGGTCATCCGGAACACCGCGCCGTGGCCGCGTTCGCCCCACGCCTCCAGCCAGCCGCCGTGCAGCCGCGCGTCCTCCAGGCTGATCGACAGGCCGAGGCCGGTGCCGCCGGTGCGGCGGTTGCGGGACGGGTCGGCGCGCCAGAACCGGTTGAACACCAGCTCCGCCTCACCGGGGCGCAGGCCGACGCCGCGGTCCCGGATGGTCACCGCGACCGCCTCGCCGTTACCGCGCAGCTTCAGCTCGACCGGCATGCCCTCGCCGTGGTCGATGGCGTTGGCCAGCAGGTTCCGCAGGATGCGCTCGACCCGGCGGGAGTCCAGTTCGGCGGTGACCTCGTGGTCGGGCAGGTCCATCACGATCGCGGTGCCGCTGCTGTTGGCGATGGCGCGGACCGCGTCGTGGGCACGCCTGGCGAGCACGCGGATGTCGACGACCTCGGCGGCCAGCTCCTCCACGCCCGCGTCGAGCCTGCTGATCTCCAGCAGGTCGCCGAGCAGCGATTCGAACCGGTCCAGCTCGTCCACCAGCAGCTCGGTCGACCGGGCCAGGCCGCTGGGGAACTGCTCGCGGGACGCGTGCAGCACGTCCGCGGCCATCCGGACGGTCGTCAACGGCGTGCGCAGCTCGTGCGACACGTCCGAGGTGAACCGGCGTTGCAGCTGGCCGAACTCCTCCAGCTGGTGGATCTGCCGCTGGATGCTGGCGGCCATCTCGTTGTACGACTCGGCCAGCCGCGCCACGTCGTCCTCGCCGACCACGGGCATCCGCTCGTCCAGGCTGCCGTCGGCGAACCGCTCGGCGATCTCGGCGGCCTGCCGCACCGGCCGCACCACCTGCCGGGTGACCAGGTTCGCGATGACGGCGAGCAGCAGGAGCAGCACCAGGCCGCCGACCACGAGGGTGCTCTGCACGACCTCGGCGGTGGCCTGTTCGCTGGTCAGCGGGAACAGCAGGTACAGGTGCATGGCGCGGGCGGAGCTGTTCACCGGTTTGCCCACGACCAGCAGCGTCGTCGGCCCGCTCTCCCGCTCGACGGTGGTGATCTGGTAGCCGGCGCTGCCCCGTTCGAGCATCTTGGACAGCCCGGCCGGCACGTCCTGGTACTGGCCGACGGCGATCGGCAGGCCGTCCGAGCCGGTCCCGACGGGGTCGAGGAGCACCGGGTCGAACGCGCCGGCGCCGGAGCTGGTCGGGTCCAGGTCCACGCCCGACGTGTTGATCTTGTTCAACGCGGTGGTGAACCGGGTCTTCACGCTGTCCGGGCCGGGGTTGAGGCCCGCCAGGTCTGGCTGGATCGCCGCCGCGCTGGCCTCGGCCTGCCGGACCGCCGCCTCGATCTTGGTCTCCAGCAGCTGGCCGGTGATCTGCACCTGGAGCACCATGCCGAGCACGAACACCACGGCGGAGGACAGCGCCAGCGTGCTGACGACGACGCGCAGCTGCAACGAACGCCGCCACAGCTCGCCGAACCTGGTGGCCTGACGACGCGCGCGTTCGACCACGCGGCGCAGTTCACGCGCCACGGGGTCGAACCAACGCGAGGTCATCTAGGGAGAACTCCTGTCACGGAGGGCCCGCCTTGTACCCGACGCCGCGGACGGTCAGCACCACCTCGGGGTGCTCCGGGTCGCGCTCGACCTTGGAGCGCAGCCGCTGCACGTGGACGTTCACCAGCCGGGTGTCCGCCGCGTGCCGGTAGCCCCACACCTGCTCCAGCAGCACCTCGCGGGTGAACACCTGGCGCGGCTTGCGGGCCAGCGCCACGAGCAGGTCGAACTCCAGCGGCGTGAGCTGGATCGGCTTGCCCTCGCGCAGCACCTCGTGACCGGGCACGTCGATGGTCAGGTCGCCGATCTGCAACACCTCGGCGGGCTCCGCCTCGGTGCGGCGCAGGCGGGCGCGGATGCGCGCCACCAGCTCCTTCGGCTTGAACGGCTTGACCACGTAGTCGTCCGCACCGGACTCCAGGCCGAGCACGATGTCCACCGTGTCGCTCTTCGCGGTGAGCATCACGATCGGGACACCGGACTCGGACCTGATCGCCTTGCAGACGTCGATGCCGTTCATGCCGGGCAGCATCAGGTCCAGCAGGACCAGGTCGGGCTTCAGTTCGCGCAGCGCGGGCAGCGCGCGTGCGCCGTCGGCCACCACTGCGGTGTCGAAGCCCTCGCCCCGCAGCACGATGGTCAGCATCTCCGCCAGAGCGGGGTCGTCGTCCACGACGAGCACGCGTGCCTTCATACCCAACATCGTCCCACTAGTGGTCGGAAGTCCACGCACCGCCCAGCGGTCATCGCTGCTGGTCGTCGTGCGCGTCCACTCCGTAGCCAGTCTCTGTCGCCGATCCACGAGCCCACCTCGTCTCGCTGCACCGGAATCGTCAGCGACTCATCGTCGAAGTGGTGACGTTTTGTTACTTAAGTACACTAATGGCTGAACCACCGGTCGAGTAGCTGGTCGACGCGCAGGTCAACGGTGCCGTCCAGCACCTCCCACGGCGACAGCCACCCGGACGCGGCCAACCCGTCGTACACGGCGGCGCAGCGCGCTTGGAGGCCTCCGTCGGACTCGTACAGGTCCCGCCCCCTGGCCTCTTCCGCCTCACGGTGGGCCGCGCGGTCCGCCGCGACCCCCGCCGGCACGCGCAGCAGCAGGTGCAGATCCGGGATCGGCAACCCGAAGCGATCCACCTCCAGCGACCGCAGCCACTCCACGAACTCGCCGTCGGCGCCCTGGTGCAGCCGGGCCGCGCCGTAGGCGGCGTTGGAGGCGATGTACCGGTCGAGCAGCACCACGTCGTACTGGTCCAGGTCGGCGCGGATCCGGTCGGCCGCGCCACGCCGGTCGAGGGCGTAGAGGACCGACATGCCGTACACCGAGTCGGTCAGGTCGCCGAGCCTGCCGTGCAGCGCGTCCCGCACCAGGTCGGCGTGCACGTCCTCGTCGTACCGGGGGAACGCGCCGGTGGCGACCTTCGCGCCACGCGCGTCCAGCGCCTCGGTCAACGCCTTGGCCAGGGTGCGCTTGCCGGCGCCGTCCAAGCCCTCGATCACGACGAGTTTTCCCACGAGAACACCCTAAGGGGCCCTTGCCTCTCACGATCGGCGGCATGACATCGCCCAGTCGGGTGATGAGAGATCCTTTCCGTCACCAGAAGGAGTGACTACGGTGAACCCCATTTCCGGTTGCGCGAAAGGGTGGTGCCGCGGTGACCGCGGATTCCGGGCACGCCAGACCCGTGGACGAGCCGGGGTCCCACCCTCCCGGGGGTCTGCCCGGCGGCCTCGCCGAAACGCTGCGCTACGGCCCCTTCCACCGGGCCCTGCACGACGCCATAGCGCACCGGGGCCTGTCGTTGGCCCGGCTGCGGGCGCATCTTGAGCAGCAGGGCGTGCAGGTCGGACAGTCCACTCTGAGCTATTGGCAACGCGGCCTGCGGCACCCTGAAGTGCCGCGCGCCATCGCCACCGTGCGGGCCCTGGAGACCGTGCTGAGGCTGCCGCCGGAGTCCCTGGTGGCACTCGTCGGCAACCGACCGCAGCCGCGGCCGACCAGGCCCACCGGCTGGGTGTCACCCGTGCCGGTGCTGAGCGAGTTCGAGGCCGTCACCGACATCGGGGCGAACACCGACATCGAGGTGCTGTCCGTGCACGACACCGTGCTGGTCGGGCCGGAACGGGAGCAGCGGTCGATCAGCACGCGGATGGTGGTGCGGGCGGCGAAGGCCGGGCCGGACCGGTTCCTGGCCGTGCACCAGGGCGACGAGGGCTGCCTGATCGACAACGCGCTGGTGCGGCCGGGCGAGGGCTGCCGGCTGGGACGCCTGCGCAGGCAGCTGGTCACCCGCGGGCTGGCGTTCGAGCTGCTGTTCGACCGCAGGCTCGCCGAGGGCGAGGAGCACGTGTTCAGCTTCACCGTGGTGGACGACACGGGCGGGCCGACCCCGGGACACCGCCGGACGTTCCGCGAACCGTGCCGCGGCTACCTGCTGCAACTGGCGTTCAACCGCCGCGCCCTGCCCGCCCGGTGCACCAAGCAGTTCCGGGTGGACGCCGAGGCGGCGCCGGTGGACCTGGAGGAGCTGGTGTGCGGGCTGGGCGGGTTCGCCAGCGCCTACTTCGAGGACGTCGGCCCCGGAACAGCGGGAATCAGCGTCGAGTGGACATAGCAAATGACATAGCGAACGGCCGGGGCGAAGAGAGCCCCGGCCGTTCTCAAAACTCGACTCAGTAGCGGTAGTGCTCGGGCTTGTACGGGCCCTCGACGTCCACGTCGATGTACTCGGCCTGGTCCTTGGTCAGCTTGGTGAGCTGCCCGCCCAGCGCCTCCAGGTGGATCCGGGCGACCTTCTCGTC
>NZ_VKAB01000024.1 GCF_009769385.1 Saccharothrix deserti
GTCCTCCAACGGACCCGCGGCCACCGGGCACGCCACTCGCGCCATCAGTACCTCACCTGCCCAGTCGATCGACCTGCTGGCACAACAACACCACAACCGATCAGTCTACCAAGTTAACAAACTACCGGTAGTCCGGGCGCCCGACGCAGACAGCATCGTGCGGTAGCCACCGGTGTCGGCTGCGGTAGGTCTGACGTCACTGTCCTTGTTCGATGCGCTCGAAGATGTCCGCGTCGGTCTCCGCGCTTGCCGGTTGCGTCGTAGTCCTGCCACAGGCAGAACTTGCCCGCGGCCGCGGGACTGTCCGACGTGCGCGGAAGCTGTGGTTCGCGGCGCGGCGGCGCCTGTCCCCAAGGACTGGTGCAGGTCATGCTGGGGGCGTACGTGATCTCGGTGTCCGAGGGCGCGGAGGACCCGCCCATCGTGGTGGTGCGGTAACGCCGAAGTGCTTCCCCTATGCCTTCAACACTCAGCCGCCACCAAGACGTGGCGCTCTCGACACGGGCCTGCTCGACGCCGAACTCCCCTCCGGTGACCTATTGGAAGCTTGGGTCAGCGGCCACGACTTCCTCCACCAAGGCTCCGCCATGCTCGCCGCCGGCGCACTCCCCGCAGTCGGTGTCCTCGCGTCCATCCGCCGGTGATGCGGCCTGCGTTCCGGTTGTCAGTGGCCGGTTGAGGCCAGGACCAGGCTCCGACGGTCTCGACTCGGGACGATGCGTGCATGACTTCGTTCTCGACGCACCGCCGTCGCCTGATGCGGATCCTGCCGGTCCTGGCGCTGACCGTGGCCGGCTGCGCGGGTGGATCCGGTACCGCCACGAACCAGACCGACGCGGAACCGGGTCCGCCGAGCAGTTCGGCGGCCACGACGAACGCCGTGGTCTACGAGGTCACCGGCCCCGGACCGGTCGCCTGGATCAAGTACGTCACCGACGGGAAGACGACCACCATCCAGGAGGACAACGTCCCACTGCCCTGGACCAAGTCGTTCTCCCTCCCCGTAGGCCAAGGCCCGCAACAGATCAGCCTGCTCGTGCTGAACCGGGGCGAGGTCACCGCATCGATCATGGTGAACGGAAGGCTGGTCAACACCAACACCTCTTTCGGAGGCTCCGGCGACGACCCGATGTACCTGACCGGACAGATCTGACCACCCGCCCGTGACTACGAGTCCAGGGCGACTCCTGGCCGGCACCGCCGGCCGCACGAGGGCGCGCGGCGGGTGGCCGGCCAACTGGACCACTCCACACTCGTCACGTACGACGGCATGGGCCACGGCGCCGCCGTGACACAGCACCCGGTGGGCGCCCCCAGATGTGTTCTCGGATCAGGCGGGGCTGAGTTCCAGGGTCCGTCCGGTGGCGTACCGGTAGGACGCGGCGATGACGGTCTTCGCGACGTCCAGTTCGTCGTCGGTGCGCGGGCCGTACAGCATGACGACGTTGATCACGGGTGAGTACAGCGGATGCCGTTCGCCCCAGCCGGCGGCGACCAGCGCGTCCAGGTCCGTTGTGGACAGTGTCAGGTGCAGGCTGCCGTCGGGGTGGACGTGGGCGAACTCGGCGGTCAGCCGGGGTGGCATGAGCACCGCGCCGGGCGGGGGTGGTGTGCCGTCGAGGAAGAACGCGAGCGAGTCGGGCTCGGAGACCTCGCTCGGCCGGATCACGGTTCCCGGCAGTGAGGTCGTCATCCACTCCTTGAGCGCCTCGGTGATCCGGGCCGGGCTGTTCTGGCTCAACTGCACGTGCGGCACGGACGGCCCGGTCGTCGGCCGGTCACCGTTGCGGGCGGGAAGCGTCATCATGCCCCGACGCTAACAGCGCAGGTATAGTAGGTACCTAGGAGATAGTGGCTTTCACCTGCGAAATCATAGGGAAAAGCAGCAGTTCACCGTGGCAAGGTGACCTTGATCCGCGCGACGAGGGCCTTCTTTCTCCTCGGGGGCGTCATCGCCTCACCCGGGCGAGCCGCGATCGCCTGCGCGACCGCGTCAGCGACGACACGGCCGTGTTCCGCAGCATCGGATTAGGTTGAAGGTCCGGCGCCCAGTGCGGCGAACGCCTGGTCGACCAGCGTCCGCAGGTCTTCGGTGCCCTCGCCGTCGACCCACGTGGTCAGGGCGGTGATGAGCGCGGCGGTGGCCGCGGCGGCGATGACCCTCAGTCGGAGGTCGACGGGTCGTTGTTCGCGGTCGGCCAGTGCCTGGGCCAGGAGGGATTGCGTGGTGGCGGTGTTGCGCCATTGGCGGGCGCGCAGGGCCGGGTTGGTGACGACCAGGCGGGTTCGCGTGTAGACGGCGTCGCGGTCGGTGGCGAGCACGGCGTCCAGGCCGGTGCGCAGTGCGGCGTGCAGCGCGGTGAGCGGGCTTTCGCCGGCTGGCCGGTTGCGGACCAGTTCGGCGATGAGCGGGTCGTAGTCGTCGTTCTCGACCACGGCTTCCTTGGTGGGGAAGTAGCGGAAGAAGGTCATGTGCGACACGCCCGCGGCGGCGGCGATCTCCTCCACGGTGGTCTCGTCGTAGCCCTTGGTCAGGAACAGCCGCAAGGCGTGCTCCTGGATCGCGCGGCGGGTGCGCGCCTTGCGCTGCTCGCGCAGCCCGCCGGCGGGCTTGGTCTGGTCCGTTGTCACCGGTCCAGCATGGCCGTCAGTGCTCGGCGCAGCGCGTCCGGCTCGGCCTTCCCGCGCCAGGCGAGGTGCCCGTCGGGGCGGACGAGCAGCGCGTGGCCGTCGCGGTGCACCTCGCGCACGTCGCCCAGCAGGTCACGCGCCACCGACACGCAAGGATTGCCTGCCGGTGCGGCGAGCGTCCAGCGGAACTCGGGGTGGGAGGCGAACTCGGCCACCCGGTCGCCGACCCGCGGGCGCCTGCCGAAGCGGGTGCGGGAGTAGCTGGTCTTGAGCTGCGAGGCCTGCTCCCAGATCAGCTTCCGCACCGGCGCCAGTCCCATGAGCGGGAACAGCACGCGGTCGCGCACCACCCGGGCGAGGGCCGATTCGCCCAGCACCAGGCCGGTCAGGCCGCTGGTCGAGTCGAGCACGTCGGCGGCCACCGGCCTGCGCTCGATTTCGTAGCCGTCGAGCAGGCCGTGCCCGGCACGTCCCGAGGCCACCAGGCCGAGCCGCCACGCCAGGTTCTCCGCGTCGCCCAGCCCGGTGTTCATGCCCTGTCCGCCGAACGGGCTGTGGATGTGCGCGGCGTCCCCCGCCAGCAGCACCCGGCCGTGCCGATAGGTCTCGGCCAGGCGCCGGTGGATGCGGAACACCGACGTCCACACCCACCGGTCACCCGCGCCGATCCGGAGACCGGCGTGGCGGTCGGCGCAGGCCGCCAGGAACGCCGGGACGTCCTCGACCGCCACACCGGGTGCGGGCGCCATGAACCGCCACACCCCGTCCGGCAGCGGGAACGCCGAGAACATCTCCTCGCCCCGCACCCACACCCCGACCGCGTCACGCGGCAACGGCAGCTCCACCCGGACGTCACCGAGCACGAACCCCTCGACCAGCGGCACACCCGGAAACCCGATACCGGCCCCCTTGCGCACCGCGCTGTGCGCACCGTCGCAGCCCACCACCCACTCCGCGGTCACCCGACCCGCCGAGGTGGACAACACCACTCCGCCATCGTCCTGTTCGACACCGACGACCTGGGTGTCCCATTCGACGCGGACGCCCGACTGCTCCAGCCGCTGCCGCAACCGGGCCTCGACCTCGGCCTGGGACACCAGCAGTCCGGGTTGCCGCACCAGCTTCGTCGGCTGCCCGACGCGCAGCTCGCCCGCACGCCTGCCACCGACGTGGATGACGACCCGGCCGATGCCCACCGACCGTTGCGGCAGATCACCCAGGGCGCCGAGCCTGCCCAGCACCTCACCACCCCGGGGTTGCAAACCCAACGCCCGCGACGTGGTGGCCGGCCCGGCGGCCCCGTCCACTACCCGCACCGGCACGCCCCGCGCACGAAGCGCGCACGCCACGGCCAAACCGGTCGGTCCCGCACCTACGACGACAACACTCACGGGACAAGTGTTAGTCACTAACAAGTGTTAGTCAATAACCTATTTGCCAAGGCTCGTCCGACTTGACCGCCCGAGCCCGCATCCGCGACGCGGCCCTGGCGAGGTTCGGCGCCGACGGCGTCGCCGGTGCGCGCCCGACGTCTGCGGCGGAGCCGGTTCACGCGAATGCACGCAGCACTGCGGCTGAGGGTGCGCTGGGCCGGGCAGAGCTTCTTCAAGCAGTTCTGCAATCGGTGTCGGTGCCGCGTCACCGACTTGCTGCCGCCTCTCACCAGGCGAAGACGACCTTCGCCTGTCCCGCATCCCGCCCGGTGAACCCGGCCGCTTCGCAGACCGCGAGCATGTGGTCGTCGTGGGGCGGTCTCAGCCGCCGACGTGGATGCCGGGGCGGCGGTCGGAGTCGGGTTCGCTGGTGCGGATGATCTCGCGGACGACGGGGGCGGTGTCGCCGCGGCCCAGGATCAGGTAGCGGAAGAGGTGGCCGAGGGGGTTGCCCTCGCTCCACGCGAAGTGGCAGTGGGGGCGGATGCCGGTGGTGTCGCGCAGCGCCAGGAGGATCGCGGCGATGGCGTTGGGCACGGCCGGGCTGTCCGCGCGCAGGATGCGGTGTCCGTCGACGTCGACGCCCCGCACCTTCAGCACGTCGCTGAAGTCCGAGGGGTCCACGACGTCGACCTCCAGGAACAGGATGTCGGCGGGGCCGGGCACGGGGTTCGTCCCACGTTGTTCGAGTTCCTTGGCGTGGTACTCCGCGTCGTCGCCGGCCTGGCGGCGGTTGGCGATGATGGTCAGGGCGTTGTCGTGGGCGATGGAGTCGGTGATGAACCGGCGGGCGGGTTCGTCGAACTCGATGTGTTCCACGCGCAGTTCGGTGGTGCGGCTGACTCGTGAGATCAGGGAGATCGCGATGATGCCGACGATGAAGAACGCGGAGATCGTGAGGCCGTCGGGCTTCTCGATCACGTTCTCCACCAGCGCGTAGAGCATGATCAGGGTGAGGACCGCGAACGCGGTCGCGGAACGACGCTGCCTGCGACGCAGGGCGGAGATCGTTACCGCGACCGACGCGGACACCATCATCGCGAGGATGCCGGTGGCGTAGGCGCCGGCCTGGGCGTTGACGTCGGCGTTGAAGATGATCGTGACCAGGACGCAGATCGCGGTGTAGACGAGCACGACCGGCCGCACGGCCCGCGTCCAGTCCGGCGCCATGCCGTACGCGGGCAGGTAGCGGGGCACGATGTTGATCAGCCCGGCCATCGCGGACGCGCCCGCGAACCACAGGATGAGGATGCTGCTGATGTCGTAGGCGGTGCCGACCCATTCGCCGAGCAGTCCGTGCGCCAGGTAGGCCAACGCACGACCGTTGGCCTCGCCACCGGGCTGGAACGCGTCCGCCGGGATCAGGACCGTGGTGACGAAACTGGTCGCGATCAGGTAGACCGACATGATCAGCGCGGCGGCGGTCAACAGCTTGCGGGTGTTGCGGATGCGGTCTTCCAACCGCTGCTCGGCCGTTTCACCCTTGGCGGCGACCAGGGGCATCATGCTCACGCCGGTCTCGAAACCGGACAGGCCCAGCACCAGCAGTGGGAACGCCAGGATCGCCGGACCGATCACGCCCGTGATCCCGCCGCCGCCGGACGTCAGCGCGTCCACCCAGCGGTCGAGCGCGACCGGCTCGGCCAGCACCTCGACCACACCGGCGACCACGACCACGGCGTTGAGCACCAGGAACACCGCGACCAGCGGGATGGCGACGCCGACGGCCTCGCTGAACCCGAGCAGGAACACGCCGCCGAGGATCAGCAGCAGCACGATGGTCACCAGGACTTCCTGTCCGTGCAGGAAGGCGGGGATGTGCGGGTTCTCCAGCGCGTGCACGGACGCGTCGGCGGCGGACAGCGTGATCGTGATGATCCACGACGTGGCCACGAACCCGAGCAGCACGAGCACGAATACCTTGCCGCGCCAGAACGGCAGCAGGTCTTCCAGCATGGCCACCGACCCCTGGCCGTGCGGGCTCTCCTTCGCCACCCGGCGGTACATCGGCAACATGCCCAGCAAGGTCAGCGCCACGATCAGCAGCGTCGCCAACGGTGACAGCGCACCGGCCGCCAACGCGGCGATACCGGGCAAATAGGACAGTGTGGAGAAGTAGTCCACGCCGGTGAGGCACATGACCTTCCACCACGTGTGGGGCTTGGCGTGCTGCCCGTCGCTCTCCGGGCCGACCACCGGTTGCACGCGGTGCTCCAACAGCCAACGCCCGAACGCGGTCGACGGCGCCGGCCGCCGGACCGGACTGTCCACGCGCGCCGGAACAGCGGGCTTTGGTGTAGCGGTCATGCCGTGTCTCCCCGTCGTGGGTCGTGCTTCGCCGTACAGCATGCAGGACCTCTCCGCATGACCTGCGGCGACCGTCGCGGGGACGAACAGCCGTTCGGACGGCATCAGGATTCGGGCCCTGGGCATCAAGATTTCGTCAAAACGGCCGCGCTGCTCCGATGTCGGTGGATGACGGGTGTCACGGCCCCCGTCAAGAACGCGTCAATGACACGTTCGGGTGCATCAAGGAGGCATCAGGCCCGCCCGAACGCCGGAGTTCGTGCCGCACGCTGTGCGGGTCATTTGGCCGCCGAGGGCGGTTCGGTCTGTTGTCGGGGAAGGGAGCGCGTTCATGGCCGATCTGGCCTACGCGTTGCTGCTGGTCGGGGTGTTCCTGGTGTTGGCGCTGATGGTGCGCGGACTGGAGAAGTTGTGAGCGGCACCGGTGTGGCGGCGAACGTCGTCGGCGGCGTGCTCGCCCTGCTGTTGATCGGCTACCTGTTCGTCGCTCTGATCAGGCCGGAGAAGTTCTGATGTCCTCGACTGTGGCCGGCCTGGTGCAGGTCGGCCTGCTGATCGCCGCGCTGGCGGTGGTCTACCGCCCGTTCGGCGACTACATGGCGCGCGTCTACACCAGCACCCGGCACACGAAGGTCGAACGGGTGATCTACCGCACCGCGCGGGTCGACCCGGACTCCGAGCAGCGCTGGGGCACCTACGCGCTGGCCGTGCTGGGCTTCTCGTTCGTCGGTGTCGCGTTCCTGTACCTGTTGCAGCGGTTCCAGCCGTTGCTGCCGTTCGACTTCGACCGGGGCACGGTCTCACCCGGCATGGCGTTCAACACCGCCGTCAGCTTCGTGACCAACACGAACTGGCAGTCCTACGTGCCGGAGACCGTTCTGGGCCACACGGTGCAGATGGTCGGCCTGACCGTGCAGAACTTCGTGTCCGCCGCGGTCGGTATGGCTGTGGCGGTCGCGTTGGTGCGCGGTTTCGCGCGGCACCGGACCGACCGGTTGGGCAACTTCTGGGTGGACATGACGCGGGGCGTTGTCCGCATCCTGCTGCCGGTGGCGTTCGTGTTCGCGACCGTGCTGGTGGCCGCGGGTGTGGTGATGAGCCTGAAGTCGGGTGTCACCGTGGACGGGCAGCAGGTGGCGATCGCGCCGGCCGCGAGCCAGGAGGCCATCAAGGAACTGGGCACGAACGGTGGCGGCATCTTCAACGCCAACTCGGCGCACCCGTTCGAGAACCCGAACTCGTGGTCGAACCTGATCGAGATCTTCCTGCTGCTGGTCATCCCGGTGTCGTTGACCCGCACGTTCGGCACGCTGGTCGGCAACCGCAAGCAGGGTTACGTGCTGCTGAGCGTGATGGGCGTGTTGTGGGCGCTGATGCTGACGGTGATCTGGTGGGCCGAGGCCAACGGCATCAGGCCGTTGGAGGGCAAGGAGATGCGGTTCGGCATCCCCGCTTCGGCACTGTTCGCCAATTCCACCACCGGCACGTCGACCGGCGCGGTGAACTCGATGCACGACAGCTTCACCGGTCTCGGTGGCGGTGGCGCGATGCTCAACATCCTGTTCGGCGAGATGACGCCCGGCGGCGTCGGCACCGGCTTGTACAGCATCCTCGTCATGGCGGTCATCGCGATGTTCCTGGCGGGCCTGATGGTCGGCCGCACGCCGGAGTACCTGGGCAAGAAGCTCGGCAAACGCGAGGTCACCGCCGCCGCGGTGTCGATCCTGGCCATGCCGACCGTGCTGCTCATCGGCGCCGGGATCGCGGCGATCCTGCCCGGCACGCAGGGGGCATTGAACAACCCGGGTGAGCACGGCCTGTCGGAGATCCTGTACGCCTACGCGTCCGCGTCGAACAACAACGGCAGCGCGTTCGCCGGTATCACGGTCACCAGCGACTGGTTCCAGGCCTCGTTGGCCGTGTGCATGGCGTTGGGCCGGTTCGTGCCGATCATCGCCGTGCTGTGCCTGGCCGGTTCCCTTGCCGAGCAGAAGAAGGTGCCGGAGACCGCCGGGACGCTGCCCACGACGGGTCCGCTGTTCGCGACCCTGCTGGGCGGCAGCATCGTGCTGGTCGCCGCACTGACCTTCGTCCCCGCTCTCGCTCTCGGTCCCATCGCGGAGGCCCTGCTGTGACCACCACGACCGATCACCCCAAGCGGACTCCGGACGAGATCCGCAAACGCCACGCGGAGAACCTGGGCCACCAGGTCGCCGCCGGCATTTTCAACCCCAGGCAGATGATCAAGTCCTTGCCGGACGCGCTGCGCAAGTTCGACCCGCGGCACCAACTGCGCAACCCGGTCATGTTCGTGGTCTGGGTGGGATCGTTGCTGGTCACGGTGTTCGCAGTCGGCGACCCCAGCGTGTTCACCATCGCGGTGGCGGTGTGGCTGTGGGCCACGGTGTTGTTCGCCAACCTGGCCGAGGCCGTCGCCGAAGGGCGGGGCAAGGCGCAGGCGGACTCGTTGCGCAAGACCAAGAAGGACGCTGTAGCCCGCCGCCTCACCGAAGATGGCGGCGAGGAACGCGTTCCCGGCACCGAACTGCGCGTCGGCGACCTGGTGGTGGTCGAGGCGGGTGAGGTGATCCCCGGCGACGGTGACGTGGTCGAGGGCATCGCCACGGTGGACGAGTCGGCCATCACCGGTGAGTCCGCGCCCGTGATCCGCGAGTCCGGCGGCGACCGGTCCGCGGTGACCGGTGGCACGACCGTGCTGTCAGACCGCGTGGTCGTCAGGATCAGCACCAAGCCGGGTGAGTCCTTTGTAGACCGGATGATCGCGTTGGTGGAGGGCGCGGAGCGGCAGAAGACGCCGAACGAGATCGCGCTGACCATCCTGCTGTCCACGTTGACGATCATCTTCCTGCTCGCGGTGGTGGCGTTGCAGCCGTTCGCGATCTTCTCCGGCGGCGAGCAGTCGGTGATCGTGCTGACCGCGTTGCTGGTGTGCCTGATCCCGACCACGATCGGCGCGCTGCTGTCCGCGATCGGCATCGCGGGCATGGACCGGCTGGTGCAGCGCAACGTGCTGGCCACCTCCGGCAAGGCCGTGGAGGCCGCGGGCGACATCGACACGTTGCTGCTGGACAAGACCGGCACCATCACCTGGGGCAACCGGCGTGCGACCGAGTTCATCCCGGTCAACGGCACGAGCGAGCAGGTGCTGGCGCGAACCGTGCGCCTGTCCAGCCTCGCCGACGGAACGCCCGAGGGGCGCAGCATCATCGAGTTGTGCGCCCGGAAGTACGGGCTGGCTGCCGAGGCGTCGGACGTGGAGAAGAGCGGTCAGTTCATCGAGTTCTCCGCACAGACGCGCACCAGTGGTGTCGACCTGAACGGGAGCAGCATCCGCAAGGGCGCCGCCAGTGCGTTCACCATTGACGACGCCACCAAGCACGTCGTCGACGGGATCAGCGCCCAGGGCGGAACGCCGCTCGTGGTCGCGGAGAACGACCTGGTGCTGGGCGTGATCCGGCTGTCGGACGTGGTCAAGCCCGGTATGCGGGAACGGTTCGCCGAACTGCGCGCGATGGGCATCCGCACGGTCATGGTCACCGGCGACAACCCGTTGACGGCCAAGGCGATCGCGGACGAGGCCGGGGTGGACGACTTCCTGGCCGAGGCCAAGCCCGAGGACAAGATGGCCCTGATCCGCAAGGAGCAGGAAGGCGGCAAGCTGGTCGCGATGACCGGCGACGGCACCAACGACGCGCCCGCGCTGGCCCAGTCCGACGTCGGCGTCGCCATGAACACCGGCACCTCGGCCGCGAAAGAGGCCGGGAACATGGTCGACCTCGACTCGGACCCGACCAAGCTGATCGAGATCGTGGAGATCGGCAAGCAGCTGCTGATCACGCGTGGTGCGCTGACGACGTTCAGCGTGGCCAACGACCTGGCCAAGTACTTCGCGATCCTGCCCGCCATGTTCGCCGCGATCCACCCGCAGCTGGACAAGCTGAACATCATGGCGTTGGGGTCGCCGCAGTCGGCGATCCTCTCGGCGGTGATCTTCAACGCGCTGGTCATCGTGGTGCTGATCCCGTTGGCGCTGCGGGGTGTCCGCTACAAGCCCTCCAACGCCTCCGCTCTCCTGCGGCGCAACCTGCTGATCTACGGCCTGGGCGGGATCGTGACGCCGTTCGCCGGGATCTGGCTGATCGACCTGCTCGTCCGTCTCATCCCTGGAATCGGGTGACCCCGCAGTGACCAACTTCCTCAAGCAGGCATCCGCCGGACTGCGTGTCCTGCTGGTGCTCACGGTGATCACCGGGATCCTCTACCCGGCCGCGGTCTGGACGGTCAGCCGGATCCCCGGACTCCACGCCAACGCCGAGGCCGTCGACACCACCCTCGTCGGCGTCGACCGCGAAGGCGACCAGTGGTTCCACACCAGGCCGTCGGCGGCGACGCTGCCCGCGTCGGGTGGCTCCAACAAGGGTGAGCTGAACGCGGACTACGACCAGGTCGTCGCGGAGCGGCGCACCACGATCGCGCAACGTGAGGGCGTGTCCGAGGACCGGGTGCCGCAGGATGCCGTCACCGCGTCGGCGTCCGGCCTGGACCCGCACGTCAGCCCGGCCTACGCGGAGCTGCAGGTACCCCGCGTGGCACGGGAGACAGGCCTGTCCGAGCAGACCGTGCGGCAGCTGGTCGCGGCGGCCACCAGCAGCGGTTTCACCG
The DNA here is from genome assembly GCF_009769385.1 of Saccharothrix deserti. Taxonomy (GTDB): domain Bacteria; phylum Actinomycetota; class Actinomycetes; order Mycobacteriales; family Pseudonocardiaceae; genus Actinosynnema; species Actinosynnema deserti. Next base: position 11,055 of record NZ_VKAB01000024.1, read on the forward strand.
AGACGGTGAACGTCACCGAGATCAACCGCGCACTCGAAGCCGCACGATGAGAGAGCTGGGCCGAATGGACCAGGCTGAGGGCGTGGACACCAAACCCAGACGCGGTGAGCTGCGCATCTACCTCGGCGCCGCGCCCGGTGTCGGCAAGACCTTCGCCATGCTCGGCGAGGCGCACCGACGCCGGGAGCGGGGTACCGACGTCGTGGTCGGGTTCGTCGAGACGCACGGCCGGGTCAAGACCGCCGAGTTGCTCGGAGGTCTGGAGGTCGTGCCGCGGAGGCGGCTCGTCCACCGGGATGCCGAGTTCACCGAGATGGACGTCGACGCCCTGTTGGCGCGCAGGCCCGAGGTGGCGCTCGTGGACGAGTTGGCGCACACCAACGTGCCGGGCTCGCGCAACGCCAAGCGGTGGCAGGACGTCGAGGAGCTGCTGGACGCGGGCGTCGACGTGCTGTCCACGGTCAACGTCCAGCACCTCGAATCGCTCAACGACGTCGTGCAGCGCATCACCGGCGTCCAGCAGCGCGAGACCGTGCCGGACGAGGTGGTGCGCCGCGCCGAGCAGCTCGAACTGGTCGACATCACCCCGGAGGCACTGCGGCGCAGGCTCGCCCACGGCAACGTGTACGCCGCGCACAAGATCGACGCGGCGCTGGGCAACTACTTCCGGGTCGGCAACCTGACCGCGTTGCGCGAACTGGCGCTGCTGTGGGTCGCCGACCAGGTCGACGTGGCCTTGCAGAGGTACCGCTCCGAACGGGCCATCACCGACACGTGGGAGACCCGTGAACGGGTGGTCGCGGCGATCACCGGTGGGCCGGAGAGCGAGACGTTGATCCGCCGCGCACGGCGTATCGCGCTGCGTGCGGGTGCCGAGCTGCTCGTCGTGCACGTCATGCGCGGTGACGGCCTGACGGGCGCCTCGCCCGAGGTGGTCGCCAAGTGCCGCAGGGTCGCCGAGGACCTGGGCGCCACGTTCCACTCCGTGGTCGGGGACGACGTGCCGACCGCGTTGCTGGAGTTCGCCCGTGGTGTGAACGCCACCCAGCTCGTGCTAGGCACGTCCCGGCGCTCGCGGCTTGCCAGGGTGTTCGACGAGGGCATCGGGCAGGCGGTCGTCCAGGCGTCCGGGCCGATCGACGTGCACATGGTCACCCACGACGAGGCCCGCCGCGGCCTGCGCTGGCAGTTCGGCCGCAACCTGCTGACCAGGTCACGGCGGGTCACCGGCTGGGCGATGTCCGTGCTGCTGCCCGCGGTGATCACGGGCCTGGGCGTGCTGTGGCGCGACGAGGTGGCCTACTCGACGGAACTGGTGGCGTTCCTCCTCGCCACCTGCGTCGTCGCGCTGTCCGGCGGCTTGGGGCCGGCGCTGTTCGCCGCGCTCCTCGGTGCGGGGTTGCTGAACTTCTTCTTCACCCGGCCCTACTACAGCCTCACGGTCGCCGGGCCGGAGAACGTGATCACGCTGATCGCCATGGTGATCGTCGCGGTGATCGTCGCGCTCGTGGTGGACCGCGCGGCCCGGCTCGCGGAGCAGGGCGCGCGGGCACGCACCGAGGCCGCGTTGCTCGCCTCTTACGCCCGCACGGTGCTCACCAGCCCGTACCCGTTGGTTCGCCTGCTGGAGAAGGTCCGGGAGAACTTCGGGCTGGAGTCCGTGGCGTTGCTGGAGCGGCGCGACGGGGAGTGGGAACGCGTCGCGTGCGTCGGCCCGCACCCGTGCGACGACCCGGACGAGGCCGACGCCGACGTCCCGGTGACCGCGGACGTGCACCTGGCGTTGAGGGGCCGGACCCTGCCCGCCAGCGACCAGCGCGTCCTGGAGGCCGCCGCCGGGCAGGCGCTCATGGCCTTGCGCCAGCAACGCATGGCGGCCGAGACGGCCGAAGCCCAACGGCGTGCCGAGGCCACCGAACTCCGCACGGCGCTGCTGTCCGCGGTGGGCCACGACCTCCGCACACCGTTGACGTCCATCAAGGCCGCCATCGGCAGCCTCCGCGACCCCGAACTGCGCCTGTCCACCCAGGACACCGCGGAGCTGATGGCCACGGTGGAGGAATCGGCGGACCGGCTGACCGGGCTGATCGACAACCTGCTGGACTCCTCACGCCTGGCCACCGGCTCGGTGTCGCCGCAACTGCGCCCGGTGAGCCACTACGAGATCGTGGCCAGGGCACTGTCGGGAATCGACGAGCGGCGCACCGTGTCGGTCGACGTGGACGAGCGGCTGCCCGAGGTGCTGGCCGACGTGGGGCTGCTGGAACGGGTCGTGGCCAACGTCATCGACAACGCCCTGCGGCACGGCAGGCTCCGCCCGCGACGTGCGGTCGACGTGGACGGCGACGGGAAGGTGGTCGCCGACGAACCAGAGATCGCCGTGCGGGCCAGCACGCACGGCGACCAGGTCGAGCTGCGCGTGGTGGACCACGGGCCCGGCATCCCCAAGAAAGCCCTGGACTCCGTGTTCACCCCGTTCCAGCGGCTCGGTGACCGCGACGCCACACCCGGTGTCGGACTGGGCCTGAGCGTCGCGAAGGGCTTCACCGAGGCGATGGGCGGCACGATCACCGCCGAGGACACCCCGGGCGGCGGTCTCACCATCGTCATCTCGTTGCCGGTCCACGAAAACGGCGAGGAGCCCCCGGCATGACGACCGTGCTGGTGGTCGACGATGAACCGCAGATCGTGCGCGCGTTGAGGATCGACCTGTCGGCGCGCGGGCACGAGGCGTTCACCGCCCACGACCGCAGGACTGCGCTGGAAGTCGCCGCCGCCGGGAAACCCGATGTCGTGGTGCTCGATCTCGGGATGCCCGACATCGACGGCGTCGACGTGATCAAGGACGACCTGGTGCCGCTCGCCCTCACCGCCAGCGGCGTGGTGGCGCTCGTCGGCATCGTCCTGCTCTACCGCTGAGGGGTGCCGGCCTCGCGAGCAGGCCATGAAAGCGTTCCTGGTTCCCCTGCTCGTGACGGTCCTGGGGACAGCGACGGGCCGGCTTCGTCATCGGGCGGACCTGGGGCCTGCCACCGGCGCGGTTGCCGGACCTGATGACGGCGGCGCGAGCTCATCGAGCACCACCACGTCTGCGGCAGCCGCTTCCAACCGCCACCACCCCCTTCGGCACAGAACCGGACGGGCAACCGAGTCTCGGCCAGTCAGCCAGCCATGGCCCGCGTCGGTGCTCCGGATTGATTCCCTGCCTGTCTTCGGCTGGCGGGTATTCACCCGTTGGGGTCCGTCCTCTTCTCCAGTAGTGGGCAGGAGGTGCGCCATGACCGACCTCAGCACTCGGATGATCACAATCTTCACCGCACTCGTCCTCGTCTTGGCGGCGACCGCGGCGTGCCAGGACCCCGACTCGTCGACGGCAGTCACGACCACCCGGCAGGACGTGCCGTCGGTGACCCTGATGGTTCCGGGACGGCCGTCGGACCGCGTGACGGACATGGCCGCCATCGAACTCGCCGAAGAGCCACACCGTCACGGACATGAACGCCACCAAGGGCGCGAGGGCGGAGAGCCCGTTCTGGTGTTGGACCATGCCGGGGCCGCCCGGGTCCGCCAGGTCGTCGCGGGTCTGGGCGGTGTCGGCGTCGTCCTCGGTGCGGTCTGTCTGCAACCGCGCTGCGCAGAGGCGCAAACGCGAAAAGTCCTCGCGCATGACCATTCTCATGGCTTTGATGGGTCTGATCTCGTGTCGGCTGTCCGGTTGCCGCTCGGTGGCTACCCCAACGCCGGCACTCCCGCTATGCTGAATGGTTAGCACGAGGCTGGAACTGGCGCCCTCGGCGCAGGCCGGGCACGCCACGTGAGACGTGGTCTAACATCGAGCTGAGCCGCTCGTTCGACGCGCACAGTCTCCATTGGCCGTGGCCGTGGCGGTTGCGCCGGCAGCGAGTCCGCCCTTCGTTAGGCCAATAGCGCTAAGCGAGGGTTGAGGCGTCGTTCGCGTCGGTGGTCGCCCAGATCCTCGTGCTCGACGTCGTGTTCTCGCTCGACTCGGTGATCACGGCCGTGGGCATGGTGGACGAGTTGGGCGTCATGGTCGCCGCGGTGCTGGTGGTGATGGTGGTCATGCTGGTGTCGGCCGGGCCGGTCGGTGAGTTCGTCAACCGGCACGCGACGGTGAAGATGCTCGCCCTGTCGTTCCTGCTGCTCATCGGCGGCAGCCTGGTCGCGGAAGGTTTCGACCACCACATCCCGAAGGGGTACGTCTACGGGCCGATCGCGTTCTCGATCTTCGTGGAGTTCCTCAACCTGCGCGTGCGCGCCAAGCGGGTCAAGGAACCGGTGCACCTGCACCCGGCCTACGTCAAGAGTGACGAGACGGACGCCGAACCGTCGGGGTGATCGGCTGCCCACAGTGCGACGGCCGACTGTGGCAGCAACGTGCCGATCTCTGTGGGGGTCCCCCGAAACGATCCCATACTCGGGGCGACACCACGTGGAACGGGGAGGAAACGTGCGGAGCAGCACGAAGGCGGAGGTCGCCCAGATCTCCGAGGCGGTAGCGCGTGCTCTGTTCACGCAGAGCAATCTGCTGTGGATGGTGCAAAGCGAGATCCAGGCCCGTCTGCCGGAGACCATCCACCGGCACGCCCAGGCGTCGCTGCCCAACCTGGCCAAGCTCGCGGTCGCCGAAGCCACCCCGGACCTGGCTGAGATGCAGGCCGCGGTCGAGGGAGCAGCGCGGAAAGAGCTGGAGGCCGAACTGCCGGCGTTGGTCAACCGCGCCGCGGACGGTCTGTTGCCAGACCTGGCCAGGGCCGCGGTGCGGGACGCGACACCGGATGCGGCGAAGCTGCGCGAGGAACTGGTCGCCACGGTGGCCTCGGAAGTGACCGGCATCGTGCGCGGTCAGGCCGGGGACGTGCTGGCGGACGTGGTGCGTCAGGCTACCGACCAGGTGCGCGACGCGGTCACCAGCACCCTCGCGCAGCAGTCCGAGGAGGTGATCTCCGAACTGGCCCGCGCTGCGGTCGCCAGGGCCACCCCGGACCGTGACGAGGTGCGTGACGAGCTGGTGCACGCCGGGTCCGCCGCAATGATCGAGGTGGTGCGCGCGGCAGTCAAGGACGCGGCACCCGAGGCGGTACGGGACGAGGCGGAAAAGGTCCGCGGCTCGCTGGCCGACGCGGTGGAGCGGGCGGCGGAGGAAGTACTGCCGGGGCTCGCTCGTGATGCGGTGGCCGGAGCGACTCCGGATCTGCGACTGCTGCATGACGAACTGGCCGGCAAAGCTGCGGTCGCGGCGACCGAAATGGCACGCGAGGCGACCCGTGAGGCCCTGCCGGGCGTGGTCGACAAGGTGTCCGAGGAAGCGCTGAACTCGGTACGTGGCGCAGTCCGCGACGAGGCGGAGAAAGCGTTCGCGCAGTACGCGCCGAACGTGGTCACCGTAGTGCTTCCACAGGGCGGGGAGGTGGAACTGGGCGCGGACACGCACACGGTGCTGCCGGAGTTGTTGGTGGCACTGCACGCGCGCTGCCACGTGCTGCTGGTCGGCCCGGCGGGCACCGGGAAATCCATGCTGGCCAAGCACGCCGCGGGGGCGTTGGGCCTGGAGTTCCAGGCGCTGTCGTTGGGCCCGACCACCCCGATGAGCAAGGTGTTCGGCTACTACGACGCTCACGGCCAGTACCGCGACACCCCGTTCCGCCGTGCGTTCGAGCACGGTGGTGTGATGCTGCTGGACGAGCTGGACAACGGCCACCCCGGACTGCTCGCCGAGCTGAACCAAGCGCTCGCGCTGGGCACCTGTGCGTTCGCGGACCGCATGGTGGACGCGCACGAGAACTTCCGGTTGGTGGCCACCGGAAACACGTATGGCACGGGGGGTGACCGGCAGTACGTCGGCCGGCAGACGCTGGATGCCGCCACGCTGGACCGTTTTGTGGTGATCGACGTGCCGATCGACGAGGGATTGGAAGAGCGAATCGCGCTACGGCACGCGCCATCGCACCCGGACGCGGTGCACGAACTCCTCGCCGAAGTCCGAGATCTGCGAAAGCTGGTGGCGGACAAGAAGCTACCGGTGCTCTTCTCGCCACGGACCAGCATCGACGGTGCCAAGCTGCTGGAGGCGGGCGCCACCGTGGACCAGGTGATGCAGTGGCGGGTGGTGCGCGGCCTCTCCGACGCGCACCGCAAGGCACTCGGGCTGGACTGACCTGTGCTTACCACAACGTTGCCACCGCTGCTGTCCTGGCGCGAATTCCTGGATGCCGCAACGGCTCCGCCGTCCATCGACTACGGGACCAGCAGGAGAACCGGCGTCGAATGGCACGGTGCCTCCTGGGAAGAGGCAGTCCAGCTGGCCGTCGACGGCTGGCCGCTGGCCTTGGAGGAGGCCGACGTGACGATCAGCCAACTGCGCGACAGTGCCGGCCTGTCCCACGCGGTCACCGTGTTGGAACCGACCTGGGACGTGACCGGCAGCGAGGTGGACGTCGGCGCATACCTGGCCGGGCTGCCGGAGTGCATGGTGGACGTGGTACCTCGGCAAGTCTCCCGACGTGGCAAGGTGATCACGTTCCTCGTCCCGTCCTCGTACTCGCACCGGATCGAACACAATGTGATCATCAACCGCGGCTTGGCGCTGGCCACGCTGTGCGCCGCGATCATCGACGCCGGCCACAGCGTGGAGATCTGGTCCGGGGACGTCGGGGTACTGCATCTACCCAATGGGCCCCAACGCTCCTGTTGTGTGGCACGGGTGATCTCGGCCGGCGAACCCTTCGACGTGGGCAGGCTGATCTTCGCGATGGCGCACCCGGCGATGCTGCGGCGACTGTGGTTCGGCATATGGGACGCGCAGCCAAAAGAGGTCGCCGCGGCGATGTATGCAGACAACTACGGACGTCCCCCGTTCACATGCCTCGCCACTGACCTACCCGCTGAGGTCACGGAGCCATATGTGTTCCCCTACCTCACCGAAGAGGACCGGCAGTGGGACGACCTGCCCACCGCGCTTTCCTGGGGACGGCAGGTGTTCAGTGACCTCGGGCTGATTCAGGACTGACACAACCGATGCGGTGCACACCGCGGTCGGACCGCGATGTGCACCGGTTGTGGCCACGAGTCGAGGCGAGTGCACAGCCGCTACGAGCGTCGGGTGGCCGACGCACTGGCCGGGTCGGGAGGATGCTCCTGTAGAAGTCAAGCCGCTGGGACTAGGAGCGTCAACGCGCTGATGGAGAATTTCTTCTCCACGCTGAAGATCGAGTTGGTCTATCGCAGGTCCTGGCGTACCCGCGACGAGGCCGAGAACGCGATCTCCGGCTACATAGACGGCTTCTACAACACCGAACGCATCCAGAAGGACCTCGGCTGGCTCAGCCCCGACGAGTACGAAGCCGCCTGGCACACCGCCCAGACCGAGCCCACTACGATCCCGGCATCACCGGCCGGAGCCAGGTAACCACCGCCTCGGGTTATCGGGAGAAGCTCACAGGATGTTCGTCGTGCGGTCGGGAAACGCACACGCGACCGGGAACGTGCACAGATTTGTCCACTTGGCACAGTCGCCCGTCGAGCGGATGCGATCGTGCACCGTCGTCGGGCTGGACCGCGGAAGCCGAGGTGCCGTTGGCCGCGGACCTGTCCGGTCACCGTTGTCGGTGATCTTCGCGGTGGCCGACGGTGGTGCGCGGGGTCAGGCGGCCCTTCTCCGGCTCCCGGGTGATGGCACCGGCCGAGGCCGCCGAGGTCAGGGCCCCGATGGCGTCGGCTGGGCGGTAGATCGTCTCGAGCAGCGCGTGTTGCTGCAGGTCGGCGACGGTGCAGCTGCCCCGCCGCGCCAGCTCCGCCAGCAGCATCCGGCGCAACGGCCCGAGGTGCGGGGTGAGCGAGATGTCGACCAGCGTGCGTTCGGCGTCGCGCGGATCGCGGTAGCGGATCCCCGCGAACTCGTCGACCGCCCACAGTTCGTCCTTGAACGTCGCGAGGTGCCTGATGTCCCCGGTGGCGAACACCAGCAGCTGCGCCCGGCCGTCGTCGGCGACCAGTTCGACGGTGACCACGTACGCGAGCCCCACCGCGCCCAGTCGGCTGCGGTGATCCATCGCCTGTTCCGCCGCGGGCACCGTGAGCAGCACCTCGTGCGCCTTGCCCCGGGCCAGTGAGGCGACCAGCCGCCACGCGTCCGGCTCGGTGAGCGCGCTGTCCTCCACGACGTCCAGGTGCGCCAGCACCGGCCCGGCCACCGCGAGGTCCCCGGGATCGGCGACCGACCGCACCGACAGGCCCGCCGGCGGCTCACCCAACTCGCGCAACACCGCCGGATCGGCCGCCGCCCCGATGATCACCATGTCGAGGTGATGCCCGCCGAGCCGGTCGGCGAACTCCCCGACGACCCGAAACGCGTCCACCACGAAGTCAGGGGCGCCGGACGCGACGTACGTGGCACCGCGGTGCGATCGCAGAGCGGCCGGGATCCACGCATCGAGATATCGCACCAGCACCTCACGCTTCACCGCGAGGTGCGGGTCACGACGCCCGGCGTGCTCGGACATACCTCCGGTTGTACCGCGACCACCCACCTCACGCCAGACGGAGCCGGTAGATCCCGGCATCACCGGGATCCGCAAGGACTCCTCGCCGGGCTACACGTCGAGGGTGTCCGACCACCACGGTTGTTGAAGCGAGTGGCTTGCCGACTGGCCATGTCTCTGATAGATATATCTGTCAGAGAGGAGTGGGGATGGCCAGAGCGAGTCAGACCGAGGTCGCGGTGCTGGGCGGGTTGAGCGTCCAGCCGATGACGGGTTACGCGCTGCGCGAAGCGATCCGGGACGTGTTGGGGCATTTCTGGAGCGAGAGCTACGGTCAGATCTATCCCACCCTGGCCAACCTCGAACGGCAGGGGTTTGTGCGCCGGCAGGACGCGGCCCGGACCGGTGCGTCCACGTTCGCGATCACGCCATCGGGGACCCGGCGCCTGGAAGAGTTGCTGGCGCAGCCGGTTCAGGCCGCGCCACCGCGCAACGGACTGCTGCTGCGACTGTACTTCGGCCGGCATCTCGGTCCCGCCGCGTGTCGGACGCTGGTCCAGGCGGCGTTGGCCGAAGCGCAGGACGCGCTGAAGCGGTACGCGGAGATCCGCGCGGAGATCGAGGGCCAGGACAGCGAGGACCGTGACTACTGGCTGCTCACCGTCTCCGCGGGAGAACATTCCGCCCGTGCCGCACAGGCATGGGCTCACGACGCACTGTCCACTCTTGCCGAACTCGACGACCCGGCGAGAACACGACCAGGGAGAACCTCATGACGATGGCTTTCACTCGCCGGCTGAGACGGGCCGCTGCCGTTGCCGGGACAGGTTTCGTGGCGGTGTCTGCGTTTCAGGCACTGCTGGCTGCCGGAATCCCGTTGGGCCGAGCGGCATGGGGCGGCGCGGCGGCCGAGCTACCCACCGCTCTGCGGATAGCCAGCGGGGTCGCCACCGTGTTCTGGCTGGTGGCCGCGGCGGTGGTGCTGCGGCGAGGTGGCTACCGCGTGCGGTGGGTACCGGAGCGAGTCGCCAAGGTCGGCACGTGGGCGTTGGTCGGACTGCTCACGGCAGGGATGCTGATGAACCTGGCTTCGCCAAGCCCGTGGGAACGTTACGGCTGGGCACCGATGATCGCGGTACTGGCCGCGCTGTGCCTGGCCGTGGCACGCGGGCACCGCCCAGCCGCGCACTGACGTCCTCGTGGACAAGCGGCTTCGGATCGCGGCCACGCGCCGGTACCGGCCGGGGCCGTCTAGACGGCGGTGAGGTCGGCTTGCCGGAAGCGACCCGTCGGCGGGGCGTCGGTCGCCGGGAACGCGCGTCATCCGGCCACCACGGGGAACAGCGCGTCGACGGCCGCGGGCACCAGCGCATATGCCGGGGCGAGCGCGACCGCGACCGCGGCGGCCAACGGTATGAGCACGAGCGCGTGCCAAGCGCGGCGCACCAGCATCACGACCGTCACGGCGACAAGCACCGTGCCGCTGGGCCGCGATCAACACCATCACCCGCCGGATCGCCCGCGGAGGCCCCGCCACCCGCCGGCAGCGACGCACCTTCACCACCAGTAGTCGATCTTCTCGAACACGCTCTTACAAAGCTTTGTCACTCTGTGACTGCACCAGCAGTACCTCGCACGCAATATCAACGGCTACCGGTGCCACAGCACCACAGGTGCGCCGTACCCCACCTCCTGACCGGCCGACTGCTGGCCCGCTGATCTAGTGTCATGCCGGTTCAGCGGGCCTTGGCATGTCAAAGGAGAGGGCGGGATACCCTGCCTGCGGTGCCTCGAACCGCGTGACCGGAGGAGTCGATGCTGGGATGACGGCAGGGCGACCGATGCCCACGCAGGACGACGTGCTCGGGTACTTCAACACGCTGTCGAACTGGGGACGGTGGGGCGACGACGACGAGCTCGGCACTCTGAACCACATCACCGACGACGTCCGGCTGGCGGCGGCGCGGGCCGTGCGCCACGGCAGGAGCGTGTCGTGCGCTTGGGAGGTTGCGGTACCGGAAGACATGGAGCGGTCGACGACGACGTGCCCGTGCGCCGCCGACATGCCGGGTGCCGAGGACATGCCGCTGCCCGGATTCCGCGACGACCGGCGCTGGGGCTTTTCGTCCGAGCGGCTCGGCATCACGTTCCACGGCAACACCGTCACCCACGTCGACTCGCCGTGCCACATCTTCTGGGACGGCACGATGTACAACGGGCGGTCGCACTCGTTGGTCGACGCCGCAACGGGATCGGCGTGGGCGGCCGTCACGGCGGCGGCGAACGGGATCATCACGCGTGGTGTCCTGCTGGACATCGCGAGGGTCCGCGATGTGCCGTGGTTGGAACCGGGGCAGGGTGTGTTTCCCGACGATCTCGAGGAGGCCGAGCGTCGCCAGGGTGTGCGGGTGCGATCCGGCGATGCGGTACTCCTGCGGACCGGCTATGGCCGCGTCCGGCACGAGGCCGGTGAGGCCGGCGGTTTCACGCAGGCCGGCTGGCACGCGTCCTGCCTGCCGTGGCTGCATGAACGGGAGGTCGCGCTGATCGGCGCCGACACCCCCCAGGAGGTTCAGCCGTCGGGGTACGAAGACGTGTTGATGCCGGTTCACGCCGTGAGCCTCGTCGCGATGGGTCTGTGGCTGCTCGACAACTGCGACCTGGAGGTGTGCGCGACGACGGCTGCCGAGCTCGGCCAGTGGGACTTCCACCTCGCAGTCGCGCCGGTCCGCTTCGCCGGTACGTCCGGCAGCCCGGTCAACCCGATCGCCACATTCTGACCGCGGGACTCGCGCCCGGCGGTGTCGGCACCCTTCACCGTCTGGGAGTCGATCAGCCCTGCGCTGGGCTGCGGGTTACGGCCTTCGGCGATCCGCGGCTGTTCACGCACCACCCGGTGACGGCGAACCGTGGCCTTCTACCGGCGGTTCGGTTTCCAGCCCACCGGGGATGTCGACAGCGGTGAGATCGTCCTCAGCCTCGACCTCACCGAAAACCGACCCCTCCTCGCGGGCCGGTTGACCGGTTGGCGTCGGACGCCGGCAGTCGCTTGGTCATGTCGTTGTCTCCCCTGATCAACCGGTTGATCGCTGAGCGACTGTCAAGATCGCGTAAGGACCCGCAACCCGATACGGTGCGTAAGTGGAAGAGCCTTTCGGATCCGGTGCCGCAGTCGTCCCGCCGGCCGTGTTGGACCTGCTGTTGGTCGAGGACGACCCCGGCGACGTGCTGCTGGTCACCGAAGCCCTGGCCGCGCCGGACAACCGGATCTCTCTCCACGTGGTGCGCGACGGCACCTCGGCGATGGCGTTCCTGCGCCGCGAAGGCGAGCACGCCGGCGCGCCCAGACCGAGGCTGGTCCTGCTGGACCTCAACCTGCCCGGTGTGGACGGCCGGGAGGTGCTCGCGCAGGTCAAGGCGGACGAGGACCTGCGCTCCATCCCGGTGGTCGTGCTCACGTCGTCCGAAAGCGAGCAGGACGTGCGGGACAGCTACGGTCGGCACGCGAACGCCTACGTCGCCAAGCCGGTCGACGGCGACGCGTTCGCCGCCCTCATCCGCCAGATCGACGTCTTCTTCACCACCGTGGTCAGACTCCCCCTTTGAGGGGCGCACTGAAGCATCGACCGGCAGCGCGGCCGAATCCTCCGCAGTGCGCGGTTCCACGGCGCGGTCTTCGCAATGGCCGTCGACTGGTATGACGGTCGGATCAGGTGGCGCGCTGCCCTTCCCCCAGCTCGACGGTTCGGTCGCAGCGGGCCAGGGTGGCGGGGCGGTGGGCGATGACGAGGACGCCGACGTTGTCGTCGGCCGAGGTGAGCGCGGCGGTGATGGCCTCGTCGGCGTCGGGGTCGAGGTTGGCGGTCGCCTCGTCCAGGACGAGTATGCGCGGGTTGACCAGCAGGGCTCGGGCGACGGCGACTCGCGCCCGTTGACCGCCGGACAGTCCTGCGCCGGACTCGCCGACGTGTGTGTCGAGCCCGTCGGGGAGACCTGCCCGTGAGTCCAGGATTCCCGCCCGCCGGGCCACTTCCTCGACGTCGTGGTCACTGGCGTCGGGGCGTCCGAGCCGGATGTTGGTCGCGATCGTCCCGGCGAGCAGACCGGGGTCCTGGGGCACGGCGCTGATCGCGCCACGCAGGTCGTCGTCGGCCAACTCGGTGAGGTCGACACCGTCGAGGGTGATGCGGCCGGCGTCGGGGTCCCACATCCGGACGGCGAGCAGCGCACACGTGGTCTTGCCGGCGCCGGACGGACCGGTGAGCGCGACTCGTTCGCCGGGGCGGACGGTGAAGGACACCTCGCGCAGCGCGGGTGGCCCGTCGTGGCCGTAGCGGAAGGTCACGCGGTCGAACACGAGCCCGGTCGCGCGGTCACGGGGTGGAAGGGGGCGGGGCACGCGGGTTTCGCGGACCGCCGGGGCCCGGTCGAGGACGTCGACGATCCGCGTTCCGGCGGCGCGCAGGGTGCCGAGGTTGCGCAGCAGGTCGGAGATCTGCGCGATGGGACCGAGTGCCGCGGTGGCCAGGACCACGGCGACCGGCGCGAGCGTGCGGCCGACCGCGTCGAGGTTCACCGCGCAGACCGCCAGGGCACCGATCGCGCTGAGGGACAGTGCCGCGTCGGTGGCCGCGCGTTCCACGCCCGTCCGGGAGCCGATCCGCGCCTGCACCGCGGTCAGCACGCTGGTGTGCCGGTCGAGTGCGGCGGTGCGGCGGTCCAGGGCTCCTGCGGCGCTGAGTTCGTCGAGCCCGCGGACGGTGTCGACGAGTTCGGCGTTGAGCGCTGCGGCGGCCTCGGTCAGCTCGGTGCCCTGCCGGGCGCCGACCCGGCCGAACAGCCAGGGCAGCGCCGCGGTCACGACGACGAACGGCACCCAGACCAGCAGCAGCCACGGCGTGACGAGCAACGACAACGTCGTGGTGGCGGCGACCAGCACGGCGCACGTGAGCACCTGGGCGGCGGTGTGGGCGTAGAGCCATTCGAGCCGGTCGACGTCGGCGAAGGCGACGGAGGCGAGATCGCCGCTGCGGCGCGGCTTCCGGCAGTCGGGCAGGCTCACCCGGAGTCGGTCGAACACGCGGGCGCGCAGGGCGGCGATCAGCCGGTAGGCCAGGTCGTGGGAGACCCACGACTCCCGCCAGGTCATCGCGGCGGTGAGGACCGCGAGGCCGCACAGGACGGCTGTCACGGCGGCCAGTGGCGCGGTGCCGGTGGCGGCGGTCCGTCCCGCGAGCCATGTGCCGACGACGGCCGTGGTCAGCGCGCCGAGCTGGACGATGGCGTTGGCGGTGATGGTCCAGGCGAAACTCGCCCGCTGCTCGGCGATGACCGGGAGGAGGCGCCGGAGCGGACCGCTCATCGCCGTGCCGCCGGGGAGGTGGTGCCGGCGACGCGGCCGGACTCCATCGTGACGACCGTGTCGGCGTCGCGCAGGGCGCTTTCACGGTGTGCGATCACGATCCGGGTGGTGCCCGGACAGTGCTCGGCGAGCCGGGTGAGGACGCGTTCCTCGGTGTCGACGTCCAGGGCGGAGGTCGCTTCGTCGAGCAGGAGCACGGGGGTCGCGGCGAGCACGGCCCTGGCGATGGCGAGCCGTTGCCGCTGGCCGCCGGACAGCCGGGCCCCGTTCTCGGTGAGCACCGTGGCGAAGCCCTGCGGGAGCGCCTCGATGAATGCGAGCGCGTCCGCGACGTGGGCGGCGGTGCGGACCTGCTGAGGTGTCGCGTCGGGGCGGGCGAGGCGCAAGTTCTCTTCCACGGTGCCGTGGAACAGGTAGGTGTGTTGCCCGACGACGCCGATGCTCGCGCGCAGGGCCGCGAGGGTGTAGTCGGCGATCGGGGTCCCGTCGAGCTCGATCGTCCCCTGCTGCGGGTCGGCGTGCCGGACGACGAGCCGGGCGAGCGTGCTCTTGCCGGCACCCGACGGGCCAATGATTCCCGTGGTGCTCCCCGGTGCGCAGTCGAAGCTGACGTCGGCGACGCCTGCCCCGTTCGGGTACCGGTAACCGACCTGCCGCAGCCGAAGTCGCGCCCCCGGACGGGCGGGATCGGTGCGCGTGCCCGTGTCCGCGACGGCCGGGTGCGCGGTGAGGATCTCGTCGATGCCCTCGACCGCGCCCAGCCCCTGGTAGCCGAGGTGCCAGTGGGCGGACAGGTCGAGCACCGGGCGGAAGCACTCCCTGGCGCACAACAGGAACAGGAACACCGACCCGGCCGGTGCGAACCCGCCGAGAACCCCCGCGCAGGCGACGACGACGGTGGCGGCGGTGCCCAGGTGCAGTGCGAGCGCGCTGACGCCGGCCTCCACGAGCGAGACCCGCAGCTGGGTCATCGTGGAGCGGTGCAGGTGCTCGCCGCGTTCGGCGAGCGCCTCGCCGGTCCGCCGGCCCGCGCCGAACACCCGCAGGACACCGACCGCCTGCGTGGCCTCGAGGTAGTCCGCCGCCAACTTCTCGTAGGCGCGCCAGCGGGTTCGTCCCATCCTGAGCAGCCGGGCGTCCCAGAAGCGGGGGACGACCACGGCGCACAGCACCGCCGTGGCGAGAACAGCGGCGGCCGGGACCGAGACGGTGAACAGCCATCCGGCGACGGCCGCGGGCACGACACAGGTCACGAGCAGCTGCGGCAGGTAGCGGCTGTAGTAGGCGTCGAGGGCTTCCACACCGTCCACGACGGTGTGTGTGATCGCGCCGGACCGCTCTCCCTGTGCCCACGCCGGTCCCAACAGGGCGATGCGGCGCAGCAGCTCGCCGCGCAGCCGGGTGCGAATCGCGATGCCGAACCGGGCGGCGGCGACCTCCCGCAACCACACCAGGACCGCACGCGCGGCGACGACACCGACCAGTACCGCGATCACGGGCGCCACGTCGGCGCCGTCCCCGCCGGTGAGGTCGGCGAGGACGGCGGCTGCCAGGACGGCTCCGGCGACGTGACAAGCCGACACCAGCGTCGACAACGCCGCCAGGAGCGCGACCGGTCCGGCGACGACACCGGCCAGCTGCAGGAGCCTGCGGTGGATCACGACGTGAAGGCGTCCGGGTGGAGCCGCTCGGCGATCTCCCGCACCACGGAGACGTTCCCGAGGGTGCCCGGATAGGTGTCGGCCGCGTCGATCGGGATCAGCCGCTGTTCGCGCACGGCGGTCATGTCCGGGAACGTGCGGGTCAGGTAGTCGATCGTCGCCTGTTGGTGCTCGGGTGAGTTGACGGCGAACACGATCGCGGCGGGGTTCGATGCGGCGAGCGCCTCCGGGGTGATCTGCGCGGCGAAGAACTTGGCGAACTGCGGGTCCTCCGGCGAGAACACGTTGTCCCCGCCGGCCCGGCGGATGATGTCGTACTCGATGCCGGCGCCGATCGCCGTCACGGTGGTGCCCTCCAGGTACACCTGGGCGACGGTCGGTTCGGCGCGGTCCGCGACGGCTTTGTCCACCGCGGCCAGGTCCGCCTTGCCCTTCTCGATCAGCGGCGCGGCCTTGTCGGGCACGGCGAAGATCCGGCCGAGGTTCTCCAGATTGGTGAAGACGTCCTCGACCGTGCCCTTCATGCGGCGCTCGGCGCACCCGCCCGTGGCGACGTACGCCGCCACGCCGGCCTCCTTCAGCTGCTCCAGGCTCGCGAAACCCTGCTCGGCGGTGAACTCGTACATGGTCGGGGAGAACACGAAGTCCGGTTTCGCGTTCAGCAGCTGTTCCCGGCTCGGCGGCCCGGACTCGCTCAGCACCGGGACGTCGGCGGCCAGGCCTGCCACGTCGTCGGGCAGCGGCGCGGTGGCCGTCTGCGCCTGCCCGACGAGCGAGTCCGCGAGGCCAACCGCAACAGCAGCGCGGTCTGCGACGGGCTCAGCCCGACCGCCGCGCTCGGCGCGCCGTCGACGGTGACGTCCCGGCCGCAGTTGGTGATCGTGACCGCCTGGCCGGCGTTGGCCGAGGAGTTCGCCGGGGTGTTCGGGGTGACCGAGGAGCCGCAGCCGACCACCAGCGTGACGCTGACACCGAGTGCGAGCAGGGACAGGGTGTTACGCATTGATCTCATCTCTGCGGTCGGTGGGATCTTGGCGGGTCTGCGGCGGGTGGTCGAAGACCAGGACGGGACGGCCGGTGCGCGGGTGCGTGAGCTGGTCGACGGCGACCCCGAACACGTCTTCGACCACGCGCGGCGTGAGCGCCTCGGCCGGTGTTCCGGTGGCGACGAGCCGTCCACCGTCGAGGACCGCGATGTCGTCGCAGTGGGTGGCGGCGAGGTTGAGGTCGTGCAGTGCGGCGATGATCGTGCGGTCCAGACCGGCCGCGATCCGCATGAGCTCGAGCTGGAAGGCGATGTCGAGGTGGTTGGTCGGCTCGTCGAGGACGAGGACCGGGGCGTCCGCGGCGAGCGCGCGGGCCAGCATCACCCGCTGCCGTTGCCCGCCGGACAACCGGCCGATGGGCCGGTCGGCGACGTCGGTGGCGCCCACCCGCTCCAGCGCGGTCCACGCCAGGTCGAGGTCGGCGTCGGTGTCGCGGCCGAACCCGCGCTGGAACGGCACCCTGGCCAGCAGCACGGCGTCCAGGACGGTCAGGTCGAACTCGGTGGACGTCTCCTGGGTCATGACCGCCACCGTCCGGGCGACGGCCCGCCGGTCGGTCCGCCACACGTCCCGCTCGTCGAGCAGCACGCGGCCGGACGACGGCGCGACGGTCCGGTAGAGCGTGCGCAGCAGCGTCGACTTGCCGCTGCCGTTGGGGCCGACCAGCCCGAGGAACCGGCCGGGGCGGATCTCGATGTCCACGTCGCGCAGCACCTCACGGCCACCCAGAGCGGCGCTGACGTGGTCGAAGCGCACCCTCACCGGTCCAGTCCCGCCCTCGACGCCGTGTCCCGGCGCATCAGCCACAGGAAGAACGGCGCTCCCACCACCGCGGTGAGGATGCCGATCGGCACCTCGGCGGGTGCCGCGACCGTGCGCGACAGCAGGTCGGCGAGCATCAGGAACACGGCGCCGCCGAGCACCGCGACCGGGAGCATCCGCCGGTGGTCCGCGCCCACGAGGATGCGGGCCACGTGCGGGATCACGAGACCGACGAAGCCGATACCGCCGCTCACCGACACGATCGACCCGGTCAGCAACGCCGAGGTCACCAGGAGGACGGCGCGCAGCCGGTTCACGTCCACACCCAACGCGGTCGCGGACTCGTCACCGGTCAGCAACGCGTTCATCGCCCGGGTGCGCAGCCCGACGACGACGCACGCGACCGCGAACGCCACCGCGGGCACGACCAAGGAACCCATCGACGCGGCGGACACACTGCCCAGCAGGAAGAACAGGACGCTGAACACGTTCTGCGCCTCGGTCGTCAACGTCAGGTAGCTCGTGACGGCGCTGAACAGGGAACCGAGGGCGACACCGGACAGGATCATCCTGGTCGGGGACAGGACGCCGCGATGCCGGGCGGCGAGCGCGACACACGCACTGGCCACGAGCGCCCCGGCGAATGCCGCGACGCCGAGCGGAAGACCGCCGACAGCCGCCGAGCCGAGGGTGATGACCAGGACCGCGCCGACCCCCGCGCCGGACGACACACCGAGCAGGTAGGGCTCGGCCAGCGGGTTGCGCACGATCACCTGCATGATCGCCCCCGCCAACGCCAGACCGGCACCCGCGAGCCCGGCCAGCAACGCACGGGGCAGGCGGAACTGCCACACAGCCTGGTCCTGCAACACGGTCAGGCTGCCATCCGACATCCAGGGCATGTTCGGGACCAGGTGCCCGACCGCGATCCGCGCCGCGTCCACGAACCCGACCTCGACGGTACCGACCGAGCCGGAGACGACCAGCATGACCAGGATCGCGACGCCGAGGACCGCGACCGTCACCCGCTGCACAACCCGTGACCGGCGAACGTGCGCCCGCCGGTCACCGTCGACCGACGGCGCGGACGACTGCGGACGAACAACCATGAGCAAGCCGATCACTCTGCACCGGAGACCGCGCGAGCTTAACCGCACCTGATAATCGTTATCAACGGTGAGGTCGATCATGGCTTCCGGTCATGATCGACACCGTGGTCGGCAGTTCAGCCCGATGGCCGTGGGTGGGCGGTGCCGGCCGATCCCGAGGGCAATGAGTTCTGCGTCCTGCGCGGGCCTTTCGACACCCCGCCCAATCCCTGATCGTCGATCAGCGATCCTGCTCCGGACGTCCGGGTCAAGGTGCGGCCTGCCACGGGGCGAACTGCCCGCGCTCGTCCTGGGTCGTGGTGTGCAGCCGGCCGTCCGGCCCGATGGCCAGCACCACCAGGCGACCGTTCCCGTCCACGGCGGCGGCCGGGTGGTCCAGGACCGTGCCGCCGATGCCGACCCAGCCGCCGGTCGCGTTGACGGTCGCGGTGCCGGCGGCGTCCCGGCCGACGACCGCCACGGCGCCGTTGGCGAACACCGCCGCCGGCCCGCCCGGTCCGCCGGGGCCCGGCCGGAGCACCGGGGGTGACCACGTGTCGCGCCTGGTCGTGACGGCGATCTCGCCGGTGTCCGCGACGAGGTGCACCACGGTCACCGAGCCGTCGGGTTCGGTGACCGCGACCGGTGGTCCGGCCGGCGAGGTCCGGGGGAACGACTGGTCCCAGCCCGACTCGTCCCAGTGCACCACGGCGGTCGTGGTGGCGGCGAAGACCTCGACCTCCCCGTCCTCCCCGGTCACGGCGCTGAGGCCGTCCTGCACGTCCGACCCTCCCAACCGGGTCCAGTCGCCCCAACCGCCGTCGCCGTCCTGGTCGACCCGGCTGATGCCGCCCGTCGCGTCCCGCACGAACGCGACCAGCCTGCCGTCGCCGCGTGCGGCCAGCGCGGGTGTGCCGACCCTCGGGTCGGCGTGGTCGGGGCTGCCGAGTCCGGTCCAGCCGTCGTCGTCGTGGCAGGTGATCTCGGCGGTGTCGAGCCGACGCCCGCACACGGTCAGCCCACGTGGGCCGGCGGCCACCGCGAGACCGGTGGCGAGCGCACCGCCGGGCGGGTCGAGGTCGTCCAAGACCTCCCACCGGTCACCGGATTGCCGCCAGCCCAGGACGTGCCGGTCGACCACCGCGAACGCGTGCAGCCGGCCGTCGGCCGCACGACCGACCCACGACGTGCCGCGCGGCCAGCGGTAGTACATGCGGCGGGACCACCGGTCGTAGAGGGGGTGGCCGCCGATCTGGTCGTCATGGCGGGCGTACGTGCCGAAGTGCTCCACCTTGTCCTGCTGCTCGGCCGGGCCGAGGTTGGCCGGCACCTGGTCGGTGTTGTAGTCGCGGTAGCGGACGCGCACCAGCCGGGGCGCGGTGGACGACGCCGAGTGGATCCGCGCCGCCTCTTCCGCGAACCACGCGCCGGTCACGTGGTCGGGGTGGTAGTACCGGGACCCCCGCGGCGAGTGGACCGGGTCGGGACGGCCGTCCTGGGTGCGCAGGACCGTCGGCTGGAACGCGGCCATCAGCTCCACGAGGACCCGCAACAGGGCACCCCTGGTGTAGCTGGACGGAACGCCGACCTGGCCGCCGGTCGGCACGACGGTGTCCACCCGCGTCAACCCGCTCCGGTCGTTCCACAACCGCATCAGCGCGTGCCGGCCGCCGGTGGCCCTGGGATTCGCGTTGTCCGGCAGGTTCAGGAACACCAGCTGCACCTGCGGGCGCGCTTCGAGGACGTACCGCTCGACCAGTTGCCCGTCCGCCACCGGCAGCGCGGACCCCTGCCACCGGTCGGCCACCCCGGCCATCCGCGCGTAGGCGGCGCGGGCGCCGGCCTGCCGCGACGCCGAGTACCGGCCCGGATCGGGCACGTCCGACTCGCCCGCGGTGAGGAACACCGTCATCAGCCGCCGCCCGGATCGGACCCCGTCCCGGACGTCCGGGTTCATGAACAGCAGGTCGTCGTCGTGGTGCGCCACCACCTGGAGGAACGCGACATCCGTCGAAGCGCGCGGCACCGGCGGGTCGCCGCACGCCACGAGTGCCGCGAGCACGAGCGCGACGAGCAGGGCGACGGGTCGTGCACGTGCCATCCGCTGTTCCCGGTTCCCTTCGGTCTCGACGGCCGGGACGTTAGCGGTGGAAGACGGCGACGCGCTGGGGTGTCGCTCGATCGGGTGGAAGTCCGTGTCACGCCCGCGACGGGAGCGGGTTGGACCGGCCCGCCGTGCCATAGTCGCGGCCGTCCCGTGCCGTTTGGCTCCTTCGGATGAGGGTCTGTGCGCATCTCGCTGGTCATCCCGTGCTTCAACGAAGAGCGCGGGCTGGAGGATCTGTACGCCGTGCTGACGCGGGTGCTGCCCACCGTGAGCGAGGACTTCGAGGTCCTGCTGGTCGACGACGGCAGCGCGGACGGGACGCTCGCCGTGCTGCGCCGCATCGCGGCACGCGACCCCCGGTTCAAGTACCTGGCGCTGAGCCGCAACTTCGGCAAGGAAGCGTCGATGCTGGCCGGTCTGCGGCACGCCGACGGCGACGTGGTCGCGCTCATGGACGCGGACCTCCAGCACCCGCCCGAACTGCTGGCGCGGATGGTGGACCTGGCGGCCCGGGGCTACGACCAGGTCGTCGCCCGGCGCAGCCGACGCGGTGAGCGACCGGTGCGCAGGCTCGTGTCCACGCTCTACTACCGGCTGGTGAACAAGGTCGTCGACGTGACGCTGCAGAACGGCGCGGGCGACTTCCGGCTGCTCAGCAGGCGCGCGGTGCAGGCGCTGCTGTCGCTCGGCGAGTACAACCGGTTCTCCAAGGGCCTGTTCGCCTGGATCGGCTTCGACACCGCCGTGATCGACTACGACAACGTCCAGCGCCGGCAGGGCGACAGCAGTTGGAGCCTGCGCAAGCTGCTCAACTACGGCATCGACGGCGTGCTGTCGTTCAACTCCCGACCGCTGCGCCTCGGGATCTACCTGGGCGCCCTGGTCACGACCGTGGCTTTCGGCTACGCCGCGTGGGTCGTGGCGCGCGCGGTGCGGCACGGTGTGGACGTGCCGGGCTACGTCACCGTGATGTGCGGCATCCTCGGGCTCGGCGGTCTGCAACTGCTGTTCCTCGGGGTGATCGGCGAGTACGTCGGCCGCATCTACGCCGAGACGAAGCGCCGGCCGCACTTCCTGGTCAAGGAGTCGGGCGGCACGGGACGCGCGCCGGTGACGTTGCCGTCGGGGCCCGAGGTGGGAGAGGTCGTGGCCGAACCCTTCGCACAGGGGATCGCCCGGTGACCGATCGCCTCGGCCGCGTCGTCCGGTTCGGGCTCGTCGGAGTGCTCAACACCGCTGTCTACTACGGCTTGTACCTGGTGTTGCACGCCTTCACGCCGTACCTGGCGGCGCACGCGGTCGCGTTCGGACTGGCGATGGTCGGGTCCTATTTCCTCAACTGCCACTTCACCTTCCGCACCCGGCCGGCGCTGCGGACGTTCCTGCTCTTCCCGCTGTCGAACGCGACGAACCTCGTGGTGAGCACCGGCGGGCTGTACCTGCTGGTCTCCTGGCTCGACGTGGACCAGCGGGTCGCGCCGCTGCTCGCGTCGGCGGCGGCGATCCCGTGCACGTTCATCGTGGCGCAGTTCGTGCTCGTCGGGCGTTCGACGCACACCCGCCACCCGTCAGGCATTGGGGAACGCACCGCATGACCACGCTCGTCCGCAGGTCGTTCCCCGGTCCGCTGGTGGCCGCCGGCGTGGTCGTCACCGTGCTGCTGCTCGCGCAGGTCCCGTTCCTGCGCAACCGGCTGTTCTACGCGTGGGACGACAGCGCGGCGCAGTTCCTGCCCATGTGGCACCACCTGGGCGGCCGGTTGACCAGCGGGCAGTGGCCGTTGCTGCTGGAGGCGGACAACTGGATGGGCGGCAACCTCGCCGCCGAGGCGTTGTTCGGCATCTGGAACCCGGTCAACCTGGCCAACTACGCGCTGGTGTCGTCGTTCGACGACCTCGCGCTCGCCGCGCTCGTGGTGAAGAGCGAGTTCCTGGCGCTGCTGGCCCTGGGCACGTACCTGCTGTGCCGCGAGTACGGCACGGGGCGCGGGCCGGCCGCGGCGGTGGGGATCGCGTTGCCGTTCAGCGGGTTCACGCTCTACTACGACGCCGCGTCGTGGGCGTCGGGGCTCATGGCGTTCACGTGGGTGGTGTTCACGTGGTGGGCGGCCAGGCGGCTGGTCGGCGGCGGCAGTCCACTGTGGCCGTTCGTGTTCGGTGCGCTCGCGGTGACATCGGGCAACCCGTACGGCCTGCTGGGCGTGTGCGTGGTGTTGGCGGGGCTGGTGGTCGAGACGTGGCTGCGCCGCGATCGGGTGGTCCTCGTGCGCCTGCTGGTGGTCGGCGCGCTGGTCGGACTGCTCGTGCCGTTGGTTTACCTGCCGTTGCTGGGCACTTCGGAGGTGACCGTCCGCGCGGGGCAGGGCTTCGCCAGCAACGGGCTGCTCATGCCGAGGCTGTCGGACCTGCTGCACCTGAGCGTGCCGAGCCACCTGCCGTTGATCCGCACGTTCGCCGACGACCTGCGGCTGACCGTGCCCGGGGTGTACTTCGCCTGGTTCGTGGTGCCGCTGCTGCCGTGGTTGCGGTGGGAGCTGCTGCGGCAGCGGTGGCGCGGTCTGGTCAGCGTGTTCACGGTCGGCCTGGTGTACCTGGTGCTGCTGCTGGGCCCGTCGAACGCCTGGATGTTCCGCTTCCCGCTGCGTCACGTGCAGGTCGTGTTCCTGGCCGTCGGGGTGCTGTTCGCGGTGCTGCTCACGGCGGGGCTGCGCTTCGACCACGTTCGGCGGCGTGTGCTGGTGACGGCGGGAGTGCTCGTGCTGTCCGCCTACCTGACGTTCGCGGCCGGGACGTGGCAGTGGCAGCGGCACCTGGTGTCGGTGGGCCTGCTGGCGGTCGGCACCGCGCTGGCCGTGTTCCGCGCCCGCGCCGGGCGCGGCGTCTGCGCCGTGCTGGTCCTCGGTGTGGCGGCGACGTTGTCGCTGCAGACCTCGTGGTTCCCGAGGAACTGGGACGTGGCGGACTACGGGTTCTCCCGGTCCGTGAGCGTGCTGCGGGCCGAAGCTCGCGGAAGCGGTACGACGTTCCCGGTCGGTTCCCTCGACCCCGGCAACGTCGGCCTGGTCACCGGCAACGCGTCGGTCGGCTCGTACACCGGCATGTCGTTCCGCGCCTTCGCCGCCGCGACCTGCATGGACTACAAGGGCGCGACGTGCGCCGACAGCCTGCGCCGGATCTTCACGCCGACCGAGCTCGACGGCCGCACCCTGGCCGACCTGATGCGCGCGGAGACCATCGTCGTGCAGCGCGACGTGCTGCCCGATGTCGCCGCTCCACCGGGGTGGCAGCTGACCGATCGGACGGACACCCGGGTCGTGCTGCGCCGCATCGCGCCGATCGAGTGGCCGGAGGGCAGGTTGGCGCACGCGACGGTCGAGGTCGGCCGGGACGTGTCACCCGACGACCGGCACGAGCACGTCCGGTTCACCAAACCGCGCGGACGACCGGGCACGCTGGTCTTCGCCAGACTGGCGTGGCCGGGCTACCGCGCCGAACTCGACGGCGCGCACCTCACGACCCGCCAGGGTCCCGCCGGCCTGCTGGTCGTCGACCTCCCGGCCGACGCCGAGGCGGGGGAGGTGCGCCTCACATGGGCCCCGCCGGGCCTGCCACTGGGCATCGCACTCGCCTTGGCGAGCCTGCTGAGCGCGCTCGCGTACGCCGCGATCACCCGCCGTGGTTCCCTCGACGTCGTGTCGCGCCAGAGCCGAACACCATCGTGCCCGATCGTGCCGACGAGTTCCGCGGGCAGGGCGGAGGTGTAGTCGCTGAGCGTCGCACTGTATCGGCCATGTCACTGTCGGTGACAATTCAGTCAGTGGGAACGCCCGTCAGCGCGTGGCATGATGGCCTGTTGCAGGGTCCGGCCCGACCCGTCCGCAGGCGACGGTGGAGGCGCCGGACGTCGACACGGTTCCGACACGGTTCCGCAGGGTGATGTGCGGTGGTGTCAGGAGGCACATTCCCATGAGTGGTCAGGCTGAGACCGGCGGACCGGTCACGGTGCGCACGCAGCGGCGCCACGGTGCGCTGGTCATCCAGGTCGAGGGGGAGATCGACAACGACACCTGCGACGAGGTGCGCGCCGAGGTCGTCCAACGCCTGCGGGAGCGGCCGAAGGCGTTGGTGCTGGACCTCAACGACGTGGTGGTCTTCGGGTCGATCGGGCTGTCGTTGCTGATCGAGGCCCGCCACCGGGCCGAGGCGCTGGGTGTCGGGTTCGCCGTGGCGGTCGACCGACGTGCCGCTTTGCGGCCCTTGACGGAGACCGGTGTCGCCGATCTCCTCGTACTTCGCCCCGACGCTGGTCAAGCCGCCGAGGCCGCACTGGCGGCGCCATCGGTGCACGCGGCCTACGGGCCGAAGTGATCGGCTGATCCGAGACGGTGGCGCTCTGTCAACGCTCCTGTGCGGGCTGGGACGGGGGCCCGCCGGAGGAGTGCGCGGCCACCAGCCCCGCCGGCGGGCAGATACCGAGTCGGGCGTAGCTCTTTGCAACCGAGGATCTTGGCGGTGAGCTCGGCCCGCGCCCGGTCCGGTTTCGCTACTTTGGTGACATCGCCGCAGGTGCGTGCAAGCCGGGGGTAACGGTGACCGATCCTTTGACCGCAGTGCTCGGTACGACCTTCTCCGCGTTGCACCAGTGGGTGTTGACCAGGGTCGTCGACGGCGCCCTGGAGCGCCGCAACCAGCGGCTCGGCAACGTCGATCGGCAGGTCGCCGCCGCGGTCGAGGACTTGGCGGCGCTGCGGCGCATCGAGTTCCCGACCCTGACCGATGCCGAGTGGACCCTCACCGCGGAAGCCGCCGCGGAGACGCTGACCGCTTCCTCGATCGGCCGCCTGGCCCAGCTCGCGCCCGCGGACGTCACCGATGCGGCCAGGCTGAGGAGGCTCGTGTCGGCGACCTCGGTCGCCGGGATGAGCGAGGCGGAAGCCCAGGCGTACCAGCGGCTGCTGTTCGAGACGTGCGAGCAGATCGCCCAGCACGCCCGGCAGGTGAACAGCATCTGGCGTTCGGCCGTGGCGGCGGGGTTGGCCGACATCGGTTCGGACGTCAAGCGGACTTTGGGCGGACTCGCCGGGGTCCGGTCATCGCTGAACGACCTCGCCGAAGCGCCGGAACGGCGGGCCCGGGACGAACGGGCGCGGTTCGAGGAGCGGTACCTCGCCGAGGTGGCCGACCAGTTCGCCCGGTTCGAGCTGTTCCAGGTCGGCAACCGGGGCCGCGGTCCCACCAAGCACGACTTCGCCTCCTTCTACGCGCCGCCGTCCATCGACCGGTGGCAGCGCTCCGAGGCCGACACGGCGTTGACCGGCCAGGGCGTCAACAGCGCGCACACGATCGCGGAGGCCCGTCGGGTCCTGCTGCTCGGCCGGGCCGGAGCGGGCAAGACGACCTTCTTGCAGTGGCTCGCGCACGTGACGGCACAGAGCACCCGGAAGGGGGATGTCGACAGCCTCTGGGAAGGCGTGGTGCCGTTCTACGTGCCGCTGCGCCAGTTCGCCGACCGTGACCTGCCGTTGGCCGAAGACCTCGTCCGGGTTACGACGCCGGCGCTCGCGGGTGAGAAGCCGGAGCGCTGGGTCACCTCCCTGCTCAACGAGGGCCGGGCACTCGTCCTGGTGGACGGCATCGACGAACTGCTGCTGGAGCGGCGTGAAGAAGTGCGGTCGTGGCTGGGCGGGTTGCTCCGGAACTACCCGGATGCCTGGTACGTGGTGACGACCCGGCCGTCCGCGGTCGACGACACCTGGCTCGCGCCCACCGAACTCGGCGATCCGGGTCTCATGCGGTTCGAGGTCATGCCGCTGAGCGGGCCGGGCATCCGCGACCTGGTGAGCAACTGGTTCGCCGCCGTGCGCGTGGGCGAGCCGCAATCGACGCACGAATGGCTGTCGCGGTGCGAGCGCAAGCTCAAGGGTGCTCTCCAGAACCGGCCGGACGTGCAGAGGCTCGTCTCCAGCCCGCTGTTGTGCTCCCTGCTGTGCGCGCTCTACCGCCGGGAGAACATGTACCTCCCGCACAGCCGCAAGGACCTGCTCTACCGGGCACTGGAACTGCTGCTGGGCGAGTGGGACGTGCGCCGCGGCGTGCGGGTCGAGACCGAGTTGCAGATGACCGGCAACGAGAAGGTCGTGCTGCTCGAACGGTTCGCCGCACCGATGGTCCGCAACGGCGAGCACGTGGTGAGCCGTTCGGCGGCGGTGCGGCGGATCGAACGCGCGATGACCGGCCTGCGGTCCACCGACCTCGACGCGCACGAGGTGCTGCGCCACCTCGTCGAGCGGACCGGACTGCTGCGCGACGACGAGGGCGACGGCGAGATCCGGTTCGTGCACCGCATCTTCCGCGACTTCCTGGCCGCCGGCGACTTCGTCAAGTCCGGTGAGCTCGGCTACCTCGTGGACAACGCGCACGACGCCGGCAAGGAACTGGACGAGGTGATCTTCATGGCCGCCGCGCAGGCCCGCGCGCACGAAGCGGGCGAGTTGCTGCGCGGCCTGCTGACCAAGGCGGACAAGCGGAAGAGGACGACCTCCGAGGTGCACCGGCTGCGCCTGCTCGCCGCGGCTTCGCTCGGCTACGTGGACGTCATCGAGCCCGAGCACGTGCGCGCCGACGTGATCAACACGGTGCGGGAGCTGGTTCCACCGCGCAGTTACAACGAGGCCGAACTCCTGGCACGGGCCGGGACGTTCGTGCTCGAACTGCTGCCCGGTCCGGCCGAGGTCGACGAGTTCGCGGCGGAGACCGGCGCCGATCCGGCCGAGATCGCCAGGTACGTGATCCGCGTGCTGGCGATCATCGGCGGCTGGGGCGACATCGAGGCGTTCACCCACGCCTACGGGGGCGCGGTCACCAACGAGCTGCTCCGCGCCTGGCGCAACACCGAGTACTCCGAGCGCTACGCCGCCGACAACCTCGGACCGGTCGACTTCGGCGACCGCGTCCTCGAAGTCCACCGCTGGCACATGCTGCGGGGGTTGCGCCACCTGCGGACCCTCCGCCACGTGCTCGTGGCCGGGGACCTGCAACTGGCCGACATGAGGGCGGGGCTGCGTCCCCTTGCCGAACTGCCGGACCTGCGCAGTCTGGAGATCCGCGCCAACGAGGTCTGCCGGTCGCTCGACGGCCTCGTCGGCTGCGGGCGGCTCGAAACGTTGATCGTGTCCGGCTACAGCGCCCTGGAGGACCTGTCCGCGCTGGCCCACCTGCCGGTGACCGACCTGCGACTCCTCGGTCGTCCGTACGCGGGCGGGCCGGTGGCGGACCTGGCCACTCTCGACGGGGCCGCGGTGCGGAAGCTGACGATCAAACACCCCCACCTGCGGGACGGGCTGCACGCGTTGCCCGACTCCTTGCCGTTGACCGAGCTGGTGGTCGACTCGCCCGCGCACTCCAGGTCGCTCCTCGGAGTGCGACGCCTGGTCACGCTGGAGACGGTCTCGGTCCTCGGACCGCTCACCGCCGCCGAGGTCGCGGAGCTGGCCGAGCTGCCCAGCCTGCGCCGGCTCGTGCTGGACCTGACCGGTACCGAGGAAGTCGACCTCGGTCCGCTCGACGCGTTGACCGCGGCGGAGATCGAACTGCTCGGCCTGGACCGGTCGAACCCCTGCCCGGGGTGACCGGCCCCCTGGGGGCGGCGACGGGCAGACTCCCGACCACAGTGGTTTTGACGTTCAGGGAGATCGCCACGTGAGCATGTCGGCCGAGACACCCGCTCTGCCCGAGCACTCGCGTCCCACCGACGTGGTGACCCACGGCCACCCCGTGGGATCCGGTGATCCCGGTGTCCGCGGGGAGGGGGTGGAGTTCGGGGTGCTGGGTCCGGTGACGATCTGGCACGGGGGCCGGCAGCTGGCGGTCGGCAGCGCGCAGCAGCGGTGCCTGCTGGCGGTGTTGGTGTCGGAGGCCGGCCGGGTGGTGTCCCTGGAGCGACTGGTCGACGCGTTGTGGGACGACGACGCTGTGCCGCGCACGGCGCGCAACGTGGTGCAGAAGTGCGTGTCCGAGCTGCGGAAACTGGTGGCGGTCGACCCGGAGGTCGGCTTGGCGCACCGGCCGCCCGGTTACGTGCTGGAGGTGGAGCCGGAGCGGGTGGACCTCCACCGGTTCCGGGCGCTGGTGGCGCGGGCGCGCGGCGCCGACGACCGGGTGGTGCTGTTGCGCCGGGCGTTGGAGCTGTGGCGGGGCGAGCCGCTGGCCGACGTCCCGGGATTGGCATCGGTCAAGCAGGCGTTGGTCGAGGAGCGGCTGGCGGTGCTGGAGGACTGCCTGGCCGCGGAGGTCGACTCCGGGCGCCACGCCGAGGCGATACCGCAATTGCGCGCGCTGGTGGCCGAGCGCCCGCTGCGGGAACGCCCGACCGGGCTGCTGATGCTCGCCCTGTACCGCGGCGGACGCCAAGCCGACGCACTAGAGCACTACCAACACGCCCGGCAGCGGCTGGCCGAGGAGTTGGGAACCGATCCCAGCCCGGCGTTGCGGGAGCTGCACCAGCGCATCCTCACCGCCGACGCCTCGCTGACCACGACCGAGCCCGCACCTCCCGGCGGGAACGGGCACACCGTGGTGCCACGCCAACTGCCCGCCGCTCCCGCGCCGTTCGTCGGTCGCCACGATGCGCTGGACCGCCTGGACACCGCGTTGAACACCGCGGGTGAGGCCACCACGGTGCTCATCACCGCCATCGGCGGCGCGGGCGGGATCGGCAAGACGTGGCTGGCGTTGCACTGGGCCCACCGCCACGCCGACCGGTTCCCGGACGGGCAGCTGTTCGTGGACCTGCGCGGCTTCAGCCCCGAAGGCGAGCCGATGGAGCCGGCGGTGGCGGTGCGCGGGTTCCTCGACGCCCTGGGCGTCGACCCGGGCCGGATCCCGGTCGAACCGCACGCCCAGGCCGCGCTGTTCCGCAGCCTGGTGGCGGACAAGCGGATGCTCATCGTGCTGGACAACGCCGCCGACACCACTCAGATCACCCCGCTGCTGCCCGGCAGCCGCACCTGCACCGTGGTGCTGACCAGCCGCAACCGGCTTCCCGGCCTGATCACCGGCCACAGCGCGCAGCACGTGTCCCTCGACGTCCTGACCGACTCCGAAGCCCGCGCCCTGCTGGCCGACCGCCTCGGCACCGGCCGGGTCGACGCCGAACCCGCGGCGGTGGAGAAACTCGTCCGGGTGTGCGGCGGGTTCCCGCTGGCGTTGAGCATCATCGCCGCACACGCCCACACCCGTCCGCACCTTCTCCTGGCCGCCGTCGCCGCCGAACTGCTCGACCTGGGCTTGGACGCGCTGGACGACGAAGACCCGACCGCCAGCCTGCCCGCGGTGCTGTCCTGGTCACACCGAGCGCTGACCCCGGAGCTGCGGCAGGTGTTCGCCCTGCTCGGCATCGCCCCCGGACCCGACATCGGACTTCCCGCCGCCGCCTCCCTCACCGCCCTGCCCCTCCCACAGGCACGCAAGGCACTGCGCACCCTGGAGGACGCCTCCCTGCTCACCCGGGACGCCCACGGCCGCTACACCATGCACGACCTGATCCGCGGCTACGCCACCGCCGCGGCCCAGCACGACCTGGCCGAGCACGTGCGGGAGCCGGCACTGCGGCGAGTGGTGGACTTCTACGTCCACACGAGCTACGCCGCCGACCGCCTCTTGAACCCCCACAGCACGTTCCCGCCGCCTGATCCGACCGCACCCGGCACCCGACCGCACCCGCTGGTCGACGTCTCGGCGGCGTTGGCCTGGCTGGACACCGAGCACGCCAACCTGCTGGCCGCGCAGCACCTCGCCGCCACCCACCGGTGGCACCACCTCGTGTGGCCGCTGGCCTGGGCACTGACCACCTTCCACGTCCGACGGGGGCATCGCCACGACGACGTGGCCGTGTGGCAGGCCGCCGTGGACGCCGCCGCCCACCTGTCCGCCCCCGCCGTCCACATCCGCGCTCACCGGGGCCTCGGTATCGCCTACTCCCGGCTGGAACGCCACGACGAGGCGACCGGGCACCTGCACCAGGCCCTGGCTCTGGCCCAGTACCACCGCGACACCACCGAACAGGCCCACACCCACCACGACCTCGCGCTGGCCTGGACCCGGCACGGGGACGACCAGCAGGCCTTGGAGCACGCCCAACGCGCCCTGGCCCTCTTCCGGGAACTCGACCGGCCGGTGTTCGAAGCCATCACGCTCAACTCGGTGGGCTGGCTCAACGCCCGCCTGGGCGACTACGACACCGCCCGTGTCCACTGCCGAGCCGCCCTCACCCTGCACCGCCGCCACCGCGACCCCGAAGGCGAGGCGGCCACCCTGGACAGCCTGGGCTACATCGACCACCACACCGGCCATCACCGCCAGGCCGTCGAGCACTACGGACAGGCGCTCATCCTGCGCCGCGACCACGGCAACACCGACCAGGCCACGGACACGCTCAAAAGCCTCGGCCACCCCTACGCCGCCCTCGGCGAGCGCGAGCAGGCCCGCGCGGTGTGGCAGGAAGCCCTTGAGCTGTACCGACAACAGGGCCGCGATGCCGACGCCGAACGGGTGCGGCGACAACTCGACGCGCTCGACGGGGACACCCGGGCGTGGTAGCGGGTCGAGGCCGCCGAGCGGGTTCGTCACCCGCTCGACACCCCGACCCGCCGGGACATACCCGGTTCGGTCACCCCCACGCGATGTCGGTCGGGTAGTGGCCACCGATGCACGACGTGAGGCCGACGTAGTTCCCGCCCGCGTAGTCGCCGCCGTCGTCCACCAGGCAGTCGGCATGGACCTCCTGGCTCTCGAACCAGATCCCGTTGGGCGCGCGGCGGACGTACCAGCTCATGACACTCGACGGCCCGCACGCCCCGGACGTCAGGACACCGCCGGCTCCGTACTTCCTCGCCCCGAGGCACCTGTTCGTGGCCACGTTGCGCAATTGCCGGGTGCCGTCGTTCCACACGGTGACCCCCCACCTCTGGTAGTTGGTTCCGTTGCAGTGGAAGGTGCGCACGCTGAATTCCCTGCTGTCGTCCAGGCACAGACCGCTGTGGACGTTG
Source organism: Saccharothrix deserti (assembly GCF_009769385.1). GTDB lineage: Bacteria > Actinomycetota > Actinomycetes > Mycobacteriales > Pseudonocardiaceae > Actinosynnema > Actinosynnema deserti. The sequence goes on from NZ_VKAB01000024.1 coordinate 42,623, forward strand.
CGGAACGTCTGGAACACCTCCGCCGCCGAAGCCGTGCCGGTCGCCCCCACCAGCGACGCCCCGGCGATCAGCAGTGCTGCGCAGACGCGTGCCACGACGCGTGATGTCATTCCCATGGTCTCCCTCTTTCCAGAGATTTGATCGGTCCGCGTGCCGCGGCGGCGGCGAGTGCGGTGTCCGGCCGGGCGTCGACGCGGAAGTGCCCTTCCCACGGCGTGTCCCGGTCGTCGCCGCCCCACCGCACGGCGCCGCCGCAGTCGGCCAGGATGTCCCGGACGACTGCCACTTCGTGCGGGAAGAGGCAGCCCGTGGCGCCGCGCGGGTACGCACCGGGGCGGATCACGAGCGCGGTGCCGTCCGCCGAGCCGACCGCGTCGCCCGGCCCGAGCGCCGCGATCTCGTAGTGGAACCTGCGGGCGACGTGCAGCAGGAGGGTGGCCGCCGGGCCGGAGAGGAGCGCGGCCGATGCCGCGGACCCCTCGATGACGTGGGTTTCGACGATGCCGAACCGCGTGGGGCCGGGGCGGGCTTCGGCAGGTGCGCCCGCCGCGGCGGCGGGCGCCGGTTCCAGCACGGCCAGGCCGCCGGCGGCGAGCAGTCCGGTGAGGAAGGTCCGTCGGGCCAGGTGGTGGACTGGAGATCGGTTCACGGTGTCCTCGCGGGGTCGGAGGTCAGCCACGGGCCAGCTTTTCGATGGTGTCGGCGTAGCCCTGGAGGAACGGGTCGAGCTTGTCGGCCGGCAGCATCCCGGGCAGCAGGCAGTTCCAGCCGCCGGTGGTGCGGATCGCCGCCGTGCACAGCCCGCCGAGTTCGGCATCGGTGCCGTCGCTGATCAGCATGTTCCTCGCGGCCGCGACGATGTCGGCGTTCCTGGCGTCGTACCGGGCGCCGAAGAAGCGGGCGAACCGGCCCACGTGCCCGGTGCCGGCCAGGTGCAGTCGCAGCAGTTCGTCCACCCGGCCGCCGATCCGCAGCGACAGGCCGAGCAGGTGGCCGTCGACGTCCTCGATCAGGTCGCCGAGCGGGAACGACGAGCGGACGTCCACTTTGGCCAGACGATCGGCGCAGAACGCGTAACCGGACGGGTAGGACTCGCTGTTGGCCCGCCATTCGCCGTAGAAGGTGGCGAGGTCGCCGCCCCAGCCGCCGAAGTCGCCCCGGTTGGCCGTGACACCGTTGACGTTGCCCTTGAGGTAGACGGCGTTGGCGGTGGCGCCCAGGTGGTCGACGTTGACGGTCACGCCGAGCGAGGGGTCGCGGTAGCTCTCGACCCGACCGGGCCCGTTGGCCTTCGCGTAGTCGATCCACGCCCGGTCGACGTCGCCGATGAGGTTCTGCCAGCCGCTGTAGACGTCCACGTAGGTCGGGTACCGCAGGTACTCCAGGACCCTCAGGTTGGCATCACCCGGACCGTACGCGACCGCCGTGGCGTACAACTGCTCGACGTAGTGCAGGAACGCGTCGACGGGGGAAGTGGTGCCGCCGACGTTCTCCGGGCCGACGCCGGGGTCGCTGAACGGCCGGTGCACGTCCCGGTCGAGGTCGAAGGTGTCGGTCCCGCTGGTGAACTTGAACTCCTTGATCTGGTTGAACGACCAGTTGGCGGGCATCGGGAAGCCGAGGTTGCCGGAGAAGCCGTAGGACATCCCGGAGACGAACGAGTACCGGGCGTACGCCTGGTTGGTGACGCGGGCGCACACGTTGCGGGACCCGTACACCGCGGCGACGTACCGCTTGCCCTGGTTGGCCAGGGCGGCTTGGACGCCGTGGAAGTAGGGCAGGACGTTGGACGTGATCTGCTCGTCGGTGGCGTCGAAGTCGACCGCGAAGTAGATGACGGTGCCGCGGTTGAAGCCGTAGTGCACGGCGCGTTCGTGCGCACGCAGCCCGTGCTGGTAACCCTGCTGGTAGCTGAACTTGGTGAGTTCGCGTCCGTCGTACTGGGAGATCGGGAAGACGCGCATGCCGCCGGCGAAGATCGCGTCCAGCTCACCGGGCTGGAGTTCCTTGTTCAGCGTGCTGGTCGGATCTTCGTCCAGGTACCGGCCGACGACCGTGTAGCCGGCGGCGCGCAGGGCCTGGGCGCGGGCGGTGCTGATGTGGAAGCGGGTGTCGCAGGCGCTCGCCGGCCGGTCGGGGTCACCGGTGGAGACCAGTAGCTGCGCCCACGTGCGGTAGTCGCCCACGCCGGTGCGGTCGAGCGCGGAGAACTCCTGGAACACCCGCACGTACTCGGCGAGCCGGTCGTCCCAGGCGGCCTTGAACACGGTGGCCGCGCCGTTGACGTCGCCGTTGAACACGCACGCGGCGCTGAACAGCTGCACCCACGTGCCGGGCGAGCCCGGACCGACGGTGTTGCGGCGCAGGGCGTCGCGGGTGGCGGGGCCGAAGCTGCCGGTCGCCTGGTCGTCGGGGATGCCGCTCTCGTACTGGATGGCCTTCATCAGGGCCACCTGCACGTCCCGGGAGAACCGGCCGTCGCAGGGGACGACGAAGAACGTGGACCGATCCAGGTACCGGTGGTTGAGCCACTGCTGGATGGCCCGGACCTCGGTGCTGCCGCCCGACACCAGGATGTAGGCGTCCATCGTCAGCAGCGCCTTGAACCACTTGGGCTGTAGGACGCCGGCGGCCGTGACGCCGCAGTCGGCCTTCATCCGCACGACCGCGTTCTGGGTGGTCGCGCCGTACGTCCCCGACGTGGTCTCGCCTGCCCAGTAGCCCTTGCAGAACAGGGCGTGCTGGACGATCCGCACGATGTTCGGGTCGGCGAAGCCGGGACCGACCGGTCCGCGTTCGGTGAGCTTCGCCAGCGTCGTCGGGCCGAAGGAGTCCGACAGCGTGGTGATGCCCAACTCGTGTTGCAGAGCCCTGGTGAGCGAGTGCATCGTCGGCCAGCCGGTGCGGCCGTCTTCCGCGCACCGGGTGTAACCCGGCACCGCGCCGTAGGTGGCGTTCACCCACTGCTGCGCTTCGAGGACCTTCTGATCGACCATCGCTAGAACCCGCGGGATCTTCCGCCGCGGCCGGCGGGCGGCGCGACCACAGCCGCGTGGTTGATCGCCTTCATGGTGCCTCCCTGGTGCCGGGGCTTGGTGGGCCCAGGGTGAGGGGGACCGCTGAATGCGCGCTGACCGGCCGCTGACCGCCCGCTGAGCCGCGTGCCCACGGCAGAGCCGCGTGCACGCGGCTTCACCACACGGTGTCCGCGGGGTTTCGGTCAGGTGCCGACGTAGGCCGCGAGGTGCTCGCCGGTGAGGGTGGAGCGGGCGGCGACGAGGTCGGCGGGGGTGCCCTCGAAGACGATCCGGCCGCCGTCGTGGCCGGCGCCGGGGCCGAGGTCGATGATCCAGTCGGCGTGCGCCATGACCGCCTGGTGGTGCTCGATGACGATGACCGACTTGCCGGAGTCGACGAGCCGGTCGAGCAGGCCGAGCAGCTGCTCGACGTCGGCGAGGTGCAGGCCGGTGGTCGGCTCGTCGAGGATGTAGACGCCGCCCTTCTCGGCCGTGTGGGTGGCCAGCTTGAGCCGCTGCCGCTCGCCGCCGGACAGCGTGGTCAGCGGCTGGCCGAGGGTGAGGTAGCCGAGCCCGACGTCGGCGAGCCGGCCGAGGCCGGCGTGCGCGGCCGGTGTGCGCGCCTCGCCGTCCCCGAAGAACTCCTCGGCCTCGTTCACCGACATCGCGAGCACCTCGCTGATGTCACGGCCGCCGAAGTGGTACTCCAGCACCGATGCCTCGAACCGCTTCCCCTCGCACACGTCGCAGGTGACGGCGGTGCCGGCCATCATCCCCAGGTCCATGTAGATGACGCCGGCGCCGTTGCAGTTGGGGCAGGCGCCCTCGGAGTTGGCGCTGAACAGCGCCGGCTTCACGCCGTTGGCCTTCGCGAAGGCCTTGCGGATCGGGTCGAGCAGTCCGGTGTACGTCGCCGGGTTGCTGCGCCGCGAGCCGCGGATGGGCGCCTGGTCGACCGACACGACGCCCGCGGAGGCGGGGACGGAGCCGTGGATCAGCGAACTCTTGCCGGAGCCGGCGACGCCGGTGATCACACAGAGCACCCCGAGCGGGATGTCGACGTCGACGTCCTGGAGGTTGTGGGTGGTCGCGCCGCGGATCTCCAGCTTGCCGGTGGGTGTGCGCACCGTGTCCTTGAGGGCGGCCCGGTCGTCGAGGTGGTGGCCGGTGATGGTGTCGCTGACCCGCAGCCCTTCGACGGTGCCCTCGAAGCAGATGGTGCCGCCCGCCGTGCCGGCGCCGGGGCCGAGGTCGACGACGTGGTCGGCGATCGCGATGGCCTCCGGCTTGTGCTCCACGACGAGGACCGTGTTGCCCTTGTCGCGCAGCCGGAGCAGCAGGTCGTTCATCCGCTGGATGTCGTGGGGGTGCAGGCCGATGGTCGGCTCGTCGAAGACGTAGGTGACGTCGGTGAGCGAGGAACCGAGGTGGCGGATCATCTTCGTGCGCTGCGCCTCGCCGCCCGACAGCGTGCCCGCCGGCCGGTCGAGCGAGAGGTAGCCCAGCCCGATCTCCACGAACGAGTCGAGGGTGTGCAACAGCTTGGCGAGCAGCGGTGCCACCGACGGCTCGTCGAGCTTGCCGACCCAGTCGGCCAGGTCGCTGATCTGCATCGCACACGCGTCGGCGATGCTGACCCCTTTGATCTTCGACGAGCGGGCGGCCTCGGTGAGCCGGGTGCCGTCGCACTCGGGGCAGGTCATGAACGTCACCACCCGCTCCACGAAGGCGCGGATGTGCGGCTGCAGCGCGTCGACGTCCTTGGACAGGAACGACTTCTGTATCTGCGGGACCAGACCGGCGTACGTCAGGTTGATCCCGTCGACCTTGATCTTGGTCGGCTCCTTGTAGACCAGGTCGTGCAGCTGCTTCTTGGTGAACTTGCGGATCGGCTTGTCCGGGTCGAAGAAGCCGCAGCCGCGGTAGATGCGGCCGTACCAGCCGTCCATGCTGTAGCCGGGGATCGTGACCGCGCCCTCGTTGAGCGACTTGCTGTCGTCGTAGATCTGGGTCAGGTCGATGTCGTTGACGTGGCCCCGGCCCTCGCAGCGCGGGCACATGCCGCCGGTGATGCTGAAGCTGCGCCGCTCCTTCGTCTTCTGCCCGGCCTTCTCGATCGTGACCGCACCCGCTCCGCTGATCGAGGCGACGTTGAAGGAGAATGCCTGGGGTGAGCCGATGTGCGGCTTGCCGAGCCGGCTGAAGAGGATGCGCAGCATCGCGTTGGCGTCGGTGGCGGTGCCGACCGTGGAGCGGGGGTCGACACCCATCCGCTCCTGGTCGACGATGATCACGGTCGTCAGCCCGTCGAGCACGTCGACGTCGGGCCGCGCCAGCGTCGGCATGAAGCCCTGCACGAAGGCGCTGTAGGTCTCGTTGATCAGCCGCTGCGACTCCGCGGCGATCGTGCTGAACACCAACGAGCTCTTGCCCGAGCCGGAGACGCCGGTGAACACCGTCAACCGGCGCTTGGGGATCTCCAGGCTGATGTCCTTGAGGTTGTTCACGCGCGCGCCGTGCACGCGGATCAGATCGTGGCTGTCGGCAACGTGCGGCGCAGGCGACTGCGTGTCCCTCATGGTGGCCGTGCTCATCGTGTCTCCATCTGTCGGGTGGGCCGCCTTCGCGGTCTCCGCCGGTGTCGTCGCCTGGCTCGATCCGATCGGCTTCGAGCGTACGTCCGTGTTCTCTTCCGCTTCGGCGCGCGCGGCCGAGGCGTCAGACCAACCAGCGGCCGTCGTGCATGAGCTCGGGGTCCGGCATCTCGTTCACCTCGGGCCGGGCCCGGCTGCGGCGCGGGGAGATGGCGCGGGGAGATGCGGAACCAGCGGTGCGGCGTGGCCGTCGCCAGCGCCTCGCCGTCCCGGTCGGAGTACAAGCGGTACCGGGTACGGCGGCGCGGGAGCGGGGCGGCTGTGGTGGCCGGACGGCTCAGCGCAGCTCTTGGATGCGGATCAGGTTGCCCGCGGGATCGCGGAAGGCGCAGTCGCGAACACCGTACGGCTGCTCGGTCGGCTCCTGGACGACCTCGGCGCCGCCGGCCTGCAGCCGCTCGAAGGTGCCGTCGAGATCCTTGGTGGCCATGTTGATGGCGGCAAAGGTGCCCTTGGCCATCATCTCGACGATGGTGCGGCGCTCGTCCTCGGTGATGCCGGGGTCCGCGGCCGGCGGGTGCAGGACGATGGACGTGCCGGGCTGGTCAGGGGGGCCGACCGTGATCCAGCGCATCCCCTTGAACCCGACGTCGTTGCGGACTTCGAAACCGAGGGTGTCGCGGTAGAAGGCCAGCGCGGCGTCCGGGTCGTTCTGCGGCAGGTAGGTCTGGTGAATGGTGAGGTCCATGGCGATCACGCTAGGTCAGGCTCGGTGACGGCGCTTCTCGATTCCTGATCGGTCTGGTCACCTGTTTCGCCAGGCACGGCGGCATCCCCGCCGTCGCGCGCGCCGCGTCCCGCCGGTAGACGCTGGGCGGCACACCGACCAACTCGGTGAAGCGGGTGCTGAAGGTGCCCAGTGACTGGCAGCCGACCGCGAAGCAGACCTCGGTGACGCTGAGGTCGCCACGACGCAGCAGCGCCATCGCGCGCTCGATGCGCCGCGTCATGAGGTAGCCGTACGGTGACTCGCCGTAGGCGAGCCGGAACTGGCGGCTGAGGTGCCCGGCCGACATGTTCACGCCGCGGGCGAGCGCCTCGACGTCCAGTGGCTGCGCGTACTCCCGGTCGATCCGGTCGCGAACGCGGCGCAGCAGCGCGAGGTCGCCCAGGCGCTGAGCTTCGGCAGGTCTGCTGGTCACGTGCGAGATCGTGCCACACGGCGGTATGTGGAGCAGGGCGAATCCGTGCTCGACCCTGGTGAACAGCCGGTCGACGCGGTGACGGCGGATGGTGCCCTCGACGGGCAGTCGGATGTGTCCACGCGCCCCGATGGTGTCGGCGACGCCGGTGGTGGCGCTGGACTGGCGGACCGTTCCCTTCGGCAGGGCACCGTCGACGAGCACCACGTCGCGCCAGCCGATGAACGCGCCGTCGGCCGGGTTGATGATGATCTCGTCGAAGTCCTCACCGACCCGCACACCGAGCGCGACGCCTCCAGTCACCGTGCGTGCACCGGTCGGGGCTGCCTGCGGCGAAGTAGGAGAAGTTGCCGCACGGCGCGCGGAACTCGCCGTTGCGGGCGATCGGGTTGCCCGGGGGAGTGCCGGCGCCTCGTGGCCGGGCAGCCAGGTGGTGGGGCCGTCGTCGGTCTGGCGTTCCAACCAGTCCCGTGGCGGGTCGGCCGGGATCCACTGCTCGTTGAGCACCCCGGCGGTGTAGGCGTCGTCGGTGCCGCCGATCAGGGTGATGGCCCGGTGCCGGCTGCGGACGTAGCGGTACTGATCGGCGGAAAGCGGCTGGTCGGAGACGGTGTCGGCGCCATCGGCGCCACGTCGCTTCGCACACCGGTTCCTGCCCGCGACGCCCGGCGGCGTTCCCGACGTGTGCTCACCGGCACATCATCGAGCGGGTCCGCCGACGACGCCGTTGCCCACGCCGGCCGCTCGCCGTGATCGCGCCGGCGGCCTCCGAGCAGGCCGTCCACCCGGGCAGCGCAGCACGCCGCGGTCGCCTCTTGGTGACCACGTCGCCCCGTGCGTTTGGCCGACGGTCCGGCTGGGTACTACCGCCGTGCTTCTGCCTTGAGACCACAGGGCACGGGAGGGGTGGACCATGAGCACTGTCGATCTCCCTCGGGACGGGGTGGATCTCGACCTGCCCGACACCCCTCCCACCCCCAACGAGCTGATGAGACTGGTCGCCGGCACGTTCCCCGGAACCGGCGACGACCAGCTCGTGAACATCCAGGTGGTCGCCGCGCAACTGGTCGGCAACGCCTACCGGCACGCGCTCGCGCCACGACGGCTGCGGCTGCGCCGGTTGCCCGACCGCGGCCTGGTCCGGGTCGAGGTCGACGACGGCAGCCCGAGCCTGCTGCCGGTCCTGGGGCGGCTCGACACCCCGGCGCACGGTCGCGGCCTGCTCATGGTCAACCGGCTGTCGGTCAACTGGGGACATCAACCCCGCGGCGACCGCAAGACGGTCTGGGCCGAAGTCCGACTCGCCTGAATAGTTCCGGCGCAGCGGGAAATGGAAAGGCGAACGGTGGCACTCAACGCTGGGACGTACGATTCGGGCACGGTTTTCTCGTGCGACTGCCAGACCCGTGACGGCACGACGATGATCACGGTGTCCGGGGAAGTCGACATCCGCGCCGCGGAGGAGATCCAGGACCACCTGGTGTGGGACGGGGCGGGGCCGACCCGGATCCGGCTCGACCTGGGCGCCGTGACGTTCATGGCGGTCGCGGGGCTGGCCGTGCTGCTGCACGCGGCGGACCTGTGCCGCGATCGCGGCATGGACCTCACCCTGATCGCCTCACCCGAGGTCATGAAGGTCATCGACCTGGTCCACGCCACCGCCGGGCTCTCCGACCACCTGGTTCGGGCGGGCGCGGACGAATCCGAACCGACACAGCTCGCCGGGGACGAGAACGCGCACGCCCGGTAACGCGCACGCCCGGTGACGACGGACGGCGAACGACTTCGGTATCGCCGGCATCGCGAGCCCAAGGGCTCCGTGAATCGCCGGGCGAGCGTCATGATCTATTCTGTAGAATGCCTCGATGATGACCATCGGCCAGGCGATCGTGGACGCCATCATCGGGCACGCACGCGCCGACCACCCCCGGATCGCGTGTGGACTGGTTGCCGGTCCGGCCGGCTCCGACCGCCCGGAGAGATTCATCCCGATGGTCAACGCCGAGGACTCTTCCGTCTACTGGCAGTTCGACACCGGGCAGCAACTCGAGGTCTACCGCGCTCTGGAAGCCCGAGGCGAAGAGCCGATCATCGTGTACCGCTCGTACCCGGAATCCGAGGCGTACCCGTCGAAAATGGACGTGCGGTTCGCGGACCCGGACGTCCATCATGTCTTCGTTTCAACGCGCGACCCGGACAACATCGAAATCCGCTCGTTCCGGATCGAGGACGGGCAGGTGCACGAGGAACCCATCGCCATCGTTCCGGTGTTCGGTGTTTGATCGCCGTCGACGCGAAGGCCGCCCGGTTTGATGTCGGTGGTCATGCCTTCCTGGGGACGGTCGGCTGCGTGTGGTGGGCGTCGATGCCCAGGAGGACGTCCAGGTCGGGGTGATCTCGATCCAGTGGGGTCCGAAACCCGGGCCGAGGACTTCTCCTCCTTGAGTGTGCATTGTGGCGGTGCCCTTGACGGTGATGCCGGTGGGTGTCCAGGTGGGTTCGGTGGTCAGGTCGTCGACGACGAAAGCGACCTTGGGGTTGACGGCGATGTGCCGGGTGTAGAGGCGTTCAGCAGGCCGGGCGACCGGATGACGTCCTGCATGACGACCGTCCTGTGTGGTGTTTCGGTGGTGTGCTGTGAAGGGCCTGTCACCAGGCGGCGTTACGTCCGGCCGTTGTGCGCGATCGTCCGGTGTTACCAGCGGACCGGGAGTTCGGTCAGCCCGCCGACGATCAGTCCTTCCACCCGGCGGAGGTCGTCGGCCGGAACGGCGAGGTCGAGCGAGGGGAGTTTGCGCAGCAGCACGTCGAGCACGGCCTGCAGCTCGGTGCGCGCCAGCAACTGCCCCAGGCAGGAGTGCGGTCCGGCGCCGAAGGTCAGGTGCGGGTTCGGGCTGCGGCCGAGGTCCATGTCGTCGGCGCCACCGCTGGTGCCCCTCGCCGGATTGCGGGATGGCCTCCGACCTCTCGTCGTCGAACACCGCGCCCGACTCGGTGATCCGGGCCGCGTCGTCGGCGTTCAACGCCCGGCTGAACCTCGGATCGGACAACACCTGCTTGACGTCGTCGTAACGGGTGAGCAGCAACGCCTCGTCCCCGCTGGGCAGCTTCACCCGTGCGACCGGGCACTGCTGCCGCAGCTGCGCCCACTCCTCTGGTGGCTCCAACGCCGTCCCCGGCCTGGCAAGCGGGTAGTCCAACGTCTGCGCGCCATCGCTCTCGGTCACGAGAGCCTCCTCCAAGGTCGACCTGCCGTTTGGAGCAGTCAACCGAAGGCGAGAATTTAAATCAACTGATTGACTTGCGCGGTCGAGTCTGTACCTCTTTCTCGGGTCCCGCCGGAGAAATAGTCCATCAGTGCAGGTCAGGGTGGATGTTCCGGCCGTCAGCGCTGAGTCGGCGCCGTGCCCGTCCGGTACTCGCTCGGGCTGATGCCTCGTTCCCTCTTGAACGCGGCGCTCAGTGCGAAAGCGGTGGAGAAGCCGACGCGGGGTGCCACGGCGGCGAGCGTCGCGTCGGGCTCGCGCAGCAGGTCGGCGGCCATGGTGAGGCGCCATTCCCGCAAGTAGGTCATGGGTGGTTGTCCCAACAGCGTGGTGAAGCGGCGGACCAGGTTCGCCTTGGACACGCCGGTCTTCGCGGCCAGCGCCTCCAATGTCCAGCGATGGGCGGGGTTGGTGTGCAGGAGACGCAGTGCCGGTCCCACGACGGGGTCGGCGTGTGCCGTGTACCAGGCGGGGATCTCTGCGCCGGGACGCGTGAACCACGCGCGCAGCGCGGTGATGAGCAGCAGGTCCAGCGTCCGGTCGAGCAGCGCCTGCTGCCCGGCCGCCTCGCGGGTGATCTCCTCGAAGACCGCCGGGCTCACCGGGCAGACACCCACCTCCGCCTTGACGACGGCCAGCGGCGGCAGTGCCGCGAGCAACGGGCGGGACATACCGCTGTCCACGGTGTACAGACCGCTCACCAGCAGGGTGCTGTCCGGCCGGGCGGTGCCCCAACTGCCCACGCCGGACACCGTCGCAGCGGCCGTCGTCTCGCCGTCCGCCGTCGTGCAGCCCTCGGAGCGGATCACCACCGTCGGCCTGCCGGCCGGGTCGTCCGCGATCACGTACGGCGCGCCGCCGGTCAGCACCGCGACATCACCGGGGTCCAGCCGTACCGGGTCGCCGCCCTTTGCGATCACCCAGGCGGAACCGCGCAGCAGCACCGCGAGCGCCATCGGCGAGCCGTCCTCGAAGCGCAGCGCCCAGGAGCCGGAGAGGAACGACTGGTTGAAGACCGCACCACTGGTTCGCACCCCGTTCAGCAGACCCGTCAGTGGATCCATGCAGGCCACCGTAGCCGAACGCGTATGGAGACGAGTCTGCGCGCCATGGCCGGTGGCGTCGGCGACTGGTTGCCTGGACCCATGCTTGACGACAAGATCCTGGTGACGGGCGCCACGGGCAAGACCGGCCGCCGAGTGGTGCGGCTGCTCGAAGAGCGGGGTGTGCCGGTTCGCGCGGTATCCCGTTCCGGCCCATCGCGCTTCGACTGGGCGGACCCCACCACGTGGGAACCGGCGCTGCGGGACGTGACGGCGGTCTACCTGGTCGTCGCCGACCTCGGCAGTCCGTGGGCGACGGAGGCCGTCACCGCGTTCACCCGGCAGGCCGCGGCGGCCGGGGTTCGACGGGCGGTGCTGCTGTCCGTACCCGGCGACGGTGGCGGCTTGGAACAGGAATCCGTACTGGCCGCGGAACGCGCGCCGGCCGAAGCGGGTCTGGAGTGGACCGTGCTGCGGCTGCGGTGGTTCTTCCAGAACTTCAGCGAGGACTTCCTGCGGGACGCGGTCATGAGCGGCGAGCTGAGGCTGCCGGCCGGGGACGGCGAGGAGGCGTTCATCGACGCCGAGGACATCGCCGAGGTGGCCGTCGCCGCCCTGCCGAAGGATCCCTGGTTCTTCCTCAAGACCGGGGCGCATTCGGTGGTCGGCGATCAAGCCGGTGTCCACCCGCCGGCGAAGTCGCGGGAGCTCGACTGGGAGGCGGAACTCGCAGTGGTGATCGGCAGGCACGCGCGCGACGTCACCGCCGACCGTGCCGCCGAGTTCATCGCCGGATACACGATCGTCAACGATCTGTCCGCGCGCGACCTGATGCCCCGAAGCGACCGGCCACCTGTCATGACCTACGACTGGATGGGCCAGAAGTGCTTCGACGGCGCCGCGCCGATGGGACCGTGGATCACGCCGGCGGACTACGTCGAGGACTGCCACGACCTCACTGCCAAGCTGTGGGTCAACGACGTGCTGAAGCAGGATTCGAGCACCGATCAGCTGATCCACGACGTCTACGAGCAGATCGAGTGGCTCAGCCACCAGTTGACCCTGTTGCCCGGTGACGTGATCGCCACCGGCACCCCGGCCGGCGTCGGGATGCCTCGCGGCGACTACCTGACGAAGGGCGATGTCGTGAGGATCGAGATCGAGGCCTGCGGCGAGCTCACCAACGTGATCGCCTGAGGGCGCCGCTCCCGCACCGTCCGGTCACCACGTCACGGGGCGATCGCGGTGAAGGACGAGTCCTGCCGGAAGAGGTCGGTGTTGGTGTGCGGGTCGACCGACAGGGAGGAGTCGCGGTGTCGGATGTAGCGACCGTGGATCTCGCCATCTGACCGGTTCGGCCATCACCCCGGTCGCTGATCGCCCACGCCCGCCACGGCCGTGGCCGGGTACCGGTGTATGACGGCGGCGGTCGCGTTGTCGGTGCTGCCGAGCGTCCTCGCGGCGGTGACGAGGGCGCCGGCGGCCGTCCCGGTGGGTGCTTCCGCCAGGATGGTCTTGATCCGCACGAGGTCGAGCGCTTTGTGCACGCCGTCGCTGGTCAGCAGCAGTGTGCCGGGACCGGCGCCGATGCGGGCGTGTCCGATGTCGGACGGCTTCGCCGTGCGCACGGAGTCGGTCACCACGTGCTCCGCGCGGGGCGCCGGGATCACGCCGCGCGTGAGCCAGAACTGCGCGAGCGTGTGGTCGACGGTGACCTGGTGCAGTACGTGGCCGTTCCACCGGTAGGCGCGGCAGTCGCCGACCCACGCGATGTCCGCGACCTCCTCGGCACTGCCCGCGGGTGGGAGGACGGCGACGACGAGCACCGCGTCGGCCTGCTTCTGGCTGAACTGCCGCAGCAGTTCCCGCTGGGCGCACAGCAGGCCGCCGCGTGCGCCGTGGTGCACTGCGGTGGTCGCGGCGGTCGTCGCCGCCAGCCGCGCGGCGCGCGCGGCGAGGAGGTGGTCGCCCACCCCGTCCGCGACGGCGAACGCCATGCGGCCCGTCACCGGGTCGGTGTGCGTCGCGACGGCGTCGGCGTTGATGTCGCGCGGTCCCCGGTCTCCGGCCGCGTCGAACGTGGTGTGGCCGGTCAACGACAAGTGCATGGTGGTGAGCACAGCCGTTCCTCCTCGGTCGTCCGGCCGATCCCCCGACGGACGGCCTCACCCGCTCAACGTCCGAGACCGATCACGGACTCCAAGAAAATGCTGTGAATGTGTGCGCCTGTGTGCGCAGACCGTCCACGGTGGCGCGGATCTTGTCATTCGCACGAGTGAATATTCCAGCTGGACGCCACCGGCGATTCATTCGATGTTCATCTCCGCGTAAAATCTGTACGTCCTGACTCCACACTGCCCCAGGGAGACCTGATGGCGACGACAACATCACGTGCCCAGGCCCGCCCGCGCCGTGACGCGGAAAGCAAGACCGCGGAAAGCAGGACCCAGGAATCCAGGACCGGGGGCACCCGGACCGACGGCGAACGAGGGGTTGCACGAACCGCGACCGTGAACCTGCCCTTCGTGACCGCGCAGTTCCGCGCACCGGAGCTGCACATGCCGCAGATCCACGCCCCCAGCCGCGAGGACGTCGGCGCGGTCGTCCAGACGGTGCGTTCGTTCCTGCCCGAACCGCGCACCGTCCTGTACTTCGGCGGCCTCGCCGTGATGGCCGCCCTGGAAGTGATCGAGTGGCCGGTCGCCGCGGCCATCGGCGTCGGAGCGGCCCTCGCGCCGCGCGGAGAGCAACGCGGCCGTGAGGACACTTCCGCGACGAAACGCGGGAGCACGGCGAAGCCGACCGGCTGACGACCGGTGGGGATCCTCGGCGCGCTGGCCTCGAAGATCACCGGGCTGATCACGACGACAGTCCGGCCGACCGGCCCTGACCGCCGGGTGTGGACGTCCGGCGACCGGACGCACATCGAGGTGCGGGGGCTGCGGCGGCCCGGTAGCGAGGACGCGGCAGGGATCTTGTGCCAACGGCTGACCGCGCTGCCCGGGGTGCGCAGTGCGGCGGCCAACGGCGTCCTCGGCCGGGTGGTGGTCGGCCACGACCCGGCCGTGCTCGACAGCGAGGCGCTGACCGCCCTGGTGGCGGAGATCGAGCGGGAGCTGGGCCTGCACCTGGACGAACCACCGTCGAGCGCTACCCACCCCGGTGACATGGACAGCCCGCGGTTTCGCGAGGTCGCCGCGCTGGGCATCGACCTGGTCGGGTTCGGTTACGCCGTGTTGGGTCGGGTGCTGCCGGTCGGCGGGCTCCCGCCCCTGATACCCGCACTGATCGGTGTCGTGGACACCGCACCGCGGCTGCGCGCGAAGGTGGAGGCGGCGCTCGGCAGGGAGGCGACCGACACCCTGCTCGGGATCGGCGGCGCGGTGGGGGTCGCCCTGTCGCGGCGGCCGGTCGTCCTGTTCGCCGACGCCGCGTACCGGTACTGCCTGCAACGTGAGGCGACGGCCAGACGACAGGCCTGGCAACGGTGGGAGTCGAGCGTCGCCGACCTGCCCGAGGCACACCGCGCCGAGCCAGTCGACGAGGTCCCGCGTCCGAGCCCCCTTCCCGACGGCCCGATCGAGCGGGTGGCGAACACCTCGGCCGTGCTCGGCCTCGCGGGCTTCGCCGTCGGGCGCACCGTCGGTCGAAGCCCTGAACGCGCCCTCGCCGCCCTGATCGCCGGCGTGTCACGGGCCGCGAAGGTGGGCCGCGAGGCGTTCGCCGCCCAACTCGACACGGACCTGTCCAGAGCACGGGCGCTGACCTTCGACCCGGACGCGTTGCGCCTCCTCGACCGCGTGGACACCGTCGTCGTGGACGCTTCGGTACTGCTCACGCGGCGTCACGTCGTGGACGACGTCGTGGCCATCGACGACACGGTCGGGCACGTCGAACTGTTCGCGCACGCGCTCGACCTCGTCGATGTGCACGCGCCGAGGACTCCCCGGCAGGACGACGACTGGGCGGTGGCCCCGGTGAGCGAGCTGGAGGCGTCGCTGCCCGGCCACGCGAGGCAGGTCGCGCGCGAGAAGGCACGCGAGGGCGCGACCGTGGTGGCGCTGACGCGGCGGGCTCGGCCGGTCGGCCTGGTCGGCGTCGTCGCGGAAGCCGACCCGCTCGCCGACGCGCTGATCACGGCGGCGCGGCGAGCCGGAACCGTGGTTCTCGGCGGGGCGACCGGCGGGCTCGACCGACGCCTGGACGTCGACCGGGTGGTTCCGGGCGGTAACCGGCTGGTCACGTCGGTGCGAGCGCTCCAGGCGGAAGGGCACGTGGTCGCCGTCGTGTCGGCACGCGGCCGTGCCGCGCTGGCCGCCGCCGACCTCGGCATCGGCGTGCCCGGACGGACCGGGGCCGTGCCGTGGGGAGCCGACGTCATGTGCGTGGGACTGGCGCAGGCCTGCCAGTTGCTCGACGCGGCGACCGTGGCCCGGAAGGCGAGCAGGCACAGCGCCGAGCTGGCCGTCGCCGGGTCGTCGTTGGGCGCGCTGCTCGGCGCGCTCGGGCCTGCTCGCGGTGCACCCGATCGCGCCATCTACCCGGTGCAGCTCGCCGCCCTGCTCGCCCTCGCCGCGGGGACGTGGTGGGGTTCGCAGCCCCGGCGTCGGCCTGCCCCGGTCCCCGTGGACCGGACGCCGTGGCACGCGATGTCGCCCCACGCCGTGCTCGGCGCGCTGACCTCCTCTCATGACGGGTTGGACGCCGCCGAGTCCGAACGCAGGCGCGCACAGGAGCCCGCCGGCGACGATCCGGCCCGGGTCGGGTTGGCCAGAGCCTCGGTGGAGGAGCTGGTCAACCCGTTGACACCGACGCTCGCGGCCGGAGCGGGCGTGTCGGCGAGCCTCGGTTCGATCACCGACGCCGTGATGATCTCCGGCGTGCTCGGCCTCAACGCCCTGATCGGCGGGGCGCAGCGGATCGGCGCCAACCGCGAGTTGCGGCGGTTGTTGGACACGAGCGCGCTGCGGACACGGCTGCGGCGCAAGGGAAAAGCGCAGGACGTGCGCGCTGATCAGCTGGTCGCCGGTGACGTGATCGAGTTCCACGCCGGTGACGCGGTGCCCGCCGACTGCCGGCTGCTGGAGACCGACCGGCTCGAAGTCGACGAGTCGAGCCTCACCGGCGAGTCCCAGCTCGTGGCCAAGACCGCGCGGGCGACCGCTGCCGCCACGGTGGCCGACCGCTCGTCGATGCTGTACCAGGGCACGGTGGTGGCTGCCGGACGGGCTGTCGGCGTCGTCGTGGCCACCGGTGAGCGCACCGAGGCGGGCCGCACCACGCGCCTGGCCGACGGCGACGCGCCGGTCACGGGTGTGGCGTCGAGACTGCGCTCGTTGACCAAGCAGGCCCTGCCCGTCTCCCTCGGTGCGGGTGGCGTGCTGATGGTGATGGACCTGTTGCGGGGCCGCGGCATGAGCCAGGCGCTGGGGCGTGCGGTCAGCCTGTCCGTGGCCTCGGTGCCGGAAGCTCTTCCCTTCGTGGCCACGGTCGCCGAGCTGGCCTCCGCGAAGCGCCTGTCCCGGCACGGCGTGCTCGCCCGGAGTCCGTCGACGATCGAGGCGCTCGGCCGGGTCGACGTGCTGTGCTTCGACAAGACGGGCACGCTCACCGAAGGCCGGATCACGGTGCGGCTGGTCGGTGACGGCCGGACCGAGCGGTCGGTGTCGGACCTGACCCCGTCGCTCCGGGAGGTTCTCGCCGCGGCGACGCGGGCAAGTCCTTGGCACGAAACGACTCGCCCGCCGGCGCACCCGACCGACGGCGCCGTGCTCGACGCCGGCCGTCGGCTTTCCCCGGTGCCCGACGACTGGGAGCACGTCGCCTCGCTCCCGTTCGAGCCGTCCCGCGGCTACCACGCCATGCTCGCCCGTTCGCCGCGGGGACTCGTGGTGAGTGTGAAGGGCGCGCCCGAAGCGGTGCTCGCGGCGTGCAGCCGATGGCGGGGCGAACCGTTCGACGCGCAGGCCCGCAGTGATGTGGAAGCGTCGGTGGACCGCTTGGCGCGCAAGGGTTTCCGGGTACTCGCCGTGGCCGAGCGCAACGACTCCGGCTCGTCGGAGCTGACCGAGTCGAACATCGGCGATCTCGACTTCCTCGGCCTGGTGGCGCTCGCCGACCCGGTGCGCCCCACCGCCGCGGCGTCCGTCGACCGGCTTCGGCGAGCGGGCGTCGACGTCGTCATGATCACCGGTGATCACCCCAGCACCGCCGAAGCCATCGCGGCCGAGCTCAACGTCCTCAATGGAGGGCGCGTGATGACCGGCCCCGAGCTGGACGCCCTCGGCGACGACGAACTGGCCAAGGTCCTGGCGGAGGTCACCGTGTTCGCCAGGGTCAGCCCCGAGCAGAAGGCGAGGATCGTGCGCCGGCTGCACGACGCGGACCGGGTGGTCGCCATGACCGGTGACGGCGCGAACGACGCGCCGGCCATCCGGCTCGCCGACGTCGGCATCGCCCTCGGGGCACGGGCGACCCCGGCCGCGCGGGAGGCGGCCGATCTCGTGGTCACCGACGACCGGATCGAGACGATCACCGACGCGATCGTCGAGGGACGCGGGACGTGGTCGTCCGTCCGCGCCGCGCTGTCGATCCTGCTCGGCGGGAACCTCGGTGAGATCGCGTTCACGCTGGCAGCCGGGTTGCTCAGCACGCGCGACACGCTCAACGCCCGGCAACTGCTGTTGATCAACCTGCTCACCGACGTCCTGCCCGCCCTCGCGATAGCCGTCCGACCCCCGCCGCACACCACGCCCGAGCAGCTCCTGGCAGAGGGACCCGACGCGTCGCTCGGCGCGAGCCTGACCCGCGACATCTACGCCAGAGCCGCCACCACGGCGGGCGCGGCCATGCTCGGCTGGCTGCTCGCGCGGCCCGTCAGCACCCCCGGTCAGGCGGGCACGACCGCTCTGGTGACGCTCGTCGGCGCGCAGCTCGGGCAGACGGTGGCCGTGCGTGGTCGCACGCCGCTGGTCGTCGCGGCGGGCGTCGGATCGCTCCTCGCGCTGGTCGCGTTCGTGCAGGTCCCGGGGGTGAGCCAGTTCTTCGGCAACCAGCCGCTGTGGCCGCACCAGTGGTTCATCGCCCTGGTCACCACCGCGGCCGCGATCGTGTTCCAAGTGATCCGCCAGCACGGGGACTTGCGCGTGGATTCACCTGGACGTAACCCGTAGGACACTCAGGCATTACCTGGGGGAGCCAGCGTGGCGCCGGATTCCACACCACGCCGCCACTCAGGAGATCATCATGCCGGACTTGCTCGCCAGCATCCTCACCAAGGTGGGCATCGCTCTGCTCGAAGCGCTCGCGGTGCGCCTCGCGCAGGCCTTGTTCGAGGCGGTGTTCCGCCCGGCCCACGCGGCCTGACGCGGATCTGCCTCGGCCAAGGGGGGAAGCTCGTCGGCGTCAAGCCGCGTGGGTCGTCATTCCAACTTCTCGAACAGGAACTCGTGCTTGAGGAAGGACGTGTCGTACTCGTGCCCGGGGTAGGGCGGGATGAGTTGGGAAGCTTGGAAGAGCCGCCAGCCGTCGCGCAGGGCGTCGGTCCCGGTCTCGTACGGCGGGTCGTCGCTGTCCCCGGTGGTGGGGTTGGTGCGGCCGGTGCCGTCGTACGACGACCAGCCGACGACTCGATCGTCGAGCGACGACGAGGACAAGTAGAGCACCAGCACCTGCTGCTTCACGCGGTCCTCCCGGGACGGTTGCTCACACGGGTCGCCCAGTACTCGATGTCGAAGGTGTCGTCGCCGGTCAGGGCACGCCACAGCGCGATCCTGTTGTAGATCTCCAGTCGTCCGGTCGCGTACTCGTACCAGGGGAAGGTGGTCGACAGCTCGGCCACGACGGCGGGGTCGTCCAGGTCGCCGGTGTCCCAGAGCCGGACCTGGGGCACGGTCGGGTTGAACCTGATCTTGAACATGTACCGGCGGTGCGCGGAGTCGTTGCGCCTGCCGCCGTGCCAGATGCCGTGGTGCAGCAGCAGTACGGTGCCCGCCGGGCAGGTCAGCCGGACCTGCCCGCGCAGGTTCTGGTAGCGCCCGGTGTCGCTTTCGTTGGTGAGGCGCAGGTGGCTGCCGGGGACGAGGAGCGTTCCGCCCATCTCCGCGGTGACCTCGTGCGGGTAGTACATGAGCTGCACGTCGAACGCGTCGCGCCGGGTGTCGATGATCGCGTCACCGTGGAGGGGCTGGGCGCTGCCCTCGTTCGGCTCGCGCACGTGGACGGCTAGGTGGTCGACGGTGGGGTCCGGGCCGACGAGGCCGCGCAGCGCCCCGGCGATGGGTGGCAGGTCGACGAGACGGCGGGTGAACGAGCCCTCCGGGAAGGCCTCGCCCAGCGGAGTGCCGTACGGCACGCCTGGGACGCCGTTCTCCATGGTTGCGATGGCCAAGGCGTTCAGGTCGTCGGGTACGACCGAGTCGAGGCGGAGGAACCCCTGTGCCGCGAAGCGCGCCATCAGCACCGAGGAGAGCGGGTGGCTAGTGGTTTCCATGCGTCAGACGGTAGGGGCGAAGTCCGTGTGGTGTCGTGGGTCGTGTTCACCATTAGTGGTAATTTTTCACCATGGAGCACGTGACGGTCCGGCTGGACGCGCCGCCGGTCGTGGTGAACCTCGGCGTGGGTGTGCACGGTGTCGGCAACCGTCGTGACGAGTTCCTGTTGCCCGAGCTGTGGCAGCTGCACCTGTACGGCTACACCGCCGAGCTGTCGGTCGGCGGCACGACGCATCCCATCCGCCAGGGGCACGTGAGCCTGGTTCCGCCGGGGGTGAGGGTGTCGTACCGGTACCAGGGCCGATCCGAGCACCTCTACGTCCACCTGCGGCTGTCCGGGAAGGGTGAGGCGCTGACCGTGCCGGTGATGCAGGACGCGGGCGCCGACACACCGCTGCTCGCGGGTCTGTTGCGGCACGCCATCACGGTCGCGCCCGCGTCGCCGGCCATGGCGGCGGCGGAGGTCTGGACCGTGTTGTGGCGGGTGGCCCGCCTGACGGCGTCCGGGGGACCGCACGGCGCGGTGGCCGCCGCGATCGCGCACGTCGAGGCGAACCTGGCCGAACCGCTGACCGTGCCCGACATCGCGACGGCGGCGGGGGTGTCGCACAACCACCTGACCCGGCTGTTCCGCGCCGAGACCGGCGACACCGTGGTGGCCTACATCCGACGTCGTCGTCTGGAGCGGGCTCGCCATCTGCTGCGCGAGTCGACGCTGCCCATCCCGGCTGTCGCGGCGGTGGTGGGGTTCACCGATCTGCAGGCGTTCAACAAGGCGTGCCGCCGCGAACTGGGCGCCTCGCCGCGCGCCGTGCGAGCCGGAGCGGGGCACGGCACGAGTGGTGCCCTGACGAGTGGTGCCCTGACGAGTGGGCGCTGAAGCTCACACGAACGGGGTCACGTTGTTCTCCGCACCCACCAGAGCCGCGCCGTAGAGCTCCAGGTTGACTTGCGGGATGAGCATGCCGTGGCGTGCGGCCACGTTGGCGTCGCGCCAGATCCGTTGAAGCGGGCTGGCGTCGGCGAAGCCGCTCGAACCGTGCGCGGTCATGAGGGTTTCCAGGGCGCGGTTCACGTGGCGGGCGGCCGTGGTGGCGTCGACGCGGCAGCGGGCGCGGACGAGTTCGGTGGGGTAGGTGGCTTGCTCGGCGTGGCGGTCGAGGGCGTCGGCGGCGCGGTAGGCGTGCAGGTCGGCGGTGTCCAGCGCGGTGGCGGCCTCGGCTACCTGGAGTTGGAAGGCGACCGAGTCGCGTTGGCTGGTGAAGTCGGTGTAGGCGATGCCCTTGTGCCGGGCGGCGTCGACGACGTGGGCCAGGGCGGCGCGGCCCAGCCCGAGTTGAGGGGCGGCGACCATCAGCACGAGCGCCGGCACCAGGGCGGCGCGGTAGGCGGGAGCGGTGGCGGCGGTGGCGTTCGAGCCCGCCACCAGGGGGCCGAGCCGCAGCACGCGGTGGTCGGGCACGAACGCGTCGTCGACCACGAAGCGGTTGCTGCCGGTCGACTTCATCCCGGCCACGTACCACTCGTCGACGATCTTGTAGTCCTCGCGCGGCACCAAGAACAGCGCCGGGCCGTCGTCGAGGACGGCGGTCGCCACCGCCCACGTGGCGTGCCAGATGCCGGAGGCGTAGCTCCAGCCGCCGCTGAGCCAGTACCCGCCAGGGGCGCGGTGGACCGGGCCGCTGGGCTTCAGGGCGCCGCTGATCAGGGCGTCGGGGGTGGCGCCCCACACGTCGTCCTGCGCCTGTTCGGGGTACAGGGCGACGAGCCAGTTCCCGCCGTTCCACAACGCCGTCAGCCAGCCCGCGCCGCCGTCGATCGCGGCCACGGCGGACGTCACCTCGAGGTGCCTGCGGACCGACGCCTCGCCGCCGCCGTACCGCGCGGGCGTGGCGATGCGGAAGACGCCCGCCTCCCGCATCGCCGCCAGGGTGTCGTCGGCCAGTCGGCGTTCGGCGTCGGCTCGGGCTGCGGCGCCGGTCAACTGCGGCGCCAGGGCGGCGATAGCGGTCAGGACATCGGAGTTCATCGCAAACCTCCTGGGGTCGGACCCTCAACCGCTACGAGGAGTGACGATTGTTGCACTAGGGGTTGTCGATCCGGAGCGTCCATTAGCGTGGCATCCCCTCAGCGGACGGGCGGCCGATGACAACCGGACCTCCACCCCACCTCGTCGTGATGGCTGAGGAGGTGGACGTGTGAAGGACAAAGACGCCGCGTTCGTCGAGTTCGTGCGTGCCAAACACCGCCACGTGCGGCGCACCGCGTTCCTGTTGTGCGGTGACTGGCACCTGGCCGAGGACATGGCGCAGGCCACGCTGGTCAAGCTGTACCGGTCGTGGTCACGGGTGCAGCGGGCCGATTCGGTCGACGCCTACTGGCGCAAGGTGCTCGTGCGCACGGTGATCGACCACCGGCGGCCGTTGAAGCGCGGGGAGAAACCGGTGGCCGAGCCGCCGGACCTGCCGGCCGCCGAGGTCGAGTTCGGTCACGGCGTCGACGTGCAGCGCGCGTTGGCGACGCTGCCGCCGGGTCAGCGCGCGGCCGTGGTGCTGCGGTACTGGGAGGACCAGTCGGTCGCGCAGACGGCGAAGTTGCTCAAGTGCGGTGAGGGAACGGTCAAGAGCCAGTGCGCCAGGGGGCTCGCCGCGTTGCGCCGCGAGTTGGAAGGCGTGCTGGACAAAGGAGGAGTGGCGTGATGAACGGCGTTGACGAGGGGCGTGACGTGCGGGCAATGCTGGACTCGGTGCTGGAGGGCGACACCGGGCCTCGGTACTCGCCGGAGGAGGTGCTGAGGTCGGCGCGCAAGGCGACGGTGCAGCGGCGGGCGGTGGTGGCGAGCGCGTTGTCCGTGGGGATCGTGTTGGCGGCCGGGGCAGGCGTGTTCCTCACCGTGAACCGTCCGTCCACTGTGGAGTCCGCTGCTGGTGCGGTGCTCACGACCACGGCTGAACCGCCCGTGGTGTTGCCGACCGAGGTGCCACCGGTGCCGAACACCCCCGAGCGCGCTGTCGAACTGACCGCGAAGCTGGCTGGGGCGAACGTCATCCCCGGCGGTTACCGGCTCGTCGAGGCCGTCGGTGCGAAGGCGGGGCCGATGCAGTTCTACCGCTTCGGCGAGGACAGCTCGGACGGCTACAAGGCCACCGCCGTCTTCGAGGACGCCAAGGGGCGCGTGTCGTTGACGATGTTCGTGCAGTCCGCGTCCACCCATCCCCAGTGCACGCCGCAGAACGACTGCGTCTTGGGTACCCCGGTGTCGAACGCGAATGTGCCGGACGTGGTGCCGACCGTGCGGTTCGTCGACGGTGTCGAACTCACGGTGATGCGCATCCCCGCCCAGGGGCAACCGACGTCGCTGTCGGTGAAGGCGCGCTTCCCCGACGGCACGGTCGTGTACGCCGGGGTGCGCAACCAGGTCGAGGTGATGGTGGGCGGTAGCCCGAGCACCGAAGGGCCCACGCGTGACGGTGTGCCGTTCACCGAGGAGCAGCTGGTCGACATGGTGCTCAAGCCCGGCTTCCACTACTGATCCTGTGGAAGGCGTTCGGTGAGGTGTCGGGGCGGTTCTACGCCGCTCCGACACCTTCTCATGCACTGACTTCCAGCACTGTCCGGCCAAGGCCAGGAAGGCGACCGCGTTCGCCACCGCCAGCACGACGGTCGCGATCAGGGCGGTGGTCGCCGTGGTTGAGGTGGTCGGACGTTCGGCTACAGGGGTGCTCATGACGACTCCAGGATCGGGCGTGTCCGGCCTGCTGTCGCCCATAGGTGGAACCAACCGTTACTGATCCGCCACGCACTGCGTCCGCTGGTAACGCCTGGTGTGTCGCACCGATGAGCCGCGTACATCCTTTCGGCGTCTGGGAGTGCGCAGTGGTGGAGAATTCGGCAGTCGGTCTGGACATGTTGGAGGCCGGGGTCTCCGTGGCCGTGACCAGGGAGGAGCACCACCAGGCCTGGTTGTCCAGGTACCCCGTCGCGCCCGGCGGGCAGCGGCACGTCGCCGTTGAACTGGCCTGGTGCACCATCGACTCGGGCAAGCACCGCGGCCAGTACGCCATCGAGGTCCGGCTGGACGGGCAGCGGGTCGGTGAGCTGACGTACCTGATGTCGCGGCGCTACGCCGACGTGCTCGGTCAGGTCATCGACCGTGGCGGCAAGCCGGGCTGCGAGGCCGTGATCCAACTCGGGAACCGCGGCCTGGAAGTCGTGCTCCGCCTGCCGCGCGACACCTCGGGGGTCATCACCGCGCCCCAGGTCACGGCGCCCCAGCAGACCGCCGCCTTCGCCCCGCAGGCGAAGCGCAAGTCACGCCGACCGGTGTGGATCGCCGCTGCCGCCGTGGTGTTCCTGTTCGTCGTCATCGGCGCCCTGGCGGACGACTCGCCGTCCACCCCGAACCCGGCCGCCGCTCTGAGCACGACCAAGACCACCACGCCCGTCACCACGACCACCACCGTGCCGACAACAACCACCACGACCACGACGACCACCACCACGCCGCCGACGACGACCACGACCGTCGCCCAGCCCGCCCCGAACCCGGAGCCGCAGCCCAACCCCCAACCCAATCCCCAGCCCAACCCGCAACCGAACCCCCAGCCCGCCCCGGCGGAGCCCGCGCCCAACCAGGGCTGCCACCCCAGCTACAAGCCGTGCGTGCCTTTCGCGAGCGATGTCGACTGCGCGGGCGGCTCCGGCAACGGTCCGGCGTACGCACGGGGTCCGATCACCGTCGTCGGCCCGGACGAGTACGACCTGGACAATGACAACGACGGCGTCGGCTGCGAGTAGTAGGCCCTGGACGGGCAACGGCGGCAAGGGGCGGCTGCGAGCGCGGTGTCCCGGTACGCCATGATCGTCGGCCATGCGGCGGTTTCGGGTGCGCAGGTGGATGGTCGTGGTGGCGGTCGTCGTGGTGGTGCTGGTGCCGTTGGGCGGCTTCGGTTTGATGCGGTTGACCAGTGCCCGTGACTTCCAGTTCTTCGGTGGTCTGACCAGCGCGGTCGACACCGCGGAGAAGGTGGTCGCGCTGACGTTCGACGACGGGCCCCACCCGGCCGGCACGGCGGAACTGCTGGCGGTGCTGGCCGAGAAGGACGTGCCCGCGACGTTCTACCTGATCGGCCGCGACCTGGAAGCCCACCCCGACCTGGGCCGCGACATCGCCGGGGCGGGCCACGAGATCGGCAACCACACGTACTCGCACGAGCGGATGGTGTTCGTGACGCCCGGTTTCGCGGCCGACGAGGTCGAGCGAACCGACCGGCTGATCCGCGACACCGGCTACACCGGCGAGATCACCTTCCGCCCGCCCAACGGCAAGAAGCTGCTGGCCCTCCCGCACTACCTCGCCGAACACGACCGCAAGACGATCATGTGGGACGTCGAGCCGAACACGTACCCCGAAGTCGACCGCAGCGCCGAAGCCACCGCGAGCTACACGGCCGACCACGTCACGCCCGGCTCGATCATCCTGCTGCACGGCATGTACGAAGGACGCGACGCGACCAGGCAGGCGCTGGGCCCGTTGATCGACCAGGTGCGCTCACGCGGCTACCGCTTCGTCACCGTGTCCGAACTGCTGACCCTCGGTCCGGCCCGATAACCCCGTGGCCACTCCGCGCGAGCGGTTGGGCTGAACGGCGGCTGGGCGGCGGTCGATCTACCTGCTTATAGTCCGGGCGAGATGACTCTGGGAGCGCTCCCAGAGCTTGCCCGACGGAAGAGGGATTCTCGATGAGGAGAGTTCTCGCCGGTGTGCTCGCGACCTCGGTCGTGGCCGGCCTGGTCACGATGGCAGCGCACGCGAGCCCGCAGACCGCGGCCGACGAACCCGTGGTGGTCGTCTCCAGCACGTTCGACGACGGCACGGCCCAAGGCTGGACGTCCCGCGCCAGCGAGGTGGTCGCACCGAGCACCGCCGTCGCCCGCGGCGGCGCGCACAGCCTCGCGGTCACCGGCCGCACGGCCAACTGGCAGGGCCCTTCGCTCAGCCTGCTGGACAAGGTGCAGAAGGGCATCCGCTACGACCTGTCGGTGTGGGTGCGCCTGGCGGCGGGCGAGGCGGCGACGCAGGCCCGGCTCTCCGTCGAACGCCGCACCGCCGGCACGCCGAGCTACGAGTCGGTGGTCGGCAACACCAACGTCACCGCCGACGGCTGGGTCAACCTCAAGGGCACCTACACCCTCGCCGCCGACGTCGACTTCTTCACCACCTACGTCGAGATGAACAGCGCCACCGCGGCCCTGCACATCGACGACTTCACCCTCTCCTACACCCCGCTGCCGCCGATCCAGACCGACATCCCGTCGGTGAAGGACGTGCTGGCCGACCACTTCAAGGTGGGCGCCGCCGTCGAAGTCCCGCAGATCCTGAACAACCACGGGCAGTTGCTCGCCAAGCACTTCAACTCCATCACCATCGGCAACGCGCTCAAGTGGGACGCCACCGAGCCCACCGAGGGCACGTTCCGCTTCACCGACGCGGACACCATCGTCGCCTGGGCCAAGGCCAACGGCACGGCCGTGCGCGGACACACCTTGCTGTGGCACCAGCAGACCCCGGCGTGGGTGTTCAAGGACGCCGCCGGCAACGACATGACCGCGACACCGGAGAACAAGGCCCTGCTGCTCGCCCGCCTGGAGGCCCACATCCGCGCCGTCGTCGGCCACTACGGCGACGACATCCCCGTGTGGGACGTGGTGAACGAGGTCATCGACGAGGCCCAGTCCGACGGCATGCGCCGCAGCAAGTGGTTCGAGATCACCGGGCTGGACTACCTCCGCACCGCGTTCCGGGTGGCCCGCGAAGTCGCCCCGAACGCCCAGCTGGTGATCAACGACTACAACACCAACGTCCCGTCGAAGCGCGACAAGCTCTACGACCTGGTCGTGCGACTGCGTGCCGAGGGCGTGCCGATCGACGCGGTGGGCCACCAGATGCACGTCAACGTGCAGTGGCCGTCGCTGGCCGAGACCGAGGCGATGCTGGCCAAGTTCGTGCCGCTCGGCGTGGACCAGCAGATCACCGAGATGGACGTCTCCATCTACACCGACAGCAGCCAGTCCTACCCGACCCCGCCGCGCGAGGTGCTGCTCACCCAGGCCCACCGGTACCGCGACTTCTTCGAGCTCTACAAGCGGTATTCCGACGACATCAGCTCGGTGACCTTGTGGGGCCTGGCGGACGACGGCACCTGGCTGGACAGCTTCCCGGTGACCCGCAAGGACCACCCGCTGCTGTTCGACACGCGGTTGCAGGCGAAGGACGCCTACTGGGGTGTCGTGGACCCGAGCCAGATCGGCGGCCCCACCACCACGACGACCACTACTACAACCACCACCACGACCACCACGACGACGACTGCGCCGCCGTCGAACTGCACGGTCGCGTACACGACCGTCGGCCAGTGGCAGGGCGGTTTCCAGGGCGAGGTGCGCATCACCAACCGGGGCACCACGGCCATCACCCCGTGGACGGTCGGCTGGTCCTTTGCGGACGGTCAGCGGATCACCCAGCTCTGGGGCGGCGTCCACACCCAGGACGGCGCCGCGGTGAACGTGCGCAACGCGTCCTGGAACGGCACCATCGCGCCGGGCGGCTCGGTGGCGTTCGGGTTCCTCGGCAGTTGGACGGGCGCCAACACCAAGCCGACCGCGTTCACCCTCAACGGGGTGGCCTGCCAGACGCCGACCGGCTCAGGCCGGAGTTGACGCCCACCCGCAACTGGGTGAGGTCGACGGTCTTGCCCGCGCCGGCACTCGGCGCGGGCAACGGACGTTCGGCCGCCTCGGCGAGCAGGTCGTCGATCACCCGATCGACCTCGAACGCGCAGTCCCGGCGGGCGAGGCACCAGTCGCGGAGCCGGGGCAGAGACCTGAGCCCGGGGTGAGCCAATCAGCCCTCGATCACGTTGTGGTAGCGGATCGGCGTGTAGGTGTTCGCCGTCGCCGCCGACCACTTCCGCTCCACGGGCGGGGCGCCGTCGGGGCCGGTCTGCTCGCGCACGACCGGCTCCGACCTCGCGCCGTCCGCCCAGCGGACGAACAGCGCCGCGTGGTAGGAGTTGGTGAGAGCGTCACCCGGACGCAGGTCCGCGCGCGGTATCTCGCTCGCGACCTGGCGGAGCGTGGCCGTGGTGTGGGAGTGGGTCAGGCCCCACGCCATCGACACGTAGCCGGAGCAGTCGGTGCGGTAGTTGCCGTACTCGTTCTGGTGACAGGCCTGTTGGCTGTACGGCACCCGTGCGTCCAACCAGGACTGTGATCGGGCCTGCGTCTCGCTGCGCGAGGTCGCACGGTCCTGCGGCGTGGTGCCGCACGCGACCGTAGGCCCGGGATCGTCGGCCGCGTGCGCGACCGGTGCCTGGAACGTCGCCGTGCAGACCAGGACGGCGATCAGGGTGCGCGTGTTCATCGATTTCCCTTCGGGTCGCGTGTGCCGCGGACGCCGCGGCGTTGGCAACACGGAGGTTTCCCGTCGTTCTCCGATGTAGTGCCGAACCACCCACCAGAGTGATCTGCCACGCGTGGCCCGTGTGGCGCGGGTTTCGCGGGGAGGGGCGAGGTAGTAGGACGGTGCTCGTAGCGGACGTCGAAGGGAACCGATATGCGCATCGTCATCGTCATGGCCGCGCTCTGCGCCGCGGCGGGGTGCGGCAGCAGCGACCCCGGACCGGCGCAACCCGCGCAGACACAACCCGCGCAGACCACGACGTCCGAGCCTGCGGCGTCCACCCGGCACACCGGGACCCTCGCCCCGGTCGAGGCGGCCGACACGGCGTTCACCTACAACCCGGCCGTCGCGCCGCCGGGCGCCGAACTGGAACTGGAAGTGGTCGAAGCCGACAGCATGACGACCGTGCGCCTGAGCGTCGACCGGCTGCTACCGGACCGCGGCTACGCCATCCACGCGCACACCCAGCCGTGCGGCCGCGTCGGCACCGACGCGGGTCCGCACTACCAGCACGAGATCGACCCCGCCGCGACACCGGACAAGCCGTCGGTCGACCCGGCCTACGCCAACCCGCAGAACGAGATCTGGCTCGACCTCACCACCGACGGGCAGGGCAGCGGCTCGACCGAGGCCACGGTGCCGTTCGTGTTCGGCGACCGCGTGCCGGCCTCGATCGTGGTGCACGAGCAGCAGAAGACGGCGACCGAGCACGGCAAGGCGGGCACCGCGGGCGCGCGGCTCGCCTGCTTCACCGCACCGTTCCGCTGACCCCCGCGCGGCTCAGTCGCCGCTGGTGCGCTCGGCGATGACGGTGTGACGGTGGTGTACCAGGTGCCGTTCTGTCGGCCGGGGCCCGACCGCATCACGGTCGGCGCGAATGGGGGCCGGCTCCAGGGGCGACAACGTCTCCGGGCGCGGTGGGAACGGGTAGTCCTCCGGTCGCGCCTGCACGCCGACGGCGAGGGCGAACGTCGCGTCGGGCAGCATCGGCCCGGCCGACGAGGAGCGGCTGC
This sequence comes from Saccharothrix deserti, assembly GCF_009769385.1. Classification (GTDB taxonomy): domain Bacteria; phylum Actinomycetota; class Actinomycetes; order Mycobacteriales; family Pseudonocardiaceae; genus Actinosynnema; species Actinosynnema deserti. The sequence continues at coordinate 71,711 of NZ_VKAB01000024.1, forward strand.
GGCGGGAGGTCGCGCGGGTGTAGGTGTGCCGGCGGTTCGCGATGGGGTCGGCGGGGTCAGCTGGACAGTTCGGTGGGCGTGGCGATGACGTCGACCATGGCGCCGTTGCGCAGGACGGTGACCGGTAGCGGCAGGCCGATGGCTTCGGCGAAGAGTTGCCGTTGGATGCCCTGGGCGTCGCTGACGGGTGTCCGCGCCACGCTGAGCACCAGGTCGCCGTCGCGCAGGCCTGCTCGTTCGGCCGGGCCGCCGGGCACGACGTGCACCAGCCGCAGACCCGCGTTCTGCCCGGTGCGGGCGGCGACGTCGTCGGGCAGGGGAGCGGGGGCGCCGACCACGCCCAGGTAGGCCCGGCGCACCCGGCCTTCGATCATCAGCGTCGACAGGATCCGCTCGGTGGTGCTGTTCATCGGGATCGCCAGGCCGAGGCCGATGCCCGCCAACGCCGTGTTGATGCCGACCACCTCGCCCGCCGAGTTGGCCAGCGCGCCGCCGGAGTTGCCCGGGTTGAGCGCCGCGTCGGTCTGGATCACGTCCTCGATCACGCGTCCCGCCCGGCCGTTGCTGACCGGGACCGCCCGGCCCAACGCGCTCACCACGCCTGCGGTCACCGAACCGGCCAGGCCGAGGGGATTGCCGACCGCGATGACGAGTTGGCCCACCTGGAGGCTGTCGGCGTCACCGAACTTCGCCGCGCCGGGCGCGTCCGCCGAGGCCTTGAGCACCGCCAGATCGGCCAGGGGATCGGTGCCGACCACGGTGAACGGCGACTCGGAGCCGTCCGCGAACACCGCCGTGCCCGCCTGCCCGCCGCCCACGACGTGCGCGTTGGTCAGCAGGTACCCATCGTCGGTGAACACCACCGCGGAACCCGTGCCGCGCCTCATCCGGACGCTGGCCACGTGCGGTGTGACCGACTTCGCCACGGCTATGACCGCCTGCGAGTAGGCGTCCAGCGGATCCATCGGCGCCTCCCGGATTACACGATTACACCTCAATCGTGCGCTCAGGGCCAGCGTGCTGTCCGGGGCGTTCGCCGACAGCGGACTCGCTGCACAGCACCGCCCTGGACAGCACGTCCCGGACAGCACGCCCCGGACAGCACGGCCGGGTTCGGGTCAGCTGCGCAGCAGCATCGCCAGGTCGACCGCGTTCGCCATGGCTTCCGTGCCCGCGTCGTTCGGGTGCAGGCGGTCGCCGCTGTCGTACGCCGGGTCGAGCGTGGCCGGGTCGCCGGGCACGGCGGTCGCGGCGGCGAAGTCGACCACGCCGTCGAACTCGCCCGACGTGCGGATCCAGTCGTTCAGCGTCCGCCAGGTCGCCTCGCGCTCCTCGGTCCAGATGAACGACCCCTTGAACGGCAGGACCGTGCCCCCGTACACCTTCACGCCCTTCGCCCGCGCCTGTGCGATCACCTCGCGGTGCCCCGCGATCAGGTCCGCGGCGGACGCGCTGTAGCCGATGTCGTTCACCGCCTCCAGCAGGATCATCGCCTTCACGCCGGTCTGCGACAGCACGTCCCGCTGCACGCGCGTCACGCCCGCCACGCCGTAGTACGGCTCACCCTCGCGGTCGGCGATGAGGCGGTTGCCGCCCAGGCCCGCGTTCACCACGGACAGCGTCCTGCCGGGCACCGCGTTCAGCCGGCGGGCCAGGAAGTCCGGCCAGCGGCGGTTGGCGTTGCCGGTGGTGTTGGCGGTGTCGGTGATCGAGTCGCCGAACGCCACGACCGTGCCCGCGACCCGCTTGGCGGGCTTGACGTCCACGCCGTTCACGACCATCCAGCACGGGGTGCCCTGGAACCCGCCCGACAGCACGCCGGTCCGGTCGCCCGGCGCCAGGTAGTTGCCCTGCGCGGTGAACGGGTGGTTGGTCAGCGGTCCGGTGGCGTGCGGCACGTACGCGCTCACCAGCAGGGTGGACAGGGCTTTCACGTCCAACGCGACCGGGTCGCTGAAGATCTCCTGACCGGCCGGCACCGAGACGCCCCGCCTGCCCTTGAACGTCAACGTGCGCAGCGTGCCGGGCACCGCCGCGTCACCGGACGCCTGCACCGCGACCGAGGCGCGTCCGACCTGCAACGGCGTGGTGCCGAACGCGTTGGTCAACCGGACCCGCACCGACCCGCCGCCGGCGCTGAGGAACACCACGTTGCGCACGGTCTGGTCCTGCAGACCCTTGCCCGCCGGGCAGTCGCTCCAGGGGATCTCGCTGCCGACCACGGGACTCGCCGCCCAGCCGGCCACCCAGGGCTTGCCGTGCGCGGCGGCGGCCGGCTGCACCGCCGCGGTCGCCACGAGCGCGGCTATCACGGCCAGCTTCACCACGTGTCTTGCCATGAAGGACTCCCTACGCCAGTCGTCATTGGTGGCGTCGCCGACGTTGGCAGCGATCAAATTAACCGGTCAAGTAACCCACGACGAGTGGTGTAAGAGTTGCGATGAGTGGTTCGACTTAACGCTTAAGTTGACGTGTCGGGTCAACGCCGTGTCCGCCTGACCGCGCGACCCGGGCGCGGTCAGGCGGACAAGCGGTTCAGGCGTAGTCGGGCAACGTGTGGGCCACGTCGTGCGGTGACGGCATGGCGGCCACCTCGGCGGCGATCGACCGCGCCGCACCGAGCACGGCATCGTCGGTGAGCAGGTGCCGGGCCTTGGCAGCGATCGCTTCGGCGGTGATCTCGTCACCCGACAGCCGGTCGCCCAACCCGCCCCCGACCACCATCTCGGCGTTGCTGAACTGGTCCGCACCTTGCGGTAGCAGGAGTTGCGGCACGCCCGCGCCGAACGACCCCATCGTCGTGCCACTCCCGCCGTGGTGCACCACGAGGTCCGTGTGCGGCAGCAGGTCGGCCTGCGGCACCCACGGCAGCACGACGACGTTGTCCGGCACCTCACCGAGCGCGTTCACGTCCACCGTCGGCCCGGAGGCCACGAGCACCCGCGCGTTCAACGTCGCCAGGCCCTCGATCGCGGTGCGCAGCACGCCCGGGTCGCCGAACGCCGTGCCCAACGTCAGGTACACCAGCGGTTCACGGTGTTCGAGGACCCACGCGGGCAGTTCGCCCGGCTCGGTGAACGGCACCGGCCGCAGCGGGATCCGGTTCGGCGTCGCGGCCAGGAACTCCCGGTCCTGCACCGACGGCGGGCAGATGTCGATGTAGGGGTTGCCCAGCAGCATGTACCGGTTGTCGTCGTCGGTCATCTCGACGCCGAGGTCCGCGGCCACATCGGCCAGGTGTTTCCACACGTCCGCGGCGAGGTCGTCGCCCTTCCAGATCCGACCGAACGAGTGGCACAGCGCCGGCACGCCCGCGAGCTTCGCGGCCAGGCCCGCGCCGACGTTGCCCACTTCGTGCACGACCAGGTCGGGCTTGCGGTCGGCGATGACCCGCCCGACGTCGTCGGCGAAGCGGCGCGGCAGCACCGAGCCGAAGACCTGCGAGATCAGCGTCGGCATCACGTCCCGGGGGGTGCCCAGCGCGGCGCCCTCGGTCGCGATCCCGAACGCCTCGCGCATGTCCACGCCGCCGGTGACGTGCTCGATGCCGCGTGCGGTTAACGCGTTGGCAAACGCTTCCCCGTTGACGAAGATGACATCGTGACCGAGCTCGCTGGCGGCGATCGCGAGCGGCACCAGGGGATAGGTGTGTCCGTGCGCGCTGAGGCTTGAGAAGAGGATTTTCACTGAATCGAGCCTAGCGAGATTTTTTCCACAGCGGGTGAATTTCGTCCGTTCGGAGCCTTCACGCGATGAAGATCACTGTGGGGGTGCGCCGCAAGATGCCCCGGGTCGCCGCTGACCGTCAACGGCGGCCCGGGGGTCGCCGTGCTCGTCGGCGCCACCGCGAAGTACACCTGCTCAACCGTCCACAACGGACTGATCAGGCGGCTCGACTTCGTGGTGGCGCCGGACGAGCTGCCGCGCGAGCTGGAGGTCTAGGGCGTGGGCCGGAGCACGAGGGTGACGAACCCGAGCACGCCGCGGTAGCCGTTGAGCCAGCTGTCGCGGTGGGCGGCGGAGGTGGCCAGCGCCTGTCCGCTGTCCGGGTGGTCGGGGTGGTCGAGCGCCCAGGCGGCCAGCGAGCCGGTCCAGCTCCACTCGTACTCGTCCCACTCCGCCAAGGTGCTCACGTGCCCGTGCACCGGCGTCCACCCGTCGGCGACCACGCGGGCGACCGTGGTCGGCAGGTCGGCGTACTTCTGCGGGCCGTCCTCCAGTTCCGCCCGGAGCGCGGGGTCCGGCTCGCGCTCCCAGAAGCAGTCGCCGAGCACGACCACCCCGTCCTCGGCGAGGTGGCGGCGTGCGGCGGCGAGCGCGGGCAGCAGCTCACCGAAGGCGTAGGCGGCGCCGATGCTGAGCACCACGTCCGCCTTGCGGGGCGACCGGTACTCGACCACGTCCTGTTGGACCAGGTCGAGCCGGTCGCCCACGCCGAGCCGGTCGGCCTCCGCGCGGGTCCGGTCGAACCCCGCATCGGAGATGTCCACGCCCACTGCGGTGATGCCCTCGTGCAGCTGCGCCGCGCGCAGGAGCCAAGCGCCCTCACCACAGCCCAGGTCGAGCAGGTGGGCGTCCGGCCGACGGATCGCCCGATCGAGGAGGTCCGTCACCGTGAGGTCGTTGACGGGTGCGGCGATCGGGTGATCCGCGTGCGTCAAGGTGCTGAGTGTCTGTCGATCCACGACGGAGTGCCTAACACACCGCCCGGACGCCCCGCGCCTCCTTTAATCGCCCGCAGATGATTGCCCGCAGACCGCGTAGCTACCCGCAGACCGCGCCGTTGGAAGCCGAGCCGACGAGCTTGGCGTACTTCGCCAGCACACCGCGCTGGTAACGGGCGGGCAGCGGCTCCCAGCCGTCACGGCGGGCGGCCAACTCGGCGGGGTCGACACCGATGTCCAACGTGCCGTTGGCGACATTGAGCGAGATCGGGTCACCGTCGCGGACGAACGCGATCGGCCCGCCGTCCGCAGCCTCCGGCGCGACGTGGCCGACGCACAGGCCGGTCGTGCCGCCGGAGAACCGGCCGTCGGTGAGCAGCAGGACGTCCTTGCCCAGCCCCGCGCCCTTGATCGCCGCCGTGATCGCGAGCATCTCCCGCATCCCCGGCCCGCCCTTCGGGCCCTCGTAGCGGATGACCACCACGTCGCCCGCCGTGATCGTGCCGTCTTCCAGCGCGTCCATCGCCGCGCGTTCCCGGTCGAACACCCGCGCCGTGCCGGTGAACACGTCCGAGTCGAACCCGGCCGACTTCACCACCGCGCCGTCCGGCGCCAGCGAGCCGCGCAGGATGGTGATGCCGCCGGTCCGGTGGATCGGCTCGCCCATGGCTCGCAGCACCGTGCCGTCCGGGTCGGGCGGCGCGATGTCGGCCAGGTTCTCGGCGACCGTGCGGCCGGTGACGGTCAGGCAGTCGCCGTGCAGCAGACCCGCGTCCAGCAGCGCCTTCATCACCACGGGCACGCCGCCGATGCGGTCGACGTCGGTCATCACGTGCCTGCCGAACGGCTTCACGTCCGCCAGGTGCGGCACCTTCGCGCCGATCCGGGAGAAGTCGTCCAGGCTCAGCTCCACCTCGGCCTCGTGCGCGATGGCCAGCAGGTGCAGCACCGCGTTGGTGGACCCGCCGAACGCCATCACCACGGCGATCGCGTTCTCGAACGCCTCACGCGTCATGATCTGCCGGGCGGTGATGCCCTTGCGCAGCATCTCGACCACCGCCTGACCGGACCGCCGGGCGAACCCGTCCCGCCGCCGGTCCGTCGCGGGCGGCGCCGCGCTGCCCGGCAGCGACATGCCCAACGCCTCGGCCGCGCTCGCCATCGTGTTCGCCGTGTACATCCCGCCGCACGCACCCTCACCAGGGCAGATGGCCCGTTCGATGAGGTCGACGTCTTCACGGCTCATGAGCCCCCGGGCACACGCCCCGACCGCCTCGAACGCGTCGATGATCGTGACCTCGCGCTCGCTGCCGTCGGTCAGCGTGACCCGGCCGGGCAGGATCGAGCCCGCGTAGAGGAACACGCTGGCCAGGTCCAGCCGGGCGGCTGCCATCAACATCCCGGGCAGCGACTTGTCACAGCCCGCGAGCAGCACCGACCCGTCCAGCCGCTCGGCCTGCATGACCGTCTCCACGCTGTCCGCGATCACCTCGCGCGACGCCAGCGAGAAGTGCATCCCCTCGTGGCCCATCGAGATGCCGTCGGACACCGAGATCGTGCCGAACTCCAACGGGTAACCGCCCGCCGCGTGCACGCCGTCCTTGCTCGCCTTCGCGAGCCGGTCCAGTGACAGGTTGCACGGCGTGATCTCGTTCCACGACGACGCGACACCGATCTGCGGCTTGACCCAGTCGTCGTCACCCATGCCGACCGCCCGGAGCATGCCGCGCGCGGCGGTCCGCTCCAGGCCGTCGGTCACGTCGCGACTGCGGGGCTTGATGTCGGGGGTCTCGTTCATGCGCCGAACCTAACGTCCCGGAACGGGCATCGCATCGGTGCCCCGCGGGATCTGGGAAGTCGCTCGACCGAGTGAATCAGAGGGCGTGACTGTTCCGGCGGCCTGCCACGGGTACACAGGGCGCGAAGAGGGGGGGGCGGTTTGTCGCGTTTCACGGTTCTGGCCGACCGTTGTTGGGACGGCACGAGTGAGCGACCGTCCGGTCCCACGGCGATCTTCGTGGAAGGCGCCGAGGTAGTCGCGGTGGACCGGGTCGGGCCCGTCCCGTTGTCGGGTGAAGTGATCGCGCTGGGCGACACGACCCTACTGCCCGGCCTCATCGACTGCCACGTGCACGTGGTCGACGGGCGCAGCGATCTGCAACCGTGGCGTACCAGATCGGCGCCACGGCGGCACCGCGACCTCGGAGGGAAGCCGCCGCGCCCGCGGGCGCACCCGTGCGCGACGACGCCGTGCAGCTCCGGGAGACGGCCACCTGACCGCACCTGACCGCACGTCGGCCGGCACCCGGCCGATCGCGGCAGCCCAACGTGGCCGGCATTTCACTGTGCGCATTTCCGTGTAACGCAGGTCACAGGCCGTTCGACCTCCCGAAGGGGCGAAACGGGAAGGCGGTTGGATCATGTCTCTGCGCCATCCAGCAGCGATCATGACGACAGTGGGCCTGTTCACCATCGCGGTGGGCGCGTCGGCATCGGCGGCGGTGGGGCCGCTGAGCCAGGCGAGCGGGCCCGGCACTTTCGCGCCGAACTGCAACGGCGCGCCCCAGGGTGGCGTGACGTACCGCGATTCCGAAGTGGAACCGTGGGTCGATGTCAGCCCGATCGACCCCGAACGCCTGATCGGCGTGTACCAGCAGGACCGCATCTCGACCGGCGGCGCCAACGGCCTCGGCACGAGCGTGTCCGATGACGGCGGCGCGACGTGGACGCAGCTGGGCGTCGGGACCCTGCCCACGTTCTCCCGCTGCGCGGGCGCGGCGCCGGGCAGTGTCGGCGACTACGAACGCGCGACCGACCCGTGGGTCACGTTCGGCGTCGACGGCCACGCCTACCAGATGAGCCTGTCGTTCAACGACACCCGCGACCTCGCCAACGCCATGCTGGTGAGCGAATCCACCGACGGCGGTCTGACCTGGGGCCCGCCGAAGGAACTGATCCGGGACACCGACCCCAGCGTGTTCAACGACAAGAACTCGATGACCGCCGACCCGCACGACGCGAACAACGTCTACGCGGTGTGGGACCGGCTCGTGTTCCCGAACGAACGCGCCAGTGGCGTCTCGCACACGACCGCGGCGGCGTTCCGCGGCCCGACGTACTTCACCCGGACCACCGACGGCGGCGCGACGTGGGAACCGGCCCGCAACATCTTCGACCCCGGCCAGAACGACCAGACCATCGGCAACCAGATCTCGGTCACCGGCCAGGGCGACCTCGTCAACGCCATGACCGTGTTCCGCAACGACAACGCGGTGGGCAGGCAGGGCGCCACGGTGTCCGTCCTGCGCTCGTCCGACAGGGGTGCGAGTTGGACCGGCGAGATCCCGGTGAGCCGCCTGGGCACGGTCGGCGTCGTGGACCCGCGTGACGGCACGCCGGTCCGCACGGGCGACATCATCCCGTCGATCGCCACCGACGAGCGGCCGGGCCACGACGAGGTGTACCTGGTGTGGCAGGACGCCCGGTGGAGCGGGTTCCAGCGCGACCAGATCGCGTTCGCGAAGTCGACCGACGGTGGCCGCACCTGGTCGTCACCGGTCCGGATCAACGCGGTGTCCTCGACGCAGGCGTTCACCCCTGCCGTCGAGGTGGACGACGCCGGCAACATCTCGGTCACCCACTACGACTTCCGCAACGACACGATCGCGAGTGAGTCCCTCGACACGGACGTGTGGTCCCTGAGGTCGAGCGACGGCGGCGCGACGTGGAGCGAGGAGCGGGTGAGCCCGTCCTCCTTCGACATGCGCCAGGCGCCGTTCGCCCGCGGCTTCTTCGTCGGCGACTACATCGGCACGGCGGCGACAGGGGCGGCGTTCAAGCCGTTCTTCACGATGTCGACGCCGGCCACCGACACCTTCGGCACGACCGCCGAAGCGCCGTTCCCGCCGGCGACGATCACACCCGAGCCGTCACCTCCGGGCCTGGGCAACGCCGCTTTCCCGATCCAGCGGGGCAGGCCGACCCCGGCGTGAACCTGTCACAGGCGCGGTGCCCGGTGATCGAGCCAATGGCGCAAAGCCCACCAATGGCGCAACGTGGCCAGGACGGTCGACGGGTTCTCCGCGGTGCTGTCGTCCCACGGTGTGCCGGTGATCTCCGCGAGCCGGTCGAGCCGGTACCGGACGGTGTTGGGGTGCACGTGCAGTGCGGTCGCCGTGTGGCCGAGGCGCTGTCCGTGGTCGAGGTAGACCAGGGCCGTGGAGACCAGTTCGCGGTGGAAGTCGTCGTCGTGGTCGAGGCCGACGAGCGTGCCGCGCAGCAGGTCGGCGAGCACGGGCTGGGAGGCCAGCGCGACCTCGCCGGACAGGTCGGTCAGGTCGTGCACGCCCCGCAGGCCCGATCGGCTCGCGATCCTCAGGGCCGCCACGCACAGCGGGTGGACGTCGCGCATGACCGCGAGCCCGACGGCGGGCGCCGCCACCAGCAGGGCGTCCGGGGCGACGTCGGCCGTGGTCGGTAGGCGTGCGGCCAGTCCGGTCAGGCGTCCCTCCACCAAGCCGTAGACGCCGCCGCAGCCCAGCAGGCGTTGCTCCAGGGCGCGCGCCTGGTCCGGCTGCGTGACGTCGGAGACCAGGCAGTGGTAGAGCCCGTCGGACGACAGGCCGGCGCGGCGCACCTCCTCGGGCTCCGGCGGCGTGCCGTCGCCGTGCAGGAGCAGCCGCCGCAGCAGGTGCGTGTTGACGTCCCGGTTGGTGCGCGACAGTTCGAGCTCGGCGGTGTGGTAGCCGTTGATGACGTGGCGTTCCAGGGCGCCGGTGTAGCGGTCGAGCTCGACCATCCCCTCCAGGATCACCTCGTCGGGCACACCCGCGGCCCGGCTCCGGGCGATGGCGATCCGCATGGCCTGGGTGCGGCCCGCCTGCACACCGCGCAGCAGGCTGTCGATGGCGATGCCCTGCGCCGCGCGGTCGGCGCCCAGCGTCTCGGCGGCCTCGAAGTCCTGTTCGTCGGGTTCACCGGACCGTTCGAAGAAGTCCAGCCCGGTGGCGAGCAGGACCTCGACGTGCCGGCGGTTCTCCGCTTCCGGCAGGGTGGCGACCTCGGGGGAGTGGCTGCGGGCGGCCCGGACCAGCTCGTCGACCACGCGGCCGTCGGTGGCCATGCCCCTGAGCACCTGTCCGAGCAGGCGACCGCTGTCTTGCGCTGTCGACACGACCCCTCCTCGCGTCCGACGTTGTGGCAGTGGCATAACGGGCACCCCGACTCGTTGGCCATCGGCCCCTACCGCCGACGCGTCGCGAACCGGTATCTATTGCTACTGAACGGTAACAGCTCGCTCGCGACTCGGCGTCGAACGTCATCGGTGGCGCTCTCGGGCCGGCGTGGACGAATCGACCCTGCACGGACGTGACAGATATCCGTACCGATTTGGAGCTCTCGTGAGCAAGAAATCCGTTTCGAAAGGGCGGAAGCGCGCCCGCACCGCGCGTCTGCTCGGCGTCGTCGCCACCTGCGCCCTGGTCGCCACCGCTGCCCCTGCCGCGGTCGCCGCCCCGCCGTCGGGCGCCGCGCTGCGCGAGGTGATGTTCGTCGGCAACAACTGGGACGGCACCGCCGACGTCATCGCCTCCAGCGGCAACTTCGCCCGCATCGCCCGGGTGAACATCATCCCGGACAAGGAAGAGCGGCTCTGGGAGATCTACCTCAACCCGATCAAGCTGGCGTTCTTCCTCGGCATCCGGTCCGGCCCCGGTGAGGGCCACGACCAGTTCGTCGACGACATGTACACCACCCCGGACGGCAGTGCCGTGGTCGCGTCCCGGCCCAGCTTCGCCGACGTGGTGTCCATCGACCTCGCCACCGGCCGGGTCAAGTGGCGCTTCCCGGTGTCGGGCTTCCGCTCCGACCACATGGCCGTCTCCCCGGACGGGCGCCGGGTCGCGGTGTCCGCCTCGACGTCCAACACGGTGCACGTGCTCGACATCGAGACCGGCCGCGAGGTCGGCTCGTTCGGCACCGGCGACAAGCCGCACGAGAACGTGTTCACCAACGGCGGCCGGTACCTGTGGAACATGTCGATCGGCGAGGTCAACACCGCGCTCGACGACCCCGCCATGGACTTCACCAAGGGCGACCGCCGCATCACCGTCGTCGACGCCGCCACCTTCCAGCAGGTGAAGGTGATCGACATGAGGCAGCGCCTGGACGCGTTCGGCCGCTCGGACCTGTCCGACTCGGTGCGGCCCGTGGCGTTCACACCCGATGAGTCCAAGCTGTACTTCCAGGTGTCGTTCTTCCACGGCTTCCTGGAGTACGACGTCGCCACCGACCGCATCACGCGCGTCAAGGAGCTGCCGAAGAACCCGAACACCAGCCCGGACCGCACCACCTGGGTCAACGACTCCCGCCACCACGGCATGTCGATGAGCCCGGCCGGCGACAAGCTGTGCATCGCCGGGACGATGGACGACTACGCCGTGATCATCGACCGGGCGACCCTGCGCGAAGCCCCGCCGGTGACCGCCTCCAAGCCGTACTGGGCGACCGTCAGCGGCGACGGCCGCAGCTGCGTCATCTCCGAGAGCGGCTCCGACCAGGTCACCGCGATCGACTTCGCCACCGGCCGCAAACTGGTCTCGGTACCGGTGGGCGACCACCCGCAGCGAGTCCGCATCGGCCACGTCCCCACCGGCTGGACCGGCCCCGCGACCCGCTGACCGCGATCACGGAGACGTTCGAAGCACCAGGAAGCCCGGCCCTCGAGATCGAGGACCGGGCTTCCTGCCTGAGCGAGGTGTCAGATCTGCACGAGCTGCCACTGCTGGTCGAGTGATCCCGTGTCAGCCCATTGCACGACCTGGGCGCCGTCCGCGGTCGAACCGCCGAGGACCGACAGGACCTTGCCGCTGTGCCGGGCCACGATCTTGTAGTACGACCCGACCGGGACGAGTTGCCACTGCTGGTCGCCGCCGTAGTTCTCGACCCACTGCACGGCTCGCGCACCGTCGGCGGTGCTGGTTTCCCAGACCGACAGGACCCGGCCGCTGTTCCGGTTGAACAGGGTCCGGTACCCGCCGCCGACATCGGTCACGTGCCAGTGCTGGTTCGCGCCGCCGTTGTCGGCCCACTGCACCAGGTTCGCCCCGTCCCGGAGGTCCGCCTGGTAGGCGTCCAGTGCCTTTCCGCTGCGCCGGTTGACGAGCTTGTAGTACGGACCGGCGGAGTGGCCGAGGTCCACGTCGCCGTAGCGGACGGTGTTCGGCGTGTCGGTCCAGAACCCGTCCACCGACAGGATCAGCACCCGACCGGTGCCGGCCACGTACTGCAACATGCGGCTGTAGCCCTGCGGCATGAGGGTGCGCATCGGTGTCCACGCACCAGCGCCGTTGTTCGTGTTGACCCGGACGTCCGTCGAGCCGTACGAGTTGTAGACCAGACGCCCGTTCGGCAGCGTGATGACCATGGGGCTGCCGCCGTGGTCGATCGTCGTCCCGCCGTTGCCGGAGTTCCACGATTCCGGGTTCGCCGAGATCTTGAAGTTGTTGGGCGTGTTGGACTGCCCGACCATTTCGAACACCATGAGGTACTGGCCGTTGGCCATGCGCGTCACGATCGGCATGCCCGGACGCAGGGCGCGGTCCGCCATCGCCACGTCCTCGACCACCGGGCCCCAGTTGACGCCGTTCGTCGAGGTCTGGTGCACGATCTTCTGGTCGTGGTCCGCCTTGTCGCGTTCGTCGGAGTAGTACACGATCAGCCGGTTGTTGGCCACGAGCATGTACGGCTCCCAGATCGGCGTGGGGTTCGCGCTGCCCCACTGGCCGCCGCCGAGCGCCACCTCACTGACCCACGACCAGGTCTGACCCTCGTTGTTGCTCCGGTAGAGCTGGACCGCGGTGGCCGACCGGTCGGGCGGCGAGGAGATGCCGGCCAGCAGCAGGGTGCCCGCCGGCATCGTGCCGATCTGCTGCGGCAGCACGTAGAGGTGCGGGTTGGTCCAGTTGCCCCACCGGCGCGGTGACGTGTCCGCGACCGATGACGTCCGCGCCCACGACGCACCGTTGTCGGTGCTCGTCCAGATCGGGAACGTCATGTTCTCCAGCGGCTGGTTGTTGTCCTCGTACGTGGCGACGAGCCTGCCGCTGGGCAGTTGCACCGATTTGGCGTAGGTGAAGCAGTACGGGCGGGTGCACGATCCCGACGGCGACACCAGCACCGACGGGCCGTAGGCCTGAGCCGGGACCACCGTCAACATGCTGCCGACCAATGCGAGCAGCACCGCGAGCAACCACGCCCTTGGCTTCTGCAGCGACTTCATTGTCTGCTCCTTACTCGATCGGAACCGATGTCAGGGGTCAGCCGACCTCGGCGGCGACGAACACGCGCACGTCCCACGGGCCGAGGTCGAGTGCCGTGCCTGCGGGGACGGAACCGCCGTCCAGGACGTCGGACAGCTCCACGGGGGCCTCGACGCGCACGGGCTCCCAGTTCCAGTTGTGCACCACGTGGACGCGGCGTCCGTCCGGGGACGTGCCGGTCGTCGCGGTGACGGACGCCGGGAGGTCCCGCCACCCGCTCACGGCGGCAGGTGCCATCCACCCGGCCAGTGCCCGCGCGAGGTCACGTCCGGGCACCGTGCCGACGTAGGTCACGCGGCCCTCGCCGTGACGGCGGGTCGTGACGGCCGGCCAGCGACCGAAGTGCGGGTGGTCGTACTCCACCAGCACGTCGGCGTCGACCACGGTGAGGCCGTCGGCCCACTGCGTCGCCGTCGCGTTCTCCGGCAGCCCGAACGGGCCGTCGGGCACGGCACGAACCGGGACTTCGCGACGCAGGTTGCTGAACTCGTCGTAGCGGACGCCCGCGGCGTCGACCAGGCGTCCCGGTGCCGGCTCGTGGCGCGCGCGGGCCTCGTGATCGGCGTACGCGGTCCGCGGACCGAGGACCAGGTGGCCGCCCGCCTCGGCGTAGGCGGCGAGCCAGTCGACCGTCGCGTCGTCCACCATGTACAGCGCCGCGGCGACGAGGACGGGGTGGCGGCGCACGGCCTCTTCCGGCGTCATGCCCTCCCGCTCACCGCGCGGGTCGTGCAACTGCCGGGCGTGGACGATCCGCACCTGGCGGCCCGCGTCGAAGGCGCCGCGGTAGAAGGGGTCGAAGATCCGGTGGTAGGAGGCGGGATCGGGGCCGCCGTCGGGCGTCGACAACGGCGGGTACTTCTGCATGAGCCACTTGCTCGGCGTCGAGTAGACCATCGTGATGTCGGCGTCCGGTTCGAGCCCGGCGACGAGCGGGCCTGCGGTGTCGAACTCGGCACCCAGGCGGGCCAGCTCCGCGTAGGTCCGGCCAGGCTGACCGCTGTGCGGCAGGATCCCGCCCCAGTACGTCTCCGCGCCGAAGTGCAGCGTGTGCCAGTGCCAGTACTCGATCATCCGCGCCCCGCGTGAGACGAGCGCCCACGCGGCCTGCCGCCACTGGCCGTCGAAGGCGGGGCGGTTGTCCCACGCGAAACCGATGGACTGGGCGTTGGTCTCGGTGACCAGGAACGGTTCCTGGCGCGAGGAGAACATCCAGTCCGCGGTCTGGTGCAGCGCCCAGACGCCGGTGGTCTTCCACTTCTGCTCGAAGTCGTCGGGCGTCCGGTCGGGCAGCGCGAGACCGTCCTGCATGTCGTAGTACGGGTTGCCGGTGGCGATGTCGAGCCGGTCGGTCAGCTCGTCGTCCTCCACGGCGGGCCGGGTGTAGGAGATGCACGTGGTGACGAACTGGTCGGGGCTCGCGTACTCGCGGACGATGTCGGCCTGCCACCCGATGAACTCGGTCGTCTGGCGCGCCTGGAACTCCCGCCACGCGACGTCGTACTGGGGCTGGAAGTTGCCGTCCGGCGTCCACAGGTCGGCCCACGTGGAGAGGCGGTGCGACCAGTAGACCAGGCCCCACTCCTGGTTGAGCGTCTCGACGTCGCCGTAGGTGTCGCGCAGGTGGTCCACGAAACGCTGGAAGACGCCGTGGTTGTGCAGCAGTTCGTTGCCCGGCTCGTTGTCCACCTGGAACCCGATGACCGACGGGTGCCCGGCGTACCGGCCGACGATCTCGCGGATCACCCGCTCGGCGTGGAACCGGAACGCGGGGTGGGTGAAGTCGACCTCCTGGCGGGCGCCCCAGCCGATGCGCTGCCCGGTGGCCCGCTCACCCGTGATCTCCGGGTAGAGCCGGGCCAGCCACGGCGGCACCGCGTAGGTGGGCGTCCCGAGGATGACCGAGATCCCGCGGGCGTGGGCGCCGTCGAGCACCGGCTGGAGCCAGTCGAGGTCGAAGCGCCCGTTCTCCGGCTCCCAGGTCGACCAGACCGACTCGCCGACCCGGATGACCGTGAAGCGCGCGTCGACCATCAGGTCGAGGTCGGTCTTGAGCCGTTCGTACGGTTGGTACTCGTGGTAGTAGGCGGCGCCGAAGAGAACGCGGGCGGGCAGAACCGCCATGGGGGAACCTCCGAAGGGGATCGATGTGGGGGCGCGTCAGCCCTTGACGCCACCGGTGGCCAGACCGCTCTGCCAGTACCGCTGGAGCAGGAGGAAGGCCACGACGAGCGGGACGACCGAGAGCGTGGAGCCCGTCAGGAGGAGCGCGAGCATGTCGCTGTTCGCACCGGACCCGCCTCCGACGGCCTGGGAACCCCAGGAGGCGAGCCCGACCGTGACGGGGTACAGGCTCGGGTCGTTGAGCATGATGAGCGGGAGCAGGTAGTTGTTCCAGGTCGCGACGAGCGTGAAGAGCACGACCGTCACCAGGCCCGGTGCCAGCAGCCGCATGACGATCCGGAAGAAGATCCGGACCTCGCTCGCCCCGTCGAGGCGGGCGGCCTCCAGGATGCTGTCCGGCACGGCGTCCTGCGCGTAGACGCGCATGAGGTAGAAGCCGAAGGGGCTGACCAGCGAGGGCAGGATGACGGCCCACGGGGTGTTGACCAGGCCCACCTGCGCGAAGAGCAGGTAGGTCGGGATCGCCAGGGCGGTGGTCGGGACCATGATCGCGCCGAGCACCGCGTTGAACGCGGCGCTGTGACCGCGGAACCGGAACTTGGCGAACCCGTACCCCGCGGCGGCGGCCAGGAGTGCGGCCCCGAGCGCGCTGACCACGGCGTAGACGACGGTGTTGAGCATCCAGTGCGCGAAGATGCCGCCGTCGTGGGTCAACGTCCCGTAGATGTTCGTGAACAGTCGCGGGGAGTCCGAGAACCACAGCCCGAACGTCGTGAACAGGTCCTCGGTGCTCTTGGTCGAGGCGACGACCAGCCAGAACAGCGGCAGCAGGAAGTACGCGAGCGCGGCCAGCATGGCGATCGTCAACGGGGTGCTGCGCCGACGGGTCACGGTGTCCTCCTGCGGTTCGCGGTGAGCAGGACGGCGTAGGAGACGATCACGATGACCAGCCCGAGCAGGAAGGACACCGCGGCCGCGTAGTTGGTCTGCTGGCCGGTGAAGGCGAGCGTGTAGGCGTAGAGGTTCGCGGTGTAGGCGCTGTCGATGACGTCCGGGGCGATGCGCTGCAACAGGTTCGGCTCGTTGAACAGCTGGAAGCTGCCGATCACCGAGAACATCAGGGCGAGCAGGAGCGCCGGCCTCAACGCGGGGAGCTTGATGGACCAGGCGATCCGCCACGCGCCGGCCCCGTCCACCGCCGCCGCCTCGTAGAGGTCCCCGGGAATGGCGCGCAACGCCGCGTACAGGATGATCATGTTGTAGCCGACGAACTCCCACGTCACCACGTTCGCCAGGCTCCCGAGCATCCAGCCCTCGCTGAGGAAGCGCGGCACCGGCAGGTCGAACGCCCGGCTCAGCTGGGCGAACGGCCCGTAGTCCGGCCCGTAGAGGTACCCCCACATGAGCGAGGCGACCACGCTCGGGACGGCGTACGGGACGAAGATGCCCAGCCGCACCACGCGGGCGAGCCGCACCAGGCCGCTGTCGAGCGCCAGCGCGAAGAGCAGCGCCAGCAGCAGCATCACGGGAACCTGGATCACGAAGAACGTCGCCACCCGGACGACCCCTCGGACGAGGAGCGGGTCCTGGACGGCCTTCAGGTAGTTGTCCAGCCCGACGAACGTCGTCCCGCCGACGATCTTGGTCTGGAACAGGCTGAGGTAGGCGGCGTAGCCGAGCGGAGCCAGGAAGAGCACGAGGAAGAGCACCAGGAACGGGGCGGCGAACAGCGCCCCCGTCGCACCGTTGCGCGCGCCGACGCGCCGGTGACGGGTCGCGGCCGCTCGCTGTGAGTCCTCATAGGACGCCGCGGTTGTGGCGGTCATCGGGGGCCTTTCTGCGGTCGGAACTGTCCGGTGGCGGGTCCCGCGCCGGCGCGGGACCCGCCGGCCGTCACGAACCCTTGACGGTGAAGCCCTGGTCCTTGGCGAACGTGGTGATCCGCGACTGCCACTGGTCGAGCGCCGCGACGGTGTCCGCCTTGCCCGCGAGGGACTTGCCGACCGTCTCGGTCCAGTCCGTCACCACCTGGTCGAGGAACGGCGGCCACCCGAACGTGGGGTTGACCGTGGTGCCGATGTCGGCGAACACCTGGTTCACCTGCTGCCCGCCGAAGAACTCCGGCGCGTCACCGACGTAGCTCGGGTCCGAGAGGAGCGCCTTCGTCGCCGGGAAGAAGAACTGCTTGGTGGCGAACAGCTTCGCGCTCTCCGGGTCGCTGTTGAGGAACTGCGCGAACACCGCCGCCGCGATGGGGTTCGCCGTGGTCTTGATGACCGCGCTGGTCGAGCCGCCCCAGTTGCCCGAGCTGGGCGCGGACGCGTCCCACTGCGGCAGCGGCGCGGCCCGCCACTTGCCCGTGGTGGACTTCGCGGAACCGGCGAGGAACACCGGCCCCCACGCCGCGGTGATCCAGGTGGCGTACTTGCCGTTGTTCAGCGCGGCGAACCACGCGTCGGTGAAGTCCGGCTCCGCGCCGATGACGCCTTCCTGGGCGAGCCCTCCCCAGTAGCGCGCCAGCTTCTTGGACGCCTCGTCGTTGACGCTGATGGCGATGTCGCTCTTGCCCGAGGTCACGTACGGCTTGGCGCCCGCCTGCCACAGCAGGCCGTGCCACGGGGCCGCGTCGCTGGTCGAGAGGTTGGTCAGGTAGATCTCCGGGTTGGCCGCGTGGAGCTTGCGCGCCGCGTCGGCGAACTCGTCCCACGTCTTCGGCGGCTGGATCCCGTACTGGTCGAAGATGTCCTGCCGGTACAACATCCCCATCGGACCGGTGTCCTGCGGGATCGCCCAGATCTCGCCGTTGGGGCCGGTGACCTGCCCCCACGTCCAGTCGACGAACTTGTCCTTGAGCGCCGACGCGCCGTACGGCCGCAAGTCCAGCAGGCTGTCCATGATCGTGAACGTCGGGATGTACTGGTACTCGACCTGCGCGACGTCGGGGGCGCCCGTGCCGGCCTGGAGCGCCGTGCGCAGCTTCGTGTACTCCGGCGTGCCGCGACCGGCGTTGACGACGTTGACCTTGATGGCCGGGTACTTCTTCTGGAACAGCGCGACTTCCTGGTCGATGTCCGGGACCCAGGTCCAGAACGTCAGCTCGGTCGGGGTGGACATCGCCTTGTCGATGTCGGCCTGGCTGACGGGACCCGCGGCGGCGGTGGAGCCGGTGTCGGCGCCGCACGCGGCCAGCGCGGCGCTCAACGACACCGCTCCCGCCGCGGCGAGGAAGAATCGACGGCTCACCAAGGGGTGGCCGGGTACGGATTCGGGCATGGCTGAACTCCCGTCGACAGGGAAGCGTGACCGGCACGCGAAGCGGTGGCGTGCAGGCGGATGCGGTGCGGATGCGAAGAGGGGGACGTGGCGACTCGGGTGTTCGGCACGTCTGCACGGCCGGTGTGGGGACCGGCTTCGGGATCACGTGGTCGGCGTCTCGCTCGGGTGATCGACGCCGACCAGTGCTAGCGGGATAACCCCCTGTTCGAGCTCGGCGTGCGCCGCCCGCGTGCCGGGGTCGTCCGGGGCGGTGGTGGCGCGGTCGAGGAACGGACGATCAGGTCGACCGGTTGGTCGATCGCCGGCGGCGGATCCGCCTCCGGCTTCTCGATGGCGTGCACGAGGAGGTTGAGCCCTTCCTCGGCCACGGCGTCGAACGGCTGGCGCACGGTGGTCAGGGGAGGGGTGACGAAGGCCGAGAGCGGGATGTCGTCGAAACCGACGACGCTGACGTCGTCCGGCACCCGCCGGCCGGCTTCCAGCAGCGCGCGGATCACGCCGATCGCCATGTCGTCGTTCGCGGCGAACACCGCGGTCACGACAGGATCGGCGGCCAGCTCGCGGCCCGCGGCGTAGCCGGACGCGGCCGACCAGTCGCCCTCGACGACCGGCGGTTGATCGAGGCCGCGTGCCGCCAACGCGGCCCGCCACCCCTCCAGCCGATCCCTGGCGGCGTACCACCGCTGCGGACCGGCGACGTGGTGGACGGTCGCGTGGCCCAGATCCAGCAGGTGCTCGGTGGCCACCCGTGCCATCAGGTCGGAGCTGACCCCGGCGGTCACCACCCGGGGGGCGGCGAACGACGGCGGCGCACCGAGGACGAGGACGGGCACGTCGACGCGGGTGGAGGCCGGCCCCTCGTCGATCGGCTCGGAGATGACGATGCCGTCCACGCCCTGGTCGAGGAGCGAGTCCACGGCGCCGGCGGCGCCTGCCGGGTCGCCCTCGACCGTGTTGACCACGCGGATCGCGTAACCCGTGTTCCGTGCGGCCCGCTCTATGCCCATGAGCAGGGACACGGGCCCGTACAAAGCGGTACCGAGCGTCACCACGCCGATGGACCGGGTTCGTCCGGAGGCGAGCGCCCGTGCCGCGTTGTTCAGGCGGTAGCCGAGGGCTTCGGCGGCTTCGAGGACGCGGCGGCGGACTTCGACGGAGACGTACGGCTCGTCGTTGAAGACCCTGGACACGGTCTTCTGCGAGACCCCTGCCATCCGGGCTACGTCCACACTGCGCGGCATAGAGGAGTCCCCACTCCGTCCAAGCTGTCGCGTCATGGTAACTCCCGGTGGCCGCTCTGCCGATCTTGCCAGGTCAGTCGCTCTGACTGCGTAGTCATGTCTACGCAGTCAGACCTCTTCCCGTCAAGAGCCGGCAACACAACCGCAACCCGCTGATAGGTTTGGCCAACCGGACCGGCCGGGGCGCAGTGGGGGAGAAAACAGTGGCAGAGGTGGCATTGCGGCCGATCGAGGATTCCGACCTCGACGCGCTGTTCGAGCAGATGCGCGACCCCGAGGCGGTCCTGATGGCCGCTTTCACCGCCGAGGACCCCGACGACCGCGAAGCGTTCGACGCCCACATGGCGAAGGTGAGGACCACCGACGGCACCACCGTTCGCGCGGTGACCCGCGACGGGCGACTCGTCGGCAGCATCGGGAGCTTCGTCGTCGAGGGTGACACCGAGGTCACCTACTGGATCGACCGTTCGGCCTGGGGACAGGGGATCGCCGGTCGCGCCCTCGCCCTGTTCCTCGACGTGGTCCCGGTCCGGCCGCTGCACGCCCGCGCCGCCAGCGACAACCTCGGATCGCTCCGAGTCCTGCGCAAGGCGGGCTTCACGGTGGTCGGCACCGAGGTCTCCTACGCATCCGCGCGGAAAGCCGAAACCGAAGAGACCATCCTGCGTCTCGAGTAGCCGGGACTCTGCCATCATAGGTGGTCGGGTCGTCTGAATCGTTTCGGCGCGGGTGCGGGACAGAGGCGTCGTCGGTGTCACCGTTTGCCGTTGTGGCCATGGGGAACCCGACCGCTGCGCCTTGAGACCGCAGGGCGTACCGGTTGTTGGAAGGCACATGCTGTGGACGTTGTCGAACTGTCCCCTCGTCACGTCGAGTTCGACTTGGGGGACAGCGTTCCGCCGATGCGCCGTGCGCGGAGGTGGATCGCCGAGAACGTGCCGGACCTGGACCAGTCGCGGCTGCTCGACCTGCTGTTGATCGCCGACGCGCTGTTGACCAACGCCTTCGAGCACGCCTTGGGGCCCCGCAGGCTGCGGCTGAGCTACCCGCAGGACGGGCGCGTGGTCCGGGTGGAGGTCGCCGACGGCAGCCCGGAACGGCTGCCGGTGCTCGGCAAACTGGGCGGACTCGGGGTGCGGCACCGCGGTCTGCTGCTGGTCAACCGGTTGTCGTCACGCTGGGGCGTGGACCCCCACGCCGCCTACAAGACCGTGTGGGGCGAAGTCGCGGCTTGAGTTCCGTGGCGGCTTGAATCCTCAGCCGTTGCCGCTCTTGCCGCCGCCGCGTTTCTTGTCGTCCTTCTCGTCGTCGCCCTCGCCTTCCTCGTCCTTCTTGTCGTCGTCGATGCGCTGGGAGGACAGGACTTCATCGGAGTCGATCAGCGGCCGGCCATTTTGGACGACGAGTCCCAGCCGGTGCGACTCGCGGAACCTCTTGCCCTCCGCACCGGTGTAGTCGATACCGACCGTGACGGTGTCGGTACCGGAGGCTGCGGGCGGTGAGCTGATGCCGAGGTCCTTGACGTCGCGCCAGAACTTCTCGTACTGCTGCCTGCCCTGCTCTTGCAGACGAGGCCCGAGCCGGTCCCAGGCCTGAGCGGTGTTCTTCGGCAGCAGCGCGTAGTAGTCCGCTACTGCCTGTTCGAGCCGCGCGGGGGCCAGAGCGGTCGGTCTGGCCGTCGACGTGGCCGTCGGCGTGGCCGTTGCGCCCGTGTTGTCCGAGCCCCCGGTCGCCAGCACCAAGCTCAGCACGACCAGACCGACGACGGCCACGGCACTCAGCGCGACGAGACGTCCACGCCCGAACGCCGATCGCGGTGGCGGGCCGGCCGGGTGCAGGTCGAGCCGGGTCGGCGCGGGTCGCGGCGCGCGCAGTCGGTCGGCGACCTGCGCCATGGTCGGCCGGGTGGCGGGGTCGGTGCGCAGCACGTCCGACAGCACGTCGGTCAGCGGTCCCGCCTGCGTCGGAGGGGCGAAGCGGCCCGCGGCCACGGCGTGCAGCAGGGCGATCGCGTTGTCCCCGTCGCCGAACGGCGGACGTCCCTCCACCGCCGCGTACAGGGTGGCGCCGAGGGCGAACACGTCGGAGGCAGGCCCCGGTTCGCCGCCGCGCGCCACCTCGGGTGACAGGTACGCGGGCGTGCCGGCGAGCAGACCGGTCCTGGTCACGGTGACGTCCCCGACCGCGCGGGCGATGCCGAAGTCGGTGATCTTCGCGGTGCCGTCGTCGGTCAGCAGGATGTTTCCCGGTTTGACGTCGCGGTGCACGATGCCGGCCGCGTGCGCGGCGGCCAGCGCGCCCGCGATCTGCGCCCCGATGCCCATGACGTGCTCGGCGGGCAGGGCGCCGTGTGCCGCGATCCGGTCGGCCAGGGTCCGCGCGGGCAGGTACTCCATGACCAGCACCGGTCTGCCGTCCTCCTCGACGACGTCGTGCACGGTCACCGCGTTCGGGTGCTGCAACCGGGCGGCGATGCGCCCCTCCCGTGCCGCACGCCCCACCGCCTCGACCGGATCGGCGCCGTCGGGCACCACGAGTTGCTTGAGCGCCACCACCCGGTCCAGGCGTTCGTCGAACGCCTGCCACACCACGCCCATCGCACCGGCGCCGACGCGTCGGCGCAGCCGGTACCTCCCGGCCACCAAGCGCCCCTCGTCCATCACCAGCACCCCGCCCTTTCCGGCACACCAACCGCACAAGCTTATGTACCCGGGCAGTGGGAACCGATCACGACTCCGGCGTCGTCAACGTGCTTCTGCCCCGCACCGATGTGGCGCGGGGCAGAAGCAGGGCACATACCCGGCGTGCCGGACGGGTTCGAGCCGGCGCCGGTCAGCCGACCGCGAACAGGAGCGAGGCCAGTCCGAAGCCGACCAGGCTGATCGTGGTCTCCATGACGGTCCACGTCTTCAGCGTGGTCCGGACGTCCATGCCCATCAGGTTGCCGACCAACCAGAAGCCGGAGTCGTTGACGTGGCTCGCGATCACCGACCCGGCCGCCAGCGCCAGCACGATCGCGGCCAGTTCGACCGCGCTGAACCCGCCCGCCTGCACGACCGGCTGCACCAGCCCCGCCGCGGTGGTCAGTGCGACGGTGGCCGATCCCTGGGCGACGCGCAGCGCGGCGGCGACGACGAAACCGGCCACGAGCACCGGCAAGCCCAGGTCGGACAGGCCGTCGGAGAGGGCGTCACCGATGCCGCCGGCACGCAGCACCGCACCGAACATGCCGCCCGCGCCCGTGATGAGGATGACCGCGCACACCGGCCCGAGAGCCGAGTCGACCAGCTTCTCGACGGTCTCCTTGCCCTGCCCGCGTCGGACCCCCAGGACGTACGAGGCCACGAGCACGGTCACCAGCAGGGCCACCGGCGTCGCGCCGAGCGCTCGGGCGACCCCGAACCACGACGCGTCCCCGTCGACCCAACCCGCGGCGCGCGCGGCGTCCAGACCGGTGTTGGTGAAGATCATGACCAGGGGGAGCAGCAGGAGCGCGATGACGGTCGCCGGACGCGGCGGGTTCTCGTCCAGCGCGGCCTGCGGGCCGCCGGTGAGGATCGTCGGCACGGGCAGCACCAGCCGCTTGCCCACCCACAGCCCGTACAGGTAGCTGGTCACGTACCAGGTCGGGATCGCCAGCAGCAGGCCGAACGCGATGACGAGCCCGACATCCGCGCCCAACAGCTCGGTCGCCGCGACCGGGCCGGGGTGCGGCGGCACGAACACGTGCATCACGGAGAACGCGCCCGCGGCCGGCAGGCCGTAGCGGAGCACGCCGCCGCCGAGCCGGCGCGCCACCGCGAACACGATCGGCAGCATCACGACCAGGCCCGCGTCGAAGAAGATCGGGAAGCCGAAGACCAGCGAGCTGACGCCGAGCGCCAGCGGAGCCCGGTGCTCGCCGAACCGGGCGATCAGCGCGTCGGTCAACGACTGCGCTCCGCCGGTCACCTCCACCAACCTGCCCAGGATCGCACCGAGGCCGACGAGCAGCGCGACGCTGCCGAGGGTGGTGCCGAACCCGCCGGTCAGGGTGGAGATCACCGAGGTCGCCGGGATGCCGGCGGCGAACGCGGTCAGCAGGCTGACCACCACGAGCGCCAGGAACGCGTGCACCCGCAGGTACATGATCATGATCAGCAGGAGGGCGATCGCGCCTCCCGCGATGCCCAGCAGGGCACCCGCGCCGAGCGTTTGGACCCAGTCGTCGTTGGTGGTCATCGGCAGCTCCGTTGCTCTTCGATTTTCCTCGGGGTCAGTGGGTCGCCGGGTCGGCGGCGGAGAGGTCGAGGCGGACGGCCGCGTGCTCGACGATGAGCTCGGGCGTCTCCCGCACGTCGACGGTGATCCCGTCCTCATCGGACTGGAGCGGCTCCAGCGCGTCGAACTGCGACCGCAGCAGCGACGGCGGCATGAAGTGGTCGGCCCGACGTGCCATCCGGTCGCCGATCACGTCGCCGGCGCCGTTCAGGAAGAGGAAGCGGACCCGTGCGCCGGCCTCGCGGAGCACGTCCCGGTAGGCCCGCTTGAGCGCCGAGCACGTGACGACCGTGCTCGTGCCCGCGGTCGCCTGCGCGGTGATCCAGTCGCGGATCGCCGCCAGCCAGGGCGCGCGGTCGGCGTCGGTGAGCGGGGTGCCCGCGGACATCTTCTCGATGTTGGCGGCCGGGTGGAACTCGTCGGCCTCGGCCATCGGCCGGCCCAGCCGGTCCGCCAGCAACCGGGCCACCGTGCTCTTGCCCGCCCCGGACACGCCCATCACGACCACGCAGGTCGGCACGGCGGCGTCGGTGCTCGTGGTCATGGGACACCTCTCGGCTGCGGTGACGAGAACTTCGACCAGTAAAAGTAGTACCTTTGATGACGAAAGGTAACACCAATGAGCGGGCTCGGGAAGGCCCACCGGGATACGCTTCTGCCGTGCCGGTACAACGTCAGGAGGGCGGGACGGGCGGCGATGCCCTGCACGCCTCCGTGCTCGACACCATCGGACTGCGGATCGCCTGCGGTGATCTCGCGGAGGGGTGGGTCCTGACCCTCGACGGCATCCAGGAGGAGTTCGGGGTCTCCCGGACCGTCGCCCGCGAGACGATGCGGGTGCTGGAATCGATGGGGCTGGTGACGTCCCGTCGTCGGGTCGGCATCACCGTCCAGCCCAGGTCGTCGTGGCAGGTCTACGACCCGCGGTTGATCTGGTGGCAGCTGGCCGGCCCGAACCGCGACACCCAGCTGCGTTCCCTCACCGAGCTGCGGATCGCCGTCGAACCGGTGGCGGCGGCGCGGGCCGCGTGGAACGCGTCGGCGAAGGAACGCGGGCGCCTGCTCGACCTCGCCGCGCGGATGCGCCGGGAGGGGGAGGCGGGCGAGCTGGAGACGTTCCTCGAACTCGACATCGCCTTCCACGGCCTGCTGTTGGAGACGTGCGGCAACGAGATGTTCGCCGCCCTTGAGGACGTGGTGGCCGTGGTCCTGCGCGGGCGGACGACCCTCGGGCTCATGCCGGAGAAGCCCGTGCCCAGCGCGTTGGACCTGCACGAGGAAGTCGCCCGAGCGGTCGCGTCGCGCCATCCAGAGGCGGCCGAGCTCGCCATGCGCGCCCTGCTGGCCGAGGTCCGCGACGCCGTGGTCCCCGTCAACGGGCCTCGCGGTGTGGCCCGCGGCTAGTTGACTACTCAACATGTGACGTGTTCTTGTTCCGCGCAGCAAACGGAGTCGCCGAGAGGACGCGGAACGCATGTCCGACGTGGATGTGGACGACCAGTCGCCGTCGGAGGACCACAGATCCGGGCCGTCCACGGGGACCCGTCGGGTCGTCGGGATCATCACGGCCGTCGTCGTCGGTGCGGCCGCCGCCGCGTTCGCGGTGATCACGTCCGGTGACGACTCGGTGCCCTCCGCCGGACCGTCCGCCACCGACAGTCCTATCCAGACGACCGTGCAGTCCACGGAATCGCCGGTACCCAGCTCTTCTTCGGTCCCGTCCTCCGCTCCGTCCACCACATCCGCATCCGCTTCCACCACGCCGACGACACCGTCGACGAAACCGGCCGTGGCCGCGCCCGCCGGGTGGCCGACGCCCGCCGGCTCGGTTCCGGTGCCCGCCACCATCCGCGTCTCGGGCACGTTGGACGGCGGGATGCAGCGCTACCAGGGCACGGCCGCGCTCGGCGACGGCGGGCAGGGCGAGAGCCAGCCCCCGATGTTCGAGCTGGCCGACGGCGCCACGCTGGAGAACGTGATCCTCGGCGCGCCGGCGGCGGACGGCGTCCACTGCCGCGGTACCTGCGTGCTGCGCAACGTGTGGTGGGAGGACGTCGGTGAGGACGCGGCCACGTTCAAGGGCGGTTCGGCGTCGCAGGTGATGACGATCGACGGCGGCGGTGCGCGTTCGGCCGCGGACAAGGTGTTCCAGCACAACGGACCCGGCACGATGATCATCCGGAACTTCCGGGTCGAGAACATCGGCAAGCTGTACCGGTCGTGCGGCAACTGCGACACGCAGTACGAGCGCCACGTCGTGGTCGAGAACGTCGTGGTGACCGTGCCGGCGAAGTCCGTGGTCGGCATCAACCCCAACTACGGCGACACCGCGGAGCTGTCCGGCATCACGATCGTCGGCGACCCCGGCCGGAAGATCCCGATCTGCGAGCAGTACCGCGGGGTCACCGACGGCGAGGCGGCCAAGCTCGGCAGCGGCCCGGACGACAGCTGCCGGTACGCCCCGGACGGCGTAACCTACCGCTGAGTTTTCGCAGGTCTCCCCGGTCTCCGTGGCCGGTCCCCGTGCCACGATCGAGTGAACATCGCCGGACGACCTCAAATAACGCTGTAATATTTCATCTGAAACGTCGGTTGAAACGAAGAAGGAGCCCCGAGCAACCACGAGATCATCGGTGTAGGTCATCGGCGCAGCGCATACCCGCCGACCGCGACCGTGCAGACGACCAGCGCGGCGGCGCTGAACGCCACCGAAGCGTGGATGCCGATGGCGGTGCCGAGCAGCCCCACCGTGAACCCGCTGCCGGCCCGCAGCCCACCGGACGACATGCCGTAAAGCCCGATGACCCGCCCGCGCTGCGCCGGGGGTGCGAGCAACTGGACCACGGTCTGGCTGATGGACATCGACGCCAGGTTCGCGACCCCACCGGCCACGAGCAGGAACAGCGCCAGCGGATAGCTCGCCGTGAGCGCGAACAGGAAGCTGGTCACGCCGTAGATCGCGGTGCTGACCAGAGCCGCGGTCACGTTGGGCTTGATCCGCCCCGTGACCTCCAGCAGCAGGCCGCCGACGACGCCGCCCGCGCCGTTGGCGAACAGCAGGGCGCCGTACGCGGCTCCCGCGCTGCCCGCGCCCAGGTCGTGGGCGAAGATCGGCATCGACGACTGCATCGACGCGCCGATGAAGAACGACCCGACCCCGCCGATCAGGATCATGCTGACCAGCGTGCGGTCGGACCGGATGTCCCGCAGCACCCGCAACGCCTCGCGGATCCCGACCCGTGGACGCGTGACGCCCTGGTCGCGGACGTGGCCGGTGTACTTGGTCCGGAACAGGAAGAGCGTCAGCGGCAGGTAGAACGCGATGTTGACGAAGATCCCCGCCGTCGGCCCGAGCCCGAGCAGCAGGGCCGAGCCGATGACCGGCCCGAACAGCACACCGAGGCTGCGGAAGGTGGCGTTGAGCCGGACCGCGCTCGGCAGTTCGTCCCGGCCGACGAAGTCGTGCAGCATCATCTGCTCGCCCGGCGTCCACAGCGAACCGGCGCAGCCGTGCAGGACGAGCAGCACGCACGCCTGCCAGATCTGGAGCGAGTCGGTCAGGAACAACACGCCCCAGGCCGCGGATACCAGCATGAACAGGGCTTGTGCGCCTTGGATGAGCCGACGGCAGTCGTAGCGGTCGGCCAGCGAGCCGAACCACACCGAGAAGACCAGGAACGGCACCCAGTGGCTGATCACCTGGAACCCGCTGAGCGCGGGGGAGTGGAACTTCTCCCACAGCACCCAGTACGTGATCACGTGCTCGATGTTGTCCGCCATCATGGCCAGCCCGGTGCCGAACAGGTACGGGCGGCAGTCCCGGTTGCGCAGGGCGGCGAATCTGGCCGGCTTCGACGGTGCCGGTGCCGGTGCCGGTGCCGGTGCCGGTGCCGGAGTTGGAGTTGGAGTTGGAGTTGGTGCCGGAGTTGGAGTTGGAGTTGGTGCCGGTGGCGGCGTAGGTACCGGTGCGGGCACGGGCGTGGGCTCGGGGCATGTTGAGCACATCGGTCACACCGGTCTTCCTCGGTCGGGAGGGCAGGGGGCAGTCGGCCGTGGGCGTGGGCGCGTTTGGTCCACATCAGACGGACGACGGGACGTCTCGGTGCCTCGCCTAGCGTGCGTGCAGGCTGAGGAACTGGTGCACGAGCTGGTCGGTGAAGCCGGGGGACACGGGATCACCGGTCACGAGCACCCGGTAGTAGATCGGGCCCACGAGTTGGTCGACGGCGGCGTCGACGTCGAGGTGGGGGCTCAGCTCGCCCCGTTCGATCGCCCGCAGCAACGGCAGCCGGTCGCGGACGCGCTGCCGGCCGAGGTAGTCGGTGCGCAGCCGGACGGCCAGCTCCGGGTCGTGCTGCGCCTGCCCGACCAGCGCGCGGAACACCGCACCGGAGTCCGACCGGGTCAGAAACTCGGCGAGCCTGGCCAGGTGGACGCGGAGGTCGTCGCCCAGATCGCCTCGATCTGGCGGCGTCACCTCCTGGGCCATGTCGTCGATGAACGCGTCCATCAGAACGTCCATTTTGGACGGCCACCACCGGTAGATGGTCTGCTTGGCCACGCCCGCCCGTGCCGCGATGCCCTCGATCGTCACCCCGGCGAACCCGCGTTCCACCAACAGGTCGTCGGCCGCCTCCAGCACGGCCTGCCGGGCTTCTTCACTGCGCCCGTGCCGGTTCCCCCGGTGGACCCCGCCGCGTGCGGTGGCGGCACCCGTGACATCGCCTCGCATCGACACCCCCCGTGCGCAAGCCTAGGCTAGTCGCAACGTTGCGTCTAGGCCGCGCTCGACCGTCACACGTTCGTCGCAGGCATGTCTTGTCGCAGCCGTCGAGTCCACAATGGACATGCCCGTGCTCGACCTTCTCGCGGAGAGGGCGCGTCGAGGACTGCGGCCAGGCCCCTGATCGGTTCTTGACCACTGGCGCACACCGCTGACAGACTCGATGGAAAGCGCTTGCCTGCCCTGGAACCGCCGCATGAGACCAAGGGAGATTCGAGCATGGCGAAGGAGTTCTTGCGGCGGGACTTCCTCAGAAACACCAGCTTGCTCGCCGGTGGAGTGGTGGCCGGCGGACTGCTCGGCTACGGGAACGCGCAAGCCGCGCCGACGTCCGGCAACCCGTGGTGGCAGGCCGAGGTCATCGCCGCACGGGTGCGACCTCCGCGTTTTCCGAACCGGTTCATGGATGTGACCGGATTCGGCGCAATCGGCGACGGCGTCACGGATTGCACCGCCGCGTTCCGGGCCGCGATCCAGGCGTGCGCACGCAGTGGTGGCGGCCATGTGGTGGTACCGGCCGGGCGGTTCTCCACCGGCGCCATCCACCTGCTCAGCAACGTCGACCTGCACATCACCGCGGACGCCACGATTGCGTTCACCCCCGACCCGCGCGCCTACCTCCCGGTGGTGCTGACCAGGTTCGAGGGCACCGAGCTGCACAACTACTCGCCCATGATCTACGCGTACGGCCGGCGCAACATCGCGATCACCGGCACCGGCACCGTGGACGCGCAGTCGGACAACGCGCACTGGTGGCCGTGGTCCGGCAAGACGTCGTACGGCTGGCAGCCGGGGCAACCCAGCCAGACGGCGGCACGCGACAGGCTCCGGGCGATGGCCGAGAACGGGGTCCCGGTCGCGGAACGGGTCTTCGGTGAGGGCGGCTACCTGCGGCCGAGCTTCATCCAGCCCTACCGGTGCCGCGACGTGCTGATCGAGGGCATCACCGTGGTCAACTCCCCGATGTGGGAGATCCACCCGGTCCTGTCGGAGAACGTGCTGGTGCGGAACGTGACGGTGGACAGCCACGGGCCGAACAACGACGGCTGCAACCCCGAGTCCAGTCGTTACGTGGTCATCCGGGACTGCACGTTCGACACCGGCGACGACTGCATCGCGATCAAGTCCGGCCGCAACGCCGACGGCAGGCGGGTGAACGTGCCCAGCGAGCTGATCCTGATCGAGGGCTGCCGGTTCCGCGCCGGCCACGGTGGCGTGACCGTGGGCAGCGAGATGTCGGGTGGCGTGCGTGACGTGTTCGCCCGCGACCTGCACATGAGCAGCCCGGACCTCGACATCGCGCTGCGGTTCAAGACCAACTCGGTGCGCGGCGGTTTCGTGGAGAACTTCAACGCCAGGGACATCACCGTCGGGACCGTGGCCACCTCGGCGATCGTGATCGACTTCAACTACGAGGAAGGCTCCGGACACGGCTTCAACCCGCTGGTGCGCGGTATCGACATCCGCGACATGACCGTGGACACCGCCCAGCGCGCTCTTTCCCTGCGTGGTTACGCCGATGCCCCGATCCAGGACGTCCGGCTGACCAGGGTGAACTTCAAGCAGGTCAGCCAACCCGACATCGTGGAGCACGTGACCGGCCTGCGCTTGCGCGAGGTCTACGAGAACGGCCGACGCCTGCCCGATACCGCTTGACTCCCGATACCGCCTGACCTCTTGTCTGATACCGCCGCCGCCTGATCGTCACGCCGTCGCCGGCCGTGGGTGTGCTCACGGCCGTCCTGGGGATGGCGCACAACCGGATTACAGGTGTGGAGGACAAAGTGAGCGAACACAGTCGCAGGCGGGTGCTGCGGGCCGGTCTCGGCGCGGTGGCCGGATCGGTGGTGCTCGGCGGGCTGGGTGGCGCCGGCCAGGCCGCGGCGCAGGCCGGCGGGGTCGAGGTGGGCGGGGTCGAGGTGGGCGGCGGCCCGGTCGAGTTGGGCGAAGCCGCGGGCGGCCCGGCACGGGCGCGGTTGCCGTGGGTGGCCGACCTGGGGGACGGCCGCTACCAGAACCCGGTGCTCAACGCCGACTGGTCCGATCCCGACGTGATCCGGGTGGGGGAGCACTTCTACCTGGTCGCCTCGACGTTCAACCGCATCCCCGGACTGCCGGTCCTGCGGTCGACCGACCTGGTCAACTGGACCATCATCGGGCACGCCCTGACCGAGCTGGAGCCCAAGGACCACTTCAGCCGGCCGCGGCACGGCGGCGGGGTGTGGGCGCCCGCCCTGCGGCACCACGACGGCAAGTTCTGGATCTTCTACCCCGACCCGGACTTCGGCATCTTCGTGGTGACCGCCACCGACCCGAGCGGTCCGTGGACCAAACCGCACCCGGTCAAGCCGGGCAAAGGCCTGATCGACCCGTGCCCGCTGTGGGACGACGACGGGCAGGCCTACCTGGTCCACGCCTGGGCGAAGAGCCGCAGCGGTATCAACAACATCCTGACACTGCACAAGATGAGCCCGGACGGCACCGGCGTGCTCGACGAGGGCCGGATCGTGGTCGACGGCAACACCATCCCCGGCTACACCACGCTGGAGGGGCCGAAGCTGTACAAGCGGGAC
Source organism: Saccharothrix deserti (assembly GCF_009769385.1). Classification (GTDB taxonomy): domain Bacteria; phylum Actinomycetota; class Actinomycetes; order Mycobacteriales; family Pseudonocardiaceae; genus Actinosynnema; species Actinosynnema deserti. The sequence continues at coordinate 102,950 of NZ_VKAB01000024.1, forward strand.
GGCTGGTACTGGATCTTCGCGCCCGCCGGTGGGGTCAAGTACGGCTGGCAGTCGGCGTTCCGCTCGCGCAGCATCTGGGGTCCCTACGAGGACCGCATCGTGCTCGCCCAGAACGACACCGCCATCAACGGTCCGCACCAGGGCGCGTGGGTGAGCACCCCGGCCGGCGAGGACTGGTTCCTGCACTTCCAGGACCGCGACGCCTACGGACGAGTGGTGCACCTGCAGCCGATGAAGTGGCGCGACGACGGCTGGCCGGTCATGGGCGTCGACGACGGCACCGGCCGGGGTTCCCCGCTGCTGGTGCACGCCAAGCCGCGGGTCGAGGGCCGGACGAGGGTGACCGCGCCTGCCGTCAGCGACGAGTTCACCGGTGCGGAGCTGGGTGAGCAGTGGGTGTGGCAGGCGAACGTCACCGCGCCGTGGTGGTCGCTGCGCCGGTTCCCGCACCGGCTCGCGCTGACCTGTTGGCCCAGCGCGGCCACCGAGAACCTCCGGCTGCTGCCCAACGTGCTGGGGCAGCGGCTGCCCGCGGAATCCTTCACCGCGACGACCTCGATGACGCTGTCCACCACGACCGCGGGCGCCCGAGCCGGGTTGGTGGTGCTGGGCGACACCTACGCCTGGGTGGGCCTGCGCCACGACGGTGACCGGATCTCGCTGGTGTACCGCACGGCGGCCAAGGACGCCGCCGAGGTGGACGCCGCCCCACCCGTGCCGCTGGGTAGGTGGCACGCCTCGGTGCGGCTCCGCGTCGCGGTGAGCGCGGGAGCGGTGTGCCAGTTCGAGGCCGATGTGGACGGTCGCGGGTTCAGCCCGATCGGTGCGCCGTTCACGGCGACGCCGGGCCGGTGGATCGGCGCGACCGTGGGGCTCTTCGCCACCAGCCCGGAGACCGCGAACAGGCCCGGTGAGGCGGAGTTCGACTGGTTCCGCGTACGACCGAGCTGACACCCTCGCCGACCACCCAGTCGCGCGGATCCCCGGCGCCGCCGCCCTCGCTAAACCGGCTCTCACCTGCACGAACACGGCCACCGTCCGTTCGGTGAACCCGTCGAGCGGACGGTGGCCGAACCATGTGCCGAGCAATCTCCAGGTTAAGCGGAGATAACGCGTAGGTCTCGTTCTCATATACCGACCGAGTGCTCGGTCGGTCCGCGTGGTGTCATGACCGGCATTCAAGGCGTGCCAGTTCGCAAGGAGGCGATCATGGCCATGACAGCAGCTGCTGCCCCGTCCGGTTCCCGCATCCTCCCGCCTGTGCGGAAGGCGCCGCCCAGGGTCGTGACGACCATGGCGCTGGCCCAGCTCGGCCTCTTCTTCGCCCTGCTCACCCCGGTCATGGCGAGCCTGACGATCAAGGTGCAGTCCCTCGTCGGCGAGGACGGCGTGGTCGCCGCGCTGGGCACCGTCACGAGCATCGGCGCGATCGCCGCGTTCGTCGCCAACCCGATCTTCGGCCGCCTCAGCGACCGCACGACCGGCCGGTTCGGGCGCCGCCGCCCGTGGCTGGTGATCGGTGCCGTCGGACTCACCGCGTGCCTGCTGGTGATCGCGGTCGCGCCGAACGTCCTGGTGATCACCCTGGCCTGGTTCGCCGCGCAACTGCTCGCCAACGCCGCGCTCGCCGCGTTGACGGCCACGATCGCCGACCAGGTGCCGCCCCTGCAGCGCGGCAAGGTCAGCGGCCTGATCGGCGTCATGCAGCAGGTCGGCATCCTCGGCTCGGCCTACGCGGCGCAGTTCCTCGGTTCCGACATGCTGCTGCTGTTCATGGTGCCCGGTCTGGTCGGGCTCGCGCTGACCCTGCTGTTCGCCGTGGTGCTGCCGGACAAGCAGTTGCCCCAACGCCCGCCGAGCGAAGGTTTCCGCACGATCCTCAAGACCTTCGTGGTCAGCCCTCGCAAGCACCCCGACTTCGCGTTCGCCTGGGTCTCCCGGTTCATGATCATCCTGGCGTCGTTCATGTTCACCACGTACCGACTGCTGTACATGCAGCACGAGCTGGCGCTGTCGATCGCCGACGCGACCGCCGTGATGGCGACGGGTGTCCTGCTCTACACGATCATGACCGCGCTCACCGGCCAGGCCGCCGGGTGGCTCTCCGACCGGCTCCAGCGGCGGAAGGTCTTCGTCGCCGCCGCCACGCTGGTCTTCGGCATCGGCATGGTGCTGCTGGTGCAGGCCGACACCGTGGACGGGTTCTACCTGGCCGAGGTGGTCCTCGGCATCGGCATGGGCGTCTACATGGGCGTCGACCTGGCGCTGGTCATCGACGTGCTGCCGGACCCGGACGACTCGGCCAAGGACCTGGGCGTGCTCAACATCGCCAACGCCGGTCCACAGACCCTCGCGCCCGCGCTCGGCGCGCTCCTCATCGGCATCGGCGGCGGGCACAACTACGACCTGCTGCTCGGCTCGGCCGCCGCGATCTGCGTCGTGGGCGCGCTGGCCATCCTGCCCATCAAAAAGGTGCGCTGACGCACGACGTGCGCTGAAGTGCCAATCACAACCGCCGACCCCCGAAGGACTACCGTGACCGACCTGGAATCCCGGATCGACAAGGCGATCGGCGCCCTCGACCTGGAGGGCAAGGTGCGGCTGCTCACCGGAGCCGCGCTGTTCACCCTGCACCCCGAGCCGGGGGTCGAACTCGACGAGATGGTGTTCTCCGACGGACCGACCGGGGTGCGCGGAACCCAGTTCGCCGGTGGCCGCATCACCTGCCTGCTGCCCAACGCCACGCTGCTGGCCCAGCACTGGGACACCGCGACCGCCGCCGAGGTCGGGGCGCTGCTCGCCGACGAAGCCGCGGCGCAGGGCGTCCACGTCGTCCTCGGCCCGACGATCAACCTGCACCGGACGCCGTTGGGCGGACGGCTGTTCGAGGCGTTCAGCGAGGACCCGCTGCTCACCGGCGCGCTGGCGGTGGCGTACGTGAAGGGCCTGCAGGACAAGGGCGTCGCCGCCACGCCGAAGCACTACCTGGCCAACGAGTCCGAGGTCGACCGCACCACGATGAGCTCGGAGGTCGACGAGCGGACGTTGCGGGAGGTGTACCTGCTGCCGTTCGAGATGGCCGTCGCCGAGGCGAACCCGTGGGCGATCATGGCGTCCTACAACCGGATCAACGGCATCACCGCGACCGAGCACGCGCCGCTGGTCGAGGGCGTGCTGAAGGGGGAGTGGGGCTACGACGGGCTGGTCATGTCCGACTGGTTCGCCACCACCTCCACCGCCGCGAGCGCCAACGCCGGCCTCGACCTCGTGATGCCGGGACCGGTGGGGCCGTGGGGCGACCAACTGGTCGCGGCGGTGCGGGCCGGCGAGGTGGCCGAGTCCACAGTGGACGAGCACGTGCGGCGGCTGCTGCGGTTGGCGGGACGGGTCGGCGCGCTCGGCGCCGGCGGTGAACGGTCGTCCGACGTGCTGCCGCCCGACAGCCCGCAACGGCGCGAGCAGCTCCGCCTGCTGGCGGCGCGCGGGATGACCGTCCTGGTCAACCGCGGTTCGGTGCTGCCGCTCGCGGCCGAGGGGAAGGTCGTGGTGATCGGGCGGCACGCGACGGAGACCATCGCGCAGGGCGGCGGTTCCGCGCAGGTCCGGCCGCCGCACGTGATCAGCGTCGCGGACGGCATCACTTCGGCGTTGGGCGATCGGGTGTCCGTCGTGGACGGGGTCGAGATCCGCCGTGAACCGCTCTCGGCGGCGCCCGGCGCCCTGCGGGACCCGGAGACCGGTGAGCTCGGCATGCGCGTCACCACGCGTGACGCGGCCGGCGCGGTGCTGGAGTCGCGGCACGTCGAGTCGTCCGAGGTCGTGTTGGGTGAAGGCGGGTGGCTCGACGTGGCGGCGACCGTCGAACTGTCCGCCGAGGTCGCCCTGACCGAGCCGGGACGGCTCCAGATCGGGGTCCGCGGTCCCGGCGAGTGGGAGTTCACCGCGCCGGGCCACCACGAGAAGGTCCGCCTGCACGCGCCCGGCGGGCCGGGCGGCGGTGTGCTGCACCCACCGACCCGCACCGTCGACGTCCACCTCGAACCCGGTGCGCGCCTCACCGCGGTCACCACGGCCGAAGAGTCGTTCCGGGTCGTCGGTCTGGTGACCCGGAAGGCGACCAAGCCCGCCGCCGCCGCGATCAGCGCCGCCGTCCACGCGGCACGTGAGGCCGACGTGGCCGTGGTCGTCGTCGGCCTCACGCAGGAGCAGGAGACCGAGGGCGAGGACAAGATCAGCCTGGCGCTGCCCGGCGACCAGGACGCCCTGGTCGCGGCCGTCGCGGCGGCGGCACCGCGCACGGTCGTGGTGGTCAACGCCGCCACCCCGGTGCTGATGCCGTGGCTGGACCAGGTGGACGCGGTGCTGTGGGCGGGTCTGCCGGGGCAGGAGGCGGGCGCCGCGGTGGCCGCCGCGCTCACCGGCGAGGTCGAACCGGCGGGCCGGCTGGTCACCACGTTCCCGGCGCGGGACGGCGACGGCCCGGCGTGGTCGACGGTGCCCGTGCACGGCGAGCTGGCGTACGCCGAGGGCACCGCGGTCGGGTACCGCGGGTGGCGGACCGAGCCGTTGTTCTGGTTCGGCCACGGCCTCGGCTACACCGAATGGGGTTACGGCGACGCGGCGCTGACCACCGACGGGCACATCCGGTCCGTGCGGGTCGAGGTGACCAACACCGGCGATCGCGCCGGGCGTGAGGTCGTGCAGGTGTACTGGCGGCCGGAAGGTGAACCCGTGCGGCTCATCGGGTGGGCCGGGGTCGACCTCGAACCGGGGCGGACCGCGCGGGTCGACGTGCCGTGCGACGGGCGGGTGCAACGCCGGTGGGTCGACGGGGCGTGGCAGTCGTTGCCGCTGGGCGGTGAGGTGCTGGTCGCCCGCGGCCTCGGTGACATCCGGGTTACCCTGCCGGTGAGGGCTGACCAGAGCTAGAGACAGGGGCCGAGCATGTCGTTCCCGCCGCGATACCGGACCGCGCGGGCGAAGTCCAGGGGAGAGCTCTCCGGGGAGGCGTCGCGCGCGAAGGCGGTGCAGGCGGCGGTGGAGCTGTTCGCCACCTCCGGGTTCAAAGGCACCTCGGTGGCGAGGGTCGCGGAGAAGACCGGGCTGTCGCAGTCCGGTCTGCTGCACCACTTCCCCAGCAAGGCCGCGCTGCTGGCGGCCGTGCTGGAGGAACGCGACGCCGAGGACGGGCGGTTCCTGACGACCGAGGACGGGCAGGTCCCACTGGGGTGGGCCGCGTTCGACGCGCTCGCGGCGCTCGTCGCGCGCAACTCGACGCGGCCCCACCTGGTGGGCCTGTTCGTCCGGCTCTCCGCCGAGGCCACCGAGCCGGGGCACCCCGCGCACGGCTGGATCAAGGAGCACTACGCCGGGGTGGGGGCGTGGCTGACCGACGCGATCCACACCGGCCAGGAGCGCGGCGAGATCCACCCCGACGCACCCGTCCCGACCCTGGTCCACACCACGATCGCGGTGATGGACGGGCTCCAGCAGCAGTGGCTCGTCGCGCCCGACCGCGTCCCGATGGTCAAGGAGTTCGCCGCCCACGTCTCCCTGCTGCGCAGCCGGTGGAGCACCGCGCCCACCCCGGTCTAGTGGGTGAGGTCCGCGGTGCGGGGACCGGATCGACAACGGTCCTTCCGGTTCAACGGGGTCGGTCGAGTTCACACTGCCCATGAAGATGATCGTCCACTATCGGGTGATCACCTCGCCGAGGCCGAGGCGGTGCGTTCTAGCCGTCCGTCGGGCGCAGCCTGACCACCGGGATGTCACGGGACGTCTTCCGCTGGTACCCGTCGTACGGCGCGAACACCTCCCACCAGTCCCGGCCACACGTCGGCTTTCTCGTCGCCGGACAGCGTGTGCGCGCGGGCGGCGAACCGGTCGGGGCCCACGCGCACCCTCACGTCCGGGTTCTCCGCGATGCTGCGGTACCACTGCGGATCGCTGTCCGCGCCGCCGTTGGACGCGACGACCAGGAACGACCCGCCGTCACGGCGGTAGATCAGCACCGTGCGGCGCCAGTGGCCGCTGCGCCGGCCCCGGTAGTCCAGCAGCAGGCACGGTGCGCCGTTCACCGTCGTCCCTTTGGTGCCGCCGGCCTCCAACGCGTCCTCGACGGCATCGAAGCACTGGTGAAGAACAAGTAGCCGGCGGTTCGGGGACGGAACGGCCGCGGGGGCGGACCACCGCTAGGCTGACTCACCGGTGTGCCGGGAAGCCTGGTCGGCGAGCAGTGGAATGCCGCCCACCCACGGGAGCCGCTCATGGACGCCCGCACCGCACGGGACTCCCCGAGGTCATCACACCTGCACCGCCCGCCCTGCGCGAGTCACCCCGGTCGGCCCGTCGAGGCGATCGATCCCGGACCGGCGGGCAGGAACGTGCCGATCAACAGGAAAGTGACGGTGAGACCGGACATGCCTGAGGTCATCGCGGTCGGGGGTGGCGACCATGCGCGCTCGTGATCTCGCCGAGGACTACCAGCTGGTCCGCCTGGGCGACCCGGCGTTGAGCGCGGCCCGGCTGATCGCCGACCAGCACCGGCCGGCGGTGGTCGTGGTGGACGACGACGGGATGCCGGTGACGGTGCTGCCGGGGTCGCAGGTGCTGCGGTTCAGCGTGCCCGGCTACGTGCAGGACGACCCGTCGCTGGCCCGCGTCTACGACGAACGCGGCGGTGCCGAGGTGTGCGTGGACAACCTGGCGCGGCGCACGGTCAAGGAGGTGCTGCCACCCAAGGAGAAGCGCCACGACATGCCCGCGGTGTCGGGCAACGCGACGGTGCTGGAGATCGCGGCCACCATGGCGCGCCTGCACACCCCGCTGGTCGTGGTCGTCGACGGCGACACCTTCCACGGCGTGGTCACCGCCTCGCACCTGCTCGCCGTCATCCTGCACACCACCCCGGAGCCGCCCGCATGAGCTTCGCCCAAGTCCTGTCCGTCGTCGTCTTCGTGGGCGCCTACATCCTCATCGCCACCGAACGCGTCCACCGGGTCGCCGCGGCACTCGGCGGCGCGGCGTTGATGCTCGGACTGGGCCTGACCGACGGTGAGACGGCGTTCCACTCGGTCGAGGCGGGCATCGACTGGAACGTGGTGTTCCTGCTGCTCGGCATGATGATCATCGTCGGGGTGATCAAGCAGACCGGCCTGTTCGAGTACCTCGCCATCGCCGCGGCCAAGCGCGCCAGGGGCAAGCCCTACGCCATGATGGTGATGCTGGTGGTGATCACGGCGGTCGCCTCGGCGGCGCTGGACAACGTCACCACCGTGCTGCTGATCGCGCCGGTGACGTTCCTGGTGTGCGACCGGCTGGGCCTGAACCCGATCCCGTTCCTGATCGCCGAGGTGATGGCCTCCAACATCGGCGGCACCGCCACCCTGATCGGCGACCCGCCCAACATCATCATCGCCAGCCGGTCGGGCCTGACGTTCAACGACTTCCTGATCCACCTCGCCCCGTTCGTCGTGGTGCTGATGATCGTGTTCGTGGTGGTGTGCCGGTGGCTGTTCCGGGACGCGTTCCACTACGACGAGAAGCGCGTCGCCGAGGTCATGGCCCTGTCCGAACGGGAGGCGATCAAGAACCGGACCTTGTTGGTGCAGAGCCTGATCGTGCTCGCGCTCGTGCTGGTCGGGTTCACCCTCCACAGTGTCCTGCACGTCGAGCCGTCCGTGGTCGCGCTGCTGGGCGCGGGCCTGTTGGTGCTGGTCTCGAAGGTCACCACCGAGGAGGCCATCGCCGACGTGGAGTGGGAGACCCTGGTCTTCTTCATGGGTCTGTTCGTCATGGTCGGCGCCCTGGTCGAGACCGGTGTCATCGGCCAGGTGTCCAAGGCGCTCGCCGACGCGGTCGGCGGACAGCCGCTGGTCGCGGTGATGGCGCTGCTCGGTGTGTCCGCCGTGCTGTCGGCGATCGTGGACAACATCCCCTACGTCGCCACGATGGCCCCGATCGTCGGGGACCTCGTCGCCGCCGAAGGCGGCACACCGCAGGCCGAGTCGCTGTGGTGGTCGCTGGCCCTGGGCGCGGACCTGGGCGGCAACGCCACCGCCGTGGGCGCCAGCGCCAACGTCGTGGTCCTCGGCCTCGCCGCCCGCAACGGCACGCCGATCAGCTTCTGGCAGTTCACCCGCTACGGCATCGTCGTTGCCGCGCTGTCGATCCTGCTCGCCGCGCCCTACCTGTGGTTGCGCTACTTCGTGCTCGCCTGAGCCCCTTCCGCCGCCGGTCGTCCCGCTCAACGGGCGGGGCGTCCGGTGGTCGAGGCCCTTCCCGGCAGGGTTACGTTCTCAGGTATGACTGGTCCTGCCGTGCTGTCCGCCCGTCCGGACGAGGGGACGCCCGTGGACGAGCCGGTGTGGAGCCAGTGGCGGCGTCCCCGGCCCTCCTCGGCCCAACAGCGCTACGACGTCTGGCTCGGGTTCGCGGTGCTGGCGGGCGCGGTGAGCGTGACCGTGCTGATCAACAGCATGGGCGCGTTCTCCTTGGGCGAGGCGCCGACGTTGGCCGAGCAGTTCGCCTGGGGTGCCGCGATGACCTTGCCGCTGATGCTGCGGCGGCGCTTCCCGCTGGTCGTGCTGCTCGTCGTCGGCGTGCTGTTCATCGCCGCGCAGGTCCGGCATACCGGCGACAACGTCGTGTCCGCGATCGCGTTGTTACTGGCCATCTACAGCGCGGGCGCGTGGGCGCGGGACCGGACGCGCGGGCGGTGGACGCGGATCGCGGTGATCGCCGCGATGTTCCTCTGGCACGGGGTTTGGCTCGTGGGGTTCCTCGTGCGGCCGGCCCCGCCGTTCGAGGACGCGGCCGGCCCGCTGGCCCCGGTGTTCGCGTCGGTGCTGTACGGCATCGCGTTCAACGCGATGTTCTTCCTGGCCGCGTACTTCTTCGGCGACATGGCCTGGGTGTCGGCGCGCCGACAGGCAGAGCTGGAGCACCGCGCGGAGCAGTTGCGCCGGTCCCAGGAGCAGAACACCCGTGGCGCGATCGTCGCCGAACGCGTGCGCATCGCGCGGGACCTGCACGACGTGGTGGCGCACCACGTGTCGGTGATGGGTGTCCAGGCGGGCGCGGCCCGGCGGGTGCTCGACCGCGACCAGGACTTGGCGCGCGAGGCGCTGCGGACGGTCGAGGACACCGCGCGCACCGCCATCGATGAACTGCGCGGGCTGCTCGGCGTCCTGCGTGCCGACACCGTGGAGGACGTCCCGGAGGTGACGGGGGAGACGTCGTCGCCGGGGCTGGACCAGCTGCCCGAACTCGCGGCCATGGCGCGGTCCGCCGGGCTGGAGGTGGACCACGGCGTCTACGGCGAGCCGCGGCCGGTGCCGCAAGGCGTCGCGCTGTCGGTGTACCGGATCGTCCAGGAGTCGCTGACCAACGTGGTGAAGCACGCGGACGCGCGCAAGGCCGACGTGCGCGTGCGGTTCCTGGAGACCTCGTTGGAGGTCGAGGTCGCCGACGACGGGCGCGGCGGGGCGGGCACGTCGGACCAGGGCGGCGGCTTCGGCCTGGTGGGCATGCGGGAACGCGTCGCGGTCCACGGCGGCGAACTCGAATCCGGACCCCGCCGGGACGGCGGCTACCGGGTCCGTGCGAGGTTCCCGGCATGACGACTTCGCTGCGCGTGGTGCTGGCCGACGACCAGGACCTGGTCCGGGCGGGCTTCCGGGTCATCCTCGGCACCGAGGACGGCATCGAGGTCGTCGGCGAGGCCCGGGACGGTCTGGAGGCCGTGGACGTGGTTGCACGCCTCCAGCCGGACGTGGTGCTGATGGACGTCCAGATGCCCGGCATCGACGGCCTGGAGGCCACCCGGCGCATCCTCGGACCGGCCGGCGCGGGCAACCCGATCAAGGTCGTCATCCTCACCACGTTCGACCGGGAGGACTACCTGTTCGAGGCCCTGCGGGCGGGCGCGAGCGGTTTCCTGCTCAAGAACGCCTCACCGGAGGACCTGGTGGACTCCGTCCGGATCGTCGCCAGGGGCGACGCCCTGCTGTCACCGGAGGTCACCCGCCGCGTCATCGCCCGGTTCACCGCACCGGTCCCGTCGACGCCGTCACGACGGCCACCGGAACTCACCGACCGCGAGTTCGAGGTGCTGGTCCACCTCGCCCGCGGGGCGAGCAACGCGGAGATCGCGGCGGCCTTATACCTGGGGGAGACGACCGTGAAGACGCACGTGTCGCGCATCCTGGCCAAACTGGGCCTGCGCGACCGCACGCACGCCGTCGTGTTCGCCTACGAGCAGGGGATCGTCGCGCCCGGCCGGCCGTAGGGTCCTCCGCGAGGATGACCCGCGAAGTCGATCTCGCGCCGGACGTGCCGCGCTCGCTGCCCGCATAGCGTTGCGGCCATGTTGACAGTGACGTCGGTCAGCCGGAGTTTCGGCGACAAACAGGTCCTCGACGGGGTGTCGTTCGAGGTCCGACCCGGCCGCATGACCGGTTTCCTGGGCGCGAACGGGTCCGGCAAGACCACCACCATGCGCATCGTGCTGGGCGTCCTCGCCGCGCACGGCGGCACGGTCGCGTGGCACGGCTCGCCGATGACGGGCGCGGTGCGGCAGCGGTTCGGGTACATGCCCGAGGAACGCGGCCTGTACCCGAAGATGGGTGTCGCCGAGCAGATCGGCTGGCTCGGCCGGCTGCACGGCCTCGACCAGGCCACCGCGAAGCGCAACACCGAACGCCTGCTCGACCAGCTGGAGCTGGGCCACCGGGCGAAGGACAAGCTCGAAGAGCTGTCGTTGGGCAACCAGCAACGCGCGCAGATCGCCGCCGCGCTGGTGCACGACCCCGTCATGCTGATCCTCGACGAGCCGTTCTCCGGGTTGGACCCGATCGCCGTCGAGACCGTGCTGGGCGTGCTGCGCGAGCGTGCCGCGAACGGTGTGCCCGTGCTGTTCTCCAGCCACCAGCTGTCCGTGGTGGAACGGCTGTGCGACGACGTGGTCATCATCTCCGGCGGCAAGATCGCCGTCAGCGGCGCGCGGGACGAGCTGCGCGCCCAGTACGGGCCCGCGCGTTTCGAGTTGGTCGTGGCGTCCGACGCCGGGTGGGTGCGCGACGTCCCGGGTGTCCGGGTGGTCGACGTCGACGGCCCGCGTGCGGTGTTCGAACTGGACGGTGACGCGGGCGCGGACCAGGTGGTCCTGCAAGCCGCGCTGCGGCGGGGCACCGTCCGCAGCTTCACCCCCGTCGTGCCCACGTTGGGCGAGATCTTCATGGAGGCGATCTGATGAACGGCGTGACGCAGCACGAGACCCGGGGTTTCGCCGCCGCCACCCGGTTGGTCGCCGAACGCGAGATCAAGACCTTCCTGCGGGCCAAGGGTTTCTGGATCGGCCTGGGGGTGATCATCATCGGGTTGTTCGCGATGTCGATCCTCCCCGGTGTGCTCGGCGGCGGGCAGACCAAGGTCGTCACGGTCGGCGCGCAGGCCGCGGAGGCGTTGGCGGGCACGGACTTGGAGGTCCGGGCGGTCGCCGACGTGCCCGCCGCCGAGGCCCTGGTCCGGTCCGAGGAGGTGGAGGCGGCGGTCGTGCCGGACACGACCGCCGAGTCGTCCACGGGTGTGCGCGTGATCGCGTTGGCCGATCCGCCCACCGACGTGGTGGCCGCGCTGCGCACCGCGCCGCCGGTCGACCTGCTCGACCCCGCCGAGGTCGGGCAGGGACCGCGGCAAATCGTGATCATGGTGTTCGCCATGGTGTTCCTGCTGTTCGGGATGGGCGGGACGGCCATCGCGCAGGGCACGGTCACCGAGAAGCAGACCCGGATCGTGGAGATCCTGGTGTCCACGATCCCGGTGCGGGCGCTGCTCGCGGGCAAGATCGTCGGTCACTCGCTGCTGGCCATCGGCCAGATCCTGGTGCTCGCGGTGGTCGCGCCGATCGCGTTGCGGCTGGGTGGGCACTCGGAGCTGCTGGCGCTGGTCGCGCCCGCGTTGGGCTGGTACGTGCCGTTCCTGGTGCTCGGTTTCGTGCTGCTGGCGGCGATGTGGGCGGTCGCCGGATCTGTGGTCAGCAGGCAGGAGGACCTGGGTTCGAGCATGGGCCTGGTGATGATGCTGGTGATGGGCCCGTACTTCGGCGTGTTGTTCTTCTCCGACAACGCCATCGTGCTCACCGTGCTGTCGTACGTGCCGTTCTCGTCGGCCATCGCGATGCCGGTGCGGCTGTTCGCGGGCCAGGTGTCGCTGTGGGAGCCGCTGGTGGCCCTGGGGCTGCTGGCCGGGACGGTCGTGCTGATCGTGCTGCTGGCGAGCCGGGTGTACTCGGGGTCACTGCTGCACACCGGGGGCAAGCTCGCCCTGGCGAAGGCGTGGTCGCGGAAGGACTAGCCCGATCGTTTCGCGAGCGTCCCAGTGGTACCGCGGTACCACTGGGACGCTCGTAGTGTCTCCCGTGGTCCCACGGAAACGGCCGGCCGCGCACCTAGCTTGGGGGCAAGCGCCTCGGAGCAGACCGGGCCGCCGGAGCCGGAGGATCGACGCACATGATCGACGTGCACGAGTTGACGAAGCGCTACGGGGACAAGACGGCGGTCGACCGGCTGAGCTTCACCGTGAAGCCCGGCCAGGTCACCGGATTCCTCGGCCCGAACGGCGCGGGGAAGTCCACCACGATGCGCATGATCATCGGCCTGGACGCGCCAACCAGCGGCTCGGTCACGGTGAACGGCCGCCGCTACGCCGAGCACGCCGCGCCGTTGCAGGAGATCGGCACGCTGCTGGAGGCCAAAGCGGTCCACTCCGGACGCACCGCTTTCAACCACCTGCTGGCCCTCGCCCAGACCCACGGCATCCCGCGCCGCCGCGTCGACGAGGTCATCGAGCTGGCCGGGTTGCAGACCGTGGTCCACAAGTGCGCCGGGACCTTCTCCCTGGGCATGGGCCAGCGGCTCGGCATCGCGGCGGCGCTGCTCGGCGACCCGGAGATCGTCATGCTCGACGAGCCGGTCAACGGCCTGGACCCGGAGGGCGTGCTCTGGGTGCGCCACCTGCTGTCCGGGCTGGCCGCCGAGGGGCGCACGGTGATGCTCTCCTCCCACCTGATGAGCGAGACCGCGCTGATCGCCGACCAACTGGTCATCGTCGGACGCGGCAGGCTGCTCGCGGACACCACGGTCGACGACTTCATCCGGCAGGCCGGCCGCCAGGACGTGAAGGTCGCCACCACCCAGGCGGAACGGTTGCGCGCGCTGCTGTCCGGTCCGGGTGTCACCATCACCGCGACCACCGCCGAGGAACTCGTGGTCCTGGGCCTGGACGCGCACCGGATCGGCGCGATCGCCGCGCAGCACGGAGTGCCGCTGTACGAACTCGGCCAGCAGACCGTGTCGCTGGAAGAGGCGTTCATGGACCTCACCAGCGATGCTGTGGAGTACCACAGCGCCCCCGCCGACACTGCCGCCCGGAGGGCTGCCTGATGACCACCGCCACCGCCACCGCTCCCACGACCACCGCCGCACCCGCCCGGCCCGCCTACAAGGTCACCTGGCTCCGGGTCCTCCGTTCGGAGTGGACCAAGTTCTGGTCGGTGCGCTCCAGCCCGATCACCCTCGTAACGGCACTGTTCCTCCTGGTGGGCATCGGGGCGATCGCCTCCCTCACCTTCGACCCCGCGGCCGCGCCGGGCGGCAACGACGGCCCGCCCATCACCGACGGAGCCATCAGCCTGGCACTGATGGGCACGATCTTCGCCTCACTCGCCATCGGCGTGCTCGGTGTCCTGGTCTCCGCCGGTGAGTACAGCACCGGCATGATCCGCGCCACGCTGGCGGCGGTGCCCAAGCGCCTGCCGACGTCGTGGGCCAAGACCGCCGTCTTCGGTGTCGTCGCCACGATCGTGACCGCGGCGGGCGCGCTGGGCGCGTTCCTGCTGGGCGCCGCCATCCTGGACGGCGAGGCGATCGCGATGTCCCTCGGGGACGACGGAGTGCTCCGGGTCCTGGCCGGCACGGGCATCTACCTGGGCCTGGTGGGCATGTGGGGCGTGGCCCTGGGCGCGCTGCTGCGCTCCAGCGCGGGCGGTATCGCCGTGCTGGTGGGCATGCTGCTCATCGTGCCCGGCCTGAGCTCGCTGCTGCCCGCCTCGATCGCCGACAACGTCACCCCCTACCTGCCCAGCAACGCGGGCCAGGCGGTGACGCACCTGAACCAGGCCGCCGACTCGCTCGGCCCCTGGACCGGCGTGGCAGTGTTCGCGGGATGGGTGGCGGTGACGCTGGTCGCTGCGGCTTACCGACTGGCTCGCCGCGACGCCTGACGGCCACCGCCTGACCGACCGGAACGCCGGACCGACCGGCACGATGTGCACCCGACCAGCGCCGAGGAGGTGCACCGGTGAACGCGACAACAGCGGCGCAAGCCGCGGAGGGGTCCGATCGCCGCCCGACCACCGGAGTCCGGGAGGAGGAACTCGTCGCCGGTATCAGGGCGGTGGCGACCGGTGACGCGGTCGTCGCGCCCGCGTTGACCAGGCGCCTGCTGGACGCCCACGCCCACCAGGTGCTGTCCCCGGCAGGCGCCGCCGAATCGCGTGCGGACCCGAGGCTGAGCGCGTTGAGCGAGCGGGAGCACGAGGTCCTGGTCGCCATCGGTTCGGGGTGGACGAACGCGGAGATCGCCGAACAACTGGTCCTCACGGAGTCCACGGTGAAGAAGCACGTCGGCCGGGTGCTCGCCGAGATCGGCGGGCGCGACCGCATCCACGCGGTGATCATGGCGTACGACGCCGGGCTGGTCAGGCCCCGCTGAAGGGCCGCTCGACCAACGTCTGCGACGGCCTGATCAGCTGACCTCCGGTCATTCCGCGGGTCGGGGAAGCAGGACGATGCCGTCGTCGTCGGCGTGCAGGAAGTCCCCCGGTGCGAACGTGACGCCGCCGATGTCCACGGCGACGTCGACCTCACCGGCACCGGTCTTGGCGCTCTTGCGCGGTGTGGTGCCCAGCGCCTTGATCCCGATGGGCAGGGCGGCCAAGGCGGTCGTGTCGCGGACCGCGCCGTTGAGCACCAGGCCGGCCCAGCCGTTGGCGACGGCGGCGCCCGCGATGAGGTCGCCGGTCAACGCGGTGCGCATCGAGCCGCCGCCGTCCACGACCAGGACGTGCCCGTCCCCTGGGGTGTTGAGCAGGGAGCGCACGAGCCCGTTGTCCTCGTGGCAGGACACCGTTCGAACCGGGCCGCAGAAGGAGCGGTGACCGCCGAACTGGCGGAACTGCGTGTCGCACACCCGCAGCCGGTCGCCGTGTTCGTCCACGAGGTCGGCGGTGGGAACGGGTGGGGTCATGAGGGACCTCCTGCGGTGAAGAGCTGTCAGCGGGACGCGTCAGACGCTGCGCAGGACCGAGACGACGGTGCCCAGCACAACGGCCTCGTCGCCGTCGATGACGTCGTACGCCGGGTTGCGCGGTTCGAGGAAGACGTGGCCGTTGCGGCGCCGGTACACCTTGACGGTGGCCTCGCCGTCGATCATCGCGGCGACGATCTGGCCCGAGTGCGCCTCGGGTTGCTGCCGCACCACGACGATGTCGCCGTCGCAGATCGCCGCGTCGATCATCGAGTCGCCGCGCACGCGCAGACCGAAAACGCTGCCGCGCCCGGTGAGTTCGCGGGGCAACGTCAGGATGTCGTCGACGTGCTCCTCGGCCGAGATGGGACTTCCCGCCGCGATGTGACCGACCACCGGCACGGTCACCGAGTCGTCCGCGTGTTCCCGCGTCGAGGGCTCCCGCAGGAACACGCGGACGTCCATCGGACGGGACATCGCGGCACTCCGCTTGAGGAACCCCTTCTCCTCCAGGCTGGTCAGGTGTTTCGACACCGCCGACGACGACCGCAGGCCGACCGCGTCACCGATCTGCCGGGTACTCGGTGAATACCCGTACCTGACCACCCAGTCCCGGATCGCGACCAGGATCCGCTGCTGACGCGGCGGCAGGGTCGAGGTGTCCAGGTGCTCGAAGGCATCAAGATCGTCGTAGGCGGTCACCCGCGGGATGATAGAGGTAGCCGCCGTGCCCGCTCCCGACCGGCGGATCCCCGGCGCCGACCGGACCCGCACACCGCGATCGGCGCGGCCACCTCGACCGCGTCCAGTCGCGCGGTGGCGGCGCGTCAACCCAGCACGAGGGCGACTCCCGTGAGGACCGGTACCGACAGGACGGTGCTGAGCAGGACGGCGTCCCGTGCGAGTTCCGTGCCGCGGTCGTAGGAGGTGGCGTAGACGAAGACGTTCTGCGCCGTGGGGAGAGCCGAGGCGATCGTGACCGCGAGCAGCGCCGGGTCGTCCAGGTGGACCACCCAGCGGCCGACGGTGTAGGCCACGGCCGGCTGCACCACGTTCTTCAGCACCACGGCGAGCCACACCTGACCGGCCGTGCCGCCGGACGCCGGGCGCGGCGCGCCGTGCAGGCTCGCGCCGTAGGCGAGCAGGGCGGTCGGCACCGCGAGGTCGGCGAGGAGTTCCAACGGCCGGAGCACCGGGGTCGGCGGCGTCCACCCGGCGGCGGCGAGGGCGAGTCCCACGGCGCAGCCGATCACCAGCGGCGTCCGCAGCGGCTGGGTCAGCACCTGGCCGCGCGACGGGGCGTCGTCGCCCGGGTCCCGCGAGGCGGCCAGCACGGTCAGCCCGATCGGCGCCAGGACCAGCACCTGGAACAGCAGGACCGGCGCCACGAGCGAGGCGTCCCCGAGGACGTACACCGCGATCGCGACGCCGAGGTTGCCCGCGTTGACGTAGGACGAGGCGAGCGCGCCGGTGGCGAGGTGTCCGGCACGCAGCTTCCAGCGCCACCGCGCCACCACGACGTAGACCAGCGCGCACAGCACCGCGCTGCCCGCCGTGGCGACCAGCGTCGTGGACAGCAGCACGGCCGGGTCCGCGTCGGCGAGGGTGAGCAGCAGCAGCGCCGGTGTCGCGACGAAGTACGACAGCCGGGACAGCACACCGGTCGCGCCCTGCCCGAGGACGCGGGCACGGGCGGTGATCCAGCCGACGGCGATGACCGCGGCGAGGGTGGCGAAGCCGCCCAGCACACCGTTCACCCGGTGGTCCCGCAGACCCCGACCGCCCACGGCGACCGCGGCACCACCGGGTTCACTCCGGCAGCTCCGGCACGTCGGCCATCGGCGCTCCTCAACGGCGTGCGTCGACCGTGACGGTGTCGACGGTCCAGGCGCGGGTCTGGTCGCTGAGCGTGATGCCCAGGCCGGGGCGGTCGGACAGGTGCATCCGGCCGCCGCTGGTCTCCAACCGCTCGTTGAACAGCGGGTACAGCCAGTCGAAGTGCTCCACCCACGGCTCGCGCGGGTAGGCGGCGGCGAGGTGCACGTGGATCTCCATGGCGAAGTGCGGCGCCAGCTGGAGGTGGTGGTGGTCGGCCAGGGTGGCGAGCTTGAGGAACTGGGTGATGCCGCCGACGCGGGGCGCGTCCGGTTGCAGGACGTCCACGGCGTTGTGGCGGATCAGCTCGTAGTGCTCGGCGACGCTGGTCAGCATCTCGCCGCTCGCCACCGCCGTGGTCAGCGACCGGGCGAGTTCGGCGTGCCCCTCGACGTCGTAGGCGTCGAGCGGTTCCTCGATCCACACCAGGTCGAACTCCTCCAGCACCCGGCTGACCCGCATGGCGGTCGGCCGGTCCCACTGCTGGTTGGCGTCGACCATCAACGGCACGCCGCCGCCGATGTGCTCGCGTACGGCGGCCACCCGGCGCAGGTCCTCGCTCCAGTCCGGCAGGCCGACCTTGATCTTGATGCCGCCGACGCCCGAGTCGAGGGTGCGGGCGGCGTTGTCCTTGATCTGCTCGACGGATTCGTGCAGGAAGCCGCCGGAGGTGTTGTAGCAGCGCACGGAGTCGCGGTGGGCGCCGAGCAGCTTGGCCAGCGGCAGGCCCGCGCGCTTGGCCTTGAGGTCCCACAGCGCGACGTCGAACGCGGCCAGCGCCTGGGTCGCCGCGCCGCTGCGCCCGACCGACGCGCCCGCCCACACCAGCTTGTTCCACAACCTGCCGATGTCGTTGGGGTCCTCGCCGATCAGGTCCGGCGCGACCTCGCGGGCGTGCGCGAACTGGGCGGGCCCGCCGGCGCGCTTGGAGTAGCTGAACCCGACACCCTCCAACCCCGCCTCGGTCCGGATCTCGGCGAACAGGAACGCGACCTCGGTCATCGGCCGCTGCCGACCGGTGAACACCTTGGCGTCGCTGATCCCGCCCGGCAGGGGCAACGTCACCGACGACAACACCACCGAGCTGATCCGATCCTGCACGGCGGTCGCGTCTGCGGGACGTGCGGTGGACGTGGTCGACATGGGGCTCCTCTTCGATGCGGTCGATGGGGGCGGGTGTCTTCGCGGCCGAGCCGTCAGCGGACCAGGCAGGGGCGCTTGGGGTCGAACCGCCAGTCGGGCACGAGGTACCGCATCGCCACGGCGTCGTCCCGCGCGCCGAGCCCGTGCTCCAGGTAGAGCTCGTGCGCGGCGGCGAGGGCGTCCCGGTCGAGTTCGACCCCGAGGCCGGGCGCGGTCGGGACGGTGATGCCGCCGTCCCGGATCCGCAACGGCTCGCGGGTCAGCGCCTGCCCGTCCTGCCAGATCCAGTGCGTGTCCAGGGCGGTGATCGGGCCGGGCGCCGCCGCGCCGACGTGGGTGAACATCGCCAGCGAGATGTCGAAGTGGTTGTTCGAGTGCGAACCCCAGGTGAGGCCGAAGTCCGCGCACAACTGGGCGACGCGGACCGATCCGCGCATGGTCCAGAAGTGCGGGTCGGCCAGCGGGATGTCCACCGCGCCGGTGCGGACGGCGTGCGCCATCTGCCGCCAGTCCGTCGCGATCATGTTCGTGGCCGTGGGCAGGCCGGTGGCCCGCCGGAACTCCGCCATCACCTCACGACCGGAGAAACCGCCCTCCGCGCCGACCGGGTCCTCGGCGTAGGCCAGCACGCCGTGCAGGTCGCGGCACAGCTCGACGGCCTCGTCCAGCAGCCACGCCCCGTTGGGGTCGACCGTGATGCGGGCGTCCGGGAACCGCTCGGCCAGCGCGCGCACCGCCGCCACTTCCTGCTCCGGCGGCAGCACGCCACCCTTGAGCTTGAAGTCGGAGAAGCCGTACCGGGCCCGTGCCGCCTCGGCCAGTGCCACCACCGCCTCGGGCGTGAGCGCGGCTTCACGGCGCAGCCGTTCCCACTCGTCGGCGGGCTGCCGTTCGACGACGTAGGGCAGGTCGGTGGCATTCCGGTCCCCGACGTAGAACAGGTAGCCCAGCATCGGGACCACATCACGCTGCTGCCCGTCCCCGAGCAGTTCCGCGACCGGCACGCCCAGGTGCTGCCCCAACAGGTCCAGCAGCGCCGATTCCAGCGCCGTCACCGCGTGCACGGTGGTGCGCAGGTCGAACGTCTGCGGCCCGCGCCCGGCGGCGTCCCGGTCGGCGAAGGTGTCCGCGACCGACCGCAGCAACCGGCCGAACAGGGCCACCGGCTGCCCGACGAGGAGTTCGTGGGCGTCCTCGATCGTCCGCCGGATCGCCTCGCCACCGGGCACCTCGCCCACGCCGACGCGGCCTTCGCTGTCGGTGACGATCGCGATGTTGCGGGTGAAGAACGGGCCGTGCGCGCCGCTGAGGTTCAGCAACATGCTGTCGTGCCCCGCGACGGGCACCACCTCGACACGCGCCACTGCGGGGCCGGTCATCGTGGTCGTCCTCTCTGCTGGGTGAGCGGCTCTGCCGGGGGAGCGGCGATCAGGCGATCTTCCGGACCAGGGCCGTCAACTCCGCGAGCTCGTCCTCGGTCAGGTCGCTCAACGGTGGTCGCACCCGGCCGCCGTCCCGGCCGACGGCGGTCAGGCCGGCTTTCACGATCGACACCGCGTAGCCGCGGGCCCGGTCGCGGATGTCCAGGTAGGGGATGACGAAATCGGCCAGCATCCCGTAGACGGCGGACCGGTCCTGGGCGCGGACGGCGGCGTAGAAGCGCAGCGCGAACTCGGGCAGGAAGTTGAACAGCGCCGAGGAGTACGTGTTCACGCCGAGTTGCAGCAGCGGCAGGGCGAACGTCTCCGCGGTCGGCAGGCCGCCGATGTAGACCAGCCGGTCACCGACCCTGGAGTAGGTGCGGGTCATCTGCTCGATGTCCCCGACCCCGTCCTTGAGCCCGACGAGGTTGGGGTTGCGGTCGGCTACCTCGGCGACGGTCGCGTCGGTGAGCACGGCGTTGGCCCGGCTGTAGACGATCACGCCCAGGTCGGTGGCCCGGCACACCGCGCTGATGTGCTCGACCAGGCCGCGTTGGCTCGCCTCGGTGAGGTAGGGCGGGAACAGCAGAACGCCCGAAGCTCCCGCGTCCTGGGCGGCCCGCGCCTGCGCGGCGGAGACGACGGTGGCGCCGGTGGCCGGAGCGACGACCGGGACCCGGCCGCCCACCTCGTCGACGGCGGCGCGGACGACCCGGTCCACCTCCTCCGGGGTCATGGAGAAGCCCTCGCCGGTGCCGCCGGCGGCGAACAGGCCGGCCACGTCGAAGCCCGCCTGCCAGGCCAGGTGCTCCCGGTACCGGGACTCGTCGAACAGGAGGTCGGCGTCAAAGTGGGTGACCGGGAAGGAGAGCAGCCCGGATGCGAGTCGGTCGGCGAGGGCGTCTGGCGGCATCGGCGTCGGCGTCACGGGTTCATGTCCTTGCTCCGGCGGTGGCGTCCCGCGTTCGGAGTAGCGCGGCACGGCGGTCGGAGTCACGGTATGAACCACGAGCGATGCTTGTCCAAGAGTTGTTTCGCATTGCTCAATACTCTAAGTGCATCACTCGAACGGCGTGCGGCCCTCCAGCGCCGTCAACGTCCGCCACAGGGCCGGGTTCGCGGACGCGTTGAGCCACAGCAGGTGCAGTTCCACCGGTTCGGCCACGGCGGTCTCCAGCCGGACGAACCCCACACCGTCGATGCGCAGCCTGGACGCGGACTCCGGCACGAACGCGAGACCCCGCCCGGCCGCGACCAGCCACAACATCGTGAGCACCTGGCTCGCCGTGTGCACGATGTTCTCGTGCGCGATCGGCACCGTCCCCGCGACCAGGTCGTAGAAGTACCGCGCCTTGGTGGGGGAGTGCATGATCACCGGCTCGCGGACCACGTCGGCGCCCGTCGCGGCACGGCCGAGCGCCAGCAACGGGTGGCCGGTGGGCGCGGCGACGAACAACCGCTCCCGGTACAGCAGCCGGGACCCGAACGTCGCGTCGTCGAACGGCGGACGTGCCAGCCCGAGGTCGATCTCCTCGTTCAACAGCCCGGCGACCTGCTCGCGGGTCAGCATCTCGGCCAGTTCCACGTCGACGTCCGGCAGTTGCTCGGCGAGTTCGTCGAGCACCCGGCCGAGAATCCCGTACGTCGCCGCCGCGGTGAAACCGACCCGCACCACGCCGGTCGACCCGGACGACACCCGCCGGGCCAGCTCCGGCGCGGTCTCGGCCAGCGACAACAACCGTCTCGCCTCGACCAGGAACACCTCGCCCGCCGTGGTGAGGGTGACCCGGCGGTTGTCGCGGACCAGCAGCTGCGCGTCCACGGCCCGTTCCAGTTTCTGGATCTGCCTGCTCAGCGGCGGCTGCGTCATGGCGAGCCGGGCGGCGGCCCGGCTGAAGTGCAACTCCTCGGCGACAGCCACGAATCCGCGCAGCTGCTCCAGGGTGAAGGTCATGCCGAAAAGGTATCAATCGATGCTCTATCGGAATTTGGGTAGGCGTGAAAAAGCCTCTTAGGCTCCGTTCGTTCGCCGACCTGTGAATTCGTTCACAGCAATCGGCGGGGCCGAATGGTCGATTCTCGAAGGGGAGAGCACATGACCAGGAACAACGGTGTTCAACGGCGGGTCGCGACCGGCCTGGCGCTGGGCCTGACCCTCTCGATCACCGCGTGCGGCGGCAACCTCGGCGGCGGCTCGGACGCCGCGGCGGAGGACTTCCCCGGCGGCGACCCGGTCACGATCTACGTCGGCGCGGACCCCGGTGGCAGCACCGACCTCATCGCCCGCGCACTCGCCGACGGCGCCTCCGACGATTTGGGCGTCGCGGTCACCGTGGAGAACAAGCCGGGCGCCAACGGCGCGCTGGCGGCGCGCGAGCTCAGCGGTGAGAAGCCGACCGGGCACACCCTCATGGTCTTCAACGGCAGCCTCGCCTACATCACGCCGCTGGCCGTCGCGGACGACCAGGCCGTCGACATCGCCGACTACGAGATCATCACCGGCGTCTCCCAGGACGATTACGTCCTGGTGACCGCGCCGTCGTCCGGATTGACCACCATCGACGCCCTGAAGAACGCCGGCCGGCCCATCACCTACGGCACCACCGGCGTGGGCACCGGCAGCCAGCTGGCGCAGGCCCTGCTGTTCGGCCAGACGGGCATCCAGAGCACGGCCGTGCCGTTCGACGGCGGCGCGCCGACGCTGACCGCCGTGCTCGGCGGACAGGTCGACGTCGGCGCCATCCAGCTCGGCGAGGCCATCGAGCAGATCGAGGCCGGGCAGCTCACGCCGATCGTCACCTTCGCCGAGAAGCGCCCGTCGTACCTGCGGAACACCCCCACCGCCGTGGAGCAGGGCTACGACGTCCCGGTGCAGCAGTCGCGGGCGGTCTTCGCGCCCAAGGGCACGCCGCAACCCGTCCTCGACCGGCTGCGCACGTCGTTCCAGAAGGTCTTCGGGTCCGACTCGTACAAGAAGTTCAACCAGGACAACCAGCTCACGCCGAACGAGGTCGACGGCCCGAAGCTGCGCGACGAGTGGACCGCCAACCTCAGCAGGTACCAGAAGGTGGTCGAGCAGTACGGCATCGACATGGGTGGCGACAAGTGACCGCTCCCCACGGCTCGGGCGACGGCTTGCGCGACGGCGGCGACGTCAACGGCGGTGACGGCTTGCGCGACGGGGGCGACGTCAACGGTGAGAACGACCTCGACGGCGGGAAAAGCCTCGCGGACGTTCTCCACGAGGTGGAGGCCGCCGAGCACGAGTACCGACCACCGGCCGCGGGTCCCGTGGGCAACACCGTCATCGCGGCGGTCGTGCTGCTGTTCGGGATCGCCGCGCTGGTCGGTTCGTGGTCGCTGGGTGTCGGCAGCGCGCGTGTCCCCGAAGCCGGCACGTGGCCCCTGCTGGTGGCCGTCGTGTTCGTCGCCCTCGGCGTCGCGCTGCTCGCGACGGTGAGGAGGACGACCGACGCCGAACGGTTCTCGCGCACCAGTTGGCTGGTGTTGGCGGGCCTGGCCACCATGGTCGTGTTCGTCGCGGTCATCGAGCACATCGGTTTCGAGATCCCGGCGGCCCTGCTCGCCTTCGTGTGGCTCCGCTTCCTGGGACGTGAGGGCCGGCGCACGTCCGCTGCCGTCAGCATCGGCGTGGTGGTCGCGTTCTACGCCGTCTTCGTGGGGGCGCTGTCCGTCCCCATCCCGCACCTGTTCTAGGAGGGTCCGTGGACCTGTCGCCAGTCCTCGACGGCTTCGGTGTCGTCCTCGAACCGACCAACCTGCTGTACTGCCTGATAGGCGTCGTCGTCGGGATGCTGATCGGCGTGCTGCCGGGGCTCGGCCCCGCGGCCACCATCGCCATCCTGCTGCCGGTCACCATCGGCATCGAGCCGGTCAGCTCGATCATCATGTTGGCCGGCATCTTCTACGGCGCCCAGTACGGCGGGACGATCACCTCGGTCCTCCTGCGGCTGCCCGGTGAGGCGTCCTCGGTGGTCACCGTCTTCGACGGCCACGCGCTGGCCCGCCAAGGCCGTGCCGGCACCGCCCTCGGCATCGCCGCCATCGGCTCGTTCATCGGCGGCACGGTCTCCATCGTCGCCCTGTCGCTGCTCGCGCCCCTGGTGGCCGGGTTCGCCCTCGACTTCGGGCCGCCGGAGTACACCGCCCTGGCGATGCTGGGCATCCTCCTGGTCTCCACCGTCAGCAGCGGTCACCGGCTCAAGGCCCTGATCGCGGCGTGCACCGGTCTCCTGCTGGCCACCGTCGGCCGCGACGGCTTCACCGGCGCCGAGCGCTTCACCTTCGACAACCTCTCGCTCGCCGACGGCCTGGACTTCGTCCCGATCGCGATGGGGCTGTTCGGCCTGGGCGAGATCCTCTACAACCTGGAGGAACGGCACCGCGCGACGCAGGCGCCGGTGACCGTCGCCAACGTCTGGCCGTCGAAGGCCGACCTGCGGCAGTCGTCCGGCGCCATCGGACGCGGCTCCGTGCTCGGGTTCGTCCTCGGCATCCTCCCCGGCGGCGGCGCCACGTTGTCCTCGCTGGCCGCGTACGCCTGGGAGAAGCGCCGTGCCAAGCACCCCGAGCGGTTCGGCAAGGGTGCGGTCGAGGGCGTCGCGGCGCCGGAATCCGCCAACAACGCCGCCGCCACCTCGTCGTTC
This sequence comes from Saccharothrix deserti, assembly GCF_009769385.1. Lineage (GTDB taxonomy): Bacteria > Actinomycetota > Actinomycetes > Mycobacteriales > Pseudonocardiaceae > Actinosynnema > Actinosynnema deserti. The sequence continues at coordinate 127,362 of NZ_VKAB01000024.1, forward strand.
ATCCCCCTGCTGACGCTGGGCATCCCCGCGAACGCCACCATGGCGGTCATCTTCGGGGCACTGCTCATCCAGGGCGTGAGCCCCGGTCCGCAGCTGGTCACGCAGGAACCGGAGTTGTTCTGGGGCGTGGTCAACTCCATGTACATCGGCAACATCCTGTTGCTGATCATGAGCATCCCGCTGGTCGGCCTGTTCGTGAAGATCCTGCGGGTCCGGGCCACCGTCCTCGCGCCCATCACCGTGCTGATCACGCTGGTCGGCGTCTACACCGTCAACAACGACGTCTTCGACATCGTCCTGGTCATCGTCTTCGGCGCGGTCGGCTACCTGATGAAGAAGTTCGGTTTCGACCCGGGCCCGCTCGTCCTGGCCTTCGTGCTCGGCTCGCTGCTGGAGGACTCGCTGCGGCGATCGCTGCTCATGTTCGACGGCAACCCGACCGGTTTCCTCACCCGCCCGATCTCGGGGGTGCTGCTCGCCACGTTCGTCCTCGTCATCCTCGTGCCGCCCGTCCGCGCCGCGATCCGCCGCCGCGCCGCCTCCCGCAAGGAGCTCGTATGACGACCACGCCGACGACCTGGTCGGGCGGCGGCGCACAGCGAATCCTGCTCGACGCGGACCGACCGGTGCCGGCGGTCAAACCGCAGCCGGAGAGCACCTGACCGCGCGACGTGCGGCCCAGGCGGACGCGTGTGTCTACTGTGGACTATGCGTCCGCGGTCAGGGCTTGTAGTACGGGTACGGCGGTGGTGGTGGCGGCATCTGCATTTGCATCCGGCGGCGGCGCTTGCGCATCACGACGACCAGGACCGTGATCAGAGCGCCGACCAGGAGCAGGAAGAACAGGCCGATGCCGATCACCCACCAGAGGATCGACTCGCCGCTGATGGCGTTGTCCGGGTCGGGCTGGATCTTGCGCGGGCCGAAGGCCTTCTCGAGTTCCGCGTTGGTGGCGGAGTAGTCCTTGCCGTTGAGGCGCAGCACCAGCCGGTCGACCTCGGCCGGGTAGGTGTCCCAGACCAGGCGGGCGATGTCCTCGCCATCGCTTCCCTCCGGGCCACCACTGGCGGTGATGGTCACCGTGTCGAAGCCGTTGTTCGTGCTGTGGTTCGCCTGGACGTTCGTGTAGCCCGCGTCCTTGACGCGGTTCGACAGGTTCATCACCTCCGTGAGGGCGCCGCACCCCGCGGCGACCAGGAGGCACAGCAGGACGGCCAGGAGGCGCCCGTCGGCAACCCGTTTCACAACCAATCCCCCCTCGGATTCCACGCGGACGCCGTGGCGAACTCGGGCAGTGCGACTGCGACGTCACCGTGCCCGGGAACGTGGCGGCAGCAAGAAGCCCCGCCGACCGCGGCACGAGTCCGAGACCGTTCGTGCCGGAATCGGTACGCGGTCGATTCGCCGTACGGGGAGGTTACCCGTGCGGGCACGCACTCCGAGGTCGTTTTGACGAAACGATCGAGGTGAGCGCGTTGTGCCGGGTTCCGCACGCCCCGCCTGACTCAGCCCGCCAGCCGTTGGCGGTGGAACCGTGCGATGGCGGCGATACCGGCCAGCGACACGACGGCGCTCGTCACCAGCGCGATCACGGTGCCGCGGCCGGCGCCCTCGGTCTCGTCGAGCAGCACCATCCCGATCCACGCCGCGACGATCGGGTTCACCACCGTCTGGCCGGCCACCACGAGGTCGGCGGGCCCGCTCGCGTACCCCAGTTGGATCATCGACGCGCCGACCAGGAAAGCCAGGGCCAGCCCGACGAACGACACCCACGGGATCTGCGGCAGGGAGGTCGCCACGTCGCGCACGAGCACCGCGACCAGCCCGTACGCGGCACCCGCGCTGGTGGCGAAGGCAAGGGCGCGCGCCGTTCCGCTCCGGAACGCCGCGACGACGGCGAACACGCACACCACGCCCGCAACCACCTGACCGGCCCGCAGCGCCACCGCCGCGGGCACGTCCGTCGCCACCGCGGAGCCCGCGGCGACCGCGACGAACGTCGCCACCCCGGCCGTCGCAGCCGCCACCGCCACCGCGAACCCCGGCGTGACACGGGGGACGTCGATGACCGCGATGATCGGCAGCGACAGGACGGCGAGCGGCGCCACGACCGTCACGGGAGCCAGCGCCAGGGCGACGATCTGCAGCACCGCGGCGATGGACAGCACCGAGAACCCGAGCAGCCACCGCCTGTTGCGCACCAGCCGGGTGAGCCGGCGCACCGTGAGTTCACCGACGTCTTGGACGCCGCCGTGCTGCAGCGCCGCACCCACGGCGCTGAACACCGCACCCGTCAGCGCGCACAGGATCGCGATCGCCACGTGACCCAGGGTAGGGCTCGTTCGGGTCCGGGACTCGACAACACCTGATCGTGGCAACGCGGTGCGCACTGCCGCACCCACGGCACGTGACCGTGTGCGTATCTTCTTCACATGCTCGATCCCGAGGGCAGACTGCTGGCCGGCCGGTACCGGTTGCGCACCCGGCTCGGCAGCGGCGGTATGGGCACCGTGTGGCGCGCGACCGACGAGTTCCTCGAACGCGAGGTCGCGATCAAGGAGATGACGCTCCTCGACGCCGTGGAGGAGTCCGCGCCCGCGTTCCAGCGCACGCTCCGCGAGGCACGGACGAGCGGACGGTTACGGCAACCCAACATCGTCACCGTGCACGACGTGGTGCTCGAAGACGGCCGGCCGTGGATCGTGATGGAGCTGATCGAGGGTCCCTCGCTCGCCGAGGTCGTCGAGCGGGACGGTCCGCTGCCGGAGGATCGGGCGGTCGACATCGCCCGGCAGCTGCTCGTCGCGCTGGCCTACATCCACGAGCGGGGCGTCCTGCACCGGGACGTCAAGCCGGCCAACGTGCTGATCGACGGAACCCGGGTGGTGCTCACGGATTTCGGCATCGCCGCGGTCGAGGGCGCCACCGCGCTCACCGCGACCAACCAGTTGATCGGCTCGCCGCAGTACATCGCGCCGGAGCGGATCAACGGTGCGGGCGCCGGGGCGGCGAGCGACCTGTGGGCGCTCGGCGTCACCCTGTACTTCGCGGTCACCGGCGCCACCCCGTTCCAGCGCGACGACGTGCAAGCGGTGCTCGCGGCCGTGCTCACCCGGGAGCCGCCGCCGGTACCCGGAGCGCTGGGGCCGCTGATCGTCGGCTTGCTGCGCAAGGATCCCGCCGCCCGGCTCACCGCCGCCGACGCCGTCGCGCTGCTCGCCCCCGGCAGGCAGCCGACCCGGCGGATGACACCGGATCCCGCGACCCAGCCCCCGACCCTGCGCACGACGCGACCGACGACGCAACCGGGGCCACAACCGACTCCGCGACCGACATCGCAACCAGTACCGCAACCCGCGTCGCAATCCGGGCCGCAATCGGCACCGCAACCTGGGTCGGAACCGACGGCGCAACTCGGGCCGCAGTCGGCGCCGCAACCGGGGGCGCAACCCGCGTTGCAACCAGGGCCGCGACCGACGGCACAACCCGCGCCGCAAGCGGGGCCGGAACCGGCTCCGCGACCGGCGCAGCAGGGCATGCCGGCCCGCGAACGGCGCCAGGTGGCGGTCACGTTGGCGGTGGTGCTGGCGGTCGGCGTCGCGGCGATCCTGTGGGTGGCCTGGCCGCAGTGGGCGGGCTCCTCGGCCTTGGAGCGCATGGACCAGCGCGGCACGGTCACCATCGGCGTGCGCGACGACCAGCCAGGACTCGGCTGGTGGGACCCGGTGTCCCAGTCGTTCGTCGGCTTCGACATCGAGATCGCCAAGCTGATCGCGGCCGGGTTGGGCTTCGGCGAGGACAAGATCACCTTCGCCCGCGTCGGCCCGGCGGAGCGCGAGAACGCCCTCGCCACCGGCGCGGTGGACATGGTCGTCGGCACCTACCCGATCACGGAGGAGAGCAAGCAGCGGGTGAGCTTCGCCGGCCCGTACCTGACCAGCGCACCGAGCATGCTGGTGCGCACGGGACAAACCCAGGTCGGCGGGCCCGCCTCGATGCGTGGGCACAAGGTGTGCACGGTGACCGGCACGTCCTCCGCCCGGGAACTCCGGAACGGGAGCGAAGTCGACCACTCGGACATCGTGCTGATGGAGACGTGGGACGACTGCGTCGACGCGCTCGTCGACAAGCGCGTCGACGCGGTCATCTCCGACGAGCCGGTGCTGGAAGGCTATGCGTCGTCCACCGTGATCGACACGTTCGACGTGTACGTCTACTCGACGACCTCCAACGAGTACGGCATCGGCCTCGCCCACGACGACAAGCCGACCCGCGACAAGGTCAACGACATCCTGAACAAGGCGCTGAACGACGGCACCTGGCGGGAGATCTACGACCGCACCCTGGGCGGGTCCGGCCGGGAACCGGGCATACCGACGGTCAAGCCTTACTGATCCACCGGCACGCGGTTCAGCCGACGACGTCCACGAAGATCGGGTTGGTGTAGCACCAGGTGTCCTGCCACGGGTCGCCGTTGCCCGGCTCGTGCGGCACCGGACCGTGCGGGTCGATCGCGGCGCCGAGCAGGCCCGGCCCGTTGCGCTTGCCGTCGCTGCCGCGCAGCCGCAGGTACGTCGACTCCTCGACGCCGGTGATCGGGATCCGGAGCACGAACGTGCCGGTGCGGTCGGAGACGTCCGCGGTGTGCGCGACGCGGGTGTCGGGCGCGCGCCACCGGTCCCGGTCCGCCGCCGGGCCGCGCACGGCGCCGCGGATGACGTCGAGGTGGGCGAGCCGGGGCAGTTCGCCGTGGTCGTGGGGGCGTGACGCGGTGGTGACCGTGACGGTGAGCACGAGGTTCTCGCCGCGCCTGACCCGGAGCCGTCCACCGAGCGTCACCCCGCGACCGGTGCCGTTCTGCCTGGTCAGACGCACGTCGATACCGTCGACGAGGTGACCGTGGTCGACCCAGACGCGCCCCGCCCGCAGACCCGCCATGACGTTCCGGTAGCCGTACCTGGTGACACCCACGTGGGTGCGGCTGAACTGTCCGGGCCAGAAGTCGCCGCCCGGCTGGGGCTGGGTCGTGTTCACCGGGTCGGGGAGCCTGCCGGTGTTGTCGAAGTTCTGGCCGGGCAGCCAGTCGCCGTTGCGCCAGGTGTCGAACACGACCCGGTGGACGTCGGAGTTCGACGTGATCGTGAACAGGCGTCCCTCGGACAGCATGGCGTCCCACAGCCCGCCCACGGTCGCCGTCGCCCAGTCGAAGCCGCCGTGGGTCACGTAGGCCTCGCGCGGGTAGCCGGGCCAGGAGTTCGCGGACGGGCTGTTCTCGTACTCGCCGCGGATGCTGGTCGGGCCCCGCCACCCGGGGATCGCCCCGCCCTGCGCACCGGGAGCGCCCTCCATGCCGATCATGATCTGCGGTGCGGCGTCACGCCAGTTCCGGATCTCGTGCGGTGAGTCGATGCCCAGCCGCATCGGGTGGTTGGCGAGGACCAGGACGTCGTCGACGTAGCCGGTGCGGCGCTGCTCGGCGAGCCACCGGAGGGCCTTGACGGCGTGCGCCTCGTTGCGAGCCGTGTCCGGGTGGTCCGGACCGCCGGCGGTGTAGCCGAGCAGCTTGCCGTCGTAGGCCAGCTCGAACCGGGTGAGCAGGTCGACCTCGTGCGGTCCGGGCGCGGAGAAGACCGTGCAGTGCTCGGCGCCGGGGATGTACCACTCCAGGCCCTGGAAGATCAGCATCCGCTCGTTCTCGGCCCTGGCCTTGAGGATTTCCCGGTGCTCGGCCTGGGCGCCGCCCGCGTTGGCGTGCCCGAAGTTGCTGTGCTCGGTGAAGACGAGCCAGTCCAGGCCGTACCGCGCCCCGGCGTTCGCCACCTGCGAGAACGTGTACTTCGCGTCGTGGCTGTAGACGGTGTGCACGTGGTGGTCGCCGACCAGGTACACCAGGTCGGGGTCTCCGCCGCCGACCTGCGGCGCCCCAGCCGCGGCGGAACCCTGCCCGAGCGCGGCGCCACCGGCGAACACCGCACCGAACAGGCCCGCGCGGCGCAGCAGCCCGCGCCGGGAGATGCCCTGCGCGTCGAGCGCCGCCGCGGGAACGCCCGGATCGGCCCACTCCGGCAGCGGCTGAGTCGGATTCGGCATGGGGCGCCTCTTTTCACCAGGTCGTGAGTCGACGGGAAACTAGGCTGCCACGGCCACGGGCAGCCGTGCGGTGGGCGTACGGAACGTGAACAGGAAGCAAGCGTGTCCATTCGGAACTGTCGGTGCTCTGCGGACGACGGAAGGTGCCTGCCGGGCGCGTTGTGTCCGTGCCCGGCAGGCGGCGGATCGACCGGAAGTGCGGTTCCGGCGTCGGCCGATCGGTCAGGGCGACACCGGCCGAAGTGCCGGTGCGTCACGAACACGACGCGGCGACACTGGACCTCCACGGCCCGGCAGGAGGAGCAGATCCCCGTGACGACAACGACAACCAGGCAGTACCGGGACACCCGAGTCGATGTGAAACTCGTGCTCTGCGCACTGTGGATCACGATGCTGTTCGTGTTCGCCTACGTCGACATCTTCGGGTTCTACCGCGCCGATGTCCTCGACGCCGCGCTCGACGGCAAGATGGCGACCACGGCATTCGCGGTGGACCAGGTGTTCCTGATCTCCACGACCATGTACATCATGCCGCCGATCCTGATGGTGGTCCTGTCGCTCGTTCTCAAACCACGGGTCAACCGGATCGCCAACATCGTCGTCAGCGTTCTCTACACGATCAGCATCATCGTGTCGTGCATAGGCGAAAAGTGGGCCTATTACATCGTCGGAAGCCTCGTCGAGGTGGTACTCCTCGTCGCCATCGCCCGATCTGCCTGGAAATGGCCGGCACCTCACAACGCGCCTTCGCTGCCGTAGCGCGGGCCCGGCCGTCCACAAGTGACAGACCGGGGGAGGCAGGGCCTAGCGGGTTTCGCCGCCCGACTCGCGGGCCTTGCGCCGCTGCTCCTCGGCGCGCTCGCGGCAGCGGCGCAGGAACTCCGCGTCGGACTCGGAATCCGTGGCGGCGAACCGGCCGGGGCGGTCGTACTCGGGGAAGGCCGGCATGGTGCGCTCGTAGGCCTGCGGCCTGCCGACCGTCCGCACCGGCCTGCCCGCGACCAGCCAGATGATCGAGCCGACCAGCGGGAAGAACAGCACGATCAACAACCAACTGATCTTGGGCAGGTTCCGGGCGTCACCGTCCTGGGTGGTGATGACGTCGACCAGGCAGAACAGCCACAGACCCAGCGTGAGGACGCCGAAAAGGCCCCCGAAGTAGAACACGGTCACAACCCCCAAAGTCGTCAGCGCAGCGTAGCGCAGACCACTCCGGGTCGATGGCGAGTCTCGGCAGTCAGCTCCCGCAGTGCACCGTTGCCGCGGCCCAGTCGGCGTGGTCGTGCGCATTGCCGTTGGCACCCACGGCAACCTTCAACCGGAGCACCTTCGCGCCGGCCACGTCGACCGCGATCGGCACGGCGTCGTCGTCGCCGGTGAGCGTCGGGCTCACGTAGCGGCTGACACCGTCGGCCGACACCTCGAACTCCACGCTGCCGGATGGACCGACCTCGTCGTCGACACCGATCTCCGCGGTGAACGAGGTGCAACGACCACCGAGGTAGATGTCGACGTACGACTCCGCGTGCACGCCGAGACCGGTCGGGTACGTCTTGCCGTTGACGGTGATCGGGTTCCCGTCAGTGGCGCCCGTTGTAGATCGGGGCGCGCCAGGCGTCGAGCTCCGGCCCGCCGGTCAGCAGCTCCTTGCCGCGCACCTTCATCGAGGTGAGCGTGCCGCTGTTCTTGTCGAACGCGTAGCGGAAGTCGCGGCCGGACACGAGGGTGTCGTCACCGGACTGCTCGACACCCACGTTCCCGCCGGTCTCGGGCGAGGTGATGCCCCGGACCTGGTTGCCGCCCACGGCGAACTGGCCGTGTGACACCACGTGACCGGCCGGCGCCCACGCGGTGGGCTTGGCCAGCACCGCCTCGACGTCGAGCCACCGCTCGACCCCGCTCGGGTCGGGCGGGAGCGTCGGCAGCTGCACGGTCGTGGTGGCGCCCGCGTCCAGCTTCAGCGGCTTCGCCATCGCCTCCACACCGGAGGGCGACGGGTAGCGCGGACCCCACACGTGCGCGAACGGCGCGTCGCCGTCCGGCCCGTTGGACTGGTGGTACAGCGGACGGCTCGGGTCGGTGGCGGTGGCCCACTCGGCCATCGCGTAGTGCGCCTTGCCGAGGCCCGCCTCGTTGCCGGTGTCCCACATGAAGACGCTCGGGTGGTTCTTGTCCCGCTCGACCATGCCAACGAACCGGTCCATGAACGCGATCTGCCACTCGGGCCGCCCGGTCTCGGGGTCGGTCTCGGCGCGGTTGGTGCCCTTGATCAGCACCCGCTCGCCGTTGACCAGGAGCTGCCTGTCCCGGATCTCGATCTCGCGGAAGCCGAACGGCTGGCTCGTCACGTGCGTCGTCCGGCCACATCTCGGTGGGGATGTTGCGGAAGATCGGGTGGTCGAGGCCGTCGGCTGCCAGGTGTGCGGGACGGTGACCTCGCGCCACTGCGAGGTGTCGTAGCCCTCGGCCTGGAACCCGCTCGGCACGTCCTGCGGCCGGTCGGCCATCCGGATGCGCCACTTGCCGTCCAACGAGCGGGTCCACTTCGTGTCCGGCTCGCGGCCCGCGCGCAACGCCGCAGCGGTGTCGGCGTACGGCCGCAGTTCGGCGTGGTGCCCGACCTGCCCTTCGGCCACCATCTGCGGGTTCTCCAGGTAGGAGCAGACGTCCACGGGCGGCTCCGCCGCGCTCGCGGGCAGGGCGGGCACCACGGCGGCTACCGCGATCGCCAGCAGCAGGGGGACGGGGTGACGGCGGTGCAGGGACATCGTTGACCCACTCACTCCGACAGCAGGGCAACGCAATCGATCAGGACCGCACAGTATTGAACTCAGTTCGATCTGGTCAATGCCCTGTCTTCCCGGGGCTGGACGACGGGGGCGCGGTGCGCCAGAGTCGGGGAGGTGATCGGGCACGCGGATCACGTGACAACGTTGTCACCCAGAGAGGGCCCTGCTGATGCCGCTCCGACGAGGCAACACACTCCTGCTGGCCGCCGCACTGCTGCTCGTCGGAACACCGGCGACCGCCGCGACCGCCGCACCCGACTCGCCCGACGCCGTGGACCCGACCACCCTGGTGAACCCGTTCGTCGGCACGCAGAACTTCGGCAACACGTTCCCCGGTGTCAGCATGCCGTTCGGCATGGTGCAGGTCAGCCCGGACACCGGCGGCCAGGGCGGCTACGACTACCAGCAGCAGGAGATCCACGGCTTCAGCCAGACGCACCTGTCCGGCGTGGGCTGCGGCGTCGCCGGCGAGTTACCCGTCATGCCGACGACCGGGCCTGTGGACAACGTTGACATCACCGGTTACCGGTCGAGGTACTCGCACGCCGACGAGGAGGCCCGACCTGGCTACTACCGCGTCGGGCTGTCCCGGTACGGCGTGAACGCGGAGCTGACCGCCACGCCCAGAACCGGCTGGCAGCGGCACACGTTCCCGGCGGGCACCCAGGCGAACGTCCTGTTCAACACCGGCAAGGCGAACCAACAGGTGCTCGACTCCGAGGTGCACGTGGTGGGCGACCGGACCGTCGAGGGGCGGGTCCGGGCCGGGCGGTTCTGCGCCGGCCGCGACGAGCACACCGTGTACTTCACCGCCACGTTCGACCGGCCGTTCGCGAGCTTCGGCACGTGGCGCGGCACGACCCGCGCGCCGGGTGTGCCGGACGCGGCGGGCCAGGGCGGCAACGGCGCGTGGGTGAGCTTCGACGCGACCGCCGACCGGGACGTGGTGCTCAAGGTCGGCCTGTCGTACACCGGCATCGAAGGCGCCCGGAAGAACCTCGCCGCCGAGACCGGCGACTCCTACGACTTCGACGCCACGAAAGCCGAAGCGCACCGGGCGTGGGCGGAACGGCTGGGCTCGATCCGGATCGACGGCGGCGCACCCGAGCGGCGGACCGCGTTCTACACCGCGCTCTACCACTCGCTGCTGCACCCGAACCTGGCGGGCGACGTGGACGGCAGGTACATGGGCTTCGACGGGAAACCCCATACCGCGCAAGGCTTCACGCCGTACCAGAACCTGTCGCTGTGGGACACCTACCGGCCGCAGAACCAGCTGTTGGAGTTGCTGGAACCGAAGGTCGCCCGTGACGTCGCGCTGTCAGTGGTCGCGAGCGGCCGGGACGGCGGGTGGCTGCCGCGCTGGGCGCTGGCCAACAGCGAGACCAACATCATGACCGGTGACCCGGTGACGCCGTTCCTGGTCGAGGCGTGGTCGAAGGGCCTGCTCGCCGGGTACGAGCAGGAGGCGTACGAGCTGCTCAAGCGCAACGCCACCACGGTTCCGCCCGCCGATTCCCCGTACAACGGCCGTTCCGGCGTGGAGTTCTACCGCGACCGCGGGTACATCCCGTCCGGGCTGAAGCTCGGCACGGACTGCGCGCACAAGGGCGGTGACAACGACTGCGTCCACCCGGCGTCGGCGACGCTGGAGTACGCGGCGGCGGACGCGTCGCTCGCGGTCATGGCCCGTGGCCTGGGCAGGCACGACGACGCGCGCGTGTTCGCCGACCGCGGGCAGTGGTACCGCAACCTGTGGGACGCCTCGACCGGCCACTTCCGCCCCCGCACGGCCGAGGGCACGTGGGTGACGCCGTACAACCCCGTCGACGCGGGGCACCAGTTCCACGAGGGCGGCGCGTTCCAGTACCAGTGGCTGGTGCCGCAGGACCCGAACGGGCTCGTCGGGCTGATGGGCGGACGGCGGGCGACCGAGCAGCGGCTCGACGCGTTCTTCGCCTACGACAAGCTGCTCGCCGACCCGGCCGGGACCGTGCGCGAGGACTGGATCACCCAGCCCTACGACTACTACGGCAAGCCGACCTACAACCCGAACAACGAACCCGACCTGCTCGCGCCGTACTTCTACCTGTCGACGGGCACGCCCGCGAAGACCGCGACCGTGGTGCGGGCGGCGATGACGCTGTTCACCACCGGCCCGGACGGCATGACCGGCAACGACGACCTGGGCACGATGTCGGCCTGGTACGTGTTCTCGTCACTGGGCCTGTACCCGACGATGAGCGGCGGCGACTTCCTGGCGCTGTCCAGCCCCCAGTTCCCGGCCGCGACCGTCCGGACCGGGCAGAACACGCTGACCATCACCGCGCCGGGCGCCAGTGACACCAACCGGTACGTCCGGCGGGTGTCGTTCGACGGCCGGGACGTCCGGAAGACGTGGCTGGACTGGGACACCGTCGTCCGCGGCGGCACGTTGGCGCACCAGCTCGGCACCACGCCCTCGTCCTGGGGCACCGAACCCGGCGCCGAACCGCCGTCGATCAACCGCGCGCAGGCCGACGGTCGGCGGCACGTCGACGCGTCACTGCGGCAGTCGTCGGCGGTCGTGCCGACGGCGGACGCCCCGCAGACCGTGGCGCTGACCCTGGACGTGCTCGCCCAGGCGCCCGGCACGGTGCCGGTCGAGGTGTCGGCGAGCGTGCCGGCCGGCTGGTCGGTCACGACGACGCGGCAGCTGGTGATCAAGTCCGGCCGGCTGCCGACCCAGCGGTCGGTCCAGGTCGTGGTGACGGTGCCCGCCGGCACGCCGATCGGCCGTTATCCGGTTCAGGCCACCGTGAACGGGCCGAACACCGTCGTGCGTGAGGCCGTCGTGGAGGTCCGGCAGGCGGCGACGTGCGCGGTGGCGGGGGAGCAGTGCGCGGTGGACCTGACCCGGGAACTCGACCACGACGGCACGGCGACGGTCACGGCGTCCGGTCAAGGCGACTTCGACGGCCAGGGCTGGAGCTACGACGCCGCGTTGCTGCCCGCCGCGGGTCCGGTGTCGTGGGGTGGCGTGACCTACCAGGCCCCGGACGCGACCGGGACGGCCGCGAACTTCGTGGAGGCGCGCGGCCAGGCGATGCTGCTGCCCGCCGGGGAGTACGGTGCCCTGCGGCTCGTGGCGGCGTCCCACAACGGCCCCGTGACCACGGCGGTGACCGTCCGGTACGCCGACGGCAGTACCGCCGAGGTGCCGATGACCGTCGGCGACTGGGCGGGCTCCGGAGGCACCGCAGTGCTGGAGATGCCACACCGAATCAAGGCGGGCCAAGGCGTGGACGGGCCGCCGGTACGGCTGTTCGGCCTGTCCCTCCCACTCGACCAGGCCAAGGTCGTGCACTCGGTGACGCTGCCCGACGACCCGCGGGTGGAGGTGTACGCGATCACGCTGACCAATTCCGCGACCACGTGAGCGGTCCCTCTGTCGGACAGCGCCCGACGAACTCGTTCCGGCTGCCCAGATCACCGCGTTACGGTCGCCCTCGTGGTCAGCGATCCCAAGCACATCGTCGAATCGGGCTACGACGCCATCGCGACCGAGCACCTCGACTGGATCGGCCGGATCGACGGCGACCCGCGGATGCGGTTCCTGGAAGCGCTGTCGACCCGGCTGCCCGCTTCGGCGTCCGTGCTCGAACTCGGCTGCGGCGCCGGCGTTCCCTGCACAGCGGCACTCGCCGAGCGCCACGACGTCCTCGGAGTCGACATATCGGCGGCCCAACTCGACCTCGCCCGCCGCCTGGTCCCGCGTGCCCGCTTCCTCAAGCAGGACATGACGACGCTGAGGTTCCCGCCGGACAGCTTCGACGCGGTGACCGCGTTCTACTCCATCGGCCACATCCCCAGGCACGAGCACGCCGCCCTCTTCGCGCGGATCACGCGGTGGCTGCGTCCCGGCGGGTTGTTCCTCGCCGCGTTGGCCTGCGGGAGCTCCGACGGTGTCCAGGACGACTGGCTCGGCGCACCCATGTACTTCAGCAGCCACGACCCGGCGACCAACCGCGCACTGCTCCGGCAAGCCGGCCTCACCCTGCTCGTCGACGAACAGGTGACCATGCGGGAACCCGAAGGCCCGGCGACCTTCCAGTGGGTGATCGCACGACCCGCACCAGGCGTCTCCTCGACGTTCTAGGCCGAACGGGGACGGGGTTCCTGAAGGGTGATCGTTCGCGCCACCCCTGCCTTATCGTTCAAGGATGATCGCTGGTACGGGCCGTGCCGGGCCTTTCGCCCACGGGGCCGAGCCGTGGCGGGTCCGGGTGCGGGACCGGGGTGGGGGTGGCGTGCTCGGCGCCGGGGTCCTGTTGGACCCGGAGCACGTTCTCACCTGTGCCCACGTCGCGCTCGCCGCCGAAGAGCTCGCCGTCGACATGGTCGCCCTGCCCGGCTCTCCCGCCAGTGACGCCCGCATCCTCGCCTGCGTCCCGCCGGAAGGGGACGACCGGGGTGACGTCGCGATCCTCAAGCTCAAGACCAGGCAGCCGCGCGGGGTCGGGGCGAGGCTCCGCAAGGCCGCGCTCACCTGGGACCGGCCTGTCCACACCCTCGGCTACCCGCACGGCCAAGGGCTCGACATCGGCGTCTGGGCACGCATGACGCTCGCCGCCTGGGCCGGGTCCGAGTGGCTCCAGATGAACCGCCGCTCCGACGGCGAGCAGCGGGTCCGCGCCGGGTTCAGCGGGTCGGGTGTCGCCGACGACGCCACCGGGGACGTGCTCGGCATCGTGGTCAGCGAGTACACCGACGACGACGCCGGGCTGTCGTGGATGATGCCCGTCGCCGCCATCGAGGCCCACCTGCCGCTCATCTCCGAGTGGTCGGTCGGCGACCGCGGTATCGACTCCGACCGGTTCGTCCCGCCCGCCAACAGCTCCCAGCCCGCCGAACGCGTCCGCGAGATCATGGACTGGCTCGCCCGCCGGCAGGACGGAGCGGCCGTGCTGATCATCGTCGGTGACGAGCTGACCGACCTCCGGCACGCCGTCGCGCTCTCCAGCGTCGGCGACTCCGCCGAACCAGACCTCGCCCTCGACGTCGAAGGGCTCACGGCCGAAGACGTGTCACGGCGCATCGTCGACCGCGCCGGACTCGCCATCCACGGCTCCAGCACCGAACGCGTCCAGGCAGGCACACCGCCGATGACCGTCGTCGTGGACGGCGTCGACCAGGCCGACGAGCCGCAGGCCCTCCTCGACGACGTGTTCAGGCCGATGGTCTCCAGCGGCGCACGCCTCGTGTTCGGTTTCCGCGAGGACGGTTCGACGGCCCTCGACACGGCACGCACCCTGGCCCGGGAGGCGGTCACCGCACGGCTCGACGGGTTCGCCGAACGCATCGCCGTGCTGCTGCGGTCCGGCCCCGACAGCGACGCCGGCCGGCTGCGCATCCGCCTCACCGCCCTGCGCCGCGCCGCCGCCGACGACTGGGCTCTCGTCGCCGAACGGCTGCCCCGGTTCGACCGCGCCATCGCCCGGGTCGAACGAGAGCGAAGCGCCGCGCGACAAGACGAGAACGACCTGTCCGACCTGCGCGGTCTCCTGGAGGCGTGGAAGGCGAGAGCGGGCGACGGCGGGCTCGTGGAGCACATCGGCATCGCCACGGCCTACCGCAAGGCGCACGCGCGGCTGGCGGCCGACCCGGTCGACGTGGCCGCCGCCCGCAAGGCCGTGCGGGAGTACCAGGACGCGGTGCGCCGGGCGTTGGCGAAAGGGGAGCACGGATGACGGCCTGCACCAGGTTGGACTGCGACGGCACCATCGACGAGACCGGCTTCTGCGACACCTGCGGACGTCCGGCCGAGGCGCCGCGCGCCGTCACGGTGAGCAGCACCAGCACCAGCACCGGCACCGGCACCGGCACCGGCACCGGCACCGGCACCGGCACCGGCACAAGTACCAGCGCCGGCAGCCGCCGGTCGCGCACCAGCGATCCGCTGTCGCTGCCCGTCTTCGACTTCCCCGACCCGACCAGCCGCATCCTCACCGACCCCCAGGTCCCGGTCCGCGTCCGGCGCTGCGGCAACCCCGACTGCCCCGACCCGACGGCCCTGCCCGCGCAGGGCGCCGGGTTCTGCCTGGCGTGCGGCACGGCGTTCTCGTTCCTGCCCAGCCTCGAACCGGGCGACCTCGTCCAAGACCAGTACCGCGTCGTCGGCTGCTTCGCGCGCGGTGGGCTGGGCTGGATCTACCTCGCCAAGGACACGCACCTGGACGACAACCCGGTCGTCCTCAAAGGACTCATCGACGTCGCCGACGAGGACCTGGCCACCGCCGAACGCCAGGCGCTGACCACGATCGACCACCCGAACATCGTCCGCATCTTCAACTTCGTCAGCCACCCCGACGCCCACACCGGCGCGCCGCGCACCTACATCGTCATGGAGTACGTGGACGGCCTGGTGCTCAACGAGGTCGCCGAGCAGTCCCGCCACGGCACGCTGCCGCTGGGCGAGCCGCTGCGCACCGAGCACGTCATCGCCGCGGGCCTCCAGGTCCTCGCCGCGTTCGACTACCTGCACGAACGCGGCCTGCTCTACTGCGACCTCAAGCCGGACAACGTGATCGTGCGCTCCGGCAGGCACGGCGAGCGCGGCAACCGGGTCAAGCTGATCGACCTCGGCGCCGTCCGGCGGCTCGGCGACCGGTCCGGCAAGATCGTCGGCACCCGACCCTACCAGGTGTCCGAAACCGAGATCGCGGAACGCGGCCTCACCGTCCAGTCCGACCTGCACACCGTCGGCGAGCTGCTGCGCCACCTCTACTCGGCCACCGCGGACCGCACCGGCCAGTACGGCACCGCCGACCGGCAACGCGTCGAGGTCGGCCTGGAATCGTTCCGCCGGGTCTGCACCCGCGCCCTGGACGGCGACCCGGACCGCCGGTTCGCCTCCGCCGCCGACATGGCGGATCAGCTGCGCGGCGTGCTGCGCGAGGTCGCCTCGCTGCGCGACGAGCAGCCGCGCCCGGAGCCGTCGACCCTGTTCGTCCACACCGCCACGCTGCTGGACGCCGGCCTCGGCGCCGTGCCCCCGCTGCGGCGGTGGGTCGACGCGCTGCCCGACGACCTGGTGCTCGACCACGGCAGGCCCGCACCGGACGTGGTGGCCATCGGCCTGCCCGTGCCGCGCGCCACCGCCGACGACCCGGCGGCCGACGTCCTGGCCGCCGCCGACGCCGAGGACCCGCAACGCCTGCTCGACCGGCTGGAGGCGGAGGGCCTGCGCACCCCCGAGACGGCGTTCGTCCGGTGCCGCGCGGGACTCGCCGCGCGCGATCTCGACGCGGCGGCCGAGAGCCTGCGCCAGGCGCGCGAGCTGCTCGGCGGCGACGGTGACTGGCGGTTGCGGTGGCACGAAGGGCTCATCGCGCTGGCCGACGAGGACGTGGAGGAAGCCGAGGAGGCGTTCGACGCCGTCTACGCCGAACTGCCCGGCGAGGACGCGCCGAAGCTCGCGCTGGCCTACTGCGCCGAGCACGAGGGCCTGCGCACGAAGGACGAGGGCCTGCTCACCGAGAACGACAGCCTCCTCGTCACGGCTGAGCGCCTGCTCACCAGGGCCGAGGCCCTGTACCGCGCGGTGTGGCGGCGCGACCGGTCCGTGGTCAGCGCCGTGTTCGGTCTGGCGCGGGTCCGGCTGGCACAGGGCGACCGCGTGGGTGCGGTCGACCTGCTCGACGAGACGCCGCCGGTGTCGCGGCACTACGACGCCGCACGCATCGCGGCCGTGCGCGTGCTCAGCGGCATCCTCACCAGGCCCGGCCGGCTCGACCGCCCGAACGCCGCCGACCTCGCCGCCGCCACCGGCCGGCTGTCCCAGCTCTACCTCGACGGCGGCGCGCCCACCGGCCAGTCCCGCGTCCGCCTGGAAGCAGTGGTGCAGGAGGCCGAACTCGCCGCGTCCCTGGCCGGCGACGAGGTGCTCCAGCACCACGAGGAGGCGCTGCGGCTGCGCCTGGAGCGGTCGTACCGCGCGCTGGCCCGGCAGGCCGACACCAGGGCCGAGCGCTCCCACCTGGTCGACCTCGCGAACCGGTACCGGCCGGTGACCTTCCGATGAGCCACAGGGACGAGGACATGGACAACGTGCCCGGCTTCAGCCTGGCGGTCAGCCAGAACCGCTATCTGTCCACTGAGGACGACGAGATGCACGCCGTCCTCACCGTCACCGCCGAAGGGGTGACCGCCGCCGCCGCGCCCGAGGTGGCCGAGGTGATCGCCATCGACTGCTCGGGCTCGATGACGTACCCGCCGACGAAGATCGCGGCGGCGCAACGGGCGACGAAGGCCGCGATCGACGCGTTGCGCGACGGCGCGCTGTTCGCGGTGATCGAGGGCACGCACGGCGCCCGGGTCGTCTACCCGACCGGCCCGCGCCTGGTCGCCGCGACCCCCGAGACCCGCCGTGCGGCGAAGAAGGCCGTGAGCCGGTTGCAGGCCAGCGGCGGCACGAACATGGGGGAGTGGCTGGAACTGGCCCGCGGCCTGCTCTCCGACCACCCGACGGCCGTGCGGCACGTCATCATGCTCACCGACGGCCAGAACAACCCGTCCGACCGCAAGCTCGACGCCGAACTCTCCCTGTGCTCGCGGGTGTTCACCTGCGACGCCCGCGGCATCGGCGCGGACTGGGAGAAGCGTGAGCTGCTCCGCATCGCGGCGGCGCTGCACGGCACGGCCGACGCCGTCCGGCGGCCGGCCGACCTCGTCGCCGACTTCGAGGCCATGACGAAGGCCGCCATGGACAAGATCGTCCCCGAGGCGCGGATCGTGGTGAAGACGACGACCCGCGCGGAAGTGGACTTCCTGCGCCAGACCTTCCCCACCGAGGCCGCGCTCGTCGGCGACGGACTCGACGCCCGCACCACCGCGTTCACCACCGGGTCGTGGGGCGCGGAGAGCCGCGAGTTCCACCTGCGGCTCACGGTCGACTCGTCGGACGCCGAGCTGGACAGCGACATCCGGGTCGGCCGGGTGGACCTGGAGGTGCGCCGGGCGGGCGCGACGGAGTTCGAGAGCGCGTGCCCGCCCGTGCTCGTCCTGGCGCACTGGACCGACGACCTGAAGCAGTCCAGCAAGATGGACCCCAAGGTCGCCCACTACACCGACCAGGCCGAGCTGGGCCAGGCGGTGCTGCGCGGGTGCGACGCCCACGACGCGAACGACCTGGTGACGGCGGCGGTCGAGTGGGGCCGCGCGGTCGCCCTCGCCACGGCTCTGGGCAACGAGAAGGTGCTGGGCCGGCTGCTGAGGCTGGTCGAGGTCGTGGGCGATCCGAGCGAGGGCGTGGTGCGGCTCAAGGACAACCTCGCGGCCGTCGACCTGCTGTCCGTGGGGATGAGCTCGGTCATGTCGAGCATGAGCCCCGACGCGCCACCGGTGGACTACCGCTCACCCGCCGCGAAGGCCACGACGGCGGCCGCGCCCGAGATCACGTGCCCGAACTGCGGGAAGACGTGGCCCGCGACCGCACGGTTCTGCGGCGGCTGCCGCACGGCGCTGACCGCGTGACGACCGAGAACACCGCGTGACGACCGAGAACACCACGTGATGACCGAGAACACCGCGCGACGACCGAGAACACCGAGGAGAAAACCCTGTGACGACGGAGCACCCGTACTCGGAGCTCATCCGGTTCCCGCTGGCCGAAGGTGGCTCGGTCCTCATCGAGGTGGACGAGCGTGCCGGCATCTCCCGCGCCGGCCGGTCATCGACCAGGGTGTTGCAGGAGGCCCGTGCCACGTTCGAACAGGCGGTCGCCGGGGTCCGGGACGCCGCGGCGGCGGCCCTCGCGCAGTTCACGTCGATGACCCGCGCGCCCGACGAGGTCGAGCTGAAGTTCGGCCTCAAGATGGACGCCGAGGCGGGCGCGGTGATCGCCCGGACCGGTGTTCAGGGCCAGTTCGAGGTCAAGCTCCGGTGGCGCCGCGACGGCCTGCCGGCGGAGGAGGAGACCGTCGAGGAGCCGTGACGGCTCAGTCGATGTGACGGCTCAGTCGATGTAGCTGACGGGCGGCAGGTCCAGCGGCGGCCCGGGGTCGCCCAGCCCCGCCGCCCGCACCTCGTCCACGAACCACCTGTTGCGCGAGGCCACCAGGGTGCCGTCGGCGCGCATCTCGTCCAGCACGCCGTTCACGAACCGGATCAGGTCCTGGTGGTCCTTGCTCATCGCGATGCCCGCCTCCCCGCCGCCCTGGCCGCGCAGGTCGACCAGGGCGGTGCCGGGGTCCTGCAACTGGAGGCCCTGCAGGATCGGGAAGTCGGTGTAGACCGCGTCCACGAGGCCGCGTTGCAGCAGCATCAGGCACTCGCTGGAGTCCGGCACCGACACCGGCACGATCCCGGTGTTCGGCCGTGCGGCGGTCAGGTCGGCGATGCTCGTCGTGGCCGACGCGGCGCACACCTTCTGCCCGTACAGGTCCGCCAGCGAGTCGCGCCGCTCGGCGCCGGTGCGGGTCAGGAGGCCCGCGTTCGTCGTCAGGTAGGGCGAGGAGTACATCACGTCGTGGGTGAACACCCGGTTGCACGTGAGGGTCACGTCGGCGACGACCATGTCGACCTCCGGCACCTCGGCCAGCTCCGGGGTCTTCTGCCGTTCCACGTCGTTCTTGTCCGTGTCCAGGGCCAGCAGCCGGCTGCCGGTCGGCATCGTCACCAGCCGCAGGCGCGGGTCGTCGGGTGGGAGCGGACCGCCGAACAGTTCGGCCGCGATCCGGTTGATGATGTCGATCTCGTAGCCCTCCATGCGCCCGGTCGCCTGGTTGCGGCGGCTGAGCAGGGGCGTGGTCTGGCTGACGCCGACCACCAGCAGCCCGTCCTCCCGGATCTTGTCCAACTTCGGGCCGGTGGGCGTGCCCGCGGCGTCACGCGTCAGGCCCGCCGGGTTGAGGGTGCGTCGCGGGTTGTACTGGGCCCTGCCCTCCGGTGTGCCGCACTCCGGGACCAACGTGGCCTCGAGCCCCGGGTCGGAGTAGCCGTCGGGCAGCACGAGGGGCGCGGTGCGCTCCTCCTGCGGCGCCGGAGCGGGAGCCGAGCACCCGGCCACGAGCAGGGTGAGGGCCGCGGCGACCAAGCCGGCGCGCGCCCTCATCGGTAGTACTCCGCGATCCGGGGCCACAACCCGGCCACCGCCGCCACCGCAGCGCCGCCCATCAGCAGCGCGAAGACGATGTCCAGACCGTTGAGCGCGGCGCGGGCGGACGCCGTGGACTCGGCGGAACTCCTGGTGTAGCCGGAGATCGCTGCCGTGAGGTGCTCGTCGACCTGTTCGGCGTAGGACTTCTCGTCACCCACCGGCGGCGTCACGAGTGCGACGGTCTCGGGGTAGGTCAACGGCTCGTTCGGCGTCTTGATCAACGCCGTGTCGATCTCGGTCCACGACTGCAACGCCCAGGCGGCCTGGTCGACCCGGTCCCGGTCGGGGCCGGGCTCGGCGAACCTCCTGGCCTCCTCGATGAGGGCGCCGATCTTCTTCAAGTCGTTCTCCAGCGCCTTGATGTCGCCCACCGAGGGGTAGATCAGTATGCGTGCCTCGTTGCCGTCGGCGGACCGGCCGACGTTGCGCGCCTCGGCCAGGGGCGCCACCACTTGCTCCCGTTTCACGATGCTGTCCTCCGCGTTGCCCGACGAGACGAGCAGCGCGATCGGCAACCAGAGCACGGCGATCGCCGTGAGCGCGGTCGCCGCCAGCAGGCCGATGTTGACCTTGCGCCGGGTGCGCGCGAACAGGAACCGCTGCGACCGGTAGAGGATGAAGAGCACGACGACGCCCAGCAGGTAGGTGAACCAGGCGTGCTCGGACGCGTTGCGCTGGGCCTCGGTGAGGGCTTTGATCTGCTCGTCGTGCAGTTCGTCGGCGTCCTTGAGGATGGTGTCGCGCACGAGGGACGAGGCCTGCGAGAGGTAGGACGTGCCGACGGGGTGGTTGTTGCGGCTGGCGCTCCAGCCGACCTCGACCAGTTGCACGTACTGCGGAACGAGATCCGTCAGCCTCCGCACCCGTTCGGAGGAACTGCCTCCGGCGTCCCGCGACGCGGCCTCGCGCAAGGCGTCGACGGCGTCGAAGATGTCCTCGCGGAACTTCCGCTGGAGCCCGGGTGAGCGCTGTTGGTCGACGAGGACGGCGTCGAGGGAGGTGGCGTCGGCGTCGGCGAACGTGCGGTAGATGTCGAGCGCGGCGGACGTGAGCGCGCCCCGTCGGTCGACCGCGTCGTCGAGCAGGGCCTGCCGATCCCGCAGGACGGTCATCCCGACGAGACCGAGGACGATCGTGGACACGGCGGTGAGAGCCGCGATCAGCGCCAACCTGCCTTCGGTGCGCCGGAGATAGGCGCTGAAACGCTCACGCACCAACGCCACCCCCTCAAACACCTCCGCACAATTGCGGTCTGCGCCTTGGCCTTTCGGTGATCTCTATCGAGTGAATCACAGCAATTGCGCGCTGTCGTCGGAATCGATGAACCTGTGACCGCGGTTCGGTGTGCCGCACCAGCCGCCACCGGCCGCCACCGTCCGGGTCGTCCGGGTCGTCCGGGTCGGGAAACAGGATCATCATGACCTCGACCCCCCCTGCGGTCATGCACGCCGTGTTGGCTGTCGTGCCCAGTCACGTGGACGGGGAGTGTCGTATGACGAGTCGGGATGTCCATCCGGTCGACCAGGGCCTGCCCGCCGGGCGGCTCGCGCTGCTCGGCCTGCAGCACATGTCGATCATGTACGCCGGTTCGGTCGCGGTGCCGTTGATCGTCGGCAGCGCGTTGAAGCTCGACGCCGCGACGATCGCGTTGCTGGTCAACGCGGACCTGCTGGTCGCCGGGGATCGCGACGCTGGTGCAGGCCGTCGGCGTCGGGCGGGTCCTCGGCATCCGGCTGCCGGTCGTGGCGGGTGCGACGTTCAGCGTGGTGAACCCGATGATCCTGATCGCCTCGCAGTACGGGATGCCCGCGGTCTACGGCGCGATGCTGGTCTCCGGTGTGTTCGGGCTGCTCATCGCGAGGCCGTTCGCGAAGCTGATCCGGTTCTTCCCGCCCCTGGTGTCGGGGACGCTGCTGGTGGTCATCGGGGTGTCGCTGGTCGGGCCGGGCACGGCGATGATCGCCGGGCACGACACCGGGTCGCCGGACTACGCCTCGCCGTCGCACATCGCGCTGGCGTTCGGGGTGATCGCGCTGGTCGTGCTGTTCACCAGGGTGCTGCGCGGGTTCGCGGGCCAGATCGGGCCGCTGCTGGCGATGGGTATCGGCCTGGTGGCGGCGATCCCGATGGGCCTGGTGCACTGGGACGGGATCGGCGAGGCCGGCTGGTTCGGCCTGGCCTCGCCGTTCCACTTCGGCGCGCCGACGTTCCCGGTCGCGGCCGTGCTGTCGATGTGCGTGGTGATGCTGGTGACGCTGACCGAGTCCACCGCGGACCTGATCGCGGTCGGCGAGATCACCGGACGGCGTCCCTCGGACGCCGACCTCGCCCGCGGCCTGGCCACCGACGGGCTTCGGCGGTGCTCGGCGGGGTGATGAACTCCTTCCCCGACACCGCGTTCGCGCAGAACGTCGGCCTGGTGCAGATGACCGGGGTGCGCAGCCGGTGGGTCGTGGCGGTGACCGGCGGGGTGCTGGTGGTGATGGGTCTGGTGCCGAAGGTCGGCGCGATCGTGGCGGCGGTCCCGGAGCCGGTGATCGGCGCGGTCGCGGTGGTGATGTTCGCGATGGTGGCGGCGGTCGGTATGCAGAACCTGAAGAAGGTCGAGTTCTCCGGCAACCACAACACCTTCGTCGTCGCGGTGTCGCTCGGTGTCGGGCTGCTGCCGGCGTTCGCGGTCGACCGCTTCGGCAACTCGATCTTCTTCCAGCACTTCCCGGCGTGGTTGCAGACGATCTGCGGCAGCCCGATCACGGTCACCGCGATCCTCGCGTTCTCGCTCAACCTGCTGTTCAACCACCTGGGCCGGCAGACCGCAACGGACCTGCCGAAAGCGCCAACGAGCACGTGATGTGCCGCGAGGCCCTGCCCGAAGGAGTGGGCAGGGCCTCGTCTGGGGCCCCAGGGCAACGGCCGGTCGGGGGAGCGCTCGGGTGACGAGACCGTGTTGGCCTCGGGGGTCACCAGGTGAGCGGAAGGGTGGCGATGTAGTCGGTGAGCAGCCCCGAGATGACGCGGTGGTCGCGGAGGGAGAAGTGCCAGTCGCAGCCGAGGCGGTCCAGGCTCGGGTCGTCGTAGTACCAGTAGCGGACTCGGCTGTCGCCCTGCGCGTTGCGGTCCTGCACGACCTGTTCGGCGGGTTGCGCGAAGCCGTTCAGGCCGCCGACCACGATGATCGTGTCGGGGCCGTAACGGGCCCGGAGCTTGTCGAGGAAGCCCTGGTAGGCGGTCTTGTAGGCGGCGAGCAGGGTTTCCGGGGTCCACCGCTCGCCGGGGTTGATGGCGGTCGAGAAGTCGTTGGTGCCCAAGCCGACCACGACGAGTTGCGGTCGCCACGTGCCGGGGTTCTGCCACACGTCGCCGGGGACGTGCTGCAGTGCCCGGTCGTAGTAGGTGCGGAAGTCGACGTCGGGGGTGCCGCCGTTGTAGTTGCGGACCATGCCGAGGCCGGACTGTGCGTTGATCTGGTAGTCGGCGTCGAGGCTGCGCGAAGCGAGGGCGCCGAAGCTGAGGTTGGCGTTGGTGTTCCGGTTGATCCCGCCGTTGCTCGAGCAGTCACGGGTGGTGGACGTGTTGCCGTAGCCGGCGGTCAGGGAGTCGCCGATGAACTCGATCTGCCGGGTGCGGGCGGCGGGCTTGGTCAGGATCCCGCCACCCGTCGTGGCCACGAAACCGCCGAACTCGCCTGCGCCCCACGGGCTTTCCGAGCGTTTGACCAGCCGGACGCTGTGCTCGGCGTTGGTCAGGTTGTTGATCCAGTGCGTGGTCCGGCCCGGGGTCACCAGGCTGGCGACGGTCGTCCCGTCGACCTGGATGTCGTAGTCGCTGTTGGCGTCGTTGAGCACGACCCCGACGCCGGTGCCGCGGAAGCGGCCTTCGAAGTAGACGCCGGGCCAGGTGTACTGGGCGGTGTTCTCGGCGGTCTTCACCACGCGGCCTGCCGTGTGCGCTCGGGCCAGGACGTCGGACCCGGGCGGTGTGGACGTCGTCGTGGTCGTCGTGGTGGTGGGACCGGCGGAGCCGGTGCACGTGGTGCCGTTGAGCGCGAAGTCGGTGGGCGCCGGGTTGGACGAGTTGTTCCACGAACCGTTGAAGCCGAACCCGGCGCTCGCCCCGGTGCCGAGGGCGCCGTTCCAGTTCGCGTTGTCGACCGTGACCTGCGCGCCGGACTGGGTCGCCTTGCCGTTCCAGTGCTGGTTGATCGTCTGGCCGGCGGTGAACGACCAGGTCAGCCGCCAGCTCGTGATCGGGTCGCCGAGGTTGGCGACGCTCACGTCCGCGCCGAAGCCGCCCGACCACTGGCTGGTCACCTTGTAGGTGACCCGACAGCCGGCGGCGGCTTGGGCGGGGACGGTGGCGGTGATCGCGGCGGCGGCCACGGTGGTCGTGACGACGGCGGCGACCGCCAGCCGGGATCGCGCCGTGCGCATGACGGTCTTGGCAATCGGGAGCATGAATACCGCCGCATCTTCGTTGATTGACGACAGGACTCTTGCCGGCTTCGGAAGTCGAGCCGGAGACAAGGTCTGGGAGCGCTCCCGGCGGACTTTATCGAAGATGTCGCGCAACGAGAAGGCCTGCGCCGAACCGAGCGGGATGCATATCATTTCGGGCGGTCGGGTGTGCCCACCCAATCCGTGCGGACCAGCCGAAGCAGCCGCAACCCGCACGACCAGGCCCTGTCGAACCTCGTCGGTGAGCTGTCCACGCGCAGCGAGGAGTTCCGCGCGAACTGGGCCGCCGAACGGGGCACGACGAGTCGCGGCACACCGGGCGTCCGGTGCAGCGGCAGCGCTCGGCACCGTCCACTTGCGACAGACCGCGACGGCAGACTCCGCGGCCCCCGTGACACCCGAACCGTAGGCCGTTCGGATGATGCGAGCGGGCATTCGGGGGGCCGGCTTGTCCGGGGTATGGCCCCATCACCGGTGGAACCGTTTACTCAGCGGGCGCAATGTGCGCATCGTGCAAAAGTGGGGGATGGCGCCGACGTGATCGACATGGCCGCCGTGGAGGCGCTGAAGTTCCAGGGTGACCCGCTCGCCGACGCCGTGATCGCGGATCTCGTCGCGACCGGGCGGATCGACTCCGTGAACCGGGTGCTCGGCCAGTTCCGCGCCAACGACCAGCCCATCCCCGAGGACCTGCCGGAGTCGGTGCGCGCGTACCTCGTCGCCACCGACGACCCACCCGACTGGGCCGATCTCGAACGGGTGGCGGGAGCGTACGAGTTCTTCGTCGACGACGGCGTGCACGTCGCGTCCGTGCTGTCGTTCGGCGCGATGGTGAACTGCTACGCCCAGCCCCGCCCGTCACGGGTGCTGAGCCTGACCCACCGGCTGAACCAACCGCACCGGCGCCTGTCGGAGACGTCCCAGTTCGTGCTGAACATGATGGGGTCCGAGCCGTTCGGCTCCGGTGGCGCGTTCGTGCCCACGGTCCAGAAAACCCGGTTGATCCACGCGGCCGTGCGGTACTTCATCACCCGTTCGGGCGAGTGGGACGTCGAGGCCGACGGTGTTCCCGTGTGCCAGCAGGACATGCTCGGCGCACTGCTCATCTTCTCGGTGCAGGTGATCGACGGTATGCGGCGCATCGGCATCGCGGTGACCGAGGAGGAAGCCGCCGCGTACTACTACGTCTGGCGGGTGACCGGCGCGATGCTCGGCATTCCGGCCGCGGCCATGCCGGAGACCCTGGACGATGCCCGGTGGCTCAACGCCGCGCTCGTCGAGGCGTCCTACGGACCGTCGGCCGAAGGCGCTGCGCTGACCCGAGATCTCCTCGACCTGTACGAGGACATGGTCCCCGGCAAGGTGTTCGACGGCGTCGTCGCCGCCATGGTCCGCCAGACGATCGATCCGCAGGTCGCCGACTGGATGAACGTGCCCCACTCGCGGGGCTGGACCCGAGCCGTCCGCGCCGGAACCCGCTTGATGCGAGCCCTGGAACGGTCCGAGGACAGCAGCAGGATCGCCGCGACCGTCCTGGACAAAGCGGGCGCCCTCCTCCTCGGCGGCAGCGTCCGCACCCTCACCGACGGACAGTCCACCACCCTGGACATCCCGGCCGACCTGAAGGAGAAGTGGCTGGCCGCCGGCACGTGCCCGGCAAGCCCGGCCGCGAACGGAGCCACCTCGCCGTTGCCCCGGTGAGCGCCGGAGTCGTCCGGGACTAGATTTCGGTCCATGGACTTCGAGGAGATCGTCATCCGGACCGATCGGCTCGACTTCCCCGCGCTGGCGGTGGGGGAGGGGCCGGTTGTCGTGTGCTGGCACGGGTTTCCCGACCACCCGGCCACCTTCGGGCCGCTCGCCGAGCACCTGGTGGCCGCCGGACGTCGGGTGGTGGCGCCGTTCCTGCGTGGGCACCACCCGGCGACCGCGGACCAGATGCCTCATGCCGACGGCCTCACGTTGGCCGCTGACGCCGCCGCGGTCGCCGAGGCGTTGGCGCCGGACGCCGGGGTCGACATGATCGGGCACGACATCGGTGCGGGCATGGTGGGGCGGGTCGCGGCGGCGTGGCCGGAGCGGTTGCGGCGTGGGGTCACGATGGCTGTGCCGCCGCCGAAGACGTTGCCCGCTGCGCTGCGTGATCCGGCTCAGCAGCAACGGTTCTTCTACATGTGGTTGTTCCAGGTGCCCGGTGTGGCGGAGGCCGTGCTGGAAGCCGACCGGAGCCTGATCGACTACCTGTGGTCCACGTGGTCTCCCGGGCTCGATCCCGGTGCGCATCGCGTGCGGGTGCACGAGATGTACGGCGATCCCCGGGTTCTGCGCAACGTGTTGCGGATCTACCGGAGCAACTTCGACCGGACGTCGCACGACCCCGAGCTGGCGCCGGTGGCCGCCCGGAGCGAGGTGCAGGCGACGCTTCCGCTGCTCGTGCTCGGCGGTGCGGACGACGGCTGCGTCGCTCCGGAGCACTTCGCCGACGCCGAGACCGGGCTCGCTCCCGGCTCCTCGGTGCGGATCCTGGACGGCGCGGGCCACTTCATGCACCTCGACCGACCTGACGAGGTCGCCCGGCTCGTGCTGGAGTGGATCCGCGCCGTTCCGTGATCACTATTGCTTCAGTGTAAACCGAAAACCATTCACGTCGCGGCGGCGGTCAGCCGGGTGGTTCGCGGTGATCGAATTCGCGGTGATCGAAGTAGGCGAAATCGGCGGGCAGGGTTCCGGTCACCGGGTCGTGTGCGGCCAGGCCCACGAAGGCCCCGGTGAAGCGGAGTGAGGTGCCGTAGTCGTCGGACAGGACGCTGGCGTCGAACTCCAGGCCGATGTCCACCCAGTCCGTGCCGTCGTGGGACACGGCGAAGCGCAGTCGATCCCGGTCGATGGTGGCGCGCAGGTGCGTCACGGCCGCGAGCGCGGGCCGGATGCCGGTGTCGTGTTCGGTGTACGTGCCGAGGTCCGACACGGCCAGGACGACGAACGGGCCGTCGTCTCCCGTCGTGACGCCGAGGAAGAAGTGCGTGCCGGTGTCGTACCAGCACACCAGACCCGCCTGCTGGCCCGGGTGTTCGGGACTGATCTGCACGGCGGTGGTCACCACCGTGCGGTCGTCGGTCAGGCGTTGTGCGATCAGGCTCTGCGCGAAGCGTGAGTGGAGGCTGTGCCTGCCGCGCAGCCGCAGCCAGCCGGGACGCTCGGTGAGGCTCAACCACCGCTCGCTCACCGGTTGGCGCAACGAACTCCACTCGTCGGACAGCCGATCGGTGTCGAACTCGTCCCGCGACGGACGTGACAACGGCGGTCCGGCCGGCGACGGCACCGTCACGGTTTCCCGTGGCCAGTGGTCACCGTGCGCGAGTCGTGGCCAGCCCTCGGCGTTCCACTCCAACTGCTGCAGGCACGTCTCGCGGCCGAGCATGCACCGGCGCTCGCCGTCCACGACGAGCGGGCGGCTTGCCAGGTGCACCAGGTACCACTCGCCGGTCTCGGTCTGGACCAGCTCGCCGTGCCCGGCCTTCTGGAACGGCAGGTCCGGCCTGTCCCGCGTGGTGAGCAGGGGGCCGTCCGGATCGGCCTGGTAAGGGCCCGCGATGTCACGTGACCGCACCACGCTGATCCCGTGGTTCCAGCCCGTGCCGCCTTCGGCCAGCATCAGGTAGTACCACCCGTCCCGGCGGTACAGGTTGGGTCCTTCGATCAGCTCGTCATGGGTGTGGATCAGCCTGCGTCCACCGACGAGCCCGTGGGCGGGGTCGATTTCCTGCAGCACGATGCCCGCGAAGCTCGGTCGGTCCGGCCGGTGGTCCCAGGTCATGTTGACCAGCCAGTGCCTGCCGTCCTCGTCGTGGAAGATCGACGGGTCGAACCCGCCCGAACCGAGGTGCAGCGGCGTCGTCCACGGGCCTTCGACGGACGGCGCGGTGACCAGGAAGACGTCCAGGTCCTTGAACGGACCCTCCCTGGTGCACACCACGGCGTAGACCAACCAGAACCGCCCGTCGTGGTAGCTCAGCGACGGCGCCCAGATCCCGCCGGAGTCCGGCACGCCGCGCAGGTCGAGCGCGTCGGGATCGGTGAGCGCGTACCCGGCGGGTTGCCACCGGGCGAGGTCGGTGGAGTGGTGGAGCCGGATGCCGGGAAACCACTCGAACGTGCTGTTGGCGATGTAGTAATCCGCCCCGACGCGCACGATCGAGGGATCGGGGTGGAAACCCCGCAGGATCGGATTGCGCACTTCGACGCCACCCGACGACACGAACCCGGACACCGACTCCACCTCTCCACACACGATGAAACAGCTCAGTCCACGGGTTCCACGCGGACGTCGTCCACGCGGAACTCGCCGGAGGAACCCCGGAACCCGAAGTCGAGGGACACGTTGTCCACGACCGGGTTGGCGTCCGCACGGTAGGTGCGTTCGACGTACTTCCACTGGCCCGGCGCCGTGTCGCCGGCGGGCAGCCAGGTCCGCTGCTCCACGCCGATCTGCGCGCCGCCGTCACGTGACGACACGAAGAGGTACGCGCCCACGGTACGTCCCGGCACGTAGTTGGTCAGCTGGTACCAGTACGACACCTTGTAGGTCTTGCCCGGAGTCACCGAGATGGGCGACGCGCCCTGCTTGCGGTTGTGGAACGACATGTTGAACGAGCCGTTGCCGCTGGTGTCGGTGCTGGCGAAGTACAGCGACCGGGTGCCTGTTCGGCCGCGGTCGGACGCGATCACCCTGGTGTACGGGCCGGTGCCCGCCGCCTGCCAGACGTCCGACTCGTCCGCCTCGAAGCTGTGCCGGTGGACCGGCACCAGCAGGCGGTACGCGTCGTAGACCCGCTTGATCAACGCGGCCTCGTCGGCGCCCGGCTGGGTGCTCGCCTGCTCGGCCGCGTCCACTTCGGCCTTGAACGCCCCGAAGCTGGCCGCGGTGTAGTCGTCGGCCGACACGGTCCTGGCCTTCGCCAGCACGGTCGGGAACGGCTCGGCGGTGATCGTCACGGGTGCGCTGACCGTGGTGGAGCCGTCGAGCCGTCGTGCGACGACCTTGTAGTGCATGGCGCCACCGTAGATCGTGTCCTCATAGGACAGCGCCCACCGGTTGTCGACGATCTTCTCCCAGCCTGAGCCCGGATCGGTGCTCGGGTCGGTGCCGGCCACCGCCGCGTCACGGGTGCGGTAGAGGTCGAACGCGATCACGTCCCGCGGCCTGGTCCACGACACGGTCCCGGTCCGGTCGCCGAACCGGCCGGACGCGAGCACCGTGCCGGCGGGCAGCGAGTCGACCTCGACGTCGCCGAACCTGGCGGTCTGCGTGGTGGCGACACCGGCGTGCACGACGTCCACCATCGGGACGTCCGCGGTGGCCACCTGCTCCCACACCTGCCCGTCCTCGGACACCAGCGCCGTGATCCGGTGGCTGTCGGCGAGCCGGATCAGCTTGACGTACGGGTGGGTGGCCGCCTGGTGGCCCTTGAGGTCCACCGCGAACGGGCTCCGGGTGATCCCGCCGGTGGCGTTCTGGCCGGCGGTGCCGGTGCCGATGTCGGTGCGGGTGTCCAGCGAGCGGTACTTGAACGACAGCGCGCCGGTGGCGTCCACGCCGAGGTAGGCGTACCGGCCGACCGCGTCGGCGCTGTCGCGCAGGATCACGCCGCCCGCGCCGTCCAGCTTGGCGGAGACGACCGTGCTGCCTTGGGCGAGCCTGCTGACCGTGACCAGCGAGTCGGCGTGGAAGCGGTTGTAGATGGCGGTGTCGTCACCGCCGCCGAAACCGGTGCCGGACGCGCCGTTCACCGTGATGGCACTGCCTTCCACGGAGGACGATCCGCCGGTCGCGTTGCCGATCACGTCGTCCCGCCACGGCCCGTTGCGCAGGCCGGCGGTGTGCGCCTGGGTGACCACCGCCTTGATCGCGTTCGACGGCCGGCCGAGACCCTGGCCGTTGACCGCGGTGACCCGGTAGAAGAACGTCCCGGCCGACGGCGTCTTGTCGATGTGCGACGTGCCCCGCACGCCGTGGGCGACCGGGTAGAACGGGCCCTGCTCGCGAACGGCCCGGGTGATCGTGTACGAGGTGGCGCCCGCGGCGGGGCGCCAGGTCAGGCCCACCGCGTTCGAGCCCGGCGTGGCCACCGCGACGTCGACGGCCGACGGCGCGCTCGGCTTGACCTCGTCGGTGCCCAGGTCCAGCACCACGGCGCTGGACGGCGGCACCGCCACCACACCGGCGATGATCGGGAGACGCCTGCCGGTCACGAGGTCCACGACTGCGTTTTGACCGTCACCTTCCCCGGCTGTGGTCTGATTGCCGCCTCCGGCGGCGGTGGGCAGCCGCACGTGGTGCGCCTTGGCGTTGCCGTGTTCGGGACGGGTGCCGTTCACGGCCATGAGGTACTTGCCGTACCGGGCGGTCAGCAGGTCCGGGTAGCCGGAGTACGGGTTGTCGGACATCCAGTTGTCGCGGACGACCGTGCCGACGCCCGGCTGGTACGCGATCGGCGCGAGTTCGCCGGTCATCGCGAGCGGACGGTCCGGCGCGGTGTACCGGTCGTAGAACATCGGGTCTTCCACCGCGTTCGGGCGCAGCACGTAGTCCTGGTACGCCAGCACGCCCTGGGTCTGGAGCTGGACGAGCTGGTCGTGGTCGCCGTGCTGGGCGTGCAGCCTGCCGTTGCCGAGGAA
The DNA here is from genome assembly GCF_009769385.1 of Saccharothrix deserti. Classification (GTDB taxonomy): domain Bacteria; phylum Actinomycetota; class Actinomycetes; order Mycobacteriales; family Pseudonocardiaceae; genus Actinosynnema; species Actinosynnema deserti. Next base: position 158,510 of record NZ_VKAB01000024.1, read on the forward strand.
GCCGCGGTTGCGCTGGAACAGGCTGCCGAACAGGTGGGTGTCGCCGTCGCGGACGGAGACGTACATGTTGTCGATGTCCACCCACGCGAACGGCCGCTTGGCGTCGTCGCGGGAGATGCCGAGCCTGGCCAGCTCCTCGTCGGTGTACCGGGCGGGGTCGGTGTGCGGCAGCACGACACCGGCGGCGGCCTTGCCGCCGAGCACGGCGTACTCCGCGCGCTTGCCGGTGACGTACTCGTAGGTCTTCGGCAGCCGCAGGTCGTACTTGTGGTTCGCCAGCACGTTGTTGAAGTACGGGAAGTACTGGTTGTCGACCAGTTGCTGCTGCGCGAACCCGACCGCCTCGCGGGCGTAGCCCCAGAACGGTGTCCACTCGGGACCGGCGTACTTGTCCGCGTTGTCGGCCATGAACTGCTCCAGCGCGGCGAACATGAGGCCACGGCCGGAGTTGATGTCCGACGCGTACGCGATGCGGCCGGGGTAGGCGGCGTTGCGTTCGTCGATCACCTGCTGCATGAGCATCACGCGGTTGCCGTTGGCGTCCGTGCTCTGGTAGCGGGTGTGGCCGCGGGCGTGGACGTTGCGCAGCGCCAGCTTGAGGATCTCGTTGTTGAGCTCTTCGTCGCCCGCGTGGTCCAAGGTGCGGAAGAACCACGACGTCACGTAGTTCGTAGACTCGCCGTAGTTGCCGACGTAGGTGTTCTCGCGGGTCTGGCCGTCACGGGTGACGCCGGTGTAGTGCTTGCCGTACGGCAGCCGCCGCACCACCTTGCCCTCGGCGTCGAGCTTGCTCTTCGCCAACCCGCGCATGACGACCTTCAGGTAGGCCTCGTTGTAGACGGCGTTGCGGTCGTGCTGGAACAACGAGTGGTAGAGGTCCAGCTCCTCGCCGTTCGGCCCGACGAGCACTTCCTCGCCGAGGAACGGGCGGGAGCCGAGCGCTTCGCCCACGATCGCGTGGCTGCGCGGCTTGCCCTCGAAGAACCCGGACCCGATGACGCGCAGGCCTTCGTGCGCCTTCCACGCGCCCTCGTAGGTGTACATGACCTGGTTGTAGATGTAGGACAGCCGGGACCGCGCGAAGTCGAAGTTGGCCTTGAGGACGCGTTCCCACGCCTCGCCCCTGGTGAGCGCGCCGCCGGTCCAGTCGACGCCGGCGAGGCTGTTCGGGCCGTCGGCGGTGCCGGTCTCGAAGGGCTGCCCCAGGAAGTCGGTGAACCGCTGCGCGCCGTAGACCTGGTCGTCGGCGATGAGGTTCTCCACGATGTACAGCGCTTCGCCGAGCGCGGAGTAGTAGCCGCCCCAGTCGGACTGGTGGCCGCCGTCGCCGAGGCTGCGCACGTTGCCGTAGTACTGCTTGGTGAAGTTGTCGATCGACTTGAAGACGCGGTCGAGCGCGAGTCGCTTGTCCGCCGGTGTCTTGGCGGGGGACCAGTCGGTCAGCAGGACCTCGGTGTAGAACCGCAGCTCGTCCTGGTACCGGCTGATGTTCAGGGTGGCGCCGGGGCTCGCGTCCGATTTCGCGCTCAGCCGGTCGAACAGGGCGAGCTGCTCGGACCGCAGCCCGTCGATCTTGGCCTTCTCCTCGGCGGCGGTCAGCGCGGGCGCGGCCTTGGTGGTCGGCTGGTAGCCGGTGTCGTCCTCGTCCGCCATGTCCAGTTCGGGGCTGGTGTGCACGAGGGCCTGGTAGTACTTGCGGGACCGCTCGGTGGCGGTGGCCGTGAGGCTCGGGTGGTAGGTGCGGAGGATCAGCTCGACCCGCTCGCGCCCTTGGGTCGACGAGAGCGGCAACATGGCCGTGTTGACGAAGAACCGGCCGTCGAGGCCCTTGCCGGTGCCGGTGTTGATGGCCTCGTAGTCGCCTTGCGACCGGTAGGTGGTCTGTGCGCCGTTGACGAACAGCACGGTCTTGTAGGTCGAGACGTCCTCGCCCCAGAACTTCAGGCTGAGGTAGTTCTGCGCGGCCGGGTCGACCTTGACCGAGAGTCTGAGGTCGCCGAGGTGGCTCGTGGGCGGCGACAACGGCTCGGCCACGCGCGCCTTGCGCCCGTTGGCGCCGTCGACCACCGTGGTCGAGTCACCGGAGAAGTCGTGCGCCCGTTCGGATTCCGGGTCGCCGAACGTGACCGTGTCGACGGTGCCGCCAGTGGCTGCCGCGGCGGCTGTTGTCGTGGCCGGCAGGAGCGCGGCTACGAGTGTGAGGGTGACCGCGGTCACCGATGCAGGGAGCCGGACGTATCGCATCATCGCGAGTGCCACCCTCTGTGTGCAGGTGTAGAAAGCGGTTTCTATGAACCTAGCGGTGAGGTAGGGAACAGACAAGATGGAAGTACAGCAAGCGGTTGTGCTCGTGCATGGCTGGGGTGCGTCGGCTGCCGCTTGGGACGCGCACCTGCCGTTGCTCGCCGGTCGTCACGCGATCGTCCTGGACCTTCCCGGTCACGGCGTCACGCCGGGATGTCGAGCGGGCGCCGACATCCCGGGCATTGTGGACGGTCTGGCCGCCGTGATCGCCGCGTCGGCCGGAACGCCCGCAGTCGTCGTCGGTCATTCGATGGGCGGGCAGATCGCCGTGCGGCTGGCCGTCGACCATCCCGAACTGGTCCGCGCCGTGGCCGTGATCGACCCGGCCTACGGGGCCGACGACGACGAACTGGCCGGGTGTGCCGACCGGCTCGCCGACCTCGAACGACGGGGGAGTGAGGCGGGAGCGGAGTTCGTGGATGCCGCATTCGACGGTGGGAGTGGCGATTCCGCGCTCTGGCGTGACGCCCGCCGCCAGATGTCGGCCACCAGTGGCACCGTGCTGGCCCGGCTGTACCGGTCGATGTACCTGGACGACGGTGCGATCGGCGGTCGACAGGCCGCTGCGGAGTACCTGTCCCGGCTGCCGGTGCCGCTGCTCAGCCTGTACTCCACGCAGTACGCCGCCCACTGGGCGGAGTCGCTGCCGTTGCCGCCGGGTTCACGCGTGGTGACCTGGCTGGGGCTGAGTCACTACCTGCACCAAGAGCGACCGGCCGCGTTCTGCGACCTGCTGCTGGACTGGCTCTCCACGCTCTGACACAACGGGCAGGCCCCTGGCGCTGCAGGGGCGCCAGGGGCCGTGCACCGCAGGATCACTCGACTACGGTGATCCCGCTCTGCTTGAGGTCGTCGACGATCCACTTCTGCATCTCGGGCGCGATGTCGGCCACCCGGATCTGCTTGTCGACCGCCTTGCCCCACAGGTCCGCGAGGTGCTCGAACGCGGGCTGGGAGTTCGGCCCGTACTGCCAGTCGCCCTTCTGCGTCTTGACCGCACCGGTGACGACCGACTGCCACTTGTCCGCGTGCGCGCCGATGAGCTGGACCGGCTTGGAGATGTCGGTGTACGGCGCCGGGTCGGCCACGGCCGGGAACCACGACGAGCCCTTCTCCGGGTCCGCGATCAGGCTGATCGCGGTCTTGTCGGTCGACGCCCAGTGCGCGAACTCCACCGCGGCGGCCGGGTTCGCGCACTTGGTGTTGACCGAGTACACCCGGGTGAACGACACGTTGGCCGGCGCTTCGCCCGCGAAGGTCAGGTTCGGCGCGGGCTCCCACTGGCCGAGGCCGGTGGTCAGGTTCTTCTGCATGCTCTTGGTCTGCCAGGTGGACAGCTGGCGGGTCGCGATGCGCCCGTCGTTGTACTGCTGCATCATCGCCGCGAACTCGGCGTAGGAGATCTTCTCCACCAGGTCGTTGTCGATGAGCTGCTGGAGGATGTCCGCGGCCTGCTTGGTGTCCGCGCTGTCCACGTCGACCTTCCAGCCGTCGCCGTCGAGCTGCCACCAGCGGGCGCCCGCCTGCCACGCCAGGTACACGTAGGTCGTGTAGTCCTCGCCGGCCAGGTTGAAGATCTTGACGCCCTGGGCGTTGAGCTTCTTGCCCGCCTCGACGAACTCCTCCCACGTGGTGGGGTACTGCACTCCGGCCTTCTGGTACACCGCCGCGTTGTAGAGCATGAAGTTCGGGATGTTCGCCGCGGGCAACCCGAACGCGCGGTCGCCGGCACGCGCGGCCTCCCACGCGATCGGCGTGTACTCGGCCTTGTACGGCTCGATGTAGTCGCTGATGTCCGCGACGATGCCGTCGGAGGCCAGCGAGTTGACCGTCTCGGTGATCGTGTCGAACACGCAGGGACCGCCGCCGGCGGCGTACGCGTTGCGCAGCGCCTTGTGCAACTCGGGGTTGCCCTGCTGCTGGGTGAACTTCACCGTGATGGGGCCGCCGAGCTTGTTGTACTCGTCGGCGAGACCCTTCAGGTACTGGTTGCTGCCCCAGAACTCGATGGTGACCGGCTCGCCCGAGTACGTGCTCGGCGCCGCGGCCTCCTGGGACCCTCCGGCTCCGCCGCCACCACAGGCGGCCAGCGAGAGGATGAGCACCCCGGCCACCGCGGTTGCCCAACGCGTCCTTGCGTTTCGCATCTTTGCTCCTTGCCGACCCGCACGACCGCCAGGAGCAAGGGGTCTCCCGGCAGCAGGAAGAAAACGCTTTCTATCCTGAGGCCCGTTGCGGTCACTGTCAACGGTCGTCTCACCAGGTGTACGAGTCTGTTGCCTGCTCGTTGACCCGATCAAAGCTTGAGTTGTAGCGTCAGCAAACGGTTTCCAAGGGTGGTTCCGTTACGTGACCGGAGAGGTGTCGGATGGTCAACGTTGACACGGCAAGTCGGCCACCGCGCGCGGTGAGGCCGGATGCCGCGCCGCGCGCGGCGCCCGGACGGCGGTCGCGCCGGGTGCACGGCGCTCCCCGCCTGTCGGGCCTGCTGTTCACCGCGCCGTTCCTGGTCGGCTTCGCGCTGGTGTTCCTGGTCCCGTTCGGCTACGCGCTGTACCAGAGCGCGTTCGTCGAGCGGAAGTCCGGTTCCGGCTTCGGCCGTGCCGTGACGGAGTTCGTCGGGGTCGACAACTACGTGCGCGGGCTGTCCGATCCGGTCTTCTGGCAGGCCACGTTCCGGGTCGTGGTGTTCGCGGTCGTGCAGATCCCCGTCATGCTGCTGCTGGCCCTGGTGATGGCCCTGCTGCTCGACGCCGTGACGGGGCGTAAGACCAGGTACTTCCGCCTCGGCCTGCTCATCCCGTACATGATCCCGCTGATGGTCGGCTCGCTGATCTGGCTGTACCTGTACTCGCCGCGCCTGGGCCCGCTCACCGACGCGGGGCGGCGACTCGGGCTGGAGCTCGACTTCTTCTCCGTCGACCTGCTGTGGTACTCCATCGGCAACCTGCTGACCTGGGGTCACGTCGGCTTCAACATGCTCATTCTCTACAGCGCGCTGCGCGCGGTGCCGAGGGAGCTGTTCGAGGCCGCGCGCATCGACGGTGCCTCCGAGCTGCGCATCGCGCTGTCGATCAAGGTGCCCTACGTGCGCGGCACGGTCGTGCTGACCGGGATGCTGTCGATCATCGGGATGTTGCAGATCTTCGCCGAGCCGACGGTGTTCCGGGTGACCTCGCCGGAGACGGTGACGTCGAACTTCACCCCGATCATGATGATCTTCAACCAGGCCTTCAAGGCGGGCAACTACAACTACGCGGCGGCACTGTCGGTGATCCTCGCGATCGTCGTCGGAGCGGCTTCGGCGTTGTTCTACCGCCTCGGGAACAGGACGCAGTCATGACCATTCTCGCTGCCACCGGCAAAGACGGCGATCAGCTGGACGCGTCCGAGCGGCAACCGGGCGTCACCGGCAAGCCGCGACGCGGTGGGGGCGACGAACCGGCCGTCGGGGTGCAGGTGCCGCGGTCGTCGCGGATCCTGGTGCTGGTCGGGCTGGTGCTGTTCCTGATCTACTCGGTCGCCCCGGTGTGGTGGCTGCTCGTGTCCGCCACCAAGAACGAGTCGGACCTGATCAACACCAACGGGCTGTGGTTCGCCGAGTTCAACCTGTTCGACAACCTGCGGCAGATCTTCGCCTACGAGGACGGCATCTTCCTGCGCTGGACGCTGAACTCGCTGCTGTACGCGGGGGTCGGCTCGGTGGTCAACACGGTGCTGGCGCTCGCGGCGGGCTACGGCCTGGCGCGGTTCACGTTCCCCGGCAAGAAGCTGATCCTCGGCCTGGTGATCGGCTCGTTCCTGATCCCGTACGCCATGCTGACCCTGCCGCTGTACCTGCTGTTCTCGAAGCTCGGCATGGTGAACACGGTGTGGGCGGTGCTGATCCCGACGTTCATCTCGCCGTTCAGCGTGTACCTGGCGAAGGTCTACACCGAGGGCGCGATCCCGCCGGAACTGCTGGAGGCGGCCCGCATCGACGGCGCGGGCGAGCTGCGGATCTTCTTCCAGATCGTGGTGCGCATGGTGGCGACCGGCGGCGCGACGATCTTCCTGCTCTCGTTCGTGGCGTCGTGGAACGGCTTCTTCCTGCCGATGACGATGTTGCAGGGCGCGGAGAACTGGACCATGACGCTGGGCATCTACAACTGGCTGGTGCAGAGCATGACGAACGCCTCGGCCTCGACCGACTTCACCGCGATCGTCATCACGGGCGCGTTGCTGTCGGTGATCCCGTTGACCGCGGTCATGTTGATGATGCAGCGGTTCTGGAAGAGCGGCGTGTCGCTCGGCGCGGTGAAGTCGTGACGTCTGTTGACGGTGTGGAGCACTGGCAGTGGGGCAGCGACGAGGTCCGGTTGCACTTCGCGCACGGCCCGGAGACGCCACCGCGGCTGCTCGCGGTCACGCCGGCCGACCGGGAACCTGACGACCGGGCACCCGACGACCCGGCCGCGTTGTGGCGGTCGGCGTTGCCGGTGGTCGAGTTGGCGTTGGCGGGCGACGGGCGGCACGGCACGGCGGGGAAGCGGCACGTCGACGGTGCCGCCGCACAGCGGTTGCGCCTGGTGTCCAAGGACTCCGAGGTCGTTGACGGTGTGCACCGGCTGGTGCTGGAGCTGGCGGAACCGGACGACGGCGTGCGGGTGCGGGCGCACTACGAGATCGCCTCCGGCATCCCGGTCGTGCGCACGTGGGCCGAGGTCGTGGCGGGCGGACGGCCGGTCGTGGTCGAGTACGTGTCCAGCTTCGTGCTCGCCGGGCTCGGGCACGGCAGGCGCTGGGAATCGGAACTGGTGCTGTGGCGGGCGGCCAACCCGTGGAGCGGCGAGTTCCGGTGGAGCGCCCGCACCCTGGCAGCCGAGGGGCTCTACGACGTCGGGATGGTCGCCTACGACCAGCTCGGGTCGAAGAACCGGATCACCGCGACCAGCACCGGCGCGTGGTCGACGTCGGAGATGCTGCCGATGGGCATCCTCTCCGACGAGCGGTCCGGTGCGATGCTCGCCTGGCAGGTCGAGCACTGCGGCGCGTGGCACTGGGAACTCGGTGACCGGCTCGGCGCGGTGTACCTCGTCGTGTCCGGCCCGACCGCCGCCGAGCACCAGTGCTCGGTGCCGTTGGGCGCGGGGGAGTCGTTCCGCACGGTGCCCGCGTCGGTCGCCGTGGTGCCCGGGGGAGGGCTGGACGCCGTTGGCGCCGTCCTGACCGCGCACCGCAGGCGGATCCGCCGTCCGCACCCGGACAACGTCGAGCTGCCGGTGGTGTACAACGACTTCCTCAACGCGTTGATGTCGAACCCGACCACCGACCGGGTGTTGCCGCTGGTCGAGGCCGCCGCCGCGCTGGGCGTCGACGGGTACTGCATCGACGCCGGCTGGTACGACGACGAGGACGGCGGCTGGTGGGACGCCGTCGGCGAGTGGCTGCCCTCGGCGCGGCGCTTCCCCGGCGGCGGGCTGAAGGCCGTGATCGACCGGATCCGCTCCGCGGGGCTGCGGCCGGGCCTGTGGCTGGAGCCGGAGGTGGTCGGGCTGCGCAGTCCGCTGGCGGAGTCGCTGCCCGAGGCCGCTTTCTTCCGGCGGTCCGGCGAACGGGTGCTCGAATGGGGCCGGTACCAGCTCGACCTGCGTCACCCGGCGGCTCTGAAGCACCTCGACGGGGTGGTGGACCGGCTGATGGCCGACTTCGACCTCGGCTACCTGAAGCTGGACTACAACATCGACATCGGCGCGGGGACGGAACTCGCCGGCAGCGTCGGGCTGGGCCTGCTCGAACACAACCGCGCGCACCTGGACTGGGTCCGCGACGTGCTCGACCGGTATCCCGGCCTGACGATCGAGGGCTGTGCCGCCGGGGGCAGCCGCACGGACGCGGCGACCGGGGCGTTGTTCCCGATCCAGTCGCTGACCGACCAGCAGGACTTCCGCAACATGCCGCCGATCGCGGCCGCCGCGCCGTTGGCCATCACCCCCGAACAGGCCGGTGTGTGGGCGTCGGTTGACGGCACGATGAGCCACGAGGAGCTGGCGTTCTCGCTGATCTCGGGCATGTCGGCGCGCATCCACCTGGCCGGCCGGATCGACACGCTCGACGAGGGCGGGCGCGAGGTGGTCCGCGCGGCGCTCGACGTCTACCGCGAGCTGCGGCCGTCGATCGCCGCCGGTGAGCCGGTGTGGCCGCTCGGCCTGCCGGGGTGGCGTGACGACTGGATCGCTCTGGGCACGCGAACCCCCTCCGACGAACTGCTTCTCGCCGTATGGCGGCGCGGCGGCGGTGCCGCGACCAGGATCCCGCTGCCCCAGTGGCTGGGCCCGGATCCGCAGGTCGAAGTGCTGTACCCGACGTGGGCCGGCGAGGCGGTGGCGGTCGGCGACGGCGTGCTGGAGCTGACGTTGCCCGAGGAAACCAGCGCCCGCCTGTTGCGCCTACGCCCCAAGCGCTGAACCAACCCGTCCGAACGTAGGACTCTCGCGAGAGTCCTACGTTCGCGTGCCGAGAGTCGAACACTCAGGTAGGCCGAGTTCAACACTCAGGTTCCGGTCACGCGCCCCTGAACGTTGAACTCACGGCACCTGAGCGTTCGACTCTCGGCACCTGGGGGTTCGACTCTCGCGAGAGTTGAACGTCTAGGGGGTTGGGGGTGGGCCTACGGAGTGGCGGACGGCGATGTGGGTGCCGAGCATGACGTGCTGGACCGGTTCGGTGGCGCGGTTGATCGCCAGCCGGACGGCGGTGCGGCCCAGTTCGTCGTGCGGGACGTGCACCGTGGTCAGGGTGGGCACCAGGTCGAGCGCGAGCGGGATGTCGTCGTAGCCGACCACCGACACGTCCTCCGGCACCCGGAGGTTCGCCTCGCGCAGTGCCTGGTACACGCCGGCCGCCACGATGTCGGTCGCCGCGAAGATCGCGGTGAACCGCTTGCCGTCGGCCAGCAGCTGCCTGGTCATCTGGTGGCCCGAAGCGCGGGTGAAGTCGCCGTTGAGGATGAGACCCGGATCCGGCTCCAGCCCGTAGGCGCGGTGGGCCTCGGTGAACCCGCGCACCCGCTGGGTGGTCGTGGTCAGCTTGTCGATCACGCCGAGGAACGCGATCCGCCGGTGACCCGCCGACAGCAGGTGGCTGGTGATCGCGTACGCGCCGTTCTCGTTGTCGTACTCCACGACAGTGGCGGGCACGTCCGGTCCGAGCGTGGGACGCCCGCACAGCACCATCCGCGAACCGGACCGGTCTAGCGCCCGCGCGAAGTGCGTCATCCGCTCCTGGTGCTCGGAGTCCTCCCACGCGCCGCCGACCAGGATGACCGCGTCGGCCTGCTGCTCACGCATCAGCTCGATCACGGCCAGCTCGCGCTGCGGGTCACCGTGCGTGGTGCACAGCAGGCACAGCCTGCCCTCGGTGGTGGCCTGGTGCTCCACACCCCTGGCGACGGCCGCGTGGAACGGCCCGGTGACGTCGTCCAGCACGAACGCCACGACCTTGGTGTGCGCTCCGGCCAGTGCCCGCGCGTGCGCGTTCACCACGAAGTCCAGCTCGCGCATCGCCCGGACCACCTTGGCGCGGGTCGCGGTGGCCACCGGGTACGTTCCGCCGAGCACCCTCGACACGGTCGAGATCGATACGCCGGCCAGCGCGGCGACGTCCTTCACCGTGGCTTGCCCCACCTGCTCGGGGCTGGCTCGTCTGGCCAATGTGGTCCTTCTCGTCGTGGCGGAACCGGTTACGACCACGATAGTGCACCCCCTCGCACGACAGCCGAGGCGCGCCGGCGGCGCCCCGGATCTCCTTGGCGGCCAGGGGCGAACGGTGGCCCGGAGGGGTGTCGGCGGGTGCTCAGGCCACCCGGTCCAGGTCGGTCGGGAGCACCTGGCCGTGCAGCGGGACGCCCGCGATCAGGCGTTCCAGGTCGTCGACCGCGGACTGGCCGAGCCGGCCGAGCTCGTTGCCGTGCGAACCCGCGATGTGCGGGGTCGCGAACACGTTCGGCAGGTCGAACAGCGGCGAGTCGGACGGCAGCGGCTCGGGTTCGGTGACGTCGAGGACGGCGCTGATCCGGCCGGTGGAGAGTTCGTCGATCAACGCGTCGGTGTCGACCAGGCTGCCCCGCGCGGTGTTGATGAGCACGCCGCCGTCGGGGATCAGCGCCAGCCGCCTCTTGTCGAGCATGTGGTGCGTCTCGGGGGTGGCCGGGGCGTGCAGGCTCACCACGTCGCTGTCGCGCAACAGCTCGTCCAGCTCCACCAGTCGCACGCCGGGCAGGGGAGCGGTCAGGTACGGATCGGTCAGCGACACGATCAGGTCGAACGGCTCCAGCAGCCCCACCACCCGCCGGCCGATCCTGGACGCGCCCACGATCCCCACCCGGCGGCGGAAGTTCCCGATGTCGGGCACGACCTCGCCGAGGGTGAAGTGGCGTTCGGTCCGGTAGCGCTCGCGCAGTCCGAGCACGTCCTTGCCCGCCAACAGGATCATGGCGAGGGTCAGTTCGGCCACCGGCAACGCGTTCGCGTCCGCGGCCGAGGACACCACCACGCCGCGTTCCCAGCACTCGGGCGTGATGAGGGTCTTGACCGAGCCGGCCGTGTGCAGGACGGCGCGCAGGCGTGGCGCCGCCCGCAGGACCGCGGCGTCGATGGGCGGGCAGCCCCAGCCGGTCACCAGGACCTCGACGTCGGCCAGCGCCGCGACCGCCTCGGGGGTGTCGAACCGCTCCGCCACCAGGGTCTCGTCGACCTCGACGAGCCGGCGCAGCTGGCTCATGACGTGCTCCGGGAAGATCATCGGCAGGTGCTCGCGGCTCATCGCGAAGAGTGCGGTCGGGCGATTCGCCACCGAGTCAGCTCCATTCCAGGCCGGTCTAGAAAGCGTTGTCTACGGTAGAAGCCCAGCGTCATGCACGTCAACCGGCGTCTCAACGCTGTCTCGGCAGCACGGATTCCGGTATCGTTTTCTATCTATGCAACGGTGGGCTCCGCCGCCCCTGCCGGCCGTCGTGACCAGTGCACAAAGGAGTGCCATGACCGACGACTCGTCCACGAACACGCCCTCGAACGCCCCCAGCCGCCGCAACGTCCTCAAGGCGGCGCTCGCCGTCGGGGTCGGGGCCGCGGTCCTGCCCCACACCGGTGGCACCGCGTACGCCGCCACCCATCCCGGCCTGCTGCACACGCAGGCCGATTTCGACCGGATGAAGGCGCGGGTCAGCGCCGGTACCAACCCGTGGAAGGCGGGCTGGGACAAGCTCGTCGCGAACCGCCACTCGGCCAGTTCCTGGGTCGCGAACCCGCAGGAGACGATCATCCGGGGCGGTGACGGCCAGAACTACGGCATCCTCTACAACGACATCCACGCCGCCTACCAGAACGCCCTGCGCTGGAAGATCAGCGGCGACGCGGCGCACGGCGACGCGGCGCGCAACATCCTCAACGCCTGGTCGGGCAGGTTGAAGACGGTCACCGGCAACGCCGACCGGTTCCTGGCCGCAGGCATCTACGGCTACCAGTTCGCCAACGCGGCCGAGATCATGCGCGGCTACAGCGGGTTCGACCTCAACCGGTTCAAGACCATGATGCTGAACGTCTTCTACCCGCTGAACAACGACTTCCTGCGCAACCACAACGGGGCCTGCATCACCAACTACTGGGCGAACTGGGACCTGTGCACGATCAACTCGGTGCTGGCCATCGGCGTGCTCTGCGACGACCAGGCCAAGATCGACCAGGCCGTCAACTACTTCAAGACCGGCGCCGGCAACGGTTCGATCATGAAGGCGATCCCGTTCCTGCACTCCGGCGGCCTGGCCCAGTTCCAGGAGAGCGGCCGGGACCAGGGGCACACCATGATGGGCATCGGCCTGCTCGGCAGCTTCTGCGAGATGGCCTGGAACCAGGGCATCGACCTGTACGGCTACAGCAACAACCGGGTCCTCCAGGCGGCCGAGTACGTGGCCCGGTACAACCTGGGCAACACCGTGCCGTTCACCACCTACCGGTGGGGCACCGGCACCAACTGCGCCCAGCGGGAGCACACCGTGATCTCGGAGGCGGGCCGGGGCGACAACCGGCCGATCTGGGCGCTGATCCGCAACCACTACGTCAAGCGCCGGGGCTTGGCCGCGCCCAACACCACCGCGTACATGGACCGGGTCTACCCGGAGGGCGGCGGCGGCGACTACGGCCCGAACAGCGGCGGCTTCGACCACCTCGGCTTCGGCACGTTGACCCACGTCCGCTGACCGTGATCCTCCGAGGGTGAACCAGACCGGTCCGGTCGCCGATCCGGCGATCGGACCGGTTCTTCTTCCTTTTCCCTGGTGCGCAGGCGATTTCGGAGGATGATTGGAGTCGCGGATCGCCATCCGCTTCGGGCGGGCGGTCCGCGGTGGGGCTGGGTCCGTGCGAGGTGAGTCCGGTGGGTGCTCGGTGGTTCTCCGCGGTGTGTGCGGTCTTGCTGGTCGTGGCGGTGTCCGCGTGCGGCGCCGAACCGGTCGCGGAAACGGCCCCCGGCGCGTCGGGGGCGGCTCAGCCGGCGGCGCTCGTCGTCAAGGTCGACAACGCGGCGGCGGCCCGTCCGCACACCGGGATCGGGTCCGCCGACGTGGTGTACGTCGAGCCCGTCGAGGGAGGCCTCACCAGGCTGGCGGCCGTGTACTGGAACGCGTTGCCCGAGGTGGTGGGTCCCGTGCGCAGCGCGCGGGAGACCGACGTGGAACTGCTGGCCCAGTACGGCACGCCCGTGCTCGCCTTCTCCGGCTCCGCGCCGGAGCTGGTCCCGCTGCTCGACGAGGCCCGGCTGACGAAGGCGTCACCGCAGGACGTGGGCGACGCCTACGTGCGCGACGAGAGCAAGCGCGCGCCGCACAACCTCTACGTCCACCCGCCGCGGCTGCCGAAGCCCGAGACCGGTGCGGGCGCGACCGTGTTGCAGTACGGGCCCGCGCCGCCCGGTGGCCGCCCTGCCACCAACTGGTCCGTGACCTTCCAAAGGGCGGCGTTCGACCTCTCGTGGTCGGCGGGCTGGGCGATCTCGCTCGACGGCACTCCGCTGGTGTCGACGGATTCCGGACCCGTGCAGGCGGCGAGCGTGGTCGTGCAGCGGGTGCCCACGCGGACCGGTCGGTTCGTGGAGGACGCCTCGGGCACCGTGTCGCCGGTGGTCGTCACGATCGGGTCGGGCGCGGCCGTGGTCCTGCGGGACGGTGTCGCGTTCGACGCGACCTGGTCACGCCCCACCGCCGCCGACCCGACCCGGTTCACCACGGCGGACGGCACGGAGCTGCCACTGGCGCCCGGTCGGGCGTGGGTCTTCCTGGTCCCGGCCTGACGCCCGCGCGGGTGCGGGCCGCCGTCGATCCACAACGGACACGGGCGAATGGGACACTGACCCGGTGACGGGCATCCAGTGGGACGGCGACGGGTACCAGCGCCGGTTCGACGATCTCGCGGCAACGGGCGCCGACGTCCACGGCGAGGCGACGTTCGTCCGGGCCTACCGGCCGGCGAGCGTGCTGGACGCGGGCTGCGGGACCGGGCGGGTCGGGATCGAGCTGGCCAGGCACGGGATCGAAGTGGTCGGCGCCGACGTCGACCCGTCCATGTTGGCGACCGCGCGCAAACGGGCACCGCACATCACCTGGGTGGAGTCGGACCTCGCCGACCTCGACCTCGGCCGGGTGTTCGACGTCGTGGTGATGGCCGGCAACGTCCCGCTCTTCACCCCGCCCGGCACGCAGCGTGCCCTGGTCGCCGGCGTCGCCGGGCACGTCGGCCGGCTGCTGGTCGCGGGGTTCAGCCTCGACCGGGGGTACACCGTCGCCGACTACGACGCGCACGCCGCCGCGGCCGGGCTGACGTTGGTCGAGCGGTTCGCCACCTGGGACCGCGAGCCGTTCGCCGGCGGCGACTACGCGGTCTCCGTCCACAGCGCCGGGACGCCCTCCGGTAGCTGAAGCGGTTTTGACGTCACCGTCGCCACCGATCACGATGACGGGGTGACAGGACGTTCATCCGGCATTCCCGCTCGGAGGCGTGGGCGCGAGGCCGCGCCCAGCATCCGCGATGTCGCGGCGGCCGCGGGCGTCTCGTACCAGACCGTGTCACGGGTGCTGAACGACTCGCCCAACGTCAACCCCGACACCCGCCGGCAGGTCCTCGACGTCATCGAGCGGTTGGGGTACCGGCCCAACCGGGCGGCTCGGGCGCTCGGCTCCGGGCGTTCGAGCGCGGTGACCGTGGTGATCGCGAACACCACGCTGTACGGCTACGCCTCGACGCTCCAGGGCGTCGAGGAGGCCGCGCGCCTGAAGGGGCTCGCGGTCGGGGTCCGGGTGGTGGAATCGGACCGTCCCGTCGACGTCCGGCACGCGGTGGAGTACGTGAGCGATCCGAACGCCGGCGGGATCGTCGTGATCGCCTTCGACGCGGCCGGGGCCGGGGTCCTGCGGGCGCTCCCGGCGGACGTGCCCGCCGTGGCCGCTACCGAGGCGGGCGGACTGACCGGCACCCCGAGGTCCATGATCTACCTGGACGAACGGCAGGCCGCCGCCGACGCCACGAAATACCTGCTGTCCCTGGGGCACCGCACGGTGCACCACGTCGCCATACCGTCGGAGACCGGCACGAGTGCCCGTCAGGCGGGGTGGCGCGACACGCTCGAACGGGCGGGAGCACCGGTGCCGGCGGTCGTGCCGGCGGGGTGGGACGTGCGGTCGGCCTACCTGGCCGGACGGGGGCTCGCGGCCGACCCGGACGTGACGGCGATCCTGTGCGGCAACGACGACACCGCCATGGCGGTCCGCCGGGCCCTGCACGAGGCGGGCCGGGACGTCCCGGGCGACGTCAGCATCGTCGGGTTCGACGACGTCCCCGGCGCGGCCTACTGGACGCCCGCGCTCACGACCGTGCGGATGGACTTCGTGGCCCTCGGCCGCGCGTGCCTGGCGGCGATCGTGGCCGAGGTGACCGGTGTGCCCCAGCCCGCGGTGGAGCTCGCGCCGCCGTCCCTCGTGGTCAGGGAGTCGACCGCGCCTCCCCGGCAGGCCTGAACAGCGGCCCGTGATCGGGTTCCCGCCGAATTCTTCGTAACAACACGGTAACGCGGTCTTCTCATCAGGTCGTGTGACCGGTCACACTCTCGCGTGTCCATGTGACCGGTCACATGGCTTTGATCAGCACGAACGTGCTCGCCGCAGATGCCTTACGGATCCGCCGCCGCAGCTCCTGTGCCAGTAGCCCGACCCTCGACGAGGAGGTAACGACGGTGATGAGATCGACGAAGGCGAGAGTCGCCTGGTGTGCGGTGGTGGCCGCGGTGGCGGCGGGAGTGACGTCCGGTTCGGCCGGTGCGGCTCCATCGCAGTTCGTGGTCGACCTGGCGGCGAACACCGGCGCCCTGCGCTACGGCGCCACCGGGTTCCTGTACGGGCTCGGTGACGAGGGCATCCCGAACGAGACCATGCTGGCCGCGCTCAACCCGCAGGTCACCGCCCAGAAGGCGCCGGACGGCCTGCAACACCCCAACGGGGACGCGCTCAAGATCGCGCCGATGTTCAAGCGCGCCGGCGGCCGCGAGATCCAGATCTACATGCAGGACATCTACAAGAACTGGCCGTACGAGAACCTGGGCATCGCCGACTACCTGTCCAAGGTGGACACGATGGTCCGCAAGGTCGTCGCCGATCCCAACCGGACGTCCTACGTGTACGTGCCGTTCAACGAACCCGACGGCATCTGGTACCAGAACGACCTGAGGGGCCGATTCCTGGCCGACTGGAAGACCGTCTACCAGCGGATCCGCTCCATCGACCCCGGCGCGCGGATCGCCGGGCCGGGCTTCTCCAGCTACCGGTCGGCCGACCTGCGCGCGTTCATGACCTACGCCCGGGACAACGGCGTGCTGCCCGACGTGGTCGCCTGGCACGAGCTGGGCAACGACTTCTTCACCGACTGGGACAACCACTTCAACGACTACCGGGGCATCGAGACGAGCCTGGGCGTCAGCGCCCGGCCGATCTCGATCAACGAGTACGGGCGGTTCTCGGGCGATCTCGGCGTGCCCGGCAACCTCGTCCAGTTCGTCTCCAAGTTCGAGGCCTCCAAGGTCGACGGCTGCCTGGCGTACTGGACCACCGCGGGCGGGCTCAACGACCTGGTTACCCGCAACAACCAGGCGACCGGCGCCTGGTGGCTGTACAAGTGGTACGGCGAGTTGACCGGCAACACCGTGGCCGTCACGCCGCCCTCGTCCACCGGTTCGCTGCAGGGCGTCGCCGCGCTGGACTCGGCGAAGAAGCAGGCCCGGCTGGTCTTCGGCGGCAACAACCCCGCCTCCGGCACCTACGACACCGACGTCATCGTCCGCGGCCTGGCCTCGGCGTCCTACCTCGGCAGCCGGGTGCACGCGTCGGTGTGGGGCGTGGACAGCTCCGGGCTCAACCCGTCGGCCGGGCCGTACCTGGTGCGGGAGGGCGACTACACCGTCAGCGGCGGGCAGCTCACCATCCCGCTGACCGGCCTCAAGGGGACGTCGGCCTACCACGTGGTCATCACGCCGGACAAGGACCTGTCGACGGTGGGCTCCGCGTCCCGGTACGAAGCCGAGTACGCCCGCCTCGCCGGGAGCGCGAGGGTCACGTACGGCACCAACACCGGCTACTCCGGCACCTACTTCACCGAGGGCTACGGGGCCAGCGCCAACGCGAGCACGCGGTTCGTGGTGACCGCGCCGACCGACGGCTACTACAACCTCGGTCTGCGGTACTCCGCCGGCCCGTACAGCGGCGCGCCCGCCAACCGCTCGATCCGGCTCAAGCTCAACGGGGCCGACCTGACCGACGTGGCGCTGCCGGGCACGGCCGACTGGAACACCTGGAACACCGCCACCACCAAGGTGTTCCTGACCGCCGGCATCAACCGCGTCGACGTCAACGCCTACGCCACCGACGACCGCGACGCGATCAACGTCGACTACCTCGACGTCACGGCCGCCACCGGAACGGTGACCGCCTACCAGGCCGAAGCCGGCGGGAACACGCTGGGCGGCACGGCCGTGGTGGTCAGCGACAGCGCGGCCTCCGGCGGCAGGTACGTCGGCTGGATCGGCGCGGGAGCCGCGAACACGCTGCGGTTCAACAACGTCACCGCGCCCGCCGCCGGCCGCTACCGGATGGTGGTCACCTACGCCAACGGCGAGTTGGGCGAGGGCGCCGACAACTACAACTCCAACATCGTCGACCGCTACTCCGACATCAGCGTGAACGGCGGCACGGCCAAGCGGTCCTACTTCCGCAACACGTTGGGGTGGTCGAACTACCGGACCACCGTGGTCGACGTCGACCTGGCGGCCGGCGCCAACGCGATCACCTTCGCCAACGGCTCCAGCGGCTACGTGCCGAACATCGACCTCATCCAGATCGCCGCGCCCACCGGCTAGCGGCGACGGGCTCGTCGCCGCACGGCAGGTACCGCGTCAGAACGCACGACAGGAGCAATTGGTGATCTCGTTGGAGTCCGCCACGAGCGTGGTCTGGGGCCACTCGGCGTTGGAACTCGTCGTGGACGTGTCCCCGGACGGCCCGGTCGGTGTGCGGACGCTGTCCGCCGGCGGCCCGCGGCCCGACGACTCGCGGGCGGCACAGCCGCTGGTGGAGTTGTTGGTCGCCGGTGAAGGCCGGGCCCGCGTCTCGCACCGGTTCTCGGAGACCGCCCTCGGCCGCCGCATGGTCTACGCCGGTTCGGCGCGCACGAGCGACCGCAAGTGGAGCGAGTTGCACGTCGACGTGCGCGACGAGCGGACCGGGCTGGTCGCGCGGACGTCGTTCCGGTCGGTCGACGGGGTCGGCGCCTGCCAGATCCGCACCAAGGTGACCAACCACGGCGCCGCGCCGGTGCTCCTGCAGGGCGTGACCTCGTTCGCCGCCGGGTTCCCCGGTGTGCGGGTCGAGGACATCGACCTGGTGCGTGCCGACAGCGAGTGGCTGGGCGAGGGCCGGTGGCTCCGCCACCCGCTGCGCGACGACGCCGTCCCGGATCTCAACCTCAGGTTGCACGGGCAGGACGGCCGCGGCCGGTTCGCGGCCGTCAGCACCGGCACCTGGTCCACCGGGACGCACCTGCCGACCGGCGGGATCGTCGACCGCCGGAGCGGCCAGACGTGGCTGTGGCAGGTCGAGCACAACGGGGCCTGGCGGTGGGAGGTCGGCGAGCGGCTGGACGGCGCGTACCTCGCGCTGCTCGGACCGACCGACATCGACCACCAGTGGCAGCACCGCCTGCTGCCGGGCGAGTCCTTCACCACCGTCCCCGTGTCGGTGGCCGTCTCCGAGGCCGGTCTGGACGGCGCGATCGCCGCCCTGACCGCGCACCGGCGCGAACTCGTCCGCCCGCACCGCGACCGGTCCGGCCTGCCGGTGGTGTTCAACGACTACATGAACACCCTGATGGGTGACCCGACCACGGCGAAGCTGCTGCCGCTGATCGACTCGGCCGCCGCGGTCGGCGCGGAGGTGTTCTGCGTCGACGCGGGCTGGTACGACAACGGCACCAGCTGGTGGGACAGCGTCGGCGAGTGGCAGCCGTCCCAGACCCGGTTCCCCGACGGGATCGAGGAGGTGATCGCCCGCATCCGCGACCACGGCATGGTGCCCGGCCTGTGGCTGGAGCCGGAGGTCATCGGGGTGCGCAGCCCGATGGCCGACAAGCTCCCGGACGCCGCGTTCCTCCAGCGGGGCGGCGTCCGGCTGGTCGAGCACGACCGGTACCACCTGGACCTGCGCCACCCGAGCGCGATCGCGCACCTGGACGAGGTGGTCGACCGGCTGGTCGGGGACCTGGGCGTCGGGTACTTCAAGCTCGACTACAACATCGACGCCGGCGCGGGCACCGACCTGGCCGCCGACAGCGCCGGATCGGGCCTGCTGGCCCACAACCGGGCACACCTGGAGTGGCTGGACCGGGTCCTGGACCGGTACCCCGACCTGATCCTGGAGAACTGCGCGTCGGGCGCCATGCGGATGGACTACGCCCTGCTGTCCCGGATGCAGCTGCAGTCCACCAGCGACCAGCAGGACTTCCTGCTCTACCCGCCGATCGCGGTGTCGGCCCCGATGTCGCTCCTGCCGGAGCAGTCGGCGAGCTGGGCCTACCCGCAGCCCGACATGCCGGACGAGCACTTCGCCTACAGCGTGTGCACGGGGATGCTCGGCCGGCTCTACCTGTCCGGGCGGCTGGACCTCATGAACGCCGACCAGCTGCGGTCCGTGCGCACGGCGGTGCGGGTGTTCCAGGACATCCGCACCGACCTGGCGAACGCGGTGCCGGTGTGGCCGCTGGGCCTGCCCGGCTGGAGCGACCCGTGGCTCAGCCTCGCCCTCAGATCCGGTGACGTCACCCACTTGGCCGCGTGGCGGCGCGGAGGCGACAGTGCCGGTGTGACGTTGTCCCTACCGCACCTGCGGGGTCGGCACATCGACATCGACGTGCTCTACCCGCGTGAACTGCCGCCGTGGACCACCGACTGGGACACGGACGCCGGATCACTGACCTTGACGCCCACCCACCACGACACCGCGTCCGCGCGGCTCTTCCGGATCGTCACCCGACCCACAGAAGGATCAGCAGGATGAACAAATGGATCAGCGTCGCCACCGCCGCGGCGCTCATGGTGGGCCTCGCGGCGTGCAGCGACCCGGGTGCCGACGCACCTACCGGCGAGGCGGTCACCTGGGCCGACCCCACCGCGAAGCTCGACGGCGTCAAGCTGACCGTCTGGGCGGCGCAGAACACCAACACCGTGCCGGAGAAGGTGGTGGCGGCGTTCGAGCAGGCCACCGGCGCCTCCGTCGACGTGGTGACGATCCCGGACCCCTACGAGCAGGGCATCCAGACCAAGGTGGCCACCGGCGACAAGCCGGACCTCGCCTTCTGGCAGCCCACCTCGTCCATGCTCACGGCCATCAACGCCAAGACCAACCTCCAGCCGCTCGACGGCGCGCCCTGGCTGTCCAAGCTGTCCCCGGAGCTGCGCGACATCACCGGCATCCTGGACGGCACGCGGTACGCCGCCCTGATCACCAGCCCTGCCGTCGAGGGCGTCTACTACAACAAGGAGGTCTTCGCCGCCAACGGGATCACCGAGGCGCCGAAGAACTTCGACGAGATGGTCACCGCGGCCCGCTCGCTCAAGGCCAAGGGCGTCACCCCGTTCTTCGAGATGGCCGCCGACCGGTGGGCGACCCAGTGGTGGGTGCAGGTCCAGCTCGCCGACGCCGCCAAGAACGGCCTCTGGGACAAGATCAACACCAAGCAGGAGACCTTCAGCAGCCCCGTCGTGCTCGACGCGATCAAGAAGTACAAGTCGCTGATCGACGAAGGGCTGTTCAACGCCGACATCAAGACGGCGAAGTTCGAGGACCAGGGCGCCGCGCTGCTCGCCGGTGAGGCCGCCATGGTGGTTCAGGTCAACTCGTTCTTCGGCCAGCTGCAGGCCAAGGCCGACACCGCGACCCTCGACCAGAAGATCGGGTTCTTCCCGGTCGGGCCGTCCGGTCCGGTCGGCACGTTCATCCCGGACCAGTCCAACGCCCTGGTGGCCTTCCGGACCGGTGACGCCAAGCGCGAGGCCGCGGCCAGGCAGCTGCTGTCGTACTGGATGGGCCCCGGCTACCAGGAGTTCGTCACCGACCGCAACACCATCTCGCTCCAGCCGGCGGTCGCCAACCCGCCCGGCGTGCCCAAGGCCCTGCTCGACGTGCACGCCACCCTGCCCACGGCGGTCGGCTCCATGCAGGTCGGCGCGGTCGCCAACCCGGACCTGTACATCAACCTCGCGGACATGATCGCCGGGACGATGACGCCGGAAGAGGTGGCCAAGGCCACCCAGGACCAATTCGCCCAGCTGGCCAAGGCCGCCGGGGCACCGGGGTTCTGAGCCCGTAACGACCAGTGCGCGTCGGGTGCGGCGGTGTTCGCACCCAACCAGGCCACACACCCGACAGGCCACGCACCCGACGCGCACGGCCCGCCGAAGGAGCCACACGACAGATGCCCATCGCAGAGAAAGCGCCCGTTCTGGAGCGGATAACGCCGCCGCCGACACCACGGGCGAACACCAAGCGCTCCGTCGCGAGCACCATCAACCGACGGACGCATCCGATGTGGTTCCTGGCGCCCGCGTTCGCCATCCTGCTCGTCTTCTTCTTCCTGCCCACGCTGTTCAACTTCATCTACGCGTTCACCGACTGGTCCGGGTTCAAGAGCTCGATCAACCCGACCGGGCTGGACAACTTCACCCAACTGGCCTCGGACGGCACCCTGTTCCGGGCGATCCGGATCACCCTCGTCTACGCGGTCCTGGTGGCCCTCTTCCAGAACCTCTTCGGGTTCGCCCTCGCCGTCCTGCTGGAACGCGACAACCGGGTCAACCGCATCGCCCGGATCTTCTTCCTCATCCCCGTGCTGATGTCCGCGCTCGCCGTCGGCTACATCTTCCAGGCGCTGCTCAAGCCCGAGGGCAGCCTCAACGGGCTGATCGGCGTGGTCCTCGGCCGCACGTTCGACTACGCCTGGCTCGGCGACACCACCTGGACGATCGTCGTCGTCGCCCTGATCCACTCGTGGAAGTGGATGGGCCTGTCGATGCTCATCTACCTGGCGGGCCTCAAGACGATCCCCGAGGACATCCTGGAAGCCGCGCGCATCGACGGCGCGTCGCGCTGGCGCACGTTCTGGGGCATCAAGTCCCCGCTGCTCGCTCCGGCGGTCACGTTCAACGTCGCCACCGCCCTGCTCGGCTCGATGAACGGGTTCGACATCGTCCAGGCCACCACGGGCGGCGGACCGGCCCGCACCACCGAGATCCTCAACATCTTCATCTACCGCACCTTCGGGCAGGGCCTGTTCGCCCAGGCCACCGCGATGAGCCTGGTGTTGTTCCTGCTCGTCGCCCTGCTGGCCTTCCCCGTGATCCGTACGCTGCGCAAGCGCGAGGAGATCCTGTGACCGCCGCCGCCCCGCGCAACGCCCGCCGGCCGCACGCCACCGGCGCGAGCGACGCCCGCATCTGGACCAGGCTGCAACCCTTCGTCGCCACCGCGCTCGTCCTCGGCCTCATCGGGATCCCGCTCTGGCTGGTCGTGGCGACCGCCGGCAAGTCCCAGGGCGAGGCGCTCAACCCCGACCTGTCCCTGCCGGACAACTGGCAGCTGTTCGAGAACCTGCGCCAGGTCTGGGTCGACGGCGAGGTGCCGGCCGCCTTCCTCGGCAGCCTGCTGGTGGTCGTGCCCACGGTCGCCGGCGTGCTCACGTTCGGGTCCATGGCCGCCTGGATCCTGGCCCGCCGCGCGACCCGGCTCAACGCCGTGCTGTACGCCCTGGGCATCAGCGGCATCGTGCTGCCCCCGGCCGTCGTCACGGTGGTGCTGCTGCTGCGCCAACTCGGCCTCGCCGGCAGCGCCGTGGGCATGATCGGCGTCTACATGGGCATCTACATGTCCACGGTCATCTTCTTCGTCACCGGTTTCGTCCGGACGATCCCGACGTCACTGGAAGAGGCCGCCCAGATCGACGGCGCCGGGCCGTTCACGGTGTTCCGGCGGGTCGTCCTGCCGATGCTGCGGCCGGTGCTCGCCACCGCCACCATCCTCATCTGCCTCTACGTGTGGAACGACGTGTTCTACGCGTTCTTCGTCATCGGCGGTCGGATCGACACCCTGCCGCTGAACCTGTTCCGCGTGGCCAGCGCGGGTCTCTACCTCAACAACTGGCACCTGATCTTCGCCTACGTGGTGCTGATGAGCCTGCCACTCGTCATCGTCCTGGCCGTCGCCCAGCGCAAGATCATCTCGGGCATCACCAGCGGCGCAGTCAAGTAGTCGAACTCCTGTTCAGGTAAACCGTCCACCGACATGGAGCCCTGATGCGACACCGTTACGTGGCGAGCACGGCAGCAGTCCTGCTCCTGCTCACCACCCTGTCCCCGACAACCGCCTCCGCCCAGACCACGGCCGCCGAAACGCTGCGCGTCGACCTGGCCTCCTCGACGGGGGCGTTCCACGGGGGTGCGACCGGCATCCTCTACGGCCTGGGCGACCCCGGCGTCCCGTCGCACGACCTGATCGCGGGCATGCGCCCGCGCACGATCTCCCAGAAGGCGCCGGACGGTGAGCAGCACCCCAACGGTGACGCGTTGGTGGTGGCGGACGACTTCTTCGCCGCCGGCGGTGAAGAAGTCCACATCTACGCGCAGGACGTCTACAGCCGTTGGCCGTACCAGGACCTCGGCATCGACGACTACGTCGCGCGGCTGCGGCCCCAGCTGGAGAAGGTCGCCAAGCGCCCGGACCGCGACCGCTTCGTGTGGACGATCTTCAACGAGCCGGACGGGATCTGGTACCAGGACTGGGCGAACAAGAAGGAGAAGTTCTTCGCCGACTGGACCAGGCTCTACCGGTTGGTGAAGTCGGTGCTGCCCAACGCCCGCGTCACCGGCATCGGCGAGACCCGGTACCGCCCCGACCACCTGCGCGAGTTCCTCGCCTACGCCAAGGCCAACGACGTGCTGCCCGACGTCACCACGTGGCACGAGTTGGGCCCGGACTCCCTGGCCACCTACCGCGGCCACTACGAGGACTACCGCGACATCGAGCGGTCGCTCGGCATCACGCCGCGACCGATCAACATCAACGAGTACTCCAACCGGCGTGACACCTCGGTGCCCGGCCAGATGGTCCAGTGGATCACCATGCTGGAGGAGACCAAGGTCGACGCGCAGATGGCGTTCTGGACGGTCGCGGGCAACCTCAGCGACCACGCGGTGCGCGCCGGCCGCGCCAACGGCGGGTGGTGGCTGACCAAGTGGTACGCCGACCTGTCCGGCGACACGGTCAAGGTGACGCCGCCCCGGCCGAACACCAGGGACGCGTTGCAGGGCCTGGCCGCCTTCGACCGTGACGACGCCAAGGCGACCGTCCTGCTCGGCGGCACGGCGAACGCGGTGGACGTCGCCGTGACGGGCCTGGACCGGAGCGTGTTCGGCAACCAGGTCGACGTGCGGATCTCCAAGACCACCTGGTCGGGTTACGAGGGCGACGCCCAGCAGCCGCCGGTCGTGGCGGCGTCCCGGGTCCGCGTCGTGGACGGCAAGGCGACGATCGCCGTGCCCGGCGGCGACCCGCTGGCCGCCTACCAGGTGCTGATCACCCGGGCGGGTCTCGGTGCGCCGCCCGCCGCGAACCCGCCGTGGCAGGCGAGCTACGAGGCCGAGTCGGGCACGGTGGAGAACGCCCGCGTCGTCGTCCAGGACGACGGGTCGGGTTCGTGGGACATGGCCCAGCGCTACACCACGTCGGGTCGCAAGGACGTCGGGTTCATGAACACCTCCGGCTCACGCGTCACCGTCGACGTGGAGGTGCCGCGGGACGGCACGTACAAGCTCGGCGTGTTCTACGGCACCAACGCGTTCGTCGGCCAACAGGCCCTGTACGTCGACGACGCGCACGTCGGGAACCTGACGTTCCCGGCGACCCTGAACTGGGTCTACCGGGGCAGGCACGACACGCCGGTCAAGCTCACCGCCGGCAAGCACCGCATCTCGTTGCGCACCAGTGGGCCGGGCGGCTTCCTCGGCAGCGCATCGGACGTGACGCTGGACCGCTTCGACCTGACCGAGGTGACCGGGCCGGAGCGGGCGGTGTACCCGCTCGCCGACGGGCGCCGGTCCGGCGGTGCGGTGGATCGCGGCGGACGTGCGCTCCAGGTCGCCGCGCCGGGTGCGGTCGTCCTGGGTGCCGGTGAATCGGTGACCACGTACGTGTCCGCCGCGGAGGACGGCTACTACAAGTTGTCCACCACGTGGCTCGGTGTCGGTCGGAGCACGGTGGGCCTCACCCTGTCCGGCCGCCGGGTCGAGGGCGGCGACCTGACCGCCACCCGCGCCGGGGTGTGGTCGGGCAGCACGACGGTGCACCTCAAGGCAGGCGTTACGGAACTCGTCCTGTCCAACGAGGGGCGGACCCCGTTGGTCGCGGGCACGCTGACGCAGGTGCGGGACGCCTCGGCCGATCGGCACGCGGTCCGCGTCGAGGCCGAGGCCGGGCAGCTCGGCGGAGGAGCGGCGGTGACGTCCGGTCCCTGGGCGTCCGGCGGTTCCTACGTCGGCTGGCTGGGCAACAACGGCACGCTGACCATTTCGCGCCCGGAGGCGGTCCGGGAGGCCGGGCAGTACAACCTCACCGTCGCCTACGCGCAGGCCGACAAGAACACCGGACACCCGTACAACACCGACACCATCACCCGGACGCTCGTCGCGACGGAGGAGGGCGGCAAGGCGACCAGCGCGCCGTACCGCCACAACTACACCTGGGACGGGTTCTGGCCGGAGACCTCCCCGATCGACCTGGTCACCGATTCCGGTGCGCTCACCTTCGGCAACCCGGCCAACTGGGGACCGAACGTCGACTGGCTCCAGTTGGCCCCGCTGGTCGTGGCGAACTCGGTAACGCCCCGGCACTGACCCCGTGATGCCCGGCCGGGTTTCGCGACCCGGCCGGGCCTTCGGGCATCAAAGCTGTGACTGCCTCAGGTCAAGGCACCGGCCAACGCTGTGACCTGGGCCTTCGTGAATGCCTGGGAGATGGCTGCTTTCCGTTCGACGAGGTCGAACCCGTGGTACGCGCCAGGCGTCACGTGCAGGGTGCAGTCGACTCCGGCTTGGGTGAGGCGCTCGGCGTAGGCGATGTCCTCGTCGTGGAACAGGTCGCACGTGCCCACGCCGATCCACGTCGCCGGAAGACCGGACAGGTCCTCGTACCGGGCCGGCGCGGCGAGCGGCGGGACGTCGCCGCCGTGGAGCGGGCCGAGGTAGGACCGCCACCCGAACCGGTTGCTCTTGACGCTCCACAGGCGCAGGTGCCGTTCGTCGATGTCGGTTCGCGTCGTGGTCCGGTCGTCCAGCATCGGGTACGCCAACAACTGCAGGACCGGTGTGATCTCACCGCGTTCCTTGGCGAGCAGTGCCAGCGCCGTCGCCAGGCCCCCGCCCGCACTCGCGCCACCGATCGCGATCCGCGCGGGATCGACGTCCGGCTGGTCCGCGAGCCAGCTCAGCGCGGCGTAGCAGTCGTGCAGCGGAGTGGGGAAGGGGTGCTCGGGCGCGAGGCGGTAGTTCACCGAGGCGACGACGCGTTCCTGGTCTCCGGCGCCCTCTCGGTCATCGCGATCGTCGCCGCCGCGTTGGTCCCCTACCGCCACAGGGACGGGTCTGCCACGGTGGCCGCACAGCCGCAATCCGGGACTTCGCCCCGGTAGCTCGTCACGTGCCGAGGATCCGGCGCGCGGTGGCCAGTCGCGTCTCGCGGGCGGTGGCCAGGCTCGCGAACCGTTCGGCGTCGCGGCTGATCACGTCCTGCTGCACGCCGACCTCGACCTCGTGCCACACCTCCACGTACCGGGCCGAGGTCTTGCAGCGGACGTCCGACCGCGCGGTGTCGATCTCAGCCGCCGGGACGTCGGCGGTGTCGAGGTCCCAGCGCGGGTCCGAGATCGCCGCCGTCGGGTCGGCGTAGTCGAAACCCCGCTCCTGCACGCACGTCCGCCAGACCGCCGTGACGGCCGCGACCCGCGGGTCGGCGCCTGCTCGTGGTGCTCGACAACGCCCGCGACGCGACCCAGGTCGAGCCGCTGCTGCCGGGCAGCGAGACGTGCACCGCGGTGATCACCAGCCGGCACCGGCTCGGCGGCCTCGGCGTGCGCGGTGCGCAGCTGTTCGACCTGGCCGTGCTCGACCGGGCGGAGGCACGGGAGCTGCTGGTGCGGCACCTCGGCGCCGAAGGCGTGGCCGACGAACCGGCCGCCGTGGACGACCTCGTGCGCTGGTGCGGCGGGCTGCCGTTGGCGATCACCATCGTGGCGAGCCGTGCCGGCGTGAACCCGCGCTTCCAGCTGGAGGTGCTGGCGAAGGAACTGCAGGACACGTCCGCGCGGCTCGACGGGCTGGACGCCGGTGACCTGGCGACGAACCTGCGCGCGGTGTTCTCGTGGTCCTACCAGGCGCTGGACACCGAGGCGGCGTGGTGTTCCGGCTGCTCGGCGCGGCGCCGGACCGGACCTCGGGCTGGCCGCGGCGGCGTCACTGCTCGGCCTGCCGCTCTCGCGGGCACGCGTGGTGCTGCGGGTTCTCGTGTGCGCGCACCTGCTGCAGGAGCACGTGCCGGGCCGCTACCGGATGCACGACCTGCTGCGGCTGTACGCCGACGAGCTGGTGACCGGGCAGGAGCGCGAGGACGCGCTGCGCCGCCTCGTCGACTTCCACCTCCACACGGCGAGTGCGGCGACCAGGCTGCTGCGCCCGGAACGTCAACCGATCGAGCCGGCACCGCCCGCGCCCGGCTGCACCCCCTTGACGCCGACCGACCGGGCGGAGGCGGCGGCGTGGTTCGCCGAGGAGCACGCGTGCCTGATGGCGTCACTGGACTCGGCCGTGCGGCGGGGTGCGCACGAGAACGTGTGGCGGCTGGCGTGGAGCGTCAGCGGGTACCACGTGATCCGCGGGCAGCTCGTGGAGGACCTGACGGCGTGGCGAGCCGGCCTGGCCGCGGCCGAGGCGCTCGGGCAGCCGGAACCGCCGGCCGTGGCGCGGATGTACCTGGGTGCGGCGCTCACCCGCGTCGGCTCGCACGAGGAGGCCGCCCGGCACTTGCGGGAGGCGCTTTCCCTTGCACGGCAAGTGGATTCCCCTTCTGTGGCCGCGGACGCGCAGCGTGCCCTGGGCTGGGCGCTGGGACGGCGGGGCGACTTCGAGGGCGCGTTGCGGCACACCGGGGAGGCGCTGGAGTTCTACCGCGCCACCGGCAACGGCCTGCGGCAGGCCGACGCGCTCAACAGCCCGGGCTGGTACTCCGCCCTGCTCGGTCGTCTCGCGGAAGGCCGGGAGTACTGCGAGCAGGCGTTGGTGCTGTGCCGAGGCGGGCATCCTCGCGAACCTCGGCGACACCCACTCCGCGCTCGGCGACACTGCCGCCGCCCGGGAGGCCTGGCAACGAGCCCGCGACCTTTACCGCGCCCACCGGCGAACCTGCGACGCGGACCGGCTGGACGAGAAGCTCGCGGCGAGTTCCCCGGGCCTGTCCTGAAAGTCGGCGCGCTCCGGCCGCCCACCGCTGCGACCTCTGGGACACCGTCGGATTCCGGTGAACGGCGGTCAGTCGTCCGTGATCCCGGCGTCTTCCGGGTCCCAGCTCAGCAGGCGCACCTTCGCCACCGTCTGGACGTGCTTGCGCATCGCCGCCGCGGCCGCCTTGGGGTCGCCGGCGGCGATGGCGTCGAGGATCCGCTGGTGTTGCGCGAGGGACCGGTGTGGCCTGCCCGGCTGGCGCAGCGACTCGTTGCGGCTCTCGGTGATCTGCTCGGCGATGACGTGCATGAACTCCTCGAGCAACGAGCTGCGCGCCGCCGCCGTGACCGACGCGTGGAACCGGCGGTCGCCCTCGGCGCCCGGTTCGCCGGCCGCGATCTCCTCGGCCATCAGGCGCAGCGCGGCGTCCATCGCCTTGATGTCGTCCTCGCTGCGGCGCTCGGCGGCCAACGCCGCCAGCCGGGTCTCCAGCGTCTCCCTGGCCTCCAGCACGTCCGGCAGGCGACGACGGCGTTCGACCAGCCGTCCGACCGGTTCGAGGTCGAGGTTGTCGCGCACCAGGTAGGTGCCGCCGCCGTGGCGGACCTCGACGAAACCCTGCACTTCGAGCACCACGATCGCCTGCTTCACCGACGCCCGGCTGACGCCCAGCCGCTGCGCGAGTTCGCGTTCGGGCGGCAGCTTGTCCCCGGCGCGGAGCTCGCCCTCGATCACGTGGTCCCGCAGGCGCTCCAGCACCTGCTCGTAGAGGCGGGAGCGGCTCATCGGCCGCAGCGCGTCGGACACCGTGGCCTCCTTCTCGACCGGACGTCGAGCCTAGCAGCTGAACCGGTGCACAGGCTGAGTGGCTGAGCCACTGCACCGGAAAGGGTTGACAGTGGCGCGCGTCACGGCGCAAAGTGGTTCAGCCACTCGACCACTCACCCGTCAGCGGGACGTGCGCGGGCGGCCCCCAACGACGGGAGAGCGCATGTCCGCTGAACTGATCTCGATCCTCGTGCTGGTCGTCGTGTTCGTCGTCGCCACGACCAGGTCGATCAACATGGGAGCGCTCGCGTTCGCCGCCGCGTTCGGCGTCGGCACGCTGGTCGCGGGCATGGACGCCAAGGGCATCTTCGAGGGGTTCCCCGGAGACCTGTTCGTGGTGCTGGTCGGCGTCACGTTCCTGTTCGCCATCGCCCGCGCCAACGGGACCACCGACTGGCTCGTGCACGCGGCCATCCGCGTGGTCGGCGGGCGGATCGCGCTGATCCCGTGGGTGATGTTCGTGATCACCGCGGCGCTCACCGCGATCGGGGCGGTCAGCCCGGCGGCGGTCGCGATCGTCGCGCCGATCGCGCTGGGGTTCGCCGCCCGGCACGACATCAGCCCGCTGCTCATGGGCGCGATGGTGGTGCACGGAGCACAGGCGGGCGGGTTCTCCCCGATCAGCATCTACGGCTCGATCGTCAACGGCATCGTGGCGCGGGAGAACCTGGCGGGCAACGAGATCGTGCTGTTCCTGGCCAGCTTCCTGGTGAACCTGGTGATCGCGCTGATCGTGTTCGTGGTGTTCGGCGGCCTGAAGCTGGTCCGGACCCGGGTTCCCACCACCCTGGCCACCGCGAGCGGCGGACCGGGCGCGGCCAAGGCGCTCACCGCGACGACCGAGGAGGGCACCGCCGACGAGGCGCCGAGGTTGACGCCCGTGCGGATCGCGACCCTGGTCAGCCTGGCCGCGCTGGTGGTCGGCGCGCTGGCGTTCGGCCTCGACGTCGGTTTCACCGCGATCACCCTGGCGGTCCTGCTCAGCATCGTCTGGCCGGACACGAGCAAGAAGGCCATCGGCGAGATCACCTGGCCGACCGTCCTGCTGATCTGCGGCGTGCTCACCTACGTCGGCGTGCTGCAGGAGATGGGCACCATCGACTACGCGGGCAACGCGGTCGGCAACGTCGGCATCCCGTTGGTCGCGGCACTCCTGCTCTGCTACATCGGCGCGATCGTGTCGGCGTTCGCCTCGTCGGTGGGCATCATGGGCGCGCTCATCCCGCTCGCCGTGCCGTTCCTGGCCCAGGGCTACATCGGCCCGATCGGCATGATCGCCGCGCTCGCCGTGGCGTCGACCGTGGTGGACGTGAGCCCGTTCAGCACCAACGGCGCGTTGGTGCTGGCCAACGCCCGCGACGTCGACCGCGACCGGTTCTTCCGGCAACTGCTGGTCTACGGGGGCGTGATCGTCGCGGCGGCGCCCGTCGCCGTCTGGCTCCTGCTGATCGTGCCCGGGTTCGGCTGAACCCGTGGCGGACAAAGGACTCCACGGACCACGAGGAGATCGGGTGACCCCACTTCTTCCCGCCCTGTCGAGCGCACCGGCGAGGACCGCCCTGCGGTTCGGCGACCACGCGGTGGACTACGCGGAACTGGCCGCGATCGCGGCGCCGCTGGCCCGTCGGCTGGCCGGGTCGCGTTCGGTGGACGGCGGTCCGGTCCGGGTCGCGGTGTGGGCCACGGCGAGCGTCGAGACCGGTGTCGCCGTGGTCGCGGCCCTGCTCGCCGGGGTGCCGGTCGTGCCGATCAACCCGAAGGCGGGGGAGCGGGAGCTGGCGCACATCGTCTCGGACAGCGCCGTGTCGCTGGTGCTGTCCGAGCCGGGCGCAGACCTGCCACCGGAGCTCCGGGCACTGCCGCACGCGGATATCGAGCTGGTACCCGGTGACGCCACGCTCCCACCCGAACCGGACGCCGAAGCGCCGGCGATCATCGTCTACACCTCGGGCACCACGGGGCCGCCCAAGGGCGTGGTGCTGCCCCGCCGGGCCATCGTCCACACGCTCGACGCGCTGGAAGACGCGTGGCAGTGGACCGCGGACGACGTGCTCGTGCACGCCTTGCCGCTGTTCCACGTGCACGGTCTGATCCTAGGCGTCCTGGGACCGCTTCGGCGCGGCGGCACGGTGATCCACCTGGGCCGGTTCTCCACCGACGCCCTCGCCGACGCCCTCGCGGGCAACGGCACGATGGTGTTCGGCGTGCCGACCATGTACCACCGGATCGCCGAGGAGGTCGACGGCAATCCCGAGCTGGCCGAGGCGCTGGCCGGCGCGCGTCTGCTCGTCTCCGGATCGGCCGCCCTTCCGGTGCGGGACCACCAGCGCATCACCGCGGCGACCGGGCAGCACGTGGTCGAGCGGTACGGGATGACCGAGACGCTGATGAACACGAGCGTGCGCGCCGACGGCGAGCCGGGACCGGGCACGGTCGGCGTCCCGTTGCCGGGTGTCGACCTCCGCCTGGTCGACGAGGCGGGCGAGCCGATCGAGGACTGGGACGGTGTCAGCGTCGGTGAGATCCAGGTGCGCGGCCCGAACCTGTTCACCGAGTACCTCAACCGCCCGGACGCCACGGCGGCGGCGTTCGACGGCGACTGGTTCCGGACCGGCGACATGGCGACCCGGGACGCCGCCGGGTACGTCCGGATCGTCGGACGCAAGGCCACCGACCTGATCAAGAGCGGCGGGTACAAGATCGGCGCGGGCGAGATCGAGAACGCCCTGCTCGACCACCCCGCCGTGCGCGAGGCGGCGGTCACCGGCGAACCGGACGCGGACCTCGGCGAACGGATCGTGGCCTGGATCGTGCCCGCCGGTGAACGACCCACCGAACGGGAACTCGCCGACCACGTGGCGAAACTGCTCGCACCGCACAAACGCCCGAGGGAAGTGCGGTTCCTCGACGCCTTGCCCCGCAACGACATGGGCAAGGTGCTGAAGCGGGCGCTCCATGGCTGACCGGATGTCGGCCCGTGACCGGATCGAGGCGGTGGCCACCGGGTTCACCGACCTGGACGTCGACCTGCCGGACAACGCCGACACCGACGGTCCGATCGGGTGGACGGGCTACGACGGGGCAAGGGCACGCGCCGCCGAGCGGACCGGCGAACGCGAGTCGGTCGTGTGCGGCACCGGACGCGTCGGCGGGACCGAGGCGGTGTTGATCGCCTTCGAGTTCGGTTTCCTGGGCGGGTCCGTAGGTGGGCGCACGGGACTGCTGGTCGAGGCGGCGTTCGAACGGGCGGTCCGGCTGCGGCTCCCGGTGGTGTCACTGATCGCGACCGGGGGCAGCCGGATGCAGGAGGGGATGCGCGCGCTCTCGCAGCTCCACCGGATGGCCAAGGCCGCCTCGACGGCACGGACCTCCGGCGTCCCGCACGTGGCGGTGCTGCGCGACCCGACCACCGGCGGCGGCTGGGCCACCCTGGGTGCCGGTGCGGACGTCACCCTGGCACTCGACGGCGCGCAGGTGGGCTTCGCCGGGTCGCGGGTCCGACCGGCCGGCGACCCCCACGCCTACACGGCGCAAAGCCAGTTCGAGACCGGCCACGTGGACCGGGTGCTGTCGGACGAGGAGCTGCCGGAAGTGCTGGGCCGCTGGCTCACCCTGCTGACCTCCCGCGGTGAAGAGCGTGCGGACGTGCCCGAGGCGCTGGGGTCGGATCGTGGGCTGCCCGACAGTGGCTGGGACGCGGTGCGGCGCGCCCGCGCGGACTGGCGGCCCCGCGCCGGGCAGTACCTGGACGCGTACTTCGACTGGCGCGAGGACATCAGCGGTGATCGGTGCGCTGGTGTGGACGCCGGGGTGTTGTGCGGGTTCGGCGTGCGTGGCGGTCGGACGGTTGCCTACGCGGCCCAGTGCGGCACGGCGACACGGCCGGCCGGGTTTCGGACGGCGGCACGGCTGGTTCGGTTGGCGGATCGGCTCGGCATCCCTGTGCTGACGCTCGTGGACACACCGGGTGCGGCGAACGACGCGGGCGCGGAGCGCGGGGGAGTGGGCGGGGCCATCGCGGAGCTGTTCGGCGCCATCGCGGACGCACGGGTGCCGTTGACGACGTTGGTCATCGGGGAAGGCGGTTCCGGGGGCGCGCTGGCGTTCGCGGCACCCGGCCGGACCTGGGTCACCGCGGACAGCTACTTCTCCGTGACCGGCCCCGAGGCCGCCGCCGCCATCCTCAAACGCGACGACGACGACGTCCCCGCGATCGCCGGCCAACTGCGGCTGCGCCCCCAGGACGTCGTCGAGCTGGGCATCGCCAACGGTGTGGTGTTGCCGCGTTCCCGAAGTGTCGACGCACCAGAGGTCCGCTTGGCGGTACGGCGGGCCGCCGGTCGGGTGTGACATGGTCGGCATGGGGCCCCTGCGTCGAACCACCGGTCTTGTCCTGGCCTCGATCGTGCTCTGCGGTCTGGTGTCGGTTCCGGCCGCCGCCGCCACGGCTTTCAAAGTGCTGCAGATGAACCTGTGCAACAGCGGCATCGCCGGTTGCTACCAGGACGGGCGCGCGGTGGACGAAGCCGTGACGATGATCCAGCGCCGCCTGCCGGACGTGGTCTCCGTGAACGAGGTGTGCCTGTCCGACCTGCCCCGCCTCACCGCCGCCGTGGGAGCGACCGCCGAGTACCAGTTCGCGTTCGTGCGCAACAGGTCCACGAACTCGGACTACCAGTGCACGGCCGGCCGGGGCGCGTACGGCAGCGGGATCATCGTCAAGGAAGGCATCACGACCAGCGGTCACGGCACCTACGCGGCGCAGGACGGTGGCAACGAGATCCGCGCCTGGGCCTGCGCCCTGAGCGCGGTGCGCGGTTTCACCGCCTGCACCACGCACCTGAGCACGACCGGCACGACGGCGTTGGCGCAGTGCAAGGAACTGGTGCCCGCCAAGGTCCTGTCCTACGACCCCAGCGGGTCCCCGACGACCAGGCACGTGGTGGTGGGCGACCTGAACCTGAAGTACAACCCGGGTTCGGCCACGAACGCCCAGAACTGCGTCCCGTCGGGCTGGTTCCGCAAGGGCGACGGCGACGTGCAGCACGTCATCGCCCGCACCTTGACGTTCGTGTCGACCCAGGAGTACGCCATGTACCGAACGGACCACCCCGCGTTCGTGGTGAACTACACCTTCTGACGCGCCCCGGTCAGGAGAGCATGGCGTCGCGGACCTTCGCGGTGTCGACGAACTGCTCGAACCGCACGATCTGCCCGCCGCGCACGGTGAAGTGGTGGGCCACCCGGACGTCGATCGACTTGCCGGTGGCCTTGTTGGTGGCGGTGTAGCGGGCCAGGACGACGACGTTCTCGCCGTCCACGACGTAGGTGTCGTCGTGGGCGGTCCAGCCGTCCCAGTCCGCGCCCAGCTTCTCCATCACGTTCGCGGTGACGCCGTGCGGCGTGCGGTACGTGCCCGCGAGCGGGAAGCCCGCCATCTCGGTCCACTCCACGTCGGGGGCGAGGGTGGCGCGCAGGGCTTCCAGGTCACCGGCGGCGGAGGCCAGGTACTGGCGGCGGACCACGTCGGCCGGGGCGCTGGAGGTGGCGAAGTCGTGGCCCGGCTGGGAGGTCAGCCCCACGACATCTCCCCCTTGGCGACCTTGGCGCCGATCTGGGCGGCGATGACCATGCCGTGGTCGGGGTAGGCGGCCACGAGGGCTTCGGTCAGGCCGGCGCCGTCGGTCGCCTTGGCCAGTTCCTCCTCGAAGCGGACCAGGTACGCGCGGGTGCCGGTGATCGCGCTGACGTCGGTGGCGGTGTCCGGGAGGCGGTGGCCGGGCACGACGAACAGCGGGTCCAGGCCGGCCATCTCGTCCAGCAGGGCGATCCAGGCGTCGCGCTGCTCGACACCGGCGGTGTCGGCGACCCAGACGTGCTCCTGCTGGAACAGCAGGACGCCACCGAGGATGGCGCGCTGTTCGGCCTGCCACAGGTAGTGGCGGTCGGGCAGCGCGGCCGGCCCGCCCTTGAGTTCGAGGCGGTGGCCTTCGAGGACGAGGTCGTCGGTGAGCGGGGCGAGGTCGACCAGGCGGGTGGGCAGGTTCGCGCCGAGCGCGGCCCACGCCTTGAGCTTGCCCTCGTAGGAGTGCTGGATGTGCTCGATGACGTGCGGGGTGGCGACGAACTTCGCGTCCGGGAAGGCGTCGGCGACGACCTCCGCGCCGAAGTAGAAGTCCGGGTCGCCGTGGCTGACGAACACGGTCGTCAGCTGCTTGCCGGAGTCGAGGATCCCGGCGACCAGGCGGTGTCCGCCGGCGCGGGTGAACCCGGCGTCGACCAGCAGCGCCTCGTTCTCGCCGGTGACGAGGGTGGCGGTCTTGTTCTTGCTGCCGACCGGGAAGTCCAGGTCGAAGATCTGGAAGTCGAGCGCACTCATCTGTGGATCTCCTAGGTAAGAGGTCAGGCGGTGAGGGTGGCCAGGTGCCGTTCCACCTGATCGCCGGTGGCGTGTCCCCGGGAGAGGGCGACGACCCGGTCGCCGGCGACGGCCAGCAGCGTGGGGTAGGAGGTCACGCCCAACTCGGCCGCGCGGTCGAAGTCGTCCCGGGCGGCGGCCCGCGTCTCCGGGGCGGAGAAGGCGGCGGCGACGCGGTCACCGTCCAGCCCGTGCTCTTGGGCGATCTTCCGGTAGGTGTCCGGGTCGGACAGGCTCAGACCGTCCTGGTAGAACGCGTCCTGGAGGGCCGTGGCCAGGTCGACGGCCCGGTCGGGCGCGGCTTGGCGCAGTGCGGCCACGCCGCGGGCGGCGGCCTCGGAGTCCATCACGAACGCGCCGTCGGCGATCAGCCGCTCGTACCCGTCGCCGAAGACGGCGCCGGTCAGTTCGCTGATCTTGGCGTTCGCGCCCTGGATGTAGCCGAAGGCGCTGAGGGGCTTGCGGCGGGCGCCGGTGAACAGGCCGCCCGAGACGACCTCCACGGGCAGGTCAGGGTGGTGTGCGGCGACCTGTCGGATGGTCGGGGTGAACCCGTACGACCAGCCGCAGTAGGCGTCGAAGACGTACACGAGCTTCATTGTGGGAACCTCGGATCGGCGCGCCCGTCCGTCGCGGGCGACTCACCTGACGCAACAGTAACTGACTAGTCAGGTATTCCACCGTGAGTGTGGCGCCGGTCACGCCTTGCGGTCCGGGTTCAGCGCAAGCGGGGCAGGGCGTCGCGGGCCGTGTGGGAGAGGATCCGCAGGTCGTCCATGAACTGGCGGCGGTGGGAGGCGGGCAGCGGTTCGAGGAAGTGGCGCCGGATGTTCTCCAGGTGGACCCGTGCGGCCTGCACGGCTTTCCGCTCGCCGAGCTCGGTCAACCGCACCAGCCGTCCGCGCCGGTCGGCCGGGTCGTCGGTGCGCTCCACCAGCCCCGCCTCCTCCATCCGGTCGACCAGGCGCGTCACGCCGCCGGTGGTGAGCACCTGCTCCTGACCGATCGCCTTCATCGACACGCCGTCGCCCCCGGCCCGGCCGAGGATGAGCAGCACCTCGAACACCAGGTGGCTGATGCCGCACTCCACCTCGATCGCCCGGCCCAGGATGTACTCCAGCCGCCCCGCCGCGCCCAGCAGCCGCCCGAACCCGAGCACCAGCTCGTGGTCCGCGGCCTGTTTGGCCGTCGAGATCAGCCCGTCCTCGTCCACCGACCCGCCGTTCTCTTCGACACGCATCCGGAACTCCCGGCAGCAACCGGCACGACCCGGCGCCCCCGCGCCGTCCCGCCATCATGGCCGGTGACGTCTCCTGTCCGCCAATTTCCTGTGCGTCACACGTCACAGATCGAGTGGGTTTTCGCTTCTCGACCCACCGGGTACCTGGTCAGGGCGTCAAACAGTCGGCGCATCGACGGCCCGGTGGGTTGGGTGGAAGGTGGCGATGCGCTGTGGAGCTGGATTTCGACGACGCCATGACGTGGGGCCTCCGCGGCTACGTCCGACTGGTGACCGAGGAGCTGGGGCTCTCCGGTGAGTGCGGGTACGTGCAGGCCGATCGGCCCGCGACCGCGTACTTGGCGCTGGACGGGAGGCTGCCCGGCTTCCCGGACCGCGACGTGGCGCTGCTGTGGGACGAGGAGCGGGGCTGGTCGGCGGCGGTCGAGACGCACAGCGGTGAGGACCTCATCGTCCAGGCGCGGTTCGGTGCGGAGGTCCTGCCCTCACCGCGTGCGGTGGCCCGGTGGGTGAAGGGGTTGTTCCGCGGCGAACGGCGCGCGATGTCGAGGCCACGCGTGATGTCGAGATTCGGAGTGCCGCACCACGCGCAGGGCGACCTCGTCCACCGTCTGGCGCCCTACGCCGCTGCGGCGCTCGAGCCGACGCGGCTGAACATGTGATTTGGTGACGCTGAGCGGAAGTCTGCTCACGCGGTGTGCCGGCGGGGTCGGCCGGTCCACGTCTCGGAGCCGGCCAGGGTGTCGGTCGCCAACTGGTCGAGCACGTCGGACATCCTGCCCGCGCGGGCGAAGGCACGTCGCTGCCTGGCCGCACCGCCGCCGTTGGCGTCCACAGTGGAGAGCAGTTGGCGGACGAGGGTGGCGTCACCGTCGTCGAGGTGGTCGTGGACGCGGTGCAGGAGCCGGTCGAGCAGCAGACGTGCTGGTACGAGGCGTTCGGACAGCACGTCCAGGGACATGCCCTCCACACCGTCCCTCGCCGCACGCCAGGTGGCGGCCCGCAGCACCTCCGTGGGCACGGGCGGCGCCGGCAGGCCACGACGGTGGTCGGCCAGCGCGGTGGCGACGAGCGCGCGCACGAAAGCGGCCAGCAGCACCGCTTCGTCCGCAGTGGACGCGACGTCCGCGATCCGGACCTCCACGGTCGGCAGGTGCGACGACGGCCGGACGTCCCAGTAGATCATCCGCCGGTCCCGGGCCGCGCCGGAGACCAGCAGCATGTCGCAAGTGGACTCGTAGTGCGCCGCCGACGCGAAGTAGGGCGGCGGCCCCGCGCCGGGCCAGCGTGACCAGACCAGCGAGCGCCAGCTGGCGTAACCGGTGTCGCGGCCGCGTGCGAACGGCGAGTTGGCGGTCAGCGTCCCGAGCACGGGCAGCCACGGCCGCAGGTGGTTGCACACCTGCACCGCCGTCTCCAGGTCCGGCACGCCGACGTGCACGTGGCAACCGCAGATGGACTGCTCGGCGGCCAGCAACCGGTAGTCCTCGGTGAGCAGTTGGTAGCGCTCCCGGCCGCTGGTCTGCACGTCCGGTCCCCCTACTGGCGGTGTGCCGACGGCGAGCAGCCGGTAACCGAGGGTCCGCGCGGTTTCGGCGGTCACCTGGCGCAGCGCGTGCAGCTGCCTGCGCACGTCCGCGAGGTCGTGACACACGGGGGTCCTGGTCTCCACCTGCGCGGTGGCCAGCTCCACGTCGAGGTCCACCCCGAACCGCTGCCTGGCTGCCTCGACGACATCGGGACCGTGTGGTGCCGGCTCCCCTGTCTGGGCGTCTACCAGTAGGAACTCCTCCTCGACGCCCACCGTCGGACCTGTCGGCAGCCTCTCCATAGTGGCCTCCGATGGCTGCTCGGCCATGGGGCTCTGAGGTACCCGGAGCCGACCGGTTCAAACACCGTCCCGAGTGGACACGGGAGCGTCGAAACGCGAGGTCAACCGGTCTTCGCGGGCACGGCGTGGTCACGCACGGTCAGGTAGACGGCGCGCACGGCGAGCGTCCGTTCGATCTCGTCGATGATGGGGGCGAAGAACTGCCGCCGGTGGTCGGTGTCGCTCATCGACGTGACCGCGAAGTACATCGAGCCGAACGCGGCGAAGAGCGTGGCGTTGCGCAGCAGCGCGACGGGTACGGAAGGCAGCAGCTTCGAGTACGAGGGTGCTGCGCCGATCCACTGTTCCGCGGTGTCGGGCGTGACCACGATCAGGCCCAGGATGATGAAGAACGCGAACAACGTGAAGCCGACCGTCATCGCCTGCACCAGCTGACGGGTGGCGAGCACCAACAGCAGGTTGCGGGTCTGCCGCCCGTTCAGCCGGATCGCGCGGAGGGGACCGTCGGCCGTCAGCTCGTCGATCGGCGCTCTGGCCAGGGGTGTGCGCTTGCACGCGGCCGACAGCAGCGGCGGGCTGAGGTCCTGCTCGACCCGGCCGATCTCGTCGCGCAGGCGGGCCGCCGCGGCGAGCACGGTGACCGCGGCGAACAGCGCGACCACCAGCGACAGCCGCCACCAGTCGAGCCGGTTCATGGCCTGCCACAGCTCACCGGTGAAGAACAGGAACAGCGTGACGAACAGCATTGTCGGCAGCGCCCGGCCCAGCAGG
Organism: Saccharothrix deserti; assembly: GCF_009769385.1. Lineage (GTDB taxonomy): Bacteria > Actinomycetota > Actinomycetes > Mycobacteriales > Pseudonocardiaceae > Actinosynnema > Actinosynnema deserti. The sequence continues at coordinate 198,005 of NZ_VKAB01000024.1, forward strand.
TGCACGCTGTTGCGCAGGTCGTAGACCGTGTGCCGCAGCGCCCGGCGCAGCAGCGTGCCGAAGCCGTAGGTGGTGGCCAGGAGCGTGCCGACGAACACGGCGGCGAAGAAGAGGACGACCCCCAGGATTCCGCGCACACCTCCGGGCGACGTGACGTTCCCGTCCATGGCGGTCTGCAGCAGGGCCACGGCGAACGGCATCGCGCCGTAGACGGCGAGGATCACGATGGTGGTCGTGGGGGAGAAGCGGGGCAGCCGCCGGACGAACAAGGAGACCGTCACCCACGCGGCCAGCGTCACCACCAGCACCACCGCGAGCAGCACCCAGCGCTCCGAACCCGCGGTCTTGAGCGGCACGAGCCAGGCCAGGCTCGCGGCCGTCACGAAGACCAGCGCCGGCAGCATCCGGGGCAGGACGTGGGTGACGAAGCCGTACCCCTCGATCATCGTGGGCGTGCCGTTCCGGACGAACCAGCGCTCGGTCTGGCGCACCATGGCGGGCGATGCGGTGAACGGCATGGCGGAATCATCCACAGCGGTCCGGACCGTCGTGCGAGCAGGTCTCGCCATCAGCCCACGGCCGCACGCGCCGCACACCGGCCAGTTGAGACTCGAAACATCCTCGAAACGTCTGGTTGGCGAGTGGATCTCGCCCCGATAGTGGTCTGGGCCCGAGTGGTCCGGGCCCGTCTGCGCCCGTCCGACGGAGGGGGTTCCGCTTGACCGAGCCGACCATCGTCCGCTCCACCCGGCTCGGCGGGCGCACCGTCGCGTTCACGTTCGACGACGGCCCCAACCCGGCCGACACGCCACGCCTGCTCGACGTGCTGCGAGAGCACCAGGTCAGGGCGGTGTTCTGCCTGTGGGGCGAGTACGTCGAGGCCGACCCGCAGCTGGTCCGCGAGATCGTCGCGGGCGGGCACGTGCTGTGCAACCACAGCATGCGGCACGAAGACATGAGCACCTGGACGCCCGAGCGGATCGAGGCCGACCTCGAGCAGACCAACGCCGCCATCCACCGCGCCGCGCCGGGCGTGCCCGTCCGCTACTTCCGCGCGCCCTACGGCCGTTGGGGGCAGACGCCGCAGGTCGCCGCCGGGCTGGGCATGAAGTCGCTCGGGGCGACGCTGGCGATCGGCGACTGGGAGCCGCCGGGCGTCGACGTGCTGGTGCGGCGGGTCAAGGACGGCATCACCGAAAGCGCCGTGGTCCTGATGCACGACGGCCCGGCCGATCGCGGTCAGACCGTGGACGCGGTGGACCGGCTGATCCCCGAACTGCGGGCCGACGGCTGGCGGTTCGACCTTCCCGCCCCCGGCTGAGAGAGAGGTCCCGGTGAAGCGCTCGACGATCGCGGTGTTAACCGTGTTGCTCCTGCTCCCGAACGTGGCGTCCGCGTCACCGCGTCCGACGTGGATCGGGGCGTGGGCGACATCGCCCACCACCGTGCCCGCCTCGGACACGACGACGTTCGAGAACCAGACCCTGCGGCAGGTCGTGCACCTCAGCGTCGGCGGCGGCACGGTCCGGGTGCGGCTGTCCAACGAGTTCGGCACGCAGCCGCTGGTCGTGGGGGAGGCCCACGTCGCACGCCGGGCGGGCGCCGGTTCGGCGGTCGAACCCGGCAGCGACCGGCGGCTCACGTTCGGCGGGCGCGCGTCCGCCACCCTGCCGCCCGGAACACCCCTGCTCAGCGACCCGGTGGCGCTGCCAGTGGCGGCCGACTCCGACCTGGTGATCAGCATCCACCTGCCGCGGCGCACGGCCGCGAACACCGTGCACGCCTTCCCCTTCCAGGACGGGTACGTCGCGGCGGGCAACGTCACCGGGCACACCGACATCACCCCGACCGCCGTGCTCGGCAAGTGGCACTTCCTCACCGGCGTCAGCGTCACGGGCGAGCGCGGGTCGACCGTGGTGGCGTTCGGCGACTCCATCACCGACGGCGCGGTGACCACGCGCGGCGCGAACCGGCGCTGGCCCGACGTCCTCGCCCGCCGCTTCCAGGACGACCGGCGCCTGCGGCACCTGGGCGTGGTCAACGCGGGCATCAGCGGCAACCGCCTGCTGCACGACCCCAACCCGCCCGCGGGCCACCCGGCGGAGACCTACGCGATCTACTTCGGCCAGGCCGCGCTGCGCCGCTTCGACCGCGACGTCCTCGCCCAGCCGGGCGTCGGGCACGTCGTCGTGCTGCTCGGCGTCAACGACCTGGGGCACCCCGGCACCGACGCGCCGGAGTCGGAGAAGGTGACCGCCCAGGACATGATCGACGCCCACCGGCAGCTGATCGCCCGAGCGCACGCCCAGGGGCTGCGCATCTACGGCGGCACCATCACCCCGTTCAAGGACGACACGCTGGGCTTCTACAGCCCCGAGAACGAAGCCGCACGCCAGGTGGTCAACCGCTGGATCCGCACCAGCGGCGAACACGACGGCGTCGTCGACTTCGACCGAGCCGTCCGCGATCCGAACCAGCCCGACCGGCTGCTGCCCGCCTACGACAGCGGCGACCACCTCCACCCGAACGACGCCGGCATGGCCGCGATGGCCGCCGCCGTGCCCCTGCGCCTGTTCCGGTGACCACCGCGTGCGGGGCCACCCACCGCACCCGGGCGGCCCCGCACCCACCGGGAACCGCGATCAGCCGGGCAACGGGAAGTGCAGCGAGGTGGCGCCCTGCAGGTCGAGCCAGGCGGCGGTCGGTGTGCGGTTGAAGCGGAGCACCACGGCCGCGCAGCCCGGACAGCGGGCCACCAGCGCCGGCGCCCGGCCGTAGACGCGCAGCGCCGCCACCGGGCCCGTCGCGCCGCACGACGTGCAGCGGGCGCGGGCGGTGGTGATGTCGACGGCGAAGACCTCGGTCAGGGGACCGGCCAGTGCGTTGCCGTCCACGACCTGGCCGAGGTCGCCGTCCGTGCCGTTGCCCATGTCAGCCTCCGCTGGGTCCGAAGCGCTCGGTCTTGACGCGGTGCGGGTCGTGGCCGAGCGCGACGCGGAACGGGACCCGGCTGCCGGCGGCGCGGCGGGCCCGCACCATGGCCATCAGCGGGACGATGCCGGACCCGCCTGCCACGAGGAGCACGGGCGCCTGGTCGGTCGGGCGCCAGACGAACCAGCCGCCGACGGGGCCCCTGATCTCCACCGGGTCGCCGACGGACAGGCCTTCGACCAGGTAGGACGACACCTCGCCGTCCGGGACGAGTTGGACGGTCAGCCGCACCTCGTCACCGTCCGCCGGCGCGGCGAGCGAGTAGCTGCGCTGGGCGCGGTAGCCGTCCTCGGCGGTCAGCCGCACGTCGACGTGCTGGCCCGCGAGGTGCCCCGGCCAGTCCGGCACCCGGAACACCAGCGTGCGGGCGGTGGGGGTTTCGTCGGTCGTGCCGACCAAGGTGGCGACCCGCCAGGCCAACCGGCCCATCAGTCGCCCTGGTACCGCTGCTCGCGCCATGGATCACCGTAGTCGTGGTAGCCGAGGGTTTCCCAGAAGCCGGGCTCGTCCTCCAGCCCGAGCCGGAGGCCGCGCACCCACTTCGCGGACTTCCACAGGTACAGGTGCGGCACGAGCAGCCGGGCCGGACCGCCGTGCTCGGGGGTGAGGTCGTCGCCGTCGTAGCGGTAGGCGAGCCAGGCCTGGCCGTCGAGCAGGTCCTCCAGCGGCAGGTTCGTGGTGTAGCCGCCGTAGGAGTGGGCCACCGCGTAGTCCGCGGCGGTGTCGACGTCGGCGAGCAGCGTGTCGAGCGAGACGCCCTGCCAGGTGGTGCCGAACTTGGACCAGCGGGTGACGCAGTGGAGGTCCACGGTGACCGTCTCGGCGGGCAGGGCCATCACCTCCCGCCACGACCAGTGGTGCTTCGCGCCGGTCTCGGTGGTGATGGTGAACTCCCAGCGGTCGTGCGTGACCCGCGGGGTCGGGCCGGCGGACAGCACCGGGAAGTCCTCGGTCGGGTACTGGCCGGGCGGCAGGTCCGCGGCCGGTCTGGGTCGGCCGCGAAAACCGGGCGACACGATTGCCACGTCGCGCTCCTCTCTCGCCGCGTGCAGGGACACCGTACGAGCAGGGCGGGCGGAACGCGATTCCCGGCGATCAGCACCGCACGGGCGAAGGCGTCTTCCGGAAATGTGTTTCCGCCAAATGTGTTATCCGCCGCCGGGCGACTCCGTCTCCTGATCGTGAGCCCTGTTCGTCCTCGGGCGAACGACGATCGAGGAGAGTCTTGATGGAGCACGGACTGTCACCGGAGCGGGACGCTGCGCTGATCGGCCGCCGCCGGTTGCTGAAGGCCGCGTTCGCGGTCGGCGCGGCGGGCGTGGTCGGCGTGGGGTGCGGGTCGGCGGTCGGTGGCGCACCGGTGTCGCCCTCGTCGACCGGCGCCACCACGGGCACCACCAGCGCCGTCGGTCTGACCGGCTCCGCGGCGACCGCACCCAGCTCGGCCTCGCCGACCACGACGACCACCACGGCGGCGACGACCACCGGGCCCACCGGCCTCGTGCACCCCGGTCTGCTGCACACGCAGGCGGACCTGGACCGGATGGCGGCCAAGGTGGCGGCCGGCGCGCAACCGTGGGCGGCGGGCTGGGACAGGCTCACGGCCAACCCGCACGCCCGGAGCACGTGGCGAGCCAGCCCGCAGGCGACGGTGTACCGCGGCAGCGGCCACCCGGAGAACTACGCGAAGTTGTACAACGACATCCACGCCGCCTACCAGAACGCCCTGCGGTGGAGGATCACCGGCGACACCCAGCACGGCGACGCCGCCCGCGACATCCTCAACGCCTGGTCGGCGACGCTCAAGACGATCGACGGCAGCGCGGACCGGTACATCGCCGCCGGTGTCTACGGCTACCAGTTCGCCAACGCGGCCGAGCTCATGCGCGATTACCCGGGTTTCGAGCTGGCGCGGTTCCAGAACATGATGCTGGGCGTCTTCTACCCGCTCAACAACCGGTTCCTGATCGAGCACAACGATGCGTACATCACCAACTACTGGGCGTCCTGGGACCAGCTGACCTACGCCTCGGTGCTGGCCATCGGCATCCTGTGCGACGACCGCGGGAAGGTCGACCAGGCGATCGAGTACTTCAAGACGGGCGCGGGCATGGGATCGATCCGGAACGCCGTCCCGGTGCTGCACCCCGGCGGTCTCGGTCAGTGGGTCGAGTCGGGCCGCGACCAAGGGCACGCCACCCTGGGCATCGGACTGACCGCGGCATTCTGCGAAATGGCCCACAACCAGGGTTTCGACATGTACGGGTACGACGACAACCGGTTCCTGGCCGGCGCCGAGTACGCCGCGAAGTACAACCTCGGCCAGGACGTGCCCTACGCCCCGTTCACCTGGAAGAAGGGCACGCCCAACGGCTGGTCCGGCCAGGAGACGTTCACCGCCGCCTCGCCGAACGCTCGCGGGAACGTACGCCCGGTCTGGGAGATGATCTACCACCACTACGTCGGCCGGAAGGGGCTGTCCGCGCCGAACGTCGCGGCGATGGCGGCACAGCACCGCGCGGAAGGGGGCGGCGGCGACTACGGCCCCAACAGCGGCGGTTTCGACCAACTGGGGTTCGGCACCCTGGCCTACACCCGCTAGTGCCGCATCAGGCAACGTTCGCCCTGTTGACGACTGCGCGTAGGTGTTCGTCCCGGGCGTGTTTGTTTCGCCAGATGATGTAGCGGCGGATCATGCTGCCCTGCTCTTTGTGGCTGGGGTGGTCGGTGCCGTCGAGGGTGAAGTAGCGCAGGGCCGTGAACTGGGCCTCGATGCGGTTGAGCCACGACGAGTTGGTCGGGGTGTAGGCGATCTCGACGTTGTTGGCCTCGGCCCACTCGCCCACGCGCCGGTCGACCCTGGTGGTCAGGTGCGGGGCGTAGTTGTCGCACACGATCGCCAGGCGGACCGTCGGCGGGTGCAGCGTGCGCAGGTAGCGGCAGAACTCCAGGAACTTCGTCCGGTTCTTGGTTTTCTTGATGTGGCCGTAGAGCTTGTCCGCGGCCAGGTCGTAGGCGGCGAACAGGTGCCGGACCCCGTGCGGGCGGGTGTAGGTCGCCCGCCGCCGGGGTCTGGGCCCGCGGTCG
>NZ_VKAB01000025.1 GCF_009769385.1 Saccharothrix deserti
CGGCGGTGGTCCGCAACCGCCTCAAACGGATGCAGTACCGCCCCGACCTGCTCGACGGGTTCATCGCACAAACCGGATTGATCACTACGCCACCATGACGTCACCCTGAACTGAAAAGGTCAGTAGCTTGTCGGTGTGGCCGAAGTGGGGGGGATCTCCGGTTGACCGCGCGCCCGCGGCGCCGTTCAGGCCGTGCGGCGGGCACTTCTCGTCGTCGTGGTGCGCGGTGATCAGGCGCGGGTCGCGCAGGTGCCACCGCCGACCCCGTGCAGGTGATCGAAGCCCGGTTGATCGAGCCCGATAGGCTCCCGGGCGTGACCGCCGCAGCCAGCTCGGACGCAGACCTCATCGCGGCGCACGCCGCGGGTGACCCTCATGCCTTCTCCGAGATCGTGCGCAGGCACCGAGATCGCATGTGGGCCGTCGCGCTGCGCACGCTGCGCGATCCCGAAGAGGCCGCGGACGCGCTGCAGGAGGCGTTCATCTCGGCCTTCCGCGCGGCGGCGAGCTTCCGGGCCGAGTCCCAGGTCACCACCTGGCTGCACCGAATAGTCGTGAACGCCTGCCTGGACCGGATGCGCAGGCGACAAACCAGGCCGACCGTGCCGCTGCCCGAGGCAGGCCCCGGCGAGCCGGTGGCTCCCCGTGACGCGATGGCCGAACGCGAGACCCGGCTGGTCGTCCAGGCCGCCCTCAACGAGCTGCCGGAAGAGCAGCGCGCCCCGATCATCCTGGTCGACGTGGAGGGCTACTCGGTCGCGGAAACGGCGCAGCTCCTGGGTATCGCGGAGGGCACCGTCAAGTCGCGGTGCGCCCGTGGACGGGCCAAGCTCGCCAAAGTTCTGGGTCACCTCCGGAACCAAAGTGCAGATGCGAACGTCCCAATGAACGATGTGCAGGTGCAACAGGGACGTCAGTTGGAGGAACGATGACCGGCAATGCGCGGCGTACCGGGCCGCCGTGGTCCGTCGACCTGCTGGCTGATCTGCACGCGGGGGTTCTGGACCCGCGGACCGAGGCCGAGCTGCGGCCACTGGTCGAGAACGATCCCGAGGCGCGGGAGATCCTGGCCGCCCTCGACGCGACGCTCGAAGACCTGCACAACCTGCCGCCGATCCCCATGCCGCGCCACGTGGCCGACCGGATCGACGCGGCGCTCGCCGAAGAGGCGCGCCCGACCGCACCCGTGATCGACTTCGCCCGGGCCAAGGCCCGCCGCAACAAGCGCCTCGGCTGGGGCGCGGGGTTGCTCGCGGCGGCCGCGGTCGCCGTCGGCGTCGCCGTGGTAGCGCTTCCACCGAGCACCACCGCAGGTCCCGACGGCGGTATCGCCAAGCCCGCCGAGACGACGTCGTCCCCGGTCACCGGCAGCGCCGCACCCGGCGACAGCGACCGGATGCCGGCGGTGCGCGACCAGAACTTCGGCCCGGTGTTCGGCGACGTGCTCAAGGCGCAGAACTACGGCCCGCTGGAGAACCAGGACAAGCTGGCCGACTGCCTGCGCGGCGCGAACATCGCGGCGGGCAAGCCGCTCGGTGTCAGCCCCATCACGCTGGACGACAAGCCGGCCGTGATGGCGATCCTGCCCGCGGGCGCGCCCGGCGCGTACCGGATCGTGGTGGTCGACCCCCAGACGTGCGGTCCGGACAACCCGGACGGCGTCCTGGCGAACAGCACGATCGAGCCGTGACCGACGCCGTACCCCACGCGGTAACCGCTACGTAGCCGAGCTCACTCGAATGGTGCGGAATTACCGCACCCTACGATCCGTTGTGCGAAGAGCCGGCCCGGGTGATCCCAGGCCGTGAGCGACTAACGGAGGTCGAGGGTGTCGGACGTTCGGAACCTGATCGTCGTGGGATCGGGGCCCGCCGGGTACACCGCGGGGGTCTACGCGGCGCGCGCCCAGCTCGAACCGCTGGTGTTCGAGGGCTCGCAGTACGGCGGCGCGCTGATGACCACGACCGAAGTCGAGAACTACCCCGGTTTCCGCGACGGCATCATGGGCCCCGACCTCATGGAGCAGATGCGGGAGCAGGCGAAGCGCTTCGGCGCCGAGCTGCGCGCGGAGGACGTCGAGGCGCTGGAGCTCGACGGCCCGGTGAAGTACGTCACGGCCAACGGGCAGCGGTACGCCGCCCGCGCGGTCGTGCTGGCCATGGGCGCGGCGGCGCGCTACCTGCACGTCCCCGGTGAGCAGGAGCTGCTGGGACGCGGCGTGTCGGCCTGCGCCACGTGCGACGGCTTCTTCTTCCGCGACCAGGACATCGCGGTGATCGGCGGCGGCGACTCGGCGATGGAGGAGGCGACGTTCCTCACCAAGTTCGCCCGCAGCGTCACGATCATCCACCGCCGCGAGGAGTTCCGCGCCTCCAAGATCATGCTGGAGCGCGCGCGGAACAACGAGAAGATCAAGTGGCTGCTGAACGCCGAGGTCGTCGAGGTGCTCGGCAAGAACTCGGTGTCCGGCGTGAAGACCCGCGACACGCGCACCGGTGAGGTGACCGAGCACCCGTTCACCGGGTTCTTCGTCGCCATCGGCCACGACCCGCGCAGTGAGCTGGTCAAGGGCCAGATCGAGCTGGACGGCGAGGGTTACGTCCAGGTCGTCGGCCGGACCACTCACACGAACGTGGACGGCGTGTTCGCCGCGGGCGACCTGGTCGACCACACCTACCGCCAGGCAATCACCGCCGCCGGGTCGGGCTGCGCCGCCGCGATCGACGCGGAGCGCTGGCTCGCCGAGCACGGGACCACGGAGGCCGCGGTCACCGCCGAGCACGTCGGCGGCGGCTACAGCGAGCCCGTCACCACCAGCTGAACCCGCTTCTTTTCTCACTAGGGAGAACACACATGGCAGGCTCCACCGTGGTCACGTCCGCTCAGACGTTCACCGACGACGTCCTGACCAGCGAAAAGCCGGTCCTGGTCGACTTCTGGGCGACGTGGTGCGGCCCGTGCAAGATGGTCGCCCCGGTGCTCGAGGAGATCGCCGCCGAGCACGCCGAGAAGATCACCGTCGCGAAGCTCGACATCGACGCGAACCCGTCGATCGCGCGTGACTACCAGATCATGTCGGTGCCGACCATGATCCTGTTCCAGGGTGGCCGCCCGGTGAAGCAGATCGTGGGCGCCAAGCCGAAGGCCGCACTGCTGAAGGACCTGTCCGACGTGCTCTGAGTGCAACCAACCGGGTGACCCGTCCGTCTTCCACAGAGACGGGCGGGTCACTCTTTTGTGGACGATTGACCACTGGTAGTAGCCCCGTCCCTGGCACCGGCTCGAGCAAGGCACAATAGGGCGTCAAGTTCAGCGTCGACGGGTGTCGGCGCCTTAGTGAGCGAGGGGTGCATGCTGCTACTCCGCCGCGGGGATTTCGGACCGGACGTCGCCGAGGTCAGGGCAACGCTGACGAAGCTCGGTCTGCTGTCCGATCCGCATCCGTCCCAGGTGTTCGACCTGCCGGTCGAGCACGCTGTGCGCGCGTTCCAGCAGCAGCGGGGTCTGATCACCGACGGTGTCGTCGGTCCCGCCACCTACCGGGCGCTGCGGGACGCGACCTACCGGCTCGGCGACCGCCCGCTGGCGTTCCTGATGGCACAGCCGGTGACCGGTGACGACGTGTCGGCGTTGCAGGAACGGCTGCTGGAGCTGGGTTACGACGCCGGCCGGGCCAACGGCGAGTTCGGTCAGCAGACCGAGCAGGCGTTGCGGAGCTTCCAGCGCGACTACGGCCTGATCGTGGACGGCATGTGCGGTCCCGACACGGTGCGCGCGCTGCGCCAGCTCCAGCCCAAGGTGCGCGGTGGCCGGCCGGTGTTCCTGCGCGAGCAGGAGCGGGTCCGCCGGGCCGGGCCGAGGCTGTCCGGGAAGCGCATCATCATCGACCCGGGTCACGGCGGTGACGATCGCGGTGTCGTGGTCGACGGCGTGGCCGAGGCCGACGTCATGCTCGACCTGGCCAGGCTGCTCGAGGGCAAGATGGCCGCCACCGGCATGGAAGCCCTGCTCACGCGCGGGCCGAACCACAACCCGGACGAGGGTGAGCGGGCGCGGTTCGCCAACGAGGCGGGCGCCGACCTGATCCTGTCGCTGCACGCCGACAGCAACTCGTCGCCGCTGGCGTCCGGTGTGGCGACGTTCCACTTCGGCACGGGCAACGGCACGTCGTCCACGGTCGGTGAGGCGCTGGCCGGGTTCATCCAGCGCGAGATCGTGGCGCGGACCGGGATGCTGGACTGCCGGACGCACCCGAAGACGTGGGACATGCTGCGGATGACCCGCTGCACGGCGGTCCGGGTCGAGGTCGGCTACCTGACCAACGCGGGCGACCGGCAGCGGCTGGCGAACCCGTCGTTCCGGGACGTGGTGGCCGAGGGCATCCTCGTCGCGGTGAAGCGGCTGTACCTGCTCGGCAAGGACGACCAGCCGACCGGCACGTTCACCATGGACGACCTGCTGCGACACGAGGTGGCCACCGGCAAGATCCGCTAGGCGATTCGTCCACTGGGCAAGATCGCGCTCAACGTGCTCCCTTGAGGTGGATTAGCGGCCTGATCAGGGCTTTTTGCCCCCACGGGGCGCTAGTTTTCGGCAAGGTGCCCGCGGAACACGGGTCCAGGTCGTTGGGCTGGTCGCTGGGTCGGCTCAGCAGGCCCCACCCTGGCCTTCCCGAGGGCAACTGGCACGCGTTCCTCCGCACCCAGCGCGCCTGACTCACCAGTCCGCCAGGACGTCGAGCACGTCGGCGACGGCGTCCTCGTCGTCCGCACGGTTCTGCGCGCGCAGGTCGAGCATGAGGTCGGTCAGCTCGTCGACCAGCCGCTCCGCCGGGATGCCCTCGGCCTGCCAGCCGTCGAGCAGTGTGCGAATCTTCTGGAAATCCCGCGATCCCTCGATGATCGCGAGTACCTTGCGCTGGATCTCCACCCCCATGTCCACAAGTCGATCTTATTGGCCGGCCGCCGCCGGCGAGGAGCACGATGGAGTTCTACCGCCTCGAACCAGAGGTAGCCGGTGCACTGGACGAAGGGACCGTCATCGACGCCGCGGCTCACCCGCCGCGCATCGAGGCGGTGCACTACGAGATCAGCGACTGGTCGGGTGATGACCTGATCGAGGCGTTCCCGGTGTACCTCGTCACCGACGACCTCGCCGACACGCTGGTCGACAGCGGCCTGGACGCGTTCCGCATCCGCCGCGCCACGGTGACCCTCTCCGAAGAGGCGCAGGAGATGCTGGAGGGCAAGGAGCTGCCGACCTTCCACTGGCTCGAGGTGACCGGCCAGGCCGGGGTGGACGACATCGGCGTCACCGACCAGGGGCAGCTCGTCGTCAGCGAGCAGGCGCTCGACCTCTTCCAGGGCGGCACGCTGGAGAGCTGCGAGATCGACCGCTTCTAGCACCGCCTCCCGACCGCTTCACGACCGCTTCCTGCCGGATCCGACCGGGCCTCAGCTCACGGGCATCTCCCACGGGATGCCCGGCAGCACGTGCCCGGTCTCCAGCAGCGACTTCAGGTTCGACAGCACCGCCGCCCAGCCGGCGGCCGCCTGCGCGCGCTCCGCGCCGTCGGCCAGGCCCTCGTGCGTCACGGTCAGCCGCACGATCTCGCCGTACGCCTCGATGCGGAACGTCACCGTGGACGTCACCGACGGCTCGGCCGGGTCCGCCCACGTGGTCACCAGGCGGCGCGGCGGGTCGGCCTCGACGACCTCGCCCACCACGTCGTCGACCTCCGACCCGTCCGCGCGCCGGTGCGCCCAGGTCGACCCCACCTGCCAGTCCGAGATGTTGCGATGACCCCAGTACTCGGCCGTCAGATCGGCGTCGGTGAGGGCCTCCCACACCCGCTCGGGCGTGCTCTCGATGTACGTCACGTACACGAACTCCGGCTTCACCGGTTCCTCCGCTCGTCGTTTCACGTCGCTGAGCACCCGCAACCGCGGCCGCTCGAACTTGTCGATCCACCGCTCCTGCACCTCGTGCAGCGGCACGGGGTTGAGGTAGTGCAACTTCTCCCGCCCCCGGCGGACGGTGCTGACCAGGTTCGCCGCCTCCAGCACGGCCAGGTGCTGGGTGACGGACTGCCTGGTCATGCCCAGTCGCGCGCACAGCTCGCCGAGCGTCTGCCCGCTCTCCTCGTGCAGCCGGTCGAGGAGGTAGCGGCGGGTCTCGTCGGCCAGGGCTTTGAACACCTTGTCCACGCCGCACGATATGCAGGCAATTACCTGCATGTCAACGCACGCCAAGAAACCCGCAGGTCAGAACGGGGTTTTACACGGGTCGGAAGCTGGGCTCCGCGGTCGACACGGTCACCGAGTTGAGCAGCCGCTCCAGCGCCGACTCCACGTCTTCCTTCCACGAAGACGCGCTGCGCAGCTCCAGCCGCAACCGCGGCCACCGGGGGTGGGGGCGCAACGTCTTGAAGCCCACCTGCAGGAGGAAGTCGGCCGGCGTGACGCAGCCCGGCCCGTCCTCGTCCGGCCTGGCGTCGCCGAACGCCTCGATCGCCTTCACGCCACGACGGGTGAGGTCCTTCGCCACCGTCTGCACCAGCACCCGGCCGAGGCCGCCGCCGCGGAACTCCGGCAGCACCTCCAGGCCCGTCATCAGCACCGCGTCGGGGCTGACCGGGGAGGTGGGGAACGCCAGTGACCTGGGCACGGCCGCCGGCGGGGCGTAGAAGACGGAACCGGCGGGAATGCCGTCGCAGTAGATGATCCGGCCGCAGGAACCCCATTCCAGCAGGACGCTGGAAACCCAGGCTTCCTTCTCGAACTCGGTGTCCCCGAACTCCTCGGCCTGGTCCTTCAGGTGCGGCGCGAGCTCCCAGAAGACACAGGTCCGGCTGTGCTTGGAGAGGTTCTCCAGGTTGTCCAAGGTGACGCCCACGACACGACGCGACACCCCGACCTCCAAGCCCCCGAATACATCCCCCACGAGGATAGGCGGATGTGACCCCCGCCCGGAAGGCAGATGCCACGAACGGGACGGCCGTTACACTCGGGCGGGAACAAACCCGCCGGTAACAGCCACCTACGGAGTTTCCCGTGAACCTACCCGGATTGCCCCCCAAGCAGGGAGCCAGAAGCCTCGACCCCCACCTGCGCCGGTACGCGGCGCGCACGGCGGGCATGACGGCATCGGAGATCCGGGCGCTCTTCGCGGTGGCGAGCAGGCCTGAGGTGGTGTCCCTGGCGGGAGGGATGCCCCACCTGGCGGCACTGCCACTGGAGTCGCTCAGCGCGGAGGTGGCCGACGTCATCGCCACCGAGGGCCTGGTCGCCCTCCAGTACGGCAGCGCGCACGGCGTGCCCGAGCTGCGTGAGCAGATCTGCGAAGTGATGGCGCTGGAGGGCATCAACGCCCACCCGGACGACGTGGTGGTGACCGTCGGCTCCCAGATGGGCCTCGACATGGTCACCCGGATCTTCTGCGACCCCGGTGACGTGGTGCTGGCCGAAGGCCCGTCGTACGTGGGCGCGCTCGGGTCGTTCGCCGCTTACCAGGCGCAGGTCGTGCACGTCGGCATGGACGCGGACGGCCTCATGCCGGACGCGTTGCGGGAAGCCGTCGCGGCCGTCCAACGCGCCGGGCAGCGGATCAAGTTCCTCTACACGATCCCGAACTTCCACAACCCGGCCGGCGTGACGCTCGCCGTCCAGCGCCGGGCCGAGGTCCTGGAGATCTGCCGCACGCACGGCATCCTCGTGGTCGAGGACAACCCGTACGGCCTGCTCGGCTTCGACGGCATCACCTACCCGGCGCTGCGGTCGACCGATCCGGACAACGTGGTGTACCTCGGTTCGTTCTCCAAGACGTTCGCGGCGGGCCTGCGGGTCGGCTGGGTGCTCGCGCCGCACGCGGTGCGGGAGAAGCTGGTGCTGGCCGCCGAGTCGGCCACGCTGTGCCCGCCGACGCTCAACCAGCTGATCGTGTCGCGCTACCTGACGACGCACGACTGGAAGGGCCAGATCAAGACCTACCGCGAGGCCTACCAGGAACGGCGTGACGCGGCGATCTCGTCGTTGGAACAGCACATGCCGGTTGGTTCCACGTGGAACAAGCCGAACGGCGGGTTCTACGTGTGGGTGACCGTCCCTGAGGGCGTCGACACCAAGGCGATGCTGCCGCGCGCCATCACCCAGCGCGTCGCGTACGCGTCGGGCACCGGCTTCTACGCCGACGGCCTCGGCAGCCGCCAGCTCCGCATCTCGTACTGCTACCCGACGCCCGAACGCATCCGCGAGGGCGTGCGGCGGCTCGCGAACGTCATCAAGGACGAGATCGAGCTGCACGAGACGTTCGGCCCCACGGTCGGCCGCGCGGTCTCCGGTCCGCACAGCCCATCGCCCGACACCGCTTGATCAGGAGTAGAGAGTTGTCGAACCGCTGGGTCGCAGTCCTGTCCGGGGGCCTTTCGCACGAGCGGGAGGTGTCCTTGCGATCCGGTCGCAGGTTGTCCGCCGCCCTCCGCTCGGCCGGCCTGGTCGTGGAGGAGTGGGATGCCGACGGCAACCTGCTCACCCGGCTCAAGGAGCACCGGCCGGACGCCGTCGTGGTGGCGCTGCACGGTGGCGAGGGCGAGAACGGGTCCGTGCAGACGATCCTGGAGCTGATGGACGTGCCGTTCGTCGGCACGGACTCGCGGGCGTGCCGCCGGGCCTGGGACAAGCCGACCTCCAAGGCGGAGCTGGCCCGTGCGGGTCTGACGACGCCGGAGTGGGCCGTGCTGCCGCACGCGACGTTCCGGGAGCTGGGCGCGCAGCCCGTGCTGGACGCGATGGTCGAACGGCTCGGGCTGCCGTTGATGCTCAAGCCGGACCAGGGTGGGTCGGCGTTGGGTGCCCGGGTGGTGCGTGACGCGGCCGACCTGCCGACCGCGATGGTCGGGTGTCTGGCGTACGGCGACACCGTGCTCGCCGAGCGGTACGTGGAGGGCGTCGAGGTGGCCGTGGCGGTGGTCGACGGTCCCGACGGGCCGTACGCCCTGCCGCCGGTGGAGATCGTGCCGGAGAACGGCGTCTACGACTACACCGCTCGGTACACCGCCGGGTTGACGGACTTCCACGCGCCGGCGCGGTTGGACGAGAAGGCGGCGCAGGCGGTCGGCGAGCTGGCGGTGTCGGCGCACCGGCTGTTGGGTCTGCGGGACGTGTCGCGGACCGACGCGATCGTGGCCGCCGACGGCACGGTGCACTTCCTCGAAGTGAACGTGTCGCCCGGTTTGACCGAGACCTCGCTCCTGCCGATGGCGGTCGAGGCGGCGGGGAAGTCGCTCGGCGAGATCTACGCGGGTCTGGTGGAGCGCGCCGTCGAGCGTTAGAGGTTCTCACTTTTACCTGACGGCCCGTGTCCGATTGGACACGGGCCGTCATCGTCACCGTGACATAAGGCCCCTGGGTGATCCCTTGCGGCCCGAACGAATCCCTTTTGTCCGTTTTTTCGCCGTGCCCGACGACCTACTCGGGAGACCGCGTTCGTTGCGCCGCTTCGGGCGACATGAGCTGAATAATGCGCTCCAAGTCGTCCACGGACCCGAACTCGACCACGATCCGCCCCTTCCGCTGGCCCAGTTCGACCTTCACCCGGGTGTCGAAGTTGTCGGACAACCGCTCCGCGAGCTCCTGCAGACCGGGCGCCTGCATCTGCTTGCGCCGCACCTGCTTCGCCTTGGCGGGCTCGGCGCTCTTGGCGAGCGTCACCGCCTCCTCGGTCGCGCGGACCGACATGCCCTCCGCGACGATCCGGGTTGCCAGCTCCTCCTGAACACCGGGGTCCTCGATCCCGAGCAACGCGCGGGCGTGGCCGGCGGACAGCACGCCCGCCGCGACCCGCCGCTGCACGGGCAGGGGGAGCTTCAGCAGCCGGATGGTGTTGGTGACGACCGGGCGGCTGCGGCCGATGCGGTCGGCCAGCTCCTCGTGCGTCACGCCGAACTCCTCCAGCAGCTGCTGGTAGGCCGACGCCTCTTCCAACGGGTTCAGCTGGACGCGGTGGATGTTCTCCAGCAGCGCGTCGCGCAGCATCACGTCGTCGGCGGTGTGCCGGACGATCGCCGGGATCGTCTTCAGGCCCGCGAGCTGGGTCGCCCGCCACCGCCGCTCGCCCATGACGAGTTCGTAGGTGTCCGCCCCGGTGGCGCGCACCACGATCGGCTGCATGAGCCCGAACTCGCGGATCGAGTGCTCCAGCTCGCGCAGCGCTTCCTCGTCGAAGACCTGCCGCGGCTGCTTCGGGTTGGTGCGGATCGCGGTGACCGGCAGCTCCTGGTACACCGCGCCGGCCACCTCCCCGGACACGTCGGGGTGCCCGGAAGAAGCAAGCGCAGGGGAGGACGACCCACCATTCGACAGAGACCGGAGCGTCGGCGCCCCCGGTGTGCCCGGCGGTGGGCCGCTCGGGATCAGGGCCGCGAGCCCGCGACCGAGGCCACCCTTGCGCTGTTCCGTCATGCCTGCCCCATCTCCGCGCCGAACTCGGCGATCTCCCGTGCCGCGTCGAGGTAGCTCATCGCGCCCCGTGAGCCGGGATCGTAGGTGAGCACCGTCTGAGCGAATCCTGGTGCCTCGGAGACCTTCACGCTGCGCGGGATCACCGTTTTGAGGACCGTGTCGCCGAAGTGGCCGCGCACCTCGCTGGTCACCTGGTCGGCCAGCTTCGTGCGGCCGTCGTACATGGTGAGCAGGATGGTGGACACGTTCAGCGTGGGGTTCAGGTGCGCCTGCACGAGTTCGATGTTGCGCAGCAGCTGCCCCAGACCCTCCAGCGCGTAGTACTCGCACTGGATCGGGATCAGCACCTCCTGCGCGGCGACCATCGCGTTGACGGTCAGCAGGCCGAGCGACGGCGGGCAGTCGATGAACACGTAGTCCGGCTTGATCGGGTCCAGCGCCTCGGGGCTCAGCGCCTCCTTCAGCCGGGACTCGCGGGCCACCATCGAGACCAGTTCGATCTCGGCGCCCGCGAGGTCGATCGTGGCGGGCACGCAGTAGAGGTTGGGGGACTGGTTGCTGACCTGAGCCGCCTCGGTGACGGACAGCTCACCGATCAGCACCTCGTACACGGACGGTGTGCCGGAGCGGTGTTCGACGGCCAACGCGGTGCTCGCGTTGCCCTGCGGGTCGAGGTCGATGACGAGGACCTTGAGCCCGTGGATCGCGAGGGCGGCGGCCAGGTTCACCGTGCTCGTGGTCTTGCCGACGCCACCCTTCTGGTTGGCGACCACCATGACCCGGCGACGGTCCGGACGGGGGAGTTGGAGGGAGTCGGGGTGCAGGACGCGGGTGGCGCGTGCCGCTTCTTCCGCGATGGGGGTCCACACGGTGCTGTCTCCTGCCGGTTCCACGTTGTTAGCCAAGTCTGCGTTGCCTACCGGGCGGAGCACTTCGCCCGCGCCCACCACACCTTCGGGTTCGGTTTCACGTGGAACACCGGCCGCTCGGAACACCGGTTGCAAGGGGTCGGGGTACACGTTCACCGATCCTTCCTTTTGCGACGCGCGCCTTCACGGCGGCTCGCCTGCTCGTCGCGCTCCAGGAGCACGACCGTCGTCGGCAGTTCGAGTACATCGCCACCGCAGGTGATGACGCGTGGCCGGACTCCTCCGGCCCTGCGCACCGCCTCGGCGTCGCGTTCCAGCTCTTCCGCTGCGCTCTCGCCCTTGAGAGCCACCAGACGTCCACCGGGCCTCAGCAGCGGTAGGCACCACCGCGTCAGCCGCTCCAGCGGAGCCACCGCGCGGGCCGTCACGACGTCGCTGCCGGACAGCTGGTCGCGCACCGGCCCCTCCTCGGCTCGTCCGCGGATCACGGTGATTTTGAGGTCGAGTGCTTCGACGCACTCGTTCAGCCACGCCACCCGACGTGCCATCGGTTCGAGGAGCGTGAGGTTGAGATCCGGCCGTGCGATCGCCAGGGGGATGCCCGGCAGGCCCGCGCCTGAGCCTACGTCTACGACGCGTGAACCTTCGGGAAGCAACTCCGCGACGACGGCCGAATTGAGGATGTGACGATCCCAGAGCCGGTCGACCTCACGCGGACCGATGAGCCCGCGTTCGACACCGTGCTCGGTGAGCAGTGCCGTGAAGGCGACCGCCTTGTCGTAGTGGTCACCGAAGACCCTCTTCGCGCGGTCTTCCACCTCTGCGGCCATGGCTCCGTCCGGGACGTTTCACGTGAAACCACACACGACGCCGGCGAGGGGCCGGTGTGGGCGATGGGGTTGGGCGACTCGTCAGGAGCGGCGAGGCCCCGCGAGATGTGCCGGTGCCCACTATGACGGATCACCCCGGCGACACGCCAAATCGAAGTGACGAGATCTACGGCGTTTCACGTGAAACTTGCGATCCGACCGTCCTTGGGCAACGAGCGGAGGAGTTCGAGCGCGTAGTCGACCGACTCGACGTGGTCGAGGTGCGGTACCTCGTCGAGCGGGAACCACGCCGCCTGGTCCGTGCTGCCGTCCACTTCGAAGGTGAGTTCGCCGCCGACGATGTGCGCCTCGTACATGATCCGGATGCGGTGGTAGTCGACCTCGACGCCGTCGTGAACCATCGGGCCGGAGAAGTTCTGGATGCCGAGCAGGCGGTCGACCTCGGCGCGGTAGCCCGTCTCCTCGAACACCTCGCGGACGACCGCGTCGTACGGATCCTCGCCGTGGTCGAGCCCGCCGCCGGGCAGGATCCACATCGGCCGGCCCGGATTCTGCAACCGGGAGAGGAGCAGCCGACCGTCCTCGATGATCACGGCGTAGGCGGCGACTCGGAGGTTCCGGATGATCTCAGTCATGCCGCGACCGTTTCACGTGAAACACGGCGAGGGGAAGGGGTTGCGATGTACGCGATCAGACCTGGGGTGCTCAGCACGATGGGACACCCGCACGACCTCCGGCACGTCAGCGATCTGGCGACTGCCGGAGTGGACGTGATCGTGTGCGCGCTGACCGAGACGGAGTTGGCGGAGCTGGATCTCACCGGCGAGGCGGAGACGGCGCGGGACGCAGGCATGGCGTTCCACTGGGTGCCGATCCCGGACTTCGGCGTGCCCGCCGCCGCGCTGGAGTTGGACGCCGTGGTGGAGGACATGCGCGCGGGTCGGCACGTCCTGGTGCACTGCTGGGGTGGGATCGGTCGGTCGTCGTTGGTGGCCGGTGCGCTGTTGGTGATGGACGGCGCGTCACCCGAGGCGGCGTGGCAGGCGATCGGCGAGGCGCGCAAGCGGGACGTGCCGGAGACCGACGAGCAGCGGGCGTGGCTGACCACGTTCGCGCAGGCTCGGTTCTGGGACGCCCAGGCGGCGGCGTTCGACGAGGAACCCGACCACGGGCTGCGCGACCCGGACGTCCGGCGGGCGTGGGCCGAGCTGCTCCTGCCGTTGCTGCCGCCGACGCCGGCGTCCGTGGTCGACCTCGGGTGCGGCACCGGCAGCCTCACCGCGTTGCTCACCGAGGCCGGGTACGAGGTGCGCGGGCTCGACCTGTCCGAGCGGATGGTCGCCGCCGCACGGGCCAAGGTCGCCGGGGTCGAGTTCCGCCAGGGCGACGCCGCACGCCCGCCGTACCCGCCGGGGTCGTTCGACGTGGTGCTGGCGCGGCACGTGCTGTGGGCGTTGCCCGACCCGGCCGCCGCGCTCGACCGGTGGCGCGCCCTGCTCAAGCCGGGCGGTCGCCTGGTGCTGGTCGAGGGTCGCTGGTCCACCGGCGCCGGGCTCACCGCCGCCGAGTGCGTGGCGCTGCTGGGCGGGGGAGAGGTACGCCCGCTGACCGACCCGCTGTTGTGGGGCCGCGAGATCGACGACGAGCGCTACCTCGTCGTCAGCGGGTAGAGGTCGGCCGGTGAAAAGCGACGGCCCCGGCTCCCATCAGGGAACCGGGGCCGTCGAGGCAAACCCGCTCAGGGCTTGGGCAGCACCACCACGCGGCGCTGCGGCTCCTCGCCCTCGCTCTCGCTGTGCACGCCCGCCACACCCGCGACGGCGTCGTGCACGACCTTCCGCTCGAACGGCGTCATCGGGTGCAGCCGCACCTTCTCACCGGTCGCCAGCACCTTCTCCGCCGTCGTCCGGCCGAGGTCGGCCAGTTCGGCACGCCGTCCGGCGCGCCACCCGGCGACGTCCAGCATGAGCCGGCTGCGCACACCGGTCTCCTGCTGCACGGCGAGCCGGGTCAGCTCCTGCAACGACTCCAGGACCGTGCCGCGGGGGCCGACCAGCTTCTCCAGGTCGTCACCGCCGTCGATGCTCACGATGGCCCGACCCGCCTCGACGTCGAGGTCGATGTCGCCGTCGTAGTCGAGGAGGTCCAACAGCCGCTCGAGGTAGTCCCCGGCGATGTCGCCCTCCTGGACGAGCAGGTCCTCCGAACTCCCCGACCGCGCCGGCGGGGCCTGGTCGGCCTCCGGTGCGTCCACGTCGGCCGCCTGCAACGTCTCCGACACGATGTCTCCTCTCCAGGGTCAACGACGCTTCTTGTTGCCCTGCTTCTTGCCAGGGGATCGGTCTGGGCTCAGACCGGGAATCTCGGTGGACGGCTTCGCGGTCTCGGCGGACTCGCTCACGTCCTGGTCCTGCGCCGGATTGGCGGCAGCGGGCTTCGCGGCGGCGGGCTGCGTGCCCGCGGGCTTGCGCGCCTGCGGCTTCTGACCGGGCCTCGGCTTGACGGCGGGCTTCACGCCCGGCTTCGGCGCGAGCGCCTGGCGCTGCGTGGTCGCCTCGACCTTCTTCTGCTCTTCCTCGCGGTCGATGCGGTGGTACACGACGTACTGCTGCCCCAACGTCCACGCGTTGTTGCTCAGCCAGTACAGCAGGATCGCGACGGGGAAGAACAGACCACCGACGAGAACACCCACCGGGAAGATGTAGAGCGTCAGCTTGTTCATGATCGCGGTCTGCGGGTTGTCCGCCGCGGCCTGCGTCTGCCGGGCCACCGAGTGGCGCGCGGTGAAGTGCGTCGCGATCGAGGCGACGATCATCAACGGGATCGAGACCAGCAGCACCGCGTTGCGGCTCGTGGCGAACTGCGCGAGCTCGTTGGCGGGCATCGTGATGAACGTCGACAGGTTCGCGCCGAACAGCTTGGCGTTGACGAACGACTCCACGCCCTGCGCGTCGAAGAAGTAGACCTCGCCCCAGCCGGGCCTGAACGAGCGCAGCACGTGGAACAGGCCGATGAACACCGGGATCTGCACCAGCATCGGCAGGCAGCCGCCCAGCGGGTTGACGCCGTGCTCCGACTGGAGCTTCTGCATCTCCTGCGCCTGGCGCTGCTTGTCGTTCCCGTACTTCTTCTTGATCTTCTGGAGCTCGGGGGCGAACTCCTGCATCTTGCGCATCGAGCGGACCTGGCCGACGAACGGCTTGAACAGGATCGCGCGCAGCGTGAAGACGAGGAACACCACGGCCAAGGCCCACGCGAACCCGCTCGACTCGCCGAAGATGTGGCCGAACACCCAGTGCCAACACCACAGGATGAAGGACACCGGGTAGTAGATGAAGTTGAGCACTAGCTACTCCTCGGCAGGAAGGTCGGGGACCGCGTTTCGCCTCGGCGGAACCGGGTCCAGGCCACCAGGGTGCCAGGGTCCGCAGCGGCCCAGCCGGCGGAGGGTCAGCCAGGAACCGCGCAGCGCACCGTGGACGGTCAACGCTTCCACCGCGTACGCACTGCAACTCGGGTGGAAACGGCAGGTCGGGGGTAGCGCCGGTGAGATGAACTTCCGGTAGAAGCGCACCGGTAGCAGCAGAGCCCGGACGACAGGGCTCACCTGGACGGTCGTCATCGCAGCACCTTGTGCAGCGCCGCATCGAGGTCACGGCCGAGCTCGGCGCTGTCCGCATCGGCTGACGGTGCCAACGCGCGCACGACCAGCGAAGTTCCGGGCGGCAGCGCGTCGAGCCGGTCCCGCACCAGGTGCCGCAGCTTGCGGCTGACCCGGTGCCGGACCACGGAGTTGCCCACGGCCTTGCTCACGACGAAGCCCACCTTGGACTGGTCCAAGGTGGGCTGCGCCGAGGTACGTGGCTCCGCCGAGGCGCCATCGGGTGCCGCCGAGGTACGCGGCTCCACCGGTGTCAGGACGTGCACCACCAGCCGGGACCGGCCGGCCCGGCGGCCTCGGCGGACCACCAGGCCGAAGTCCTGGCTGCGGGTCAGCCGATTGGCCGCGGGTAGCACGGCGCTGCGGCGATCAGGCGGACAGTTCTTTGCGACCCTTGCCACGGCGCGCGGCCAGGATGGCGCGACCGGCACGGGTGCGCATGCGCAGCCGGAACCCGTGCGTCTTGGCGCGGCGGCGGTTGTTGGGCTGGAAGGTGCGCTTACCCTTGCTCACGGTCGGACTCCCGGTGCTTAACTGCCAAGCAGGTCTGTGGTTGTCCCCAGCGAACAAGCCTTAGGCGCGCGAAAAGCACCCCACGCAAGCGGGAGACGGTTACGAGGGTACGCAGCCGGCGGGACGAGCTCCAAATCGGGGTCGCACCCGGGCGCGCGACACGATCTCCGGCCCACGTAAAAGGCTTGCGGGGCGGTACGCCTTGTGGCAAGGCCCGCACCTTGTTAGCGTGCTGCCTTCGCGGGTAGGTGCGGGCCGGGCCCAGAGGGGGCAGAGCCGCCGCCACGCGGGACCGCAGGTGCTCGGAAGCAACGGGGGGATCCGCTGCGCGCCGAGGCGCGTTCGTGCACAGTTGTGGATAACTCTGTGGATGCCTCTATTCTCCGTGTCCACGTCGTGGAAGTTCCCCGGGGGACTGACCGCGGAGCCGTCACCGAGGGGAGGGGAGCGCGGAGGTGTCCGACCACCAGGCCGATCTGGGTCTCGTGTGGGAGCAGGTCGTGCAGGAGCTAGCTGCCAGCACGTTGTCTCCCCAACAGCGCGCTTGGATGCGCGTGACCCGACCCATCGGGCTGCTCGACGGGACCGCGCTGCTCGCCGCGCCGAGTGACTTCGCGAAGGAAGCCATCGAGCGCGCGCTGCGCGAGCCCATCACCGCGGCTCTGTCCCGTCGACTGGGGCGTCCCGTCTCGCTGGCCGTGAAGGTCGACTCGCCCGACCCCGTGACCGCGCCCATCCCGGTGCCGGGGGCCGTGCCGATGCCGGGTCCCGTGCCGATCGCGCCGGGGCCGGTGTCCCTCAACGGCGGGCACGCGGTCGAGGTGGAGACCGAGGGCGACACCGACGGTGAGGGCGAGGAGGTCGACGAGGAGGGCGAAGCGCTCGCCGCGGTGACTGAGATCTGGCCCACGTTCGGCGGTGGCAACGCCGCGCCGAGCGGCACCCCGTACACGCGGCCCGCGAACCCCGTCGCCTCGCAGACCAGGCTGAACGAGAAGTACAACTTCGACACGTTCGTGATCGGCGCGTCCAACCGCTTCGCGCACGCCGCCGCGGTGGCGGTCGCCGAAGCGCCGGCCCGTGCGTACAACCCCCTGTTCATCTGGGGTGAGTCCGGGCTCGGCAAGACGCACCTGCTGCACGCGGTCGGGCACTACGCGCAGCGGCTGTTCCCCGGGATGCGCGTGCGGTACGTGTCGACCGAGGAGTTCACCAACGACTTCATCAACTCCCTGCGTGACGACCGGAAGGTCGCGTTCCAGCGCCGGTACCGGGACATCGACGTGCTGCTGGTCGACGACATCCAGTTCCTGGAGGGCAAGGAAGGCACGCAGGAGGAGTTCTTCCACACGTTCAACACGCTGCACAACGCGAACAAGCAGATCGTGGTCTCGTCCGACCGGCCGCCCAAGCGGTTGGAGACGCTGGAGGACCGGCTGCGGACGCGGTTCGAGTGGGGCCTGATCACGGACATCCAGCCGCCCGAGCTGGAGACCCGGATCGCCATCCTGCGGAAGAAGGCGGCGCAGGACAGGCTCGCGGCGCCCGCCGAGGTGCTGGAGTTCATCGCGGCGCGGATCGAGCGGAACATCCGCGAGCTCGAAGGAGCCCTGATCCGCGTGACGGCGTTCGCGTCGTTGAACCGGCAGCCGGTCGACGTGCAGCTGGCCGAGATAGTGCTCCGCGACCTCATCCCGGACTCGCACGCGCCGGAGATCACCGCGCCGACGATCATGGCGGTCACGGCGGAGTTCTTCAGCGTGTCCATAGACGATCTGTGCGGGCCCGGTAAGACGAAGGTGCTGGCCCAGGCGAGGCAGATCTCGATGTACCTGTGCCGCGAGCTGACCGACCTCTCGCTGCCGAAGATCGGCCAGACGTTCGGCGGCCGTGACCACACGACGGTCATGCACGCGGACAAGAAGATCCGCAAGGAGATGGCCGAGCGCCGCCGGGTCTACGAGCAGGTGCAGGAACTGACGTCGCGCATCAAGCAACGCGCCCGCCACACCCCCTGACCAGCCCGCAAACGCTTGCGCCCACGCCGAGACCGCAGCCGGATCGCGCAGCGAGATCGGGTTCGACGGGCGCGGGGCCGTTTGTCCGCAGGCGCGCCCTGACCGCTCGGCGATGTCGGTCCGTTCCGGCAGGATAAAAGCAGGGGTCCCCCCTGGGCGGGGGACGCCTGCGGAGCAACCACCGCGTCCGCGCCCGAACCCGAACCCGGCTGCCGCGAACCGGCGAACGGCGACACTCGAACCCCGTCCCACGCCGCCGCCCACTCGCCCGCTGCCCAAGCCGCGGCACGCCATCCGCTCGCAGCCGCCCGCTCGCAGCTATCCGCTCGCCAGCCGCCAACCGCCGCACCCAGCACCGGGCACACCGGCCACCGAGCCCGCCGGCCGT
Organism: Saccharothrix deserti; assembly: GCF_009769385.1. Classification (GTDB taxonomy): domain Bacteria; phylum Actinomycetota; class Actinomycetes; order Mycobacteriales; family Pseudonocardiaceae; genus Actinosynnema; species Actinosynnema deserti. Next base: position 18,737 of record NZ_VKAB01000025.1, read on the forward strand.
CGGCCGTCGGCCGTCGGCGCCACCCATTGCCCGCCGGCCGTCAGTGCACACCGGCTGTCAGCTGTCAGCACCCAGCGACCTCCCACTTGCCGTCGGCGCACCCCATAGCCGGCCCCATCGCCGGCGCCGGCCGCGCCGCTCGCCGATCGCCACCGGCCGTCCCGCTCGCCGCCGCGCCGACGGGACGGATCTGGCCCACCGTGTCCCCGGGTGGCGCCGTCGCACCCGGGGACACGGCGAACCGCACCCGGGTGCGGTCGCGATCGAACGCCGGCTCGCCGACGGCGCCCGGGTGCGACACCCGCGGCGGGGTCCGGGGACGGACCTGCGGGGCGTTGAAACCCGGGTGCGGCGGCGGGACCAGTGGGGGTCATTTCAGGTCACCCGTGTGGGTTACCTCCGCCCCACGTGGGCCGCGTCGAGGGGCTTCGCGATGGGGCTCAAGGGTCCAACCGCACGCGGGGACGCAGGTGAACGACCGGCTACGAGTTGTCCACAGCCCCAGAAAAGTGCCCCGTCAGGGGAGATTCGGGCCACGATCACCCTGTGCAGCACCCGGGTACAACCCGGCCCACACCCGGGGATTAACCCGGGGACAACTCGGCCTTCCTGTGGACCGAACGGAGGATCGCCGTAGTTCTCCCCGGGTGCGCCGATCTGTCCCCGGGTGACACCCCGTGTTCATCCACACGTCCAAGTGGGCGACACGCTGCGGGAACGGACGTTGTCCACACAATCCACAGCCCTTACTGCTGTTGCTGTTGTCTTCCCTTGAAGAGAAGAACAAAGAAAAAACAGGCGGTGGCCGACCCCGGGGACGAGCGCTCGGCAGCGCTTCGCCCCGGGTGTGGCCCCGAGGTGACGGAGTCGGCCCCGACGCTCTACGGTGAGAGCCTCCGCGCCGAGGGTCGGAAGATCCGGTGACGGACACGGCTCCCCAACCCCCACCGCAACGCATGCTGTTGTTGGTCATGCCGACTTGAGGAAGGACGCCTCATGAAGATCCGCGTCGAGCGCGACGGCCTGGCCGACGCCGTCGCCTGGGTCGCCCGCAGCCTGCCGTCCAGGCCGCCTGTCCCGGTGCTCGGTGGCGTCCTGCTCGACGCCGGGGCGGAGGACGGCTCCGGCGAGGCGCTGACGGTCTCCGGCTTCGACTACGAGGTGTCCGCCCAGTGCGGCGTCCCGGCCACGATCGCCGACGGCGGCAAGGCGCTCGTCAGCGGCCGCCTGCTGGCCGACATCACCAAAGCGCTGCCGAACCACCCGGTCGAGATCGCGGTCGACGGTTCGCGCATGACGATCTCCTGCGGCAGTGCCCGGTTCAGCCTGCCGACCATGCCGGTCGAGGACTACCCGCAGCTGCCGTCCATGCCTCAGCTCGCCGGCGAGCTGCCGGGCGAGGTGTTCGGCGAGGCCGTGGCCCAGGTCGCCGTCGCGGCCGGCAAGGACGACACGCTCCCGATGCTGACCGGCGTCCGGCTGGAGATCGGCGAGGGCAAGGTGACCCTCGTCGCCACCGACCGCTTCCGGCTCGCCATGCGCGAGTTCCCGTGGGAGCCGAACGAGTCGCTCGGCGAGGTCGCGGTGCTCGTCCCGGCCAAGACCCTGAACGACTCGGCGAAGACCCTCGGCGCGTCCGGCGCGAAGATCGAGCTCTCGCTCGCCGCGAACGACGGTCTGCTCGGCCTGTCCGGCACGGGCCGCCGCACGACCACCCGCCTGCTCGACGCCGACTTCCCGAAGTACCGCCAGCTGCTGCCCACCGAGCACTCGGCCGCCGCGATCATCGAGGTCGACGCGCTGGTGCAGGCGATCAAGCGCGTGTCGCTGGTCGCCGAACGCGGCACGCAGGTCCGGCTGGAGTTCGTGGACAGCAGCCTGCGCCTGTCCGCCGGTGGCGACGACGAGGGCAGCGCCGAGGAAGAGCTGCCGGTCGACTACACCGGTGACGCGGTGACCATCGCGTTCAACCCGACGTACCTCCTGGAGGGCCTCCAGGCCGTCCGGACGCCGAGGGCGCACTTGTCCTTCACCACACCCAGTCGGCCCGCATTGCTCAAGCCGGTGGACGAGGATGGGAACGTGGCGCCGGGCTACCTCTACCTGCTGATGCCCGTGCGCCTGCCCGGCTGATCGACAAAGATCGACGACCACAGACGTAGGGAAGAGGAACGACCGTGCAGCTCGGACTCGTCGGCCTCGGCAAGATGGGCTTCAACATGCGCGAGCGGATCCGCCGCGCGGGGCACGATGTGGTCGGCTACGACCGCAACCCCGAAGTCACCGATGCCGACTCGCTCGCCGACATGGTCGGCAAGCTCGCCGCACCGCGCCTGGTGTGGGTGATGGTGCCCGCCGGTGACATCACCCGGCAGACGATCGCCGAACTCGGCGACCTGCTGGAGCCGGGTGACCTGGTGATCGACGGCGGCAACTCGCGCTTCACCGATGACGAGATCAACGCCAAGGCGCTGGCCGACAAGGGCGTCGGGTACATGGACGCCGGCGTGTCCGGTGGCGTGTGGGGCCTGGAGAACGGCTACGGCCTGATGGTCGGCGGCGACGCCGAGCACGTCGAGCGCGCCATGCCGATCTTCGACGCGCTGCGCCCGGAGGGTCCGCGCGAGGAGGGCTTCGCGCACGCGGGCTCGATCGGCGCGGGCCACTTCGCGAAGATGGTCCACAACGGCATCGAGTACGGCCTGATGCAGGCCTACGCCGAGGGCTTCGAGCTGCTCGAGGCGTCGAAGCTGGTGGAGAACGTGCCGGCCACGATCAAGGCGTGGCAGCGCGGCACCGTGGTCCGCTCGTGGCTGCTGGACCTGCTGGTCCGCGCGCTGGACTCGGACCCGGAGCTGGACGACCTGCGCGGTCACGTCGAGGACTCCGGCGAGGGCCGGTGGACCGTCGAGGAGGCGATCAAGCACGCGGTGCCCGCACCGGTGATCTCCGCCGCGCTGTTCGCCCGGTTCGCGTCCCGCCAGGACGACTCGCCGGCGATGCGGGCGGTCGCGGCGCTGCGCAACCAGTTCGGCGGTCACGCCGTGCAGGCCGCGGGTCCTTCGTCCGGTTCCGGCACCACCCAGAGCTGACGAGTTGTACGTCCGGCACCTGCAGGTCACCGACTTCAGGTCGTGGGAGCACGCGGACCTGGCGTTCGAGCCGGGCGTGAGCGTGCTGGTCGGGCGCAACGGCCAGGGCAAGACGAACCTGGTCGAGGCGCTCGGGTACGTGGCCACCCTCGGTTCGCACCGGGTGGCCACGGACGCGCCGCTGATCCGGCACGGCGCGTCACGCGCGGTGGTCCGCACGGCGGTGGTCAACGAGGGGCGCGAACTGCTGGTCGAACTGGAGATCACGCCGGGCAAGGCGAACCGGGCGCGGATCAACCGCGGCCCGGTGCCGCGCCCGCGTGACGTGCTGGGCATCCTGCGCACGGTGCTGTTCGCGCCGGAGGACCTGGCGCTGGTGCGCGGCGATCCCGGCGAGCGGCGGCGGTTCCTGGACGAGTTGCTGACCACGCGCGCCCCTCGTTACGCGGGGGTGCGCAGCGACTACGAACGGGTGCTCAAGCAGCGGGGCGCGTTGCTGAAGAGCGTGCGGGCGTCGCGGAACGCGGACATCAGCACCCTCGACGTGTGGGACGGGCACCTGGCCCGGCACGGCGCGGAGCTGTTGGCCGCGCGGCTGGACCTGGTCGCGGACATCGCGCCGCACGTCGCCGCGGCGTACGCGGAGGTGGCGCCGGAGTCGCGGCCCGCGCGGATCGCGTACCGGTCGAGCCTGGGCGAGGCGTTCCCGGAGTCGCACGACCGGGAGGTGCTGGAGGACGCGATGCTCGCCGAGCTGCACCGGGTGCGCGGGCAGGAGGTCGAACGGGGGGTTTGCCTGGTCGGGCCGCACCGCGACGACCTCGACCTGGCGCTCGGCGACCTGCCCGCGAAGGGCTACGCCAGTCACGGAGAGTCGTGGTCGTTCGCGTTGGCCCTGCGTCTCGGTGGGTACGAGTTGCTGCGTGTCGAAGGGGCTGAACCGGTGCTCGTGCTGGACGATGTGTTCGCCGAACTGGACCGCGGCAGGCGTCGCCAGTTGGCGAAGGTGGCCGCCGGCGCGGAGCAGGTGTTGATCACGGCGGCGGTCGCGGAGGACGTGCCCGAGGAGCTGGACGGGCTCCGGTTCGACGTTCGCCACGGGGAGGTGCGTCGTGTCTGACGAGATGCCCCAAACGAGTGTGACCGCACACACATCTGGGGACAACCCTGTGGATGGTGTGGATAACTCGCGGTCGGAACCGGACATATCCACAGCTGAAGGCCCACAAGAGGGTGGTTTGCGCGGGTCGGACCTTGCTCGTGCCGCACTGGCAGCCGCCCGTGCCTCGGCCAAGGAACGCGGTGTGCGCGGTACGCGCAAGGGTGCGGTGGGCGCAACGGGTCGTCGTCGGCGGCGCCGTTGGTCGGGTCCCGGACCGGACGACCGCGACCCCCAGCCGCTCGGTCGGCTGGCGTCCCGGATCGCCGCCGACCGCGGTTGGGCCGAGCGGCTGGCGGGTGGCCAGGTGTTCGGCCGATGGGCGAAACTGGTCGGCGAGGACGTGGCCGACCACGCGCAGCCGGTTGCGCTGAGTGACGGCGAGCTGACCGTCCAGGCCGACTCGACGGCGTGGGCGACGCAGCTGCGGCTGTTGCAGCGCGACCTGCTCAAGCGCATCGCCGCGGGGGTGGGCGACGGCGTGGTGAAGAAGTTGAAGGTGCAGGGCCCGGCGGCGCCCAGCTGGCGCTATGGCCCCAGGCACGCTCCGGGCCGCGGACCACGTGACACCTACGGGTGACGGTCGCCAGAGCCTCAGCGGCGATTCTGTGGCGCGATGAGCGCTCACCAGCCGATTTGGACCCCGCGAACGGCAGTGGCGACCCATCTGCGTTCACTTTGGGCCTCCTGTGAGCAAACCAGGGGTGTCCTAAGTGCGTTTCTGTCGGTCTGGCCCGGTAGAATCGTGGGGTAGCGCAACCCAGCGTCGCCCGGCGACGGTCCCAGTCGCGTGAAGTCCGAGGAGACACCAGGCCCGTGGCAGCCAAGAAGAATGAGTACAGCGCGTCCTCGATCACTGTCCTGGAGGGCCTGGAGGCGGTCCGCAAGCGGCCCGGCATGTACATCGGGTCCACCGGCGAGCGCGGTCTGCACCACCTGATCCAGGAGGTCGTGGACAACTCGGTCGACGAGGCCATGGCGGGCCACGCGACGGTGGTGGACGTGACGCTGCTGGCCAACGGCGGCGTCCGGGTCATCGACGACGGTCGCGGCATCCCGATCGACATGCACCCCGTCGAGAAGAAGCCGACGCTGGAAGTGGTGCTGACCAAGCTGCACGCGGGCGGCAAGTTCGACAGCGACTCCTACGCGGTGTCCGGCGGCCTGCACGGCGTCGGCATCTCGGTGGTGAACGCGCTGTCGACCGCCGTCGACGTCGAGGTCAAGCGCCAGGGTTTCACGTGGAACCAGCGGTTCGAGAACACCAAGCCCGCGCACGAGCTGCGCAAGGGCGAGCCGACCGACGAGACGGGCACCGCCATCACGTTCTGGGCGGACCCGCAGATCTTCGAGACCACCGACTACAACATCGAGACGATCTCCCGCCGCCTGCAGGAGATGGCGTTCCTCAACAAGGGCCTCACCATCATCCTGCGCGACGAGCGCGTGCAGGAGGGTGACGAGGAGGCCGACGCCGAGGGGCACGTCGCGGCCGTGCGCGAGCGCACGTTCCACTACCCCGGCGGCCTGGAGGACTTCGTCCGCCACATCAACCACACCCGCGAGGCCGTGCACCAGAAGGTCGTCTCGTTCGAGGCCAAGGGCGAGGACCTCGAGGTCGAGGTGGCGATGCAGTGGAACACCGGCTACACGCCGTCGGTGTACACGTTCGCCAACACGATCAACACCCACGAGGGCGGCACGCACGAAGAGGGCTTCCGCGCCGCGCTGACCCGGGTGGTCAACGAGTACGCGCGCGACAAGAAGGTGCTCAAGGAGAAGGACACCAACCTCACCGGCGACGACATCCGCGAGGGCCTGGCCGCGATCGTCTCGGTCAAGCTCAAGGAGCCCCAGTTCGAGGGCCAGACGAAGACCAAGCTGGGCAACAGCGAGGCCAAGTCGTTCGTGCAGAAGTCGACCAACGAGCACCTGGCCGACTGGTTCGAGCGCCACCCGAACGAGGCGAAGACGATCGTCACCAAGGCGGTGTCGTCGGCGCAGGCCCGCATCGCCGCCCGCAAGGCCCGCGAGCTGGTCCGCCGCAAGGGCGCGCTCGACATCGGCGGCCTGCCCGGCAAGCTCAAGGACTGCCGCTCCACCAACCCGGAGGAGTGCGAGATCTACGTCGTGGAGGGCGACTCCGCGGGCGGCTCGGCCAAGGAGGGCCGGGACTCCATGTTCCAGGCGATCCTGCCGATCCGCGGCAAGATCATCAACGTGGAGAAGGCGCGCATCGACCGCGTGCTGAAGAACACCGAGGTCCAGTCGCTCATCACCGCGTTCGGCACCGGCATCCACGAGGACTTCGACCTCGCCAAGCTGCGCTACCACAAGATCGTGCTGATGGCCGACGCCGACGTGGACGGCCAGCACATCCGCACCCTGCTGCTCACCCTGCTGTTCCGCTTCATGCGCCCGCTGATCGAGCACGGCCACGTGTACCTCGCGCAGCCGCCGCTCTACAAGATCAAGTGGCAGCGGACCGACCCGGAGTACGCCTACTCCGACCGCGAGCGCGACGGCCTCATCCAGGCGGGCCTGGCCGCGGGCAAGAAGATCGGCAAGGAAGACAACATCCAGCGCTACAAGGGCCTCGGCGAGATGAACGCCGCCGAGCTGTGGGAGACGACGATGGACCCGGCACACCGGGTGCTGCTGCAGGTCACCATGGACGACGCCGCGACGGCCGACGAGCTGTTCAGCGTGCTGATGGGCGAGGACGTGGAAGCCCGCCGGTCGTTCATCACCCGCAACGCCAAGGGCGTGCGGTTCCTCGACGTCTGATCCTCTCCCGGCACCTGTTTAAGGAAGTAGAACCTTGAGCGAGACGACGCTGCCCCCGGCCGGTGGAGACCGCACCGAGCCGCGCGACATCCAGCAGGAGATGCAGAACTCGTACATCGACTACGCGATGAGCGTGATCGTGGGACGAGCGCTGCCCGACGTGCGCGACGGTCTCAAGCCGGTGCACGTCCGCGTGCTGTACTCGATGTTCGACTCGGGCTTCCGCCCGGAGCGCAGCTACAACAAGTGCGCCCGCGTGGTCGGCGACGTGATGGGCAACTACCACCCGCACGGCGACTCGGCCATCTACGACGCACTCGTCCGCCTCGCCCAACCGTGGTCGCAGCGGTACCCGCTGATCGACGGCCAGGGCAACTTCGGCTCCCCGGGCAACGATCCGGCAGCCGCCATGAGGTACACCGAGTGTCGGTTGACCCCGTTGGCCATGCAGATGCTGGCCGACATCGAGGAAGACACGGTCGACTTCCGCGACAACTACGACGGTCGCATCCAGGAGCCGACGGTCCTGCCGTCCCGCGTGCCGAACCTGCTGATCAACGGCAGCTCGGGCATCGCGGTCGGGATGGCGACCAACATCCCGCCGCACAACCTGCGCGAGGTCGCGGAGGGTGTGGTGTGGGCGCTGGACAACTGGGAGGCGTCCGACGAAGAGACCCTCGAGGCGCTGATCGCCCGGATCAAGGGCCCGGACTTCCCGACGTACGGTCAGATCCTGGGCACGGCCGGCATCGAGGACGCGTACCGCACCGGGCGCGGCTCGGTGAAGATGCGCGCGGTCGTGGAGATCGACGAGGACACCAAGGGCCGCACCATCCTGGTCGTCACCGAGCTGCCCTACCAGGTGAACCCGGACAACCTGGTGGAGAACATCGCCACCCTGGTCCGCGACCAGAAGCTCACCGGCATCGCGAACATCGCCGACGAGTCCAACCGGCGTTCCGGCATGCGCATCGTGGTCACGCTCAAGCGCGACGCGGTGGCCAAGGTGGTGCTGAACAACCTCTACAAGCACACCCAGCTGCAGTACTCGTTCGGTGTGAACATGCTGTCGCTGGTCGACGGCGTGCCGCGCACGTTGCGCCTGGACCAGATGATCCGGCACTACGTGAAGCACCAGATCGAGGTCATCGTCCGGCGCACCCGCTTCCGGCTGCGCAAGGCCGAGGAACGCGCCCACGTCCTGCGCGGCCTGGTCAAGGCGCTCGACCAGCTCGACGCGGTGATCGCGCTGATCCGCCGGTCGGAGACGCCCGAGGCGGCGCGCACCGGCCTGATGCAGCTGCTGGAAGTCGACGAGATCCAGGCCAACGCGATCCTGGAGATGCAGCTCCGCCGCCTGGCGGCCCTGGAGCGGCAGAAGATCATCGACCAGTTGGCCGAGATCGAGCTGGAGATCGCCGACCTCAAGGACATCCTCGACAAGCCGGAGCGGCAGCGCGCGATCGTGCGCGAAGAGCTGATGGCGATCGTGGACAAGCACGGTGACGACCGGCGCACCAAGATCGTGCCGTTCGACGGCGACGTGTCGATGGAAGACCTGATCGCGGTCGAGGACGTCGTCGTCACGATCACTCGGACGGGTTACGCGAAGCGCACGAAGACCGACCTGTACCGCTCGCAGAAGCGCGGCGGCAAGGGCGTCCAGGGCGCCCAGCTCAAGCAGGACGACATCGTGCAGCACTTCTTCGTGTGCTCCACGCACGATTGGATTCTTTTCTTCACCAACAAGGGTCGGGTGTACCGGGCGAAGGCCTACGAACTGCCCGAGGCCAACCGCAACGCGCGCGGCCAGCACGTGGCGAACCTCCTGGCGTTCCAGCCGGAGGAGGAGATCGCCCAGGTCATCCAGATCAAGAACTACGACGTCGCGCCGTACCTGGTGCTCGCCACCAAGAAGGGCCTGGTCAAGAAGTCGAAGCTGTCCGACTTCGACTCCAACCGATCGGGTGGTTTGATCGGCATCAACCTGCGTGACGACGACGAGTTGGTCGGTGCGGTGCTGTGCTCGGCGGATGACGACCTGCTGTTGGTGTCCAAGGACGGCCAGTCCATCCGGTTCCACGCGAGCGACGAGGCGCTGCGCCCGATGGGCCGGGCCACGTCCGGTGTGCTGGGCATGCGCTTCAACAGCGGTGACGAGCTGTTGTCGATGGGCGTCGTCCAAGAAGGTTTGTTTGTTTTGGTGGCCACCGATGGCGGGTACGCCAAACGCACGCCGATCGAGGACTACCCGGTCCAAGGTCGTGGTGGAAAGGGTGTGCTCACGATCCAGCACGACCGCAGGCGTGGGAGGCTGGTCGGCGCGCTCATCGTCGACGTCGACGACGAGCTGTATGCGATCACCTCTTCTGGCGGGGTCATCAGGACCAGCGCCAAGGAGGTGCGCAAGGCAGGACGGCAGACGAAGGGCGTCCGGTTGATGAACCTCGGTGAAGGGACCACCCTGATCGCGGTGGCACGCAACGCCGATGAGCCCGCGGACGTCACCACTGGTGAAGACGTCACCACTGGTGACGGGGACCAGGCTGAGCCTGCCAACTAGCGCGAACGAGAGGTTGAGGACAGCTCGTGACTCCACCCGAGAAGCCAGAGGACAAGACCGCGGTGATCACCCGGCCCGGTGGCGGGTCGACACCGGCGGCCGGCGCCACGCCGACCGGCGCCGACAAGCCGGCGGTCGGCGCCTCGGGGGCGTCCGAGCAGCCCGAGACGCCCTCCGCCGGTGCGACGTCGGCCGGTGCGACGCCGGCCGACAAGGTCAAGGCCAAGACCGACAAGCCTGAGAAGGCCGACAAGGCCGACAAGGCCGCCGACAAGACCAAGGCGGCCGAGAAGGTCGACAAGGCGGCAGCCGAGAACGAAGGCCACCAGGTCGCCGCGCCGCCGCCCTGGCAGCGCGTGACCAGTGACACGCAGTACGGCGAGGCGCAGCAGGTCGGTCCCTCCGACTTGGTGGCCGCGCAGGACCAGCCGACGGTCGAGGCGTCACAGCCCTCGTACCCGTCGACCGACCCGGACACGGTGGCAGTGGCCCGACCTGTGCCGCCCGGCGCGTCGCCCGCCCAGGGGATCCCGGGCGCGGGCCGGACGCAGGTGAACCTGGGCGGGGCGAGCGGTCGTCCGGCCGCCGCGCCGTCGGCCCGCCGTCCGGGCCGTGGTCCGCGTCGGGCCAGCCTGCAGGTGAAGCGGGTCGACCCGTGGTCGGTGTTGAAGCTCGCGCTCGTGTTGAGCGTGGCGCTGTTCTTCGTGTGGCTCGTGGCGGTCGGCGTGCTGTACGGCGTGCTGAACGGCATGGGCGTGTGGGACAAGATCAACAACACCGCGAACGACCTGTTGCAGGGCAACGAGCCGAGCGGCGACCCGTTGATCAGCGCCGGTCGTGTGTTCGGCGTCGCGGCGATCGTCGGCGCGGTGAACATCGTGTTGTTCACGGCCCTGGCGACCGTCGGATCGTTCGTCTACAACGTGTCGGCTGATCTCGCGGGCGGTCTGGAAGTGACGTTGTCCGAGCGCGAGTGATCGCCTACCACCCGATTTGGGGCCTCGACGGGAGGTGCTGTAGTCTTGCCGTCGTTGCCCCGAGGGCCTATAGCTCAGACGGTTAGAGCGCTTCGCTGATAACGAAGAGGTCGGAGGTTCGAGTCCTCCTAGGCCCACTGGAAGTTCACAGGTGTTGCAGAGGGGAATCGCCGTGAAGAAGATCATCGCACTTGTCGCAGTCGCCGGTGCGGTTCTGTTCTTCGTCAAGCGCAGCCGCTCGGCCAAGGCCGAGGCGGACCTGTGGCGCGAGGCCACCGCTCCCACCGACTGACCCGCGAGGGCGGTTCATCTGCCGCCCCGTGAGGGGACGTAGCTCAATTGGCAGAGCACCGCCTTTGCAAGGCGGGGGTTAGGGGTTCGATTCCCCTCGTCTCCACGAGCTCGGGCGAGGTGTGTCGACGGAAAGCGTCGACCATCTCGCTCGTCGTGTTTTCTGGGGGTGCAACCCCCAGGCCCCGCCCGGCGGGCTTCGCCCCCGGACCCCCACTGGGGCTGCGCCCCCTAGACCCTGCTTCGGGGCGGCGCCCCGGACCCCCGCCGAAGATCGCCTCCGTTGGAGTCGAGTAGGCGTTGACGGGTCCGGTGGGTGTTTACTGGTTGTGCTGCTCCCAGGCGTTGGCTTGGGGTGGCAGTCGCGGTTGGAAGTGGATGAGGGCCCGCACCCAATGCCGCTGGGTGCGGGCCCTCGTTTTGCCCCATTGCTATGCGTCGACCAGCGCCTGTTCCTGCTTGCGGGAAGCGATCAGCCGGTCCACGGCCCAAGCGCCGGGACCGATGAACGCCAGCAGCAGGAACACCCACGAGTACATCGCGGCCAGTTCGCCCTTGTTCTGGATGGGCAGGAGCCCGTCGGGCTGGTGGGCCACGAAGTACGCGTAGGCCATCTCACCGGATGCGATCAGGGCGACGATCCTGGTGCCGAAGCCGATGATGATCAACGCACCGGCGACGAACTCGATCAGCGCGGCCGGGCCTGACGGCCAGGTCGTGATCGACACAGCACCCTTGGCGCCCATGACGCCGAACAACTTCTGCACGCCGTGGCACATGAACAGCGCGCCGACGACGATCCGGGTTAAAGCGATGGCGTGGTCTCGACCGCGGTCAAAGATGGTCATCTTTGCTCTGTCCTCACATGGCAGGGGCGGCCGGCAGGGTAAGGACACCGTAATGTGGATGACGTTGCGTGCCTAGGTCGTCACCCTGTCGGTTCAGCGTTCGGGCATCTGATTGACTGGCGCCCCTATGAACCGAGTGCTGCTCACCGCCCTGCCATCCCTGCTGGTCCTCGGTGCGTTGGCCGCCTGCGGCGCCGGCGACACCCCTTCGGGGGCCACCAGCGGGCCTGCCACCAGCGCAGTGGCGACGACTACGACGACTACGTCCGCCGGGCCGCCGCCCGTGCCGGAGCCCACCGCCGACGGGCAGTGCCCGTACCTCGCCTCTTCGTTCGTGCAAGAGGCGAACGGGCAGTTGGTGCGGAAGGTTCGGCTGTCCGCAGACCAGCCCAACCCGGCGTGTTTCTTCTACGCGAACGCCAGTGACATCCAGTTGTCCGTGTGGGTGTTCCAGGGTGATCCGACGACCGCGAAGGCCGTGGTCGACCGGGCCGCGCCGGTCGCCGAGTCCAGTCCGGCGACGGCGCCGACCGGGTGGAAGGGCGGGTCGCTGACCACCGAGACGGGCGCGGTCTACGCGGTCGCCAAGGACGGCAACGCGGTGGTCGTGACCAGCAACCAGAAGCAGACGATCAAGACCCGCCGGGTGGTCGAGACCGTGGTCGGCAACCTGGGTCTGTAGGGCCACACGACTTCGCGCCCGTTCCGGTGCGGGACGGGCGCGAAGTGGTTCTCCCGGTCAGCTGCGGCTGTGCTGGTCGGAGACCTGGCCGTTGCGGGCCGCGTGCGGGCGCACGGACTCCGGGGTGGTGTCCGAGGTCCCGGTGGTCTCGGTCGTGGGCTCCACGTCCTCGTCCTTCAGGTGCACTTCCTGCGGGCGCTTGGTCAGCGCGATGTACCCCGCCACCGCGGCGGCGGCGAACACGCCCAACACCCACGGCCAACGACGGCGTTGGGGCTGCTTGGCCGCGGCCAGTTCCTTGCGCGCCTGCTTCGCGGCCTTGCGCACGTCCTTGGCGCGCACCTTGGCCTCCCGGCGAGCCCGCTCGGCGGCCTTCAGCACGTCCTTGCGGACGCCCTTGGCCCTCTTCGCGAACTGCTTGCGACCGCGCCGGGTGGACTTCTCGACCTCTTCGGCCTTCTCCACCAGCACGCCCGCCTTGTCCGCGACGATGCCCCGGACGTAGTCCTTGGTCATGCCGCGCTCGGCGAGCTTGCCCTCGGCGCGTTCCGCGAGTTGAACAGCCGCGTCCGCACCGGCGTGACCAGCGCGGACGGCACCGCGGCGAACAGACCGCACCGCCTTGCCGACCGACTCCCCGGCCCGGGTCATGGCGTCTACCTCATCCATATCGCGCTCCAGAAGCTGTCGGTCAGTCACGTTCCAGGCAATACCCATCGTGCCCCTTCCCCAACCACCTCGCCCGGTGATGGCACGATGGTGTGCGTGGCAGACAGCAACGAATCGTTCGTCGGGACCAAGGTGACGGCGACCCTGCACACCTCGCAGGGCCCGATCCGCATCAACCTCTTCCCCGACCACGCCCCCAAGACGGTGGCCAACTTCGTCGGCCTGGCCGAGGGAACCAAGGACTACTCCGACCCCAATGCGAAGGGTGAGTCGTCCGGCCCGTTCTACGACGGCTCGATCTTCCACCGGGTGATCGCCGGTTTCATGCTCCAGGGCGGCGACCCGACCGGCACCGGCCGCGGCGGGCCGGGCTACAAGTTCGCCGACGAGTTCCACCCGGAGCTGCAGTTCAACAAGCCGTACCTGCTGGCGATGGCGAACGCCGGGCCCAACACCAACGGCTCGCAGTTCTTCATCACGGTCGCGCCGACCACGTGGCTGAACTTCAAGCACACGATCTTCGGCGAGGTCGCGGACCAGGACTCGCGCAACGTGGTGGACGCGATCGGCGCCACGCCGACCGGTGCCGGTGACCGCCCGGTCACCGACGTGGTGATCGAGAAGGTCTCGGTGGAGCGGTCCTGAGTGGCCGACTCACCGATCTCCCCGCCGCCCGGTGAGCCGATCGGGGCGCGACCAGACCTGCCGGTCTGCGTTCGCCACCCCGATCGGGCCACCGGGCTGCGGTGTGTCCGCTGCGACCGGCCGGCGTGTCCGGAGTGCCTGCGCGAGGCGTCCGTCGGCTACCAGTGCGTCGACTGCGTGAACGAGGGCCGGTCCACGGTGCGCAGGCCGCGCACGTTCGTCGGCGCGGAGTTCTCCCAGCGCATGGTGGTCACACCGGTGCTGATCGCGGTGAACGTGCTGATGTACGCGATCACCGCGTTGCAGGCGGGCGACCTGATGCGCAACCAGTCGTCGCCGCTGTTCCTCGACTTCGTCATGTGGACGCGCGCGGTCGCCGCCGGTGACGAGTGGTGGCGGCTGGTGACGTCCGGGTTCCTGCACTACGGGCCCGCGCACCTGGCGCTGAACATGATCGCGCTGTACGTGCTGGGCCGTGACCTGGAACCGGTGTTCGGCAAGCTGCGGTTCTCCGCGGTGTACCTGGTGTCGCTGCTCGGCGGCGGTGTCGCGGTGTACCTGTTCGGCGGGGTCGACACGTTCGTCGCCGGAGCGTCCGGCGCGGTGTACGGCCTGATGGGCGCGATGCTGGTGGCCGTGCTGCGGCTCAAGCTCAACCCCGGACCGGCGCTGGGCGTGATCGGGTTGAACGTCGTGCTCAGCTTCACCCTGCCGGGTATTTCCCTGCTCGGGCACCTCGGCGGGTTGGTGATCGGCGCGGCGGTGACGGCCGGGCTGGTCTACGCGCCGGTCCAGAAGCGGGACAACTGGCAGACGTCGGCAGTGGTGGGCGCGTTCGTGCTGCTGGTGGTGCTGGCGTTCGTGCGGACCGGGCAGCTGGTCTGACGGTGCGGCTGACCGTCCTGGGCGGTGTCGGCGCGTGGCCGACGGCCGCCCAGGCGTGCAGCGGTTACCTCGTGGAACACGACGGGTTCACACTTCTGGTGGATCCGGGGTACGCGACTTTCCCCGTTCTGCAGGCGTTGGTGCCGGTTTCCGCGGTGGACGCCGTCCTGGTGAGCCACGGCCACCCGGACCACTGCGCCGACCTGAACCCGTTGCTGCGAGCCCATGCGCTCGGGACTTCGGCTCCCGCGCTGCCGCTCCACGCGCCGGAGGGTGCGCTGGACCGCGTGCTGGCGTTGGACCAGGTGCGGCTCGATTCGGCGTACTCGGTGCACACGATCGAGCGATCGTTCGAGGTGGGGCCGTTCCGGGTGGACACCTGGGACCTGCCGCACTTCGTGCCCAACGCCGGCCTGCGGCTGACCGCCGGTGGACGCGTGATCGCCTACACGGGTGACACCGGGCCGAGCCCGGCGCTGGTGGACCTGGCGCGGGACGCCGACGTGTTCGTGGCCGAGGCGACGTTCGCGCGGCAGGTGCTGCCGGCGGACAACGCGCCCTACCTGTCGACGGCCGAGCAGGCAGGGGTGAACGCCCGCCGGGCCGGGGTGGGTCGGCTCGTGCTGGCCCACCTGTGGCCGGGATCGGACCCGGCGGGGCACCTGGAGGCGGCCGGCTACCCGGGTGACGTGGACGTCGCCGCGTCCGGGCTGGTCATCGACCTCTAGTTCACGACCTCTGGTTCACGGCCGCAGCGCGTGCAGGACGTCCGCCACGTCGCGCGGGTCGGTGCCCAGGTCGATCGGGGTCAGCACGTACAGCTGCTCGTCCTCGCCCCGCTGCCAGTCCAGCTCCAGCGTGGCCGTCTCGCGGCCGAGCCTGCGCGTTCGGGTGAGGCGCACCTTCACCTCGTGCCACGGCAGCTGCCGCGTCCCGGTCAGGGTGCGGATGGTGAGGCCCGAGTCGTCCACCAGCAGCCTGGGGCGGACGAACGTGCCGTAAGCGGCCAGCCCGAGCAGCAGGACGGTGGCGAGGCCGAGGAAGACCCGGCTCGTCGCCTCGGAGCTGAGGACCGTGACCAGCAGTGACACGGAGGCCAGGCCCCAGGCGAGGCCGACCATGCCCGGTTGCGGTGACCAGGAACGCGATGGGTTCACGCATTTGAGTCTGCCGCACTTGTGGACAACTAGAGCCCCCGACCGGCGCTTGTGCAATATGGCGCAAAGTTATCCACAGGAGTTGTCCCCATTGGGGATGACTTACATCCGTGTGCTTCGGTGACCGTCAGGTGAACCAGGTAAACGACCGGGTAACGCGGAACGACCCGGACGTGGAGCACGTCCGGGCCGTCAGCCACTTGGCGTAGCGCGTGGTCAGCGCCATTTCATGGTCATCAGCAAGCCGACGATCATCAGGGCGAATCCGATGCCGAAGTTCCAGGACCCGAGGTCCATCATCACCGGGACCTTCTCGCCCGCGATGTAGTTGACCACCAGCCACGCCAGCCCCAACAGCATCATGCCGAGCATCACGGCGACGTAGACGGGGTGCGACGGCCCCGCTGCCTTGACCTTCACCGGGGTGCGGCGATCGGCAGGCGCCGTGTAGACGGCCTTCTTGCGGACCTTGGACTTGGGCATGCTGTCCTCGCCTGACGGGTGGATAGGCCTCCAGTGGCACGAGTTCACGTCCACTGCTGGATGAACACGTTAACGTAACCGAGCAGGTCCCTGAAGCACCGTGTGTTCTGGAACGTTCGGCTTGGGAGGTTTTCCGGTGAGCTACGACCCGCCCCCGCCGCAAGGCGGCCCGCCGGGCCGACCGCCACGCCCCAGGCCCCAGCCGCCCCAGGCACCCGGCGAACATCCGCCACCAGGCTACCGCCCGCCCACTCCACCAGGGGGTTTCGACCGGCCACCGACCCCTCCGGGCGGTTTCGACCGGCCCGTGGGACGTCCCGGCGGCCCGGACCGGCCGCCCACCCCACCAGGGGGTTTCGACCGACCGCCGACCCCTCCGGGTGGTTTCGACCGGCCCGTGGGACGTCCCGGCGACCCAGTTCGGCCGCCCACCCCACCAGGGGGTTTCGACCGACCGCCGACGCCGCCGGGTGGTTTCGACCGGCCCGTGGGACGTCCCGGCGACCCAGTTCGGCCGCCCACTCCACCCGGCGGATTCAACCGTCCGGGGGACTACCGACCGCCTCGCACCGAGCCGCCGCGCCCGGAGCAGCCTCGCGTCGAGCCGCCTCGGGCCGAGCTTCCGCCGACCGGTCGCCGTGCGCGTCGAGACGACGTGGGGCCGCGTGCTGAACCGCCGTACGGCGAGCCGCCGTACGGTGAGCCGCCCAGGGTTGAGCCGCCGCCGACTGCCCGTCGTGCGCGTCGAGATGACGTCGCGCCGCCTGTCGAGCCGCCGTACGGCGAGTCCCCGCGTGTCGAACCGCCCAGGGGTGAGCCTCCGTACGTTGAACACCCTCGGGCTGAGCCGCCGCCGACCGGCCGTCGTGCGCGTCGTGACGATGTCGGGCCGCGTGCCGAGCCGCCCTACGGCGAGCCGCCGTACGGTGAGCCGCCCAGGGTTGAGCCGCCGCCGACGGGCCGTCGTGCGCGTCGTGACGACGTCGCGCCGCCTGTCGAGCCGCCCTACGGCGAGCCGCTTCGGGCTGAAGCTCCGCCGACCGGTCGCCGCGCGCGTCGAGACGACATGGGACCGCGTGTCGAACCGCCGTACGTCGACCCCTCGCGCGTCGAACCCGAACCACCGCCGTCAGGCCGCCGCGCGTTGCGCGACGACACGGGACCCCAGCCCGAGCCCGTTCCGCCCGCCGGCGGCCGTCGCCGTGCGCCCGAGGACCCGGCGATCCGGGCCGCGGCACCCGACGTGGCCGCCCGACTCGGCGGGGCGGCGCCCCCTGCCCCACCGGCCGGTGGTCCGCGTCCCCGACCGGCGGCACCGCCGGAAGCCGACGCCACCCGCTACACCAACGCGTTCTCCGGCAGCCTCCCGCCGCCTCCGGGAGGCCGCCCACCCGCGCCGCCGCGCCGTCCCCGTCCCGTGGATCCGCCCACCGAGGTCATCGCACCCGTGGACGACTACGACGACGAGTACGAGGACTACGACGACGAGTACTACGAGGACGACGACTACTACGACGACGAGGACGAGCAGCCCGCACCGCCGCCGGACAGCACGGCGCGCAAGACCGTCCGCACCATCGGCGAGCTGCTGATCACGGCGGGCCTGGTCATCCTGCTGTTCGTGGTCTACGAGGTGTACGTCACCGACCTCATCTCGGCCGGCAAGCAGGACGACGCCACCCAGGCGCTGGACGACCAGTGGAGCTCGAACACGGTCGCGACCGACCCCCAGCGCGAGGTCAAGTACGACCTGCTGGACGGCCAGGCGTTCGCCAAGATGTACATCCCGGTGTTCGGCCCGGACTACAAGTTCTCCGTCGTCGAGGGCACCACCGACAAGGACCTGGAGATCGGCCCCGGCCACTACAAGGGCACCGCGCTGCCGGGCGAGCCGGGCAACTTCTCCGTGGCGGGCCACCGGGTCGGCAAGGGCGCCCCGTTCAACGACCTGGACCTGCTGAACTCGTGCGACGCGATCGTGGTCGAGACGCAGACCCAGTGGTTCGTCTACCGGGTGCTGCCGATGGCGGGCGAGGCGGCCGGCTGGGCGGAGAAGCAGGCGAACCCCAAGTGCGCGAAGGTCTCACCGCTCGGCGCGCCGTACGACAAGACGGTCGGCCAGGAGATCGTGCTGCCCACCCAGGGCGAGGTGATCAGCCAGGTGCCGCACTTCACCGGCGAGGTGCCCGCGGCGCAGCAGGCGGCGTTGATGACGCTGACCACCTGCCACCCGCGGTTCTCCGACCGGCAGCGGCTGATCGTGCACGCGGTGCTGACGATGAGCTACCCCAAGGCCCCGGACTTCGTCCCCGAAGAGATGAAGGAATCCTGATGTACCCGTGGATCTGGCGCCACCTCCCCGGCCCGCTGCCCGTGCGCATCCTGGAGGCCGTGGTGCTCGTGGCCGGGGTGGTGGCGTTGCTGATGTTCGTGGTGTTCCCGTGGGCGGAGCCGAAGTTGCCGTTCAACAACGTGACGACGCCCCAGTGAGGCACGCCTCGGCGCTATGACCGGCAGATGTCGGTCATCTCCGCCCGGTCCACGACCTTGACCCGGTCGCGGTCCCGGTCGGCGCCGAGGGCGATCTCGTGCGCGTCCAGCTTCCGCCACCCGTCCACGGTGGTGAACGGCACCGCGCGCTGCTCCAGGAACCGGACCACGGCGTCCGGCTCACGGCTCGGCGCGACCGGCAGCGTCGGCGCGTCGGCGAGCAGGCTGGTGACGGTCTCCAGCGCGTCGCCCTTGGTGTGGCCGATGAGCCCGATCGGGCCGCGCTTGATCCAGCCGGTGACGTAGACGCCGGTCATGGCCTGCTCGTCCAGGTCGAGCACCCGGCCCGCCTGGTGCGGCACGGTGCCGGAGGTGTGGTCGAACGGCAGGTCGACCAGGTGCGTGGACAGGTAGCCGACCGCTCGGTACACCGCCTGCGCGGGCCAGTCGGTGAACTCGCCGGTGCCGCGCACGCCGCCGTCGCCGGTCAGCTCCATGCGCTCGGTGCGCAGCCCGGTCACCTCGGTGGAGCCGAGCACCTCGACGGGCGCTTCGAGGAAGTGCAGGTGCAGTCGGCGAGGCCGTGAGCCGACATCGCGGATGGCCCACTCCTGGAGCGTCTTGACCACCATCTCAACCTGCTTGTTCGACCGGATCGTGGCCATGCTGGCCTGGTCGAAGTCGATGCCCTCGGGGTGCACGATGACCTCGACGTTCGGCGAGTGGTCGAGTTCACGCAGCTCAAGGGGGGTGAACTTGGCCTGGGCCGGTCCGCGGCGGCCGAAGACGTGCACGTCGGTGACAGGGCTCGACTTCAGGCCCTCGTAGACGTTGTCCGGGATGTCGGTGCTCAGCAGCTCGTCGGCGGTCTTGGCCAGGACGCGGGCCACGTCGAGCGCGACGTTGCCGACGCCCAGGACGGCGACCTCGCGGGCCCGGAGCGGCCAGGTGCGCGGCACGTCGGGGTGGCCGTCGTACCAGGAGACGAAGTCGGCCGCGCCGTAGGAGCCGTCGAGGTCGATGCCGGGGATGTCCAGCGCCCGGTCCTTCTCCGCGCCGGTGGAGAAGATCACCGCGTCGTAGAAGTGCCTGAGGTCCTCCAGCTTGAGGTCGACGCCGTACTCGACGTTGCCGAAGAACCGGATCCCCGGCCGGTCCAGCACGCGCTGGAGGGCGTTGACGATGCCCTTGATGCGCGGGTGGTCCGGCGCGACGCCGTACCTGATCAGGCCGTACGGGGCCGGCATCCGCTCGAACAGGTCGATGCTCACGTCCAGTCCCGAATCAGCGGAGCCCGAATCAGCGGAGCCCGAATCAGCGGGCACCGACTTGGTCAGGATGTCCGCGGCGTAGATGCCGGCGGGACCGGCGCCGACGACGGCGACGCGCAGGGAACGGGTCATACCTCCAGGTTAGGTTAGGCTAAGATCACTTCTGGCGAGAGGTTCGTCACGG
This sequence comes from Saccharothrix deserti, assembly GCF_009769385.1. Classification (GTDB taxonomy): domain Bacteria; phylum Actinomycetota; class Actinomycetes; order Mycobacteriales; family Pseudonocardiaceae; genus Actinosynnema; species Actinosynnema deserti. Next base: position 38,920 of record NZ_VKAB01000025.1, read on the forward strand.
CTAGGCTGGCGGCATGCGCGTGCTCGTGGTCGACAACTACGACAGCTTCGTCTACAACCTCGTCCAGTACCTGGCCCAGCTCGGGGCCGAGTGCGTGGTCCGGCGCAACGACGCCGTCGAGCTGGACGAGATCGGCGAAGTCGGTGGTGTCCTCGTCAGCCCAGGCCCCAGCACGCCGGACAAGGCGGGCAAGAGCATGGACGTCATCCGCCACTGCGCGGACAACGGCGTCCCGGTGTTCGGGGTGTGCCTCGGCCACCAGGCCATCGGCGCGGTGTGGGGCGGCACGGTCGACCTCGCGCCGGAACTCCTGCACGGCAAGACCAGTGTCGTGCACCACAACGGCGGCGGCGTGCTGAACGGCGTGCCGAGCCCGTTCACCGCGACCCGCTACCACTCGCTGACCGTGCTGCCGGACACCATCCCGGCCGAGTTCGAGGTGACCGGCCGCACCGAGTCCGGTGTGGTGATGGCCATGCGCCACCGCGAACTGCCGGTCGAGGGCGTCCAGTTCCACCCCGAGTCCGTGCTGACCGAGGGCGGCCACCGGATGCTGGCGAACTGGCTCGCGGTGTGCGGTTTCGAGGTGCCCGAGGGCACCGTGGCCCAGTTGGAGAACGGCATGCGCGAACTCGCCGCGGCCGCCCGCCAGAAGTAAGCGCTCCGGACCTCAGCCGACGAAAGCCGACGAAAAGGCCCCCTCCACGCGGAGGGGGGCCTTTTTCGGTGCTCGCTACCTGGTTGTCGTCGTCGGTCCGCCGCCGACCTTGAACTCGCCGAGGATCACTTCGATCCGCGCGTTCTTGGCCGCGGGCTGGTCCGCCTTGATCGCCTGGTCCAGGATCTTGTTGTTCTGGCTGAGGTCGGTGACCGGGTCCCGGCGGGTGATGGTCAGGTCGTTGCCCGTCCACCCGGCCTGGTTGAGCCTGCTGCGGGCCTGGTTCTCGGTCAGACCGCGCAGGTCCGGCATCAGGAACTGGTTGTTCTTCGACACGTTCAACGTCACCACGGTGCCCTTTTCGGCCCGCCCCGGCCCCGGGTTCTGGCCGACGACCTCGTTGAGGTCCTCAGGGCTGTCGACGTCCTTGGTCTGCACCCTGAACCCGCTGCCCTCGAGCGTCGCCTTGGCGTTGTCGACCGTCTGGCCGACCACGTCCGGCAGCTGCACGGTGTCCGGCGCCTTGCCCAGCTTCACCGTGATCACGCTGCCCTTGGGCGCCGTGGTGGCCGCCGCCGGCGACTGTTCGACCACCTTGCCGACCTGGTTCGCGTCCTCGACCTCGACGGTCTCGGTGCTCTGCTGGAAGACCCAGCCCTCGGCTTCCAGCTTCTTCTGCGCGTCCTGCGGCGACAGGCCGGTCACGCCCGGCACCGGCGCGGGCTCCGGCTCGCCGCCGATCACCAGCTTGACCGAGCTGCGCTTGTCCACCTCGCGGTTCGCGGGCGGGTCGGTCTCGATCACGTTGCCGATCTGCTCTTTGGCGCAAGTCGGCTCCGGGCCCGGCTGGCACGGCCGCACTTCGATCTGCGGCTTGAGATCCTTGGCCTCCAGCTCGGACGTCGCGGCCTGCTGCGTCTTGCCCACCAGCGCCGGCACCTGCACCTTGTCCGTGGCCGCGGTGTTCCCGCTGTTGTTCAGCAGCAACGTGGTGATCCACACGGCGAGCGCCAGCACGGCGACGCACAGCAGGACGACCACGGTGACCATGACCGCCTTCTTGCGCCGGGCGCGCCGCTCCTCCTCTTCCTCGGCCAGCGGGTCGTACTCGTCCGCCGGCTCCTCGCGCTGCGCCGCCGGGCGGTGCCGGCCACCGACCGACGCGACCTCGGTGCGCGGCGACGCCGACTGGTTGAGCACCGCGGTGCGGTCCTCGGCCGTCATCACGGCGGGCGCCGAGGGGCGCTGGCCGGACAGCACGCGCACCAGGTCCGCGCGCATCTCGGCGGCCGACTGGTAGCGGTTGGCCGGTCCCTTGGCCATCGCCTTCAGCACGATCGAGTCCAGCGCGGGCGTCACCTTCGGGTTCAGCGACGACGGCGGCTTCGGCTCCTCCCGCACGTGCTGGTAGGCCACCGCCACGGGCGAGTCGCCGGTGAACGGCGGCTCCCCGGTCAGCAGCTCGAACAGCACGCAGCCCGACGCGTACACGTCGGAACGCCCGTCGACGGCCTCGCCGCGCGCCTGCTCCGGCGACAGGTACTGGGCGGTCCCTATCACCGCCGCGGTCTGGGTCACCGCGGCCTGGCCGTCGTGCACCGCGCGGGCGATGCCGAAGTCCATCACCTTCACCGCGCCCGACCGGGTGATCATGACGTTCGCGGGCTTCACGTCCCGGTGCACGATGCCGTGCCGGTGGCTGAAGTCCAACGCGGCCGACACGTCGGCCATGACCTCCATCGCCCGCTTGCCCGACAGCGGCCCCTGCGTCTTCACGATGTCGCGAAGCGTGCGGCCGTCGACGAACTCCATCACGATGTAGGGCAGCGGGCCGTACTCGGTCTGGGTCTCACCGGTGTCGTAGACCGCGACGATGGCGGGGTGGTTCAGCGCGGCCGAGTTCTGGGCCTCGCGACGGAACCGTTCCTGGAACTGGGTGTCACGGGCGAGGTCGGCGCGCAGGACTTTGATGGCCACGTCCCGGCCGAGCCGGACGTCCCGGCCCTTGTGCACCTCCGACATGCCGCCGTAGCCGAGGGTCTCACCCAGTTCGTAGCGGTTGGAGAGCAGTCGCGGAGTGCTCATCAGTGCTTCGTCCCGCTCCTCGTCAACGGTCTCACCATCAAGCCTTGCGTTCGCTTTAGTACCGTTTCGGCCTTAGGTCGGTACACACGTCACCGTGACCCGTGAGCCGATCGCAACCTCGCCGGTCGGCGCCAGGTCCGACACCAGGCACCGCTTCTCGTCCAACGGCGCGCCTCCGTCCGCGGAGTGCACCTCGGGTTCCAAGCCGTTCCCGGAGAGCTTCTTCGCGACTTCGTCCACCGGCAGGTCGACGTAGTCCGACTTCGTGATCGTCACCTTCGGTTTGCCGGGGAGTCGATCGGTGGAGTCGTCCAACGGGCGGGCGCTCGTGGTGCCCTGCGGGCTCGCCCCGTCCGGTGACGCCCCGTTGGACAGGGCGTCTTCCTTCAGCGCCCAGCGCAAGATGAGCACGCCGAGCACCAGCAGCGCTACCACCAGCACAGCGACCATAACCCACAGCACGGCGCGGTTGCGCCCCGGCGGCAAGGGTCCGGGAGGCAACGGACGGAAAGCACCCGTGTGCGGAGTGTTCATCCCTGGTGGGACGGGCTGCATGGTCGGACGGGAGCCGGGGTGGCTCACCGGGATGCCGGGATGGGTGAGCTGCGCCGGCTGCGGGGGGATGTTCGGGGGTGTCATCGGCGGAGCCGGCGCCAGGGGCGGCGCGCCGACGGCCATCGCCAGACCGGACGGCGCGGGCAGCGGCTGACCGGCCCGCACCGCGCCCACCGCGGCGGCGAACTCGCCGCCGTTGCGGTAGCGCTGGCGCGGGTCCTTGACCAGGGTCGCCTCGATCAGCGCCCGCGGACCCGGCGGCACGTCCGGCGGCAGCGGCGGCGCCAGGTCGCGGATGTGCATCATCGCGACCGTCACCGCGTTCTCCGACAGGAACGGCCGGTGCCCGCTCAGGCACTCGTAGCCGCACACGGCCAGCGCGTACACGTCCGACGCGGGCTCGGCGGCGTGACCCAGGGCCTGCTCGGGCGCGATGTAGTGGGCGGTGCCCATCACCATGCCGCTGTGCGTGACCGGCGCTGCATCGGCGGCCTTCGCGATGCCGAAGTCGGTGATCTTCACCTTGCCGGTGGGGGTCACCATGATGTTGCCCGGCTTCACGTCCCGGTGCACCAGCCCGCGCTCGTGCGCGGCCTGCAGCGCGTTGCCCGCCTGTTCCAGCAGGTCCAGCGTGCGGTCCGCGCCGAGCCTGCCGCGGGCGATGATCGCGGCCAGCGGCTCGCCCTCCACCAGCTCCATCACCAGGTACGCGGTGTCCTCCGGCCCGTCCGGGATCGACGCGGTCTCGCCGTAGTCGTGCACCGCCGCGATACCGGGGTGGTTGAGCGACGCGGTGGTGCGCGCCTCGATCCGGAACCGGTTCAAGAACTCGGCGTCGCCGCTCAGCTCCGCCTTCAGCACCTTCACCGCGACCTTGCGGTCCAGCCTGGAGTCGTCGGCCTCCCAGACCTCGCCCATGCCGCCGACCGCGATCCGCCTGCTCAGGCGGTACCGCTCGGCGAGCAACTGGCCGGAGGTCAGCATCAGCGTCCCCCGAGGTAGGCGCCGATGACCGCGCGGCCGATCGGGGCGGCGACCCGGCCACCGGTGGCCGAGAGGCCCTGCTGGCCGCCGTTCTCCACGATCACCGCGATCGCGATCTCCGGCTTCTCGGCGGGCGCGAACGCCACGTACCAGGCGTGCGGGTTGGTCGACCCCACGTCCTCGCCGTGCTCCGCGGTGCCGGTCTTGGACGCGATGGTCACGTTCCTGAGCTTGCCGCCGCCGCTGGTGTTGTTCTCCGAGGCGATCATCATGTCGCGCAGCACCGCGGCCTGGTCGGCGTCCATGGCCTCGTCGACCTCGTCCGGCTTGGTCTCGCTGATCGTCTGGAGGTCGGGCGCGAGGATCTTGCCGACCAGGTGCGGCTGCATCCGCACGCCGCCGTTGGCGATGGTCGCCGCGACCATCGCGTTGGCCAGCGGCGTCACCCGGACGTCCTTCTGGCCGATGCCCGTCTGGTACAGCGACGGCGTGTCGGAGATCGGGCCCAGCGTCGACGGCACCACCGACAGCGGGATCGTCAGGTCCTGCTCGCCGATGCCGAACTTGGCCGCCTGGTCGCGCAGCTTGTCCGCGCCCAGCTCGTTGGCCAGCACCGCGAACGCCGTGTTGCACGACTTCGCCAGTGCCTCCTCCAGCGTGGCGGTGACGCCGTTGCCGCAGTTGGTGTCGTTGAAGTTGGGCAGCGGGGTGTTCGTGCCGGGCAGCGTGATCACCGGCCTGCCGTCGACCTGGCTGTCCTTGGTCTTGCCCTCCGCCAGCGCCGCCGCGGCCACCACCAGCTTGAACGTCGAGCCGGGCGGGTAGTTCTCGTGCACCGCGCGGTTCAGCGTCGGCTTGCCCGGGTCGGCGTCGAACGCCTTCCAGGCCTCTTCCTGGGCCTCCGCGTCGTGGCTGGCGAGCACGTTCGGGTCGTAGGACGGGGTGCTGGCCATGGCCAGGATCTCCCCGGTCTGCGGCCGGATCGCGACCACCGTGCCGGTCACGTCCTGGCTCTGGAGCTGGTCGAACGCCGCCTGCTGCAACTTCGCGTCGATGGTCAGCTGGAGGCTGCCGCCCTTGGGGTCGCGACCGGTGATCAGGTCGGACACCCGGCGGGTGAACAGCCGGTCGTCCGAGCCGTTGAGCAGGTCGTCCTCGGCGCGTTCCATGCCGCCCGCGCCGTAGATCCACGAGAAGTAGCCGGTGACCGGCGCGAACACCGGACCGTTGCTGTAGGTGCGCAGGTACTCCAACCGGTCGTCGGTCTTCTGCACGGCCGCCAGCGGGGTGCCGTCGGAGGCGATGATCTGGCCCCGCTCACGCGAGTACTGCTCCAGGATCACCCGGTCGTTCAGCGGGTCCTTGCGGTAGTCGTCGCCCTTGATGACCTGCACGTACGTGGCGTTGCCCAACAGCAGCAGGAACATCGCCATCATGGCGAGGCCGACCCGGCGGAGCGGTGTGTTCATTTCGGACGCTCCACCATGACTGTGAACTGGTCGGCGATGGCCGGCTGCTGCGGGCGTGGCTTCGGCGTGGTCTTCGGCGCGCGCGCCGCGTTCGAGATCCGCAGGAGCAGCGCGGCCAGGATGTAGTTGGCCAGCAGCGACGAGCCGCCGTAGGACAGGAACGGCGCGGTGATGCCCGTCATCGGGATCAGCTTGGTCACACCGCCGACGACGATGAAGATCTGGAACGCCACCGCGAACGCCAGACCACCGCCGAGCAGCTTGCCGAACGTGTCGCGCACGGCGAGCGCGCTGCGCAGACCCCGCAGCGCGAACACGGTGTAGATCAACAGCACCGCGGACAGGCCGACGAAACCGAGCTCCTCGCCGATCACCGCGGTGATGAAGTCGGTGTTGGCCTCCGGGATCTCGTCCGGCCGTCCGCCGCCCAGTCCCGCGCCGAACAACCCGCCGGTGCCGAGGCCGAACAGCGACTCGAGGATCTGGTGACCCCTGTCGTACGGGTCCGCGAACGGGTCCAGCCAGTTCTGCACGCGGATCTGCACGTGGCCGAACAGCTTCCACGCCGCGAACGCGCCGACGCAGAACATCACCACGCCCAGCACGACCCACGCGGCCCGTTCGGTCGCCACGTACAGCAGCACCAGCACGATGCCGAAGAACAGCAGCGAGCTGCCCAGGTCCTTCTGGAGCACCATGATGCTCACGCCGACCGCCCACGCGGCGACCAGCGGACCCAGGTCGCGGGCACGCGGCAGGTCCAGACCCAGCACCCGGCGTCCGGCGATGGTGAACAGGTCCCGCTTCGACACCAGGAACGCGGCGAAGAACACCATCAGCAGGATCTTCGCGAACTCACCCGGCTGGATGGAGAACGCGCCGAAGCTCAGCCAGATCTTCGCGCCGTTGATCTCCGGCGCGATGAAGGACGGCAGCACACCGGGCAGCACCAGGGCGAACAGGCCGAGCAAGCCGAACGTGTAGCCGTAGCGGGCCAGCGTGCGGTGGTCGGACAGCACCTTCAACGCGGTGCAGAACAGCACCAGCGCGATCGCGGTCCACAGCACCTGCTTGGGCGCGGCGATCGACCAGGTGCTGCCGTCCGCGTACTTCACGTCCGCCATGGCCAGGTCGATCCGGTGGATCATGACCAGGCCCAGGCCGTTGAGCAGCGCGACGCACGGCATGATCACCGGGTCGGCGTAGGGTGCCCACTTGCGCACTGCGAGGTGCACCACGGTCAGCAGCCCCAGGTACGCCAGACCCAGCCACACGATCTGCATCGAGAGTTCCCGCTCCTGGTTGGCTTCCACCAGGATCAGGGCGCACGTCACCAGCACAGCGGCGAACGCGAGCATGAACAGTTCCGTGCTGCGTCGCGTGGGCGGCCTCAACCCGGGCGACGTGCTGCTCGCCGCCGCGAGCGGTGTGCCCTCCGCGCCGGGGACCGGCGAACCCATGCGACTACTGACCCTTTCGACAGTCCGTGCCCGGCTTCTGCACGGGCGTGGTGAGGGGAGTCCCCTCCGGAGTGGTGGACGTCGGCGCCACGGTCGAGGTTGCCGCCGGATCCGCGGTCGTGGTCGCCGTCGGCGCCGCGGCCGTGGTGGACGTCCCCGTGGTGTTCCCCGCGGTGCTCTCGGTGCTGTCCTTCCCGCAGAGCGGCAACGTCTGCTCCGTGCGCAGCCTGCGGATCGCCTCCCGGGCGCCCTCCAGGCCGTCCACGTCGGTGATGCCGTTGCGCACCACGTCCCTGGTGGCGACCTTCAGGTCGTCCACCGTGATCGGCTCGCACGCCTGCGCGCCCGGCGGGCACGAGCCCTCCACCCGGCTGTGCAGGTCGACGCCGAACACACTGCCCGTGACACCGCGGAACACCGACACCTCGCCGTTGTCCGCCGTGCCGACGTAGTACTGGCGCAGCACGTACCAGCGGGTGCCCATACCGGCCGCGGCCAGCAGCAGGAGCAGGAGCACCACCAGCGCGAACGCCTTGATCTTGTTGTTGCGCGACCGCCGGGGGTCCGGCGGCGGCTGCATCGGCTCGACCCGCTGCGGTATCGGCCGGGGCCCCGTGATGGAACTCGCCCGCGAGGCGGGCGAGTCGGGTGGGGGTGGGTCTTCGCTGCCGTCTCCGGCCGCGCCGCCCACTATCGGGGCGTCCTCCCCGAAGTCGACATCGACCACGTCGGCGATGACGACCGTCACGTTGTCGGGGCCGCCGCCCTTGAGCGCCAGCTCGATCATCCGGTCCGCGCACGCCTGCGGATCCGGGATCCGGATCGCCTCGTCCAGCGTCTCCATGCTGACCACGCCGGACAGGCCGTCCGAGCACAGCAGGTAGCGGTCGCCCGGTCGGGCCTCCCGCACCATCAGCCTCGGCTCCACCTCGTGGCCGGTCAGCGCACGCAGCAGCAGCGAGCGCTGCGGGTGCGTGGCCGCCTCCTCTTCGGTGATCCTGCCCTCGTCGATCAACGACTGCACGAACGTGTCGTCGTGCGTGATCTGCGTGAACACACCGTTGCGGAGCATGTAGGCGCGCGAGTCGCCGATGTGCACCATGCCCAGGCGCGTGCCCGCGAACAGCACGGCGGTGAGCGTGGTGCCCATGCCGTCCAGGTCGGGGTCGCTCTGCACGAGCTCGGAGATCGCGCCGTTGCCCGCGATCACCGCGTCGCGCAACTGGCCGAGCAGGTCGTCGCCGGGCTCGTCGTCGTCGAGCGGTGCCAGGGCGGCGATGACGACCTTGCTGGCGACCTCGCCCGCGGCGTGGCCACCCATGCCGTCGGCGAGCGCGAGCAGGCGGGGGCCCGCGTACACGGAGTCCTGGTTGTTCGATCGGACCAGGCCCCGGTCGCTGCGGGCCGCGTATCGGAGGACGAGGGTCATGAGCGCAGCTCGATCACCGTTTTGCCAATTCGGATCGGGGAGCCGAGCGGGACCCGGAGTGGGGCCGTGACCTTCGCCCGGTCGAGATAAGTGCCGTTCGTGGAGCCGAGGTCCTCCACGTACCAGTCGGTACCGCGCATCGACAACCGCGCGTGCCGGGTCGACGCGAAATCGTCGTCCAGCACGAGCGTGGAGTCGTCGGCGCGGCCGATCATGATCGGCCGGCCGTCCAGGGAGATGCGCGTGCCCGCCAGCGCGCCGTGTGTCACGACGAGCTGTCGGGCCGCCTTGTTGCCCCGGGCGGCCTTCTTAGCGCCTCTGCCGAACTTCGGCGTCGGGACGCGGAGCCCCGACGCCGCGTACAGGTCGGAGCGGACCACTCGAAGCGCAGCCAACACGAACAACCAGAGCAGGACGAGGAAACCCGCTCTGGTCAGCTGCATCACCAGCTCTGGCACCGGTTGTAACCGCTCCTGACTTGAGTGCCGTCACGCCTACGCTCGAATCGACCGCTCAGCCCTGGGTGCGGTAGACCAGCGAGGAGTGGCCGATGCGGACGACGTCGCCTTCCGCGAGCTGCCAAGTCTGCACTGGAGTGCCGTTCACCGTGGTGCCGTTTGTCGAACCGAGATCAGCGAGCATGGCACTGTGCCCGTCCCACGTGATTTCCAGGTGCCTCCTGGAGACCCCGGTGTCGGGAAGTCGGAAGTCCGCTTCCTGCCCGCGGCCGACCACGTTGCCACCCTGCTTGAGGTTGTAAGTGCGGTTGGAACCGTCGTCCAGGTGCAGCGTCGCGTTCAGCTGCCGGGGACCTGACTGGACCGCCGGGGGCGCGTAACCCTGTGCCGGGTCGCCGTACCCCTGCTGGCCGTAGCCCTGGTCGTAACCGGCCTGCTGACCGTAGCCGGCCTGCTGGCCGTAGCCCTGGTCGTAACCGGGCTGCTGGCCGTAGCCCTGGTCGTAGCCCTGCTGACCGTAACCGGGCTGCTGCTGACCGTAACCCTGGTCGTAGCCGGGCTGGCCGTAACCCTGGTCGTAGCCCGCGGGCTGCTGCTGGCCGTAGCCCTGGTCGTAACCGGGCTGCTGGCCGTAACCCTGTTCGTAGCCGGGCTGCTGCTGACCGTAGCCCTGTTCGTAGCCCGGTTGCTGCTGACCGTAACCCTGCTGGTCGTAGCCCTGCTGCTGCTGGCCGTAGCCGCCCTGTGCATAGGGGTCGTAGGCGGGCTGGCCCTGTCCTTGTCCGTAGCCGGGAGGCTGGCTCATGGATCCGTCTCCTGCAGTGCGAGGTGGTGCTGACCGTCGGCTGGCAACTTTCACGTCGGGGTCGACGGACGAGCTGGTTCGGAACTGTCCCGTGTGCAGCGCGTCGGAGCGCTCAAGGGAGACTACGACGTCACCATAGGTATCCCATCCGCTCTCTTCGAGGTGCTCCCGGATGGAGTCCCCCAGAAGCTGGGTGATGCGTAGTTCATCCTGGCCGTCCCCGGCAAGCCGATCGTGGTCCTGCGGACCCAGCAGGACCTGGAAGTGGTTCGGAGCGAGCAACCTGCCACCCGCCAACTCGCGGATGTTGCCCTCCGCCTCCCGCTGCAGTGCCTGGGCCACTTCCTGCGGGACGACGTTGCCACCGAACACACGCGCGAAGGTGTTGCCAACGATGCCTTCGAGACGGCGCTCGAAGCGCTGTACGAGGCCCACGGCAACCCTCCGACCCGGTCGACTTCTGCTACCGATCGTATCCGGGCTGACGTGCCGGGACACGGGCCAGTTGGTAACCCGGACGGGGACCATGCTAGTGTTCCCCACGTCGCTCCGGGCGAGTGGCGGAATGGCAGACGCGCACGGTTCAGGTCCGTGTGTCCGAAAGGACGTGGGGGTTCAACTCCCCCCTCGCCCACCAAACCAGAAGTCCCATCCACTGACGTGGGTGGGACTTCTGGTTTTTCCTGTGTTTTAGCCCTCGGCGGACGCGTGATGTGTGTCACCTGTTCGGTCGCGGCCGAACGTGGTGACCGCGGGCGGTCGGTCGATTTCGCACGGCGAGCGGTCGGCGGTGCGGTGTGCGATGCGGGTTCCGGGTCGGGTGGGCGGTCGCCGGCGGTCGTTCCAGGCGAGGAACGGACACGCTGAGCACGCGTCCGGGGGTCCGAGGACCGCCGGGGTCACCCAGACGGCAGCACCGCCGGGCCGAAGTCCCATTTCCGGTCTGCGACCGGTTACCGACCGCTCGACGCCGTCGATCGCAGGAGGCTCGTCGGCCTGGGGATGCGACCGTTCCCAGCTGGTACGCCTTACCCAGAGCACGAGTCGAACGCGGCGGACATCCCGTCGTGGTTGCCGAGGAGGCCCTGGCGTGAGCAGCACACCAGCACGGATCGCGGACACCGATGACGCCAGGGCGCTGTCGGCTACCGCTGTTCCGGTTCCCGAACTACCCGGTTCCGCCGAGGAGTTGGCGGCCGCGGCGGCCGTCCGCCTCGGCTGGCACGGCGTGGTGCTGCCCGAGATGGTTCTCATGGGGCGCAAGGTGATCGTGGTGGCGGAACTGCTGGCCGACGCGCACGCCGAGCGGCTGTGCCTCGGCGCGGGTCCCGAGCCGGACCGCACCACCGTGTCCACGTGGGTGTGGCCGGAGATGGACGGCCGCGTGCCGCCCGCCGCGGTCCGGATCGTCGGCGTGCTGGCGGTCGCCCGCCACTGGCGGACCGCGTTGGCCTCCGCGGTGCCGTTCGCCCGCTTCGGCAACGCCGCCGCCGTGCTGCCGTCGTCGGTCGCGTTCACGCACGACTACCTGGCGAACTGCCTGCCGCGGGTGCGCCGCTACGGCGTCTCGGTTTTGCTGGCCGACGAGGAGCAGCAGCTGAGCACGGATGTCGCCGGTCGCAACGAGACCGTGCCGGTCGAGGACACCGCGACCACGCGCTGGGTGAACGAACTGGTCTACGAGCAGGTGCTGACGACGGTGTCTTGACCTACGGTCGGACCATGCGGGTAGTGATCGCGGGCGGACACGGCAAGATCGCGTTGTGGGTGGAGCGGCTGTTGGCCGCGCGGGGTGACAGCGCCACGGCGTTGGTGCGCAATCCCGACCACCACGCGGATGTACTGGACGCGGGGGCGGTCCCCGTCCACTGCGACCTCGAGGCGACGGATGCCGCTTCGGTCGCGGAATTCCTGAACGGCGCGGACGCGGCGCTCTTCGCCGCGGGCGCCGGGCCCGGCAGCGGGGTGGCGCGCAAGGACACCGTGGACCGGGCCGCGTCGGCGCTGTTCGCGGAGGCCGCCGAACGGGCGGGCGTCCGGCGTTTCATCCAGATCAGCAGCACCGGCATCGGCCGCACCACGGGTGACGAGGTGTTCGACGCCTACCTGGCGGCCAAGGCCGCCGCCGAGGACGACCTGCGCGAACGTGATCTGGACTGGACGATCCTGCGGCCCGGCCGGTTGACCGACGACGAGCCGACCGGCCTGGTGCAGCTGGCCGAAACACCCCTACGGGGTTCCGTAGCGCGCGCCGACGTGGCGGCCGTCGTGGTGGCCCTCCTGGACCGCCCCGGCACCTCTCGCCGCACCTACGAACTGATCTCCGGCACCACCCCGATCCCCGACGCCTTCTAACCACGCGAGTCGAACCCTCAAGTCGCGTGAGTCGAACCTTCAGGTGGCGTGAGTCGAACGTTCAGGACCGGCGAGTTCTACGTTCAGGCCTCGCGAGTTGTCCACAGGCGCCCGCCCGACCGGCCGATCTTGTCGGTCCGATCTGGCAGGATCAAAACAAGGGATCCCCTTGGCGGGGACCCCTGCGAAGCATCGCGCCGGGCGGGTCAGCCGAGGACGCGGGCCAGGTAGGCGTTGGTGAACTTGCCGGTCGGGTCGACGTCGGCGCGGACCCGGCGGAAGTCGTCGAAGTGCGGGTAGCGGTCGCGGAGGGTGTCGGCCGTGAGGCTGTGCATCTTGCCCCAGTGCGGACGTCCGCCGACCGCGCCCGCGATCTTCTCGAACGCGTCGAAGTACCGCCGGTACGGCATCCCGAGGTACTGGTGGACGGCGATGTAGGCGGTGTCGCGGCCGTGCGCGGTGGACAGCCAGATGTCGTCGCCCTGCGCTACTCGCACTTCGACCGGCACGATCACGCCGTGATCGAGCCGGTCGACCGCCGACCGCAGTTCCCGCAGCACGTCGTGCAGCGCCGCCCGCGGCACCGCGTACTCGGTCTCCACGAATCGGACCCGGCGCGGCGTGGCGAAAACCCGGTGTGAAACGTCCCGGTAGTCGCGCTCGGAGATCAGCGCCCCGCACACCCGGTTGAGCGTCCTGGTGGTGGCCGGCACGGTCTTCGCCAGCTTGCAGACCAGCCCGAACGCCCCGTTCTCCATCACTTCGTACTCGTAGAACCGACGCAGCCGGGATAACGGCGCGGCCGGCTCGTCCACCCGGTTGTTCCGCTTCACGATCACCCGATCGGAATGCGGGAACCAGTGGAACTCCACGTGGTCCTCGACCGCGGTGAGGTGGTCGAACTCCTCCAGCACCGCGTCCAGCCGACCGGGGAACTCGCGGGCGTGCAGCACGAACGCGGGCACGCACCGCAGCGTGACCGTGCTGATCACGCCCACCGCACCGAGCCCGATCCTGGCCGCCTGGAACAGCTCGGGCCGTTCGTCGGCCGAGCACCGCACCACCGACCCGTCGGCGAGCACCAGTTCCAGCGCGACGACCTGCGTGGCGAGGCCGCCGAGCTTCGCGCCGGTGCCGTGCGTGCCGGTGGAGATGGCGCCCGCCACGGTCTGCGCGTCGATGTCGCCGAGGTTCGCCATGGCCAACCCGAGAACGTCCAGCAGGGCGTTGAGCTGCTGCAACGTCGTGCCGGACCGGACCGTGACGAGCGTGCCGGACACCTCGACGATGCCGGTCCACGCGTCGAGGTCCACCGCCACGCCGGGCGCGACCGCGATATCGCTGAACGAGTGCCCGCTGCCGCGCGGCCGCACGCTTGACGCCCCCGCCACGGCGGAGGCGATCTGGTCGACGCTCGCCGGGTGTTCCACCCGGTGTGGATTCGCGGACGCGGTGCGCGCCCAGTTCGTCCACGGGGTCCCCATGCCCACCTCCGGTGTGACGCGTTCCACGAACCGTAGGTGAAAGCTATTCACCTTTCAAGTACCGTGACGTCCATGCAGCCCCGCACGCGCCTCGACGCCGCGACGAAGGAGCACGATCCTCCGTTCGCGATCGTCGACCTGGACGCCTTCGACAGCAACGCGGCCGACCTCGCGCGCCGCGCGGGCGGGCGGCCGATCCGGGTGGCGAGCAAGTCCGTCCGGGTCCGCGCCCTCCTGGAACGGGTGCTCGCGCGGCCCGGCTTCGAGGGCGTCATGTGCTATTCGCTGGCCGAGGCGCTGTGGCTGTCGTCGGTCGACCTCTCCGAAGACCTCCTGGTCGCGTACCCGACCGTGGACCACGCCGCGTTGAAGCGGCTCGCCGACGACGACAAGGCACGCGGGCGCATCACGATCGTGGTCGACTCGACCGCCCACCTCGACCTGGTCCAGGCCGCGCTCGGCGTCGACCACCCCGAGATCCGGGTGTGCCTGGAACTGGACGTCTCGTGGCGTCCCCTGCCCGGCCTGCACATCGGCCCACGCCGGTCTCCCGTGCACACGGCACGCCAAGCGCGCGCTCTGGCGGAGGCGATCACGCGTCGGCCGGGGTTCCGGCTGGTCGGCGTGATGGCGTACGAAGGCCAGATCGCGGGCCTCGGCGACCAGCCGCCCGGCAAGCCGCTGCTCGGCGCGGTGCTGCGCTGGATGCAACGCCACTCCGCCGCCGAACTGGTGCAACGCCGCACGGACGCGGTCGCCGCCATCCGCCGGGTCACCGACCTGGAGTTCGTCAACGGCGGCGGCACGGGCAGCCTGGAGGTCACCGGCGCCGACCCGTCGGTCACCGAACTCGCCGCCGGCTCCGGCCTGATCGGGCCGACCCTGTTCGACGGCTACCGCGGTTTCCAGCCCAAGCCCGCGGTGATGTTCGCGCTGCCCGTGGTGCGCAGGCCGAAGCGGCACGTGGCCACCCTCTTCTCCGGCGGCTACATCGCGTCCGGCACCGCGACCGCCGACCGCCAGCCCTCCCCGTACCTCCCGGTCGGCCTGAACCTGCTGCCGATGGAAGGCGCGGGCGAGGTGCAGACCCCGGTGGTGGGCCGGGCGGCCGACTCACTGCGCCTCGGCGACCGCGTGTGGATGCGGCACGCCAAGGCGGGCGAGCTGGCCGAGCGGTTCACCCACTACCACGTCGTCCGAGGCGACGTGGTGGAGCGGACCGTGCCCACCTACCGGGGCGAAGGTCACTCGTTCGGGTAGAGCCAGGGCTGGGACTGGGGCTAATCCGGGAGCCGGGTCGACAGGTACCCGCGGACCAGGGCCTTGGCCTCGTCCAGGATCCGCTGGTCACCGGCGGGATCGCGGCGGAACGCCAGGTTCAGCACGCCGTCCGCCGCCTCGACCGCGATCGAGATCGGCAGCTGCAGCTCGGCGAACGGGATGTCGAACTTGGCCGAGATCATCTCCGCGATCCGGTCGGAGATGACCGTGTTGTTGTCACGCCGGTCGTCCAGCAGCCGCATGTCGACGACGTCGCCGAAGTGCAGCTTGGAGAACGCGGGCACCTCGCGGTGCATCGAGACGTACACGTCGAAGATCGAGTCGACGGCGTCCCACCAGTGCTCGAGCGTGGTCGAGGTGAACCGACCGTCCACGGTCTGGATGAACTTCTCCAGGTTGCGCAGGGTCAGCGCCTGCACGACCGCCCGCTTGTCAGGGAAGAACTGGTACAGCGAGCCGACCGCGACACCCGCGCGTTCGGCGATCGATGTCGTTGTGACTCCGTCGTAACCGACCTCCTCGATGAGCTGTGCGCAGGCTTCGAGCATCCGCTCGACGCGCTTGGCGCTGCGCTGCTGCACCGGCTGGCGGCGCAGTGGGGTCGTACTGGTCACGGCGACTCCTGCTGAATGGGCTGCGGGCCTCCATAGTGCCCGGTCCTGGACCTCTCCACTTCACTTCCCGGTGCAACACGCCTACGATCCGAATCACTTTCATGTTCTGGGAGGCTCGTGTGACCTTGTCCAACGATTTTCTGGGCGTCGACGACTTCCTCTGGGGTGTGTCGACCTCGGCCTTCCAGATCGAAGGCGCGTTCACCGCCGCCGGAAGGCAACCGTCAGCGTGGGACGCGTTCCCGGCGTTCGAGGGGCAGAACGCGTCCGTGGCGTGCGACCACTACCACCGCTACCCCGAGGACGTCGCGCTCATGCGGTCCCTCGGCGTCGGCGCCTACCGGTTCTCCGTGTCGTGGCCGCGCGTGCTCGCGGGCGACCTGGCGTTCTACGACCGGTTGGTGGACGAGCTGGTGGAGTCGGGCATCGCGCCCGTCGCCACGCTGTACCACTGGGACACACCCCTGGACCTGGAGGAAGCGGGCGGCTGGCTCAACCGCGACACCGCCCACCGGTTCGCCGAGTACACCGCCTCGGTCGCCGAACGGCTGGCCGACCGGGTCGCGATGTGGATCCCGATCAACGAACCCGCGATGGTGACGCTGCTCGGGTACGCCGTCGGGCAGCACGCACCGGGCAAGACCCTGCTCTACGACGCGCTGCCGACCGCGCACCACCTCAACCTCGCGCACGGGCTGGCCGTGCAGGCGTTGCGTTCCGCCGGAGCGCGCGCTGTGGGCACGGCGAACAACCACACGCCCGCCTGGCCCGCCGGTCCGTCCGACGTCGAGGCGGCATCGGCCTACTCCGATCTGCACAACTGGCTCTACGCCGACGCGCAGCTGGCCGGGCGCTACCCGGACTCGCTGGCCGACCGCTTGCCGATCCTGGACGGCGACCTGGCGATCACCTCGGCGCCACTCGACTTCTACGGCGTGAACTACTACAACCCGACCCGCCTGCGGTCGCCGTCCGAGGGCAACCCCCTGCCGTTCGAGATGGTGGACATCGACGAGTACCCGAAGACCGGCTTCGGCTGGCCGGTCGTGCCGTCCGGGCTGTCGGAGATGATCTCCTCGTTGCGAGATCGCTTTGTCGACCTGCCTCCGGTGTACGTGACGGAGAGCGGGTGCAGCTACCCGCACTCGGCCGAGGACACCGAGCGGATCGAGTACCTGGACGGGCACATCGAGGAGGCCCTGAAGGCGGACGTCCGCGGGTACTTCGTGTGGTCCCTGATGGACAACTTCGAGTGGGACTCGGGGTACTCGCAGCGGTTCGGCCTGGTCCACGTCGACTACGAGACGCAGCGACGCACCCCGCGTGCCTCCTACGAGTGGTACCGCGATCGGATCAAGCGATGAGCACGGAGGCGTTGGCCGAACCGGTGGTCCCGGTCCGGCGGTCGTGGATGACGTGGCTGTTCCTGGCCAACCTGGGGTTGTGGCTGGCGATCTACGCGCCGATCCAGGTGCTGCTGCCGCAACAGGCCGAGATGATCGACGCGGCCGGCAAAGAGGCGGTGTTCGGCCTGGTCACGGGCATCGGCGCACTGGCGGCGCTGGTCGCGAACCCGTTGATCGGGCTGTCGTCGGACCGGACCACGTCCCGGTTCGGGCGGCGCCACCCGTGGACGCTGGCCGGTGCGCTGATCGGCGCGGTCGGCCTGGTGGTGCTGTCGTCGGCGTCATCCGTCGGTGTGATGGTGATCGGGTGGTGCCTGGTGCAGGCCGGGTTGAACGGGATGCTCGCCAGCCTCACCTCGGCCGTGCCCGACCGGGTGCCCGTCGGGCAGCGGGCCAAGGTCGGCGGGCTGGTCGGCGTCTCGCAGATGCTCGGCACCGTGCTCGGCGCGGTCGTGGTGACGGTGCTGGTCAGCGGCCTGCCGGCGGGCTACCTGGCGTGCGCGGCGCTGGTCGTGGCCGGTGCCCTCATGTTCGTGCTGATCACCCCGGACGCGCGGTTGCCGCTCACCGCACGACCGGCGCTGCGCTGGCGTGAGCTGTGGGTGTCACCGCGGAAGCACCCGGACTTCGCCTGGGCGTGGGGTGCGCACTTCATGATCAACCTGGGTAACGCGTTCGGGACGCTGTACCTGCTGTACTTCCTCGACGACGTCGTGCGGCACCCGTCACCCGAGGACGGCCTGCTGGTGTTGATGCTGCTCTACGGGGTCGCGCTGGCGATCGGCGCGTTCGTCGTCGGCGCACACTCGGACCGGTCCGGTCGGCGGAAGCCGTACGTGCTGATGTCGGCCGGCGTGATGGCGGTGGCGGCGCTGCTGCTCGTCGCCTGGCCCACGTGGACGGCGGCGCTGATCGCGGCGCCGTTGCTCGGGGTCGGGTTCGGCGGGTACTGGGCGGTGGCGCTGGCGCTGTTGACGCAGGTCCTGCCCGCCGCGTCGGACCGCGCCAAGGACCTCGGCGTGCTGAACATCGCCAACGCGCTGCCCCAGGTGCTGGCGCCGTTGCTGACCACGTTCGTGCTGGCGTCACTCGGCGGGTACCGGGGGTTGTTCGCCGTGTCCGCGATCGCCACGCTGTGCGCGGCGGTGCTGGTGACCCGGGTTCGATCGGTGGCTTAGGGGGAGTTCGTTGCGGTTGGCGGGTAAGACGGTCGTGGTGACCGGTGCGTCGCAGGGCATCGGTGCGGCGACGGCCCTGACGCTCGCGGGGCGTGGTTCGGTTGTCGTGCTCGTGGCGCGCAGCGGTGAAGCGCTGGATGAGCAGGTCGAACGGATCACGGCGACCGGCGGGCGTGCGGTCGCGGTACCGGCGGATCTCGCGGACGTCGACCAGATCCACGCGCTTGCCGAACGGGTGGTCGCGGAGGTCGGCGTGCCGGACGTGCTGGTCAACAACGCCGGTGTCGGCCGCTGGTTGTTCCTGGACGACACCCCGTCGCCCGAGCTGGCCGGGATGATCGCCCTGCCGTTCACCGCGGCACTGCACCTGACCAGGGAGTTCCTGCCGGGGATGCGGGCGCGCGGCTCCGGCCGGGTGGTCAACGTGAACTCGCCGGTGTCCCGCCTGCCGATCCCGGGCGCGACCGGGTACGCGGCGGCCCGTTACGCGTTGCGCGGGATGACGGCGGCATTGCGGCTGGACCTGCGCGGCACCGGGATCGGGGTGAGCGAGGTCGTGCCGGGCAAGGTGAGCAGCCGGTACTTCGCCAACAACCCCGGCGCGGAAGAGCGGATCCCCGCCGTGGCCAGGCTCATCCCGACGGTGACGCCGGACGACGTGGCGGCGAAGATCGCGTGGGCGGTCGAGCGGGAACGGGACGAAGTGGTCTTCCCGTGGCAGCTCAAGGCGTTCGAACTCGGCGGCCGGCTCTTCCCCGGCCTGACCGGCTACCTCAGCTGGCGCACCGGCACCCACCGCTGAGCCCGAGCCGCTGAGTCCCGGCCGCTGACTTCGCGAAACGACGCGAAACGACGCGAAACGGCCCCGATGTCCGCGCGGGAGGTGCGGACATCGGGGCCGAAGTGGTGCCCGCGGACCAGTGTCGGTCGGGGAGGGAAGGTGTGCACAACACCGGCCCGCGGATGTCTGTGTGTAGTTGTCGTGCGGTTTTAGCTGGCCGGCGGTCCGTTCGTCGCGGTCGGGGGTTCGCACGTCCCGGACCGCCGGCCAGTAGGCGGGAGCTCGACCTCGTCGCGTCGGGGGAACGACAGGTCGGGGCCGCCCGTTAGCGGGCTCGAGCCACCACTCCTCGTCGCGTCCGGGTGACAGGAGGAGTCACCGGCGCCGATCGGAGGTGTCGAGCCGGGCGCGGGGCCAAACCGCCCGCGACCAGGTGTTCGTACGCGGCGCGCCACACCGAGCACGGGCTCTTCTGCTGCCGCCACCGACCGGAGCACTCGGGGCAATTGCCCTTTTCATCCGGTTCGTGCGCGGCGAGCAGTGCCCGCCAACCCTCGGTCAGCCGAGGGAGCTCGGAACGTGCCACCGACAGGAGGGACGGGGCGTCGGCCTCGTTGGCCAGCTCTGTGAGCAGGTCCAACCGCTCCCACACCGCGTTGCGAAGAACTTGTCCGAGGATCTCGTCCACCGAAACGTCACCGTCACCTTTCCGCCTGCTCGGCGGCCTCACGTAGCGCGGCCCTGAGTTGTACGAGTTGGTCGGCCGAAAGGACCGCCGTCTCACCCGGCGGACCGACCAGGACCACACGGCCCTGGTCGACCAGCACGGTGAGGCAGCGCTCCCGGTCGACCACGTCGCTGCAGCGAATACGCCACCAACGACGCTGCCCGGTCGTGCCGCGCCATCCGGAGCCGAGGTCGGTCGACTCCTGGATAGACAGGGAAGCCGGAGTGGAGTCGACCGTGGTGACGGCAGGCGCTGCCGGTCCACCAGTGGTGGTCACCGCCCGCTCGATCAGATCCACAGCCAAGTTCCTCTCCGTGCTCACTCGCTTACCGGAACCTAGATTGCGATGATTCAACCCGGATCGGGACGTCATAGCGCTGGCCGGTGGCCGTTCCACGGTAAGCGGTCAGTGGAGTTCGGCAGGGCCGATCAGCCCCGCCGATCGGTACTTCTCGCAGTCGGGGGAGTGCCCCTACTCTGCCGTTGACGCCCAAAGGACTGTGAGGGGGCGCAATTGAACACCATCGGTTCGCCAAGCTCTCCTGTTACACCAGACGTCTGGGACCAGCAGGAGATGCGGGACGCGCTTGCCCGACGAGAGATCAGTGCGGTCTACCGCCTGCTCCGACGGCACGGCGTCTCGCAACGCCAGATCGCGGCGTTGACGGGCCAGTCGCAGTCCGAAGTCTCGGAGATCCTCAAGGGACGTCAGGTCATGGCCTACGACGTCCTGGCCCGGATCGCCCAGGGCTTGGGTGTACCGAGGGGGTACATGGGTCTCGCCTACGACGAGGCCACGGCAGTGAGGGTGGCCGCCACGGCGGAGGCCCCCCATTCTGAGGAGGACGAGTCGGTGAAGCGAAGGAAGTTCCTCGCGCACGCCGCCGCCATCACCGTCGGCGCGGCCGTGTTCGGTACGGACTCCGGGTCTTGGGCTTCATCGCCCGCGCAGACTCCGGCCCCTGGCCGCATCGGCATGACCGACGTCCGACAGGTCGAAGCGGCTACCAGGGCCTTGCGTACGTTGGACTACCAGTACGGCGGCGGCTCCTGCCGCGACGCGGTCGTGGCCCAGCTCTCGTGGGGCCAGCAGATGCTCGGCGCGAACGCCACCGACCTGGTCAAGGAGCGGCTCTACGTCGCGCTCGCAGACCTGCACAACCTGGCCGGCTGGACCTCGTTCGACACCGGCTTGTACGACTCGGCCCGCAACCACTTCGGCCAGGCCCTCGGGCTCGCGAAGCAGGGGCGCAAGGAAGAGCTCGTGGCGAACATCCTGTACCGGATGGGTCGCGTCTACCTGCACCAGAACGCCCCGGACGACGCGCTGAAGGTGTTCCAGCTCGGCCAGCTGGCCGCGCAGAACTCCGGCTCGGAACTCGCCGTCGGCATCCTGTGCGCCAACGAGGCGTGGGCCTACGCGAAGATGGGTTCCGACGACCAGGCGTTGAAGCTGCTCGGCCGCGCGCGCGACGAGTTCGCCCGCGCGAACATCAGCGAGGCGCCCGCCTGGGCGAAGTTCTTCGACGCCAACGACCTGTCCGCGATGATCGGCACGGTGCACACCGAGCTGGCGCAGACCGTGGACGCGAAGTACACCCGCACCGCGGTGCCCGCGCTGACCAAGGCCATCGGCGGTTACGGCGAGGACATGACCCGGAGCCGGTCGTTCAACCTCACCTCCCTGTCGATCAACCACCTGCTGGACGGCGACATCGACCACGGCGCCCGCCTCGGCCGCCAGGCGATCGAGCTGTCCGAGGGCCTCAAGTCGGTCCGCACGAAGGACCGGATGAAGCCGCTCCAGCACGAGGCGGAGAAGCGCCGCAACAACCCCGACGCCCGTGAGCTCGCCGAACGCCTTGCCAAGTTCACCGGCAACGACAGCGCGGCCTGAGCCGCGGGGGGTCGGGCTCCTGAACGGCAGGTTCACCCCGGCCGCGTTGACCGCCGTGCTCCAGCGGCTGTGCGCTCAACTGGGGTTGACGCACCACGGCGCGCGGCTCGTGAAGTTCACCAGCAACGCCGTGTTCGACCTGCCCGTCGACCGGGTCGTGGTCCGGATCGTCGGTTCGATGAACCTGCGCCACCGGGCGCAGAAGGTGGTCGAGGTCGCGCGGTGGCTCGCCTCGCACGACGTGCCGGCCGTTCGGCTGGTCGAGGACGTGCCCCAGCCGTTGGCCGTGGGCGAACACCTGGCCACCGTGTGGCACACGGTGCCGTCCGGCGGCAGGCCTGTCGACGGCCGTGACCTGGGGCGGGTGTTGCGCCAGGTGCACGCGCTGCCCGTGCCGGAGTTCGAGTTGCCGCGGTGGGCGCCGTTGGACGACGTCCGGCGGCGGATCGCCGACGCCGAGGAGCTGTCCGCGCCGGACCGCCGGTTCCTGGAGGACCGGTGCGCCGAGGTGGACCGGGACCTGGCCGGCCTGCGGGCCGTGCTGCCGCTGGGCGTGGTGCACGGCGACGCGCACCTGGGCAACCTGATCCCCAGCCCGGACGGCCCGGTGATCTGCGATTTCGACTCCACCAGCCTCGGGCCGCGCGAGTGGGACCTGAGCACCCTGCCGGTCGGCGTCGCCCGCTTCGGCCACCCCGTCGAGTGGTACCGGCAGCTGGCCGACGAGTACGGCTTCGACGTCACCCGGTGGGCCGGTTTCCCGGTGTTGCGCGAGGTCAGGGAGCTGAAGCTGACCACGAGCGTGCTGCCGATCATGCGCAGCCACCCCGACGTGCGGGACGAGCTGCACCGCCGGCTCAAGGCGCTCCGCGCGAACGACACCACGACCCGCTGGGCCCCATACCGCTGAACTAAGGGGTGTGGGAGAACGAACCGGTAACACCCGTCGCGCGTCCAACGAATGAGGCATCGACGGGATGCGTGACGGGTCGGGCGAGGTGCGCGTGGTGGGGAACCTGCTGGGTGTGAAGCGACGCCGGGTGAGGCGTGCCATGAAGGCCGCCCGGATGTTGGACGAGGTCGTGGACACGCAGCTGCCGCTCTTGGCGTCCTTCGACGAGCAGCGCCGCCGCCGTTCCGCGAACTACCTGGCCGAACTGGTGAAGCTGGCCCAGGACTACCGGTACTTCGCCAACGGTTGGATCGACGCCAAGGAGCTCGAACGGCGGGGCCAGGACGCGATGTCGGAACTCACCCGACTGCGTGAAGACCCTTCCGCCCGACTGGTCACCGACTAGGACGTTCGGCGCAGCTCGTCGCACCGAACGGACCACTCACCGACACCTGGCCGCGCCAGGCGCCCCTCTCCCAGGCCTGCACCGCGTAGTCGTGAAAGCTCTTCGGTTCGCGTCCGGTGACCTGCGCCACAGTGTCGGTCGGTTCGGTTGGGCTCGACGCGTTCCACCTCGTGCTTGGTGACCCCGGTGATCACGGCCGGCTCGGGCCGCGTCCGGTGGTGCACCGGACGCGGCCCGTGGCCAGGTGTCGCAGGATCAGCCGATGACGCCGGGGGACACGGACACCTGGGCCTCCGAGAGGATGACCGGACCCTCGGGTTCGACCTGGCCGGGCTTGGTGTCCTGGGTCTTCTTCTTGGACTTGGGCTCCTGCGTCTTCTTCTCCGCCGACTTCTTGCCGGGGTTCTTCTTGTCCGGCTCGGCGGACTTCTTCGGCTTCGCGTTCTTCTTCTCGACCGGCGAGGAGTAACCGGTCACCTGCGACTTCTTCGGGTCGATCGTGATCTTCCGGATCTTGTCGCCGCTGTTGCCCGAGATCACCGTGATCTTGCCGGTCTTCTTGTTGACCTTGGTGACGATGCCGACGTGGTCGTTGTCGAAGTTCTTGTCGTTGAGCCGGTAGGTCACGGCGTCACCGGGCTTCACGTTCTTGACGCCCGCGCCGCTCTTCCACGTCTTGTTCTTCTGGCCGTAGTCGCGGAAGCTCTTGGCCGCGGAGTTGACGCTGTCGGTCTTCGCGCCGCCCTTGTTCCACACGTACTTCGCGAAATCCGCGCACCACGCCTGGCACTTCCCACCCGGGCTGTAGGAGTTGCAGTTCTCGCCGGTTTCCCGGTTGCGGTCGCTCTTCATCTCGTTCTCGGCCGCCTCCACGATCTTGCGGCGGGTTTCGTCGTCGGCCGGCGTGGTCGTCTTCTTGGCGGCGACGAGTTCCGGCGCGGCGGACATCGGGCCGTTTTCCGTCGACATGCCGAGCAAGGCCACGCCGACCACCGCGGCGGTGGCGACGAGAATGCGGGTGACCGTGTTCTTGAGCAGGGTCGATTGCACTGGATCTCCTTGTGTGCGGACCTTTTCGGGCGAACGGGCTCAGACGCCCGCGGGCAGGATCGTGAACGGGCAGTCGGTGTCCGGGACGCTCGGGACGAAGGGCTCCGACGGCTCCACCGGCAGGATCCTGATCGGCTCGGTGTCCACCGGGAGGGTGGGTTCGACCGGCTCGACCGGCAGGGTGGGCAGCACCGGACGCGTCGGCTCGACGGGCTCGATCGGCGCGATCGGCTCGACCGGTGCGACCGGTGCGACCGGTGCGACGGGTTCAACGGGCTCGTAGGGCAGCGTCGGGACGACCGGCGGCATCGGATCGGTCGGCTCGTACGGCGTCCCGTACGGCTGCGGCGCCTCGTACGGGGTGGGCTCGGACTCCGTGTACAGCTCGACCGGCTCGGCGGGCTCCGGTGCGGTGGTGGGCTCGGGCGCGGCGGGCGTCTCGACCGGGGCCTGCTGCTGGGGCTGGTCGGCCATGACCTCGACCGCCTGCGGCGTCTGGGGCTCCGGGGCCTCGGTGGGCTCCTGCTCGGCGGGCGCGGTGTCCTCGGCCGGCTCCTCCGACTCCTGCGGCTCCTCCGACTCTTCCGGCTGGGACTCTTCGGGCTGCGACTCTTCCGGCTGCTCCGACTCCTCCGGCTGGTCAGCGGGCACGGACTCGGCGGGCGTCGAGTCCGACGGCGCGGGCGACTCCGGGTCCTGCTCCGGATCCAGCTCCGGGTCCTGCGGCTCGTCGATCAGGTCCGTCGGCGCCTCCGCCACGGGCGGCTCGGCGACGGTCGACTCACCGCCCTGCTGGTGGCCCAGCAGGAACGCCGCCACCAGGGCCACCCCGAACGCGGCGAACACGAGCCACGTCTTCGCCGGGTTCGCCCGCGCCGGCGTCTTCGCCGGGTGTTCACGCGACGGCGCCGTACGGCGGCCGTGGATTTGTCGGCGTGGCATCGGAGGCCCTCTTTCTGGTCGGAATCGCTGGACCAGAGGCAAGCCGTCCGAACAGGGGGCCGACAAGAGATCAAGGTGACCGGGACAGTCCCGCACGCCCCGACAGAGCAGTCGGCGCCCGCGTCAGGCGACGGGGGCGCGGGAGAGGATTACCGCCAGGCCGAACGCGATACCCATGATGGTCAGCTCCACCGCCGCCCAGCCGACGATCGCCGTCGTCTTGTGCTGCGCGATGTGCGGGAGCAGGCGCCAGCGGATGTTCGCGCCCAAAGCCGCCAAGAGCCCGGCGCACACGACTTTACCCAGCAGGACCAAGCCGTACGACGTGCTGAAAATCGAACCCGGCAGCCCGACGACCGGGTTCAGCGCCAGTTCCAGCAAACCGTTGAACAATCCGGTCACCGACACCAGGATCAGCGCCACGGTCGCGAGTTTCGAGAACTTCGGCAAAGCCTCGGCCAGCAATCCGCGCCGGTGGGCCACCAACACCACCAACGCCGCCAGACCGCCCGTCCACGCCGCCGCACCGAGAATGTGCAGCTCCATCGAGATCATCGAGTAGTCGTGGTACTTCCAGTTCGACGCGTGACCGGTCACCGGCAACGGCAGCAGGCCGAACATCGCGATCAGGATCCGCAACTCCGCCGGCACCGATTCGCCCCGGCGCACCGCCATCACGCCGACCCACAGGTACACCAGCGCGCACACCGCGCTGAACAAAAGCCCTTGGCCGGCACCGACGCGTTGCACGTAATCCACGACCATCGGCATGGTCAGGTTCGCGTCCGGTCGCGTCTCGTAAGCACGGATCACGATCGACAGCAACGCGGTGAACGCCCACACCGCCGCCGCGATCACCGCGGCCGGCCGCGCGATCCGCATCACCGGTTCGGTGAGCGCCGGCCGGCTGAACCCGAGCAGTTTCGGCAACAGCGACAGACCCACGACGATCGTCGCGGCCAGGTCCAGCAGCGTCCGCACCAACGGGTGGGCGAACCGGACCACCACCCCCGGGTCGGCCACGCCCACCGCTTCCGGTGTGGTGGACAGACCCAGGCCCAGGAACACGCCGACGGCTCCGCCTGCCAGCAGGCCGCCGACGATCCAGTACCTGTTCGTGGAGGTGGTGGTCCGGTTCACCGTCATCGCCTGGTGTTCTCCTTGGCCCCGCCGCGCAGGGCGAGGAACGCGCCGCCGCCCAACAGCACGGCGGCCGCCGCGATCCACACCCAGATGGGCACGCCACCACCGCCGGACGGGTCCGCCGCCGAATCGACCGCGGCCGACGACGTCGCCGGCGCGGGCGTGCCGTTGCCCGCCTTGGTGAGGGTGAACTTGAGCGAACCCGTGACCGGGTGCCCGTCCGCCGAGAGGACCCGGTAGCCGATCGTGTACTCGGCGGCCGGTCCCAGCGGGCGGACCGGGAAGACGACGCTGTTGTTCGTGACCGTCGGCTCGCCGTCCGCTTCCCAGCGCGTGCCCTCAGGGCCGTTGACGACGATCGTGTTGAACTTCTCCCCGGCCTGCACGGGCTGGTCGAAGGTCAGCGTGATCGCCGTCGGCGCGGTCTCCAGCTGCGACCCGTCCTTCGGATCGCTGCTGATCAGCACGTTGTGCGCGAACGCCGGTGTGGCCGTGCCGAGCACGACCGCGCCCGCGACGAGGCTGGTCAGCAGCAGCGAGACGACGCGCCTCATGCCGTCGGCTTGCCCGCGCGACGGGACCGCAGCACGGTGCCCGCACCCAACCCGAGACCCAGCGCGCCGACCGCGAGACCGGCGCCGCCCAGCCAGCGGGCGGTGTCGTCGGTGGACGCCGCCGCCGTGCTGTGGCTGTGGTCCACGTTGGCGACCGCCGTGGCGGTGCCGTGGTCGTCGCCGCCCGTCTTCGCGACCAGGTTCAGCACGGGCGCGGGGCGTTCCGGCTCCTCGGCGCCCTCGGCGGGCGGCGGGGCGTTCCAGTCGACGACCTCACCGCTGTCGTAGGTCTGCTTGGTCGGCAGGACCAGCTTGTCGGTGTTGTCCGGCAGCGGCCCGATGGACAGGTCGAACTCGTTGAACTGCCCCGGCTCGATGCGGGTGCCCGCGTCCGCGGTCCACGTGACGGTGCGGACGGTCTCGGTGACGTCGCGGCCGTGGCTCTTGACCGGCGTGGCCAGCTTCTCCTTGATCGCCTCGACCTTCCAGCCGGGCGTCGGCTTGGTGCTGACCGACGCGAGCGGGTACTCGGCGGGCAGGGTCAGTTCGAGCTTCACCGTGCCCGCGTCGGGGCGTTCGTTGGGCACGCGCAGCGTGACCTTGGTGTACCCGCTTTGCACGGCGTCCTTCGGCGTGGACGCGGTGACGTGCGCGAACGCCAGGCCGGCGGTGCTCAGCGCGAGGATTCCGGCGGTCGCGAGCACGGCGCCGCCCTTGGCGAGCGTGCGCACGCCAAATTGATTTGTCGACATGAAGTTGTTGGCTCCTGAAACCTGAGTGTGTCGGGGGACTCGGGTGATCAGGAACGAGGAGGACCACGGCGACCGTGCACCCGCCGCAACAGCACGTCGACCAGCGTGTTCGCGGACGGCGCCGGGATGAGCGCCCACAGCGCCCCGGTCGGCACGACGGGCGCGAGCGGCGGCGGCAACAGCCGGGAGACGGCCGTGACCAGCGCGTGCAGCGTGGCGTCCGCCCTGGCCAGCAGCAGGCCGGTGAGCAGCGCGGCGACCACGTGCGCGGCGGTCATGGCGGTCGGGCTGAACCCGAGGCCGGGGCCGTCGGCGGTGTGGTGGCCGAGGTTGAGCAGCGAGTGCTGCCCGAGTTGGGCGACGCCGAGCGTGGCCAGGATCGTCCACGGGCGGCGTCCGCGATCGGCGACGGCGGTGCCCGCGAACGCGATGAGCAAAGTCAGCGGCAGAGCCGGCGCGAACTCGGAGACCTCACCACCCGCGACGCCGTGCGCGGTGACGCTGAGTGCGGCGGACGTGACGGCCAGCAGCACGGCCCGCGCGAAGCGGGTCGGGGCAGGCCGTCTGGTCACAACCCAGAGCGTAGGAGGTCGCAGCTCACACGTGTGAGACCCCACGGTTAAGTATGAGTTTGGCGTACTCCGATCGGGGGTACGGGCTGATCCGTGACGACCGAGAGTGAACCTGTAAACGAATCCCTGCCAGGTGATCCCAAAACCGACCGTCCAGGCCGAACCGACCACGTCGTGTTCGGCGCCGCCGCAGCCATCACGCTCGCGTTCGCCGGCTGGGGCATCTTCGGCACGGCGTCCCTCGCCACCGCCTCCGCGACCGCCCTGAACTGGGTGATCGGAAATCTGGGCTGGGCCTTCGTGCTCACCGCGTCCGGGTTCGTGGTGTTCGCCCTGTGGCTCGCGGTGAGCCGCTACGGCCGCATCCCGCTCGGCCGCGACGACGAGCCGCCGGAGTTCCGCACGGTCTCGTGGGTGGCGATGATGTTCAGCGCGGGCATGGGCATCGGCCTCATGTTCTACGGTGTGAACGAACCGCTGTCGCACTTCGTGACCCCGCCGCCCGGCACCGTCGACGGCGGCACGGACCAGGCGGTGCAGACCGCGATGGCCACCACCCTGTTCCACTGGACGCTGCACCCGTGGGCGATCTACGCGGTCGTCGGCCTGGCCATCGCCTACGGCAGCTTCCGGCGCGGTCGCAGCCAGCTGATCAGCGCGGCGTTCGCACCCCTGCTCGGGCGGCGCCGGGTCGAGGGCGCGGCCGGCCGGGCGATCGACGTGCTGGCGATCTTCGCCACCCTGTTCGGGTCGGCCACCTCGCTCGGCCTCGGCGCGTTGCAGATCGGCAGCGGCCTGGAGGTCGCGGGCTGGCTGGGCGAGGTCGGCAACGGGGTGCTGGTCGGCATCATCGCCGTGCTGACCGTGGTGTTCGTCGCGTCGGCGGTGTCCGGCGTGGCCAAGGGCATCCAGTGGCTGTCGAACACCAACATGGTGCTGGCCCTGGTGCTCGCCGCGTTCGTGTTCGTGGTCGGGCCGACGGTGTTCGTGCTGAACCTGGTGCCCGCCGCGATCGGCGACTACTTCCGCGAGCTGGCCGACATGGCGGGCCGCACCGCCGCCTCCGGTGGTGACGCGACCGAGACGTGGCTGTCCGGCTGGACGATCTTCTACTGGGCGTGGTGGATCTCGTGGACGCCGTTCGTCGGCATGTTCATCGCCCGGATCAGCCGCGGCCGCACGATCCGGCAGTTCGTCGCGGGCGTGATCGGCGTGCCCAGCCTGGTGAGCCTGGGCTGGTTCTGCGTGTTCGGCGGCACGGCGATCTTCCTGCAGCGGTCCGGCACGGACCTGGCGGGCACGTCCTCACCGGAGGGGCAGCTGTTCGGGCTGCTCGACCACTACCCGCTGGCGGCCGTCGCCGGAGTGGTGGTCATGTCGCTGGTGGCGATCTTCTTCGTGTCCGGCGCGGACGCCGCGTCCGTGGTGATGGGCACGCTGTCGCAGCGCGGCTCGATCCGGCCGTCGAAGGGCGTCGTCGTGTTCTGGGGCGTGCTCATGGGCGTCGTCGCGGCGGTGATGTTGCTGGTCGGCGGTTCGAGCGGGCTGACCGGGCTGCAGAACCTGACGATCATCGCCGCGCTGCCGTTCATGGTGGTCATGGTGGGGCTGTGCGTGTCGCTGGCCCGCGACCTGCGCAGCGATCCGCTGATCCGGCGCGAGGAACGCGTCGCCGAGGTGATGGAGGAGGTCACCGCGCAGTACGGACCCGAGGAGACCGCCTACCGGGCGGTCGAGCAGCTCACACGCCGAGGCGTTTGAGCAGGTCCGCTTCCAACGCGTCCAGATCGGTCGAGACGGCGCGGTGTGCGGCTTTGCGCCGTGGTGCGGGCATGCGTTCGGACGCCCGCACCGCGGCCAACAGCTGCGCCAGCCGCTTCTCGGTGCTCTCGACGTAGGTCCGCTCGGTCTCCCGCAACTGGTCGAGCGCCTCGCTGAACCCGGCGATCCGGGCGTGCAGGCTCGCGCCCTTGCCCGAGTACCGCGTCAGCTCGTCCACCGGCACACCGAGCCGTGCGGCCCGGTAGTGGTCGTAGCGGTCGCTCAGGAGTGCGGCGGCACGTGCCGCGATCGGCGCCACCACCGGGATCAACGCCGGCGCCAGCACCTTGGCCACGCCGACGAGGTTCTTCGCCCTGCCGGGGGTGAACCCCTTGCTCTTCTCACGCGCCATGGCCGTACCTCCTGGGCAGACCCTAGAGCCGTTCCGGGAAAAGATCGACTCGACTCCGCGAGGTTGCCGGTACAACTGCCCACCCGTCGTCATACGCTGCACTGGTGACTTCCCAGGTGCAGCTCGACGCCGGTGTGGTCACTCGTTGCCGGCGGCGGGTGCACCTCGAACACGATCCGACCATGCGCGACGTGCCCAGACTGCCGCCGGACCCCACCGGTCAGCAGCGCAAGGCCGACGCGAACGAACACCGGCGCACGGTCGCCACCGCGTTGGGCCGGGCCGCCGGATCCGACCTGATGGAGATCCCGCAGGACGTCCCGGCGGCCGATCGCGAACGCGTGACGGCCGCCGCGATGCAGGCCGGTGTGCCGTTCATCTGGGGCGCCGCCCTGCCGCGCGACCCGCTCGGCGGCCGACGCGGCGGCATCGACCTGCTGGTGAAGGAGACCACCGGGTACGTGCCGGTGCTCGTGGTCCGGCACAAGGTCAGCGACCCCGGGCAGGGCGCGCGCACGTCACCGCTGTCCTACCCGCTGCCGGGCAACGCGCGCGTCGACCCGCTGCGCAAGGTCCGGCCCCAGCCCCGCGACCAGCTCCGGTTGGCGCACGCGCAACGCCAGCTCCAGGCGTCCGGCTTCGCCGCGCGCGGCCGTGCGACCGGAGGCGTGATCGGCATGGACGCCGACGTCGTCGTGTGGCACGACCTGGAAGCCCCGACCTGGCCGGGCGGCAAGACCGCGCTCTCCGAGTACGACACCCGGTTCTCCGACCGGCTGGCCGTGGCGGCGGCCGCCGCCACCGGCGCCGACCCGCTGGCCCGCGCCTCCCGCATCGTGGAGTGCCGCAGCTGCCCGTGGTGGACGGTGTGCGAAACCGACCTGAAGGCCGCACGGGACGTCAGCCTCGTCGTGCGCGGTGAGGACGCCGTGGCGCTGCGCAAGGTCGGCGTCGGCACGGTCGACGACCTGGCCGCGCTCGACCCGGACGAGCAGGTGATCCCGCTGGTCGGGATGCTGCACGCGGACGCCGTCATCCTCGCCCGCGCCTGGCTGCGCGACCTGACCGTGGTCCGGCGGGTGTCGAGGATGGACGTGCCGCGCGCCGACGTCGAGGTCGACGTGGACATGGAGAGCTTCGGCGACCTCGGCGCGTACATGTGGGGCTGCTGGCTGTCCGGGCAGGACGTCGGCGAGGAGCACGGCTACCGGGCGTTCGCCACCTGGGACCCGCTGCCCTGCGCGGACGAGGCCCGGTCGTTCGCCGAGTTCTGGGGCTGGCTCACCGGCATCCGGCTGCGGGCCCGTGCGCGCGGCCTGTCGTTCAAGGCCTACTGCTACAACGAGCTCGCGGAGAACCGCTGGCTGCTCGGGTCGGCCGAGCGGTTCAAGGGGCAGCCCGGCATCCCGACCGTGGCGCAGGTGCGGGAGTTCATCTCGTCCGACTCGTGGGTCGACCTGTTCGGCATCGTGCAGGAGCAGTTCCTGTGCGCCCACGGCAAGGGCCTGAAGACGATCGCCCCGGTCGCCGGGTTCCGCTGGCGCGACCCCGAGGCGGGCGGTGAGAACTCGATGCGCTGGTACCGCGACGCGGTGGGCATGGACGGCCAACCGCCGAACCCCGCCCAACGCCGACGGCTGCTGGAGTACAACGAGGACGACGTCCGCGCCACCCACACCCTGAGGGTGTGGATGACCTCGGACGCCATGGACGACCTACCGTTCGCCGGCGATCTGTGACACGGCCGCTGCTCCGCAGACGGCGATCCAGCGCCGGACTTCTTGAGGCGGTCTACCTCGGCGCCATCCTCAGGGCTCCATCCATGCGGATGACCTCGCCGTTCAGGTAGTCGTGCTCGACGATCGACACGGCCAGCCGCGCGTACTCCTCCGGCTGCGCCAGCCGCTTCGGGAACGGCACGCCCGCCGCGAGACCCGCCCGGAACTCGTCCGACACGGTCGCCAGCATCGGCGTGTCCACGATGCCCGGCGCGATCGTCATGACCCGCACCCCGACCGACGACAGGTCACGCGCCGCCGGCAGCGTCATCCCGACCACCGCGGCCTTCGACGCCGCGTACGCCACCTGCCCGATCTGCCCGTCGAACGCCGCGATCGACGCCGTGTTGACCACGACGCCCCGCTGCCCGTGCTCCAACGCCTCGGTCTCGCCCATCGCCGTCGACGCCAGCCGCAGCACGTTGAACGTGCCCACCAGGTTGACGTCGATGACCTTCCGGTACAGGTCGAGCGGGTGCGGGCCGGACTTGCCGACCGTCCGCGCCGACGGGGCGATACCCGCGCAGTTCACCGCGATCCGCAGCGGCGACCCGGAGCCGGCGGCCGTGTCGACGGCGGCCTGGACGTCCTGCTCCGAGGTCACGTCCGCGGCCAGGTAGGTGACGCCCTCGACCTCCGGGGCGTTCTCGATCGAGAGGTCCAGCGCGAACACCGCCGCACCACGTGCCGCCAGTGCCCGCGCGGTCGCGTTGCCCAGACCGGACGCGCCGCCGGTGACGATCGCCGTGGTACCCGAGATCTCCATACATCCTCCTGTCCTGGGGACAGGAGGTTAACGGTCGTTCAGCCCCCGGTGCTCGGAGAAGTGGAGCAATGCGACCAACGGCACGGCCGCCAGCAGCGCCAACCCCACGAACAGCAGTGAGAACAAGACGAGTTCCATACCCACGACCTTGCCCCTGTCCCGCCGAAACCGCGTCCGCCGCGAGAGGTGTTTCCACGTACACCCAGGGGACTACCCACCTCACTCTCCGCATACAGCTGTTGTTTGACCCACGGCAAACTTCGGCTGACACCGTCACCAGCATGTTCGTCCGACGGATCGCGGTCGTGGGAACCGGTTACGTGGGCCTGACGACGGGGGCGTGCCTCGCCTCCCTCGGTCATCGGGTCGTGTGCGCCGACGTGGACGCGCTGAAGGTCGCCCGGCTGCGCGCCGGGCAGGTCGACATCCTCGAACCAGGTCTCGCCGACCTGGTCGTGGCAGGCCAGTCCGCGGGTCGGCTGGAATTCGTGGAAGGGGCGCGGCACGCCGTGGCCGACGCCGAGGTGGTGTTCCTGTGCCTGCCGACGCCCATGGGCGCGGGTGGCGCGGCGGACCTGAGCGCGGTCGAGGCGGTGGCTCAAGAGATCCGCGACGTCCTTCCTTACGGCGCGGTCGTCGTGTGCAAGTCCACCGTGCCGGTCGGGACGTCCCTCAGAGTCGCGGCCTTGCTGGGGCGGGACGACGTCGCCGTCGTCTCCAACCCCGAGTTCCTGCGCGAGGGCAGTGCCGTGCGCGACTTCCTGCACCCCGACCGGATCGTCGTCGGCTCGGACTCGCCGCAGGCCGCCGAACGCGTCGGGGCGCTGTTCACCAAACTCGGCGCGCCCACCGTGCTCATGGACGCGGCCAGCGCCGAGATGGTCAAGTACGCGGCCAACTGCTTCCTGGCGATGAAGCTGTCCTACGTCAACGCGGTCGCCGAGCTG
This sequence comes from Saccharothrix deserti, assembly GCF_009769385.1. Classification (GTDB taxonomy): domain Bacteria; phylum Actinomycetota; class Actinomycetes; order Mycobacteriales; family Pseudonocardiaceae; genus Actinosynnema; species Actinosynnema deserti. Next base: position 72,521 of record NZ_VKAB01000025.1, read on the forward strand.
TGCGAACTGGTCGGCGCGGACGTCACGTCGGTGACCGAGGGCATGGGGTACGACCGGCGCATCGGCCAGTCGTTCCTGAAGCCCGGACCCGGCTGGGGCGGGTCGTGCCTGCCCAAGGACACGCACGCCATGGTGCGGATCGCGGACGCCGTCGGCGTCGACTTCTCGCTGATCAAGGCCACCATCGAGACGAACGCGCGGCAGCAGCAGCGGGTCGTGGAGAAGGTCCGGCGGGCCGTCGGGTCGTTGGCCGGGGCGCGGATCGGTGTGCTCGGGCTGGCGTTCAAGGCGGGTACCAACGACCTGCGCGACTCGCCCGCGTTGGCGGTGGCGGAGCTGCTGGCGTTCGAGGGCGCGGAGCTGGTCGCCTACGACCCGCAGATCACCCGGCCGTTGGTGGGGATGACGGTGGTCGACTCGCCTTACACGGCGGTGCGCGGGGCGGACGCCGTGGTGCTGCTGACCGAGTGGCCGGAGTTCCGGACGCTGGACTGGGCGCTGGTGGCGTCCGCGATGTCCGGTTCGACCGTTCTGGACACGCGCAACCACCTCGATCCGGACGCGTTGGCGCGGGCCGGCCTGGTGCTGCACGGGCTGGGACGTGACCTCCGGGTGCCCCTGCCCGACGAGGCGGCGTGAGGGTTCAGCCGAGCTTCGGCACACAGTCTCGTTAGCAGGGGTAACAAAAACGGGTGCGTGCACGTAGGTTGGCGAAATGTTCACCACCCGTCCTGAACTAGTCGGCACGCACGGAATGGTCGCGTCCACGCACTGGCTCGCCTCCAGCACGGGCATGGCGGTCCTGGAGGACGGCGGCAACGCGTTCGACGCGGCGGTCGCCGTCGGTTTCGTGCTGCAAGTGGTGGAGCCGCACCTCAACGGGCCCGGCGGCGAGGTGCCCGTGGTGTTCGCGGCGGCCGGCGAGTCCGTGCCGCGGGTGCTGTGCGGACAAGGTGTGGCTCCGGCCGGCGCGACGATCTCGCACTACCGGTCGCTCGGGCTGGACCTCGTGCCGGGCAGCGGGCTGCTGGCGGCGACCGTGCCGGGCGCGTGGGACGGCTGGCTGACGTTGCTGCGCGACTACGGCACCAAGACGTTGCGCGAGGTGCTGGGGTACGCGATCGGGTACGCGCGGGACGGGTTCCCGCTGTTGGAGCGGGTGTCGTTCACGATCTCGACGGTGGCCGACCTGTTCCGGGACCACTGGACGTCGTCGGCGGCGCTGTGGTTGCCGGGTGGGACGCCGCCGGAGGCCGGGGCGCGGTTCCGCAACCCCAAGCTGGCGGACACGTGGGAGTGGTTGCTGGCCGCCGCGGAGGCCGCCGGGTCTTCTCGTGAGGCGCAGATCGAGGCCGGGCGGCGGGCGTGGTCGCAGGGGTTCGTCGCGGCGCAGGTGGAGGAGTTCTCCCGGATCGCGCACCGGGACGATTCGGGCGCCGATCACGCGGGCGTGTTGACCGGTGAGGACATGGCGTCGTGGGAGGCGACCTACGAGGACGCCGTGTCGGTGGACTTCGGGTCGTGGAGCGTGGTGAAGCCCGGGGCGTGGACGCAGGGGCCGGTGCTGTTGCAGCAGCTGCTGCTGTTGGAGGGGTTCGCGGATCGTTTGTCCTATGTGGACGGCGTGCCTACGGCGGAGACCGTGCACCTGGCGGTGGAGTGCGCCAAGCTCGCGTTCGCCGATCGGGAGGCTTGGTACGGGGACAGCGGTGACGTGCCGTTGGACGTACTTCTTTCGAGGGAGTACGCGGACGAGCGGCGGCAACTCGTTGCCGATCATGCTTCACTCGAACTGCGACCCGGATCACCCCAACGCATGGACATCCGGCTCCCGGGGCACGTTTTGCGCGGTCCGAGCGTTGCGAGCCAAAAAGACGGCGGCGGCGCGCTCGGCGAACCGACCGTCTCCGGCACGGGTGCGGTCAGGGGAGACACGGTCCACGTGGACGTGGTCGACCGCTGGGGGAACATCGTGTCCGCGACCCCGTCCGGCGGCTGGCTGCAGTCGTCGCCGACCATCCCGTCGCTGGGCTTCTGCCTGGGCAGCCGGGCGCAGATGTTCTGGCTGGACGAGGGCCTGCCGAACTCCCTCGCCCCCGGCAAGCGCCCCCGGATCACCCTGTCCCCGACCCTCGCCCTGCACGACGGCCTGCCCGCGATGGCCTTCGGCACCCCGGGCGGCGACCAGCAGGACCAGTGGCAGCTCGGGTTCTGGCTGGCGCACACCGTCGGCGGCATGAACCTGCAGGCCGCGATCGATTCGCCGATGTGGCACAGCAACGCGTTCCCGAGCTCGTTCTACCCCCGGTCGTGGACGCCCGGCGAGGTGGTGATCGAGTCCCGCTTCGGCGGCATGGACGAACTGCGCGAACGCGGCCACACCGTCGTGGACGCCGGCCCCTGGACCCTCGGCCGGATGTCGGCCGTGGCGCGCGACTCCCGCGACGGCCTCCTCCGCGCCGCCGCCAACCCGCGCGGCGCCCAGGGCTACGCCGTCGGGCGTTGAGAGCTGGGCCATCGGGCGCTGAGAACCGGCCCAGGGCTACGCCGTCAGGCGGCCGTCGGGCGGTGAAGCTGGTGGTTGGAAACGTTGAGAGCCGGTGGTTGGAACGGCCCCGGCCCGAGGGGGAGGGGCCGGGGCCGTTCCGGCTCGGGGGTGGCTCGTCAGGAGCCCAGGCTGAGGCCGGTCTCCACGGTCGGCACGTGCCTGGCCGTCTCCCGCAAGAGGTCGCGGACGGGGCCCTTGAGGGTCCGGGCCAGCGACTTGGGGTCGTCGGGGTCCAGCTCGAAGCGGCTGACGTGGCCGGCCAGTTCCTCGGTGTCGACGCGGACGAGGTCGCCGACGGTGGCGACCTTGCCCGGCTCGGTGTCGATCTCCGGCCTGATCTCCGCGCCGGCGTCGGCGGCCTGCGCCGTGCCACCGAGGCCCAGCATGACGGCGGTGCTGCCGAGGGTGACCGCGACCCCTGCGATGGTCTTCCTGACGTTCATGGGCGGGAAAGTTGCGCAATCGGCGGGTCCGGGACAAGCTCGCTAACTCGTGCGGGTGGGATAGTTCACCCGCTCCAGTGGAGTCCTACCGTGCAGACCCGCGTCGGACCCCGCCACACGGCCACCGAGTACACGCCCTGCGGAGCCTTCGCCCGAGCCAGGAACTCCTCCGCGCAGCCCCGCGTGTACCGCGCCTTCCACTCCTTGCCGCGCTCGATGTACCAGCCGTGGTCGTCCACAGTTTCGACGTGCTCGCACACCAGCGAGCCGTTGCCCTGACGCCGGAAGTACTCGATCCGGTGCAGGTAAGCCGTGTCCGTCATGGAGTCACGGTCCGCGGCGGAAGCCCCGGTTGGGATTCTCATCCGCTGCTTCCACCGCCGTAGCGTTGCGCGGTCAGGTGATCACAGGAGGTGGTGCGGGTGAGCAGGAACGAGCCGACCCATCGCATGCGCAGGCTCGGCGAGGTGCTGCGGGAACTCCGCCAACGCGCCGGTCTTTCGCAGCAGGAAGCGGCCGACCGGTTGAACTACGACCACCGCAAGATCAGCCGGATAGAGAAGGGCCAGAAGCCGGACTACCACGGCATGCGCGCCATGCTCGACACGTACAGCGTCCCGGTCTCCCAGTGGGAGCCCTACATGGAGATGTACGCGCGGGCGTTGGAGAAGGGCTGGTGGTCCAAGTACGACCTGGACGATCAGGGCTACATCAGCCTGGAGCACGACGCCTCGAAGGTCTGCGACTACCAGATCGCCTACGTGCCCGGCCTGCTCCAGACCCCCGACTACATCCGAGGCGTGTTCACCGCTGCGCGGGTGCAGCGGTCGAAGAGGTGGATCGCGAACCAGATCGAAGTGCGGCTGCTCAGGCAGGAGCGGCTGCTGGGCGACGAACCGCTGCAACTGCACGCGATCGTTCTGGAGAGCGCACTCGCCCAGGCGTCGCATGCGCAGTTGTTGCACCTCGTAGAGCGCCAGCGGTTGCCCAACGTGACGCTCCAGGTCCTGTCGCACGCGGCAGGGTTCAACGAAGGGCAGTACGGGGCGTACACGCTGCTCGACTTCCCGGCGAAGGCCGACCGATCAGTGCTGTACGTCGAGCACGCCGCCGGCTCGCAACACATCGAGGATCCGTCGAAGGTCAAGGTTGCTAGGCTCACTTTCACCCACCTCTCGAAGTTGGCGTTGACCCCCGTGGAGTCCGCCGAGTGGATTGGGAGGCTGGCCGCTGATCGATAGAGATCGAGGTGTCACCGTGTGGCGCAAGAGCAGCCGTAGCAACGGAGGCGGCAACGGCAACTGTGTGGAGGTCGCCCTGGCGGGCCGCTCGGCGCGGGTCCGCGACTCGAAGAACCCTGGCGGGGCCACCGTGGCGCTCCCCGATTGGGCGGGCTTCCTGGCGGCGGTCAAGAACGGTGCGTACGACAGCTGACGTACGGGCGTGAACCGCCTTTGAGCCGACGCTGACCTGCGCCGGACTCCCGTACCGTCATCCCATGGCGTGGTTGGCGTGGGTCTGGTTCGCGGCGACGTTCGTGCCGCTGATCTGGCGCAAGCGCTTCCCCGTCGCCGTCATCGCGGTGACCGGGGCGTCCACCTGGCTCTACTACATCACCGGCCACTGGGGTCCGCTGATCGCCGCACCCGCCATCGCCGTGCTCTCCCTGCGCCGCACCCGGGTCGTCGAACAGCGGAGCCGCCAGGTGGAAGAAGAACGGCTGCGGATCGCGCGTGAGGTCCACGACGTCGTCGCGCACAGCCTCGCCATGATCAACGTCCAGGCCGGCGTCGCCGCGCACGTCGCAGACCGCCGTCCCGAAGAGGCCGTCAAAGCCCTCAAGGCGATCAAAGAAGCCAGCGGCCACGCGTTGGACGACCTGCGGGCGACCCTCGGCGTGCTGCGAACCGGGGAGGGCACCACGCCGGTGCCGAGCCTGGACCGGCTCGACGAGCTGGTGAAACCGGTGCCGCACGCGAGGGTCGTCGGCACGCCGGGCACGCTGCCGGCCTCGGTCGACGCCGCCGCGTACCGGGTGGTGCAGGAGGCGTTGACCAACGCGATGCGGTACGCGCCGAACGCGTCCGAGATCGTCATCTCGTTCGAGCAGACCGAGGACGCCCTGGTCCTCACCATCACCGACGACGGCGCCGACGACGGCGACCAGCCGCCGCAGGGCGCGGGCACCGGCATCCGGGGTATGCGGGAACGGGTGGAAGCGCTCGGCGGCACGCTGGAAGCGGGACCGTCACCCCAGGGCTTCACAGTCAGGGCAGTCCTACCGTGGGAGGTTCGTGGTGATCAGGGTGGTGCTGGCCGACGATCAGGCGTTGGTGCGCGCGGGTTTCCGCCTGCTGCTCGACACCGAGGACGGGTTCGAGGTCGTCGGCGAGGCCGGTGACGGTGCGGAGGCCGTTCGGCAGGCCCACGAGCACCGGCCGGACGTCGTCGTGATGGACATCCGGATGCCGGGGACCGACGGTCTCGTCGCCACCCGGCAGATCTGCGCCGAGCTGCCGGACGTGAAGGTCCTCGTCCTGACGACCTTCAACGTGGACGAGTACGTCTTCGAGGCGTTGCGCAGCGGCGCGTCCGGTTTCCTGCTCAAGGACACCGACCCGGTCGAGCTGCTGCACGCCCTCACCGTGGTCGCGGAGGGTGAGGCACTCCTCGCACCGAGTGTCACCCGGAAGTTGATCGAGGAGTTCGCGAACCGACCGGAGCACCGCCGTCCGGACCCGAAGGCCCTCCGCGAGCTGACCGCGCGCGAGCGCGAGATCCTGGCTCTCGTGGCCGCCGGTATGTCGAACGAGGAGATCGCCGAGCACCTGGTGATCAGTCCGGCGACATCGCGTACTCACGTCAGTCGCGTCATGACGAAGCTCGGTGCGCGGGACCGGGCACAACTCGTGGTGCTCGCCTACGAATCAGGATTGGTCTCCCCGAAGCGAGGGTGAATATTCACGGTTGAACACGGATTGGCATCAACGAAACATTGCGAAAACTGACAAAAATTACGGACAGTGACCAAACGCCGATACCCGCCGCATTATGTGTGCGGCGGGTGACGTTAACGGCACGTGTCTAGGCGATAGCGCCCGGCGGGATCTTCAGCTTGAACGGCAGCGTCGTCACGACCGCGAGGTCCGATGCCGTCCGCTTCATCAACGACGGCGCGTTGCGCGTGCCGGGCTCCGGCAGGTCGAGCAGCCGGTCCACGGCTTCGACCAGCGGTCCTTCGTAAATCCACACGGCCTGGGCGGCGCGCTGGCTGTCCCGGACGGCCGGCAACCGGCCCGCGCGGGCCTCGGTCTCGGACCAGAACAGGATCGAGTCGATGAACCCTCTGCGCTGCTTGAACGCCATGATGCGGTCGAGCTGCCCGTCCTCGTCCCGGAGGTGGAGGAACTGGAAGCCGCTTTCGCGCAGCTCGATGACCTTGCTGAGTGCGAGATCCATGACGCACCTACCTCTGTTCTGAGGTCCCCATCAGGCACAGGCCCGTTCGACCCGGAAATGATCGTACGGCAAGTGGACAAGCCACCATAGGGACTAGACCGGCGGGGCGGTCTCAATACGCGGCTCGCCACCGTCGGATTTCGATACGGATCGCAGGACCCGAACGGTTCGCACTAAAAACGCCAGTGCCCCCAAAGTGACCAGACTCACAGTGGGCCACATCCCGTTCCTCCGGTGCGTCGCGTGCCTTGTCACCATGAAGACGTCCACCACGCGTGCTGGGTTGCACTCGCCACACCTCGTGAATCCCCACCTTGAGGTGAACCTCGAACAGGTGACTCGTCCGCCGGCTACGCTGTCCGGCGTGAGCATCGACCCGCCCAAGAGCCTCCCGGCGGTGCCCGAGTCGTTGCTTCCCCGCGAGCACGCCCTCTACCGGCCTCGGCACAGCAGCCGCCAGCGCACCGCGCTGACCCTCGCCGTCCTCTTCCTCTGCGCGCCGGCCCTGCTGCTCATCGTCGGCGTGCGGCCGGCGGAGTTCGAGAACCGCAAGCTCGCCGCGTTCCCGTCGATCACCGACGGCTGGGGCTTCTTCACCGGGCTCAACTCGTGGGCCAACGACCACATCCCGTTCCGGGACAAGGCGGTCGCCGCGGCCGGCGGCATCAGCCTCGGCCTGTTCGGCGAACGTCCGCCGGTCGTCACCCAGCCCCCGCAGGGCACGCCGGGCGGCCCGATCCCGCTGCCGCCGAAGGACCCGTCGCTCGACCAGCCCGAGCCGACCGCGTACGTGCGGGCGCTGGAGGGCAAGGACGACTGGCTCTACCTCGGGTTCGACATCGAGGACGCGTGCGAGCCGACGTTGAAGACCGACGAGGTGTTCAACCGGCTGGCGCGGCTGCGGCAGGTGGTGGAGGCGTCCGGTCGGCAGTTCGTGCTGACCATCGCGCCGAACAAGAGCACGATGATGCCCGAGTACCTGCCGTCGCGGTACTACGGGAAGGTCTGCTTCGAGCGGGCGAGCGAGTACTTCTGGGACCGGGTCGTGAGCAAGACCGGCGCGCTCGACGTGCGTTCGGGGATGCGTGAGGCGGCGAAGCAGGTCGGCGCGCCGGTGTACACGAAGTACGACAGCCACTGGACGCACGCCGGTGGTCTGGTGATGGCGCGTGGGGTGGCGGAGGCCGTCAAGCCGGGCGGGACCGGGAGCTGGAAGGTCGATCCGTCGTCGAAGGTGGAGCGGCAGGGCGACCTGGCGCCGTTGCTCGGGCGGGTGGAGAAGGAACAGCTCCAGGCGTACGAGGTCAAGCCGGACGGGTCCACGGTGCGCAGCCGTGCGGTGAATGGTGATTCGAAGCAGCCGCAGCGGTTCACCCAGCCGGCGGCCGAGGGCGTGGTGAACGCCAAGGTGGCCATGCTGGGCGACTCGTTCCTGTTCTACGTCGCGCAGTACGTGGTGGCGGGGTTCAGCGACATCACGTTGCAGCACGTGGACGGTGCCGTGGCCGATGCACACGCGGTCGGCCGGATGCTCGCGGCCAACGACGTCGTGATCCTGGAGGCGGCCGAGCGCAACCTGGTCGGCGGCATCAACCCGATGCTCGACACCAAGGTCATCGACGCCATCGCCGAGGAACTGGCCAAGGCCCCCCGCTGACCGGTCCAGCCGGCCGACCCGCACCTCCCGAACGTTCAACTCGGGTGTCCTGAACGTAGGACACACCCACCGCGAACGTAGGACACACGCGTTCTGAACGTAGGACTCTCGCGAGAGTCGAACGTTCGCATGCCGAGAGTCGAACACTCGGGGAGGCCGAGTTCAACGCTCAGGTTTCGGTCGCGCGCTCCTGAGTGTTGAACTCACGGCACTTGAGCGTTCGACTCTCGCTACCTGGAGGTTCGACTCTCGCGGGGAGTTGGGGTCAGGGGTGGTGGGGGTTGCGTTCGCGGGCGTGGTCGGCGAGTAGGGAGGCGACGGTTACGGCGGTGCCGCTGTCTTCCAGGCGTCTGCGGCGGCGGGGTGGTTCGGTGCCGTTCGGTTCGTCTTCGTCGTTGACCACTGGGATGTGTTGGGTCAGCTCTTCGGGTGGTGGCGGGGGTGCGGGGGCGGGAGTGCGCGCGGGGGCGGGCTGTGGCGGGGGTGGTGGGAGCGGCATGGGGCGGCGGGTGCGTGGTGGCGGCACGTCCGACCGGGGTTGGGGGGCGTTTGGCCGGGGTTGGGAGGCGGTTGGCCGGGGTTGGGGGCCGGTTGGCCGGGGTTGGGGGCCGGTTGGGCGGGGTTGGGGCAGGGCTGCTCGGATCACCGGGATGGCGGTGGTCGTCTCTTCGCCGGCGGTTGGGCGCTGGGGCGAGGGGGCGTCGTCGAGGTCGTCGTCCTGCTCGTCGTCCCAGCTGTCGTCCCAGTCGTCGTCCGACGGCTCCAGGTCGGGGTCGACGTCCGGGCCCATCGCGGCCTCGACTTCGGCTTCCAGCTCGGCGTCCACCTCCGCCTCCGGCTCGACGGGCTCGGGGGCCGGCTTCGGGGCGGCACGGCGGGCCAGGCGGCGCGCCAGGACGTGGCTCGGCTTCTCCACGTACCGGTAGCTCAGCTCCACCACGCCGAACGTCACCGCCACCGCGATCGGCATGGCCGCGAACAGCGGCACCGCCGGTCGCAGCAGGTCGAGCACCGCGAACCCGACCACGCCGTGCAGCAGGTAGATCGAGTAGCTGCGCTCCGACAACCCCACCCAGATCCGCCGCTCCACCAGCCGGGGCTCGGCGAACATCCCCATCAGGAAGCACAGCACCGCGAACGCCAGCGCCAGGTTGTACGACGTGTCCCCGCGCCCGAAGTCCCGGTGCTCCGCCAACACGTACAGAGACCAGGCCAGACCGACGAACACCCCGCCCAGCCACAGCGGCACCTGCTTGGTCGTCGTCGCCCAGATGATCTGGCCGATGAGCGGGATCACCAGGTACGACACGTTCACCGCGAACAGGAACCACGACGCGCCGAACTGACGGGCGCTCATCATCACCACGAAGATGAAGACCAGCTGGATCGAGATGGCCATCCACGGCATGCGCCGCAGCACCGGCAGCAGCGCGATGAGCAGCATGTAGAAGATGATCTCGACCACGAGCGTCCACGCCACGCCGACCAGCACGATCTGCGGCACCATCAGGTAGTTGATCACCAGCGCGTTGGTGATCACGGTCCACCACGTGACGATCGGTTCCTTGCTGCCCGCCAGCGAGTCGACGCCGAGCAGGATCACGCCCGCCGTCAGCAGCACGACGAACGTCATCGGCACGTACACCCGCACCAAGCGGTTGAGGCCGAACCCGCGGGCGCCCTGGCGCAGCGCGACCGGCGTCACCACGTACCCGCTGACCAGGAAGAAGAACGGCACCGCGACCTGACCGATGCCCTGGAGCCCCATGTGCATCGGATCACTGGTCAGCCCGTCGACGAAGTCGACGACGGGCGTCGGACCCACCTCGCGCTTGGCGACCCACTGCTCAGCCAGGTGGCTGTAGAAAACCAGCAGCGCGGCGAGCCCGCGGCCGATGTCGATGAACGCGATGCGGGTCTTCACGCCGGGCTCCCGCCCGGTCGCTGAACTCCGGCCGTCCAGGGGCTCTACCCTTCCAATAACCGCCAGCCAATAACCGCCAGTTCCGGGCGTATGGTAACGAACGGTCGTCGTTCGTGTCCTCGTTGTGACTCAACTCGACTAACCCGTTCGCTCGCGCCGCTCCCACCTGCGGATGGCCCGGTTGGCGGGCATCTCGACCAGACGGTGCAGCACTTCCGCCGCCAACGCGGTCATCACCAGCCCCATCACCGCCACCAGGGTGCGGTCCAGGTGGGGCATCAGGGTGTCGTACAGGGGGTACATCGCGCTCAGGTGCACCAGGTAGATCGCGTACGTCCGCTTCGCCCAGCCGCGGATGAACGCCGACCGGCTCACCGGCCCGCTCGCGGACACCAGCAGCACGGTCAGCAGCACGGCGAACAGCAGCGTGCGCGGCACCGCGTCGCCCTGGAACGTGTAGCCGCCGACCTTGTCCTGCCAGACGAACAGCATGAAGTGCACCGAGCCGATGGCCGTGCCCGCGACCGGGTGCACCTTGCCGGAGTGCACCAGCGAGATCAGCTGCCCGATGCACAGCACCGACAGGTACACGCCGAACTCGCCGAGCATGCGGCCCATGACCGTGTCCGCGCCCCTGGTGAGCAGCAGCACGGTGAAGCACAGCGGCGCGAGGGCCAGCGGCGGGATCCACGGGCGCTTGCGCAGGATCGGGATGGTCAGCGCGACGTAGCAGTAGAAGACGATCTGCACCTGCAGCGTCCACGTCACCGCGACCAGCGCGACCTGCGGCGTCTGGAAGAAGTTGACCAGGAACATGCCGCTGATCAGGTCACCGACACTCAGGTCGCTCTCGCGGGCCGAGGACACCCGGAACCCGAGGTTGATCAGGATCCACACGATGATCGTGACGACCCACAGCAGCGGCACGAGCCGCACCACGCGGCGGCGGAGGAACTGCACCGGGCGTTCACGGTTCGCCACGTGCGTCACCACGACGCCGCTGACCACCAGGAACAGCGCGACGCCGAAGAACGACAGGCGCGGGTTGAGGTGCAGCGGCTCGACGACGCCGCGTTCCACCGCGGTCGCCAGCCAGAACTCCTGCTGGTTCAACGCGAACCAGGCGACCAGGTGCGTGAGCACGACCGCGCACGACGCGACGACCCGCAGCAGGTCGAGCCCGTGCAGGTAGCCGGTGCCCTTGGCGGCGACCTCGGGCCGTTCCAGCGTGGTCGCCGTCATGCCACCTTCTCCAGACCCCGGTGCAGGCCTTCCGCCGCCGCGCCCGCGCACAGCGTCCCGACCAGCAGGGCGAGCACCAGCGGAACGCCCTGGGCCAGCACACCGGTCACCGCGTACCCGACAACCGGGATGAACACGTACAGCGGCACCGCCCGGCTGCTCAGCCAGCGCACCGGCCGGGTCGCCGCGATCGCCGCGCCGCGCGGCAGCGCGATCAGGAACACCAGCAGCGCGAGCACGCCGCCGAGCGGGTGCCAGTACCCGGCCAGTTCGGGCGCCATCCGGTCGGCCACCACCAGCAGCGCCACCGCGACAAAGCCGAGCCCGACGCCGTGCGCCGCCGTCAACCGCCCGGCGCGCACCAGCCAGGCCACCTGGCCGAGCGCGATCAACGGCCCGAGCCCGGCGACCAACCCGAGCAGCCGCAACACATCCGGCCCGCCCGCGTCGGTCGCCCAACCTCCGACCATCACCAGCACACAGATGATCTCCAGCTGCACGAGCACCGCGACCCACGGCGCGCTCCGCTCCAACGGCCGCAGCCCGACCACCAGCAGCACCGCCAACACGACCGCCGCGACCGGTGTCGTCACCGCCGCGTCCGTCAACGGCTCCGCGCCGGCCAGCAGGAGCAGCGCACCCACCGCCACCGCGCACACCACCGCCGGCACGACCCGGCGCAGCAGCCGGGCCGCCACCGACCACCGGTCGACGCCGGCGATCGCGTGCCCGGCGGCCATGAGCAGCAGAGCCGTGCCGAGGAAACCGAAGTCCTCGCCCAGCCCGGTCGGCTGGTTGACCCAGCTCCGGACCGCGACGATCGCGTCGGCCGGGTACCCGTGCCGGCTCGGCCACAGGCCGAACAGGTAGCTGTAGGCGAGCAGGCACACGGCGGCGGCGGTCACCACGCGCACACCGGGCAGGGTCGTGCCGCCCGCTTCGACGGGCGTCGCGGTCTCAGCCATCGGCGGGCAGCACCTTCAACTGCGCGGCCAGGATCGGCCCGAACCGGGACATGAGGTCGACCGACTTGGCGTTCAGCTGGACCCGCACCAGCAGGTCGCCGTGCACGTAGTGGGCGCGGACCGTGGCCCGCGCCGCGGGATCGCGGTCCGGCCGCACGGCCGTCTGCGCCACCCGTGTGACGCCTTGCTCGGGCGGGTGACGAGTCAGGCTGAGCGCGAACTGGAACGCGTCCAACCGGTCGGCGGCGCGCAGCGCGGCGTCCCGGTCGGCCATCCGGACCACCGCGACGAGCACCTGGCCCTCGGGCCGCTTCGACGACACGGTCAACCGCGCCGCACCCGCGCCCTCCTGGTTGTAGGCGGCCACCTCGGAGTCGTTGAGGAACTTGAGCGCCAGCAGGTCCGAGAACGCGCGCACGTGGTCGTAGGACTCGGTGCCCGCGTCGAAGTCCGCGAGCGCCAACGGGTCGGCGGCCAACCGGCCCGCCTCACCCGTCGGCGGCACGTTGCGGGCGCTGGCCGGCAGCGGCTGGCCGCCCCACAGGCTCCACGCCCCGAAGGCGACGGCCGCGAGCACACCGATGACGACCAGGGTGCCGAGCACGGAGGTGCGCGTCGGTACTTCACTCACGCGGCGCCTACCCCCACACACTCGAGCCCTCAACCAGCCCTCAACCGGAATCGGGCTCGAGTGTCGCAGGACGACCCCTACATGTCACAGCGGAAGCTCAGCCCAGAGGCCTAAGCCACAGTGTGATGAAGCCCGTGTCGGCCGACTCGGCCTGCTTCACCAACTCGTCGTCGGTCGGCTCACCGTCCGCGTCGGCGCCCAGCGGCACCGGCGCGTAGCCGAGCTTGCGGTAGCCGAGGAGCACCTGGGCCGGGTCGTCGCCGAGTTCGACGATCGGGCCGGGGCTGAACTCGCACACCACGTGCGGGCGGTCCCGTTCCAGCACGGCGGTCAGCCCGGCGAGCGCGCGGTGGTCGCGGCCCTGGAGGTCGACCTTCACCAGCGTGATCCTGCGGTCGACCACCTCGGGCCTGCCGTCGAGCCGGACCGCGGGGATCACCACGCCGCCCGCCCGCTCGTCGGACATGTCGTGCGCCCGGTAGTCGCCGCTGTTGCCGTCCTCGGCCTGCGCGAGGCGGATGCTGCCGTCCTCGTCCCACGCCGCCATCGGCAGCACCTCGACGATCTCCGCGCCCTCGGGGCCGAGGTTCGCGACGACGTTGCGGCGCAGGTAGTCGGCGTTGACCGGGTTGGCCTCCACCGCGACCACCGACGCGACGCCGTTGGTCTGCTGGAGCAGCCGCAGCGTGTGGTAGCCCACGTGCGCGCCGACGTCGAGGAACGTGCCGTCGCCGACGAGCCCGGCCATCAGTTCGGCCTCCTCGACCTCCCACGACCGGTGGTAGGCCAGCCACGGCAGCATGACGCGGTCGACGGGCATCAGCAACGCGCCCGCGTCGCACACCACCACTTCCGCGCCGGGAGGCACCGGCGCGTGCCGCAGCCGGGCCGTGTCCTGCACCGCGGACAGGTGCTTGACCAGCTCGGTGATCCGCCGCTCGTCGGTGTCCAGGCGCTGGTCGCGTTCGACGAACCGGTCGAACGTGGTGCGCGCCTCGCCGTCCAGCCGCGACCACACCCGCTCCAGGCTGGTGTCGAGCTGCTTCTCCAGGCTCGTCGCGCTGTCCCGCACGGCGGCCTGGACGTCGTCCTGTACGGCGGACCGCACCTCGTCCGGGATGGCGGCGAGGCGGTTCTTCAGGCCCTCGCTCACCCAGCGCGTCGACTCGACGTTCGCCTCGACCGCTTCCAGCCGCGCGACCACGCCGTTCAACGTGTCCTCGACGCCGCCGACGAGCGTGCCCATCACCCGGCGCTGGTGCACGTCGTAGTGGTCGATGGCGCGCAGCACGGCCCGCCGCATGGCGGGTGCGAGCGGCGTGCGCGACGGTGCGCCCGCCTCGGCCCGCCACAGCAGCGCCTGCTTGGACTCGCGCAACGGCCGCAGCAGGTCCGCGCCGGGCAGTTCGGCCCGGTAACCGGCGCCGCCGCTGCCCTTCCAGCTCTCGTGCGCCGCGCGCAGCTGCTCGCCCATCCACGCGGCGGCCCTCGTCATGGACCGGGTGCGCAGGATGTGCTCACGTGCGGCGCGACCGCGGCGGGCGGCCTCGGCCGGGTTGTCCGCGACCTCGCGCATGGCGGCCGCGGCGGCGTCCAGGTCCGGGTCGGCCCAGATCGCGTCCGCCGGGTACGGGTGGTTGCCCGGACCGACCGGCACCAACCGGTACGGCACCGGCCAACCGGTCTTGTCGTCCAGGAACTCCGTCGTGCTGGAGTAGTCGGTGGAGATCACCGGCATGGCCCGCGCCATCGCCTCGGCCACGGTGAGGCCGAAGCCCTCGCTGCGGTGCAGCGACACGTAGCAGTTGCTCGCCGCGTACAGGTCGTCCAGCTCCCGCAGGGACAAGTAGCGCTCGACCAGCTCGATCCGCGGGTCGTCCATGGCCTTCACCCGCAGCCGCTCGGCCACGCGCGAGTTCTTGTCGCCGTTGATCGCCTTGAGGACCAGTCGCACGTCGTCGCGGCCCTCGAAGGCCCGCTGGAACGCATCGACCAGGCCCCACGGGTTCTTCCGCTGCCCGATGCTGTTGAAGTCGAACGCGAACAGGAACTGCACCGGGTCACCGGGACGGCGCTCCGGCCGGGCCACCACGCCGGGGTCGCGCACCGGCAGCGGGACCGCCTTCACCGGGATCGACGTGTGCTTGGCGATGGCGTCCCGGCAGAACTCGCTGATCGTCCACACCTCGTCGACCAGGTCGAACGCGTGGTGCAGCTCGCCGGGGAACTCCTCCAGCTCCCACGCCCACAGGCCGATCCGGTAGCGGTGGTGGCCGACCTGCGGCTGGCGGTCCAGCACCGCGCGCGTCTGGTCGGCGTTCACGGACAGCAGGCTGACCGGGAACCTCGGGTCGCCGACCGTGCCCGGCTTGGCCAGGTCCGTGCGGTTGGCCACCAACCGGTCCTCGACCACCGAGACGACCGGCACACCGGACTCGCGGATCGCGTCGTGCACCAGCCGGGCCAGCTCACCGACGCCCAGCTCGGCGGTCAGGTAGCCGATCACGTTGACGCCGAACGCGTCCGACGGCTCGGACAGCTCGACCGGCTCGGCGGGCAGCGCCCACGACGGCAGCGCCGCCTCCGTCACACCGGAACCCTCGCACCACGCGCGGAACGGCGCGGCGTCCCGGCTGTGCGGCAGCGGGAACGCGGTCTTCAGGTCGGCACGCGACTCCCACACCGCGTGCACGAGACGGCTCATCGTGGAGCCGACGGGTGCGTCGTCCGGCGGACCGGCGAGCCACCGGCGCAGCGCCGCGCCACCGTCGGAACCGAAGGCGTGCGGGGGCGCGACCGCTGCCCGATCACCGGCTCCGGCGGCGGTGCCCTTGCGCTCGGCTTTCACCCACGCGTCCCGGTACATGGAGCGCATGGCCGAGCTGATCTTCGTGCCGTCGGCCATCTCCGCGAAGCCGTACGGGATCGACTCCAGCGTCTCGGCGTAACCGTTGCCCTGCAGGGAAACGCGGTAGCCGTCGCACAGCTCGCGGACCGTCGGGTGCTGCGACAGCACCACGCGCGGCCGGTTCGGCGTGTGGGACGACAGCAGCCACGGGTGCTCCGGCCGGTAGCCGCTGTAGTGGAAGAACCGCAGCGGGTGGCCGCCCGCGGTGAGCACGCCGTCCGCGTCGCGTTCGACCGGGCGTTCGTGGATGTTCCAGTAGGCGACGTTGAAACCGGGGTCGCGCAGCACGTGGTTGCCGAACAGCGCGGGCACCTGGTCCACCCACCGCTGGTCGGTGAACAGCTGCCGCTCCGGCGCCACGATCGCGTCGTGGCGCAGCCGTTCGGCCCAGAAGTCCAGGAACGGCCCGGAACCGGGACCGGTGGCCACGAAACCGAGGTTGAAGATCCCGGCGCCCATGATCGCGGCTTCGCTCGGGTCCTTGCCGTCACGCGGCAGCGGGTTCAGGAAGTGCGGCGTGAGCACGATGCCGTGCGCCAGCGCCAGTTCCTCCAGCTCCGGCATCGGGGCGAAGACCTCGATGTCCGGGTCCAGGTAGATCACCACGTCGGACTGCGCGCGCAGCTCCCGCAGCAGGTACGGCTTCACCGCGGTCGCCAGCTCGGTGACGTTGTAGGCCGTGGCCATGCGCAGGTAGTCGTCCGCGTCGATACCGGTGGCCTCCGGGCCGACCGTGCGCAACCCGCCCTGCCGCTCACCCGAGCCGCGCGGCGCGTCGATCACCGCGATCACGAACTCGTGACCGGGGTGGTGCTTCAGGTAGGACGCGGCGAGGACGCGTGCCGCGGGCATGTAGTTACGAGCGACGACGGTGCACGCGGTCACGGCACCGCCGTCGTTGTTTCGATCAGCCATCTGCGGGCAGCACCTCGAGCTGGGCGGTCAGCGCCTCGTCGAAACCCTTGCGGGCGGCGGCGAGCGTGGGCGCCGCGACGTCGACGCGGATGATCAGGTCCTTGCTGCTGTAGTGGCCGCGGACCCGGGCCTTGTCCGCGCCCTTCGCGTCGAGCTGGCCCGCCATCACGCCGGCCGGGCCGTCCGTGATCTGCGTCATGCCGTTGTTGAGCTGGGTGTTGTGCAGGCCGAGCGCGGCAGCGGCGGCGGCCGTGGCGTCCGTGCCCTGCACGATCAGGATGACGCCCTGCGAGCCGTCGTCCAGGGTGAACTGGGCCAGCTTGGTCTTGGAGGCGCCGGCCGTCGTGTAGAGCGCGCTCTCCGACTCCAGCAGGTACTTGAGGCCGGGGACCGCGGTGAACTCGGTCACCGCCTTGTTCGTGCTGACCTTGCCGGGGATCTCGCCGACCGGCAGCGGGTCCGGCGGCGCGCTCGGGGTGGTGCTGGTCGTGGACGCGGGCGCCTGCGTCGTGGTGCCGCCGGCCGTGGTCGAGTCGCCGCGACCCCAGATCCAGTAGGCGCCGAACGCGATGCCCGCGAGCAGGACGACGGCCACGACGATGCCGATGACCTTGCCCTTGCCGCCGCCGCTCTCGTCGAAGACCTCGGGGCCCTGCGCGATCCAGCTCGGGTTGGCGTCGCCCACCGGGCTGTAGCTGTCCCCGCCCCACGGCGGCGAGCTGGACGGCGGGCCGGACTGCCAGCCGCCCTGCTGCTGCGGGGGCATCTGGTTCTGCGGGTGCGCGACCGGGGTCACGTACTGGGTGCGGTCGGCGTCCGCCGGGCGCTGGCTCACGACCTGCGTCCTGTCCGGGTTCTGCTGCTGCTGCTGCGCGCCGGGCGTCACGATCTGGGTGGCGTCCGGGTTCTGCTGCGACGACGGCGGCACCGCGTCCCACCGGACCGGCGCCGCGAACGGGCCGCTGTTCGGCGTGCTGGGCGCGGCCGGGGCGCCACCGGAGGCGGCGGCGAGGAGCTCATCCCGGCGACGGCGGTAGTCGTCGGCACTGATCCGACCCTCCGCCAATGTGCGGTCCAACTCTGCCAGGTCCTCTTGCCAGGACATTCCGCTCCTCCAGGGGTTGCCGCGCGAGCGCCATTGTTGCTTATGGTCCCGTGGGCGGTGACGGCATCCGGCACTTGTGATGCGGTCGTTGCCGGCGGTTGGTTCCTCCGGTCGCCGCGGGCCGCCCGAACAGCACGTAGATTGGGGTCATGGCCTGGTTCGGACGTGACAAAACGCAGCTGATCACTCCAGCCGACGCCCTGCCGGGCCGAGCCGAACCGCTGGACGTGCCCGACCGCCACGCGGTGTTCACCGACCGCGGCATCAAGCCCCCGTTCCCCGAGGGGCTGGAGACGGCCGTCTTCGGCATGGGGTGCTTCTGGGGCGTGGAGCGGATCTTCTGGCGGACCGACGGCGTCCACACCACGGCGGCCGGGTATGCGGGCGGTCACACCCCCAACCCGACGTATGAAGAGGTGTGCTCCGGCCTGACCGGGCACACGGAGGTCGTGCTCGTGGCCTACGACCCGGCGGTCGTGTCGTACGAGGACCTGATGCGCGTGTTCTGGCAGGGCCACGACCCGACGCAGGGCATGCGCCAGGGCAACGACCTGGGCACCCAGTACCGGTCGGCGGTCTACTGGACGTCGGACGACCAGCGGCTGATCGCGGAAACGAGCCGGAAGGTCTACCAGGAGGCGCTGAACGACGCCCGCCTCGGCGAGATCACGACCGAGATCGCGCCCCTGCGCGATTTCTACTACGCCGAGGACTACCACCAGCAGTACCTCTCGGACGCCAAGAACCCGAACGGCTACTGCGGTGTCGCGGGCACCGGCGTCTCCTGTCCGGTGGGTTTGAACCTGAGCGGCCTGAACCCGAGCGGGGAGTGACCGACCCGTAGGCAGACGACATCTGCTTCGGAGTCCCGCAACGAGAGCTGCGGAAACGCCTGCCGGGTGAGTTCTCCTCCGTCTGCACGGCGGTCCTCCCGCGCCCGGCACGCGAATGTGATGAAAGCTCCGTTCTGCCGTCGTCGCGTTCGGTGGATTGGAAACCGGATTCGCTATCACTGTGTTAGGAATTCCCGAGGGCTCGCCCCGGGGTGGTCCACAGCGGACCTGCGGTGATCGGGTCCGGGCCAGGGCGGGTCGGCTGCTGCCGTCACCTGGTTGCGCCCGACTGGCGACCACCTCGTCGTCGTGATCGCTCTGCGCGGCTCGGTCGGAATTCTGAGGTTATCTCCGACAATATCTCAACGCCCACATCGGGAATATTGGTAATCGACTGGGGAAATTAATCGGTGCGGTGGTTGCCGAGTTCCCGAAGGCGTGCACGCGCGGTCTGGTTCCCTACGCCGATGTCGGAGGTGGGGCAGTCCTCGTCGCAGCGTCCGTAGCAGGGCATTTGGACGACTGTCGAATTCGGTGCATTGACGGAACTGGTTATATGAGTCGGCACGTTCCCGCTTGTTCCCGGTAACTGAGAGGATCGTCAATGCGCGTGACCGCGACAGTGCTCGCCCTGCTCGCAGCACTGGTCGTCCCGGGCCAGGCAAATGCCGCCAGCCCGATCGGGATGACCAGCGGTTTCTACGTCGACCCCAACTCCAACCCCGCCGTGTGGGTGCGCGAGCACCCCACCGACGGCCGCATGCCAGACATCCGGGCGTCCATCTCCACCAAGCCGATGGCCAGATGGTTCGGCAGCTGGAGCGGTGACGTCCGGTCGGCCGTCAGCGGTTACGTCGCCGCCGCCGACGCGGCCGACAAGCTGCCCGTGCTGGTCGCGTACAACATCCCCGGCCGCGACGCCTGTGGTGGGCACTCCGGTGGCGGTGCGGGATCGCCCGAGGCCTACCGGACCTGGATCTCGAACTTCGCCGCCGCGATCGGCACCCGGCCGGCCGTCGTGGTGATCGAGCCCGACTCGCTCGCCGACTTCAACTGCATGACGCCCGAGGCGGTCACCGCGCGCAACGCGATGATCCGCTACGCCACCGAGCAGTTCCGCGACCGCGCGCCCAACACGTGGGCGTACCTGGACGCCGGAAACGCCCGCTGGGTGCCGGCGAACACCATGGCCGGCCGGTTGGACGCGGCCGGTGTGCGGAACGTCCGCGGGTTCGCGATCAACGTCTCCAACTACCACACCACCTCGGAGTCGACGTCCTACGGCAACTCCGTGAACGGGTCCCTCCCCGGCTACGCGAAGACGTTCGTCATCGACACGAGCCGCAACGGCAACGGCTCCAACGGCGAGTGGTGCAACCCCGGCCAGCGCAAGCTCGGCACGACCGCCCAGACCGGTGGCGGCGCCGAGATGCTGCTGTGGGTGAAGGTCCCCGGTGACTCGGACGGCAACTGCGGCACCGCGCCGAACACGCCCGCCGGCCAGTTCGACCCGGAGATCGCCTTCCGGTTGGTGTTCGGCTACTGAAGCCCTGAAGTGCCGACTCACTGGGTACTGGGGTAGCGACTTGCTGAACCGCTGATGTGCCGGGCGGGTGTCCCACGACACCCGCCCGGACCGCGGAAATCCGGTGGACCCGCCGGTTCTCGGCTCTGGGGGACGCCCTCAGCCCTTCCTGGTGAGCAGCGTGGGTCCGACGATGCGGCGCGCGAGGCGGCGGAGCCGGGTGCGCGGCTTGGCCGGCGGCGTCGGCTTGGCCGCGGCGGGAGCGGGGGCATCGGTCGGTTCCGCAACGGGTGCGCCGGCCGGGGGTGCTGCGGCTGCGGGTGCTGCGGTAACGGGTGCGGCGGGCGTCGTGGGAGCGGTCTGGCCGGGGGCGGCGGGCGCGCCATTGGCTGCGCCGTTGAGTGCCCCGTTCGCAGGGCCGGCAGGCGCGCCGTTGAGCGTGCCGCTCAGTGCACCGTTGGCTGCGCCGTTGACCGCACCGTTGGTCGCGCCGTTCGGTTTGCCGTTGAGCGCACCGTTGACCGTGCCGTTGGCTGCACCGCCGTTGACCGCACCGCCGTTGGCTGCACCGTTCGAAGCGGCGGCCGGGGTGTCGAGCGGGAGTTGGCCGTTGACCGGCACGGCCACCGGTTCGAACTTGGTGGTGACGGCCGCGACGGGGGTGAGGTTGGTCGCGGTCATCGGCTCGGTGGTGGGCCAAGCGGGCTCGGACGTGGCGGCGACGGGCTGGATGCGGACCGTGGGGGTGTCGTTGCTTCGCTGGGGCTGGGTGGGCACCTGGCTGGACGTCACGCCTCGATCTTGCCAAAGCACGCTGGGTGATGAACCGTGCCGGGGGATCAGCAGAAGAGCAGCCCGCAGGGCCTGGTGGTCGTGGTCGTCGTGGTCGTCGTGGTGGTGGGCCGCCGGGTGGTGGTGGTCGTGGTCGGCCGGGCCGTGGTGGTGGTCGTCACCGCGGCCGTGGTGGTGGTGGTCGTGCCCGTGGTCGTCGTCGTGGTGGTCGTGGTGGACGACGTCGTGGTCGTGGTGGCGGAGCCGGCGCTCGACGC
Source organism: Saccharothrix deserti (assembly GCF_009769385.1). Lineage (GTDB taxonomy): Bacteria > Actinomycetota > Actinomycetes > Mycobacteriales > Pseudonocardiaceae > Actinosynnema > Actinosynnema deserti. Next base: position 93,725 of record NZ_VKAB01000025.1, read on the forward strand.
CGTCGTGCCGGTCGTGGTGATCGTCCGGCTCGGTTGCTCGCTGCCCTTGACGACCACGATGTCACCGCCGTCCGACGGGAGCAGGCCCTGCGGCGGCTCGACAACGGCACCGTGCGACACCAGGAGGGCGGCCACGGCCGCACCGATCAAGGCGCCGAAGGCGAGCCGGCGGGAACCACCCAACGCCGTGAGCATTCACAACGAGTACCCGGACCCACTCGTTGGGGTCAAATCTTTGGGGACATCTGGTACCGGCCTGACACTTTGGGGTATCAGACCGGCACCGGAGTCATCCCATCACCGGATCGGAGCCGGATCAGTACCGGATTAATACCGGATCACGCGAGGTTGGCGGTCAGCGTGATCGGGGTGGCCGCGAGCGCCTGGCTGACCGGGCAGTTCTTCTTGGCGTTCTCGGCGGCGGCCGCGAAGCCCTCGGCGTCCAGGCCGGGCACGATCGCGGTGACGGTCAGGTGGATGCCGGTGATGCCGGTACCGGGCTGGAACGTCACCTCGGCCGACGTGTCGACCTGCTGCGGCGGGGTGCCGGCCTGCGCCAGGCCGTGCGACAGCGCCATCGAGAAGCAGGACGAGTGCGCGGCGGCGATCAGCTCTTCCGGGCTGGTCTTGCCGTTCGCCTGCTCGGCCCGGGACGGCCAGCTCACGTCGAACGTCCCGATGCCGGACGACTCGAGCGCGACGCTGCCCTTGCCCTCCAGCAGGTTGCCTTCCCAGTGCGTGGTCGCCTTGCGGGTGGTGGCCATATGTCTGCAACTCCGTCTTCGACGAGGAAACCTTCCGCATCAACCTATACGGGGTCTGATCGCCGAGCCCCGAAGCAGTGGCCGACAACGTGCAAAAGGCCCCCGGTGCGAACACCGGGGGCCTTGCGGAGAGCGGATGACGAGACTCGAACTCGCGACCCTCACCTTGGCAAGGTGATGCGCTACCAACTGCGCTACATCCGCCTGTTGGGAAGAACTATAGCCCACTCTCGAAGCGGGTTTCGACCGGGGGGCCCGGTTCGGCCAGCAGCCGGTCGACCTCGGACAACCGCTCCTTGGACCAGCGCCACTCCCACAGGGGTCTGACCCGGTCGACGACTTCGGCGGGCAGCCACGGCGCCACCTCGTCCCGCAGCTCCCACTCGTCGAACACGTGCTCGTAGAAGCTGACCACGGACGCGTCGGACAGGAACCGCTCCGGCTGCTGGAAGCACCAGTGCGCGAACCCGTACACGCGGCCGAGCACTTCGCGGTCGCCGTCGCGGTGCGCCTCCAGCGCGAGTTGCCACAACTCGCCCAGGAACACGTGACATGACCAGGACTCGCGCTCGACAACGGCGCTCAGCTCGGGGAGGAGGGCGGAAGCCCTTGTGCGCCAATCGACCACGCGGCAGGAGACTACCCGTCACCGGCGCGGCTGCCGCCCGGTCGCCCACCACCTGACGCCTTCCCGTGACCGGCTCGTCACCGACCGCGAGCGGGCTTGATCCGGTAGGCAGGTGCGCTGATTAGGCCGAACAGCTCACGCCGTCCGGCGGGTCTTCGGTATCGGCTCGCTATCACTTCGGGTCGCGACCAGCCGAATGTGGCATCTTGACCACTGGACCACAGGCGGGGCGGGAGGTGCCGGGCGGGATGGCCGGAGATGCCGATTTCGACCGGGAACTGCTCGCCAGGGTCAGAGCGGGTGACGACGCCGCGTTCGGCGAGCTGTTCACCCGTCACGCCGACGCCGTTCGCCGGTTCGCCCTCCGGCACGTGCGTGAACACGCCGAGGCCGACGACCTGACCGCGGAGGCGTTCTTCCGGGTGCTCCAGGCGATCCGCCGGGGCAACGGCCCGACCGACCACGTCCGCACCTACCTGCTGACCGTCGCACGCCGCGTGGCGTGGGAGTGGAGCGGGCGGCGGCGGGACGTGCCGGTCGAGGACGAGGAGCTGAGCCGGCGCGTCGAGCCGTTCCCGGACGTCACCGCGCGCCGGCCGGAGCACACGCTGATCTCCCGCGCGTTCACCAGCCTGCCGGAGCGGTGGCGCACGGTGTTGTGGCAGGTCGAGGTGGAGGGCGAGCGGCCGGCGGCGGTCGCGCCGAGCTACGGCCTGACCCCGAACGCGATGGCGGCGCTGGCCCGTCGTGCCCGCGAAGGGCTGCGCGCGGCGTACCTGCAGGCGCACCTGGCCGAGGACACCGGGCCGCGCGCGTGCAGCTCGGTGGTGGCGAAGCTGGGCGCGTACACGGCGGGCGGCTCGCAGGGCGCGGAGCAGAAGCGCATCCGCAAGCACCTCCAGACGTGCTCCTCGTGCAACGCGCTGCACGCCGAGCTGGCCGAGGTGTGCTCGACGCTGCGGGCGCACGCGGCGAGCATCGCCGTGCCGGTGGCCGCGACTGCGTTGCTCAGCCCGGCGCTGGTCGGGCCCGCGGTGATGGGCAAGGCCGCGTGGCTCAGCGGACGGGTGAAGTTGGTGCTCGCGTCCGCCGCTTCGGCCGCCGCCGTGGGGTTGTTCGGGGTGTTGGCCGGGACGTTCACCGGCGCGCCCGGTCCGGCGCTGGTCCAGTCCGGTCCCGACGGCGCGCCCGGCGAGAACGTGCTGGCGCTGGGCACGACCACGACCGCCACCGGCACGGCGACCAGCGAGACGTCGCCGTCCGCCGCCGCGGGGAAGGTCGTGCACCCGAAGACGGAGCAGGAGGCGCAGTCCGCGTCGCCGACCACGTCCACCGACGTGCCGGGCACGCAGGCGGACGGGACCACGACCGCACCGGCCGAAGAGCGCGCTCTGCCGGTCGACACGACGTCGACCCCGGTCACCACGACGGAGTCCGGCTCGATACTCCTGATCACCACGACGCCCACGACCACCGAGGTCACCACGACCCCGACGTCCAAGGGGGCCGGGATGGCCGGGACCCTCACGCCGACGACCGTGACGTTCCGCCCGACGCCGAGCCTCGCGCCCGCGTAACCGCGGCTTTTCACCCACGAGGTGCAAGACTTTGCCGGTAGCGTGGGAAACGCTGAGTGATCGCTCGACGTCTTGAGGAGACGGTGATGACGCGGCTGGTGCGCGGAGCTGACGGCCGGATGTGGACGGTTCGCAGTCAGATCGAGTGGCGCAACCCGTCGGCCGATGCCGATTTCGAGCACGACGTGAGCGGTGGTTACGGTCCGGGCGTGCTGATGCTCGCGATCGTCATCGTGATGGGCGTCGTGCTGGTGGCGTGGACGCCGGCGGAGGTCGTCGTGCCGGCGTGGCTGATCGTGGCGCTGATCCTGGTGTTCCTGTTCTTCCCGGTGCGCTGGGCGGTGCGGCGGCCGTGGCTGGTGGCGGCCGAGTCGAAGAAGACCGAGGAACTGCCGCCGGAGCGGTGGGTCGGCTCGGTGCGCGGCTTCCTGACCGTGCGCAACGAGGTCGCCAACGTGGCCCGCAAGATCGAGATGTACTCGCTGCCCGACCTGGACGGTCCGCTGCAACCGGTCGACTGATCGCCTTCGGCGGGTGACACTGGTCCGGTGCCGGAACTCCCCGAGGTCGAGGCGCTCGCCCACCACCTGCGCGAACATGCCGTCGGACGGCGCGTGCACCGGGTGGACGTCGCGTCGTTGCAGGTGTTGAAGACGTTCACGCCGCCGTGGACCGATCTCCAGGGTCGCGAGGTGACCGGCGCGGGCCGGTTCGGCAAGCACCTGGACCTGGACTGCGACGGCCTGCACCTGGTGGTGCACCTGGCGCGGGCCGGGTGGCTGCGCTGGTCGGAGCACCTGTCCGCGGCGCCGCTCAAGCCGGGCAAGGGGCCGTTGGCGCTGCGCGTGCACCTGGGTCCGCCGGGCGAGGGGCCTGGCTTCGACCTGACCGAGGCGGGCACGAAGAAGGGCCTGGCCGCGTGGGTCGTGAACGACCCGGCGGACGTGCCGGGCATCGCGCGGCTCGGGCCGGACGCGCTGTCGGTGACGCGCACCCAGCTCGAGGACCTGTTCGCGGGCCGCACCGAGCGGCTGAAGACCGCGTTGACGGACCAGACGGTGCTGGCGGGCGTCGGCAACGCGTACTCCGACGAGATCATGCACACGGCCCGGCTGTCGCCGTACGCGACGGCGGGGAAGCTGCCCGCGGAGGCGTTGGACCGGCTGCACGAGGCGCTGGTGGGCGTGCTGACGGACGCGGTGACGCGGTCGGTGGGCCAGGCGGCGGCGACGCTGAAGGGCGAGAAGCGGTCCGGGCTGCGGGTGCACGCGCGGACCGGTCTGCCGTGCCCGGTGTGCGGTGACACGGTGCGCGAGGTGTCGTTCGCGGACAAGGCGTTCCAGTACTGCCCGACGTGCCAGACCGGCGGCAAGCCGCTGGCCGACCGGCGGATGTCCCGGCTGCTGAAGTAGTTCACCCCTGCTGGAGAAGTTCACACCTCCGGGTGGGCTTCGGCTGGTCGCGGCGTCACGGGGAACTCCTCCTGGTGTCCGACCGACCACCAGGAGGAGTTATGAGGACCCGTATCGCGGCGGCGCTGACCGGTCTCACCCTCGCCGCGGGCCGCTCGTCGGCACGGCCGTCGCCGCACCGGAGGAGAAGAAGGACCCCAAGGCCGAGATCGCCGACACGTTGCGGGAGGTGATCTGCCGTGTCTTGAAGGATCTCGACCTGCCTGAGCTGGACGATTTGATGGAGAAGCTGGGGTGCAAGGACGACCCGACCAGGACCACGACTTCGACGACGAGAACAACGACGACAACCCCGTCACCGACACCTCGCGCCGGGAACGGTGGGCGCTGACGAGGGGTGAGCGCCGACCGCGGTGACCGCCGGGACCGTGGGGTGCGGCCCGAGTGATCGGGTCGCGCCCACTCTCCGTGATCGAGAGTGCTTCTGATCGTCCAATTGGGTAAGCGCTCTGCCACGGTTGCCCCCAATTCATCGGATGTGCACGTCTCACGAGGGCCATCCCCTTGCCTATGGAGCCACCACAGCACAGCATGGACGCCGTGCTGGACCTCTTCACCGAGCGCGCTGTGCTCGGACTCATCGCGACCTTGGCCGTTCTGGGCCTCTTCGTGATGCTGTGCCGTGCCCGCCGCGTCAGCACGTCGGTCGAGGACGCCGTGATGGACATGCTGCACCGCATGTCGAAGGCGTCGGCCGACCTGCGCGAAGGCCTGACCGAGGACGCGGCGAACAAGGCCACCCCGCACCTGCGGGAGATGCTGCGGTGCGTCGCGGTCGGCATCACCGACCACGAGGGCACTCTCCTGTCGTGGGACGGCGGGGCCAACGACCACTACGAGTTCCTGCGCACCTACATCGAGCGCGCCATCGGCGAGGGGCACAAGGAGCACGTCGAGCACCGCAAGCTGGACTGCGAGCTGCCCGGCCCGTGTTCGCTGCACAGCGCCGTGATCGTGCCGCTGGTGGTGGAGAGCGAGGTCGCCGGCACGCTGATCGTGGTCAGCGGCGTGGCGAACAAGCGGCAGATCCGGATGGCCGAGGAGACCGCGCGGTTCGTCTCCACGCAGCTGGAGCTGGAGGTGCTGCAGAAGTCCCGGCAGGCGTTGGCGCAGGCGGAGGTCCGGGCGCTGCGGGCGCAGATCTCGCCGCACTTCGTCTACAACGCGCTGAACACGATCTCGTCGCTGATCCGCACCGACCCGGGGCACGCGCGGGAGTTGTTGCAGGAGTTCGCCGAGTTCACCCGCTACTCGTTCCGCACCGACGGCTTCTTCACCACGCTGGCCGACGAGCTGACCAACATCCACCGCTACCTGACCATCGAGCAGGCGCGGTACGGGCCGAGGCTGAACGTGCGGCTGAAGATCGCGCCCGAGGTGCTGCAGGTCGTGCTGCCGTTCCTGGTGTTGCAGCCGCTGGTGGAGAACGCCGTCCGGCACGGGCTGGCGAAGAAGCCCGGCGGCGGTGAGCTGACGATCATCGCCGAGGACAACGGCGCGGAAGCGCTGATCTCGGTCGAGGACGACGGCGTCGGCATGGACCCGGACCGGCTCTTCGAGGACCTGAAGGACGCCCACCAGACCGGGGCGCACGTCGGCCTGGGCAACATCAACCACCGGATGCGCGCGGTGTTCGGCGACGATTACGCGCTGGTCGTGGAAACCGCGCCGGACGCGGGCATGAAGATCATCCTGAAGATTCCCAAGTACAGCCGGGGCGTGCGCACCAACCTGCCGCTCGTGCCGCCGCGGCTGGAGGACACGACCGAGCAGCCCGCCATCCGCGCCTGATAATCAGGGGGCGCTGACGATCAGGCGGCGGCGACCGCCAGCACCGTGACCATCATGACCGCGCACACGCCCCACGAGATCCACATCCAGTAGACGTGCATGGCGGTCGGGCCGTCCGCGTTCTGACGGCCTCGGTCGTCCCACCACTCGACGTAGCGTTCGAGCCACCGGATCGGGTTGAACGTCACCGCTCGATGTTAGCTGTGCCACTCGACCTCCGAGCACACGTAAGGTCGGAGGCATGAGCGTCACGGACAAGATCGCGGCCCGGCTGCCGAGGATCGTCAGCGAGCGGACCGAGCGCGGACCCGTGGTGGCCGCCGTCCGCCTGCACGGCGTCATCACGCCGACGCCGACGCCGATGGCCCGCAACACCATCAACATGCAGAACGTGGAGAGCGCGCTGAACCGCGCGTTCGAGCACGACCGGCTGGTCGCGGTCGCCCTGCTGATCAACTCTCCCGGCGGCGCGCCGACCCAGTCCGCGCTGATCGGCGAACGGGTCCGCGAGCTGGCCGCCAAGAAGAAGGTGCCGGTCCTGGCGTTCTGCGAGGACCTGGCGGCCTCCGGCGGCTACTGGCTGGCCTGCGCGGGCGACGAGATCTACGCGCACGGCACGTCCCTGGTCGGCTCGATCGGCGTGGTCAGCGCGGGTTTCGGCCTCGACGGCCTGATCGAGCGCTACGGCGTCCAGCGGCGCGTGTACACGGCGGGCGAGAACAAGGTCCGCCTCGACCCGTTCAGCCCGGAGAAGCCGGAGGACGTCGAATGGCTCAAGGGCCTCCAGGCGCAGCTCCACGAGCAGTTCGCCGACTGGGTGAAACAGCGCCGCGGCGCCAAGCTCAAGGCCACCGACGACGAGCTGTTCAACGGCGAGGTGTGGACCGGGGCGAAGGCGCTCGAACTCGGCCTGGTGGACGGCATCGGCACGCTGCGCGGCGTCGTGGCCAAGCGCTACCCGGACGCGGACATCGCGATCGCCGAGCCGCGCCGATCCCTGCTCGCCCGCCTCGGACTCGCCGGCGCGACCACCCGATCGGGCGACTTCTTGGTTGAGGGGTTGGCGGCGCTGGAGGAGCGGGCGCGCTGGTCGCGATTCGGCTTGTGAGGTCGTCGCGGGGTCACAGCCGCGCGACCGTCCGGCAACCGGCGTAGACAGCGACCCCGGTGGATGGGCAAGATGCGCGACACAGTGAGTACCCCAGTGAACACTCGCACGGACAGCACCGGCCTCCTCGTTCTGGCGGTGGACGACGAGGCACCCGGTCTGAGCGAGATCAAGTACCTGCTCGAAAGCAGCCCGCACATCCGACGCGTGCTCACGGCCTTCGACGCGGCCGAGGCACTGCGCATCCTCCGGGGTGACTACGACGTCGAGGTGATGGACCGCACCCGGGCAGGGCTACCGCCGGTCGACGCCGTGTTCGCCGACATCAACATGCCGGGCCTGAGCGGCACGGATCTCGCGCGCGTGCTCGGCGCGTTCCGCGCGCCACCGGCGTTGGTGTTCGTCACGGGAGTCGAGCACTCGGAGGCCGTGGTGGCGTTCGAGGTGGGCGCGTTGGACTTCGTGACCAAGCCGATCAACGAGGACCGGATCAACAAGGCGATCTCGCGGGTCGTCGAACGGGTCGCCGCGACACCGGCGGTCACCCCCGAGCCGGCCGCGGCGGAACCTCAGGACGACGAGGTGATCCCGGTCGAGCTGGGTGGCACCATCAAGCTCGTGCCCAGGGCCACCGTCCGCTACGTCGAAGCGCAGGGCGACTACGCGCGCCTGCACACCAGCGACGGCGCGAGCCACCTGGTGCGGATCCCGTTGGCGCAGCTCGAGGAGCGCTGGGAGAACGCCGGGTTCGTGCGCATCCACCGCTCGTTCCTGGTGGCGCTGCCGCTGGTGACCGAGCTGCGGATGACGTCGAACGGGTACGCGGTGGTGATCGGCTCCGGTGAGGGTGCGAAGGAGCTGCCGGTCAGCCGGCGGCACACGCGTGAGCTGAAGGAGCGGATCGTGCGTCCCCCCAAGAGCAGTTGGGGATGACCAAGCACTCCGGCCCCCCCGGCCAACCGGACCAGCCGCAGCCGGCCGAACGCGACGCCTGGCCGTCGACGCCGGTGCGCAAGAACCGCCGCCGGCGGGTGGTGCTGGCGGACCCTCGTGGCCGCGGGCGGGTGCTGCGCACGATCATCGAGCTGGAGGAGCAGACCAGCGTCGGCGAGAAGCTGATCCGCGACCTGATCCGGACGCAGTTGCGCACGGGTATGGCGTTGGGCGGCGGCACGCTGCTGTTCCTCGCTCTGCTGCCGGTGACGTTCTACCTGCTGCCGTCGCTGTCGGAGGTGCAACTGGTGGGTGTGCGGCTGCCGTGGCTGCTGCTGGGCCTGCTGCCGGCGCCGTTGTGCTACGCCGTCGGCTACACGTACCGAAGACTCGCCGAGAGGCATGAGCAGGACTTCGTGAACTCGGTGGACCGGTGATCCAGAACCCGTGGAGCCTCGTGCTCGTCGGCGTGATGGCGGTGCTGACGTTCCTGTTGGGCTACGTGGGTTCCCGCCGGGCGAACACGACGCCCGACTTCCTGGTGGCCCGCCGCGCCGTGCCGGCGACCCGCAACGCCGCCGCGATCTCCGGCGAGTACCTGTCCGCGGCGTCGTTCCTGGGCGTGGCGGGGCTCGTGCTGAAGGACGGCATCGACGCCCTGTGGTACCCGATCGGCTTCACCGCCGGGTACCTGGCGATGATGCTGTTCGTGGCCGCGCCGCTGCGGCGGTCCGGCGCGTACACGTTGCCGGACTTCGCCGAGGCGCGGCTGGGGTCGTCGAACCTGCGGAAGTTCTGCACGTTCTTCGTGATCTGCATCGGCGTGCTGTACCTGGTGCCGCAGTTGCAGTCGGCCGGGTTGACGTTGAACACGATCACCGGCCTGCCCGTGTGGCTGGGCGGCGCGGTGGTGACCGTGATCGTGGTGGTGAACGTCCTCGGCGGCGGGATGCGCGCGATCACATTGGTGCAGGCGTTCCAGTACTGGGGCAAGCTCTTCGCGATCGCCGCGCCGACGTTCGTGCTGTTCACGATCTTCCTGGCCGGGCCGGGCAACGGCGCGCAGCCGGTGGACTCGGCCGGTGTGCTGCGGTTCCCCGAGGACGTGGAGGTGATGACGGTCGACCCGGTGCGGGTGCGGGTCGACGTGGCGATGGAGCTGTCCGCGAGCGGGCAGATCGACGGGTCGCGCGTCAACGGCGCGGTGTACTGGACGCCCCGCCTGTACGAGGTGGGGGCGGAGACGAAGCTGTGGTTCAAGGCGGGCTCGCCGGTGCCGGTGGTCGAGGGTTCGCCGACGTCCAACCACGACTGGCTGCGGCCCCAGACCGAAGGGCTGTCGGGGCTGTTCGAGACGTACTCGCTGATCTTCGCGACGTTCCTGGGGACCATGGGGCTGCCGCACGTGCTGGTGCGGTTCTACACGAACCCGGACGGGCGGGCGGCGCGGCGCACGGCGTTGCACGTGCTGTACCTGCTGGGGTTGTTCTACCTGTTCCCGACCGTGCTGGGCGTGATCTCGCGGCAGTACCTGCCGCAGTTGCTGGCGACGGGGAAGACGGACGCGGCGGTGCTGCTGCTGCCGAGCACGATGCAGCCGAACCTGCTGGGGCAGGTGCTGGGCGCGATCGTGGCGGCGGGCGCGTTCGCGGCGTTCCTGTCCACGTCGTCGGGGCTGGTCGTGTCGGTGGCCGGGGTGGTGTCGACGGACATCCTGCCGGGCAAGGTGCGTGATTTCCGGTGGGCGACGGTGTTGACCGGCGCGGGGGCGATCGGGCTGGCGCTGGTGCTGCCGACGTCCGACGCGTCGTTGACGGTGGCGATGTCGTTCGCGCTGGCGGCGTCGACGTTCTGCCCGTTGCTGCTGCTGGGGATCTGGTGGCGCGGGCTGACGTGGGTCGGCGCGATGGCCGGGCTGGTGGTCGGCGGCGGGCTGGTGATCGGGGCGCAGGTGGTCATGGTGGTCAGCTCGTACACCGGGCGGTGGGCGCCGTCGGTGTTCTCGCAGCCGGCGCTGGTGACCGTGCCGGTGGCGTTCCTGACCATGGTGATGATCAGCAGGCTGACCGCGCGCCGCAAGCCCGACGACGTCAACCAGATCCTGCTCCGGTTCCACGCGCCCGACCCGCTGGGGTTCATGCGGGACCGGGACGTGCAGCGGTTCGGGACGGCGGAGGAGAAGGCGCGTCTCGAAGACGGCAAGTACCGCGACGGCACTCCGCCGTCACCGCCGGCGTCCTGAGGTCCGTTGGTCCGAGTGGTCGCAAGGCTGTGACTTCAGGCACAGTCGCGGCTAGGCTTTCCGGTGGAGATCCGGACCGCCCACCGGCGTTACCACCACGCTTCACCCTCGTTGACCAGGGCGGAACCCGTTCGGTCCGGTCACTTGGTATCTGTGGGCGGAGATAGATCTCGATCGGGTGAAGATAAGCACACCGATCCGGTTACCGGTGATTTCGATCACCCGAGTGGCTGCTCGTCTCAGCATTCCTACCGCTCATCGCATCACTCGACTGTTGAGCGCACGGCAACCCGAAAGGTCTTTCAGGCGTGAGCCGGGTCTCCCTACGGTGCACGGCGTATCAGGAACGCACCAGGAGGACTTACGTGCCGTTCACACCGTCGTCAAGTACGCGAGGAGGGGACCGTGAGCACCTCTGAGCAGCACACCCCAGCCGAAGCCCAGGGCAGTCACGACTGGGTCGAAGTGCAGGACAGCCCCGATTTCCGGGAGCTCCGCCGCCGGCTGCGCAGTTTCGTGTTCCCCATGGCCGGCCTCTTCCTGGCTTGGTACCTGATGTACGTGCTCCTCGCCGACTACGCCCACGGCTTCATGTCGACGAAGGTCATCGGAAACATCAACGTCGGCCTGATCCTCGGCCTGCTCCAGTTCGTCTCGACGTTCGCCATCACCACGCTGTACGTGCGGCACGCGAACAAGAACCTCGACCCCAAGGCGGAGAAGCTCCGCAACGAGCTGGAAGGGGGTCAAGCGTGAACGGCAACGCCCTGCTCAACATCGGCATCTTCGGCATCTTCGTCGCGGCAACCCTGGTCGTCGTCATCCGGGCCAGCCGCAACACCAAGACGGCCGCCGACTACCTCGCCGCGGGCCGCGCGTTCACCGGGCCCCAGAACGGCATCGCGATCGCGGGTGACTACCTGTCCGCCGCGTCGTTCCTCGGCATCGCGGGCGCCATCGCGGTCAACGGCTACGACGGCTTCCTGTACTCGATCGGCTTCCTGGTGGCGTGGCTCGTCGCGCTGCTGCTGGTCGCCGAACTGCTGCGCAACACCGGCAAGTACACGATGGGCGACGTGCTCGCGTTCCGGATGCGGCAGCGCCCCGTCCGCGCGGCGGCGGCCACGTCGACGATGGCCGTGTCGTTCTTCTACCTGCTGGCCCAGATGGCGGGCGCCGGCGGTCTCGTCGCGCTCCTGCTGGGCATCACCGGCAAGGGCGGCCAGGCCGTCGTGATCGTCGTGGTCGGCGCGCTGATGATCGCCTACGTGCTCATCGGCGGCATGAAGGGCACCACCTGGGTGCAGATCATCAAGGCGGTCCTGCTGATCGTCGGCGCGGGCGTGATGACGGTTTGGGTGCTCGCCAAGTACGGCCTGAACCTGTCCACCCTGCTCGGCGCGGCCGTGGACAACGCGCCCAAGGCCGGCGAGAAGCTGCTCGGTCCGGGTCTGCAGTACGGCGCGACCGGCACGTCGAAGCTGGACTTCCTGTCGCTGGCCCTCGCGCTGGTGCTGGGCACGGCCGGTCTGCCGCACATCCTGATGCGCTTCTACACCGTGCCGACCGCCAAGGAAGCACGTCGCTCGGTGGTCTGGGCGATCTGGTTGATCGGCCTGTTCTACCTGTTCACGCTGGTCCTGGGCTACGGCGCGGCGGCGCTCGTCGGCCCCGACAAGATCAACGCGGCACCCGGCAAGGCGAACTCGGCGGCTCCGCTGCTCGCCGAGGCGCTCGGCGGACCGCTGCTGCTCGGCCTGATCGCGGCGGTCGCGTTCGCCACGATCCTCGCCGTGGTGGCCGGGTTGACGATCACCGCGTCGGCGTCGTTCGCGCACGACATCTACGCCAACATCATCAAGAAGGGTGAGGCGGAGGACAAGGACGCCGAGGTCAAGGTCGCCCGGCGGACCGCGATCGTGATCGGCATCGTGTCGATCGTCGGCGGCATCGCGGCCAACGGCCAGAACATCGCGTTCCTGGTGGCCCTCGCGTTCGCGGTGGCGGCGTCGGCGAACCTGCCGACCATCCTGTACTCGCTGTTCTGGAAGCGGTTCAACACCTCCGGCGCGCTGTGGAGCATCTACGGCGGTCTCGCGGTGACGATCACGCTGATCGTGCTGTCGCCCGCGGTGTCCGGCAAGGCGACGTCGATGTTCCCGACCGCGGACTTCGACCTGTTCCCGCTGTCCAACCCGGGCATCGTGTCGATCCCGGTGGCGTTCATCCTCGGTTACATCGGCACGGTGATGTCGAAGGAGGACGACAAGGAGAAGTACGCGGAGATGGAGGTGCGGGCGCTCACCGGCGTCGGCGCCGAGAAGGCTGTCGCCCACTAAGGGTCATCAGTCCATTCCGCTGGGGAACCACGCCGGCCGCCATCCCGTTGAGGAACTGTCCACCTCCGGGAAGGCGGTCGGCGTGCTCCTTATCCCCGGTTTATGACCCACGTGGCAGCATGGACCCGTGACCGTTCCCAGCGTTGAAGTGTCCGAGGTGCCGGCGGACCTGCCGGCGGGCAAAGTGCTGCTCGACGTCCGCGAGGCCGACGAGTGGGCGGCGGGCCACGCCCCGGGCGCCCTGCACATCCCGATGAGCGAGCTGGCGGGCAGGCTGGGCGACCTTCCGGGCGACAGCGAGTTCTACGTCGTGTGCCGCTCCGGCGGCCGTTCCGCGCGGGTCACGCAGTACCTGAACGCCAACGGCTGGGACGCGACGAACGTCGACGGCGGCATGCAGCTGTGGTCGGCGGCAGGCCGTCCGCTGGTCGGAGAGGTCGAGGGCGCGGAGCCCGAGGTCATCTGACATGGCAGTGCTGCGACCGATGCGCGTGGACTGGGTGGCGACCCCGCCACCCGGCGCCTACCCGCACCGTCGCCCGGGTGCGCCGAAGCGCGGCTACACCGGCCCGCCGTCGTACCCGGTGCCACCGCGCTGGGGCTTCCCGCTGCTGGCGTGGCGCTGGCCCACGTCCGTGGCGATGGAGCACGACCAGCCCGCCGACACGGTCGACCAGGCCCAACGCCTGGCCAGGACCGCCTCGCACGCCCTGGGCCTGGCCGCGCTCACCGCCGTGTGGGCCGCGGGCAGCGAGATCTGGCGTTACGTGCTGCTGCTGCTGAGCCGCTACGGCGCCCTCTCCTCGACCACGGTGGGCGTGTCGGACGCGATGGTCGTGGCCTCGTCGGTGGTGACCGTCGTGGCGTCCGCGACGGCCCTGGTCTTCACCCTCCTGTGGCTGCGCCGGGCCAGGAACGCGGCCGCCGCCGAAGCCGGCTACGGCCCGTCCAGGTCGGACCGCGAGGTCCTGATCAGCCTGGTGATCCCGGGCGTGAACCTGGTGGTCCCGGGTTCGGTGCTGGCAGAGCTGGAACACGCCGCGCTGCGCGAACCAGCCACCACCCGCCCCAAGCCCTCCAAGCTCATCCGCTGGTGGTGGGCCCTGTGGGCGTTCACCGGCGTGTTCACCCTGTTCACGTTCGTGTGGTCGTTCCGCTCCAGCGTCCAGGCCCTGGCAGACGGCGTCCTCTTCCACGCACTCGCGGACCTACTGGCCGCCGCCGTGGCGATCCTGACGGCCGTCGTGGTCCGCCGCATCACCACCTTGCTGCTCCCGGTGGACGCGGGCGCCATCCGCCGCATGAGGGTCGTGGACGTGAAAGACGCCCCGCCGCCCACCCTGCGCCCCGTCCGCACCTCAGGCTCCCCGCGCTAGCCGCGGAGCCGTCCACCCCGCCTGTTCCGGGAGCCCGACCGCGCAGGATCAGGCGCAGACGGTGGCGTGGAGGTCACGCGGGTTGATCCTCGAAGTCCCGGTCCTCGTAATCCCAGACGAGCGCCAGGGGAACACGCCTGCCGTAGCGGTTGAGGGCCGATTCGGCGGAGGCGTGCTGCCCGATGAACGTCTTACCCGTGTCGGGATCACGCCGGTAGGTGATCGCGTTCGTCGTCTCCTCCTCGATGACCTCCATGCCCCACGCGAAGATCCGGTTGCGGTCGGTCTGGTCCACCAGGCTGAAAAGGTTCGCTTCCACGGGACCGACTGTCCCGCCGGGAGATCCACTCCATGCGGTGAAGCGCGGCGGGAATCCCGGTTTCACGCGTCCCGGCGGATCATGCTGCCCTGTGCCCACTCCGCCACCGTTCCGCCGCCGTCGGTTGGGGAAGAAGCTCGCCCGGATGCGGGCCAAAGCCAAGATGACCCTCGATGACGCCGCCAAAGCCCTCTACCGGACCAAGTCCACCCTCCACCGACTGGAGAAGGGCGAGACGATCCTGGACGTCCACCTCGCCAAGTCGATGATGGACCTCTACGACCAGTACGACCCCGAGCTCCTCGACCAGGCACTGCGAGCCCGTGAACCCGGTTGGTGGACCACCTTCGGCATCGAGAACCAGGGCTACATCGACGTCGAAACCGAGTCCTCCGATGTGCGGGACCTTTCGCCGCTGATCATTCCTGGTCTGCTCCAAACGACGGGCTACGTGCGGGCCATGTTCGAGGCGCACCGGCTGAAGCGGACCAAGCGGTGGTTGGAGAACGACATCCGCGTCCGCCGGATCCGGCAACAGCGATTGACCGACCCGGACGACCCGCTTCGGCTGCACGCGATCATCGAGGACATGGCCGGCGCGGTGCACATCGAGGATGAGCAGGGGCTCCGGGAAGCTGAACTCATGTTCGAGCACTTGGCTTCCCGAGCGTTGAGCCCGGAGGAGTCGATTGCGCTGGTTGAACGGGTCCTGGCCGAGTGGAAGAGGCGATGGCTGTGTCCACTGTGGACCTCTCCGGTGCCGTGTGGCGGAAGAGCAGCCGTAGTGGTGGGGCCAGCAACACCAACTGCGTCGAAGTCGCGTTCACCGGTCCCGCCGTAGCCGTCCGGGACTCGAAGAACCCGGACGCCGCAACGCTCGCGTTTCCCGCTGTTCAATGGTCGTTCTTCTTGCGGCAGTTGGGCTCCTGACGACTGCGTGCCAACGTGAAACCCCATGCGGGCACTTGCGGCAGCTTTGGTTCTTTCTGTCCTGCTCCCAGGCGTGGCGAATGCGCACGGCGGCGGTGGTGACCGGAAGTTCGACCTCCAGGCCCACCGGGGCGGGATCGGGCTGACCGTCGAGAGCACGTTGGCGGCGTTCGCCAAGGCTCTCGAACTGGGCGTCACGACCCTCGAACTGGACGTCCAGATCACCAAGGACGGCCGCGAAGTCGTCACCCACGACCGCAAGACGAACCCCGCGAAGTGCGTCGACACGGCACCCGCCGTCCCCGGCGACCCGGCGTTCCCCTACGCGGGCAAGTACGTGAAGGACCTGACGTTCGCCCAGGTCAGGACCCTGGACTGCGGTTCGCGGCGCTGGTCCCAGTACCCGGACCAGGAACTCTCGCCTGGCGCGAAGATGCCGACCCTGGCCGAGGTGTTCGCCCTGGCCCGTCGCTACCGCGCCTTCAACGTCAAGTTCAACATCGAGACCAAGGTCGAAGCCGCCGCACCGCACGAGACCGCACCCCGCGAGCAGTTCGTGGAGGTCACCGCCCGCGAGATCCGCAAGTCCGGCTTCTACCGCAACGTCACCGTCCAGTCGTTCGACTGGGGCACCCTGATGCTGTGGCGCAAGGCCGAACCGCGCCTCCCGCTGGTCGCCCTCACCCAACCGGAATTCCTCCGCCCCGGCTCCCCTTGGACGGGCGGCCTCAAGCTGGAGGACTTCGGCGGCAGCGTCGTCAAGGCCGTGAAGAGCTTCGGCGCCTCCGCCCTCTCCCCGGTCCACGGCAACCCGCAGAACGGCAAGGTCGGCGACCCGAACTACGTCCCCTTCACCACGAAAGCCCTGGTGGACGAGGCACACGCACACGGCCTGAAGGTCGTCCCGTGGACCGTCAACGACCCCGCCACCATGCACAAGCTCATCGACGACGGCGTGGACGGCATCATCACCGACTACCCGGACCGCCTCCGCACCGTCATGGCCGAGCGCGGCTTCAAACTGCCGAAGAAGTACACGATCAAGCGATAGCCAGGGACTACGCGCTCGTGAGCGGTAGGTCGTGGAGGCCTCGGATGACGAACTCGGCTCGGCGGCGGGGTTCGGCGGCCAGTTCCGCGCCCGGCAGTTTGCGGGCCAGTGACGACAGGGCCGCCTCCACCTCGATGCGGGCCAGCGGCGCGCCCAGGCAGTAGTGGATGCCCATGCCGAAGCCGAGGTGGGGGTTGGGGTTGCGGGCGATGTCGAAGGTGTCCGGGTCGGTGAAGACCTCGGGGTCGCGGGCCGCCGCGCCGAGCAGCGCGGCGATCTTCTGGCCTGGCTCGACGGTGTGGCCGGCGATGGTGACGGCCTCGGTGGCGGTGCGTTCGAACAGCTGCAACGGCGAGTCGTAGCGGATCAGCTCTTCCACCGCCGTGGGCAGCAGAGCGTGGTCGTTCACCAACCGCCGCCACTCGGACGGGTGGTTCATCAACGCCTGCACGCCGTTGCCGATGACGTTGACCGTCGCCTCGTGACCGGCCATGAGCAGCAGCACCGCCGTCGCCACCAGCTCGTCCTCGGTCAGCTTCGCGCCGTCCGCGTCCGTCACCGCGACCAGGTCGGACACCAGATCACGACCCGGCGACGTGCGCCGCAGCGCCACCAGCTCCCGCAGGTACGCGACGAACTCCGTGGCCGCGTGCTCGGCCGCCGCCTGCTTCTCCTCGGCCAACCCGTACTCGTACATCTTCACGATGGCGTTGGACCACGGCTGGAGCAGTGCACGGTCCGCCGCGGGCACGCCCAACAGCTCGGCGATCACCTCGACCGGCAGCGGTGCGGCCACGTGGGACAGCAGGTCCGCCTGCCCCTCCGAGGAGATCTTGGCCACCAGCTCGTCCACCAGCCGGTCCGCCAGGTCCGCGATCCACGGCCGCAACCGCTCCACGTGACCGCGGCCGAACGCGGCGGCGACGAGCCTGCGCAGGCGGCTGTGCGTGGGCGGCTCGTTCTCCAGCAGGGAGTTGCGGTGCAGCAGGTTGAACGAGGTGAACCGCTCGATCGGCTTCGCGTCGGTCCAGATCCGGCCGAGCGACCGGTGCCTGAGCACGGCCGACGCCGCCGCGTGCGACACCGCCAGCGCGATGCCCATCTCCTCGTGCCAGTGCACCTCGCCTTGCGCGCGCATCGCGGCGAACGCGGCGTAGGGATCGGCGATGAAGGCCGGATCGTGCTGGTCGAAGGAGGTCACGGTCACGGACGGTAGGTCTTCGTGGATGCTCACGTCCATCCGGGTGTGGTTGTTGTGGCAAATATTCACCCGAGCTGTGACATGGCGTAGTCGAGTTGACCCGATCCGTACTCCACCAGGAGCATTCCCAGTCGTGTCACCTGAAGTCGTCGCCCACCGCGGTGCGTCCACCCGCCGCCCCGAGCACACCCTCGCCGCGTACGAGCTGGCCCTGCGACAGGGCGCGGACGGGCTGGAGTGCGACGTGCGGCTCACCAAGGACGGGCACCTCGTGTGCCTGCACGACCGCACGATCGACCGCACCAGCGGCGGATCGGGCGTGGTCAGCGCGATGACGCTGGACGAACTGCGGCGGCACGACTTCGGCAGCTGGCACGGCGGCGAGCCGGCCGAGGTGCTGACGCTGGAGGCGTTGCTCGGGTTGGCGGCCGACCACGGCACGCGGTTGTTCATCGAGACCAAGCACCCCGTCCGGTACGGGAGCCTGGTGGAGCGCACGCTCGCCGGGCAGCTGGACCGGCACCGGGTCGACGTGGTGATGATGTCGTTCTCCGTGTTCGCCGTGCACCGGTTCAAGAAGCTCAAGCCCGAGGTGCCGACGGTCCTGCTCTACGACCGCCTGTGGCCCAAGACCCGACCCCGTTTCGCGGATTACGCGGGACCGGGCGTTCACCTGCTCAGGCGTCACCCGGACCGGGGGCAGGGTGTCTACACGTGGACCGCGGACGCTCCGGCCGACATAGCGTTGTGCCGTGAGCGCGGCGTCCGGTTCCTCGCCACCAACAACCCGGACGAAACGCGCGGGCACCTTGCGGATAACTTGACGCCCGATCAGCCCTGAGACCGAGGAGGCGCGGTGGCGAAGCGGACGGCCGTGAAGAGCAAGCCGGCGGACGGCGTCAACCCGCGGCAGCCGTGCCCGTGCGGCTCCGGCAAGCGCTACAAGGCGTGCCACGGTGCGGCGGGCGGTGCGGCGGACGTGATCGTCTCCCGCCCGTTCGAGGGCTTGGCCGCCGAGGCCGAGCTGATCGCGCTGCGCGAGTTCGTGCCGTCGGCGACGGTGAAGCTGCCGCTCGCCGTCGGCGGAGCCGACAATCAGACGACAGACGGCACCCGTCCGATCATCCTCGCCACCGTGCTGCCGATGGCCGCCGCCGGCCTGATCCGCGCGGACGGCACCGCGTTCGTCGGCCTCCAGGTGCAGACCCGGTCCGGCGACCTCAGCCGCGACCTGGCCCGCGCCGTGCAGTGGGCGCTGACCGCCGAGACCGGTGACGCCCTCGCGGTCGTCGGGCCGGACGACGGCGCGAACCCCGGCCGGCTCCAGGACCTGCTCGACCCCGAGGCCGCGTTGAGCCCCGAGCTGCACCCCGACTTCGCGTGGTGGCTGCCGCCGGACAACGAGCCCACCGGCGACGTCGCGCTGTCCCTGGAACGCGCCAACGCCGCCATCCTGCCCACCGAACGCGTGGAAGCGCCCGGTGTGGAGGCCGCCTACTGGGTCGACGCGGGCGACAAGGCGCACCTGCGCTGGGTCCGCCCCGAGCCGGAGGAGACGCTGCTCGCGGCGCTCGCCCGGCTGTCCGTGCGCGGTGAGCTGGACCTCGGCGAGGGCTCCCGGTACGCGGGCTCGTTCCGCGCGCACGGCCTGCTCGTGCCGGTGTGGGACCTGGACCGCGAGCTGCACTCCAGCGAGTGGGCGCCCGGCGCGGAGGCGTTGAGCAAGCGTTTGCAGGATGCTCTGACCAGCCTCGACACCGAACCGCTGACCGAGCCGGAGCGGCGTTCGCGGGACGGCCTGCGGGGGCGGCAGATCACCCTGCGCTGAAGCTGTCCACAGGTATCCCCAGCTTTGTCCACAGGCTCCTGTGGACAACTAGGAGGCGGAGTGATCCTGCGGATCAGCCCCAAGGCCGACTGGAGGCGTGCCCGCGAGGACGGCGCGATCCCGCTCGACCCGGACGGGTTCGTGCACTGCTCGGACCCCGGCACCGTGCACCTGCCCGCCAACCGCCTGTACCCGAACCGGCACGACCTCGTGCTGCTGGTGGTCGACCCGGAAGGCCTGCCGGTGCTGTGGGAGCCGGGGGAGACCGAGGACGGCCCGTGGTTCCCGCACGTCTACGGGCCGATCCCGGCCGACGCGGTGGTGGCCGTGCACGAGTTCACCCCGGACGCCGACGGCGCGTTCCGGCCGCTGCCCGTGCTGTGACGTTGCGCGTGCCGTGACGTGGCCTGTGCTGTGCCGCTGCCTGTGCCGTGACGTTGCCCGATTCGTGACCTTGCCGGCGACAACCGACGACCCCCTTCGCGCGTGAACACCTCGACGGCGGTCGGGAGGTCGCGGGAAGGGGGGCAACGAGGTG
The DNA here is from genome assembly GCF_009769385.1 of Saccharothrix deserti. Classification (GTDB taxonomy): domain Bacteria; phylum Actinomycetota; class Actinomycetes; order Mycobacteriales; family Pseudonocardiaceae; genus Actinosynnema; species Actinosynnema deserti. The sequence goes on from NZ_VKAB01000025.1 coordinate 113,822, forward strand.
ACGGCGGTCTTGCCGGTCGAGTGGGTGGACGTGGATGTCGACGTCGACGTCCGGGCGGATTTCGGGGAGTTCGTCCGGATGTCGCTGCCCACGCTGCTGCGGTACGGCCACGCGTTGACCGGCAACCAGCACGACGCCGCCGACCTGGTGCAGACCGTGCTGGAGAAGCTGGGCTCGCGGTGGGCGTCGCTGACGCGCAAGGGGTTCGAGCCGCTGGCGTACGCGCGGCGGTCGATGGCGAACACGCACATCAGCTGGTGGCGCAGACACCGGCGGGAGAGGCTTGTCCCCGACCTGCCGGACGCCATCGGCGAATCGGGGGTCGACCGGCTGGAGCACGAGCCGCTGTGGCAGGCGCTGCGCTCCCTGCCGCCCCGGCAGCGGGCGGTGGTCGTGCTGCGGTTCTACGAGGGTCTGTCGGAGCTGGAGATCGCGGCCACCCTCGGCATCTCGCCGGGAACCGTGAAGAGCCAGAACAGCAGGGCGATGGCGACGTTGCGCAAGAGGCTGGAGGAGGGGTGACGACGGTGGAACTGGACGACCGGCTGCGGGAGCTGTTCGCCGACGAGCGCCTCGACCTGCCCGCACCGCCGGACGCGGCCGAGACGATCGTGGAGGGCGCACGTCGCCGGCGGCGGGCGCGGGTCGCGGTGGCGGCGACGTTCGCGTTGACCGCGCTGGTGGCGGGCGGTGTCGCGGTGAACGGGGTCGGGAGGCTGGTCAGCGAACCGGCGGGTCCCGCCCCGTCCGCGGTGGTCGAGACGGTGACGGTGACCGTGCCCCGGCCGGTGGTGGAGCCCAACGGTTACGCCACCTACCGGCTGGGCATGACCGGTGAGGAGGTCCGGGCTTCGAACCCCCAGCTCATGCCCATCCGGACCGGTCCCGACAAGTGCACGAGCTACAGGTTGGCCCACATGCCGGGCGACCGCGTCGTGGTGTCCCCGGACGACGGCACCGTCGTGCGGATCGAGCTGCCGCCGATGGCCGTGACGCCGTCCGGGGTGGGCGTGGGGTCCTCGGTGGACGACGTGCTGGCCCGGTACCCGAAGGCCGAGCGGCACGGCGACCGGCTCACCGTCGGCATGTCCGGCCCGCCCGAGTGGCGGTACACGTTCCCGCTGGACAACGCTGGGAAGGTGTCGGCCGTGCGGATGGAGTCGACCGGCTCCGACTGCGACTTGGGGGACTGATGAAACGGGTGGTGATCGCGGCGCTGCTCCTGCTGACCGCGTGCGACCCGGCCCCCCGGCCGGCCACGCCGCCCACCACGATCACGGTCAGCGAGACGGTCGAGGTGGACAACTCGCCGGTGATCGACTCCCGCGGTATCGGCGCGGTGCGGCTGGACATGGCGTTGCCGGAACTCCAGGCCACCGGCGAGGTCGGCGACCGGGTGGACGGGCTGGAGTTCTCGTGCCCGGTCTACGAGCTGAAGGCCGTGCGGGGCTGGATCGGCATCGAGGACGGCGTCGCGGTGGAGATCCGGGTCGAGTCGAACGCCCGCACGCCCGAGAACCTGCGCATCGGCGACTCGCGGGCGCGCATGCACGAGGTCTACCCGGACGTGTCGCAGAACCCGCACGGGTTCATCCAGGAGTTGGACGCCGACACCCGGTACAAGTTCATCTTCCAGAACGCGGGCGACACGCTCACCGGCATCAGCCTGACCAAGGTCGACCGGGGCTGCCTGACCTAGCCCCGGAAAGGCCGGAACGCCCGCCGCCACTCGTGCGGACGGGCGTTCCGGATCGCGCCGTTCTACAGGGCGCCGCCGGCGACCCTGGGCGCGGTCGGGTCGGAGCCCTCCTCGCCCACGCTCTCGCGGATGAGGAAGTTCTCCACGTGGAACAAGTTCCCGTCGGCGCGGTCGATCACGGTGAGCAGCGTGCTCATCGACGCGACCTCCTCCACCTGCTCCTTGAGGAACCACTGGAGGAACTGCTCGCCGAGGTAGTCGCCCTCGTCGCGGGCGGCCTTGGCGAGGGCCACGATCTGGGCGGTGACCGTCTTCTCCTGCTCCAGCGCGAGCGCGACCGGCTCGCGCGGACCGGCGAAGTCGTTGCGCACGTCGTCCACACCCGGAATGGCCGCCGGGAGGCCGGTGTCCATCAGGTAACGCACGATCATCATCGCGTGGTTGCGCTCTTCCAAGGCCTGCTTGTAGAAGTGCGAAGCGAGCCGCGGGAGGTCATTGGCGTCGTACCAGACCGCGACGGCCACGTACTGCTGCGAGGCCGTGAACTCGTTGCGGACCTGCTGCTGGAGCAGGTCGTGGAACTTCGAAGCACGCGCGGGAGAAATCTTCTTCAGGTTGACCGCCATGCTTCGAGAATAACCGAATGTGCGGTTTAATGCATTTCAGGTAAGGCTATCGAAGCCAAGGAAAGGGTTACCGAAGAAAGCTTAGGCAACCCTTTCCCGGCGTATTTCACACGAGTGGGGCGCGGTCGATCGGGCAGGACATGCAGCGCGGCCCGCCCCGGCCCGAACCCAGTTCCGAGCCGCTGATCCGGATCACCTCGACGCCCGCGTCCTCCAGGCGCGCGTTGGTCTCCACGTTCCGCTCGTAGGCCACGACGAGACCGGGCCCGACGGCCAGCGTGTTGTTGCCGTCGTCCCACTGCTCGCGTTCCGCGGTCACCGGGTCCAGCCCGGTGTCGATCACGCGCAGCTTCTCGATGCCCATCGCGTCGGCCGCCGCCTCCAGGAACGGACGCCGGTCGTCGACCACGACGCCGCCCGCACCGTCCGACCGGACCGGGAAGGCGAACAGGTTGTCCCGCACCGCCGGGTACATCACCACGGCGTCCCGGTCGACCATCGTGCACACCGTGTCCAGGTGCATGGTCGCCCGCTCCTGCGTGATGGGCACCGCCAGCACGGTGTGCGCCAGGCCGTCGGCCAGCGCGGACCGGGCGAACGACTCGGCGCCCGCCGGCGTGGTCCGCTCGCCGACGCCGATCGCCAGCACGCCCGGCGCGAGCAGCAGCACGTCACCGCCCTCGACCGGCGCGGAGTGCGCCCCGTACGCGCGACCCGTCTTGCGGAACCGCGGGTGGTAGGCGTAGATCAGGTCGGTCAGCGCCGTCTCCCGCTCGCGGGCGGGCAGCGCCAGCGACGTGATCGCCACCCGGTCGCCGACCCACACCGACGAGTCGCGGGTGAACAGCAGGTTCGGCAGCGGGGCGACGGCGAAGTCGATCGGGTGGTGCATCTTGCGCACCAGCGACGCGCCCTCGGCCGCGGGCAGCTCCTCGAACGTCATGCCGGTCATCAGCGCGGTGGCCAGCTGGTCCGGGCTGATCGACGCGAGGTGCGAGCGCAACGCGTCGGCCAGGTCGATGCCCAGCCGCCGTTCGTTGACCGCGCTGTGGATGCCCGCGATCCGGGCCCGGTCGTCGTGCAGCGCCGCGACCAGCAGGTCCGACAGCAACAGCACCTCGACGCCCCGACCGCGCAGCAGCTCGGCGAACGCGTCGTGCTCCTCCTGGGCGCGGTCGACCCACGGCACGCCGTCGAACAGCAGCTGGTCGTTGTTGCGCGGGGTGAGCCGCTTGAGCTCGGCGCCGGGCCGGTGCAGCAGCACCGTGCGCAGCGGACCGACTTCGCTGTCGACTCTGGGCGCCGGTGCCGGCACGCCGTCGGCGGACGTGGACGCGGTCTGGGCTATGTGCGCAGTCACGGGACCGAGAGTAACCCGAGACCGGTTATTTCAGCAGCTCAGAGTGGCCTATTCCAGCGAAGCTCGATCGTGTGGCCGCTCCGGAATGACGATTCGTTGTGTGATTGGCGGTGTTGGGCGTTTGAACGTTGCGTTGTCACGTGGACTGCCGGTCCGGCCATGCCGTTGCGGGATGATCGTGTTCTACAGGGGAGGATCAGTGGCGGACTTCCGCTTGTTCATCGACGCGCCGGGCCGAGCCACCTCGGCGACGAGCCAGCTGCTCCAAGAGCTGGTCAGGGCCGCCAAGGCCGATGCCCGTCCCGCACCCGCCGAGGCGCCGAGCGGCTCCAAGAGCGGCGCGGGCGCCACCATCGCCGAACTCGTCCTCAACGGCGCCCTGCCCGCCGCCGTGGCCGCCGCCGTCGCGTCCGTGGTCACGTCGTTCGTGCAGCGCGGCAGCGCGCGCAAGGTGACGATCAAGACCGGTGACGACGAGATCACCGTCGAGGGCGTGGACGCGCGCTCGCAGAAGGCCCTGGTGGAGAAGTGGCTGCGCGAGCACGAGAGCGAGGGGTGACGTGGGTCGGTACGCCCTCCTGGTCGCCACCGGCGAGTACGAGGACGTCCGGCTGAGCAGGCTGCGCGCCCCCGAGCAGGACGTGGAACGGCTCGCCGCCGTGCTGGAGGACCCGGACGTCGGCGGGTTCACGTCGGTCGAGGTGCTGCGGGACAAGACCGACTACGAGATCCGCCGTGCGGTCGAGGAGGTGCTCGCCGCGCGGGAGGCCGAAGACCTGGTGCTGCTGTACTTCTCGTGCCACGGCCTCACCACGCCCGCGCGTCGGCTGTACTTCGCCGCGTCCAACACCGTGCAGGACCGGCCCGCCGGCACCGCCATCCCGCGTTCGTTCCTCAACGAGCAGTTGGAGGACTGCCGCGCGTCCGGGCGGTTGCTGCTGCTCGACTGCTGCTTCAGCGGCGCGTTCGTGGAGGGGTTCAAGGCGGCCTCCGACATCGCCGTGCTGGACGACGCCGTGCTGGACGACGTCGGCACCGGGTACGTGGTGATGACCGCGTCCAACGCCTACGAGTACGCGTTCGAGCAGGACTCGTTGTCCCTGGACGCACCGCGGGCGTCGCTGTTCACCGACGTGCTGATCGAGGGCCTGGCCAGCGGGAACGCCGACCTCGACGGCGACGGGTGGATCGACGTCGACGAGCTGTTCAAGTACGCGCAGGGCGAGGTGCGCGGCAGGCGTCCTGATCAGACGCCGCAGTTCTTCGCGCACGGGTCGTCCACGCCGCTGAGGATCGCGCGGGCCGGTGGTGCGCCGGGTCGGCGGTTGCGGCGCACGGCCTCCTACACGTCCGGGCAACTGCTGGTGGCGCGTGGTTTCCGGGCCGCCGCCGAACCGGTGTGCCGGACGTTGGGGCCGATGGGACGGCGGGCCGTGGTGTTCGTGGACCGGCGGCCGGTGGAGCTGTCCGACGCGTCGGCGATCGCTTCGGCGCTCCAGCCCGACGACCCGCGCGACTCGCTCGGTGCGGAGTACGTGCGGGACCTGGTGCGGGAGGTGCGGCGGGACGCCGGTGACGGCGCGGCTTCGGCGGTGGCCGTGGCGCGCGCGGCGATCGGCGGGCTGATCGAGGCGATGCGGGACGGCCACAACCCGGTGCGCCTGATGCGTGGGGTGCGGGCGGCTGCCGCCCGTGCCGTGGAGTTGATCGCGGAGGCGGCCGTGCCGCTGAAGATGCGGGCGGTGGAGGGGTTGGCCACGGCCGCGTCGGGCGATAGGGAGATCGGTGCTCTGGTCCGGGACGTGGTCGGAGTGACCGGGCGGCGCGGGCCGATCCTCGTGGAGGAGAGCAAGGGGTTCGGCCTGGAGCACGAGATCGGCCGCGGCGTGCGGTTCGATCGCGGCTACGCGTCCAGCCTGTTCGTGATCGACGCGGCGCGGCGCGAGGCGGTCCTGGTGAATCCGGGGGTGTTGCTGGTGAGCGGACACCTGCCCGAGACAGTCGGCGAAGCGATCAAGAACGTCCCCGGAGACCTGCTCGTGGTGTGCGAGGAGTTGCCGCACGAGGCGCTTGCCGAGCTGCTGGAGGCTCAGCGGCCTGTGATCGCGGTCGTCGTCGACGAGGATGGGTTGAACCAGCTCCAACGTGCGGTGGGCGGCACGGTTCTGGACGCGGACCTGCTGCTGTCGGCGAAGCTGCGGTCGTACGGGCGGGCGAAGAAGATCGTGGTGACCGAACGCGAGACCGTGGTGTTCGTCGGGCGTACGTCGGTCGGTGGTGGGCCCGCCGGTCTCATCCGGGCAGGGGCTTCGGAAATCGCCAAAGTGGAGCGCGCTGTGCGTGCCGTGCGCAGTGCGGCGTACGAGGGCGTCTTACGCGGTGGCGGAGTCGGGCTGGCCGAGGTTGGCGCGCGACTGGCCGCCGATGCCGTCGGCACACTCGAGGAGATCGCGGGCTGGCAGGCGTTCGCCGCCGCGTTCGCGGAACCGGCGCGCCTGGTCGCGGAGAACGCGGCGCTCACCGTCGAAGACCTCGACCCGTCGTTGCTCGACTCGGCGGGCGTGGCACGTGTGGTGGTCAACGCCGCCGCCGGTACCGCGTCACGCTTCCTGCTGGTCGGTTAGCGTGGGAGTCCGACAGCGTGGGAGTCGCCTGGCGCACGAGGTGTCCGGGACCACGGATGAGCGGCGGATACCTCGCGAGAACTGCGTCACGGCAACCAGGACACGTGGCCGCGCAACGCCGTGTAGCCGACGAACGCGACCACGTCGAGCAGCGCATGCGCGACGACCAGCACCCACAGCCGGTTCGTGCGCTGCCACACCTTGCCGAACACCAGGCCCATCACCAGGTTCCCGACGAACCCGCCGAACCCCTGGTACAGGTGGTACGAACCGCGCAGCACCGCGCTGGCCAGCAACGCCGTGTTGTCGCGCCAGCCGAGCTGCTTGAGCCGGGTGATGAAGTACCCGACGACCAGCACCTCCTCCGCCCACGCGTTGCCCACGGCGGAGAGGATCAGCACGACACTGCGCCACCACGACTGGTCCAACGTGGACGGCAGCACGGCCAGGTTCAGGCCCAGGTTCCACGCGACCAGGTAGAAGATCAGCCCGGGGATGCCGATCACGGCGGCCAGGCCGAGGCTGCCCAGCGCGTCCGGGCCGATCCGGGTGCGGTCCAGCCCCAGCGCCTTCAGCCTGATGCCGCCGCGCCACAGCAGGTACAGGCCGAGCCCGCCCCACGCGGCGAGCTGCACGACGCTCAGCAGCTGCGCGATCAGGTCGAGCAGGTCGAACCGCGCCTGCGGGACGTTGATCGCGACCTTCTGCTCGTTCAGCGGCACCGGCTGGAGCAGGCTGTCCAGCAGCCGCACCAGGCTCCGCGCCCCGGACAGCCCGAGCGTCACGGCGAAGACGAGCAGCAGTTCCAGCTGGTAGCCGCGGCGGGACGGGGCGTCGAGGTCCTGGGCTTCGATCACCCCATTACGTTAACCGCGCGCTCGTCGACGGCCGCGCGCTCGTCAACGGCGTTGCGCCAGGAACGGGCAGCCCATCAGGCGACGCAGCTCGACGGCCAGCTCCTGCGACGTGCTCACCGGGTGGGAGAACGCGATGCGCACGTCGTGGTCCTCGTCCGACATCTCCACCCGCAGCCGCAGGCCGAACCGGTCCAGGCCGAGCGGCCGGACGTGACCGCCCTTCAGGTCGTCCGGCAGGTGCTTCGCGAGCAGGCCGACCACGTCCCGGTGCGACAGCTCCAGGTGGCGCAGCCAGTGGTCCTCGTACGCGGCGAACGGGTCCGGCTCAGCCTGCGCGAACAGCTCGGGCCGCAGCGACGTGGTGCCCTCGGCGTCGGCCACCACCAGCGAGGCGGGGAACAGCCTGAGCGCGGACGCGCCGTGCCCGACGTCGAGCAGTCGCGGGTCCGGGCGCGTTTCGGCGACCCGGAGGGTGGCCTCGCGGGCTTCCGCGGGGTCGAGCGTGCGCAGCCAGCCGGTGATCCAGAGCAGGCCGCGGACCGGTTCGCGCAGCTGGACGGGCGCCTGGTCGGCGAGTTCCAGCATGGCGGTCAGCTCGGTCCGGCGGGCGGCCTCGACCAGCGGGTGATCGTCCGGCAGCACGATGGTCGCGTCACCGTGCCGGTGGACGTGGTGCAGCACCGGGGTGATCCGGTTCTCCGTGCCGTCGGACGGCAACAGGGCCGCACGACCACCCCGGGCGGCGATGGTGCGTGCCCGCTCCGCCGGATGCGGTGCCGGCGGTCGACGTGTCTCGTTCAACCGCTCACCTCCCAACTTAGGGCAGCCTAACTTGGCGGAGCCCGGCGGCGGTAGTCCCACGACCGGTCTTCCGGTCACGATTCCCCGCACGTCGGAATCGTTCCCGCAGGTTAGGGCGTCCGCAAGCGGCACGCCGAGCGGGGTCGGGTGATGAGTGGGACGGTCGAGCGCGGCGGATCGGACCGGTTGGCCGATTCCAGCGGGGTGCGCATTCGTCGTAATCTGGGCTCGATCTGGGCTCGCCTGGTGGAGGTGGCTCGTGGTCGTGCCGAACAAGCCGTCCACCGAAGGTGCGGCGCTCGACGACGTGTGGACGCAGTACTGCCTGGAGATCGCCAGTCGACGGGCGTTCGGGTGGGTCGTCCTCGGCGCGCTCGCGTTCGTGCTGCAGCTCGCGTTGATCTTCGTGTTCGCGGTGTCGTCCGCCTTGCCGCTCTTGCTGCTGCTGTTCTCCGTGCTGGTCCTCGGGTTCGGGCTCACCCGGCGGCAGCCGTTCACCCGGGTCATGGGCGATCACGCGTGGGTTTACGTGCGCATCCACTGGCGCGGGGGACGGCTCGTCGTGCACGGCGTCCGGCCCCTCGTGCTGGACGTCAGCGCCGGTCCCGTCGTACGGGGGCGGATCAGCCGACACCGGCGCGCATGGGTGGTGTCACCCGACAGTGGGGGGAACACCGTGGTGACGTTCCGTGGCGTGCCGAAGCTGTTCCCGGCGAAGGTCGTGCGCCGCTGAGTTTGGTGATCATCTTTTTGGCTACCCACGGGGTGGACTTCTGGTTTGCTGGGAGCAGTGGTGGGTGAGGCTTGGGTGGACAAGTGCCTGACCAGTGCGGATCGCCGCGCGGTCGGGTACATCGTGCTCGCGCTGCTGGCGTTCCTGGTGCTGTGGCTGGTGTCGGAGTGGATCGGGTCGCGCTGGGTGTTCGTGCTGACGCCGTTGTGCGTCGAGTTCGCGGTGCCCGGGTTGCGGCACTTCTGCTCGCGGCGCAGCCTGCGGCGGTTGCTGGCGACCTATCCCCGGCACGCCGTGTCGGTGCACTTCGTGCCGGGGCGCACGCGGGTCGGGCGGCAGACGTACCTGGAGACGGACGGATCGGACCGCACGTTCCTGCGGCTGTCCGAGATCCCGGAGCGGGTGCGCGAGAACATCCGGCGCGGTGGGCGGGTGTGGCTGGCCGGGCCCGACCCGCGCGGCCGGACAGCGGTGCTGACCCGGGGCGCGCCGTTCCTGACCCTCGGACGGGTGGTCATCCGGTGAGCCTCGCCCACTCCGGGCTCGGGCTTCTTCAGCGTTTCACCGGTCAGCGTCCCACCGGTCAGCGTCCCACCGGGATGCCGCTCTGCTCGGCCCACGCGGCGACGTCCTCCCGCCGCAACGCCGTCGCCAGCAGGTCCGGGAACCGGTCGGGCGTGCAGGCGAACGCGGGCGCGCCCAACTCGGACAACCTGGCGGCCAGTTCGTGGTCGTAGGCGGGCGTGCCGCTGTCGGACAACGCCAGCAGGACGACGACCGTCACCCCGCTCTGCACCAACTCCCGCACGCGCCGTTGCAACTCGCGCGCCACACCGCCCTCGTACAGGTCGCTGATCAGCACCATCACCGTGTCGGTCGGCCGGCGGACCAACGACTGGCCGTACGCCACGGCCCGGTTGATGTCCGTGCCGCCACCCAGTTGGGTGGCGAACAGCAGGTCGACCGGGTCCTTCAGCTGCTCGGTCAGGTCGACCACCTCGGTGTCGAACACGACCAGCTTCGTGTCGACCGCCTTCAACGAGGCGAGCGACGCACCCAACACCGCCGAGTACACGACCGACTCGGCCATCGACCCGGACTGGTCGACCAGCAGGATCACGTCCCGTAGCGAGGCCTGCCTGCTGCGCCGGCTGTTGCCGACCAGGTCCTGCACGACGACCGTGCGCTGGTCGGGCTGGTAGTGCCGGAGGTTCTTCCGGATCGTGCGATTCCAGTCCACATCGGACAGGCGTGGCCTGCTCGTGCGCCGGGACCGGTCGATCGCGCCGTGCACGGCGGCCAGCAGCCGGTCGGCGAGCTTGCGCTCGATGTCCTCGACCACCTTCCGCACCACCGCGCGGGCGGTCTCGCGGGTGCGTTCCGGGATGGCGCGCGACAGCGAGACCAGCGTGCCGACCAGGCTCACGTCCGGTTCGACACCGGACAGCAGTTCCGGTTCCAACAGGAGCTGACGCAGCCCCAACCGCTCGACCGCGTCCCTCTGCATCACCTGCACGACCGAACTGGGGAAGTACGTCCGGACATCGCCCAGCCACCGGTGCAGCACCGGTGACGACCCGCCGAGCCCGGCACTCCGCTTGCCCCCGCCGGCAGGCGCGTCCTCACCGCCACCGCCGTACAACCCGGTCAACGCGGCATCCCGCCGCTGGTCGTCCTCTCCGAGCGGCCCCAGATCCCCGGCCGCCCCACCCAGCAACAACCTCCACCGCCGCTGCCGCTCGGCCGCGATGTCGTGCGTCACGCGAACACCCCCTCCCGGTAAGCCGTGGCCCAATTGGTCATGCGCCGGCTGGTCATGTGCCCGCGCCCAGGAGCGCGCGCACGTGACCGACCAGCCGTGCCGCCAGTTCCTCGTCCCAGTCGCTCGACGCCGCCGTGCCGCCCGCCGTGCCCTTGACCCGGTCGCCGAGCATCCGGCGTTCCGCCGGGCTGAACTCGCCCACCGCCCGCCGGAGCAGTGGCAGGGCCGCCGCGAAATCCGGGCCCGACAGGCCGGTCAGCCACTCGTCCACCACGCTGAACAGGCGCGGATCGGCGGTGAGCAGGGCCGCCGAGCCGCGCAGGAAGCCGGCCACGAACGCTGTCGCGCCGGCGGCCAGGGATACCGCGCGGTGCAGGCGGGCGGCTACTTCGTCCGAGGTCAGGGCCCCTGTTTCCCACAGCAGGCGCGTTGCCCGTCCGGTCGGGAGGCCGTGCGCGTCGGGCATCGCGACCAGCGATTTCAGCGCCCGTTGCCACGTGTCCCGGTGGTCCTCGTCGGCTGCCAGGCGGACGGCGTCGTCGGCGCCTTCCAGGGCCTTGACCGCTCGTTCCGCCGTGTCCTCGTCAACGCCCCGGCACGCCAGCGGCAGCCCGACCGCGCCTCGGGCCAACAACCCGTGCAGGGCCACGCGCAGCAGCTCCGGGTCTGTGCCGCGCACCGAGCCGTAGCGGACCGTGGTCGCCAGGTCGGGTAGGGCGGCCAGCAGTTCCAGTGCGTCGGTCGCCGCCGCCGCGCACCGGTCCAGGGCCTGACGTGCGGCAGCCACGGCTTCCGGGAGTTCGCAGCCGACCGATTGGCTAAGAGCCTCGGCGGCGTGGACCACACGGGTGGCTTCCGCGGCACGGGTGACCAGCACCGTGCGGGCGGCGGCCTCGACCGTGGTGCCGTGTCGGGCGGCCACCGCGAGCGCGACCTCGAACTCCGGCTTCCAGTGCAGCTGCCACGCCTCGGCGAACGTCCCCAGCGTGCGGGTCGTGTCCGGCGTGCCCCACGGCACGTCCAGCACCTCCAGCCGGCGCAACAGCTTCGACCGCTCGCGATCGGTGTCTTTGCGCAGGTCGAGGCGTATCGGCTTGGCGAACGCGCTCGGCGGCATCCGCAACCGTTTGCGCAACCGCGCCAGGTCCGCCGCCAGCGGTGACGTCGGCACGTCGTCCCCGACCTCGCCCAACCGCTCACCGACGACCAACTGCTCGTGCACCAGCCGGAGCGGGGTCGCGTCACCGCCGCACAGCACCGCCAGCGACGCCTCCATCACCTCCGACAGGCCCGGTGACGGGCGCCCGCGCATCGCGGCCAGGGTGTCGGCCAGGCGCACGGCCTCCACCGCGCTCGCCGTGGACGCGGGCAGGTCCTCCGCCCGCAACACCGCGCACGCCTTCGCGAACCAGCGCGGCACGGCGTCGCCGCGTTCGGCGCACTCCCACAGGTGCGCGTACCAGCCGGGCGAGTCGACGCCCGCGCCGTAGCCGGACGACGACGCCAGCCGGCCGTGGCTCCAAGGCACCCACGTGCCGGAGACCTTCTTGCGCGGCAGGCCTTTCAGCGCGGCGGCGTCGACCGACGCGGGCGGCAGGGTGCGCAGCGCGGGCACGTGCCACGCGCCGGCCACCACCGCGACCGGGCCCTCGACGTCCTTCAACGCCTGCCGCACGTTCTGCCGCATCGCGGCTTCCCGGCGCAACGTGCGGGCGTCCACCTGGTCGGCGAACTCCTCGCGCAACGCGCCCATCGCCTCCGCGACCGCCTCGGCCAGGTCCCGCGGGTCGGTGTGGTGCTCGACCACGTCCTCCCACCAGCGTTCCGGGTCGTCGAACCCGGCCGCCTCGGCGAGCGTGCCCAGCGGGTCCAAGGCGGCACGAGGTGCCTCGTCCGGGGAGTCGGGGGATTCGGGGGATTCGTCGTCGCCGAGGGACGCGGCGGCCGGCAGGTCGAAGAACCGCACCGGGACACCGTTGGCGTGCGCCCACTTCATCGCCCGCCACTCCGGCGAGAACTCGGCGAACGGCCAGAACGCGGCCCGCGCCGGCTCCGCCTCGTCGTGCAGCAACAACGCCACCGGCGGGGTCAGGTTCGGCACGTGCGGCAGCAGGGCGTCACCCTCCGGCGGCCCCTCGATCAGCACCACCTCCGGCCGCACGGCCTCCAGCGCCGCCGCGACCATGCGCGCCGAGCCGGGACCGTGGTGCCGGATGCCGAGCAGCGTCACCCGCTCGGGCAAGGGCTGTTCGCGCGTCATCAGCCCACCGCGTCCTGGCACGCCCGGTACAGGTCGCGCCACTCGGACCGCTCCTTGACCACCGCTTCCAGGTACTCCCGCCACGCCGCCGCGTCCGACACGCGGTCCTTCACCACCGCGCCGAGCAGGCCGGACGCCAGCTCGTCGGCGGTGATCGTGCCGTCGCCGAAGTGCCCCGCCAACGCCATGCCGCTGGTCACCACCGAGATCGCCTCGGCCGTGGACAGGCTCCCGCTCGGCTTCTTCAGCTGCGTGCGGCCGTCCACGGTGGACCCGTTGCGCAGCTCGCGGAAGATCCGCACCACCCGGCGCACCTCCTCCAACGCGGGCGGCTCGGCGGGCAGCTGCAACGCGCGGCCGAGCTGCGCGGCGCGGGCCGAGACGATCTCCACCTCGGCGTCCTCGGTCGCGGGCGGCGGCAGCACGACCGTGTTGAAGCGGCGGGCCAGCGCGGACGACATCTGGTTCACGCCGCGGTCGCGGTCGTTCGCGGTGGCGATCACGGTGAAACCGGGGACGGCCTGGACCTGGATGCCCAGCTCCGGCACCGGCAGCGTCTTCTCGGACAGGATCGTGATGAACGAGTCCTGCACCTCGGCGGGCATCCGGGTCAGCTCCTCGATGCGCGCCACCGCACCGTTGCGCATCGCCGTCATCACCGGGCTCGCCACCAACGCCGCCTCGGACGGACCCTCGGCGATCAGCCGGGCGTAGTTCCAGCCGTAGCGGACCTGGTCCTCGCCCGTGCCCGCGGTGCCCTGGACGGTCAGCATCGAGTTGCCGCTCACCGCCGCCGCGATGTGCTCCGACAGCCACGACTTCGCCGTGCCCGGCACACCCACCAGCAGCAACGCCCGGTCGGTGACGAGGGTGCCGACGGCGACCTCGACCAGCCGCCGGTCGCCGACGTACTTCGGCGTGATCACCGTGCCGTCCGGGAGCCTGCCGCCGAGCACGTAGGTGACCACCGCTTGCGGCGACATCCGCCACCGCGGCGGACGCGGTCGGTCGTCCGCCGCCGCCAAGGCCGCGAGCTCGGCGGCGTACTGCTGTTCCGCGGCGGGCCGCAGCACGGATTCGGTGGTCACTGGACTTCCTCCCGTTGGTTGAACGCCTCGCGCAGCTGCATGCGCAGGCGCAGGACGTCGAGTTCGAGGGTGTGCTCGGGCCAGCGCTCGGTGATGCGGGCCCAGTTCGCGCCGAGCACCTCGGCATCGCCCCTGGCCAGGAGCACGGCGGGCGGGCGGCCGGCGCGCCACCTCGGGTCGCGCATCCCGGCGTAGCGGTCGAGCAGGTCGGCGGTGGCCCGCGCGCTCCACGGCGCGGGCAGCTGCGAGCACGCGTGGTCGAGCAGGTCGTAGTTCCACTGCCGGGACACCTCGACCACGGTGCGCGCGGCCAGGTCGGCGGGCAGCCCGCCGAGCATCTCCAACTGCTCCATGCCGGTCAGCGAACGGGTCGCCGCGACCGCCCACGGCCGGGCGTCGTCGGCGAGCTTCAGGTTCTGCGTCACGCCGCGCAGCAGCGCGCTCGCCCACGGGCCGCGGGCCAGTTCGGCGGCGGCGCCCTCGTCGTCGATGTCGAGGCGGCTGGTCCAGTGCTGTGGCGGCACGCTCGCCGCCGCACCCCGGATGCGGCCCGCGACACCCGTCTCGGAACCGTCTTTCATCAGGTCACGGGCCTCGTCCGGCTCCGGCGCGGAATCGGCCCACAGCTCCTCGCTCTGCACGTCGAACCCGTCGGCGGTCAGCCACAGGCCGCGGTGCAGGCGTTCGGCGGCTCGTTCGGCCAGGTTCGACGTCGGAAGGGTGCGCAGGAGGCGCAACGCCTCGTCGTGCACGCCGATCGCGCGGTCGTCGAGGGCGCGTTCGAGCAGCGGTTCGTCGTCCGGGCCGAGGTTCGCTTCGAGGGCGCTGATCAGCACCTGGCGGTCGGTGGCGCGGCGCTGGACCTCGAACTGGGCGGCCAGGAACTCACGGGTCTTCGCCGGGTCCTGGTTGCGGGCGCGGCGCAGCGCGGCCAGGCGGGACGTGCCGGGCAGGTCGAGGGCCTCGTCGAGGTCGACCTCCTCGGGGGTGGCGCCCGTCGCGGCCCACGACCAGGCCGGCCGGATGCCCGCCAGCCACCGGCCGCGGGCGCCGAGGACGGCGGTGACGGCCGGGCGCAGGCCGGGGTGCGCGGTGCCCAGGCCCAGCAGGGCGGGCAGCTCGCGGTGGTCCGCGACGACGCGCGCGGCCTTGGCCATGCCGCACCACTCGGTGAGCAGGATCTGGTCGTCCAGGGCCAGGATCTGGACCAGCACGGACCTGGCCGCCGGGTGGGCCCGCACGTCGTCGGACCCGGGCGCGGGCGGAAGCAGGGGGGCGTCGGCGGTCGGCGGTAGCTGCGCGCCGTGGGCGGCGACACCCAGAGCGGCGACGCGGTCCAGCAGAGCGGTCGGCGTGGTGCCTGCCCGGTGCGCGCCCACCAGCGCGGCCTGGACGGCCTCGTCCCATTCGCCGTGGAGCGTCATCCCACCACCTCCGGTGCCCGGCCGGGCTCGGCCACCGCGCCCAAGCGCAGCTCACGGCCGTTCCACAGCCCCCACGCGTCGAACGGCCCACCGCCCGTCAGAGCCAGCGCCTGGTCCAACGCCAAGTCGACCCGCACCCGCACGCCGTGCCCCGTCGCGTCGACCAACTGCCGGGTGTCCTCGGTGGCCCGCACCGACGCACACCCCAACGGGTGCAGGCGCTGCCACGGATCGGCCTTCAGGTGCTCCTCCAGCCCCGCCAACGCCGCACGCCACGACTCCGGCGCGGGCACCGGCTCCGGCGGGCGCTCCACCAGCAGCTCACCCACCGCCACCCGGTGCGGCGGCACGCCGGGGTACGGGTGCAACACCCCCTGCACCTGCACCCCGTGCGTCAACGGCGGCACGGGACGGGCGCCGCCACCCGCGTGCCGCATCGCCACCACCCACCCGTGCGACCGGCCCCACGTCCACTGCCGCACGGTCCGCACCAGACCGTCGTCGGATTCCAGCTTCAGCAGCGGCACCCAGTGGTCCGACCAGCCCGGACCGCCGCGCACCTCCTCCTCGGCCACGGAGAACCCCAGCCGCCGGCGCACCACCGCGTCGGGCGACTCGGCCAGCCGCGCCAGCAGGTGCAACCCGCCCAACCGGTCGGCCGCGTCGTGCGCCCAGTGCGGCCCCCCGGCCGCGACGATGTCGCGCACCTCCTCCACCGCCGACGCCAACCCCTTGGCCTGCGCGTCGACCATCCGCGCCCCGATCGAGTGCCACCACGCCGCGTCACGCGCGGGCAACCCCGCGATACCCGCGCCCGCCACGTCGGCCAGCCAGTCGGTCAGCCCCGCCACCCCGGCCCGCACCGCGTTCTGCCTGGCCAGGGCCGTCTTCTCCTTGGCCTTCGCACGGCGCTCGACCGCCTCCGGCGAATCGTCCGGAGCGGCGGCAGGGGTGGCGGCGCGGTTGCGCCGGGACAGCCACTCGTCCACCCAATCGGGTGTCGCCGCGACGGGCAGCGGCTCACGCGCGTCGCGCAGTTGCAGCGCCAACGCGTGCTTGCACGGGAACTTGCGCGACGGGCACGAGCACTTCGTCGCCCGGTCGCCCAGGTCGACGCACACCTGGTACGGGTTCTTGCCGCTGCCCTTGCACAGGCCCCACAGGGCGGTGTCGCTGCGACCCGTCCCCTGCCAGCCGGAGGACCCCGCCAGCCGGGTGGCGCTGCTCGCCACCCGGCCGTCCGGGGCCTGCTCCAGAACCGCTTGTGCGTCCATGCCGGCAGACGTTAGAGCCCACCACCGACAAAAAGTGGATCAATCCAGGTCAGGACCGCGACGGGCCCAGGACCAGGCGTACTTCGGGTCCTCGGACGCCAGCGCGGCCTCGCCCAGCCCCAGCGGCCGGAAGGTGTCCACCATGACCGCGGTCTCGTCGAAGTGGTCCACGCCCAGCGACGCCTCGACCGCGCCCGGCTGCGGTCCGTGGGTGCAGCCGGAGGGGTGCAGGGACAGCGAGCCGATGCCGATGCCCGAGCCCTTGCGGGCCTCGTAGTTGCCGCCGACGTAGAACATCAACTCGTCGGAGTCGACGTTCGCGTGGTTGTAGGGCACCGGGACGGACAACGGGTGGTAGTCCACCTTGCGCGGCACGAACGAGCACACCACGAAGTTCGGGCCCTCGAACGTCTGGTGCACGGGCGGCGGCTGGTGCACGCGGCCCGTGATCGGCTCGAAGTCCCGGATGTTGAACACCCACGGGTACAGGCAGCCGTCCCAGCCGACTACGTCGAACGGGTGATTGGCGTAGGTGAACCGGGTGAGGCCGGTCCGGTGCCGCACGAGCACCTCCACGTCCTCGCCGTCCACCAGCAACGGCTCCACCGGCCCGCGGAGGTCGCGCTCGCAGTACGGCGAGTGCTCCAGGAACTGGCCCTTGCCCGACAGGTACCGCTTCGGCGGTCCGATGTGACCGGTGGCTTCGAGCACCAGGATGTTCATCGGCTGACCCGGGACCACGCGGTAGGTGCACGACGTCGGCAGCACGACGTAATCGCCCTCGGCGACCGGCAGCGCGCCGTAAATGGTCTCCACGACCCCCTCGCCGGACTGCACGTACAGCAGCTCGTCGCCCGCCGCGTTGCGGTACAGCGGGCTGGGCGCGGTGGCCGTCACGAACCCGATCACCACGTCGGGGTTGCCGAGCAGGGTTCGGCGCCCGGTGACCGCGTCCACCTCGCCGTCCCAGGTCAAGGCCGGTGTCTTGAAGTGCCGCGGCTTGAGCGGGAGGTTCGGCGCGAACGCGCCGCGCGCCTCCTCGACGGTGACCGCGTCCACGATCGCGGTCGGCAGGTGGCGGTGGTAGAGCAGTGCCGAATCGGCCGAGAAGCCCTCGACTCCCATGAGCTCTTCCGCGTACAGCCCGCCCTCCGGTGTGCGGAACTGCGTGTGGCGCTTTCGGGGGATCTCACCCACCTGGCGGTAGTACGCCATGGCTCTCTCCGGGCGTTCGATAGTCGGACATCTTTGTTCAGGGACCGGTCGCCACTAGCGTGTCAGCCGTGTCAAGCGCCTTCGAACTCCGTGCGCCCGGTCCACGCGGCACTCCGCCCCTGCTCGCGAGGCTTGTCGACGACGCCGCCCTGTTCCCGCCGGGCAACGCGTCCATGCCCGATGCGGTCCGCGGCCACCTCGACGCACGTGCCGGGGAATGGGCGGGTGCCGTGGGGTTGTTCCTGTGCCCCGCGTCGCGACTGGCCGAGCTCATCACCGAGTTGATCAAGGTCAAACCGGTGAAGCCGATCGCCCTGTCGCTGGTCATCGACACGGGCCTGGGCGGTGTGCCCAAAGCCGTGTCGATCGTCGAATCCCGCAGCGAGCTGCTCGCGCTGCGGATGGTCGAGATGCCCGCCCCGTCCGATGTGGACGAGGTGTGGCTCGAACGCGTCTCGGAGTTCGTGCCCGAGGACGTCATCAGGGTTGTCGAGCCGCGGCGGGGCGGTGCCGAGTGGCTGGACGGCGTCCGCCGCGTCATCGAGCACGGCAGCTGGCCGAAGCTGAGGTGCGGCGGGGTCAGCAAGGAGAACTTCCCCAGCGTCGACGAGGTCGCCGACTTCCTGGCGGTGGTGAGCAGCGGCGGCGTGGCCTTCAAGGCGACCGCCGGCCTGCACCACGCCGTCCGGCACACGGACGAGGAGACGGGGTTCACCCACCACGGGTTCCTCAACCTGCTCGTCGCAACCGCGCGGTCCCTGTCCGGCGGTGACGTGCGCGAGGCGCTGTCCAGCACGGACGCGGTCGCGCTCGGCGAGGAGGCCAACGGGCTGTCCGACCAGGCCGCGCACGCCGTCCGCGGCGTGTTCGCCTCCTACGGGTCGTGCTCGCTGGACGAGCCGATCAACGACCTGGAGGAGCTGGGTCTGCTGTGAGCTGGATCGACGACCCCGCGTTCACCGCCGACGCGCCGTTCGGGCCGCAGACGCTGCCCTACGGCGTGCTGCCCGGCGGTGGCGTCGCGGTGCGGGTGGGCGACCAGGCCCTGTTGCTGCGCGGGCTGGCCCTGGGCGAGCGATTGGGGCACCTGGTGGCCACCGGGACCCTGGACGCCCTGCTGGCGGCCGGACGGCCCGTGTGGAGCGAACTGCGGGCGCGGATGGTCGAGATCGTCTCGGCCGCCTCCGCGCCGCGCGGTGCGGAGCTGGTGGGGCTGGACGGCGCCGTGCTGCCGTTCACCGTCGCCGACTACGTGGACTTCTACTCGTCGCGGCACCACGCGGAGAACGTCGGCCGGATCTTCCGGCCCGACGGCGAGGCGCTGACGCCGAACTGGACGCACCTGCCCATCGGCTACCACGGCCGGGCCGGGACGGTCGTCGTGTCCGGCACGCCGGTCGTCCGGCCGCACGGTCAGCGGCGGTCGTCGTCCGGGCCGGTCTTCGGGCCGACCGGGCGGCTGGACGTCGAGGCCGAGGTCGGGTTCGTGTGCGGCGGGCCGGTCGCGACGCGGCTGCGCCCGTCCCAGGCGGCCGACCACGTGTTCGGCGTGGCGCTGGTCAACGACTGGTCCGCGCGGGACATCCAGGCCTGGGAGTACCAGCCGCTCGGGCCGTTCCTGGCCAAGTCGTTCGCCACGTCGATCTCGGCGTGGATCACGCCGTTGGAGGCGTTCGCGGTGGCCCGCGTCCCGCCGCCGCCGTTGGGCAACGACGTGCTGCCGTACCTGGTCGAGGAGCGGCCGTGGGGCCTGGACATCGACCTGGAGGTCGAGTGGAACGGCACGGTCGTGTCCCGGCCGCCGTTCCGCGAGATGTCGTGGACGTTCGCGCAGCAACTCGCGCACCTGTCGGTGAACGGCGCTACCGTTCGGCCGGGTGACCTGATCGCGTCGGGCACCGTGTCCGGTCCGGCCCGCGACGAGCGCGGCTCCTTCCTGGAGCTGAGCTGGGGCGGGAAGGAGCCGGTGGTGCTCGACGACGGCGAGCGGACGTTCCTGGAGGACGGCGACACGGTGCGGATCACCGCGACGGCCCCCGGTGAGAACGGCTCGGTCGTCGGGCTGGCCGAGGTGGTCGGCACGATCGCGCCCGCCGACGAGAGGTAGAGCGTTGGTCAGACCTGATCCCCGCGGCCGGCTGCCGGCGCCCGCGTCGAAGGAGAGCTCGCTGACCCTGGAGCGGGGCCTGGCCCTGCTCCAGGCGGTGGCCGACGCCGAGTCCGAGGCGCCGTCGATCAGCGAGCTGGCGGCGGCCATCGGCGCTTCGCGGGCGGCGGTCTACCGGCTGCTGGTGCCGTTGCAGTCGCGTGGGCTGGTGCGGCGCGAGGGGTCGAAGGTGCGGCTCGGGCTGGGGGTGCTGCGGCTGGCGTCGAACGTGCTGCCGCAGCTCCGGCTGGCCGCGCAGCCCGCGCTGCGGACGTTGGCGGAGACCGTGGGCGCGACCGCGCACCTGACCGTGGCCGACGGGACCGAGGCGCAGGCGGTGGCGGTGGTCGAGCCGTCGTGGACGGCGTACCACGTGGCGTACCGGGTCGGGTCGCGCCACCCCGTGCACCGGGGTGCGGCGGGCAAGGCCATCGGGTTGTCGCTGGAGGGGCGCCAGTGGGTGCATTCGACGGGCGAGCTGCAGCCGGGGGCGTTCGGGGTGGCGGCGCCGGTGCGCGGGGTGCCCGGATTGCGGGCCAGCGTGGGCGTGGTGGCCTTGGAGAAGCTGGACGGTGACGTCGTGGGGCCACAGGTGGTGCGGGCGGCTCAGGAGGTCGCTGACGCGTTGCGCTGAGGTTCGGCGGGGTGGGACTGCCGGTCACGTCGTCGGCGTGGGGGCGCCGATCACCCGGAGGATGCTGGTGTGGAGGGCTTGCGCCGCTTCCTCGTCCGACATGCGGCCGGCGTCGGCCTCCTCGCTCGCGGCGTGGCCGAGTTTCACGGTGACGGCGACCAGCCAGTCGATCGAGAGCCGGGCGTCGAACTCGCCGGTCTCCTGACCGCGCCTGATCACCCGCTTCAGCCGGTCGGTGACGGGCGCGTGGCGTTCCTGGTCGGCCTTCGGGTCGACCGGCAGCGAGGCGATCTTCCGCAGCAGGACGGGGTACCGCCCGCTGGTCCGGCGGCCCGCTTCGAGCAGGCGCAGCAGCGCGTCCGCGGCCGGTCCGGTGTCGAGGTCGGCGGCGTCCATCGCGGCGACGGCTTCGGCGGTGACCTGGTCGACGACGGCCGCCAGCAGGTGCTCGCGGGACGGGAAGTGGGCGTAGACGGTCTGGCGGGTCACGCCCGCGGCGGTGGCGATGGCTTCGACGCCGGTCTCGGGGTTGGTGTCGAGCAACCGGACCGCCGCGTCCAGGATCGCGGCCCGGCTGCGGCGGGCGTCGGCACGGCGGTTGCGGGCCTGGGTCATTTCTTACACCTTGTCAAGGTTGGTTGCGCCTGGATATCTTACAACGTGTAAACGTTCGCGTGACGTGACTGGAGCACCGTGAGCCGACTCGACAGCACCGATCCGAAGCAGTTCATCGCCGACTTCTTCACCTCCTTCACCGACGACCTCCTGAGCAGCGGCGAGGATGCCGAACTCATCGTCGACCGCTATCACACACCGGACGTCCTCCAGATCGCCGACGGGAACCCGATCGACCGCGACAAGCTCATCGCCCACGCCCGCCCGGTGCGCAAGAACCGGCCCACCGCACGCGTGGAGGTGCACGAGGCGCTGGCGGACGGGGACCGGATCGCCGCCCGGTACACCCTGCACGTGCTCAACCGCGGCAAGTCGCTGGCCATCGACGTGCACTTCTTCGGGCGGTTCACCCCGGACGGGCGGATGCGCGAGGCGCACCTGCTCACGCGCTCCACCAACGAGTCCGGCTAGCCGGCGACCGCCTGCCACAGGGCGACCAGGGCGAACGCGGTGAAGATGAAGCCGCTCACCCGCTGGACCAGGTGCGTCGGGATCCGGGTGGCGATCTTGCGGCCCACCAGGACCGCGATGGCGGCGACGGTGGTCAGCGCCAGGAACGCGCCCAGGCCCACGAACACCGGCGTGGCGTAGCGGGCGGACAGAGCGGCCGTCGCGAGCTGCGAGGCGTCGCCCCACTCGGCGGCGAACAGCACGCCGAACGACGTGAGCGCCGCACGCCAGAACGTCACCTGACCGGGACCGTTGCAAGTGGCGTCCGCGTCGGGGCCGTCCTGGGAGAAACCCTCCTTCAACAGCAGGAACGCGCCCACGCCGAAGAGCACCGCGACGACACCCGCGACCACCCGATCGGGTAGGAGGGTGAGCACGCCGCCGAACGTCGCGGCCACCACGCACTGGATCGCGAACGCCGCCGTGACGCCCGCGAAGACCGGCCACGCCCGGTACCGGGTGGTGAGGACGAGGGTCGCGACCATGGTCTTGTCCGGCAGCTCGGCCAGGAAGACGATCGCGAAAGCCGTCGCCAGGGCGATGAGTTCAGGTGCCACGGGAACCTCCGACGTCCGAATGAACCCGGACGGAGGCAGCACGACCCCGACCGGGCGTGGTGCACTGCCCGGCCGGAGGTCTCGTTCGCCCGCTCGGAAAGCGGGTGAGGGACCGGATCCGCGCGAAGGCGGATCAGTGTGTCGATCCTCTCGCCCCGGTCGTGGTGACCCGGGGGAACTACTCCCCTCTGGCGTCACCCATCGTAGTCGCCGGATGAGCCGGCGGGGTGTGACGGTGACCATCACGGCCGGCGGCGGCCGGCTCGGACGCGACTCGGACGGGACCTAGGTCCCGGTCCACAGGGGACCCTCGTACCTGAGGGGGACCCCCTCCCCGGCCCTACGTTCGACCACGTGGACGTCCTCGACCTGGCGCGGTGGCAGTTCGGCATCACCACCGTCTACCACTTCCTGATGGTGCCGCTGACCATCGGGCTCTCCCTGCTCGTGGCCGGGATGCAGACCGCGTGGGTGCGCACGGGTGATCGCAAGTACCTCGCGATGACCAAGTTCTGGGGCAAGCTGCTGCTGATCAACTTCGCCATGGGCGTGGTCACCGGCATCGTGCAGGAGTTCCAGTTCGGCATGACCTGGAGCGCCTACTCGCGCTTCGTGGGCGACGTGTTCGGCGCGCCGCTGGCGATGGAGGGCCTGGTCGCGTTCTTCGTCGAGTCGACCTTCCTCGGCCTGTGGATCTTCGGCTGGGACCGGCTGCCGAAGAAGGTGCACCTGGCGTGCGTGTGGGCGTTCTCGCTGGCCACGATCGCCTCGGCGTACTTCATCCTGGCCGCGAACTCGTGGATGCAGCACCCGGTCGGCGTCGAGTTGGTGGACGGGCGGCCGCGGCTCACGTCGATCTGGGCCGTGCTCGGCAACAACACCGTGCTGGCCGCGTTCCCGCACACGATCTTCGGCGCGTTCTCGGTCGCCGCGACGTTCCTGGTCGGCATCGCGGCGTGGCACCTGTGGCGGCGCAGCGACGACGGGCCGGTGTGGCGGGCGTCGGTGAAGTTCGGCACGTGGGTGGGTGTCGTCGCGTTCACCGGGCTCGCGATCACCGGTGACGTGCAGGGCAAGCTGATGTTCGAGCAGCAGCCGATGAAGATGGCGGCGGCCGAGGCGCTGTGCCACACGGAGTCGCCCGCGGCGTTCTCGGTGTTCGCGATCGGCGACGTGTCGCGGCCGGACTGCGAGAACGTCAAGAGCGTCACGGTGCCGGCGCTGCTGTCCTTCCTGGCGCACAACGACTTCACGACCGAGGTCAAGGGCATCGAGGACCTGGTGCCGATGTACCAGGAGAAGTACGGCGCCAACTACCCGGTCGACCCCCGGCTGGGTGAGCTGTCGGGCAAGCCGATCGACTACGTGCCGAACCTGCCGGTCACGTACTGGGGTTTCCGGCTGATGATCGGGTTCGGTGCGATCGCGGTCGGCGCGGGTCTGCTGATCCTGTGGCTGACGCGGGGCGGCCGGGTGCCGCGCGGGCGGTGGTTCGCTTGGCTGGCGCTGGGCAGCATCGCGACGCCGTTCCTGGCCAACAGCTTCGGCTGGATCTTCACCGAGATGGGGCGGCAGCCGTTCGTGGTGGTGCCGAACCCGAGCGGGGTGGACGGGGTGTGGATGTTCACCGCGCGTGCCGTGTCGTCGTCGACACCGGGGGAGGTGTTGACGTCGCTCATCGCCTTGACGCTGGTCTACGGGGTGCTGGCCTGCGTCGAGGTGTTCCTGATCCGGCGGTACGTCCGCGCGGGGGTAGCGGGCGTGCTGCCGGGTCCCCAGCCCGATGACGACAAGTCCGATGACCGCGGCGAGTCGGACAAGAAGTCCGACGAAGACGTCCTGTCGTTCGCTTACTGAGAGGGGGAGCCGTGGAGACGTTCTGGTTCTGCGTGATCGCCCTGCTGTGGCTGGGCTACCTGTTCCTGGAGGGGTTCGACTTCGGCGTCGGCATGCTGCTGCCCGTGCTCGGGCGGACGGAGGCCGAACGGCGGGTGCTGATCAACACGATCGGGCCGGTGTGGGACGGCAACGAGGTGTGGCTGCTGGTCGCGGTCGGCGCCACGTTCGCCGCGTTCCCGGCCTGGTACGCCGCGCTGCTCAGCTCGGTCTACCTGCCGCTGACGTTGTTCCTGCTGGCGCTGATCGGGCGCGGGGTGGCGTTCGAGTACCGGGGGAAGGTGAACTCGGCGCGGTGGCGGCGGGTGTGGGACGCGGTGATCGTCGCCGGGTCGTGGACGGCCGCGCTGGGCGTCGGGCTGTTGCTGTCGGCGAACGTGTTCGGGATGCCCCTCGACGCCGTCGGTGACCGCGTCGGGTCGCCGTTCGCGGCGATCCGGTTGGAGACGCTGCTCGGTGCGGTGGCGGTGGCCGGCTACGCGTTGGTGCACGGGGCGGTGTTCCTGTCCCTGAAGACCGAGGGCGAGGTGCGGGAACGCGCCCGTGCGCTGGCGTTGAAGGTCACGCCGTTCGCGCTGCTGCCGTTGCTGGTGCTGCTGCTGACCGTGCAGCTGCGGTTCGGGTCGGTGTGGACGTGGGGCGCGTCGATCGTGGTGGCGTTGGCGGCGCTCGGTGCGTACGGGCGGTTGGTGCTGCGGCGTGAGGGTCAGGCGTTCGCGTTGATGGGTGTTGCGGTGGCGGCCACGGTGGTCGCGTTGTTCGGTGCGCTCTACCCGGACGTGCTGCCGTCCACTTTGGACCCGGCGTGGTCGTTGACGGTGGCGGGCGCCGCGTCGAGCCCGTACACGTTGACCGTGATGACCTGGGTGGCCGCGTTCGGCACGCCCGCGGTGCTCGTCTACCAGGGGTGGACGTACTGGGTGTTCCGCAAGCGGATCGGTGTCAAGCACATCCCTCGGGTGCACGTTCCGTGAACTTCCCCGGAGCCCCTTCCGCCAAGAAGCCGGGGAATGGCCCGCTCGGCGCGCTGCCTGCGCTTTCGCGCTCGGCGCGCCGGGCGTTGGCCCTGTGTGCGGTGCTCGCCGGGCTGACCGCGGGCGCGTTGGTGTGGCAGGCCGTGGCGTTGGCGTCGGCGCTGGTGACCGGCGGGTCGTTGTGGGTGCCGGCGTGCGCCGTCGTGGTGCGGGCGGGGTTGGCCTGGGCGACCGAGTCGGTGGCGGCGCGGGCGGCGGCGGGTGCGAAGGAGGAGCTGCGGGCGGCGGTGCTGGACCGGGCGTTGGGGTTGGGGCCGTCGTGGATCGTGTCGCGCGGGCCGGCGTCGTTGGCGGTGCTGGCGACCAAGGGGTTGGACGCGCTGGACGCGTACTTCACCCGTTACCTGCCCGCTTTGGTCACGACGGCGGTGGTGCCGGTCGCGTTGGGGGCCTGGATCTTGTACACCGACCCGACGTCGGCGGTGTTGATCGCGGTGACGCTGCCGTTGATCCCGGTGTTCGCGATCCTGATCGGTCGGTTCACGTCGGCGCGGGTGGCCGAGGCGGCGTCGGCGCTGGAGCGGTTGTCGGGGCGGTTGGCGGAACTGGTGCGTGCGCTGCCGGTGCTGACGGCGTTCGGGCGTGCGGCGGCTCAGGCGTCGGCCGTGCGGGAGGTGGGTGAGCGGTACCGGCGGGCGACCATGGGGACGTTGCGGGTGGCGTTCCTGTCGGCGCTGGTGCTGGAGATCGTGGCGTCGCTGTCGGTGGCGTTGATCGCGGTGGGGATCGGGCTGCGACTGGTGTCGGGGGAGATGACGCTGGTCACGGGGCTGGTGGTGTTGATCCTGGCGCCGGAGTGCTACCTGCCGCTGCGTGCGGCCGGTGCGGCTCACCACGCGTCGGAGGACGGCGTCGAGGCGGTGCGGCGGGTCGCGGAGATCCCCACCCCGGGTGTTCCGGCGGTTCCTGGTGGGCCGGTTACGGGGGTGGAGGTCCGTGATCTCCGGGTGCGGCGGCGGGAGCGGTTCGCGCCTGACGGGGTCAGCTTCCGGGTTCGGCCTGGTGAGGTTCACCGGTTGGACGCGCCCAGCGGTGCGGGCAAGTCGACGCTGTTCGGGGTGTTGTCGGGGTTCGTGCAGGCCGATGGTGGGTCTGTTCTGGTCGACCGGTCGTCCATCGCCTGGGTGCCGCAGCGGCCCGCGTTCGCCGGGCGGACGGTCGCCGACGAGTTGGAGCTGACCACCGGTCGGGTCGATCACGACGTGTTGGTGTCGGTGGCGGCCGATCACCTCGTGGCACGGCCGATCGCGGAGTTGTCGACCGGTGAACGGCAGCGTGTCGCCGTCGCCCGTGCGCTGACGCGGGTTCGGGATGGCGCGACGGTGTTGTTGCTGGACGAACCCACCGCGCACCTCGATCCGGCGACGGCCGCCAAGGTCATGAGCGCCGTGCACCGGGCCGCTGCCGAGGGGGCTGCGGTGGTGCTGGCCACGCATCGGCTGGTCGGTGAGCA
Source organism: Saccharothrix deserti (assembly GCF_009769385.1). GTDB lineage: Bacteria > Actinomycetota > Actinomycetes > Mycobacteriales > Pseudonocardiaceae > Actinosynnema > Actinosynnema deserti. The sequence goes on from NZ_VKAB01000025.1 coordinate 140,390, forward strand.
GTCTTCGGGCGTCGCGGCGGCTCGTGAGGTCGAGTCGGTGGCCGACCGGTCGGCTGCTCCGCGCTCGCCGCGTCCGACCCGCCGGGTGTTGGCGGGTGCGTTGTTGGGCACGGCGGCTTCGCTGAGCGGTGTGGCGTTGACGGCGCTGGCGGCTTACCTGATCGCCAAGGCGGCTACCCAGCCGCCGATTCTGACGCTGTCCGTGCTGGTGGTGGGCGTGCGGACGTTCGCGCTGGGCAAGGGGGTGCTGCGGTACCTGGAGCGGTTGGTGTCGCACGACGCCGCGTTCCGGTACGCCGAGTCGTTGCGGGTCCGGTTGTGGCGGAGCCTGCGTCCCGGACAGGCCGAGTTGACGAAGCTGGTGGACGACGTCGACACCGTCCGCGACCTCGTGCCGCGCGTGCTCCAGCCGCCGTTGGTCGCGGTGGGTGTGTCGGTCGCGGCGGTGGTGTTGTTCGCGTTGATCCAGCCGATGGCCGGCCTGGCGTTGGCGGTGGCGCTGGTGGTCGGTGGGACGTTGGCCCCGGTGGTCGCGGTGCTCACCGAACGTCGCGCCACGGCGGTGCTCGCCAGGGGACGGCGGCAGGTGTCGGAGCAGGTGTTGACGCTGCTCACCGCCGCACCGGACCTGATCGCGTTCGGGGCGGACGGCAAGGTGCGCGCCGAGTTGGCCCGTCAGGACGCCGGACTCGCCCGGCTGGCCCGCCGACAGGCCCTCGGCGCGGGCGCGGCGATCGGGATCGTGCACCTGACGACCGGGTTGGCGTCGGCGGTCTGCATCGGCCTGGCCGGTGGCGTCGACCCGCTGCTGGTGCCGGTCCTCGGCCTGGTGCCGCTCGCGTTGGCCGAGGTGCTGAGCGCACTGCCCACCGCCGCGCAGCACCGCGCCGCGCTGCGCGAGTCCTACGGCCGGATCGTTGAACAATCGCTCGCTGTGGATGCCGGGTCGGCGCGGGTCGAGCAGGCGGCGGTCGGCGGGGCGGTCGGGCTGGAGGGCGTGACGGTGCGGTGGCCGGGAAGTGCGGAAGCCGTGCTGGAGCGGGTGTGCGTCGACCTGCCGGCCGGCGCCAAGGTGGCCGTGGTCGGGCCGTCCGGTGCGGGCAAGTCGAGCCTGTTCGCGTTGTTGCTGGGGTTCCTCGAACCCGAACGCGGGCTGGTGTGGCGGCCGGAACGGGTGGCGTGGTGCCCGCAGGAGCCGATGCTGGTGTCGACCACGGTCCGCGAGAACCTTCGACTGGGTGACCCCCGAGCGGATGACGCACGGCTGCTGTGGGCACTGGACGTCGCGGGCGTCCGGCTCGACCTCGACACCGTGGTCGGCCCGACCCTGCTGTCCGGCGGTGAGGCCCAGCGGGTCGCGTTGGCCCGTGCGCTGCTTTACGACGCCGATCTCGTGCTGCTGGACGAGCCCACCGCACACCTGGACGAGCCGACCGCGCGGGCGTTGCTGGCCCGGCTGGACGACGTGCTGCGGGACAAGACCGTCATCCACATCACCCACCGGCCGGAGGAAGCCGACCGGGCCGACCTGGTGCTGGAAGTCGCCGAGGGGCGGATGCGGGCCAGGGCCCACCGTTGACTGGCCTACCGTTGACCACCGTGGACCCCGCCCGCGTGCTCGCCGCGTCGACCGAGATCACTTCGGCCGCCCTCGCGGGTGACGACCCGGACGCCGTGCTGCCGCTCGTGGTGCGCAGCGCCGTCGAACTCGCCGGGGCCGACCTCGGGTTGGCCATGGTCACGGCGGACGACGGCACGTTGACCGTCGAGGCGTCCTCCGGTGGCGACGACCCGGTCGGGATCGTGCTGTCCAGCCGTTCGTCGGCGGCACGGGCGGCGCGGACGGGCGTGCCGGTGGTCGCCGACGACTTCACCACCGACCCGCGCACGGCGCCGTTCGTGCCGAAGGCGCTGCGGGGTTACGGGCCGTTCGCGGTCGCACCCTTCGGCACCAGGGAGCGCAAGATCGGTGCGCTCGCCGTCTACCGGCGCAAGGGCGCGCAGCCGTTCAGCCCGGACACCGTCGAGGTGCTGGCCGCGTTCGCCGCGCAGGCCGGTCTGGCGGTGGTGCTGGCCGAGGGCTCGACGGCCCGCCAACGGGTCGCGGTCTACCAGGAGCGCGAGCGCATCGCCCGCGACCTGCACGACGTGATCATCCAGCGGCTGTACGCGACGGGCGTGCAGCTCGACCTGCTCGACCGCCGGCTCAAGCTCGAAGGGCGGGAGGCCAAGCGGCTCGCGGACGCCGTCGACCAGCTCGACCAGACCATGGCCGAGGTCCGCGCCACCGTCCGCGCCCTGCGCAGCGCCGATCCCGGCAAGCCCGCCGACGTCGACCTCAGGGGTTCGGTGCTGGCGGAGGCCCGGACGGCGGGCGAGCTGCTGGGGTTCGAGCCGGAGGTGCGGACCGAGGGCGACGTGGCGGACGTGCCCGCGGACCTGGCCGACCACGCTCGGGCGGCGTTGCGGGAGGCGTTGTCGAACGTGGTGCGGCACTCGGGGGCTCGGCACGTGGGAATCGCGCTGCGCAGGACACCCGATCGGCTGGACCTGGAAGTCACCGACGACGGCTGCGGCATTCCGCGCGGGGTCGCCAAACGGGGTTTGCGGCACCTGGAGGAACGGGCGTTGGCCGCCGGTGGCGGGTGTGAGATCACGTCGTCACCGCGTACCGGCACGACGATCACGTGGCACGTGCCGTTGACCGGCTGAGCCGCTGCACGGCCTCCGACAACCCTGGCCGAATCCGGCGGCGGGGCTGTCCAGAGGGGTTATCCACAGGCGACGCTCGGGGCGCGGAAATTGTCGGTCCCTTGTGGCAGGGTTAAAGCAGGGGTCCCCTTGGCGGGGACGCCTGCGTAGCTGTCACCGCGCCTCCCAGGGGTGATCAGCGCTGGTGAGGCGCGGGTTGCGCGCTGTCCGGGTGTGTCCGGAATTGGTCGGACCACTGTCCCGCACACATTCGTACAGCGTTTTCCTTGCCCGCGTTGCGCGGCGACCACCACCCTCGACGCTGTTGGCACAAGCCACCACCGAGGAGGGGAAATGAGTTTGCCCAAGAAAGGGCTGTCGCTCTTGCTGGGACTGCTGGCGGCACTCGGCACGGTTTCGGCACTGGGGATCGGTTCCGCACAAGCCGCGACGTCGGTAAAAGTCATGACGTGGAATTGGGAGATCCCGAAGAGCCTCTCGTACCAGCGGGGCTGGACGAATGTCGTCAAGAACCAGAAACCGGACATCCTCGGGTTGCAGGAGATCTGCGTCAAATGGGTCCAGCAACTGGTGGACGACATGAAGAACGAGGCCGGTGTCGACTACGACGTCGTCTACGGCACCTGGCGGACGGATCGGCGGTGCGGCGGCACGCCCGGCACCGAAGGGGCCAACGGCGACGCCATCCTGGTCAAGCGGAAGACCGCTTCGATCGTCGGTAAAGGCAGCTTCCGCCTGCCCGTCGTCGCCAAGTCGAAGGACAAGGAGGAGCGCGGTGTCGTGTGGGCGAAGGTCAAGGTCGGCAGTCGGGTGATCCCGGTGTGGAACACGCACATCGGCATCAAGAACTCGCAGACCGAGCAGATCGCGGCACTCGCGAACGCCACCGGGAAACCCGCCGCCGGCATCGTGCTCGGCGACTTCAACAGCACACCGGGCGACTCCGCGATCCGGCCGATGTGGAAGAACGGCTGGAAGGAGGCGGACGCCCGCTGCACACCCAGCGGCTGCCGGGGCACCCACGACAACGGGAAGAAGTTCGACTACATCTTCCTGCGCGGACTCCGGGGGTCCGCGCCCAAGAGCATCCCGACGCCCTCGTCCGACCACCACGTCGTGATCGCGTCCGTGAAGATCTGACACCGGCACGATCAGGGGTGGCCGGACGACCGACCGGCCACTCCCACGGACAGATCAGCGCGAACGGCGGGCCACCCACGCGGCGGCCTGGGTGCGGCGTTCCATGCCGAGCTTCGACAGCACCGCCGTGACGTAGTTCTTCACCGTCTTCTCCGCCAGGAACAGCCGTTCGGCTATCTGCCGGTTGCTCAACCCCTCCCCGATCAGGTCCAGCACCCGCCGCTCCTGCTCGGTCAACGCGTCCAGCACGTCCACCTCGACCGGCCGCCGCATCCGGTCCAGCACCCGCGCCGTCGTCTGCGGGTCCAGCAACGACCGCCCGGCCGCCACCTCGCGCACCGCCGTCACCAGGTCCTGCCCCCGCACCTGCTTCAGCAGGTACCCCGACGCGCCGGCCATGATCGCCCCGACCAGCGCCTCCTCGTCGTCGAACGCGGTCAGCACCAGGCACCTCGGCCCGTCCGGCAGCGCGCGCAGCCGCCGGCACAGCTCGACCCCGCCGCCGTCCGGCAGCCGCACATCCACCACGGCCACGTCGGGCCGCGTCACCCCCGCCCGGACCAGGGCCTCGTCCACCCCGCCCGCCTCGGCGACAACCGAGATGTCGTCCTCGTCCTCCAGCAGTTCGCGCAGCCCCCTGCGCACCACCTCATGGTCGTCTACGAGCAACACTCGCACCGGCACGAACCAACCATAGGTCGAATGCCGGTACCCACCGCGCCCGGTCGTCAAGACAGTGCAGGGATGCTCGTACGCCAGATCGAGGAAGCCGACCGGATCGTCGTCGGCAGGCTGGTGCTTGAACTGTGGGGCGCGCACACCGCGGTCGCGCACGGCCAGGTGTTCTTCCCGGCCAGCCTGCCCGGGTTCCTGGTCGAACAGCAGGACCAGGTCGTCGGACTGCTCACCTACGCCGCCACCGACGGCCACCTGGAGATCGTCACCATCGACGCGCTGCGAAGAGGCAGGGGCGTCGGCAGCTCGCTGGTCGACGCCGCGGTGCGCCGCGCCCGGCAGCTCGGCTGCTCACGGGTCCGGCTCACCACGACCAACGACAACCTCGACGCCCTGCGCTTCTACCAACGCCGCGGGTTCCGGCTCACCGCACTGCGCCCGGACGCGGTGCGCGAGGCACGTCGCCTCAAGCCGGAGATCCCGAGCATCGGCGACTACGGCATCCCCATCACCGACGAACTGGACCTGGAGCGTTGGGTCGCTCCACGCTAGTTGTCCACAGGCTCCACGCAGGCTGTCCACAAGTTGTGCACAACCCCGGCGCAACCACGCACAACCACGGCGCGATCACGGCCTAGCGGCTGGGCAGCGGGCTGAACACCTCGTCCCACGCCGCCGCGACCTGGCGGGCACAGGTGGCGGGCGCGACCCCGCCGACCCCGGTGCCGAGTCCGGGCATGGCGATCGTGCGGACGACGGCGCGCAGCGGGCGGCCGTCGTCGAGCCGCCCGCCCAGCCACAGCCGCAGCACGGCGCGCGCGGCCAGGTACGGGTGCACGGTGTCCTCGGGCAGCAGCTCACCGGGCTGCCGCATGGTCGGCGCGCTGATCAGCCACTCGGGTTCCGGCTCGCCGGTCGGCACGACCAGCGCCTCGCCCACCGGCAGCTCACCGCCGTGCAGACCGAGCACGGCACTGCGCACGTTGCCCTCGACCAGCGGGAACGCCCGCGCGTACACCGCGTCGATGCCCCCGCGCATCCAGCCGGAGGAATTGGCGGGACTCACCACGGCCTCGGCGACGATGTCGAGCACCGAGCCCCGGTGCACCTCGACGCCGGTCCGGCCCTCGGCCACCGCGAGCCAGGCACGGGCCAGCGGTTCGTCGACGGCGCACAACACCAGACGGGGAACTGCTGCGGGAGCGTTGATCTCACCCTCCGTATCGGCGGCGGACACGTCTCCAGCATTCCAGGAGAACCCGTTGCTGCGGAACGGGGGCGGGTACCAGCCAGGCGGGTGATCCTCGCCTCAACCGCGGTCACCGGACGTGCTCCTCGTATTGTTGCGGCCGTGCTCGCCTACTTGGGACCGCAGGGAACGTTCACCGAGCAGGCCGCACGCGGCTTCGCCACTCCGCAGCAGGAACTGGTGCCGTTCGACACGGTGCCCGCCGCCCTCGCGGCCACCCGCCGGGGGGAAACCCAGTCGTCGTGCGTGCCGGTGGAGAACTCCGTCGAGGGCGCGGTGCCCGCGACGATGGACGCGTTGACGGAGGGCGAACCGCTGATCGCGGTGGCCGAGGCGGTGCTGCCGGTGCGGTTCACCGTGCTGGTGCGGCCCGGTGGCGGGCCGGTGCGCACGGTCGCCAGCCACCCGCACGCGCTGGCGCAGGTCACCCACTGGCTGGCCGAGCACCTGCCGACCGCCGAGGTGCTCGCCACGACGTCCACGGCCGCCGCAGCGCGCGCTGTGGCGGAGGGCGAGTTCGACGCGGCTGTGTGCGCGCCGGTGGCCGTGCGGCACTACCCGCTGGAGGAGCTGGCCACCGACGTGGCCGACGTGCGGGACGCCAAGACCCGGTTCCTGCTGGTCCGCCCGCCCGGTACGCTGCCCGAGCCGACCGGCCACGACCGGACGTCCGTGGTGTGCACGGCGGCGGACAAGATCGGCGCGCTGTCGGAGCTGCTGACCGAACTCGCGCTGCGCGGCATCAACCTGACCCGCATCGAGTCGCGGCCGACCAAGGGCAGGCTCGGCCAGTACCGGTTCTACATCGACATGGACGGCCACGTCGCCGAGCCGCGGGTGGGTGACGCGCTGGCCGCGCTGCACCGGCACTGCCCGCAGACCCGGTTCCTCGGCTCGTACCCGAAGGCCGAGCCGAGCGGCCACGTGGCGGGCAACGAGGAGTTCGTGGCCGCCGTCGAATGGGTGGACAGAGTGCGGAGGGGGCAGGGCGCATGAGGTTGATCCTGGTCAGACACGGCGAGACCGCGTCGAACCTGAAGATGGCGCTGGACTCGCTGCCGCCGGGCCCGCCGCTGACCGACGCCGGCGTGGCGCAGGCCGCGGCGCTGGCCGAGGAGTTGACCGCCGAGCCCGTGGTGGCCGTCTACGCCAGCACGGCGGTGCGCGCGCAGCAGACCGCCGCGCCCGTGGCGCTGGCGCACGGCCTGGACGTCGAGGTCGTGGAGGGCGTGCAGGAGATCTTCTGCGGTGACCTCGAAGGGCGGCACGACCGCGAGGCGTTCGAGATCTTCATCGCCACCGTGAAGCAGTGGGCCGAGGGCGACCTGGACGTGCCGCTGCCCGGCGGCGAGAGCGGGCGCCAGGTGCTCGACCGGTACCTGGCCGCGGTGGACAAGATCACCGCGAAGCACGAGGACGACGACACGTTGGTGCTGGTCAGCCACGGCGGGTCGCTGCGGATGGCGGCGCTGGCACTGGCCGTCAACGTGACGCCCGCGCTGGCCGAAGCCGGCCTGCTGCCCAACACCGGCCGCGTGGTGCTCGAACGCGCCGCGAACGGCTGGCGCTGCACGTCGTGGACCGGCGTGGACGTGGTCGAGGGCTAGCTCCCAGCCGCCAGCCCTCAGCCGCCAGCCGCCAGCCCCCAGCCGCTAGCCGCTAGCCCCAGCCCAGCTCGTGCAGCTTGGCGTCGTCGATGCCGAAGTGGTGCGCGATCTCGTGGACCACGGTGACCACGATCTCCTCCACCACGTCGTCCTCGTCGCGGCAGATGTCCAGGATCGCCTCGCGGTAGATGGAGATGCGGTCCGGCAGGACGCCGCCGTAGTCGCTGGTCCGGGCGGTCAGCGCGATGCCCTGGTAGAGGCCGAGCAGGCTCGGTTCGTCCGGGTTGCGGTCCTCGACCAGGACCACCACGTTGTTCATCGCCGCCGCGAACTCCGGCGGGATGAGGTCCAGCGCCTCGCCGACCAGCTCCTCGAACCGCTGACGGGTCATCTCCACCGGCACGTCGTCACCTCGATGGCGTAGTCGTGGTCACGGCGGTCGTCGACTCGTCCGGCTTGCCGGAGGGCTTCTCGCCGGACGACGAGGGCGCGGCCGAGCTGCTGTTGGACTGCGAGTGCAGCGGCGCGCCGGTCGCCTCGTCCTGCTGCACGGCCGTCGTCTGCGGCGGGTTCGACGTGGTCAGCGGCGGCGCGTTGGGGTTGCGCACGCTGCCTTCCCACGCGGTCAGGCTGTTGTCCGTCGGCGTCGCGCCGATCTTGCAGTTCGCCAGCCTGGAGCCCGCGGCCCAGCTCTCCGGCGCCCTGGTGTCCCAGGCGACGATGAGCCCGCGGGCCTGCAGGTCGGCGCCGCCGGTGTACTCGGCGGTGATCCGGGCGCACTCGCCGACCATGATGTTGTCCTGCTGCTCCAGCGGCGGGAAGTCGCCCGGCGGCAGCGTCACCACGCCGGTGATCTCGAACGTGTGCGGCTTCACGCACTCCACCGGGTCGGCCACCGACCGGGTCTCGGTGATGCCGAGGCACACGCCCGGGTCGTACACGTCGGACTGGTCCTGGGTGCGCGCGGTGCCGTAGGACGGGAGCAGACCCCCCGCCGGACCGGCCACCTGCAGGCCGCAGCGGATCGTGCGCTGGCCCTCGCGCCACAGCCGTTCACCGGGGCTGAGCGGACCGACCGTGTACTTGCCGAACGGGTCGAACTTGCCGCCCAGGTAGTCCAGCGACATCTTCCCGCACTGCTCCTGGCTGATCTGCTGCCACTGCGCGTCGTCCGGGAACGGGGCCTGCGGGCCGTGCGCGGCGGAGATGTCCGCCACTCCGGTCACCTCGAACAGGTGCTGGCTGGTGCAGTCGACCTTCGCGACGTCCGACAGGTCCTTCTTGGTCCAGTTCAGGCAGTCACCCGCCTGAGCGGCCATAACGGGGTTCACCGTGGTCGTTCCGGCGGCGCCGAGCCCTCCCGCGCCCACCGGCCACGACGTGAAAGTGCTCAGGGCGAGCAGCAAGAACGCGCCAGCGAACGCGCCGAGCATGACCAGGTGGTCACCACGACGAAACCAGCGCGCGGTCATGGACATCTACTCCATGATGCCTGTGTAGGCCGACGAACCCTTCGGGCGGGTCGAGTGTGTTGCTTTTAGGCCACTCGTCACCCAATCGGCGGCCGATCTCTGTACCGTGCCCGCCGGGAGTGGCTGATGACTGAGAACGACAACACCGGGAACGCCGCGACACCAGGCGCTGGTGGGCCGGGTGGACCGAACGGAGCAGGTGGACCGGGGCAGCAGGGCGGTGGCGCGACGCCGCCGCCGTACGTGCCGCCGACACCTCAGGGACCGCAAGGACCGCCTCAAGGACCGCCTCAAGGGCCTCCGCCGGGTGGACGCGGTCAGATCCGCAGCCAGGAGCCGGGCGTGACCAAGCCCCGGCCGCCGACGGTGGCCGAGCAGCGTGCCCGCGCCCAGGCGATCGAGCAGCAGCGCGAGCAGCAGCTCGTCCTCGAAGCCGAGGAGCAGCGCAAGAAGAAGCTGCGCAAGCGGCTGCTCATCGGCGGTGGCGTGGCCGTCGGCGTGGTGGGCGTGGTGGCCATCTGGTACGCCGTGTCCAGCCCCGACGACGTCGAGGCGCAGTGCACGCGTGACGACGTCGTGGTCGAGGACCAGTACTGCGACGAGGAGTACGCGCGCTCGCACGGCGGGTACGTCAGCAGCGGCTTCATCTACATCGGCGGCAGCTCCTACCGCTACCACTACGGCGGCTCCAGCGTGCCCGTCGGCCAGAAGGTCAGCGGCGGCAGCTACACCATGCCCAAGGGCGCGAACATCAGCACGAAGTCCGGCACGGTCATCCAGCGCGGTGGCTTCGGCGTGTCCGGCGGCAGCAAGAGCGGGGGCAGCTGAGTGCGTCGGGAGTCCTCCACGCCCCGGCCGAACTGGCAGCGCACCGTCTCCGACCAGGGGCTCGTGTTCGGCGCCCCGGCCAGGGCCGCGGACGGCAGCCCGCGCCCGTACTGGGACGAGTCGGCGCACTACGTCTTCGAGATGAGCGACGTGCTGTCGCTGGAGGCGGACGTCGAGCTGCTGCACAGCATGTGCCTGGAAGCCGTCGACAACGTGGTGCTCACCGAGCGCTACCGGGACTTCGGCATCCAGGAGTGGCTGTGGCCCGCGATCGGCGAGTCGTGGAAGCGCCGCGACCCGCACGTCTACGGGCGGTTCGACCTGCGCTACGACGGCCGCGGACCGGCGAAGCTGCTGGAGTACAACGCGGACACGCCCACGTCGCTGCTGGAGGCCTCGGTCGTCCAGTGGAACTGGAAGACCGACGTGTTCCCCGACGACGACCAGTGGAACTCCATCCACGAGAAGCTGGTCGAGCGCTGGGCCGAGATCGGCGAGCGGCTGCCGTCGAACGAGCTGCACTTCACCTGGTCCGGCGCGGACCCCTCCGGTGAGGACCACGTCACCGTGGCCTACCTCCAGGAGACCGCGGCCGAGGCGGGCATGAACACCGTCGGCCTCGCCATCGAGGAGATCGGCTGGGACTCGCTGCTCAAGCGGTTCGTCGACCTCGAGGACGCCCCGATGGCCACGGTCGTGAAGCTCTACCCGTGGGAATGGGTGGTGGACGAGCAGTTCGGCCGCTTCGCGGTGGAGAGCCTGCCCGGCACCCTGTGGGTCGAGCCGCTGTGGAAGATGCTGCTGTCCAACAAGGCGCTGCTGGCCGTGCTGTGGGAGATGTACCCCGGCCACCCGAACCTCCTGCCCGCGTTCCTGGACGAACCAGGTCTCCTCACGGAGTACGTGCGCAAGCCGCGGTTGGGTCGGGAAGGCGCGAACATCCAGATCGTCGCCCCCGGCTACGAGACCCAGACCGGCGGGGTCTACGGCAAGGAGGGCTTCGTCTACCAGCTGTTCGACCCGCTGCCCGAGTTCGACGGCTACCGGCCGGCGCTGGGCGCGTGGATCGTCGGCGACACCGCGGCGGGGCTCGGCATCCGCGAGACCGTCGGCCTGGTCACCGACGACGGCGCGGCGTTCGTGCCGCACAGGATCGTCGAATGAGACTCCCCACCCCGGACAACGCACCACTCACGTCGTCACCGGCTCCTTCACCGGCGGCACAACCGATCAACCTGCACACCATGGAGGGTCTGTGATTCCCAACCTCGCGTTGGACCCCGGCTTCGGCGCCGCCATCGGCCAGGGCGTCGGCGCGATCGCGCTCTACGCCGTCGTCGGCCTGGTGCTGATGGTCGTCGGCTTCTACGCCATCGACTGGACCACCCCCGGCAAGCTCAGCGCGCTCGTCCGCGGCGGTGCGCCGAACGCCGTCATCGTGACGTCGGCGGGCCTGGTGAGCATGGCGCTGATCGTGGTCGTGGCGATCTACAGCTCGGCGGGCAAGCTGGACGAGGGCCTGCTGTCGGCCCTGATCTTCGGGTTCGTCGGGATCATCGTCCAGGTGCTCGCGGTGCGGCTGCTGGAGTGGGTGACCAGGCTCGACATCGGCTCGCTGATCGAGTCGGACCGGTTCGCCCCGGCCAGCGTCGTGGTCGCCTCGGCGCACGTCGCGCTCGGCCTCGTGGTGGCCGTCGCAATCTCCTGACCGTCCCGCCGGCGGGCCGGTACCCTTCCGTCCCGCCGGCGGCCGTGGCGCCACAGGTATGGTGACCGCCAGGTCGGCACAAGACACCCGTGGGCGTTCGCGGCGCGGCGCCGCCCCCGGTTTTCGCCGTGAAGCACGGAACTACACGGAACTACAGATGGGGGTCGCCGCGATGGCCGAGGCCGCGGGCAAGCGCACTCACGCGCTGCTGGAGGATGTCCACCGGATAGTCGCGGACCGGTCGTGCGCTGTGCTGTCGTTCGACGTCTTCGACACGATCCTGTGGCGCAGGGTGCCCCGCCCGGCGGACGTGTTCGGCATCCTCGGGTCGCGCCTGCGCGCGGCCGGGCTCGCGCCGGCGTGGATGACCGACGCCACGTTCCGGCGGATGCGGATCGCGGCCGAGGCCAAGTCCCGCGGCGACCGCGGCGACCTCGGCCCCGAGGTGTCGCTGTTCGACATCTGGCGCGCCATGCCGTCCGACCTGTTCGACGGCGCGCTGCTGGACAAGCTGGTCAAGGCCGAGGTCGAGGTGGAACGCGAGTTCACCGTGGTCGACCTCGACATGGCCGAGGTGATCCGCGAGGCGGACCGCAACGACGTGGACATCGTGCTCGTCTCGGACACGTACTTCACCGAGGAGCAGCTGTCCTACCTGCTCGACCGCCCCGAGCTGGACGGGCTGCGCAAGGCCCGGGTGTTCCGCTCGCACCAGCACGGCACGGACAAGGCGAACGGCCTGTTCGAGATCGTGCTCAACGAGCTGAACCTCAGCCCCGAGCAGATCGTCCACATCGGGGACAACGAGGTGGCCGACATCGAGGTCCCGGCCGAGCTGGGCGTGCGCGTGGTGCACTACCGCCGCGTCGACCAGCCGCTGGCCGTCGTGCTGGAGCGCGAGGGCGAGCCGGACGACCCGTTCGGCCGGTACGCGCCGTTCCTGGACGAGGAGCACGGCGACTTCGGCATCACCAGCCTGCGCGCCAAGGTGCTGCAGGCGTCCGGCGCGGACAGCGAGTCCGGCCGCGACACCGCGTGGCGGTTCGGCGCCGCCGTCCTCGGCCCCGTGATGACGGGTTTCGCCGAGTGGGTCGCCTGGCGCGCGCACGAGGCGGGCACCAAGGTGCTGTGGTGCCCGATGCGCGAGGGCGAGCTGCTGTCCACGCTGGTCAACAACGCCGCGCGGGAACGCGGGTGGGACGTCGAGGCCCGGCCGATCTGGCTGTCCCGGCACGTCACCTCGCTCGCCGCGCTGGACAAGTTCGACGTCGACTCGGTGCACGAGTTCATCCGCCGCAGCTACAAGCTGTCGATCCGCGAACTGCTGTCCGTGCTGCACCTGCGCGCGGGCGAGGTGCCGAGCCTGGCCAACGAGCTGGACACGGTCGTCGACAACGGCGACATCGCCGAGCGGGTCAGCATCGCGCTCACCGAGTCGCCGCACCTGCAGAACCGGCTGAAGGCCACCGTCACCGCCGCCCGCGAGCGGATGATCCGGTACCTGCGCGCGGCCGGCGCGCTGGACAGCCCTGACCTCACCCTGGTCGACCTCGGCTGGGGCGGCACCATCCAGCGCCAGCTCGCCCAGGCGCTGAAGGTCGCCGACATCGACATCAAGCCCGCCGGCCTGTACCTGGCCACCGACGACCGGTCCGTGCGCGCCTACCTGGCCGGCCTGCGCGCCGAGGGCTACCTGGCGCAGGCGGGCCACCCGGTGGACATCGCGTCGACCATCGTGCGCAGCCCCGAGGTGCTCGAGCAGTGCGTCAACGCGCTGTGCGGGACGCTGGTCGGCTTCACCGAGGACGGCGCGCCCGTGCTGGGCCGCGTCACCGAGTCGAGCTCGCAGAACGCCGAGCGGCTGGCCGCGCAGGAGGGCATGCTCGCGTTCCAGAGCATCTGGAACAGCTACGTCCGCGCGTCCGGCGGCACGTGGTCCGACCTGGCCCGCCCGCAGGCGGCGAAGGACCGGCTGGCGAACATCGTGGTGTCCGCGCTGAAGGCGCCGACGCCCGGTGAGGCCGCCGTGTTCGGCAGCTGGGCGCACGAGGACAACTTCGGCTCCACCCTGGTCACCAAGGTGGTGCCGGACGACCTGGTGGCGGCCCTGCCGTACCTGTCGCCGCTCGACCTGGACGACCTGGGCATGCGCGACTCGTTCTGGCCCGCGCTGCTCGCCGCCTCCGACACCGGGCTCGCCTCCGCGAGCAAGGCGCTCACCGCCGGGTTCGTCGACCGGAACGTGTTCGAGCCGTCCGGTGAGCCGTTCGAGACCGCGCTGCACTACCGCACCGGCGCCGACGAGTGGGAGAAGGCCGGTCGCCGCCGCGTCCGGATCAACCGCAACGGGCTGTCGTTCGCCCGGCTCGACTTCGAGCACCACGACATCATCGACCTGTCGCTGGCCATCCCCGGCCGGCCCGCGATCGTGCGGGTCGACTGGATCGAGGTCCGGGGCAACGCGGGACGTCGTCCGCTGCCCGAGCCGCTGCGCTGGGAGACGCCGGAGGACTTCGCCGGCCTGACCTACGCGGGCTGCCGCTGGCTCGGCGGCAACATGATCGAGTTCGGTGGGCCGGAGTCGGTGCTCGTGCTGCGGGTCGCCGGACGCGCCGGCGCGCCCATGTCGTCCGGCCAGGTCACCGTGGCGTTCGCGGTGCTGCCGCAGTCGTTGTCGAACCTGTCCGCCCGTCCGCCGTCGGCCGCCACCAAGGTCGCGCGGATCAGCGGCAGGCTCCGTGAGGAGTACCGGGCCCGCGGGGCCACGGGTGTGGCCGCGGGCGCCGCCCGGGTGGCGATCCGCAAGCTGGGAGGCGCTTCGTGAACCAAGGTGTCGACGTCATCGGGAGCCGGGAAGACCCCCACGCCCAGATCAGGGCGGCCCGCGCGCTGCCGGTGATGTTGCACTCCCTGTCGGTGCTGCGCGAGCAGTTCGCGATCATCTTCGCCAACCGGAAGATCGAGACGGTGGTGGAGGTCGGCGTCGAGTCCGGCCAGGTCAGCTCCATCTACACCGAGCTGGGCGCGTCGGCCGTGCACTGCGTCGACCCGTTCCCCTCGGACGAGCTGCGCGCCACGCTGGCCAAGAACCCGGCGTTGCACCTGGTCGAGGGCCACTCGCCCGCCGTGCTCGCCGAGCTGCCGATCGCGGACCTGTACGTGCTCGACGGGGACCACAACTACGCGGTGGTCCACGCCGAGGTGACGTGGATCATGCAGAACGCGCCGGACGCCGTCGTCGTGCTCAACGACGTGCTGTGGCCGTGCGCGCGGCGGGACCTGTACTACGAGCCCTCGCCGTTGACCGGGGACGACAAGCACGAGTCGTCGTCCGACGGGCCGACCGTGTGGCACGACGAGCTGACGCCGGCGGGCCTGGTCGGGCTCGGTGCGTTCACGTGGGCGGTCGAGGCAGGCGGTGAGCGCAACGGCGTGCTCACGGCCGTCGAGGACGCGGTGGCCGAGGCGGGCGCCGCGGACTGGCTGCTCGAAGTGGTGCCCGCGGTGTTCGGCATCGGGTTCCTGATGCGCAAGGCCGCGCCGGGCGCGAAGAAGATCATGGACCAGTTGCGGCCGTTCACGTCGTCGAAGCTGTTGGCGACGATGGAGGGCAACCGGATCGCGCTGTACACGCGGGTGCTCCAGATGCAGTTCGAGGCGGTCGCGCACGCCGACGACGCCGACCGGCTGGCCGAGACGGTCGCGAAGCAGCGGCACGAGATCGAACACCTGCGGGCCGAGTTGGAGAAGCGCGAGAACCAGGTGCACGAGCTGAGACGGGCGAACCAACTGCTGGAACAGCAGCTGCGCGACCCCCTCTCCGTCGCACCGCCCGACCTGGGCTCAGCGGTCAACCACCTGGGCCGAGCCGCCGCGGCCCGCCTGCGCAAATCCCGCCGCTAACCCCCAACTACGCGGAAGGCCCGGCCACCAGGCCGGGCCTTCCGCGTCTCCAACACTCAAACGCGAGAGTCGAACCTCCAGGTAGCGAGAGTCGAACGCTCAGGTGCCGTGAGTTCAACGCTCAGGACGCGCGTGGCCGGAACCTGAGTGTTGAACTCGGCCTACCTGAGGGTTCGACTCTCGGGACGAGAGCGTTCGACTCTCGCGTGAGTTCAACGCTCAGGAACGGCCCACGCCCGCCGGAACCGGCCCCTGCGCCACCTCGGGCGCCGACTCCGCCTCCGGAGCGTCCTGCGCCACCTTGGGCGTCCGGGAAGCCACCCAGTACATCGCCGCCAGCACCACCACACCCAACGCGCCGAACACGAGCGGCAGGACGGACCCGTACGGCGGGCTCCAGCTGCCCTTCAGCGGGTTGTAGATGGCCAACCCCGACTGCCACCGGATCATCGTGAACGCCAGGCACACGAGGTGGATCGGCAGCAGCAGGAACGCCAGCAGCCGCGTCATCGACCGGAAGTGCTCGGCGGTCAACGCCCGGTGCGCCAGGATGTGCGCGGCCAGCAGCGGGATGCCCACGGCGCCGGGCAGGAAGTACCGGCCCTGGTTGAACCAGCCGGTCTGGTTGATCAGCAGGATCTCCATGCCGACGTACGGCACGAACGTGCCGATGAAGTACGCCGTCATCCGCCACCGGTCGACCAGCTTGCCGACCACCAGCGCACCGAGCACGAGCACCCCGAGCGCGGCGAACCACACCACGTACACCAGGCGCGGCATCAGCGTCTCGGCCCAGCCCATCACGCCGACCATCTGGTTGGCGATGTTCGGCCACATGTCCATGAACGCGCCCCTGAGCACGTCCTTGAGCAGGAACCCGTTGTCCCGGTCCGCGACCTCGGCGGTGTTCATCAGCACGGTCCACGCCGCCGAAGCGAGCGTCGCCAGCGCCACCACACCCATCCAGACCTTCACCACACGGGTCTTGAGCAGCGTCTTCACCCGCTGCCACGGCGCGGGCACGAGCATCACGCCGAGGATCACGCACAGCCACATCACGCCGCTGAACCGGGGCGTCACGAGCACGCTCGCCGACACACCCGCCAACGCCACGGCGGCCCGGTTCACGTCCTCTCGCCGTTCGTGCAGCAGGGCGATGAGCGAGATCGCCAACGTCAGCCCGGCGGTGATCTCGATGCCGTTCGGGTTGATCGCGCCACCGAGGTGGGCCGTCATCGGCGTCACCGCCGCGACCAGGCCCGCGAGCGCCGCCTTGTGCCGCGTCCACCGGGACGCCGCCACCACCGCGAACGCCAGCATCGCGGCCATCAGCGCGCCGTTGATCATGCGGGACAGCACGATGCCCTTGTAGTCCGGCCACAGGCCCAACGGCCAGCCGACCGTCGCGTAGTACACGGGGTTGAACCGGGCCTCGGTGACGTAAGTGCGCACCAGGGTCGTGTCGCCGCCGGGCTGGTCGGCGCAGTTCGCCGGGACGGTCACGTGCTGTGGGAAGCACGACTTGTGGATCGTCGTCCCGTCGACGACGACGTTGTTCTTGTCCAAGCTCTGCGGAACCGTCTGGAACCGGTCCTCACCTGCGATGATTTCGCCTTGGGTGATCCCCGCGGCGCGCAGTGCGTGCTGTTCCTCGTCGGGTGGCCCGTCGTAGGGCGAGGCGAAGGCCCAACCGGCGTGCAACAGGCAAAAGCCGATGAAGGCGACCAGCCAAAGCCGTGCACCCGAACGTCGGTTCGTCACGGCCGCGTATCTTATGCGACGGTGGTGGACTCTCTTGGGGCAGTCCTATCTCGACCAGGGCCGGAGCGCGGCTAGGGTCGAACCGGCCAACAACCTCACCCGTAGATCCCGGCCTAGGGAGCACGCGCAGCATGACGGTGTCGAACCAGTTCGCGCAGGCCGAGGCTCCGGCGGAAGCCGAAGTCTTGGAGTTGTCCATCGTCCTGCCCTGCCTGAACGAGGCGGAGACGTTGGAGATCTGCGTGCGCAAGGCGAAGCAGTCCCTAGAGCGACTGGGGGTCGCGGGCGAGGTCGTGGTGGCCGACAACGGCTCCACGGACGGCTCACAGGACATCGCACGGGCCAACGGCGCCCGCGTGGTGGACGTGCCCCGGCGCGGCTACGGCGCGGCGCTGATGGCGGGCATCGAGGCCGCCGGCGGCAAGTACGTGCTGATGGCCGACGCCGACGACAGCTACGCCCTGGAGGACATCGAGGGCTTCCTGGTCAAGCTCCGCGGTGGCGCGGACCTGGTGATGGGCAACCGGTTCCAGGGCGGTATCGCGCCCGGCGCCATGCCGTTCCTGCACCGCTACCTGGGCAACCCGGTGCTGTCCAAGCTCGGCAAGTTGTTCTTCCGCATCCCGGTAGGCGACTTCCACTGCGGCATGCGCGCGTTCCGCCGCGACCGGATGCTGGAACTGGGCCTGCGCACGTCGGGCATGGAGTTCGCCAGCGAGATGGTGGTCCGCTCGGCGCTCAACCACCGCCGCATCGAAGAGGTGCCGACCACCCTGCGCCCCGACGGCCGCAGCCGCGCGCCGCACCTGCGGACCTGGCGGGACGGGTGGCGCCACCTGCGCTTCCTGCTCGCGTTCAGCCCGCGGTGGCTGCTGTACTACCCGTCGATCGCGCTGAGCGGCGTCGGCCTGCTCGGTCTGCTGTGGCTGTCGTTCGGCCCGCAGGAGGTCGGCGGCGTCGGCTTCGGCCTGCAGTCCATGCTCGGCTTCGCCACCATGTTCATCCTCGGCACGCAGGGCATCGGCCTCGCCGTCGTGGCCCGCTCGTACGCCGCGCACCTCGGCCTGCTGCCACCCCCGTCCGGCCGGATGATCCTGCGCATCGCGCGGGCGTCGCTGGAACGCGGGCTGTGGATCGGCGGTCTGCTCATCCTGCTCGGCATCGCCTGCTTCCTGGGCGCGGTGCTGACGTGGGGTGCGACCGGCTTCGGCGCGCTGGACGTCGTCGACACCATGCGGGTGCCGATCCTGGGCATGGTGTTCATCGTGTCCGGCTTCCAGATGATCAGCGTCAGCTTCACCCTCAGCCTCACCAAGATCGGCGAGGACTGAGCACCCGTTCAACCCCGTTCGACCCCGTTCCCGCTTTGCCGGTGAACGCCCTGTCCCGAACCTACGGCCGAAAGTCGGTTGGACCTTTCGATGGGTTACCACGAGTGGCACGCCAAGCCTGGCTATTACAACGACGTCGTCCGGCACTTCGCGCCAGGCTCGCGCATCCTCGACGTGGGGTGCGGCACGGCCTGGGTGTCCGAGTTCTTCCCCGACTACGTGGGGCTGGACAACTTCGAGTCGACCGTGAGCAAGGCCAAGGAGAAGGGCATCGACGTCCGCCTGGCCGACCTGGAGCGGGAACTCCCGGTCGGTGACGCGGAGTTCGACGGCGTGATCCTGAAGGACGTCCTGGAGCACCTGCTCGACCCGGTCACCCTGGTGCAGCAGGTCCACCGCGCGGTCAAGCCCGGCGGCCGGGTGTTCGCCTCCTCGCCGGACGCGCAGCGCTGGGCGTGGAACGACTACACGCACCGCCGGCCGTGGACCCGCGCGTCGATGCGGCGGCTGTTCGAGGACCAGGGCTTCGACGTGAAGACGGTGTCCTACGAGTCCGTCATGCCCGGCTCCAGCATCCTGTCCGGCATGCTGCCGGCCAAGCGCCGCCCCGCCCCGCTGCAGGTGGCGACGTGGCTGCCCGGCTGGCGTCGAAACGTGTGGGCGCTGGCGTTGCGTCCGAAGTCCTGACTCCGCGTCCGGAGCCGTGGGCCGGCGGTGAGCTGATCGCCGCCGGCCGCGTGCTCAGCCGACCTGGACCGTCCCTGGCCACGACGTGCGGGTGCCCGGTGGCATCCGGGGTGCGCCGCACCTGGAACCGGCCGCCACGACCGCCGGGGCCGCGCCGACCGCAGTACCCGCGGCCGGGATGACCTGATCACCTCGGGGCGGCGGCCCGCGTCAGCCGGTCGAGGATCTGCCTGGCCGTGGCCTGGATGGTGTTCGTCTTGCTCACCTGCGTGTACCAGTCGTGGGTCGACTTGCGCAGCGGCTCGCCCGCCGAGACGACGTCCACGATCGCCGCGCCGAGGTCCGCGGTCGACCTGGCCACCTGGCCGTTGACGCCCGGTTCGACCAGTTCGACGGACGCGTTGTCGTCGCCCTCGACCAGGACGACCGGTGTGCCGGCCGCGCACGCCTCGACCACGACCAGGCCGTAGCCCTCCCGCCGTGACGGGTTGACCAGCACCGAGGCCGTGCGGATGCCCTCGTCCAGCTCCTCCTGGCTGACGAAACCGGGGGTGCTGATGACGTCACGCAGGCCGAGGCGTTCGATCTCGGCGATCACGGTGGCCCGGGACGGCCCGTCGCCGAAGATCGTGGCGGTGAGGTCGGGGATCTGCTCGCGGGCCTCCGCGATGGCCGCAGGCAGCACCTCGACCCGCTTGTCCTGGATGTGCCTGCCGACGTAGATGACGCGCGGCGGTGACGTGACGTCCGGGTTCGCCTCCACGTCGCCGCGCGGGTCGATCAGGCCGAGGCCCACGACCACTTCGCCGCGCAGGCCACCGGCCTGGAGCCGGCGGGCGTGCAGGTGCGAGTGGCACGAGGCGATCGGGCTGAGCTTCGCGGCGACCCACTGGAGCAGGCCGGCCACCCGGCCGATGACCGGGCCCGAGTACTGGCGCCACTGGTCCGGCCGCCACACCTCCAGCCAGTCGACGCCGACCGCGACCTTCGAGCCGATCAGCGCGGCGCGCACGGCCGGCACGTTCGTGCTCGGCACGGCGGCCACCAGCACGGCGTCGTAGTTCTTGCGGTTCGCCACGAGGTGCTTCGCCAAGCCGTAGGCGTAACGCAGGGCGGGGCCGATGGTGCGCACGCCGTTCCCGTCGTACAGGTTGCGGTCGTTGCTCACCGCCTTGACGGTGATCCCCTCGACCACCGGCTCCTCGTCCCACTGCACGCGGGTCAGGTAGGTGACCTCGTGGCCGGCGGCGGCGAATTCCTCGGCGAAGCGTCGGTACTGGCGTTCGCCACCGCCCTTGGACCAGGGGAACAGGCAGTCGTAGGCAATGGCGATGCGCACTAGCGCTCCTCCGTCTGACACTTGGGGTGGTGGCAATGGTTATCGGCGGCGGTTCGACGTTCGACGTTCGGCGGTCCGGTGGTTCGGCAGTGGGTCGGCAGTGGTTCGGCGGCGGTTCGACGGCCAGGCCGAGGAATCACCGGTTGCGGAACCCTACGCAGCCGCTGTAACGGGCGTGGGTCGCGCAGTTGTCCACAGTTTGTCCACAGTCACGTTGTCCACAGTCGCGATCTTGACCGCCGGGATTGTCGGTCCCCGCCGGCAGAATCAAAACAAGGGATCCCCTTGGCGAGGACCCCTGCGTAAGCATGGCGGCTGAGATGTCGGCCCTGGGTGTGGTGCCGGCCGGTTCGGGCGCGTACCACCACGAAAACGGCTGGGTGAGGGGTACTACCCTGACCTTGTGATTGACCTCAAGGCACTGCGCGAAAACCCGGAAGCCGTCCGTGCATCGCAACGCGCGCGTGGCGAGGACGAGACCGTGGTCGATGCGCTGCTGTCCGCCGACGAGCGCCGCCGGGCCGCCATCGCCCGCGCCGACGCGCTGCGCGGTGAGCAGAAGACGTTCGGCAAGCAGGTCGGCCGGGCCAAGGGCGAGGAGCGCGACGCGCTGCTGGCCAAGGGCAAGGAACTGGCCGCCGAGGTCAAGGCCGCCGAGGCCGAGCAGTCCGCCGCCGAGGCCGAGCTTACCGAACTGCACCGCGCCATGCCGAACGTGGTCCACCCCGACGCACCCGCCGGCGGCGAGGACGACTACGTGGTCGTCAAGCACGTCGGCGAGAAGCGCGAGTTCGACTTCGAGCCGCTCGACCACCTCGACCTGGGCATCAAGCTCGGCGCGATCGACATGGAACGCGGCGCGAAGGTGTCCGGCTCGCGCTTCTACTTCCTCACCGGCGTCGGCGCCCAGCTCGAACTCGCCCTGCTGAACATGGCCGTCGCCCAGGCCACCGCGGCCGGGTTCAAGCTCATGATCACGCCGACCCTGGTCCGCCCGGAGATCATGGCGGGCACCGGTTTCCTCGGCGCGCACGCCAGCGAGATCTACCGCCTCGAAGCCGACGACCTCTACCTCGTCGGCACGTCGGAAGTGCCCCTCGCGGGCTACCACGCCGACGAGATCCTGGACGGCCCGAAGCGCTACGCCGGCTGGTCGTCGTGCTACCGCCGTGAAGCGGGCTCGTACGGCAAGGACACCCGCGGCATCATCCGGGTGCACCAGTTCAACAAGGTCGAGATGTTCTCCTACGTGAAGCCGGAGGACGCCGAGGCCGAGCACACCAGGCTGCTGGCCTGGGAAGAGGAGATGCTGGCCAAGATCGACGTCCCGTACCGGGTCATCGACACGGCCGCGGGCGACCTCGGCATGTCCGCCGCGCGCAAGTTCGACTGCGAGGCGTGGGTCCCGACGCAGCAGGCGTACCGGGAGCTGACCTCCACCTCGAACTGCACCACGTTCCAGGCCCGCCGGCTGAACGTGCGCTACCGCGACGAGAACGGCAAGCCGCAGATCGTCGCCACGCTCAACGGCACCCTGGCCACCACCCGCTGGATCGTGGCCATCCTGGAGAACCACCAGCAGGCCGACGGCTCGGTCGTCGTCCCCGAGGCGCTGCGCCCGTTCCTGGGCCTGGACGTGCTCAAGCCCAGCTGAGTGCTCAAGGCCGGCTGAGTGCTCACGACCAGCTGAGTTCGACCTCGCCGGCCACGTGCCGGCCGATCTCCAACGCCGACGTCGCGGCGGGTGAAGGTGCGTTGAGCACGTGCACCTGCCGCGGCGCGGTGTCGATCAGGAAGTCGTCCACCAGCGACCCGTCGGCGCGCATCGCCTGCGCCCGCACGCCCGCCGAAGCACGCACCAGGTCGTCCTCCCGCACCGCGGGCACCAGCCGGACCAGGCTCGCCGCGAACCGCTTGCGCGACATCGACCTCAGCACCTCCTCCGCACCGGTGCGGGCGAACCGGCGGGCCAACCGCCACGTGCCGGGGAACCGCGCCACGTCCAGCGCGTCCGCCGCCGAGAAGTCACGCCACCGGTAGCCCTCGCGGCGCAGCGCGAGCACCGCGTTCGGGCCCGCGTGCACGCTGCCGTCCAACATCCGGGTCAGGTGCACGCCCAGGAACGGCAGCGCCGGGTCCGGCACCGGGTAGATCAGCCCGCGCACCAGGTGCCGCCGGTCGTGCCGCAGCTCGTAGTACTCGCCCCGGAACGGCACGATCGCCGCCGACGGCGTCACGCCCGCCAGCCGCGCCACCCGGTCGCTGTGCAGGCCCGCGCAGTTCACCAGGGCGTCCGCCCGCACCACCCCGCCCGGCGTGGCCACCTCGACGCCACCACCGCTGAGCGCGCGCCGGATCGCCAACGCGGGCGTGTGCAGCCGCAGGTCGTGGCCGTTCAGCTCACGCACCAGAGCCGCGCACACGGCCGGGAAGTCGATGATCCCGGTGCTCTCCACCCGCAACGCGGCCACCGCCGCCACCTGGGGCTCGTACTCGCGCGCCTCGTCGACACCGATCCGCCGCGCCGGCACCCCGTTGGCCTCGGCCCGCTCCGCCAGCGCGTCCAGCCTCGGCAACTCGTCGGCCGAGGTGGCGACGACGAGCTTGCCGCACACGTCCACCGGCACGCCGTGCTCGCGCGCGTACGCGACGATCGAGGCGTTGCCCGCCACCGACATCCGCGCCTTCAACGACCCCGGCTTGTAGTACAGGCCCGCGTGCACCACGTTGCTGTTGTGCCCGGTCTGGTGCGCCGCCCACTGCGGCTCCTTCTCCAGCACCACCACGTCATGGCCACGCCGCGCCAACTCCCGCGCGGTCGCCAAGCCGACGATCCCGCCACCGATCACCACGACTCGTCGCACAGCCGCAGAGACTAGTGCCGCGTCGGGATCAGTGCGCCGTCAAGACCGGATCACGCCGAGTACATCCACTCCAGGGTCTTGGCGAACGGGATCACCGGCTCGTCACCGAGGGTCTCGACGAGCCGCTGCCGGCTGCCGACCAGGCGGACGACCTCGTTCGGCCGGACGAAGGCCGGGTTCACCTCGACCTCGATCTCGTACCCGGCGATGGACGCCATCATGTCCAGCACCTCCGCCAGGGAGTGCGCGACCCCCGAGCACAGGTTGAGCGTGCTGCCCGCCGGGGCGACCTCGACCAGCCTGCGGTAGTAGCGGGCCACGGTCCGGACGTCGCCGAAATCGCGCCAGACCTCGGTGTTGCCGAGTTCGATCTTCCGCTCGCCCCGGCGGAAGTGGTCGACGATCTTCGGGATCAGGAACTTCGCGTCCTGACCCGCACCCGTGTAGTTGAACGGCCGGGTGATCGCGATCGGCAGCCGGTCCGCCCACAGCTTCGCCATGTACTCCATGGCGAGCTTGCTGACCGCGTAGTCGTTCACCGGAGCGGGCGGGACGTCCTCGTGGATGGGCTCGACGGTCGCGTTGCCGTAGATGTTCGCGCTGCTCGCCAACGCCACGATGCGCGGCTGGTGCCGCGCATCGCTCAACGCGTCGAGCAGGTTGCGGGTGCCGACCACGTTCGCCCGGTACAGCTCGTCCGCGTCACCGTGCGCGACGAACGAGATGGCCGCCAGGTGCACCACGGCGTCCGGCCGGACCTCGGCGACCACGGACCGCAGGCCCTCGCGGTCGAGCAGGTCGGCCCGGTGGACGGCGACTCCGGGAACCGGGTTCCCCGACGAGTCGCGACCCGCGTGCGCCAGACCGACCACCTCGTGGCCCGCACCGATGAGCTCGGCGGCCACGTGTCGCCCGGTGAAGCCCGAGACGCCCGTGACCAGGACCCGCGTCGGTTCAGAAGGAGAACCCACGCTCGTTCCTCTCGATGTCCGCCTCCACCATCATCCGGGACAGCTCCTCGATGGTGGTCTTCGCCTCCCAGCCGAGCATGTCCCTGGCCTTCGACGCGTCGCCGATCAGCAGGTCGACCTCGGCCGGGCGGTAGAACTTGGGGTTGACGCGGACCAGCACCCGACCGGTCTCCGCGTCCAGGCCGCGCTCGGACTCGCCGGAGCCCTCCCAGCGCAGCTCGATGCCGGCCGCGCTGAACGACAGCGACACGAAGTCGCGGACGGTCACCGTGCGGTTGGTGGACAGCACGAACGTGTCCGGCTCGTCGGCCTGCAGCATCCGCCACATGCCGTCGACGTACTCCTTGGCGTAACCCCAGTCGCGCTTGGCGTCGAGGTTGCCGAGCTCCAGCACGTCGAGCTTGCCGAGCTTGATCTTCGCGACCGAGTCGGTGACCTTGCGCGTCACGAACTCCTGGCCGCGCAGCGGCGACTCGTGGTTGAACAGGATGCCGCTGGAGCCGAACAGGTTGTACGACTCGCGGTAGTTCACCGTCATCCAGTGCGCGAACAGCTTCGCGACGCCGTACGGGCTGCGCGGGTAGAACGACGTCGACTCGGTCTGCGGCACCGCCTGCACCTTGCCGAACATCTCGGAGGTCGACGCCTGGTAGAACCGCGCGTTCGGGCTCACCGTGCGCATCGCCTCGAGCAGGTTCAGCGCGCCGACACCGGTGATCTGCGCGGTCGTCGTGGGCTGGTCGAACGAGACGCTGACGAAGCTCTGCGCGGCGAGGTTGTAGATCTCGTCCGCGCCGGTGGAGTCCAGCAGCCGAATGCTGTTGCCCAGGTCGGTGAGGTCGTATTCGACCAGGTGCAGGTTCGGGTGCTCCTGGATGCCGAGCTCGGCGATCCGCCAGAAGTTGATGGAGCTCGTGCGCCGGTAGGCACCGTAGACCTGGTAGTCCTTCTCGAGCAGCAGCTGCGCGAGATAGGCGCCGTCCTGACCGGAAATGCCGGTGATGAGTGCGGTTCTCATGACGGCGGTTGACTCCTTGCTCTCGAATGCATCAGGCGACGCACGAATTGTCTTGGCGAACATCCCGCTCGCGGGAGTCTAACGCGGGCTGGCCACGGCCTTTGGCCTGCCCATGAGCATTCTGACAATCCCGCTGCCGGAACCGATCTCGATCGCCACCAGGGTGGCCACGATGACGATCGCGGAGCCGAGGATGATCTGCGTCGGCGAATCGTGCATGAATCCCAGCACGATCCAGTGCGCGATCGCCGCGACGACCAGCGCGGTGGTCATCCGCCTGCTCCGCTTGGCGATGGCGAAGGTCAGGTGCACCCACAGCATCGCCGCGGCCGTCATCACCAGCGCCAGCGGGGCGAGCAGCGGCTTGGCCATCGCGTACTCCGGGCCGAACGTCGCGGTCAGCAGCCACGGCGGCATGATCCACAGCAGCCCGGCGACGCCGAGGCTGAGCACGACCGTCAGACCCATGGTCATCAGCACCGCGCCCTCGGCGCGCTCACCGCGTTCCAACGCCGCGGTCGCCTTCGGCAGCAGCACGAACGCCAGCGCGGTCGGCAGGAACAACGCGATCTTGCCGAGGAGCACCGCGCTCGCGTAGTGCGCGCGGTCGGCTTCGGCCAGGCCCGCCTGGGCGACGAGCAGGTCGGCGTTGGTCAACGACGAGAACGCCAGCAGCGCGATCATCGCGACGACCGTGCTCGGCATCGCGGGTGTCGCGGTGGGCGCGACCCGCGCGATCTGCGCGGCCGGGCGGATCATCACCACGAGGCCGATGGCCGTGGCGGCGATCATCGCCCACATGCCGCCCGCCATGCCCGCCGCCAGGACGCACAGCGGCAGCAGCAGCGGGCGCAGCGCGCCCAGCGGGCCCGCCAGGGAGAACGCGACGAAACCGAAGCGCTCCATGCCCTGGGTGATGCCGGTGAGCACGTTCAGCAGCGCCGCGGCGGCGATCCACACGCCCGCGAGGACGACCGGCTGCGGCGAGCCGAGGTTCAGCCGGTCGCTGAGCAGCGGGCTCAACGGGATGATCACCAGCAACGTCACCAGGCAGGTGATGCCGGTGCGGCGGCCGAGTCGTCGCACGTAGCCGGACATCTCGCCCTCGGTGCCCGAGGTGCGCAGCACCGCGACGTCCCGCGCGACCGCCATCTGGACACCGTTGATCGGCATCATCGCGATCGTGCCGAACGCGATCAGCGCCGAGATCGCGGCGAACTCCGGCGGCGTGACCATCCGCGCGGCGATCACGTAGAACAGGTAGTTGCCCCCGTGCTGGGCGAGACTCGCGATCAGGACGATGAGGCCCATCCGCCTGGCATCGCTCATCGCGTTCGCGCCATGCGCCGGTACACCTCGGCGGTCGCGTCCGCGGTGCGCTGCCACGTGAAGGTGGCGGCGCGTTTGAGCCCGGCGGCCGCCATCGCGGTCTGCAGGTCGACGTCGCTCACGACCTTGCGGACCGAGGTGGCGATCGCCGCCGGTTCGCGCGGGTCGAAGTAGGCCATGTCGTCGCCGCCGACCTCGTGCAGCACCGGGATGTCCGAGCCGACCACCGGGCAGCCGCGCGCCATCGCTTCGAGCACCGGCAGCCCGAAGCCCTCGAACAGCGTCGGGAACGCGTACGCGCTCGCCCGGTCGTAGAGGTCGGCCAGCTCGTCGGCGGTCACCCACCCGCGCAGCTCGACGTCGTCGGTCAGCCCGAGGCGTTCCACGACCGGTCGCAGCGGGTCGTCGCCGTGGCTGCCGGTGATGATCAGCTTCGGGCGCTCGGCGGCCGGGATGAACGTCCACGCTTCGAGCAGCTTGTCGAAGTTCTTGTGCGGCATCCGGTTGCCGCCCGCCAGCACGTACGGCCGCCCGGCCGGCTCGCGGGTGCGCTCCAAGGCGTCGACCGGGTTGACGCCGAGGTGGATGACGTCGATGTCGGCCATCGGCCTGCCGAGCAGCTGGTGCACGTCGTCCGCGGAGGCCTGGCTGTCGGCGATGATCCGGCTGGCCGCCCGCACGCTCGCCTTGCTCAACGCCTGCACGCCGCGCGACCGCCCGCCCGGCACCCACTCGGGATGCCGGATCGGCAGGATGTCGTGCACCGTGACCACGGTCGGCAGCAGCCGGACGGCGGGCCCGAAGTTCGACGGGCAGTGCAGGATGTCGGCGCCGGTGGCGAGGGCACGCGGCCCGACGGCGAGCATTTCCGCCGCCGCCCACGCCACCCGGTTGTCCCCGGAGACCGGCAGCGTCACGATCTCGCCGGGGAACCAGTCCGGCGGCTGTTCGGCGAGCTCGCGGTTGCCGATGCCGACGAACCTGAGGTCGTCGTGCGCGGCGAGGGCCGGGAACATGCCGCGGGCGTAGCTCTCGGTGCCGCCCTTGCGCCCGGTGTAGAAGACGAGGTCGACCGCGATGCGGATGGGCACGGCGCTCATCGTAGGCCCGCCGCCGAGTGCCGCCCGACGGCCTCTTCCAGCCGCGCGAGGATCCGCTTGGCCGTCGCGGTGACCGTGTTCGTCCTGCTGACCTCGGTGAACCAGGCGTGCGTGGTCTTGCGCAGCGGCTCGCCCGCCGACACGACGTCGACGATGGCGGCGCCCAGCTCGTGCGGTGCGACGGACTTCGCGAGCCTGCCGTTCACGCCGTCCTCGATCAGCTCGACGGCCGCGTTGTCGTCGCCGTCCACGAGGACGACCGGCGTGCCCACCGCGCACGACTCGACCACGACCAGGCCGTAGCCCTCCCGGGCCGAGGGGTTGACCAGGCACGCGGCGGTGCGGATGCCGTTGTCCAACTCCTCCTGGCTGACGAAGCCGGGGGTGCTGACCACGTCGCCCAGGCCGAGCCGCTCGATCTCGGCGAGCACGGTGGGACGGCTGGGACCGTCACCGAAGATCGTCGCGGTGAGGTCGGGGAACCGCTCGCGGGCGTGCGCGATCGCGGCGGGCAGCGACTCGACCCTCTTGTCCGGGATGTGCCTGCCGACGTAGACCACCCTGGGCGGTGTCCGGACGGTCAGCTCGGGCTCGACCGCCTCGTCGAGGTCGATCAGGCCGGGGCTGACCATCGGCTCCGTCTTCACGCCGCTCGCGCGCAGCCGCCGGGCGGTGAGCTGCGAGTGGCAGGTGGAGATGGGGCTCAGGCCCGCCGTGACGCGCTGGATGGTGCTCGCCACCCGGCCCATGACCTGGCCGGAGTACTCGCGCCACTGGTCGGGCCGCCACACCTCCAGCCAGTCCACGCTGACGGCGACCTTGGTGCCGACCAGCGCGGCGCGCACCGCGAGCACGTTCGTCGCCGGGAGGGCGGAGACGAACACGGCGTCGTAGCGGTCGCGGTTCTTACGCAGGTGGTCGAACAGCCCGCGGCCGAAGTTGATCGCCGGTCCGAGCGTGCGGGCGCCGTTGGCGTCGTACAGCTCGCGGTCGGTGCTCACCACTTCGACCCGCACACCGTCGATGGCCGGGGCGTTGTCGTCCCACTGCAGCCGGGTGAGGTAGGTGACCTCGTGGCCGGCGGCGACGAACTCCTCGGCGAACCTGCGGTACAGGCGCTCGCCACCCCCCTTTGACCAGGGGAACAGGCAGTCGTAGGCAATGGCGATGCGCACCTGGGATGTCCTCCTGGGTTTTGCTTCTGTCCGTGTCCCGGCGACGGCGGTTCGGGCTCCAGCGCGTCGTCGATGACGTCTTCCGGACGAATCACCTGCTCAGTCCCGCAGTATCCGTCGAGGTCGACCAAGCCAGGGTAGGAGCATAGCGGGACCCGCGGGCCCGGCCCGTCAGCCCGGGGCAACGTGCGCAGGTCACCCCTGCCGGCTGCCGACGAGCTCCGGCAGCACGTCCGCCGCGACCCGCTCCAACACCGCCTCGCTGCCCGCGTACACGCCGTCCGCACGAGGCCAGTGCACGACCAGGTCCGTGAAACCGAGCGACCGCGCCCGGCCCGCCACGTCCCGGAAGTGCTCCACGCTGGTCAGCGAGTACACCGGCGACGAATCGGCGTTCAGGTGGAAGTCGGTGGATTCCTTGGCCCGCCCGATCCCCGCCAACGCCTCGCCGAACTGCTCGGTCATCCGGGCGACGCCACGCCACCACGCGGCCTCGTCGTCGGTGTCCGGCCCGGTGGTGACCCAGCCCGTGCCGTACTTCGCGGCGACCGCCATCGCCTTCGGCCCGTTCGCCGCCACCACGAACGGCAGCCGCGGCCGTTGCACGCAGCCGGGTGCGCTCCGGGCGTCCCGGATCTCGTAGTACTCGCCGCTGAACGTGGTGCGCTCCTGGGCCAGCAGCATGTCCAGCGCGGCGACGAACTCCTCGAACCGCGCCTGCCGGCTGCGCGGTGGCGTGGTGCCCATCACCTCCGTGTCGTACCCCACACCACCGGCGCCGACGCCGAGCGTGAAGCGGCCGTCGGAGAGGTCGTCGAGGGCCAGCAGTTCGCGCGAGAACGGCACCGGGTGGCGGAAGTTCGGGGACGCGACCAGCGTGCCGAGCCGGATCGTGCTGGTCGCCGCGGCCGCCGCGGCCAGCGTCGGAACGGCCCCGAACCACGGCCCGTCGACCAGCGAGCGCCAGCCCATGTGGTCGTAGGTCCACGCGTGGTGGAAGCCGTACTCCTCGGCTGCCTTCCACTTGTGTTCGGCCATCCACCAGCGGTGTTCGGGCAGGATCACAATCCCAGTGCGCACCCGGCGACGGTATCCGACGGGGCACCATGGGGATGTGCAGAGACCTTCCCTTGTGGCATCAGACGTCGACGGCACCCTGCTCACCCCTCTGGGACGCGTCAGCCCGCGCACGGCCGGCATGGTCGGCCGGGTGCTGGCGGCCGACGTCCCGTTCGTCCTGGCCACCGGCCGCCCGCCCCGCTGGGTGCCGGACGTCGCCGACGCGGCCGGGCTCACCGGCTACGCGGTGTGCTCCAACGGGGCGGTGGTCTACGACATCGGCGCGGACCGCGTCATCTCGGCGGAGCTGCTGACCCCGGTGCAGCTCACCGACCTCGCCTCCGTGCTCGACAAGGCGTTGCCGGGCTGCTCGATGGCCTCGGAACGAGTGGGGGAGACCGCCCGCGACGGCGGTTCGATGAACTCGGACTTCGTCGCCGACGAGCTCTACAACCACCCGTGGGACGAGGGCGCCCAGCCGCTGCCCGGACACAAGCGGGCCTACGTGCTCGGGCACCACGCGGTGAAGCTGCTGGTCAGGCACCCGCACATGGCGTCGCAGGACATGGCCGCCGCGGTCGGGCCGCTGGTCGAGGGGCAGGTCGCGATGACCTACTCGACCAACGCCGGCCTGCTGGAGTTCGCCGCGCCCGGCGTGACCAAGGCGACCGGTCTGGCCGCCGTCGCGGAACGCCTCGGCGTGCCCGCGAGCGGTGTGCTGGCGTTCGGCGACATGCCCAACGACGTGCCGATGCTGCGGTGGGCCGGTCACGGCGTGGCCATGGCGAACGCGCACGAGGTCGCGCTGGAGGCGGCCGACGAGGTGACCGCGGCCAACTCGGAGGACGGCGTCGCGCTGGTCCTGGAGCGCTGGTTCTAGCGGGTTGGATCTAGGCTGCCCGGTGACTGTTCGTCGTCGTTTCGTCGTGGTTTGAGGAGAACGCTCTCGTGCGCGCACTAGTGACCGGCGGCGCCGGTTTCATCGGCTCCACCCTGGTCGACCGGCTCCTGAGGGACGGGCACGAGGTGCACGTCGTGGACGACCTGAGCCGAGGCAAGCGGACCGCGCCCGCCGACCCGGCCACCGCGGACCGGTACGCGTTCTCGCAGGTGGACATCACGTCCCCGGAGCTGGTCGACGTGGTCGCCGCGTTCGCGCCCGAGGTGGTCTTCCACCTGGCCGCGCAGATCGACGTGCGGGTGTCCGTGGCCGAGCCGCTGCTCGACGCCACCAAGAACGTGCTCGGCACGGTGAACCTCGCCGAGGCCGCCCGCCGGGCCGGGGTGCGGAAGGTCGTGTTCGCGTCGTCCGGCGGGTCGATCTACGGCACGCCGGAGGTCCTGCCGGTGACGGAGTCGGTGCCGATCAACCCGAAGTCGCCGTACGCGGCGTCCAAGGTGTCCGGCGAGGTGTACCTGAACACGTACCGGCAGCTGTACGGGCTGGAGTGCACGCACCTGGCGCTGGCGAACGTCTACGGGCCTCGGCAGGACCCGCACGGCGAGGCGGGCGTGGTGGCCATCTTCGCGTCGGCGCTGCTGGCGGGACGGCCCACCAAGGTGTTCGGCGACGGCGGCAACACGCGCGACTACGTGTTCGTGGAGGACGTCGTGGCGGCGTTCGTCGCGGCGTCGGGCGAGGCGGGCGGCGGCCGCCGGTACAACATCGGCACGGCCCACCAGGTGTCGGACCGCGAACTGCACACCCTCGTCGCCCAGGCCGCCGGCGTGCCGGACAACCCGGAGTTCGCCCCGGCCCGTCTCGGTGACCTGCGTGCGTCGGCCATCGACGCCTCGCTGGCGCAGACCGAGCTGGGCTGGAAGCCGGAGGTGGACATCGCCACGGGCGTCCGCCTGACCGTCGACTACTTCCGCTCGACCCAGGCCTGACCCGAGCCCGCAACGCCGGCCCGCGCCTCGAATCAGGGGTCCCCGCCCGGGGGACCCCTGATTCGATCATGCCAGGTGAGACCGACGGTTCGCAGTGGTCGAAGGGCCGCCTGTGGACAACTGCGGTGCCTGTGGGTGATTCAGGCGCTGTGCGCCGGGTCCTCGACGTCCGCCGCGTCCAGGCCCAGGTCCGCGTCGTGCTTGGGCGCCTCGGCGTTGCGCAACGCGATCGCCCGAGCGAGCCGCGCGTACCGCAGCTCCAACTCCTTGAACCGCAGGTACGTGTTGATGGTCGCGAACCCGAACGCCACCACCAGCCCGTACAGCACCAGGTCGGTACCACGCCCGACGCCGACGAACTCGGCCAGCTTGGACACGTCCGTGGGCCGCAGCACGGCGACCGCCGCCAGCACCAGGAACAGGGCGAAACCGATCTTCACACCGGCCGCGGTCTTCGTGGTGCCGTGGTGGCGCAGGAAGAACACCAGCAGTACGACGACCGCGCCGATGAGCAGGAACTGGATCAGCATGTCAGCGCTTGGACCCCGTCTTGAGAGCCGTGTCGAACAGGATGTTCACGCCGTTGATGAGCGACTGGCCCTTGGACATCGAGTACTCCGTGTACAGGATCTCGACCTGTTCCTCGGTGACCCGCCAACCCCGCTGCGAGATCATGTCGACGATCTGCGACGCGTGACCCATGCCGTTCAGCGTGATGCGGAGCTCGTCCGCCACCTTCTTGTTGAACACCCGCAGCCCGT
Organism: Saccharothrix deserti; assembly: GCF_009769385.1. Taxonomy (GTDB): domain Bacteria; phylum Actinomycetota; class Actinomycetes; order Mycobacteriales; family Pseudonocardiaceae; genus Actinosynnema; species Actinosynnema deserti. Next base: position 172,969 of record NZ_VKAB01000025.1, read on the forward strand.
TGTGGGCGTCCGACAGCTTCAGCTTCCGCAGCCGCGGGCTGATCGCGACCACGGTCTTCAGCACCACGCGCTTGATCAGCGGGATGTGGGAGGCGTCGCCCTTGAACCGGGTGCCGACGATGATGTCGACCGGCTCGGCGCGCAGCCGCTCCAGCATCCGCACCACGTCCGCGACCTGGTGCTGGCCGTCGGCGTCGAACGTCACGAAGTACTCGGCGCCGGGCTGCGACCGGGCGTACTCGACCCCCGTCTGGATCGCCGCGCCCTGACCCAGGTTGACCGGGTGCTGCACCAGGTGGGCGCCGGACCCGCGAATCGCATCGGCTGAGCCGTCCCGGCTACCGTCGTCGACGCACACGATGTTCGGGAACGTCTCCAGCGCGTTGCGCACGACGTCGGCGATCACCTGTGCCTCGTTGTAGACGGGCACGACCAGCCACACGTCAGACTGGTCCGCCACAGCGGCCTCCTTGCCGAGTTGCCGAGCGAAATGGGGTGTTGTGCCCGATAAGGCTAGCGCGCCGCACGGCCCGACCCACCCTCGACCAGCATGGCGGAGAACGCCCCGATCGTGCGGTTCCAGGAGAACCGTTCGCGGGTAACCTCGCCCAGCTTGTCGGCGCGCGCCTCGCGTTCCGGGTCGGTGACGGTGGCTTCGAGGGCCGCGGCGAGCGCGCCGGGGTCCCGAGCAGGCACGAGGCGGCCGGTCACGCCGTCGTCGATGATCTCCGCGGTGCCGCCGACGTCGGTGGCCACTACCGCGCGGCCGATGGCCGCCGCCTCCAGCACCGTCGTGGGCAGACCCTCGGTCCAACTGGGATTCACGAACACCGTGCACGCGGCCATCTCGCGCAACGCCGTGTCGTGGTCCACCGCGCCCAGGAACGAAACGTGCTCGCCCAACCCCAGCCGCGCCACCTGCGCGCGCAACTCGGCCGCCGCCGGTCCGTCGCCGCACAGCCGCAGCCGCAGCGGCACGCCCCGGCGGTGCAGTTCGGCGGTCGCGGTGAGCAGGTCCGCCACGCCCTTGCCGTTGATCAACCGACCGACGTAGCAGGCCACGGGCTCCCCGACCGGAGCCGAGGCCACCACACCGTCCGGCAGTTCGATGCCCCGGTACAGCACCCGGGCCTCACGTCCGGCCAGGTCCCGGACGAACCGCGCGGCCGACCGCGACACCGCGACCACGTCGTCCGCCCAGCGCAGCACCGGCTGGCTGGTGATGCGGTCCACGGTGTCGGCGACGAACCGGACGAACCAGTTGCCGCTCTGCACCGGGCTGGACCCGTGCTCGACGTGCAGCCTGCGCACCCGCGCCCGCTTGGCGAACAGCGAGGCCCACAGGTGCGGCCAGTAGAACCGGGTGTGCGTCATCAGCACCGTGTCCGGACCGCACAGCGCCCGCAGCTTCCTGGTGAAACCGGGGTACGGCACGGGGTAGTGCGAGATCACCTCCCGGCCGGGCCAGCGCACGACCGTCCACCGCTCGCCCAACCGCTCCACGCCCGCCGGCGCGCCGACCGCCGACGTGAACACGGTGATCCGCAGGTCGGGGTCGGCTTCGAGCATGCGTCGGTGCAGTTCGTGCGCGTACGCCTCAACCCCACCCTTGTGCGGCGGGTAGTAGACGGGCATGTCGACCAGGTGCACGGCGAAGAATCTAGGGCCTGGCCCGATTTCCGAGCAGGCCGCCCCAGGCGAGGGCGGCGGCGGTCAGCCACGCCAGCGCCATGCCGAACGCGACCCCCATCACGCCCAACCACAGGCCGAGCGCCGCGACCAGGGCGATCTCGGTGACGAACTGGACGGTGCGCACCCGGGGCCCGAGCCACGCCCGGCCGCTGGCCTTGCCCGCCACCAGCGCGGTCTGGGCCGTGGCCAACAGGAAGGCGTACGCCAGCAGCACCAGCACGACCGGCCGCAGACCGTCCCACGGCGTGCCGAGGGCGGCGGTGAGCAGGTCCGCCGGCGCGATCAGGGCCAGGCCCGCGAACACCAGGCTGACCACGGCCGCGAGCCCGGAGACGAGCATCGGCGCCCGCACCACCTCGCGCGCCGACCGCCCGGCCAGGTGCGCGAGCAGCGCGTTGCTGATGCCGATGAACAGCACGGTCAGCGCGGTCACCGGGACCAGCGCCTTGCGCAGCAGGCCGAGCCCGTCGAGGCCGACGATCCACGCCGTCACGCTGAACGTGGCCCACGTGCCCGCGGCGAGGTAGACGGCGTCGATGAGGAACCCGGGCAGCAGCGCCCGCCGGTCCCGCAGCCACCCGCGCACCGCGCCGACCGCGAACGGCCCGCCGGTCAGCCACACGCACGCCACCGTGACCGGCACCGCGCTCAACGCCCACAACAAGTAGGTGGACGACGCGTCCAGTTCGCCCACGAGCACGGTCACGCCGACCGCGCCCAGGAACAGCACCAGCCACGACCCGTCCAGCAGCAGCGCCCGGAACGGCTTCTGCCGCGCGTACGAGACGTACCGGCCGTGGTCGAGCACCGCGGTGAACGGCGAGGCCAACGCCTGGATCAGCAGCAACGTCCGCGCCGGACCGTCCATCAGCAGCCCGACGACCAGGCACACCAGGCCGATCGCCAAGCCCAGCAGCAACGACGTCGCCGCCGCGCCCTTCACCCCGCGCACGTCGCCGTTCGCGACCGCCTTGGACACCAGCAGCGGTTCCGCCGCGACCGCCCGACCCAGGTACCACTGGCCGATCTGCACGATGGCGACCAGCGAGAACACCCCGAACTCGGCGTCCGTGGACACCGGCGCCGCGACCAGCTGCACGGCGAAGGTGATGGCGCTGAAGACCAGCTGGTCGATCGTGACCGCCGACTGGCGCACGGCCGTGCCGGCCAACGCGCGCAGACCGTCGAGCCGTGATCTGTTCGCCACCGTCACGGATGTCCTCTTCTTGGGGGAGCGTTCTGGGGAGCGCGAGAGGGCCTTACTGTACGGCGTCGGCCGATCCCTCCCCGCAGCAGGAGAACCCCATGCCATCGCCGGTGTCCGTGGTGATCCCGTGCGCGCCGAAGGCGGAATTCCTCGCCGAGACGCTGCGCTCGGTCGCCGAGCAGACCCACCAGGACTGGGAAGTGGTGCTGGTCCTCGACGGCGAGTGCGAGCAGAACCGGGCCTCCGCCCGCGTCCTCCCCGACGACCGCGTGCAGGTGCACCTGACGCCCGCGCCGCGCAGCGGTCCCGCCGTTGGCCGCAACATCGGGCTGGAGGCGGCCAAGCACGACCTGGTCGCGTTCCTCGACGCCGACGACCTGTGCCTGCCGAACCGCCTCGCGCACCAGGTCGCCGTGCTGGAGCAGCGTCCCGGCCTCGGCCTGGTCGGCTCGTGGGCGCGCAAGATCGACCCGTCCGGGCAGGTCGTCGGCGAGATGCACTCGGTCATCGGGCCCGAGGTCGCGCGCACCATGCTGCTGTTCAACTGCCTGATCACGTCGACCGTGCTGGTGCGCAAGGAGTTGGCGGCCGAGGCGGGCGGGTTCGACCCGCGCTGCGTGCGGCTGGAGGACTACGACCTGTGGCTGCGCATCATGGCCCGCGCCGACGGCGACGTGCTGCCGGAGGAGCTGGTCGGCTACCGCGTGCACCCCGACCAGTACAGCCGGGGCGCGTTGATGGGGCCCCAGACCAAGTTGTTGCGCCGCAGCAAGCAGGCGCTGGCCAAGCGGATCGGCGTCAGCGGCCTCGGGGTGGCGGCCCGGCACGCGGCGTGGCTCGGCGTGCAGGTCGCGCACCGGCGGTGGTGACGCGCGAGTAGTCTCGCCGTCGCGGCGGCAGGGGAACCGCTCTCGAGACAAAGTGACGGGTTGCTAACGCGATGAGTGCTGCACTGCTGGTGCTGTTGCTGCTCTGGGTCCCGGGTCTGATCTTCGGAGCGGCCATCAGGCTGCGCGGCTGGGTGCTCGCCGCCGCCGCGCCCGCCCTGACCTACGGCCTGGTCTCGATCGGCGGCCTGCTGCTCGGCAAGCTCGGCTTCTCCTGGACGCTCGTCACGTTCGGCGTCTGGACGCTGCTCGCGTCGGCGGTGTTGCTGCTGGTCACGACCCTGATCCAGCGCCGTTGGCCCGCCATTGTGGACACCGACGACAAGATTTCGCGCAACGGTCACCTGGTCGTCGGCGCGGGCTTGGCCATCGGCCTCGCGGTCGGCGCGGTCACGTTCCTGCGCGGTATCGGCACGATGAACCGGCTGGCCCAGGACTGGGACGCGCCGCACCACGGCAACCTGGTCCGCTGGCTCGCCGAGCACCAGACGGCGCTGGTGTCGACCGCGGGCGCCATCGGCAACCAGCCGGAGAACACGAACTACTTCTACCCCGGCACGTACCACGAGCTGCTCGCGCTGCTGCTCGACAAGGCGGGCATCACGCTGCCGGAACTCCTCAACGCCGGCGCGCTGAGCACCGTGCTGGTGTGGCCGGTCGGCATCGCCGCGATGGGCCTGGCGTGGAAGCTGCCCGCCCGCGTGGTCGCGTTCGCCGCCGCCGTGTCCACCTGGTTCTCGCCGTTCCCGTACGACTCGCTGTGGCGCGGTCCGCTGTGGCCGTACGTCGCGGGCGTCGCGCTGCTGCCCGCCCTGCTCGCGCTGGCCACCTACCTGGTCCGGCCGCGCGGCATCACCGGCCCGGTGGCCTTCGCGCTGGCCGGCGCGGCGCTGGTCGGCCTGCAACCGAGCCTCGCGTTCATCGCCGCGGGCCTGCTCGGCGTCATCTTCCTGGCCTGCGTGTTCCGCCTGATCCCGATCGACTGGAAGCGCGCCTGGCCGTCCCTGGTCGGGGTGGTCGTGCTGGGCGGGCTCGCCGCCGCGCCGATCATGCTGCCGTCGATGGGCTCGGCGAGCGGCGTGGCGGCCATGGTGTGGCCGTCGGAGGCCACGCCCGCGGGCGCGTTCGGGCAGATGCTGACGTTCTCCGGGGTGGCCGCCTTCCCGCAGTGGTGGATCGGCCTGCCCGCGCTGCTCGGCATGATCGTGATGGTCAAGCGCGGGCAGATGCTGTGGATGGTCGGCGTGTGGCTGGCGTTCGGCGGCCTGTACGCGGTGACGGTGTCGCTGGAGAGCCCGCTCATCCAGAAGCTGACCGGCGTGTTCTACAACGACCACTGGCGGCTGGCCGTGCTGCTGCCGCTGCCCGGTTCGATCGGGTTCGGCGTGGCCGTGGTCGCGGTCGGCACGTGGCTGGTCAACCGGTACCGCGACCGGGTGCCCGCCCTGGCCCGCGCGCCGTGGGCGCCGGTGGCCGTGAGCCTGGTGTTCTTCCTGCTCATCAGCCTGGTCAGCGGCGCGTACATCGGTCGCAACAGCGCCCGGCTCGGGCAGGCCCACCACGACGGCCCGGTGGTCAGCGAGGCCGAGATCGCCGCGTACCGGTGGCTGGGCGAACGCGTGAAACCGGGTGAGCGGGTGCTCAACGACGTGTTCGACGGAAGCGCGTGGCTGTACGCGGTGGCCGAGGTCGAGCCGGTCGAGTGGACGTTCTACGGCACCCCGGCGGGCACCCCGAACAACTACCTCGTGCGCAACCTCAACAAGATCAACACCGATCCCCGGGTGCGCGAGGACCTGAACGAGCTGAAGGTCCGCTACGTGATCATCGGCAAGGGGTACGTGCGGGCCGACAAGCAGCTCACGCCCGGTCTGGCGAACCTCGACGCGATCCGCGGCTTCCGCCGGGTGTTCAAGAACGAGGGCGCCGCGATCTACGAGATCGAGGGTCAGGAGCACGTCGTGGACCTGGCCGCGACAGCCACGAATCGGTGAGCTTATCCACCCGGTCGGGGCTTGTATCCACCCACAGGGTGTGGACGGTCACAGGACGTCACTACCGTACCCTCGGATGCTGTGAGCTTCGCTGGATTTGACCTGATCGTCGTCGGTTCCGGGTTCTTCGGTCTGACAGTCGCCGAACGCACGGCCACCCAGCTCGACAAGCGCGTGCTGGTCCTGGAACGGCGTGAGCACATCGGCGGCAACGCCTACTCCGAGCCGGAGCCCGAGACGGGCATCGAGGTGCACCGCTACGGCGCGCACCTGTTCCACACGTCCAACAAGCGGGTGTGGGACTACGTCAACCAGTTCACCGAGTTCACCGGCTACCAGCACCGGGTGTTCGCGATGCACGCCGGCCAGGCCTACCAGTTCCCCATGGGCCTCGGCCTGATCTCGCAGTTCGTCGGCCGCTACCTGAGCCCGGAAGAGGCCAGGGCGTGGGTCGCCGAGCAGGCCTCCGAGATCGACTCCAAGGACGCGCAGAACCTGGAGGAGAAGGCGATCTCGCTGATCGGCCGCCCGCTGTACGAGGCGTTCGTCCGCGACTACACCGCCAAGCAGTGGCAGACCGACCCGAAGGAGCTGCCCGCGGCGGTCATCAGCCGCCTGCCGGTGCGCTACACCTTCGACAACCGCTACTTCAACGACACCTACGAGGGCCTGCCCGTCGACGGGTACACCGCGTGGCTGGAGCGGATGGCCGACCACCCGAACATCGAGGTGCGGCTGGGCACGGACTTCTTCGACGTCCGCGACCAGATCCCGGCGGGCACGCCGGTCGTCTACACCGGACCGGTGGACCGCTACTTCGACCACAGCGAAGGCTGGCTCGGGTGGCGCACACTGGACTTCGAGCAGGAAGTCCTGCCCGTCGGCGACTTCCAGGGAACGCCGGTGATGAACTACAACGACGCGGACGTGCCGTACACCCGCATCCACGAGTTCCGGCACTTCCACCCGGAACGGGAGTACCCGTCGGACAAGACGGTCATCGTGCGCGAGTTCTCCCGCGCGGCCGAGAAGGACGACGAGCCGTACTACCCGATCAACACCGCCGAGGACCGGGCGAAGCTGGAGCGGTACCGCGAGCTGGCGAAGCGCGAGGCCGCCGAGCACAACGTCCTGTTCGGTGGTCGACTGGGCACGTACAAGTACCTGGACATGCACATGGCGATCGGTTCGGCCCTGAGCGTGTTCGACAACAAGATCGCCCCGCACCTGACCTCCGGTCGGGCGCTGGACGGTTCGCTGGAGGACTGAGTCGGATATGTCGGGCAACTCCAACCCCGTCGAGCACGGGGCGCCGGAGAAACTGCTGACCCAGCGCGGCCTGTTCGCGGGACCGTCGCCGATCGTCTCGGAGGACCTCTACGCCGAGGTCTCCCGCGGCATCGCCGACCGCGAACGGCACCGCCTCGTGGTGCACCCGCACACGACGGTCACGATGAACACCTACTTCGGGCGCTTCCCCGCCACCTACTGGCAGCGGTGGTGCGTCAGCCCGGAGGTGGAGCTGAGCGTCGACCTGACCGGCTCCGGTCAGGTGTCGATCGTCGCGTCGGACGCCGACGGCGAGACCCGGATGGTCGCCGCCGAGTCCGTCAACGGGGCGAAGTCGCAGGTGGTCAGCCTCTCCGCGAAGATCGACAAGTTCACCGACGGCGGCGGCCTCTGGTTCGACGTCGTCACCGGCGACCAGCAGCTGGTGGTCGAACGGGTCCGCTGGACCGTCGCGCCGCCGAAGCGGGTCAAGCCCACCGCCGTGGTCATCTGCACGTTCAACCGGGTGGAGGACTGCCTCAACACGCTCGCCTCGCTCGCCTCCGACGCGGAGCCGTTGAGCCTGGTCGACGCGATCTACGTGGTGGACCAGGGCAGTGACCCGGTCGAGTCGCGGCCCCGGTTCGCCGAGATCGCCGCTCAGCTCGGGGACAAGCTGCGCTACATCCGCCAGCCCAACCTCGGCGGCGCGGGCGGTTTCACCCGCGGCCTGTACGAGGTGTTCGGGGTCGGCGACACCGAGCACGCCAACGTCCTGTTCATGGACGACGACGTGCTGTGCGAGCCGGAGATCGTGGTCCGGATGACCGCGTTCGCGAACCGCACCGCGCAGCCGGTCATCGTCGGCGGCCAGATGCTGTACCTGCTGCACCCCAACCACCTGCACGTGGGCGCGGAGTTCGCGAACCTCGACACGCTGGCCCCCGGCCAGGTCGTCGACGGCGCCCTGCACGACGCCGACCTCACCGGGTACGACGAGGAGACCGGCAAGAAGAACGTGCAGGACCGCCGGGTCGACGCGGGCTACAACGGCTGGTGGTCGTGCCTCATCCCGTCGGAGATCGTGAAGGCCGTCGGCTACCCGTTGCCGATGTTCTTCCAGTGGGACGACATCGAGTACGGCTACCGCGCGCGGGCCAACGGCTTCGCCACGGTGACCCTGCCCGGCGCCGGCGTGTGGCACGCCGACTTCCACTGGAAGGACTGGGACGACTGGCACCGGTACTTCAACCTGCGCAACGCCCTCATCACCTCGGCGCTGCACGGCCGGTTCAACCCCAAGCGCATCTGCCGCACCATGGCGGGCCAGCTCGCCACCTACCTCGTCGGCATGCAGTACGGCCTGGCGGCGACCCAGCTCAAGGCCATCGAGGACTTCCTCAAGGGCCCGCAGGTGCTGCGTGACGGCGGTGTCGAGGCGGCGTCCGAGATCCGCAAGCTGCGCGCCGAGTTCCCGGAGACCGTCAAGCACCCGGCGTCCGAGGTGCCCGGCATCTCGTCCGGCGACCTGCCGATGATCCCCGCGCCGCCACCGCCGGCGAAGTTCGCGCCGGTGCTCGCCAAGCGCATGGTCAGCCAGTTGCTCGGCCGCACCCCGCACGACGTGGGCGCGGTGCCCGCGGGCGACTCGCAGTGGTGGCACGTGGCGAACTTCAACACCGCGGTGGTGACCGACGCGTCCCAGGAGGGCGTGCGCGTGCGCCGTCGTGACCGCGAGATGGCCATCCGGCTCGGCAAGCAGGGCACCAAGCTGCTCAAGGAGCTGTACCAGCGCGCTCCCGAGTTGCAGCGCGCCTACCGCGAGGCGATGGACGAGCTGACCAGCCGCGACAACTGGCAGCGGTTGTACGACGTGTGATCGACGCGGGGCGGCCGTTCCCGGTCGCCCCGCTCTCGCCCTGCTCTCACCGCGCTTCTCACCGGAGGGACCCCTCGTGGACGCAGTGCACCGGATCATCCTGCCGAGAGACGACGACCCGCTCGACGTCCGGCCGATGTACCTGGACGAGCCGCAGAACGTGCACTGCCAGGTGGGTTCCCGCCGGTGGCTCACCGTGCCCGAACACGCCAAGGTGTCCTTCGCGACGTACTTCAACGCGTTCCCGGCCAGCTACTGGAAGCGGTGGACGGTCGTCGACGAGGTCGTGCTCCGGATGCGGGTGCGCGGCTCCGGCCGGGTCGACGTGTACCGGTCCAAGCCGAGCGGCGACATCGTGCACCTGGAGGGCGAGTTCGTCCGGGACGCGGCCGAGTGGACGTCGCTGGAGTTCGCGGTGTCGCTCAAGCCGTTCGAGGACGGCGGGCTGATCTGGTTCGACGCGTTCACGCACGAGGCCGTGCTGGAGATCCAGGACGCCGAGTGGGCCGTGCGCGAGCCGTTGCCGGTGAAGAAGGTCGCGGTCAGCATCACCACCATGCGCCCGCACGACGCGGTGGCGGCGCTGGGCGCGTTGGGCAGCGACCCGGCCGTGCTCGACGTGGTGGGCAAGGTGTTCGTCGCCGACCAGGGCGCGGTGAAGGTGCGTTCCGTCGCGGGCTTCGCCGAGGCGGCGGCCGGTCTCGGCGACCGGCTGGAGGTCATCGAGCAGGACAACCTGGGCGGTTCCGGCGGGTTCACCCGCGGCATGTTCGAGGCGGTCGAGCACACCGACGCCGACCAGATCATGCTCATGGACGACGACATCCGGCTGGAGCCGGAAGCGGTGCTGCGGTCCAACGCGTTCGCGCGGGCGGCGGCGTCACCGGTCATCGTCGGCAGCCACATGCTGAACCTGCAGGCCAGGACCAGGATCCACAGCACCGCGGAGATCGTGGACCTCGGCACGTGCTTCTGGCGCGCCGCGCCGGGCGCGGTGACCGACCACGACTTCGGTGCGTCGTCACTGCGCGAGACGCCCGCCCTGCACCCGCGCGTGGACGCCACCTACAACGGCTGGTGGATGTGCCTGTTCCCGCGCGAGGTCGTGGAGCGCACCGGCTACCCGCTGCCGCTGTTCATCAAGTGGGACGACGCCGAGTACTCGCTGCGGGCGTTGGAGCACGGGTACCCGACGGTGTCGCTGCCGGGTTCGGCGGTGTGGCACATGCCGTGGACGGACAAGAACGACTCGACCGACTGGCAGGCGTACTTCCACACCCGGAACCGGCTGGTCCTGGCGGCGCTGCACAGCCCGTACGACGTGCGGACCGGGATCGTGAAGCACGGGCTGAAGCTGTCGCTGCGGCACCTGCTGTCGATGGAGTACTCCACGGTGGCCTTGCAGCAGAAGGCGATCGAGGACTTCCTGGACGGACCGGCGGGCCTGTTCGACTCGCTGCGCACGGCGTTGCCGATGGTGCGTGCCCTGCGCGCCGAGTACAGCGACGCCCAGCGCCTGGAGTCGGCCCGCGAGTTCCCGCCACCGACGTTCGACATGGTGCGGGCGGAGGCGCTGCTCCAGCCGTCGAAGAGCAAGGCGACCATCGCGGTGCGGGCGGCGAAGTCCGTGCTGCACAACCTCCGCCCCCCGCAGCCCTCCGCCGGCGACCGACCGCAGCTCAACGTGCCCGCGCTGAACGCCCGGTGGTTCCTGCTGGGCAACCTGGACAGCGCCACCGTGTCCACGGCCGACGGCACCGGCGTCGCGTTCTACAAGCGCGACCCCGACCAGTTCCGCACCCTGATGGCGAGGGCGATCCGCAACTACCGGCGGCTCGGGAAGGAATGGCCTCGGCTGCGCAAGCTGTACCGCGACGCGCTGCCCGAGCTCACGTCCGCCGAGCAGTGGCGGAAGGTCTTCGAGAACCACTGACGCGCCGGCGTCGCCCTTTACTCCGCGTATGCCGGAGGTTCATACTCCATTCGAGGCAACACGCGCTCGTCGTGTGGCGAGCGCCACTGCTCCGGAAGGGGTCGTCATGCGACTTCCGCGGTTCCGGGTCCTCACGTGGCTGACCAGGCCCAAAACCCGTGGCTGCCCGGCTTGTGGTCGTTCGGTCAAACGCGACACGACCGTGTGCACGGGGTGCGGGTACAACTTCGCGTTGGCCGAAGCGCACGACATGCGCGCACACCACTTCCCCACGAACCCGGGGATCAAGCCGTAACGAATTCCGGCTCACTCGAAGTGCGCGGCCACGACGTGGCTGAAGTTCACCACGAACTCCTTGCCGTCGGCGGTCTGGATCGCCTGGGTGTGGCCGTTGCGCACCACCTGGATCAACCGTGATCCGAGATCGGCGGCGGTCTCCGCGGACACCTTGATCGAGATCGGGTTGGAATTCGCCGCCAGGTGCAGCACCAGGGCCGTCTTACGCGCTTCAGAAGTCATGTCGCACAGCCCACCAGCACGGGCCTGACCAGGCAAGGAGGGTTCGCCGTCAGCGATTCCGCGTGAAGCTGAACCGAGCTGAACCCGGCTGAACCCCGGCTGAACCGCCCGGACCTACTTGCGGAAGAAGCGCTCCCGCTGCCCCAACCGCACCAGCTTCAGCCACTCCACGAACGCCTTCGGATCCCGCCGCACCCCGATGAAGTACAGCCCGAACCGGAACGCCTCCAGCAGCCCGAGCTTGCGCATCCCCGGCTGCGACAGCAGGTAACCCCGGTTCCGGTACGTGTAGTACCGCTTCACCGCGTTCTCCGGGTCCTGCGCGTGGAACCGCCCGCCGAGCATCGGCTTGAACTCGTCCGACCCGTCCGGGTGCAGGTAGGCGACCTTCAACGACGTCCCGAACGGCAGCCCGGTCCGCACCAGCCGCCGGTGGATCTCCACCTCGTCACCGCGGAAGAACAGCCGGTAGTCCGGCACACCGATGACGTCGACCGTGGACGCCTTGAACAGCGCCCCGTTGAACAGCGACGCGATCCCCGGCAGGAAATCGGTGCCCAGCTCCGCCGCGCTCCGCTTCCACGTCAACCCGCGACGCAGCGGGAACGCCAGCTTCTCCGGCTGCTCGATGTTCGCCACCACCGGCGAGATGGCGGCCAGGTTGCGCCGCTTCGCCTCCTCCAGCAGCACCGACAGCACGGTCTCGTCCGCGGGCCGCCCGTCGTCGTCGGCCAGCCACAGCCAGTCCGCGCCCAACGAGAGGGCGTGCAGCATCCCCAACGCGAACCCGCCCGCGCCACCGAGGTTGCGGTGCGAGGCCAGGTACGTGGTCGGGATGGGGCACTGCGCGACCAGGTCGTCCACCGGCTGGTCGGGCCCGTTGTCCACGACCACCAGGTGGTCGAGCGGCCGGGTCTGCGACGCCAGCACCTTCAACGAGTCGGCCAGCAGCTCACGCCGGTGCCGGGTCACCACGACCCCGACGACGGAGCCCTGCGGCAGTGCGCTCACCACGCTCACCTACTCGCCACCGTTCCGGCTCAGCACCCTCGGTTGCCCGATCCGCTCCAGCGTCTCCGTGCTGAGGAACTCGTACGGGTCACGCCCCTTGTAGGAGGTGACCACCTCGCGCAGCGATCCGTGCATCTTGACCTGGCCCTCGTCCATCCAGATGGCGGTGCTGCACAGCTCCACCAGGAAGTCGTCCGAGTGCGAGGCGAACACCAGGATGCCCGACCGCTTCACCAGGTCGTTCAGCCGGTCCCGGGCCTTCTCCAGGAACGCCGCGTCGACTGCGCCGATGCCCTCGTCCAAGAGCAGGATCTCCGGGTCGATCGACGTCACCACGCCCAGCGCCAGCCGCACCCGCATACCCGTCGAGTACGTCCGCAGCGGCATCGAGAGGTAGTCGCCCAGTTCGGTGAACTCGGCGATGTCGTCGACCCGCTTCTCCATCTCCTTGCGGCTCATGCCGAGGAACAGACCGCGGATCATGATGTTCTCGTACCCGGAGATCTCCGGGTCCATGCCGACACCCAGGTCGAACACCGGCGCGACCTTGCCGACGATGCGCGAACTGCCCCGCGTGGGCTCGTAGATGCCCGCGAGCAGCCGCAGCAGCGTGGACTTGCCGGCGCCGTTGTGGCCGACCAGGCCGACCCGGTCGCCGTGCCGCAGCGAGATGTTGATGTCGTGCAGCGCTTCGATTATCGGGACGCGGCCCTCAGAGCCGATCTTGCCGCCGACCTTGCCCAGCGCGAGCTTCTTCAGCGACCTCGACTTGGCGTCGAAGATCGGGAAGTCGACCGAGGCGTTCCAAACGTCGATGCTGACCATGATGTGTTTGAGGCCTCACTCAGACCCAGTAGGAGACGCGGGCACGGTAGTTGCGCATGGCGACCAGCGCCAATGCCCAGCCCACGACGGTGAACGAGCCGACGACGACCCAGTGGTGCCAGTCCTGCGTTTGCCCGAGCAGGGGGGCCCGGACGATCTCCACGAAGTGGTAGAGGGGGTTCAGTTCGGCGATCAGCACCCGCCAGCCGCCGTCGCCCTCGCCCTCGCCGCCGGTGACCTTGTTGAGCACACCGACGTGCCAGACGATCGGCGTCATGAAGAAGACCAGGTTGATGAAGCTGTGGATGACCGGCGGGATGTCCCGGAACCGGGTGCTGATGATGCCGAACAGCAGCGCCACCCACACCGCGTTGACCACGACCAGCGCGAAGCCGGGGACCGCCATCAACACCGACCAGGACAGGCCCGGGTGCACGACCTTGTCGCCTTCCATCGTGTACTGCTCGGTGAGCGCCGGGAAGAAGATGATGAGAACGATGAAGTAGACGACGAGGTTGTGCGCGAAGAACAGCACCTGGCGCCACACCATGCGTAGGACGTGCACGGTGATCGGCGACGGCAGGTGCTTGATCAGCCCCTCGTTGTCGATGAACACCCCGGTGCCCTCGGTGACCACGCCGAGGATGAAGTTCCAGATGATGAACCCGGCCGTCACGTACGGCAGGAACGTGGCCAGTTCCTGGTTGAAGAGCTGCGAGTACAGCAGACCGAGCGCGAGCGCCGTGGTGCCCATGGAGATCGTGATCCAGAGCGGGCCGATCACCGAGCGGCGGTAGCGCTGCTTGATGTCCTGCCAGCCCAGGTGTGCCCACAGCTCGCGCTGGTGCCAGGCGTCGCGGAGGTCGGCGAACGCGCGCGCGAACGTGCGCGAGTTGGGCGCGAGGGGAGCCGCTGGTCGGTCGACCGTACTCGTGGGTTGCACGAGGGTTGAGACTACCGGCGACGGGGTGGTGCGGCTGTCGCCGGGCCGTCACGTTGAGGTCAACCCCCTACCGTGCACGCTCCCAGCCCCGTCGCCGCCATGGCACCTGTTCGTGGTCGGGTGCGCACGCGGCGTAGTCGCGGCTGGTCGGCGGCTTCCCGGTTGTCCACAGGTCGGACTCGGCCACCCCGAATCGTCGGTCCGTTCTGGCAGGATCAAAAACAGGGATCCCCTGGTCGGGGACCCCTGCGAAGCGCGTTCAGGGCGTGTCGCCGATCACCGACCACCTGTCGTCGACCGCCGCACCGCCCGCCTGTCGCCGGCCGTCTGTCACAGGTACTGGCCGGTGCCCCGGACGTGCGGCGTCTCCGAACCGTCACCGGAGCCGGTACCGGCGGGCAGGGCGCGGCCGCGCATCTGCTCCAGCTGCACCCGCGCCGCCATCTGCTGCGCGAACAGCGCGGTCTGGATGCCGTGGAACAGGCCCTCCAGCCAGCCGACCAGCTGGGCCTGGGCGATCCGCAGCTCCGCGTCCGAGGGGGTGCCCTCCTCGGTGAACGGCAGCGACAGCCGCTCCAGCTCATCCCGCAGCTCCGGCGCGAGCCCGTCCTCCAGCTCGTCGATCGACCGCTTGTGGATCTCTTTGAGCCGGTTCCGGCTGGCCTCGTCCAGAGGTGCCGCGCGCACCTCCTCCAGCAGCTGCTTGATCATCGTGCCGATGCGCATGACCTTCGCCGGCTGCTCGACCATGTCCGTGACGTCCTGGCCGCCCGCGTCATCACCCGCCGGCACCCGTGCGGTGCCGACCGGCTTGCCGTCGGGGCCTACCACGACCACGTGCCGCTCGTTGTCCACCTGATCACCTCGGGCTGGCTCGCTCATACCCCCCATCCTGGCCCGATCGGGTGGCGCACGCCTCACCGGGTCACGGATCGGGTGGCAAACCCGCGGCCCCTGCTGTCGCGCGCGCTGGCGTCCTCCGTACGGTGTGCGGCATGGCGTTCGACGTCGCCCGGGTCCGTGGGCTGTTCCCCGCGCTCGGCGACGGCTGGGTTCACCTGGACGCTCCTGCAGGGATGCAAGTACCCGAACAGGTGGCCACGGCCGTCTCCACCGCGCTGCGCGCACCCGTCTCCGGGCCGGGTGGCATATTCCCGGCTTCGCAACGCGCCGAGGCCATCGTCGACGCGGCCCGGCGGGCCGTGGCGGACCTGGTCGGCGCCGATCCGGCCGGTGTCGTGCTCGGACCCAGCTCGGCGGTGCTGCTGCAACGGCTGGCCGACGCGTTGTCCGAGGGCTGGTTCCTGGGTGACGAGGTCGTGGTGTCGCGGCTGGACCACCCGGCGAACATCGCGCCGTGGCAGCGGGCGGCGCAGCGCACCGGCAGCGTGGTGCGGTGGGCCGAGGTCGACATCGAGACGTGCGAGCTGCCCGCGTGGCAGTACGACGAGCTGGTCACGCAGAAGTGCAAGCTGGTCGCCGTCACGGCCGCGTCCGGTTCCGTCGGCACCCGCCCCGACCTGCGCAAGATCGCCGAAGCCGCCCGCCGCACGGACGCGCTGGTCGTGGTGGACGCCTCCTCCGCCGCGCCGTTCGTGCCGCTCGACATCACGTCGATGGACGCCGACGTGGTGGCCGTGTCGGCGAACAACTGGGGCGGCCCGCCCGTCGGCGCCCTGGTGTTCCGGGACCCGTCGATGCTGGACCTGATGCCGTCGGTGGCCGTCGAGCCCGGCGCGCGCGGCCCGGAGCGGCTGGAACTGGGCCCGCACGCCTACCCGCTGCTGGCCGGTCTGGTCGCGTCGGTGGAGTACCTGGCCGGGTTGGACGACGCCTCGGTGGGCCCGCGCCGTGAGCGGGTCCTCACCTCACTGGGTTCGGTGAAGGCCTATCAGGCGGGACTTCTGGCTAATCTCATCAACGAACTGCGATCGCTCCGTCACGTCATGGTGATCGGCGACGCCATGCGGCGGGTGCCCGCGCTGGCGTTCACGGTGGCCGGCGTGAAGGCGACCGACGGCGTCGAGCACCTGTCCGAGCGCGGCGTGTGCGCGTTCGCCGACTCGGGGCAGCACGGCGTCTTCTCGGTGCTGGGGGTGGGCGAGGTCGGCGGAGCGATCCGCGTCGGCCTGGCGCACTACACGAACGCGGTGGAAGTGGACGAGCTCGTGCGGGCGGTCGCCGAGCTGGGGTGAACTGGGGGTTGGGTGGACGACCTGCTGTCGCGGGAGCTCGCCGATCTCGCCGCACTGCACCGCCTCGCACCCCTGATGTCGGAGTACCTGCCCACCACGGCCCACGAGCTGCGCCCGGCCGCACTGGCGGCCGTCATCGACGAGGTGCTGCTCGGCTCCCGAACCGTGATGGTCGAGTGCGGGTGCGGCGCGTCCTCCGTCCTCCTGGCACGGCTGCTGGCCCGACGCGGTTTCGGGCACCTGCTGTCCGTCGAGCACGACGAGCGCACGGCGGCGTTCGTCGCCAGCCAACTGCGCCGAGAGGGCCTCGGCCACGTCGCCCGCGTCGTCCACGCACCCCTGACCCCGCACCCGGCGGCCCTCGGCAACGCCCACTGGTACCACCCGCAACTCGTGCACGACGAGGTGTCGGCGTACGTGGAGCGGTACGGCCTGGTGGACTTGCTGCTGGTCGACGGCCCGTTGTTAGGCGACGCGAGGTACCCGGCGCTCCCCGTCTTCCGCGGCGTGCTCGCACCGGGCGCGGCGGTCCTCGTGGACGACGCCGAACGCCCCGGCGAGCAGACCGTGCTGGTCCGGTGGGCCGAGGAGTTCGCGCTGCGCTTCCGCACCACCCCCCGAACCTTCCTCGCCACCGCGACCGCATTGGACTGACGTGACCCCGGAACTGATCAGCCTGCTCGACGCGCAGCGGGAGCTCACCGAAGACCTGCCCTACGACCTGCTCGGGGTGCGCAAACCCAAGCTGGTGCAGGTGTACGTGCGGCAGGCGGTGCGCGGGCAGGCCGAGGACGACTCGTCGGCGGTCGAGCGTCCGGCAGGTGCGGCGCGGCGTCGACTACCGGATCGTGGTGACGACCAGGCAGCCCGCGGACGCCTCGCTGGACCCGCTGCACGAGGCGGGGTTGGCGTTCTGCGGCATCCAGCCGTTCGGCCGGGAGGAGCTGGTCGAGTTCGCGCAGGCCTGGTTCCGCGCCCAGGACCCGCGCACGGCCACCGAACGCGCGGCCGACTTCGTCCGCCAGACCTCCGACGGCCGGCTGCGCGAGCTGGTGCGCAACCCGCTGCTGGCCGCCATCGCCGCCATCACCTACACCCGCGCCCCGAGCAGGCCCTTGCCCGCCAACCGGGTCGATCTCTACGGCGGGTTCGTGAAGGCCCTGCTCGACGGCGGCGGCCGCAACGTCCAGGCCGAACTGCGCTGCGTGCTGGCCGACCGCCCGGCACGGCTGGAGCTGGCCCAGTGGCTGGCCGACCGGCGCACCGCCCTGATCCACCATGTGTTGTGGGCCGCGCGCCGGCTCCTGGCGTTCGACCCGGCGGCGGCCGGCGCGCTGGCTCGGAAAGTCCTGCTGACCGGCGCGGACGTGGCCGGCGCTGCTTCGGTCCTGTTCCAGGTCGAGGGTTCGGAGGCGGTGCACCAGGTGCGGGACGTGCTGGACCGCGACCGCGAGGGCCGACGTGCCGGGGACCTGCTCATGGTGGCCGAGGAGTTCGCCGATAACCAACAGCCCGAGGACGCCGTGCTGCCGGCTGGTGGTGTCCTGGAGGACCCGGAGTCCGACGCGTGGGACTTCGCCGGCGCGGCCAAGGTGCTGCTGGACAACGGCGCGAAGCCCGTCGACTGGGTGCTCCGGGCCGTCGAGGGCAGGTCGGAGGCGCATCGGGCCAGGCTCGCGGAAGTCCTCTGCGAGATCGGGCACGGCCCTCATGCGGCCGAACTGGTCCGGGGCCTGCTGCGGTCGCCGCGGTTCGACGTGTCCGAGGTGGCCGAGCCGATCGGCTACCTGTTGACGGCGGGCGAACGGGCGGCGGCATTCGCGCTCGCGCGGGACGCCCTGCTCGCCGGTGGTGGACCCGACGCGGTGGAGTGCTGGTTGGACCTGGGTGGTGACGCGTCCACGGCCGTTGCGGAGGGGGTGGGGTCGTCCACCGACGCGGGCGAGCGGCTGCGCGTCGCCGACGAGTTCGCGGAACGCGGTCTGCACGGTCCCGCCGTCGAGCTGTGGCGTGACGTGCTGGTGCGGCCGGAGGACGAGAAGGCGTTCGCCGCCGCGTGCAAGTTCGTCGAGTACGGCCGCCGGGACAAGGCCATCGAGTCGCTGCGCGCGGCCCTCGCGTCCTCGCCACCGCACCGCAACCGCTTGCGGGCGTTGCTGGGGTGGGTGGTGGTTGAGCAGTCCCGACGCCGACGCGCAGGAACTGCTCACGCACCTCAGACCGTGAGCACTCAGACCTTGAGCACGAGCTTGCCGAACACGCCGTCGCCCTCCAGCGCGCGGTGGGCGTCGGCGGCCCGTTCGACCGGCAGGACGTCGTGCACGATGGGCTTGACCTGGCCGGACGTGATCATCGGCCACACGTGCTCGCGCACCTCGGCGATGATGCGGCCCTTGCCGTTCGGGCCGTCCACCGGCCGGAAGCGCAGGCCGGTCCCGGTGACGGTGGCCCGCTTCGACAGCAGCTTGCCGATGTTCAGCTCGCCCTTCACACCGCCCTGCATGCCGATGATCACCAGCCGACCGTCCGGCGCGAGGACGTCCACGTTCCGGTTCAGGTAGGCGGCGCCCATGTTGTCCAGCACCACGTCCGCCCGGCCGACCTCGGCCACGAAGTCCTGCTCCCGGTAGTTCACCAGGACGTCCGCGCCCAGTTCGGCGCACCGCTCCAGCCGTTCCGCCGAACCCGCGGTGACGGCGACGCGCGCGCCGAGCGCCTTGGCGACCTGGATGGCGTGCGTGCCGATGCCGCCCGCGCCACCGTGCACGAGGAACGTCTCACCGCTCTTGAGACCCGCCACCATCACCACGTTCGACCACACCGTGCACGCGACCTCGGGCAGCGACGCGGCCGTCACCAGGTCGACGCCCTCGGGCAGCGGCAGGAGTTGCGCGGCCGGGACGACGACCCGCTCCGCGTACCCGCCGCCGGCCAGCAGCGCGCACACCTCGTCACCGACCTGCCAGCCCGTCACGCCCTCGCCGACCGCCGCGACCGTGCCCGAGCACTCCAGGCCCAGCACGTCGGACGTGCCCTTCGGCGGCGGGTAGTGGCCCTGCCGTTGGAGCAGGTCGGCCCGGTTCACCGCGGTCGCGGCCACGTCGAGCAGGACCTCGCCCGGTCCGGGGTCGGGATCCCGAACTTCCGCCCACGTCAACACGTCCGGTCCGCCGGGTTCACGAATGGTGATCGCGCGCATGGACCCGACGGTAATCCGGTCGCCCGGGAGACGTGCGATCGCCACCATCAACGGGCATGGACCACTGGCCGTTCCGAAACCTGGTGCTCCGCACCCCGCGCCTCGAACTGCGCCCCGACGACGACGAGGGCCTGGTCGAACTGGCGGACGTGACGCTGGACGGCATCCACCCGCCGGACTGGATGCCGTTCGGCGTGGAGTGGACCGACGCGCCGCGCGACAAGCTCGGCATCAACACGTTCCAGCACTACTGGCGGGTGCGCGCGTCCCTGACGCCGGAGCGGTGGACGTTGAACTTCCTGGTGCGCCTGGACGGTCGCGTGATCGGCACGCAGGGCCTCGGCGCGGACGACTTCCCGATCCTCCGCGAGGTCACCAGCGGGTCGTGGCTCGGGCTGCGGTACCAGGGGCAGGGGATCGGCACGGAGATGCGGGCGGCGGTGCTGATGTTCGCGTTCGACCACCTCGGCGCGGTGGCGGCGCGGTCGAGCGCGTTCAACGACAACGCCGCGTCGCACGGGGTGAGCCGCCGGCTCGGCTACCGGCCCGACGGCACGTTCCGGCAGGTCCGCCGGGGTGTGGCGGCCGAGCAGACCCGGCTGGTGGTGACGCCGGAGACGTTCCGCCGGCCCGACTGGGCGTTGACGGTGAACGGCGTGACACCGTGCCTTCCGCTGCTCACCGGCCGAGAACCCACCGACTGACGGATTGCGCACGGCCGCACGAATTGTGGGGGTTCGGCATCCGAGTGAATGGGGAACTCGACCATGTCAGGTAGACGGGGGATCCGACGCGCGGCGGTCCTCGCGTCCGCATCCCTCTTACTGGTCGCCGTGCCGGGCGTAAACGTCGCCTCCGCGGTGGAGTTCGACGGCCCGAAGCTGGCCAGGAACCTCACCAAAGCCGTCACCCTCGAAGGGGTCAACCGCCACCTGATCGCGTTGCAGCGCATCGCCGACCGCAACGGCGGCAACCGGGCGCGGGTACGACCGGTTACGACGCCAGCGTGGAGTACGTGGCGGGCAAGCTGCGCGGCGCCGGGTTCGACGTGACGACGCCGGAGTTCACCTACCCCGTGCAGATCACCGACGCCGCGATCGCCGAGGTCGGCGCCACGACGTACGAGAACATCCCGCTGGAGCTGTCGCCGCAGACGCCGGTCGGCGGCGTCACCGGCCCGCTGCGCGTCGTCCCCGAGGACGCCACGCCGGGCTGCGAGGCGACCGACTTCGCCGGGCAGGACTTCACCGGCGCGGTGGCCCTGATCCGCCGCGGCGCCTGCACGTTCGACGTCAAGCACCGCAACGCGGCCGCCGCGGGCGCCATCGCGGTGATCATCTCGAACAACCGCGAGGGCAAGCTGTCGGGCGTCACCCTGGGCACGCCCGGCGTCGTGCCCACCGGCGGCGTCACCCAGGCCGACGGCAACGCGCTGGCCCTGCTCGGCGGGCAGGCGGCGACCGTCGACCTGTGCTACCACGACGAAGACCGCATCTCGCGCAACGTGATCGCGCAGACCAAGACCGGTCGCAAGGACAACGTCGTGATGGCGGGCGCGCACCTCGACAGCGTCGAGAACGGTGCCGGCATCAACGACAACGGCACCGGTTCGGCGGGCCTGCTGGAGACGGCGTTGAAGCTCGGCGGTTCGCCGAAGGTCAACAACGCGGTGCGGTTCGGCTGGTGGGGTGCCGAAGAGCTGGGGTTGGTCGGGTCGACGAAGTACGTGCAGTCGTTGACGTTCGAGCAGCAGTTGGACATCGCGCTGTACCTGAACTTCGACATGATCGGCTCCCCGAACGCCGGGTACTTCGTGTACGACGGCGACGACTCCGACGGCGTCGGTGCGGGCTCCGGGCCGTACGGTTCCGCGCAGATCGAGAAGGCGTTCGTGGACTACCTGACGGTCGAGAAGGCCGTGCAGGTCGAGGGCACCGACTTCACCGGCCGTTCGGACTACGGCGAGTTCATCGCCCAGGGCATCCCCGCCGGCGGCCTGTTCACCGGTGCCGAGGTCCTCAAGACCGAGGCCCAGGTGGCGAAGTGGGGCGGCACCGCGGGCGTCGCCTACGACCCCCACTACCACGGCGCCGGTGACAACCTCGGCAACCTGGACCGCACGGCCCTGGACCGCAACGCCGACGCGGTCGCGTGGGTGACCGCGTCGTACGCGGTCAGCACGGAAACCGTCAACGGCGTGCCGGCTCGTGCCCAGCGCGCCGAGGTGCGTGCGGCGGCGGCACGTTCCGCGCACGTCGAGGAACACCACTCGCACGCCGAAGCGGCGTAAGCGCGGGTTCCCATCGGGGCCGGTCTCCTCGGCCAGGAGACCGGCCCCTCGCGCTTTCAGTCAGTTCTAGCCGTGAACGGGCGGTGGGGTCACGGTGACGAACCGGGCAACGCCGTCGCCGGCCGCGATGTGCCAGTGGAGGTGCTTGTTGTGCTGTTCGCTGCCCAGGGTCGTGAGCACTTGGCAGCCCCCATGTCGCACGACGGCTTGGCGGCCCGATTCCTGAAGGACGGTGAGCATCTCGACGGCCAATTCCGGCGCCAGCTCCAACAGGGATGACACGTGCAGCTTCGGGACGACGATGATGTGCTCCCGGCTGAACCCCGGCCGAGGTGGTCGAAAGGCCAGGACCGTCGCCGTCTCCACGAGTACGTCCACCGCGACCTTGCCGGGGATCACTTCATCGCAGTACCAGTCCTGGCGCACTCATCCACCGTAGCCACTTGATCACGGCGGTCGAAAAGGCGACGAGCCCCAGGCGTGCTGGAGGCAGCTGCCCCGGAAGCGTGTGCACTGGAAGTGCCGTACGCGCCCAGCCTGCGCCCTGCGAACTACCTCCGACCCGCCTTTCGGCAGTTCAGAGGCCCAAGCGGAAGCGGAGGGATTTGAACCCCCGGACGGTTGCCCGTCTCCCGCTTTCAAGGTATCGGCGATACCGTTCGTGCCGGTGCACCAACGTCTCCGCCGCAGGTCAGGCAACATGACCGGACCGGCCTGAACGGCAGTGAACGACGGCTGAACCGGCGTGAATGAGACGGCGTTTGAGACTAGTTCAGTCCTCTTTGGACCAACTGAGGTTTCGATCGGACGCACAGAGTCGGTGTGAACGAGCGGTTGGTACAAACTTTCGCGTGGACGTGCGCCTCCTCGGCGAGGTGCGCGGCGAACCGCTCCACCCAGGCCGCCGGCCGCGCTTCCCGTCCGACGGTCACACGCCCCCTTGGCTTCGGTCGACACTGAGGCCAAGGGGGCGCAACTCGATCTCTGGGGCGGAGTGGGCCGCCTGGACGGCCTGCTCAGCAGGTGACCTTCGGGTTCTCCTGCGCGAACAGCCCGTTCGCGTTGTACTTCCACACCCAGGCGTGCAGCTCGTAGTGCTTCGGCATGCCGGGCCCGTGGCCCTCCATCGGCCCGACGAACGGCACTCCGAACAGCGACGGGCGGTCGTTGTCGGTGCGCAGGTCCTGGTCGGCGTCGGACCACAGGTACTCGACGCCGGTCAGGCGCAGGCCTCCGCGGGCCGTCCGTTCGTACAGCAGCACCTCCGGCTTGCGGAGGTCGAGGCGGCTCTCACCCGGTGGTTCGAAGAGAGCGGGGTTGACCCAGTGATAGCCCATTCCCGGTACGCATTCGTTCGTCGGGAGGTAGCCCGCCGCGACCGCCTCGTGCACGCTGTGGAAGCGTGCGGTCGCCTCCTGCACGGCGATGAGATCGCTGAAGGGACTGGGCTGCGCGTTCGCGGGCGCGGCGGACATGCCCATCACCGCGAGTAGTGCGGCCATCAGTCCCACTGTTCGTCTCATGTTCTCCCCTTCCGCAGGGGTACGTCGGATCCCTTGGAAGGCGCGCGCCACCACCAGTGTCGATGACAGGGCGGAGCCGCGTTAACCTGAACGGTGTAGCCCGATCGGGTGAATCGGATGCGGCGGAGGCCCGCCAGGACACGTTCCATCAGCCCGAGCTCGGGGGCTTCGCCGTTGCGGAGCCGGTGTGGTGGACGTCGGTCCACAGGCCCATCTCCAGGGCGTCCAGGGCCAGGTCGGTGCGCAGGCCGGTGGAGACCTGCCAACCGACCACGCGGTATTTGCACGGCCGTTCGGGGCGGCCCGTCGGAGTCCTTTTCGCAGGTCGCGAGGCGCGGTTGAACCAGCCCGAACGGACCTGTTCTGCTGCGCCGGAGGCGCGTCCGCCGGTTACCACGCCGCCGGGTTCGACGTGACCGGCGTCGACATCGAGCCCCAACCCCACTACCCGTTCCCGTTCATCCAAGCCGACGCCCTCACCGTCGACCTGACCGGCTACGACGTGATCGCGGCATCCCCGCCCTGTCAGCGCTGGTCGCAGGCCACGCCGGAGGACCGCCGCGACGACTACCCCGACCTGGTGGAACCGATCCGGCAGCGACTCCGCGACGCGGTGACCAACGGGGACATCTTGGGCTATGTCATCGAGAACGTCCCCGGCGCACCACTGATCGACCCCATCACCATCTGCGGCGACACGCTGCGGCTGGGCGTGCGCCGACACCGGCTCTTCGAGTCCAACCTCACCCTGTACGGCACCCCGTGCCACCACGACCGCGACGCACCGGCCGTGCCGGTCTACGGCTCCTACGGCCAGCGCGGGAGACGAAACCCAGCCGGCGGGGAACGTCACCCGACGCACACCAGGCTGCGGGGGAAGCGTCACGAAACCCCGTCGACGGGGAAGCGTCACGCGGCACCCCGACCGCGGTCGCCCGCGCGGCCATGGGGATCGACTGGATGCCTTGGCCGAACCTGACCCAGGCCATCCCGCCCATCTACACCGCCTGGATCGGCGTACAGCTCATCGGCCACGCGCGCCACCTCGCCAAGCCCGTGACGGAAGCGCCCAGGGCGCAAACGTCACGCCGCCACGCCACGCCGATGACGGAAGCCACCGGCGCCGGTGGAAAGCGTCACTGCCGATGCTGCGTCGCACTCATCCGCCCGGTCACCGGCCGGTGGCCGCGCCACTGCTCCCAGGCCTGCCGACAAGCCGCCTACCGCGAACGCACGAAGGGGAACGCCGCATGACCACGACGAACGGTGCCGAGCTGCTGGACGAACTGCACGCCGCGCTCACCCGCTACCTAGTCATGCCGTCGCCGGAGGCAGCCGACGCGGTCGTGCTGTGGATCGCCGCCACCCACGCGCAACCGGCCTGGGCACACGCGCCCCGGCTGGTCATCCGGGGACCGGAGAAGCGGTGCGGCAAGTCCCGACTGCTGGACGTGGTCGAAGCCACCTGTCACGAACCGTTCATCACGGTCAACTCGTCGCCCGCCGCCGTCTACCGGTCGATCAGTGAGGACCCGCCCACCATGCTGGTGGATGAGGCGGACACCATCTTCGGCCCCAACGCCAACGGCAACGAAGACCTTCGCGGGCTGCTCAACGCCGGACACCAGCGCAACCGTCCGGCCAAGCGCTACGACGCCAACACCAACCGCGTGGAGTCGATCCCCACCTTCGCCATGGCCGCACTCGCCGGAATCGGCGCGATGCCCGACACCATCGAAGACCGCGCCGTCGTCGTGCGGATGCGCCGCCGCGCCCCCGGCGAACGCGCCGACCCCTACCGGCACCGACGCGACCGGCCCGGCCTGCGCCGCATTGCCGACCGGCTGAACACCTGGCTACGGGCCGATCTGGACACGCTCGAAAACCTGGAACCCGCCATGCCGGTGGAAGACCGTGCCGCCGACACCTGGGAACCCCTGGTGGCCGTAGCCGAACATGCCGGGGGGACCTGGCCCAACCGTGCCCGTGCGGCTGTCCTGGCGCTCACCGGCGAAGCCGCCAGCAGCGACCAGGGCTCCATCCGAATCCGACTGCTCATGGACTGCCGCGCCATCTTCGGCAACCACACCGCCATCCCCTCCGCCGTCCTAATGGACCAGCTCAAAGCCGACCCTGAAGCACCCTGGACCACTCTCGGCAAGACCGGCATCACCGCCGCGAAACTCGCCGGAATGCTCCGGGAATTCGACATCACGTCGGCCAACATCCGATTCCCCGACGGCACCCAATCCAAGGGCTACCAACGGGCTCACTTCGAAGACGCCTGGGCGCGCTACTGCCCACCCCCCGAGCAGGAGACGTCCCAACCGTCCCAGCCCTGGTCAGAGCGGGACGGCACGAACCCTTGGGACGGCACGAACCGTCCCGCCAAAACCAGCCGTCCCGCTCTGACCAGCATCGGGACGGCTGGGACGGCTGGGACGCCTACCCCCCTCATCCGCGTCACCGGAGGTGCAGCATGACCGCGAAGAACACCGCAGCCATCCTCGCGTTGGTGGCGCAGTTGACGACCCAATTGACGACGCTCATCACCGACGACCAGACGGAATCGCAGGACGTCTCGGGCGTCGCGCCGAAGTCCGTTCCATCCCGGTCGAACCGTGTGCTTCTCACGACCGAGGAGGCAGCGGAAAGGCTCGGAGTCGGCCGCACGACCATGTATCGCCTCATTGGTACCGGAGAGGTCGAGTCGGTGCAGATCGGTCGCCTGCGGCGTATCCACGTCGCGGCGGTGGATGCCTACGCGCGGAAGCTCTTGCAGAACCCGGACGCAGCTTAAGGAGGGCGCGGCATGGCTCGCACGAAAAAGACGCGCCAACCGAACGGCACGTCGAGCGTCTACTACGGCAAAGACGGCTACTGGCACGGCCGCGTCACGGTCGGTACGAAAGACGACGGAACGCCCGACCGGCGTCACGTCATGCGCAAAGACGAGGGAGAAGTTCGCGACAAGGTCCGCGAACTGGAGAACCAGCGGGACAACGGCGAAATTCGCAAAGCCGGTGCGAAGCGTTGGCGAGTGCGCGAGTGGCTGACCCACTGGGTGGAGAACATCGCCGCGCCGAGCGTGCGCTACAAGACGCTTGAGGGCTACCGGACGGCGGTCTACAAGCACGTGATCCCCGCGTTGGGTCAGCGGTGGATGGACCAGACGGAAGCGGAGCACTTCGAGAAGCTGTACGCGAAAATGCTGCGCAGTGGTGACTTCAAGCCGGGAACGGTGCACCAGGTGCACCGCACGGCACGGACCGCGTGGCGAGAGGCACGAAAGCGGAAGGCCATCAGGGAAAACCCCTTCGATCTCGTGAAGGCACCACGGCTCGATGAGGACGAAATCGAGCCGTTCGAGCCCGAGGAAGTCCAAGCCCTCATGACGGCAGCGCTCACCAGGCGCAACGGGGTGCGGTTCATCCTGGCGCTGGCACTCGGTACAAGAAAAGGGGAGTCGCTCGGGTTCCGCTGGTCGCGGCTCAACACCACCACCAAAGTTCTACGGGTCAGCAAGCAACGTCAACGGCAAACGTACGAACACGGCTGTACTGATCCGGCAGCCTGCATCGCCCCCCCGCCACAAGACGAAGCCGTGCCCAGTCACGTGTAAGAAGCACAAGAAGTGTCCACCGCCCTGCCCGGTTGGCTGTGTGAAGCACGCCAGGTATTGCCCGGAGCGCATCGGCGGGATCCTGGAAGTCGACGTGAAGTCGAGCAAAGGACGGCGCGGAATCCGACTGCCCGATCAGCTCTTCGAGCTGCTAGTGAGCCACAAGGAGACACAAGACAAGGAGCGGGAAGCGGCGGGGGACCTGTGGCAAGGAGGTGACTGGATGTTCACCCAGTCCAACGGCAAAGCACTCGAATCCTCGGGCAGACCACGATGAATGGAAGCGGCTACTCGCGGACGCTGGCGTCAGGGATGCTCGACTACACGACGCACGGCACACCGCCGCAACTGTCCTGCTGCTGCTCGGCGTACCTCAGCGGGCGGTGATGGACTTCATGGGCTGGTCGAACACCAAGGTCGCGGAGCGGTACATGCACGTCACTGCGGCCATGCGGGACGACATCGCCAACCGGCTGAGTGGGTTCCTGTGGACCCGCGAATGAGACTGTGAATGAGACTGGACGGGACAGGGGCGGCTCACCGACTGGTGAGCCGCCCCTGTTTTTGCTGGTCAGACTGCGGAAGCGGAGGGATTTGAGCCCCCGGATGGTTGCCCGTCTCCCGCTTTCAAGGCCGCATCCGCCCGTTCAACGCCGTCCGTTTCAAGCCGTTCCCGCAGCTCACAGACTCGCGGCCGTCCGTACCCGTCCGCCCCGGTTCGCCTTGGTTGCTACACCGGTAGCTACACCTGTGTGGTGGGGGCCTGTCCGTCCTCGACTGCTCGCTGCTCGGCGGCCAAGGCGTGCTCTACCCACTCAAGGAACGCGGGAAGCCGACTGTCGGCGCTGAAGCAGTCCCGCTCGGTGCCCACGATCTCGTACTGAAGATGCGGCCACTCCAGCCGCAAGACGTTGTAGTGGGCCTGCCCCACCCGCTCATCGGGGTGTCGGCGCACGTACTCGTCCACCAGGCCGAGGTACCGGCTGATCAAATCCATGACACCCCCTCGCCCTGAACGCTAGCCGCTCCACCTCCGTTGGCCGCTGGCGCGGAGCGTCGGCGGGCGTCGATCGCCGTGCCCAGCCCGGCCAACTGTGGGACCACGCGATCGTCACGGCCCAGAGCGGCCGGAAGCAGCTCGACCATCCGACGTGCCACCACCAGCGCGCCGCCTCCCGACCACGTGCACCGACTCCGCGCGCGGCCGACGGGCGGAGCGGAGCGGGAGCCCGGCGCGCCGCGATGCGGGGAGTCGGTGCCAACGTGAGCTGCCCCGAACCGCGCGCCGCCGCAGGCGGCGCGCCTTGATCCCATAGAGCCGAATTCGGCAGAACATCGTCTGGATGGCGCGGCGCAGTCTATATCTAATGCCACTCCCATATGCCAGGATGGTAAAGACCGTCGCATTCTGTCTCGGTGAAACCGAGATGTCTCATCAGAGTAAACCGCAGAAGAATATCGACCTGTCGGGTGGTGTGAGACAGGTGGCTCCAGTCCATGCTTTCGAGTGACTTTGAGTGGGCAACGGTATTCCGATAATCTGCTACCGACCTCGACCAGTCTTCCAGGTCCTGATCGATGAACCGGTGCCTCACCGGACCGATGAAGTCCAAAAGCTCTCGAATCCTCTGTCGGTATTTCGGCGTGTGCGAGTATGCAAGACTCGCCCGTAGCCACTCTACGTGCTCGAGAGGCGCGCTTTTCAGGATCTTGTCCACTTTTTTGTGATGCTCAGGCGACTTCTTTGATGATTGAGGGAAACTTTTTTGATGCATTGGCTCGAGTGAGGATGCCAAATTGAAGAATTTTGCTGTGAGGTGGCTTTGTTGTGCGGCATTGAATAGCAAGTCGCATACTGTGGGGAACGTCTGAAAGACCGTGAACCACCGAGGGACGATCTCCGCAAATGGCCGTGTCTCTATGGTGAAAGCCATGCGGTGGTGATTGGTCAGGCGCTCGAGTTTAGGTGTGGCTTCTTCGGGCAACCTAAGTTCAAGGGGGTGAAAGGCGGGAGGAGTTGCTGCGGTTGGTGTGGCAAGCCCTAGATGAGTTTGCACAACACGTGGGACTGGTCCTAATGCAAGTGCCAGAAAGTACCGCAGAGGGTCTATATAAGAGCGTGAGATCTGCTCGAGCGTGATGGGCGAAGCGAAAGAAACCTGGAATGTGTCGTGATGGCTCACATGTACTGAGTCGGAGTTGTATGAACGAGAGTATCTACTGTCAAGTCGGACTTCGGCATTCGGTAGCTCAGCTCGTACTTCTTCGGGATGCCCGTAAGAAATAGTCATCCTACGCCCTCCGGGCGGGCTATCGAGCTCGAATGGGCGTCGACGGGCCCATGTCGAGGTCTGTGTCAACTCCATGGAGATCGAAGAAAATAGAGGCTCGGCATCCTCAATGTGAGAACCGATGATCATATGTGATGCCGTGAAGACTGTTTTTCCTTGACTGTTATGCTCAATGAGGAACAGGTTGAAGATGTTTACTCGTGTTCCCGCGCAGATTCCGATGGCGTAAGGGGTTGGTTCGAATATCAAATCGCTGACGCTAGCCCGCTGCTTTCACGGTGTTTCGGCGCGAAAGGGTGTCGATCACGGAGAAAGGTGCTCTGAGCTGCAAGGATATGACTTGTCGAGGGTCATGTCCGAACCAGTTCAGGAGCACCTTTCTGGT
>NZ_VKAB01000026.1 GCF_009769385.1 Saccharothrix deserti
GCGCACCGACCCCACCCAAGCTACCCAAATCCGCCTGGATCAACGAACCACCCCAAGAAAACGAGGAGACAGAACACGAAACAGAACAAGCAGCCTGAACTGTCTCAACACCATTGACAGGTTCCGAACGGCGCATCAAGGAAGGCGAAGCACGCGCACACGTGCTGCCGCGCCTGGAGGACCTCGCCACGACCGTGGACGGCTCGGGCGTCACGATCACCGTGCACTTCACGAAGAAGCAGGACGGCGCACCGGTGCGCTTCGTCGCGGACGCGTCGGTACCCGCGGCGGCGATCCGGGAGGTCGACATCCAGGAGCGATTCCACCACTCCCCTGGCGAACTGGCTCACGCGCTCGGGCTGTCGGCGCCGAAGAGCCTCGCACTCCGACGACACCTGGGCATCGACAGCGATCCGTCCTGCTGCCACAGATTCACTCGAGGCCGCATGAGCTGGCTCGGGTTCTCGGACAAAGCCCGAAACCGGATGCGCGAGGCCCTGAGGTCGGTCGACATGGCAGCGGTCTGGAGCGCCCACGGCTCGCCGTTGCGCAGCCGCTCTGTGCCCTGCCTCGACGCTACCTGCCATGCGATCAAGGAATCCGCTTGAACGGTACCGATTTCCTGAACGAGGTATTGGATCGCCTTGCGCAACCTGTTGGTCTTTGCCGCGCGAGCGGGAGTGACCCGGGCTGACCAGCCATGGCGACACCAAGCTGTACGCTTTCCCCGCGCGGGCAGGGTGGTCCCGGCTGCACGTCGTGCTCACGTGCGGCAGCGCTGCCTTCCCCACTCAAGCGGGAGTGGTCTGCGGCCACCCGACGATCACCAGATCGACCTGACCGTCTTCCACGCGCGAGCGGAGGTGATCTCCCCAGACCGCCCGCGAGCAAGTCGAGCAAGTTCGGGACCGCGCCTTCCCGCGCAAGCGGAGCATCCACGCGCCAGCTCCCCCGATCATGCGGCGGTCGCGCGCTCTGACCCCACTACCTCGACCAACCGCCGGGCGCGTCGCGTGCCGATCCGAAGACGCCTGAGAAGCGTCTCAGCCGAGATCGGACGTCGATGTGTCTCCCAGCGACGAGCGTCCTCCAACCGAGCCCGGCGCAGAAGAGCATCCGCCACGTCGGCACGGCGGATGCGAATCCGCCGATCCGCTTCGGTGCTGAACGTGGCAGGCTGCGCCACGCCTATCGCATCGCCGCACTCGACAGGGCGCTCCATGCGATCTCGACAGGCCTGCTCCGCTGGAGATTTGCTCCACAAAGGACCGTCCAGACGCCCACTCCCCGCCTCGCTGAGGTGTACCGACGGTGACCGTGCCAGAAGACTTGTGTGGGACGTGTCCCACCTGTACAGGTCGGCGTATGCGCTGTTAGATTGCGGTTGTGACTCCCGACCTTCACCTTGAAGGTGGGTCGAGTCCCACAGATGGGTGTTTGATACACCGTGTAGAGCAGGTAGGCGACGCGGTGCAGGGCCACCGCCGTCTTCCCGGTGCCCGGCCCGCCCTCGATCACCAGGACGCCCCGGTGCGGCAGCCGGATCACCTCGTCCTGCTCGGCCTGGATCGTGGCCACGGTGTCCCGCATCGTGTCCGACCTGGGCGCGTTCAACGCGTCGAGCAGTGCTTTCGAGGTGAACTGGAGTTCGCCGTCGTGGAAGCTCTCCAGGTGCCTGCCCTTGGTGTGGAAATGACGCCTGAGCACCACTCCTTCGGGGTTTGCCGCGGTCGCGGTGTAGAACGGACGTGCGGTCGGTGCGCGCCAGTCCGTCAACAACGGCTCGTAGTCGTTCTCGGTGTCGAACAGACCGATCCGGCCGACGTAGGTGCGCTCGTCGGCGGTGTCGATGCGGCCGAAGCACAGGCCGTCGCCCGCCACCTTCAGGCGGCTGACCTGGTCGGACAGCGTGCGGACGGCTACTTCGCGGTGCCAGCGCTGTTCGTGGGAGTCTCGGAGTGCGGCGTCGAGTTCGGCTTGTGCGGCGGTTCGTTCCCGGTCGAGCCGGTCGTGCAGGAACGCGATCCGCTCCCGTTCGGCGGACAATTCCCCGGTTGTCACGCTTGCCCCCTGTGATATACTGGGACCGTCTTGAATCCGCCATTCCCAGGCGAAGTCAACCCTTATGTTTACCACATTTCCCGGCTCGTTTCCCGGTAACGCCTTCGCGCCGGGATTCCGCGTGGAATGATCGGTCGCGTGGAATCCGACAAGTTGGTGGTCGCCGTCGCGCAGCACGCGCCCGTGCCCGGTGACGTCGCGGAGAACGCGCGTCGCGCGGCCACGACGGTCGCCGTCGCGGCGGACTCGGGCGCGAGGCTGCTGCTGTTCCCCCTGTTGTCGTTGACCGGCTACGACCTGGCCCGGCTCACCGACTCGGCGTGCTGGGTCACCGCCGAGGACCCCCGGTTGGACGTCGTCCGGGAGGCGAGCCGGGCACACGGGGTGACGACCGTGGTCGGCGCGGCGTGGCTCGGGCCGGACGGCGATCGGCTGCTGGCGTCGCTGGCGCTGTCGCCGGACGGCTCGGTCGAGGTGGTCGGCAAGCGTTACCTGCACCGGGACGAGCGGGAGCTGTTCGAGCCGGGCGTGTCCTCGCCACTGCTGGAGATCGACGGCTGGCGGATCGCCCTGGCGGTCTGCTACGACGCCGCGGCGCCCGAGCACGCGCTGGAGATGGCGGGGAAGGGCGCGGACGTCTACGCCGTGTCGGCGTTGTACACGGAGGGGCAGGAACGGCGGCTGGACGT
The DNA here is from genome assembly GCF_009769385.1 of Saccharothrix deserti. Taxonomy (GTDB): domain Bacteria; phylum Actinomycetota; class Actinomycetes; order Mycobacteriales; family Pseudonocardiaceae; genus Actinosynnema; species Actinosynnema deserti. The sequence continues at coordinate 2,751 of NZ_VKAB01000026.1, forward strand.
GCACCCGGCGGCCCGTGCGATGGACCACCGGATGTACGCGCTGGTGGGGAACCTCGCGGGCGCGGGTGCCGGTTGGCGTTCGTGCGGCGGCAGCGGGGTGTGGCACCCGGACGGGCGTCGCCTGGTCGAGGCGGGGCTCGGCCCGCAGGTCGTGGTCGCCGTGCTGGAGCGGGCCGAGCTCGACCGGCTGCGCGCCGACGACGCGAAGGCCGGCTACCGGGGTCAGGTCGGCTGACATGGGTGTTCTGGACGGCAAGGCGGTGATCGTGACCGGTGCCGGTCGCGGGTTGGGCGAGGCGTACGCGCGGCACGCGGCGGCCGAGGGCGCCCAAGTCGTGGTGAACGACATCAAGGGTGCGCCTTCGGTCGCGGCGTCGATCGTGGCGGCGGGCGGTCTGGCCGTGGCGCACACCGGTTCGGTGGCGGACCCCTTGGCCGCGTCGGCCGTCGTGGATCTGTGCCTGTCCTCGTTCGGGCAGGTGGACGGCCTGGTGAACAACGCCGGCATCACGCACTTCGCCGAGCCGTGGGAGGACGAGCCCGACATCCTGCGCTCGGTGATCGAGGTGAACGTGCTCGGCACGATGTACTGCGGCACGGCGGCGGCGAAGGTCATGCGGGGCGGGTCGATCGTGAACGTCGTGTCCGGTGCGATGCTCGGCCGTGCCGACGCCGCCGCCTATTCGGCGTCCAAGGGCGCGATCGCGTCGGTGACGATGTCGTGGGCGGCATCGTTGGCGGCACGGAACGTACGCGTGAACGCGGTCGCACCGCTCGCGTGGACACCGATGATGGACACCGATCCGCGGGCCGACCAGATCAGCTCACCCGACCAGACACCGGACAAGATGGCCCCGCTGGTCACCTACCTGCTCAGCGACCTCGCCGCGGATGTCACCGGCCAACTGATCCGGTTCCTGCCGGACAAGCTGCACGTCATCTCGCAGTACGCGGTGAAGCACCCCGTCCTGGCGCGGGACTCGTGGGACGTCGAGGGCATAGCCGCCGCCTTCGCCACCGACCTGACCCCCGAGCCACCGGGCCGCGTCAGGTGGCGGGTGTGACTTCGTCCAGCTCTTTAGGCTGGCTGTCATGAACGACTTCCTTCAAGTCACCACCACGACCGACACCCGTGACGCAGCGGCAAAGCTGGCACAGTCGGCCGTCACAGCCCGGCTGGCAGCAGGTGCACAGGTGAGCGGACCGGTGACGTCGTTCTTCTGGCACCTCGGCGAAGAAGGACAAGGCGAAGAGTGGCAAGTGACCCTCAAGACCACTGCCGCGCGTTATCCCGATCTGGAAGCGCGCTTGCGCGCCGAGCACCCCTGGGACAACCCGGAGATCACGGCTGTCCCCTTGGTGACCGGTTCGGCCGACTACTTCGCCTGGTTGCGCAAGACAGTCACGCCCGAGCGGTAAGCCCGTCAGCAGCGTCGAGGGTCGTGGCGACGGCCGGAAGGCTCCGGTGTCGCCGCAACCGACCGGCCACCTCGGCTATCCGGACGGCCGGACGAACCGACCCCAGGCCACTGGCCAACTCGGTGGCGCGCATGGTGACGACGGCCGCCTGCTCGACCTCACCCGCGTCCACGTACGCATGCGCCAACGACGTCAGGTACATGGACTTGTCGCGGGCGTGAGTGTCCGAGTAGCGCGACAACACGCCTTCGAGCACCGGCACCGCCCGCAATGGACGGCGAAGCCGTGTCCAGCAACGGCCCGCCATGATCTGCAGCTCGTCCTCGTCCACCCAGTACACCCAATCAGGCTCAGGCCTGTCACTTGGGACGCGAAGCGCTTCGTCAGCTTGCGCCAACGCACGTTCGGTCTCTTGCGCCTGGCCGGCGACAGCGTGAGTCCACGCCAAGCGCTCCAGGAGCAACGCTCGAACCCGCGGCGTCGCGGTGGCCTGTGCCGTGGCGTAGGAAGCCGTCGCCATCTCGACACTGGGTCGTTCAACGCTCACTCGCTGGTAGGCCAGGAATGAAAGGGCATTGCCGGCGAGTGCGGCGTCCTCGGCTTCCTTGGCTGCTTCCAAGCTGGTGAGGTAGTGCTCCTCGGCTTCGCGGTGCATCCCGGCATCGAAGGCCGCCCAGCCGGCGAGTTGCGCTTGCTCGGCAATGACCACCGTGCACGCCTGGCGCTGAGCACTCGTCATGCCTGCAACCCGCACGAGCCGACTGGTCTGGTACAGCTCTTGGGCGTAGAGCCGGTATGTGTCAGCGCCACCCAAGAAGTCGTCCAACCGGCGCAGCCGCGCTGTGCGGGCCAGGAGCTGCTCGGTGTGGGCCGCTCCGATGCGTCGGCCACCAGCCGACAGTGGCACCGCCGGCAGTGAAGCTGCCAGACCGGCCAACGTGCCTAGAAACGCCCGTCGGTGCACGTCGCCTCCTTCAGGCCGTGGTTCACCTCGACTCAGCCGCCGCTGGGCCTTCGCCGCCGCGACAGCGCGACGAAGCTCAGCCACGGGGACGGAGAGGCTGTTGGCGTAGTGCTGCTGCCAGTACGGCGTCAGCAGCCTGGCCTCGGACTCCCACCTCGACACTTCGTTGCGCGTAACCGCACGGCCCGCGAGTTCGGAGAGCACTTCGGCCTGTTCGCTCTGCGAGCGCCCAAGCACCTGCCGCTGCCGGCGCAGCAACGGTCCGATACTCAGCGGCTCGTGCATGGTTCCATCCTGAAGGGTGAGCAAGCCCGGCCACACCAGTCTGGCCACCTGCTCTGGCCACTCCAAGCGGATGGCCACCTGTCGCGGCGACTCCGCCCGAACGGACGAACCGCTTGGCTCGGACTCAAGCGCCACTCCTCCATCAGAAAAGGCGAAACAGTGCCGAGCAGTACGCCGGGCACCCGGCAGAACACATTGCAAGCCGCATTGGATTACGCCGCGTTCGGCTGGCCGGTCGTCCCCGGAGCCGTCTGGCACGACGGAGGCTTCGCCGACCCGGCCGACGAGCAGCCGGTCGCCGATCCGTGCCTCCGGCCGGTCGAAGCCGCCACCACCGACGCCGCGCTGGTTCACGAGCTGGCGGCGGACGAGGCCCCACGGCTGTTCGCCATCGTGGAGGAGTACGGCGAGCGGGAAGGCGCCCGTGTCGCGGGCTACGGCGTGGCCTTCGAGGACCGCGCCGAGGTCGACTCCGTGGAAGGCGGCTTCCACCTCAGCTCCGAAAGCGCCGAGAGGGCACGCACCCTGTTCGAGATCAGCTCCCGATCGACAGGGACACGGCGCGCGCACTTGGTCTGGCCGGACGAGACGACCACCGTGGCGCGGCAGGACTGATGGCCGGTCACGCTCCAGAGGTCTGTGTGACGCGCTGCCTGCGCAGCGGCACGATCAGCGGTGTTTCGGTCTCCGGGTCGGCGATCACCCGGCACGGCAGGCCGAACACGTCCTCGACCAGTTCGGCGGTCACGATGTCGGCGGGGTTGCCCTGCGCGACCACGCCCACGCCGGGTTTCATGGCGATCAGGTGGGTGGCGTAGCGGCACGCCTGGTTCAGGTCGTGCAGCACGGCGACGAGGGTGTGGTTGCCGTCCTCGTGCAGGTTCGCGCACAGGTCCAGCACCTCGATCTGGTGCGCGATGTCGAGGAACGTGGTCGGCTCGTCCAGCAGCAGGATCGACGTCTGCTGGGCGAGCACCATGGCCAGCCACACGCGTTGCCGCTGGCCGCCGGACAGTTCGTCGACCAGCCGGTCGGCCAGGTCGTGCACGCCGGTCAGCCTCATCGCCTCCGCGGTCACCGCCTCGTCCTCGGTGGACCACTGCCGCAGCAGCCGCTGGTGCGGGTACCGGCCGCGGGCGACGAGTTCGCCGACGGTGATGCCGCCGGGCGCGATGGAGGTCTGCGGCAGCAGGCCGAGGCGGCGGGCGACATCCTTGGAGCGGTACGACGAGATCACCTCGCCGTCCAGGTACACGGCGCCGGTGCGGGGCTTGAGCATCCGCGCCAGTGCTTTGAGGACGGTGGACTTGCCGCAGGCGTTGGGGCCCACGATGACGGTGAACGAGCCGTCCGGGATCTCGACGTCCAATCCGGACACGACGACGCGTTCGTCGTAGGACAGCGTCAGATCCGAACCTCGCAGTCGTCCGGTTGTCGGCTCCGCCTTTGGCATTGTCACGTCCCGCTCCCCTTCCGCCACTCGTGGGCCAGCAGCCACACCAGGTAGAGCCCGCCGATCGCGCCGGTCGCGATGCCGACCGGGAGCTGGGTCGTCGGGAACAGCCGTTGCACCGCGAAGTCGCTGACGACCAGCAGCAGGCCGCCCATCAGGGCCGAGGCGACCAGGCCGGGACCCGACGCGCCGGTGAGCCGTCGGGCCAACTGCGGCGCGGCCAGGGCCACGAAGCTGATCGGACCGGCGGCGGCGGTGGCGACGGCGGCCAGGCCGACGCTCACCACGAGCAGGGCCAGGCGGGTGCGCTCGGCGTTCACGCCCAGGCCGGTCGCGGCGCTGTCGCCCATCTCCAGCAGCGCCAGGCGGCGGCCGAGGACCAGCGCGCACGGCAGCAGCACGGCGAGGACGGCGGCGACGACCTGGGCCTCGTCCCAGCCCCGGTTGTTCAGGCCGCCGACCAGCCACGTCTGCGCGGCCAACGCGCTCTCCAGGGTGGCGCGGGTGATCAGGTAGGAGTTGACCGCGAGCATCATGGCGCTCACGCCGATGCCGATGAGCACCAGCCGGAAGCCCTGCACGCCCTGCTTGAACGCCAGCAGGTAGACGGCGGCGGACGTGAGCAGGCCGACGGCGGTGGCGCCGAGCGCGGTGGCCGTCATGCTGCCCTGCACGAGCACGATCACCGCGATCGCGCCGGTGGCCGCGCCCTGCGTGAAGCCGATGATGTCGGGGCTGGCCAACGGGTTGCGGGACAGGCTCTGCAGGATCGCGCCGCTGAGCGCGAGCGCCGCGCCGACCAGCAGGCCGGTGATCAGGCGCGGCAGCCGGAGGGTGAAGATGACGAAGTCGGCGTAGCCGTCGCCGTTGCCGGAGAACGTGGCCAGCACTTCACCGATGGTCAGCGGGAAGTCGCCGGTGACCATGGTGGCGACGGCGGCGGCCACGGTCAGCGCCGCCATGGCCGTGCTCACGAGCAGGGCGCGTTCGCTGAACCGGAGCGAGACGGCCGGGGTGCGGATGGTCCTCACAGGGTCGTCCTCACAGCGTGGCCAGCTTCCGCCGGCGGCACAGCGCGATGAACACGGGCGCGCCGATGAACGCGGTGATGATGCCGACCTCCATCTCCTGCGGCGCGATGATCACCCGGCCGACGATGTCCGAGCCGAGCAGCAGGATCGGCGAGAGGACCGCGGAGAACGCCAGCACCCAGCGCTGATCGCTGCCGCCGATCATCCGGGCCACGTGCGGCACGGTCAGGCCGACGAACGAGATCGGCCCGGCGGCGGCGGTCGCGGCGCCCGCCATGAGCGTGACGGAGAGGACGCCGAACGCGCGGGTGCGGTTGACGTTCGCGCCCAGCGCCTTGCCGGTGTGGTCGCCGAGGGCCAGCACGTTGAGGTTCCGCGCGAGCAGGAACGCGATCAGGATGCCGGGCAGCACGAACGGCGAGATCTGGCCGATGAGCTGGAAGTCGCGGCCGGCGAGCGAGCCGACGTTCCAGAACCGGAACGAGTCGAACGTGTGCGTGAAGAGCAGCAGGATCGCCGAGACGTAGGCGAGGAGAACGGCGGTCAGCGCCGCGCCGCTGAGCACCAGCCGGTCCGGTGTGGCCGTGCCCCGGCCGGCCGCGCCGAGCACGTAGACGACGGTCGCCGTGCCCGCCGCGCCGGCCAACGCGAACCAGACGTAGCCGGTGGGGCTGGTGATGCCGAAGAACGCGATGGCGGACACGATCGCCGCCGCCGCACCCATGTTCACGCCGAGCAGGCCGGGATCGGCGAGCGGGTTGCGGGTCAGCGCCTGCATCACCGCGCCGGACAGCCCGAGCGCCGCGCCGACCAGCAGGCCGAGGGCGGCCCGGGGGACGCGGACGTCGCGGACGATCGCCGCGTCGCCGGTGCCGTCGTCGGCGAGGAGGAGGGAGAAGGTGTCGGTGAACGGGATGCTCTTGGTGCCGATCCAGAGGCTGAGCAGGACGACCAGGCCCAGCACTCCGATCGACACCAGCAAGGCGCCCCCTCGCACCGCTTCGCGCGACACCCACACCTCCCGGAAGTTTAGGTAAGGCTAACCGACACTCTAGGCGAGTGGATCGTGCGGTTAGCCTCGGGCGCGTGGGCGAGGGACGCACGGACGTGGGAGCTGACGCGGGAGTTGACGCGGAAGCGGATCGGTGGCGGCGGCTGGCGGCGCTGTTGCCACCGGATCGGGCGCGGGAGGTCGTCGACTGCTGGGACATCGGCGAGCAGGAGGCCGGTTTGGACCGGCTGGTCTCGGGCCTGGTGGAGGGTGGGGTGGCGATCAGCGCGGACGACCACGCGCGGATAGCGGTCACCGCGGAGGTCTGGGGCGTGCGGGAGGCCGTCGAACCGGTCCTGCGCCGATGCCGTTCGCGTGCCGGGGGCGATGTGCGGGTGATCGAGGACGGCGAGGCGATGGGCGGTGAGCCGTTCGGCCTGGCGGATCTCGTCGTGGTCCCGTGGATCGCCTGCACCCGCTGTGGGCGGCTACTCGGCCGCGCCCACCGCCGCGAACCGTGGGGCGACCTGTCCTACCTGCCACTGCACTACGTGCTGTTCACACCGGTGCGACTGTTCGGCCCGGAGTCGGCCTGGGAGGCGTTCACCGCCCTGACCGCCTGCGACCGGTAGTGCCGACGCCGCCTTCCGGACCACGGACGGCGGGCTTTGACGAAAACATCATCGGCCTGACGGTTCAGGTAGACTGGCTTTGACCAGCGCTTTTACCTGCCGATGCTGTACACGATCGGGTGATCATGGCCCGGGGACGTACGGAAAACACTGTTATCGGCCGACTCAAACGTCGGTTGAAACAACGAGGACCGCGACCAACCACCTCTGCCCCGCCGAAGCCGCTCAACCAGGACGCCGCGAAACCAGGCCCCACGGAACCAGGACGCCGCGGACCCCAGGACACCGCCGACCGGTCCTGCGTGCCGGTCCTGCGTGGACAACACCGGCCGCGTGGCCGCGTTCCCGGCCGCAAGGCGCGCGGCATGGTGTGAGGTGAGGTGCCCGGCATGGTGGTGACCGAACTGGGCCACCCGGGACTGGGCCACCCCACCCGCGCCTCGGCCTGCCGTGCAGGCGGCCGGGCGCGTCAGGCGGCCGGGCGCGGTGGAGTCGCCGGCTCGGGAGTCGCCGGCTCGACAACTCGGCAAGGAGGGCGCGGGCAACCCCGAGATGCTCGCGTTCTCCGGCGGCGCTCCGGCGGCGCGAAGCCCGACCCGGTGCTGTGCCGGCCCGCCCCTGTGCCGGCCGGAGCAGCCGGAGCAGCCCCGGTGACCGGCACCGTCGAGCCTGGTCACGTCAGCGTCAATGCCCTGGTCACGTCAGCGTCAACGCGATGATCGCGACCAGTGGCGGGACGAGTTGGGCGATCGTGCCGACGACGCCGGCGCCCTTCGGGCGGCTCATCGCGAGCCGGTCCGACACGCCCAGACCGACGCCCGCCAACGCCATGAACCAGCACGTGTAGAGCACCAGTGCGCGGCCGATCGTCTCCTCGCCGGTGTTCGCCGCGATCAGGCCGATGACCGTCCCGGACGCCGGCAGCAGGTTGTAGATGCCCACGTTGAACGCCCACATCCGGACCGGCTCGACGTCCTCGCTCGGGACCTTGAACACGTCCCGGTGCACGCCGGGCCGCCGGAACAGCAGCGTCTCCCACGCGAACGCCAGCAGGTGCACCGCCACCGCCACCCCGGCGGCGACCTGCGCGACGACGTTCACGACGGCCACTCCCCCACCGTGACCCCGTGCCGTGCGACCAGGTCCGGGAGCCGCGGAGCCACGTCCTCCAGCGGCGTGCCGGCGGGCACGGCCTGGTCGATGTCGCGGAAGAACCGGCCCAGCGCGTCGGTCAGGCTGATCGCCAGGAACTGCACGGACCGCGTGTGCACGGTGAACGTGTTCGAGGCCCCCGACGGGATGGCGATGGACGAACCGGGGCCCATGTCGTAGACCTCGCCGTCCACCAGCACGGCCATCCGACCGTGCAGCACGTAGTACGTCTTGGCCCACGGCTCGCGGTGCGGCGGCATGGTCGGGCCGCGTTGCGCGTCGACCTCGAACACTTCGTAGGCGCCGTCGGTGTGCACGGCGTCGACCTTGACGGTGATCTTGGCGTCCGGCGAGTTCAGCTCGATGCCGTCGCCGGCGGTGCTCAGGTGTGTCTTCATGACCCGACGGTAGGAACCGTCCACCGGGCCCCTCCATCCCGGAAATGTGGGATGTCGGCACCCCCGGAACGGGGCGCATACTCCGTCCATGTGGGAAGGTCGTGCGATCGGCGCGCGGCGTGAGATCGCCGCACTCGCCTCGGCGGGCCTCGGGGTCGCCGAACTGCACCGGGCCGCCATCGACGTGGTCGAACGGGTCGTGCCCACCGAGCTGACCTGCTGGGCGTCGCTGGACCCGGACACCGCCGTGATCAGCTCGATGACCAGCGGCCCCACCAGCATCCCGGTCCAGTACGAGCCGTTGCTGGCCGGCTACGAGTACGGCGGGGCCGAGCCGCACACGTTCGCCGAGCTGGCCCGTCGCCCCGAACCGGTGGCGCTGCTGTCGGACGTGCCGCACCGGGACGTCGCGCACAGCGGTCGGCTCAACGAGGTGTGGCGTCCGCTCGGCCTCGGTCACGAGCTGCGCGCGGTGTTCCGGGTGGACGGCACGTGCTGGGGCGCGGCGGGCATGGTGCGGCGCGGTGACTTCACCGACCGGGAGACCGAGTTCGTCGCCTCCGTGGCGCCGGCGATCGCCGGCGCGACCAGGGTGGCGGTGCGGTGCGGGAACTACCGGTCCGGTGGTGAGCCGGCGATCGTGGTGGTCGGTCGGGACGGCGCGCAACGCGCGGCCACGTCCGCCGCCCGGTCGTGGCGGGAGGAGTTGGACGAGATCGCGCCCGGCCGGTTCGCGGTGATGTTGCGGGCCGTGGTGGTCGGCGCGCGGTCCAGCGGGTCCGGCACGTTCCGGGCCCGCGTGCGCGACGCGTCCGGCGGCTGGATCCTGTTCCAGGCGAGCAGGTTGATCTCCGAGGACGACGACGAGACGGTGGTGACCGTCGAACGGGCGTCCGGCAGTGAGCTGCTCGGCCTGCTGTTGGCCGCCTACGGTCTCACGCCCCGTGAACGCGAGGTGTGCCACGAGGTCATCGCGGGACGTTCCACCTCGGACATCGCGGCCCGGCTCGTCATCTCCGCGCACACCGTGCAGGACCACCTGAAGTCGGTGTTCGGCAAGGTCGACGTGCGCAGCCGGGGCGAGCTGGTCGCGCGGCTCCGGCCGGAGGAACACCGTTGACCACACGCCCCCGCAGCCCGGCCGCGGGGGCGTGCCCAGGTCATGAGGTGCGGGTCGTGCGTTCTTCGGTGAGGGTGATCTGGCCGGTGACGTAGTGGCTGTAGACGCCGAAGTCCATCGGCCTGCCCACCGGCGTGTCGGTCTCGGCGAAGCTGCGCCCGTCGTGACGCCCGCCGAACGTCACCGTGAACGCCCGCGTGACCGCCCGGTCCTGCGGCGGCACCGCGCTCGGCGGGAAGATCTCGTCCGAGCCCCACGTGTACCGGTCGCGGTACGGGTGGGAGACGCGTTCGAACGTGTTCTCCAGGATCGTGCCCGTCGCCGGGATCGTGATGAGCACGCCGCGCGTCCCGTCGGCGAAGGCGGCGTTGAACACGGCGACGTCGGCCGATCCGGTCGGGTAGAGCTCGGCCGTGCCGCCGCCGACCCGTGAGCCCGCCGGGCAGGCCCCGACGCCGTCCCGCTCGATCGTCGTGCGGTCGCAGGTCGGGAACGCGGTGGTGTTGAAGCGGACCGAGTCGTCGAACAGGAACACGAACCGGCGCGGCGCGGCGGGCTTCTCCCCCGACTCGGTCCAGCGGCGGGTCTTGAACTCCAGCAGGACGCCCTTGCCGCCGTCCGTGGTGACGTCGACCGCGCCGTCCTCGATGTTCGTCGGGCCGGGCACGTCCGGCTGGTGGGGCAGTCGCGGGCCGGCGGGCGCCGGGTCCGCGATCGGACAGGCGAGCGTGGCGATCAGCAGCGTGCTCAGGACGAATCCCATGGTTGGCCTCCCCTGGGGTGTCTTTTCGAGACCTCTCTAAGAGACCAGGCAGGACGTAGACTTTTCGTTAAGTGTCGAATAGAGCTGAGAGGACTGCCGGGAATGGGGTTGGGCCGTTGGGTGCCGCTGAGCCACCCGGACATCGCCGACGTCCGACTGGACGACGTGCTGCGCGCGCTCGCCGACCCACACCGGCGGGCGATCGTCCGGCTGCTGATCGCCGAGGGCGACCGCCCGTGCGGCACGTTCGGCCTGCCGGTCGCGGCCTCGACGCTCAGCCACCACTTCCGGGCGCTGCGGCAGGCCGGGATCATCCGGCAGTGGGACGAGGGGCGGCAGCGGATGAACACGCTGCGGCTGGACGAGCTGGACGCCCGGTTCCCCGGCCTGGTCGCCAAGGTGCTCGACGCGGACTGACCCGGCCGGGTCACTGGCCGCGCGCAACCTGGCTGGGCGAACCCGTTCAGCCGGCGTCCAGGGGATGACGTGCCAGGAACGACAGCACCGCCGCGCTCGCCTGCTCGCGGAACTCCTCGAAATAGGCGTGGCGGGCGCCGTCGATGACGGACACCTCGGCACCGGGGATGCGGCTCGCGATGCGCTCGGCGTTGCCCACCGGGCAGAACAGGTCCGCCGAACCGTGCAGCACCAACGTCGGCGCGCGGATCCGCCCCAGCTCGTCCCAGGCGTCGTGGCCTTCACTGGCACGCCGATGCCCCCGCCGGGCGGACGGCGACATGCCGCGAGCCCCGAGGACGTGGAACGGACCGGAGTGCGCCCGTGCGTACTCGGGCGTGAACATCAAGTCCACCAGCGCTTCCCGGACCTGCGCAGGGGCTCCCCTGAGCGGCCGCACGACGTCCCGCTCGGCGACAAGGCCGCCCTCCCCGCCCGGCGAGGTGCACCCGAGCACCAGCGCGCCCACCCGGTCGGGATGGTCGACCGCCACCCACTGGGCGACCTTCCCGCCCATCGACGTGCCGTAGACGTGGGCTTTCCCGACACCCAGAGCGTCCAGAACGGCCACCACGTCGGCGGCGAACCGACGGGTGTCGTACCGGCCGTCCCTCGGCTCGTCACTGCCCCCGGTCCCGACCGCGTCCACCGCGATGGTCCGGTGGTGCGCCGCGAAATCGCCGCGGATCGGGTCCCACCAACCCCGGGAGTTCGCCTGACCCGCGAGCAGCACCACCGGCTCACCGGCACCGATGTCGTCGAACGCGATCCTCGTGCCATCGGTGGCTTCTGCGCACGGCATGACTGGACAAACACCCCAAAGGTCCACACTGGACTTCACCGGTCCGGGCCAGCCTAATGCCCTCCGCCGAACGTCCGCCCATGCCGATCGGGCATACCGCCATCAGGTCCGGTGCACGACCACGTAACGTGCTACCCGGGAACCGAGGTCGCGCGACCGGCGTGTGCTGCACGTGTGGCTCACCGACAAGGGCCGCGCGATGCCAGAGGAGACGTCGTCGTGAAAGCCGTTGTGCTGAGCCGGTTCGGCGGGCCGGAAGAGCTGGTCCTGACCGACGCGGAGCGCCCCGAACCCGGTCCCGGCCAGGTGCGGGTCGAGGTGCGGGCGGCCGGGGTGAACCGGTTCGACGTGAAGGTCCGCTCGGGCATCATGGAGTCCGTCTTCAGGACGCCGTTGCCGACGATCCTGGGTTCCGAGGTCGCGGGCGTGGTCGACGCGCTCGGCCCGGACGTCACCGGCGTGTCGGTCGGCGACCACGTGTTCGGCTGGGCGGACACCGGTTCGTACGCCGAGTACGCGTTGGCCTCCACGTTCGCGCCCAAGCCGGAAGCGCTGTCGTGGGAGCACGCCGTGGCCCTGCCCACAGCCGCCGAGACCGCCGACCGCGTGCTGGACCTGCTGGACGTCCGGCCCGGTGAGACGCTGCTCGTCCACGGCGCCGCGGGCAGTGTCGGCACGATGGCCGTGCAGTTGGCGTTGTCGGCCGGTGTGCGCGTCATCGGCACCGCCGGCCCGGACAACCAGGAGCACGTCGCCGCACTCGGCGCCACGCCGACCACGTATGGCGAAGGCCTGGTGGAACGGGTGCGCGCGCTGGCCCCCGAGGGCATCGACGCGGTGTTCGACGTGGCGGGCAAGGGCGCGCTGCCGGCGTCGATCGAACTGCGCGGCGGCACCGACCGCATCGTCACCATCGCCGACGGTGCCGCCGGCGAGTACGGCGTGGTGTTCTCGTCCACGCCGAGCAAGCGGTCACCCGAGCGCCTGGCCGAACTCGCGGACCTCGCCGCGCGGGGCGAGCTCGTCATCGCCGTGGGCGGCACGTTCCCGCTGGCCGACGCCGCCGAGGCGCACCGCGTCAGCGCCTCGGGTCACGGGCGCGGGAAGCTCGTGCTGACGGCGTGAACGACCGGGAACGCCGCCTGACGGCCACCGAGATCGACCGGACCACGTCCGAGGGCGCGGAGTTTCCGTCGAAGTCGCGGGAACTCGGCACCGTGGACGGGTTGCGGCTCGTCGCGAGCGGCGTCGAGCTCACGGCTTGGAGGGCGGGCACGGCGGTGTGGCGGCACCGGTGCGGTGCGAAGCCGCGGACCGCGCACGTGAGCGCGCTCCGGACTTGCCGCTCGTCTACACCACGCACCGCGTGCGTTACGCGCTGAAGGACACCGCCTGAGCCGAACAGCTCCGGACACCGACGGGGGCGCTCTCGGCCCGGTTCGGTAACGTGCCCGCGATGGGTCAGCCGTCCGTGACTCCACTCGACCTGCACTTCGCGGTATCGCACCGGTACCGCCCGTTCGACCTGGTGTCACCGCGGTTCGTGCAGTACGACAGCGGGACCAGCCCTACCTCCGGCACGCTCGTCCGCACCGGCGTCCGTCCTCGCGCGCCGTTCGCATCGGTACTGGTGGACGTGCGGCGGGCGGACGGCGTTGTGGTGGCGGGCCTGGCGGGCGGCGGCACCTCGGTGCTCGGCACGCTCGACGCGACCACCGGTCGGGCCGCGATCGAGGTGACGACCGGCGGCGCGACCACCGTCGTGAAGTCCGCCGAGGTGCGGGTGAGCGGCGCGTTCCGGTTCGCCGTGGTGGTCAACGAGAACGCGGTCACAGTCCTGGTCGACACCGCCGACACCACCGGCGCCACCGACACCGACACCGACACCGCCAGCACCGGCACCGGCTGGCAACCGGTGCTCACCGAACGGGACGGCGTGCGGGCGTTGGTCGACCTGCGGGTCCCCGCGGTCCTGGACGGCCTCGACTACGCCTACGGCGGGCGCGGGGACGTGCGGCTCGGTCGGGTCCGGGCGGGTTACTTCGGGCAGGCCGGTGTCCGCGACCCGCACGTCGTGCAGCACGCCGACGGCAGGCCGTTCGTCCGCGACGGCAAGCTCTACCTGACGATGACGAACGCCGGCCTGGGCTTCTTCCAGCAGGCGCACTGGGCGGTGTGGACGATCGACCTCGCCGACCCCACCCGGCTGGAGCAGGTCGCGGTCCTGTTCTTCGAGCGCGACGGCGTCGTGCTGGGCGATCACGCCGGGCAGATCGTGCACGACGACCGCACCGGCCGGTTCGTCGTGCTGACGAGTTCGTGGGGCGATTTCGCGTTCGAGGGCGTGCACATCCGCCACACCACGACCACCGCGAACGTGCTGCGCGGCGTGCACGTCCTGCCCTCCGCGCGGCTGGCGCTGCCGACCGCCGTCAGCTCGTGGGACCCCGCCCTGACCCGCGTCGACGACCGCTGGCACCTCGCGTTCGTGGAGAGCGAGGCGCAGCGGCCGGCGTTCGTGTTCCACCCGGCGCTCGCCGTCGCACCGCCCGGCGCGGACTACGGCGAGTCGCGGATGGTCGGCGCGGACGACACGCTGGACCAGGCCGAGGGGACGATCATCCAGCGCGTCGGCCGGGGCTGGTACGTCTTCGCCAGCGACAGCGACGCCGGGCACTACCCCGTGTACGACATGTCGATGCGCAAGCTCGGGGCGCTCGACGCGCCGTACGGCACCAACATCCCGCACCCGATGCTGCTGCCCGTCGGCCACGAGTGGTGGCTGATCACGTTCGACGGCACGCAGTACGCCGAGCCCGTCCTCGGGTACGGCGGCCACGGCGACCTGATCGTGATGCGCGGTCGCTGAACCCAGGGGAATTCCGTCGGACTCACCGTGCACACGACGCCGGGGCGCAGCTGCATGCTCGGCAACACCGCCACCGAACTGCTCCCGCACGACGAGGCCGCCGGCCGGGTGGTCCGCGGTGCGTTCGGCGACCTGGAGAACGCGATCGAGCAGGCCGTTTGGTTAGCTCGTGCGGTGACGACCTACATCGACGAAGCCCTGAAGGCGTTGGCCGCCGGAGACATCGACCGGGCCAGGGAGGCGGTCCGCGGTGGCGGGACACCGCTCACGGCGGCCCTGGCCGAGCACTTGGACGACGCGCGGAGCGGGTCCGTGTACGACCAGCCGGCCGCGTTCGAGGCGTTCATCAACGGCGGCGGCAACGTCGGCCTCTACCAGGCGGTCACCGAGGCGTTGGGGAACCTCTACGCCCGGGTCCGGCCGTCGAGCCTGCTGGACATCGGTTGCGGTGACGGGCGGGCGTTGCGGCCCGCGCTGACCGTCGAGCAGGCGCCGGCGTCCGTCACGTTGGTGGAGCCTTCAGAGACGTTGCTCGACTCGGCGGTGCGGGCGCTGGACGGGTTCCAGGTGGACGCCCGCCACAGCCGGGTCGAGCCGTTCGCGGCGGCACTGCCGGACGACGCGGTGTTCGACGTGGCCCAGTCGACGTTCGCCCTGCACACCCTGCCGCACGAGGTGCGCGACGAGGTGCTGGCCGACCTGGTCGGGCACGTCGGCGTGCTGGCGGTGGTCGAGTTCGACGTGCCGGACCTGCCGCACGCGAGCCCCGAGCACCGCAGGTTCCTGGCGGAGGCCTACGAACGCGGACTGACCGAGTACGACGCCGACCGGACGCTGGTGGCGCAGGGTTTCCTGATGCCGGTGCTCACCGGCCAGCTGGTGCCGGGCGCGACCCGGGCGACCTGGGAACAGCCCGCGTCGCGGTGGGCCGAACAGGTCACGCGGGCCGGGTTCACCGGTGTCGAGGTCACCCGGCTGCACGACTACTGGTGGTCGCCGGCGTTCCTGCTGACCGCTTCCGGGTCTCCCACAGCAACGACGCCGCGGCGATGAGCACCAGCACGGCGGCCGAACCGTGGACTGCGAGCGCGTAGGCCGCCGTGCCGCCGTTGGCGAAGACAGCGATGCAGTCGCCGATCGGGATGACCGCGTCACTCCGTGAAGGCCTCCGTGGCGCGGATGCGCCCTTCCCACATCGCGACCGCGTCCGGTGCGTCCCACCGCTCGCAGAAGTCACGGCACCGCAGACACGCCGCCGACATCGCCTCGTGCCGCACCGACCACGCGGGCCGCTCGCCGTACCCGGCGAACAGCTCACCGAGATCCCCCACCGCCTCCGGGTGGTGGGTCCGCACGATCCACTCGGTCCACGCCAGGTCGTCCACCGCGGCCCCCAGTCGGCACAGCTCCCAGTCGATCACCGCGAGCACCGTCCCGCCGCCCGCGCTCAGCAGCACGTTCTGCGGCCCGAAATCACCGTGCACGATCACGTCACCGTCACCGTCACCGTCACCCGGCAGACCCGGCACGGTGGCCGGGTCGATCTCCGACAACCGCCGCCGGGTCTCGCCGCACAGTCGCAGCACCTCCCCGGCCCGCCCGGAGGCGATCACCTCCTGCGCGTGCCTGCCGTCCACCTCCTCCAGCCACAGCGAGCCGTCAGGGGCGCCGGGTACGAGGGCGGGCACGGGGAACCGGCCGTGCAACCCCGCCAACGCGGCACGCTCGACAGCGGCCCGTTCCAGCGGATCGGGGCCGAGGTACGACTTGCGCACCACTCCCCCGGCCTTGCCGGTCGCGTTGGTGTACCCGTGCGGGAGCCGGGTGTCCGCTCCGGTCACATCGACCTCCGATCGACTACGCGCGGCTGAGTACGTCGTCCCACTCGATCCGGTGCTCGAACTGCCAGGTGAACCTGGCCGGATCGACGAACTTGAACGCCAACGGCATCATCACGTCCCGCAGCACCCGACCGACCGGACCGGCGGCCTTGTCCCGGTTCGTCCGCGCGGCCTGGGCGATGACCCGCTCCACCCGCTCCCGACGCAGGCTCTCATAAGCCCGGAACGCCTCGTCGTACGGCAGGTCGCGCAGACAACGGGCCAGTTGCACCCCGCTCTCGAACGCCAGCGAAGCCCCCTGCCCCGAACTCGGTGACGTGGCGTGCGCGGCGTCCCCGACCAGCACCATCCGGCCACGGCTCCACGTCGGCACGCTCGGCACGTCCTCCAGCCCGCCGGTCACCACCAGGCCGGCCGGGTCGGTGGCGGCGATCATCCGGGCGGCGGGCGTGCGGTCCGGGGCGAACGCCGAGGCGAGCACGTCCAGCCACTTCTCGGCGCTGGTGGCACGGGCTTCGGCGGACGTCATCGGTGTCTTGTGGGGCAGGTTGGCGAACCAGCCGCCGGAGCCGTCGTCGTGGACCTGGTAGCCGAAGAACGCGCGCTTGCCCGAGACCAGCCGCATGGTGCCGTCGGTCGACGGTTCACCGGTCCGCGCCATCCGGGCGCCGAAGCCGAGCAGGCCGGCGTAACGCGGTCCCGGCGCGCCCGGGTCGATGATCCCGCGCACGGTCGACCGGATGCCGTCCGCGCCGACCAGCAGATCGGAGTCCACTTCGGCCCCGTCGGCGAAGTGCGCGGTGACGTGCGAGCCGTGGTCGACGGCGTCGACGAGCTTCTTGCCGTGCTCGACGGTGATGCCGCGCCGGACGGCTTCCTCCCGCAGCACGCGGTAGAGGTCGTAGCGCCACACCAGCAGCTGCGGCGGCTCGCTGCCGAACCGGCCGAGCGTCTTGCCCGTCCAGCTCTGCAACGCCATGGCGGTCATCGGCGTGCCGACGTCCCGCACCGCGTCCGCGAGCCCCACGACGTCCAGCGCCTGCAGCCCGTTGGGCGCGATGCTCAACGCCCCGCCCGAACCGTCGGCCGTGCGGTCGTAGCGTTCGTAGACCGTGGCCTCGATCCCGGCTTTCCGCAACGCCAACGCGGCGACAGGGCCGCCGATGCCGCCCCCGACAACGGTCGCTCTCATCGTTCCTCCTCGTGGAAGCCCGCCCACAGCGGGCGCCAGTCCTCGATGCGTGCCAGGAAGTGCCGGACGAACGCGATCTCGGCGTTCAGCATCGAGATGCGGTATTCCTCCTCGACGAGGAACAGCGGGTGCGCGTCGGCGCCTGCGACGATCTCCTCGGCCTCGTCGAGCTGCCGCCCGAGGCCGTCCAGCCGGTCGTGCAGGAGGGTGGTGACCTCGTCGGGGTGCAGCGCCCCGATCATGGACAGAGCCGCCACGAAGTGCGGGTACTCGTGCCTCGGTTCGGCGACGAGTTCGCGCATCCAGTCCTTGAGCTCCGCCCGCCCGGCGTCGGTCAACGCGTACACCGTCCGCTCGGGCCGCTGCCCTTCGCGTGACGTCTCGTGCTCGACGATGAACCCGGCCTTGGCGAGCTGCCCGAAGACCATGTAGAGCGAGCCGTGGGTGAACTTGATGCTGCGATCGTCCCCGTGGTCGCGCATGAGCCGGCTCAGCTCGTAGGGGTGCATGGGCTCCCGGACGAGATAGCCGAGCACCGCCAAGCCGAGCAGGTTACCGACCTTCCGCTTGGACTTCACCGCGCCACCTCCCTAGTCAACTCTGACTATCCTCGATTGACTAGTCAGAGTCAACCAATTCACTTATGCGCACAACCCTACGTATGGGCCTGGTGACAATCGGCTACGGCTGGTTCGTTGGGATGGCGGGAGCCTCCCCTGTCAGCACGGCTCCCCATCCCTGTACCCAAGGAGACCACCATGCTCGTACGAAAGGCCGCGCGTGTCGTCGTGACCGTGCTGGGCCTGCTGTTGCCGCTGGTCGCGGTGGCCGCGCCCAGTGCGTCGGCGGACCCGCAGGCGCTGGTGCGCACCCTGTACTACGACGTCAGCCAGGCCCAGGAGTTCACCGCGGACTGGGATCGCGCCGCGACGAACTGGAACAACTCCGTGGCCAACGTGAAGCTGGCCCGCAAGACCACGGGCACGCCGACCAACATCCGCATCCTCGCCGACAACGGGTGGCCGCGGGCGTACGTCGACTCGCTCGGCAACGGGACCGTCTACATGGGACGCCAGGCCGTGGACCAGGGCTACTACCGGCCCCGGATCGCGACGCACGAGATCGGGCACATCCTCGGCCTGCCGGACCGGCGGACCGGGCTGTGCGCCGACCTGATGTCCGGGTCGAGTGCGCCGACGTCGTGCCGCAACGACCTGCCGAACGCGGCGGAACGTGCCGAGGTCGAGCGCAGGTTCGCCGGTCAACTGGCCGCGGCGGACGTCCGTGCGGCCGGCTACGCGGGCACGGAGTGCTTCGTGTACTGATGGCCGGGCCTCGTGGGGTGGCGCGAACCGCCTCACGAGGCCCCTGCGTCGCACGTCCGGAACACCGCGGGACGTCCACCCAAGCGCCGCGTCCGGAGCCCGAGGACGAACCCGGGGCAACCTGAACGTAGAACTCAGGGCTCCTGAACGTAGGACACACCGCGCCTGAACGTAGGACACACGCGACCTGAACGTTCGACTCTCGGGGGCTGGGGGCTGGGGGCTGGGGGCTGGGGGCTGGGGGGGTTAGCGCAGGGTGAGGGGGCGTAGGTCGGTCCAGTGCTCCTCTACGTAGGCGACGCAGGCGTCTCGGGTGTCGGGGCCGAACTCGGCGGTCCAGCCGGCCGGGATGTCGGCGAACGACGGCCACAGCGAGTGCTGTCCCTCGTCGTTCACGAGGACGTGGAAGCGGCCTTCGGGGTCTTCGAACGGGTTGGTCACGGCTCGATCCTCCGGTCGGGGTCGGTCGTCGCGCGGTGCAGGTGGTCCAGCACGGCGGCGGCCAGGTGTTGGGCGGTGGCTGGGGTGAACAGGTCGGTCGAGTAGGCCAGGAAGCACGGCACGGGGCCGTCGTCCTGGGGTTCGTAGAAGCTGACGGTCAGTTCGGCCGGCGTGGTGCCGGTGGGCACGGCTTCGAGCGAGCCGGTGTCGCCTTCCAGCGTCGACAGCACGGCCTTCTCGTGGTGGACGATCATGACCTGCGGCTCGGCGGGCACCTGCACGTCCGCGTGGTCCAGCGCCGCCAGGTTGGTGGCGCGGATCCGGGCCAGCAGTTCGGTGTAGCTGGGGCCGCCGGCGGTGTCGGTGCGCAGCACGATCCGGTTGAAGAACGAGCCGACCAGGTCGGCCAGCGCCTCCTCGGTCCGCCCGGCCACCATCGTGCCGATCGGGATGTCCGTGCCGTACGGCGTGAGCGCGGCGGCCAACGCGGCCTGCACGATCATGAACATGCTGGTGCCGGTCTGCGCCGCCAACCGGTCGATGGACGCGTGCAGCGACGCCGGGAGCGAGAACGGGATCACCGCGGCGGCGTAACGACCGGGCCGGCGTTCCCCCTGGTAGGGCAGCGCCAGCACGGGCAGGTCACGCAACGTCTCACGCCAGAACGCGTGCTGCTTCTCCCCCACCGACTCCACGACTTCCAGCGACCACAACGTGTAGTCGGCGTAGGCCACCGGCAGTTCGGTCCACTGTGGAGCGTCACCGGCGCGGCGGGCCGCGTAGGCGTGCTGGAGGTCGCGGAACAGCGGCACGACCGACCACTCGTCCACCGCCAGGTAGCTCATGGTCAGCAGCAGCGCCTGCCCGCCGGACGCGTCCACGACCAACCGACCGCGAACCGGCGGCTGCGCGGTCAGGTCGACCGCCTCGGCGGCGACCGCGGCCAGCGCCTCGTCCAACGCCACCACCGGCACGACCTCCAGCGGCGGCACGGGCACGGCACGCTGCACGTCACCGTCCAACACCGTGTGCAACGGCTCGTGGCGGCCGACCACATCGGCGTAGGCAGCGACGAGAGCGGGCACGTCGAACGGCGTCCGAGCACGCAGAGCCAGGGCGTGGTCCCACGAAGACGAGCCACGCCCCCGCTGCACGGGCGCCAACGGCAGGTCCACCGGCCGGTCGAACCGGCGCAACGGCGGACGGGCCGACGTGACGCCGGTCAGCCGCCCGGCCAGCCCGGCGACGGTCGGTGAGTCGAACACGTCGCGCAACGCGATGTCGACCCCGAACACCGACCGGATCTTGCCGACCAGCCGCATGGACGCCATCGAGTGGCCGCCGAGGGTGAAGAAGTTGTCGTGGATGCCCGGTGACACCCCCAGCAGTTCGGCGAACAGCTCCGCGATCGCCTTCTGCTCCGGCGTCACCGGCCGGTCGTCGCCGGTCAGCGCGGACCAGTCGGGCTGCGGCAGGGCACGCCGGTCGAGCTTGCCGTTCGGCGTCAACGGCAGCGGGCCGTCCAGGAAGATCACCGTCGCCGGGACCATGTACTCGGGGAGCCGTTCGGCGACGAACGCCCGCAGGTCGTCCGCCGTCGAGCCGACGACGTACCCGACGAGCCTGGTCACGTCACCCGTGCGGTCGGCGACGACGGCCGCCTGCGTCACGGCCGGGTGCCGTGCCAGGGCGGCTTCGATCTCGCCGAGTTCGATCCGGAAGCCCCGGATCTTCACCTGGGTGTCGACGCGGCCGAGGAAGTCCAGGTTGCCGTCGGCACGCCAGCGCGCGCGGTCGCCGGTGCGGTACATGCGGGCTCCGGGCGGACCGAACGGCGAGGCGACGAACCGGGACGCGGTCAGCGCGAACTGGCCGAGGTAGCCGCGGGCCAGGCCGCGCCCGGACACGTACAGCTCGCCGACGACGCCGGGCGGCACCGGCCGCAGCCGGTCGTCCAGCACGTACACGGTGGTGTTGGGGTCGGGGATGCCGATGGGCACCGCCGAGTCCCAGTCCGGCAGCGCCTTCCACAGCGTGGAGTTGACCGTGGCCTCGGTGAGGCCGTACGCGGCGAGCAGGTTGAGCCGGCCCGCCCAGCGGCCGATCACGTCCGGCGGCACGGTCTCGGTGCCGACCAGGATGGTGGAGCCCTCGGGCAGTTCGCAGTCGGCGGGCAGCGCGGACACCAGTGACGGCGGCAGGATCATGTGCGTGATCCGGCGGTCGCGCAGGAAGTCGGTCAGCTCGGGACCGGCGACCCGCACCTCGTCCGGCGCGAACACGAGCCGCCCGCCGACGCACAGCGCCATGGTCAGCTCGAAGACGGCCACGTCGAACCCGACCGACGCGAACTGGAGCACCCGGCTCTCCGAGGTGAGCCCCATCCGGTCGATCGCGGTCGCGGCGAGGCTGGAGATCCCCTCGTGCGGCACCACCACACCCTTGGGACGACCGGTCGAGCCGGACGTGTAGATCACGTACATCGCGGAGTCCAGGCCCAGCGGCCCACCGTCCACAGCGGACTCGTCCAGCGCGGCCAGTTCCGCCACCACGGACGGGGAGTCCAGCAGCACGGCGGGCACCGGAACCGGCGCGGCGGACGTGGTCACGACGACCGACGCCGCCGAGTCCTCGATCATGTACGTGATCCGGTCGGCCGGGTGGGAGAGGTCCAGCGGCAGGTAGGCCGCGCCCAGCTTCAGGGTGGCCACGACGGTGGCGACCATGTCCGCCGACTTCGGCACGGCGATGCCCACCACCGATTCGTGGCCGATGCCGCGTGCGGCGAGCAGCCGGGCGATCCGGTTGGACCGGGCGTCGAGCCAGGCGTAGCTGACCGACCGGTTGCGGTCGACCACGGCCACCGCGTCGGGTGCGGTGGCGACGCACCGGGCGAACATCGTCGTGAACGTCTCCTCCGGCACCACCCGGGCGGTCCGGTTGAACTCGTCCACCACGCGCCGGCGCTCGTCGGGCGCCAGCAGGTCCACCGCGCTCACCGGCGCGGACGGCGCGGCCAGCACGGCGTCCAGCAGCGTGGTCAGCCGCGCGCCGAGGCGTTCGACGGTCACCCGGTCGAACAGGTCGGTCGCGTACTCCAGCCGGCACGTCACCGGCCCGTCGACCACCTCGGTGAAGCTGAACACCAGGTCGAACTTCGCGGTCGTGGTCTCGTGGCCGACCCACGTCACCGGCAGGCCGTCGAACGACCCCGCGTCACCGCCCCGGCTGTGGTAGCCGACCATCACCTGGAACAGCGGGTTGCGCGCCGCCGACCGGACCGGGTTGAGCCGGTCCACCACGGCCTCGAACGGCACGTCCTGGTGCGAGAACGCGGCCAGCGACGTCTCCTTCACCCGCGCCACCAGTTCGGCGAAGCTCGGGTCACCGGACAGGTCCGCCCGCAGCACGAGCGTGTTCACGAAGAACCCGACCAGGTCGTCCAACGCCTCGTCGGTGCGGCCGGCGATCGGCGCGCCCAACGGGATGTCGTCACCCGCGCCCAGCCGACCCAGCAGAGCGGCGACGGCGGCCTGCAACACCATGAACATCGACGCACCGGACGTCTGCGCCAACGCCCGCAGCCCGTCGGCCAACTCCGGCTCGAACACGACCTCCAGGTCCGAGCCCTGGAACGTCGGCCGTCCCGGACGCGGCCGGTCCACCGGCAGTTCCAGCTCCTCCGGCACACCGGCCAACGCCTTCGCCCAGAAGTCCAACTGCTCCTCGCCGACGACGTCGAGCACGTTCCGTTGCCACACCGTGTAGTCCGCGTACTGCACGGGCAGCGGAGCCCACTGCGGAGCCTCACCGGCCTGCCGCGCCCGGTACGCCGACGCGAGGTCGCGCAGGAACGGCCGGTCGGACCACTCGTCGGTGGTGATGTGGTGCAGCAGGATGACGATCAGGTGCTCGTCCGAACCCAGCGACGCGATCGTCACCCGCAACGGCAGCTCGGTGCGCAGGTCGAACGGCCGGTCGACCTCCTCGCGCACAATGCCGGGCACGTCGTCCTCGACAGCCGAACGCACCACCACCACGGGCGCGACGTCGTGCAGCACCCGCTGGAACGGCGCGCCCTCGTGCTCACCGAACACGGTCCGCAGCGCCTCGTGCCGGTCGACCACGTCACCGACGGCGGCGGTGAACGCGGGCACGTCCAGCGGGCCGGAGAGCTTGAACACCAGCGGGAAGTTGTACGCGGCGGACGTGCCCTCCATCTGCTGGATGAGCCACAACCGCTGCTGCGCCGACGACAGCGGCAGCTCGGCGGGCCGTTCCACGGGCACCAGCGGCGGCCGAACCGACCCGCCACCGGCCCGTGACGCCAGTTCGGCCACCGTCGGCGCGTCGAACAGGTCGCGGATCGCCAGTTCCACCCCCAGCGCCGACCGGGCCCGGCTGATCAGCCGGGTGGCGAGCAGCGAGTGGCCGCCGAGGTCGAAGAAGTTGTCGTCCACGCCCACCGACGGCACGCCCAACACGTCGGCGAACAACCCGCACAGCACTTCCTCTTCGCGGGTCGCGGCGGCACGGGACGACGCCATGCCCGTCACCACGGGCTTCGGCAGGGCCCGCACGTCGAGCTTGCCGTTCACGGTCAGCGGCAGCGCGTCCACCGGCATGATCGCGGCGGGCACCATGTAGTCGGGCAGGCCGGACTTGAGGCCTTCCTTCAACACAGAGGGTTCGACGGAAGACACGACGTAGCCGATGAGCCGCTTCACACCGCCCGGACCGGCGTCCACGACGACCGCCGCGTGCGTCACGCCGGGCTGGGCCGCCAGCGCCGACTCGACCTCGCCCAGCTCCACCCGGTAGCCGCGGATCTTGACCTGGTCGTCGGTGCGGCCGAGGAAGTCGAGATTGCCGTCGGCACGGGCGCGCACCAGGTCACCGGTGCGGTACATGCGGGTTCCGGGCGGGCCGTACGGGTCGGCGACGAACCGCTCGGCGGTCAGGCCGAACCGGTCGTGGTAGCCGCGGGCCAGGCCGACACCGGCGATGTACAGCTCACCGGGCGAACCGGGCGGCACCGGCCGCAGGTGCGCGTCCAGCACGTACGCGCGGGTGTTCCAGATCGCCTTGCCCACGGTGGCCGTCTCACTGTCCTCAGTGGACGCACCCAGGGTGTTGATCGTGTACTCGGTCGGCCCGTACAGGTTGTACCCGTACGTGCCGGGCGTGTCGCGCAGCCGCTGCCACACCGATTCCGGCACGGCCTCGCCGCCGAGCAGCACCAGCGCGGGCACGTGCCCCTCCAGCAGGCCCTCTTCGATGAGCAGCTGGGCGTAGGTCGGGGTCACGTTGACCACGTCGATCAGGTGCTCGTCGCAGTACGCCACCAGTGCCGCCGCGTCACGGCGCAGCTCCTCGTCGCACACGTGCACCTCGTGGCCCTCGACCAGCCACAACAGCTCTTCCCACGACATGTCGAACGCGAACGACACGGTGTGCGCGATGCGCAGCCGTCGTCCCCCGGCCGCCGCGATGGCAGGCGCGAAGATCGCCTGCTGGTGGTTGAGCTGCATGTTCGTCAGGCCGCGGTACGGCGTGACCACGCCCTTCGGGCGGCCGGTGGAGCCGGACGTGTAGATCACGTACGCCGGGTGCTCCAGCGAGAACCGGGGCCACTCGACCTCGTCGGGCGCGTCAGGCAGGTCGTCCGCGCCCAAATCGTCCAAGCACAGCGCGTCCGGCACCAACCCGACCGCCGTGGTCGACAGCACGCACAGCGGCTCGGTGTCCTCGATCATCAGCAGCAGCCGGTCGGCCGGGTGGTCGAGGTCCAGCGGCAGGTAGGCGGCGCCGGTGCGCAGCACCGCGAACAGCGCCACCACCATCTCGGTGGTGCGCGGCAACGCCAGCGCGACGACCCGTTCCGGCCCCGCGCCCCGGCTGATCAGCAGCCGGGCCAGCGTGTCGATCCGGTCCTGCAGTTCGGCGTAGGTCAGCCGCTGGTCGCCGAACACCAGCGCGGTCGCGTCCGGCGTCTTCCGCGCCTGGGCGACCAGCAGGTCGGCGACGGTGTCCTCGATCATCGGGTTGGCGCTGGCGTCCCACTCGGCGGCCAACGCGCGGCGCTCGTGGTCGGGCAGCACGTCGAGCGCGCCGAGCAGGGCGTTCGGCGCGTCGACCAGCCGTTCCAGCACGGTCGTGTACCGGGTGAGCAGCGCTTGGGCGGCGTCGGTGGCGAAGACGTCCGGCCGGGAGGCGAGCGTGACGCGAGTGCGGGCGCCCGGCGTGATGATGAGCGTCAACGGGAAGTGCGTGCCGTCCACATTGGACACGTCGAGCACGCCGTGCCGGGACGCCAGCTCGCCCTGCCGGTCGTCGCCGTCGCCGGTGCGCAGCACGAACAGCGTGTCGAACAGCTGCCGGTGCCCGGCCTCCTGCTGGATCTCGCCCAGGCCGACGTGCTCGTAGGACATCAGCGCGGTCCGCTCGGCCTGGATGCGGCGCAGCAGCTCCAGCACGGTCTCGCGGGGGTTGACCGCGATCCGGGTCGGGATGGTGTTGAGGAACATGCCGATGACGTGCTCGACGCCCTCGACCTCGACCGGGCGGCCCGCGACGGCGGTGCCGAACACCACGTCGTCCCGGCCGACGTGGCTCGCCAGCACCAGCGCCCACGCGGCGTTGAACACGGCGTTGGCGGTCAGGCCGTGCTGCCTGGCCTGCGCCCGGATGCGGTCGGTCAGGTCCTCGGACAGCTCCCGGTGGAACTCGGCCGGGATGACCGGCTCACGCGAGCGGTCCACCGGCGCGACCAGGGTCGGTTCGCGCAGGCCGGAGAGGGCGGTGCGCCACGCCTGCAGTGCGACGTCGTGGTCCTGCCGCGCCAGCCACGTCAGGTAGTCGCGGTAGGAGCCGGGCGGCGGCAGCTCGGCGTCGACGTCCCGGTACAGCTCCAGCAGCTGCTCCAGGAACAGCCACGCCGACCAGCCGTCCCACAGGATCAGGTGGTGCGTGATGACGAGCCGGTCGCGGCCGTCGGGCAGCCGCAGCACCAGGAACCGGCACAGCGGCGGCGCGGCCAGGTCGAACCGCTCACGCCGGTCGGCGGCCAGCAGATCGGCCATCGCGGCTTCGTCGGACATCCCGGCTTCGTCGGCCAGGTCGACCACGCGCAACGGGATCTCCAGGCCGGGTGCGATGAACTGCACCGGTCCGGGCACGCCGTCGCTGGTGAACCCGGCGCGCAGGCTCGGGTTGCGCTCGAGCAGGGCGGCACCTGCGCGGCGCAGCCGGTCGAGGTCCAGCCGGCCGGCGAAGTCCATCGTCTCCTGGGAGAGGTAGACGTCGAGCGCGCCGGTGTCGTAGCTGGAGTGGAAGTACAGGCCCTCCTGCAACGGCGAGAGCGGCCACACGTCCTCCGCCTCGGGCAGGGCGCGGCGCTGTTCGTCGGTCAGCACGAGCAGCGGGGCGTCCTCGACCGCCGTGTCGACGGCCTCCACCGTGGCCAGCGCGGCGACCGTGCGGTGTTCGAACACGTCACGCGGGCTGATCTCGATGCCGAGCCTGCGGGCCCGGCTGGACACCGCGATCGACGTGATGCTGTCGCCGCCGAGCACGAAGAAGTCGTCGTCCACGCCCGGCTCGGTCAAACCCAGCACGTCGGCGAACACCTCGCACAGCAGGCGTTCCCGGTCGGTCTGCGGTGCACGGCGGTCGGCGGTGACCGTGGCGGTCGGCGCGGGCAGCGCGTTCTGGTCGAGCTTGCCGCTGGGCGTGAGCGGGAAGTCCGGCAGCGCCACCAGGGCGTGCGGGACCATCGCGGCAGGCAGGGCTTCCGCGATCCCAGAGCGCAGCGCGTCGAGGTCGACGTCTTGCGGCGTCACGTAACCCAGCAGCTGGTTGTCCCGGGCGATCACGGCGGCTCGCCGGACGCCGGGCAGCTTGCCCAGCGCGGACTCGACCTCGCCCAGCTCGATCCGGTTGCCGCGCACCTTGACCTGCCGGTCGGTGCGACCGAGGTAGACGATGGCGCCGTCCGGGCGGCGCACCACCAGGTCACCCGTGCGGTACATGCGGGAACCAGGCGCACCGAACGGGTTGGCCACGAACCGCTCTGCGGTGAGCGCGAACCGGCCGTAGTAGCCCATGGCGAGCTGCACGCCCGCCAGGTACAGCTCACCCGGCACGCCGGTCGGGACGGGTCGCAGGAACGGGTCGAGCACGTGCAGCTGGGTGTTCCACACCGGGCGGCCGATCGGCACGGCCAGGTCGGGCGCGGCGTCGTACTCGAAGTAGGTGACGTCGACAGCCGCCTCGGTGGGGCCGTAGAGGTTGTGCAGTGGCACGGCGGTCAGCTCCAGCCACCGCCCGGCCACGTCACCGGTCAGCGCCTCACCGCTGCTGAACACGCGGCGCAGGCTCGCGGACCACTGTGCGCTTTCGTGCACCTCGGGGACGCCGAGGAACGCGGCCAGCATCGACGGCACGAAGTGCAGCGTGGTGATCCGTTCGCGGCGGATCAGGTCGGCGAGGTAGGCCGGGTCGCGGTGGCCGTCCGGCTTGGCGAGCACGACGGCCGCGCCTTCGCACAGCGCCCAGAAGAACTCCCACACCGACACGTCGAAGCTCGACGGGGTCTTCTGGAGCACGCGGTCGTCGGCGACCAGGCCGTACTCGTGCTGCATCCACGCGAGCCGGTTCACGATGGCCCGGTGCGTGACCACGACGCCCTTGGGCCGTCCGGTCGAGCCCGAGGTGTAGATCAGGTAGGCGGGCTGGTCCGGCTGCACGGCGGGCAGTTCGACGTTTGGCGCGTTCTCGTCCAGGCAGTCCTCGGGCCGCACGACGGTCGTCGCGCCGGAGTCGGCGAGCATGAACTCGATGCGCTCGGCCGGGTAGTCGAGGTCCAGCGGGAGGTAGGCCGCGCCGGACTTGAGCACGCCCAGCAGCGCGACCACCAGTTCCGCAGAGCGGGGCACGGCGACGCCGACGACGTCACCGGCGTTGCCGGCCCGGAGCCTGCGTGCCAGGGCGGTGGCGCGGCGGTCGAGTTCGGCGTAGGTGAGGGAGACGCCGTCGTAGACGACCGCGACGGCGTCCGGGGTGCGGGCGGTCTGGGCGGCGATCCGGCTGACCAGCGTGCCTTCCGGCACGTCGGCGGCGGTCGCGTTCAGTTCGGCGAACCACTCGGTTTCGCGGGCGGAGACCAGGTCGAGGCTCGCCACGGGTCGGTCGGGGGTGGTGGCGAACGCGGACAGGAGCCCGACCAGCCGTTCGCCGAGGGCGGCCACTTCGGCGTCCGGCAGGCGGTGCTTGAGGCGGAGTTCGATGCGCTCGCCGGGGAGGACGACGAGGGCGAGCGGGTAGTGCACCTGGTCGCGGATCTCGACGTCGTCCACCACGTCCGGGAAGTTCTCGACCACGACGAGGGTGTCGAACAGCTCGCCGTGCCCGGTGACCCTTTGGATTTCGGCCAGGCCGAGGTGCTGGTGGTCCAGCAGGCGGGCCTGCTCGTCCTGGAAGTGCCGGAAGACGGTGGCGAGGCTGTCCGCACCGCGCCAGCGCTGGCGCACCGGGACGGTGTTGATGAACAGACCGACCGCGTTCTCGATACCGGGCACCTCGGCCGGGCGGCCCGCGACGGTGGTGCCGTAGACGACGTCCGCGCGCCCGGTGAGTCCGCCGAGCAGCAGCCCCCAGGCGCCGTGCAGGACGGTGCTGAGCGTGAGGCCGCGCCGACGCGCTTCGGCGACGAGTGACGCGCTCAGCTCGGCAGGCAGCCGCACGCGGTGCTGCCCGTGCCTCGGCGACACCTCAAGCGCGGTCGACGGCAGTGCTTCGCGGAGGTCCCCGCCCGAGCGCAGTGCTTCGCGAGCGTCCCCGCCCAGGGGACCCCTGCTTTTATTCTGCCGGCCGGGTCCGACAATTGCGGTTCCGGCGATTCTGGTCGGTTCGTCCACATCGGACAGTGCCGCGCGCCAGGCGGCGTGTGCGGCGTCCCGGTCCCGGCTCGCCAGCCACGCGAAGTAACGCCGGTGGTCGACGGGCTCGACCCGGCCACCCACCAGTTCCCGCCGCACCAACCCGACCGACCACCCGTCGAGCAGGATGTGGTGCAGCGTCAGCACCAGCCGGTCACCGTACCGGGCCGCCCGCATCAACGGCGGCCGGGACAGGTCGAAGCCCTCCGCGCGCTCGGCCGCCAGAACGCCTTCGAGATCATCGGAAGCCGGGTACTCGCGCCAAGGCAGCGTCAACGCCTCCGCGATCACCTGCTCCACGCGTCCCCGGTCGGTCTGCCGGAAACCCGCCCGCAGCAACGGGTGCCGGTCCAGCAGCCCCTGCACGTCCTCCCGGCCGACGTCCAAAGTCAGCACTTCCTGCACCACGTACGAGTCGTCCGTGTCGTACTGCGCGTGGAAGAAGAACCCTTCCTGCAACGGCGACACCGGCAGCACGGGACCGTCGAACCCGGTCAGCTCGACCTCGGGAACGGCCTCACGAGCGACACGGGCCAGCGCGGCCACGGTCCGGTGCTCGAACACCTCACGCGGCGTGATCACCAGACCGGTGTCACGGGCCCGCGACACCAGCTGCATGGTGACGATGCTGTCGCCGCCCAGCTCGAAGAAGTTGTCGTGGATACCCGGCGTCAGCCCCAGCACGGCCTCCACCAGGTCCACCAGAGTCTGCTCGACCGGGTTGGTCGCCGGCGCGTCACCGCCCAGCGCGGTCCAGTCCGGCTCGGGCAGCGCCGCGCGGTCCAGCTTCCCGTTCGGCGTCAACGGCAACGGCCCGGTCAGCGGCACCACCACGGACGGCACCATGTACTCGGGCAACGCCCCCGCGACGTGCTCCCGCGCCACCACCGGCGTAGCCGACCCGACCACGTAGGCGACCAGCCGCTTCACCCGCCGGTGGTCCTCCCGCACCAGCACGGCGGCCTGCGCGATGTCCGGGTGCGCCATGAGGACGCTCTCGACCTCGCCCGGCTCGATCCGGAACCCGCGGATCTTCACCTGGCCGTCGGCCCGGCCCAGGAAGTCGACGTTCCCGTCGGCACGCCACCGGGCGCGGTCGCCCGTCCGGTACATGCGCGCGCCGGGAGCCCCGAACGGGTCGGCCACGAACCGGGACGCGGTCAGCGCCACTTGCCCCTGGTAACCACGCGCGAGCCCGCGCCCACCGACGTACAGCTCACCCTCCACACCCACCGGCACCGGCCGCAACGCCGAGTCGAGGATGTAGCAGCGGGTGTTGGGGTCGGGCACGCCGATCGGCACCGGCCCGGTCCAGTCCGGCTGCGCGGCCCACAGGGTCGAGTTGACCGTGGCCTCCGTGAGCCCGTAGGCGGCGACCACGCGCAGCCGCCGTGCCCACCGGGCGATCAGCTCGGTCGGCACGGTCTCCGTGCCCACGATCAGCACCGCGCCCTCGGGCAGCTCGCACTCCGGCGGCAGCGCGGCGACCAGCGACGGCGGCAGGATCATGTGCGTGGCGCGGTGTGAGGCGATGTACGAGGTCAACGCCTCGCCCGCGACCCGGCGGTGCGACGGCACGACGATCGCCCGCCCGCCGACGCCCAGCGACATGCACAGGTCCCACACGGCCACGTCGAAGCCGACGGACGCGAACTGCACGACCCGGCTGTCCGGGGTGATGCCGATGCGGTCCAGCGCGGTCGCGATGAGGCTGCCGATGCCCTCGTGCGTCACCACGACGCCCTTGGGCCTGCCGGTCGAGCCGGACGTGTAGATCACGTACGCGGCCTGGTCCAGCGCGATGTCCAGCCCGAGGTCGGAGCCGTCGAAAGGCAGCTCGAACCGCGACTCCGGCGTGATCACGAGCTTCGCGCCCGCGTCGGCCACCATGTAGTCGACGCGGTCACGCGGGTGGTCGAGGTCCAGCGGCAGGTAGGCGGCGCCCGCCTTCATCACCGCGAGCAGCGTGACGACCAGGTCGGCCGACCGCGGCAACGCCACGCCCACCACGTCTTCCGGCTGCACGCCCTGCGCGCGCAGCGCACGCGCGAGCCGGTTCGCGGCGACGTTCAGCTCGGCGTAGGTCAGGGAAACGTCCTCGCACACGACCGCGACGGCGTCCGGGGTGCGGGCGACCTGGCGTTCGAACGCGCCGGGCCACGTCACCTCGTCCACCTCGCGCGGCGACGTGCCGAACTCCAGCAGCCGCGCGCGTTCCCCGTCGTCCACGAGGTCGATGTGCGCGACCGGCTGGTCCGGGTCGGCGTCGAGCACGCGCAGGAACCGCCGCTGGTGGTCGGCCAGCTCCTCCTCGGTGCACACGGCGGCGTTCGCCTCGAACGTGACGACCAGCCGTCCGTCACCGCGCCGGAGGAACGACGTGGTGAGGTCGTTGACCGGTCCCAGCGACAGCATGTGGAACGTGGTGTCGAGGTCGCCGAACTCCGTCTCCCGACCGAAGCCCAGGTAGTTGACCGTCGGCCCGACCAGCTCGGGGATGCCGTCGCGCAGGCCGAGTTCGCGGGCCAGGTCCTCGCCCCGGTAGGCGCTGTGCGGGAGGACTTCGCGGATCTCCCGGTCGACGTCCGCGATCAGGCCGGTGATCGTGCTGTCCGGCCGCACGGTGACGCGCAGCGGCAGCACGGTGGACGCCATGCCGGGCGTGACCCGGCTGACCTCGTCCCGCCGACCGGTCATGGGCATGGCCAGCACCAGGTCGGACGCGCCGGTCACGCGGTGGGTGTAGGTGGCGACGGCGGCGATGACCTGCCGTGACGACAGGGCGTTCGGCAGTTCGACGGTGCGTCGGATGACCTGGCGCACCTGCCCGGCGGCACGCGGCACGAGTCGCACCGGCTCCGGGTGGTCGGCCATCTTCGCGTGCCAGTACGCCCGGTCCTCTCGGCGCGCCGAGGAATCGCGGTAGGTGATGTCAGCGTCGACCAACGCCTCCACCGGTTTGGGGCGCGGCTCATCGGAAGCCGCGTACAGCTCGCCGGCGCGTTGGGTGATCAGCACGCAGCCGTAGGCGTCCAGCACGAGGTGGTGGTAGCGCTGGTACCAGATCACGTGGTCGTCGGCGATGCACAGGAAAGCGTGGTGGAACAGCGGACCGTTGGCGATGTCGGTCAGCCGCGCGAGGTCGTCGTCCATCCACGCCCGCGCGTCGGCGGGCGAGTCGAACGACAGGTGCGTGATGTCGGTGGACACCGGCACCGGCACCTGGCCCTGCCCCGTGAACCGGACGTGCAGCGCGCCCGCCTCGCCGATCGCCTGCCGGACGGCCGCCTCCAGCCGGTCGTGGTCGACCGCGCCGCGCAGGTCCAGGCACCAGGCCACGTTGTAGACGGGGTTGTCGGGTTCCAACTGCTGTGCCAACCAGACACCCGTCTGAGCACCGGTCAAGGGCAGAGCCATGGTCACAACCTTCCCCGCTTCTTCCCGACTTCACCCAGCGCACGCAACAGGTGGGGATGCGCGACGGCACCCCCACCCGTTGGACCGCCTGTTAGTTCTTGATCGCTTCGAGCAGCGGCACGACCTGCTCGATGCCGTAGGGCACGCTCAGCACGGTGTTGAACGACATGGCCGCGCCGATCGGCGGGTCCATGTAGGTGAGGAACAGGTCGCGCTTCTCGGTGACGACCTTGAGCCGCTGGTAGGCGGGCACGCCCTTGATCCGCTCCCACGCGCTCTGGTCGAACATGATCCACACCAGGCGGTCGGCGTCGAGCAGGTCGAACCGCTCCTCGCTGAACTCGGCCACGTTCTTCTCGCCGGCGAGCGTGCCGATCTCGGGCACCAGCGTGAAGCCCAACTCCTTCATGAAGATGGCCTTCGGGTCGGTCGGCGCGAACGCGGAGTACTGGCCGGGCTTGAAGCTGTCGGCCACCACCATCGTCTTGCCCGCCCACTCCGGGTGCGCGGCCTTGGCGTCGCCGAACTTCTTCGCCACGCCGTCGATCAGCGCCTGGGCTTCCTTCTCCTTGCCCAGCGCCTTGCCGATGTGCAGGGTCTGGTCCTGCCACGGCGCGGCGTAGTCCGGGAACGCCTTGGGCTGCGCCACCACGGGCGCGATCTTCGACAGCGTGTCGTACTGCTCCTGCTTCATGCCGGAGTAGACCGCGATGATCAGGTCCGGCTTGAGCGAGGCGACCTTCTCCAGGTTGTACTCGTCGCGCTCGCCGACGATCTCCGGCTGGGTGTCGCCCCAGAGTTCCTTGGTCCACGGCCAGTTGCCGAACGGCCGTTCCTTGAACCAGTCCACGACGCCGACCGGCTTGACGCCCAGGGCCAGCACGGGCTCCTGGTCGGACAGGCCGAGCGTGACGACCTTCTTCGGCTCCGCCTTGATCTCGGTGGTGCCGTACTTGTGCTCGACCGAGACCGGGAACGCGCCGGAGGAGGCCGCGTTGGTCGGGGTCCCGCCGGAGCCGGCGTCGCCGCCGCCCCCGCAGGCGGCCAGCGCCAGCGCGGCGGCCGAGACGACCGCGACCAGCTTGAACTTCGTGGACATCAGGGTTTCCCTTTCGGAGGCGCGGCGGCGCGCCGCTGTGCAGTTAGGTTTGCATAACCTAACAAATCGCGAGGCGTTTTAGCTCATCCGTGAGACGCTGATCGCGTATTCGGCCTGCACGGGCACCGTGGGCTCGCGGCGACCGAGGACGGACTCCAGGATTTCGCCCACCCGGACCGAGGTGTTGGACAGCAGCGACGACGAGATGCCGTGCGTGTGCTCGGTGCCGCCCTGCAGGTAGAGGCCGGCCAGCAGGTCGTCGTCGGTGTCCAGGCGGTAGTCGCGGCCGACGCTGAGCCTGCCCTGCGCGTCACGCGTGCAGTGCTCGGCCAGGTCGCCCAGCAACGCGGTCGGGTCGGCCTCGCGGTAGCCGGTGGCGTAGACGATCGCGTCGGCGTCGAGCACCTCGCGTTCGCCGGTGTTCAGCGACTCGACGGTCACCGTCAGCCCGTCCTCGCGGTCGTCCAGTTCGGCGACGCGGGAGAGGTTGAGCAGCCGCAACCGCTGTTCCCCCAACACCTTCTCCCGGTACACCCGCCGGTACAGCTCGGCGATCAGGTCGTTGTCGACCACCGCGTAGTTGGTGTTGCCGTGGTAGTCCATGAGCTTGCGCTTGACCGGCTCGGGCGCGGTGAAGTAGTCGTCGACCGCGTCCGGGTCGAAGATCCGGTTCGCGAACGAGCTGTCGTCGGCGGGGCTGTAGCCGTAGCGGGCGAACACCGCGCACACCTCGGCGGACGGGAACCTCTCGTGCAGGAACGCGGTGACCTCGGCGCCGCTCTGCCCGGCGCCGACCACGACCAGCCGGCGCGGGTCGGTCAGCGCCTCGACGCGGTGCAGGAAGTCCCGGTTGTGCCAGACCCGCTCGGACGGCCGGACGCCGTCGGGCAGTGCCGCCCGCAGGCCGGTGGCCAGCACCAGGTTGCGGGCGCGGCGCACCTCCAGCTCACCGGACGAGGTGCGCGAGGCCACGTCGAAGTGCGTGATCACGCCGTCCTCGGTCACCGGTCGCACGTCCACCACGTCGTGGTCGTAGGACACCAGGTCGTCCACGCGCCCGGCGGCCCACTCGAAGTAGTCGTGGAACTCGACCCGCAGCGGGAACAGGTTCTTGTGGTTGATGAAGTCGACCAGGCGCCCCTTGCTGTGCAGGTAGCTCAGGAAGGTGAAGGTGCTGTTCGGGTTCCGCAGGGTCACCAGGTCCTTGAGGAACGACACCTGCATGGTGGCGTCCTCGATCAGCATCCCGCGGTGCCAGCCGAACTCCGGCTGGCGTTCCAGGAAGTGGGCGGTCACCACGTCTTCGGGGCGCGCGGCGGCGTTGTACTCGGTGACGGCGATCGCGAGGGCCAGGTTGGACGGCCCGAAGCCGACGCCGAGGACGTCGAAGACCGGTGGCTGTTGCATGGCTGTCCCATCGGTGCGACAACAGGTTGATCGAACTTTGGTTACCCTAACCTAAGCAAGGTCGCCATGGGAGTGATCCAGACCTCTCTTTTGATTAGGGTAGCCTCACCTGACATCCAGTGGAAGGCGGACGCCGGGGTGAAGACGGTCCTCAAGACGGATGTCCTCAAGGGGGCAGTGACCGGGCAGTGGAAGTCGGTGACCCTCGCTTCGGTGCTCGGCGCGGCCCACCAGGCGGGCGAGGCCGCGGTACCCCTGCTCATCGGCGTGGTGATCGACGAGGCGGTGCGGACCGGCGCGGGCGGGCGGCTGGTGTTCTGGATCGGCGTGCTCGCCGCGGTGTTCGTGGCGCTGTCGCTGAGCTTCCGGTTCTCCTTGCGCAGCGGGGAAAAAGCCTCGCACCAGGCCGGGCACGAGGTGCGGTCCAAGCTGGCCGCGCGGGTGCTGTCGGCGGACGGCGGCGCGGCCCACGGCAGGCTGTCCGGGGAGTTGGCGAGCATCGCGACCAGCGACGCCCAACGCGTCGGGCAGGTCAACCTGGCGCTGCCGATCGCGTTCTCCGCGGTGATCGGCGTGCTGGTGGGCGCGGTGGCGTTGCTGCGGGTGTCGGTGGTGCTGGGACTGCTGGTCCTGGTGGCCGCGCCGGTGCTGCTGGGCCTCGCGCACGTCCTCGGCAAACCACTCGAACGGCGCAGTGACGCCGAGCAGGACCGGGCCGCGTTGGCGTCCGGCGTGGCGGCCGACCTGATCGCCGGGCTGCGTGCGTTGAAGGGCATCGGCGCGGAGGCGACGGCGGCGCAGCGGTACCGGCTGACCAGCCGGTCCTCCATGGAGGCCGCGATCCGGGCCGCCCGCTCGCGGGCCTGGCTGGACGGCTCGATGCTGGCGATGACCGGCGTCTTCCTGGCGATCGTGGCGCTGGTCGGCGGGCACCTGGCGGCGTCCGGGTCGATCAGCGTCGGCGACCTGGTGGCCGCGGTCGGGTTGGCGCAGTTCCTGCTGTGGCCGCTGTCGATCTTCTCGTGGGTGAACGGGCTGCTCGCGCAGGGCCGCGCGTCGGCCGCGCGGGTGGCCGAGGTGCTGGCCGCTCCCCCGGCCGTGCCGCCGGGGTCGTCACCCTTGCCGCCTCCGGTGTCCGGGCGGGTGGAGCTGGTGGACGTGGTGTCCGGGTCGCTGCGCGGTGTGTCGTTGACGGCGTCGCCCGGTGAGCTGCTCGGCGTCGTGGCCCGCGACCCGGCGGACGCGGTGTCGTTGCTGGCCGTGCTGGCGCGCGAGGTGGACCCGGCGGCCGGTTCGGTGACGTTGGACGGCCTGCCCCTGTCCACTGTGGAGAGTGAGGCGCTGCGGTCGGCGGTGCTGGTCGCGGCGCACGACGCGGACCTGTTCGAGGGATCGGTCCGGGAGAACGTCGCGGCCGGTGGTGCGCGGATCGACGAGGCGATGGACGCGGCACGGGTGGACGACGTGGCGCGGGCGCTGCCCGACGGGTTGGACACGGTGATCTCGGCGCGCGGCCGGTCGTTGTCGGGCGGGCAGCGGCAACGGGTGGCGCTGGCGCGTGCCCTGGCCGCCGCTCCCCCGGTGCTGGTGGTGCACGACCCGACGACCGCGGTCGACGCGGTGACCGAGGTGTCGCTGGCCGGCGGTATCAAGCGGATGCGGTCGGGTCTGACGACGATCGTGGTGGCGACGAGCCCGGCGTTGCTGGCCGCGGCGGATCGCGTGGTGTTCCTGGCTTCCGGTGTCGTCGTCTCGTCCGGCGCGCACGCGGACCTGGTGGCGGACGAGGACTACCGACTGGTGGTGTTGAGCTGATGCGCGAGCTGTTGGCGACCGCGTCCGGCACGCGGACCTGGGCCGCGGTCGGCGAACTGGTGCGACCGCGTCGCGGGTTGGCGTGGGCGGCGCTGCTGGTGCTGTTCGCGGGCACGGCGGTCGGGTTGATCACCGCGCCGATGCTCGGTCGGATCGTGGACCTGGTCGGTGCCGGGTCGTCCGCTCTGGCTTGGCCGGTGGTGGTGTTGGTGCTGGTCGCGGTCGCCCAGGGCGTGTCGACGGCGTTCGGCACTGCTTTGGTGGCACGGTTGGGCGAGGGGATGCTCGCCGACCTGCGCGAGAAGTTCGTGGAGCGCGCGCTGCACCTGCCGTTGGAGCGGGTGGAGAAGGCCGGCGCGGGTGACCTGACCTCGCGGGTGACGCGGGACGTGCAGGTGATCGCGGACGCGGTGCGCAACGCGCTGCCGGTGATGGCGCGGTCGGCGTTGACCATCGGGCTGACCGTGGTCGGCATCGCGGTGCTGGACTGGCGGTTCCTGATCCCGGTGCTGCTGGCGATGCCGATCCACGTGCACACCGTGCGCTGGTACGGCGGGCGGGCGGTGCGGTTGTACGCGTCGCAGCGGGTGGCCGTCGGTGTGCAGCAGCAGCAGTTGCTGGACTCGATCGGCGGCGCGGCGACCGTGCGGACGTTCGGGTTGGCCTCGTCGCACGTGTCGCGGGTGCGGTCGCGGTCGCAGGCGGCGGTGGACCTGGCGTTGCGCGGCATCCGGCTGCTGACCCGGTTCTACGGGCGGCTGAACGTGGCCGAGTTCATCGGTCTGGCGGGCGTGCTGGTGACCGGGTACCTGCTGGTGGGCGCCGGTTCCGCGTCGGTCGGCACGGCGACCGCGGCGGCCCTGTACTTCCACAGCCTGTTCAACCCGATCAACGCGGCGCTGGCGTTGGCGGACGACGCCCAGGCCGCGACCGCGTCCCTGGCACGGCTGGTGGGCGTGACGGACGAGCCGATGCCCGCGGTCGAAGGGCGGGTGCGGCCGGTGGACACGACGATCAAGCTGGCCGGGGTCGGGTATTCCTATGTGGACGGACACCCGGTGCTGCGGGACGTCGACCTGGAGCTGGGCGCGGGTGAGCGGGTCGCGCTGGTCGGCGCGTCCGGTGCGGGCAAGACGACGTTGGCGAAGCTGATCGCGGGCGTGCACGAGCCGACCAGCGGGTCCATCACCCTCGGCGGGGTGGAGCTGGGGTTGGCGGCGCGGTCGGTCGCGTTGATCACGCAGGAGGTGCACGTCTTCGCCGGTCCGCTGGTGGACGACCTGCGGCTGGCCCGTCCCGATGCCTCCGACGAGGACATCGCGGCGGCGTTGGAGCGGGTCGGGGCGCTGGGCTGGGCGTCGGCCTTGCCGTCCGGGCTGGAGACCGTGGTCGGCGAGGGCGGGCACCGGTTGACCGTGGCGCAGGCGCAGCAGCTGGCGTTGGCGCGGCTCGTGCTGGCCGACCCGCCGGTGGCGATCCTGGACGAGGCGACCGCGGACGCGGGCAGTGCGGGGGCGCGGGAGTTGGAGGCGGCGGCGGCGCGGGCGTTGGACGGGCGGACCGGGCTGCTGGTGGCGCACCGGCTCACCCAGGCGGCGACGGCGGATCGCGTGGTCGTGCTGGAGGCGGGTCGGGTGGTGGAGAGCGGCACGCACGAGGAACTGCTCGCCGCCGGCGGTCGTTACGCGGTGCTCTGGTCGGCCTGGTCGGGCACCCGGTCCTAGCGGCGGAACACGTGCGGTCCTGGATCGCACGTGTTCGTCCAGTGTCCTGGGTCTGAGATTCGTCGAGTCGCCACCGGCGAGGCCATCGGCTCCGTCCACCGCCGCCACCGGGCCGTGGAGTCCAGGAAATGCCCGGCCTAGCCGGACAAGGAAGTGCCCGCCGACCTCGACGCACACCTGATCTGCGACGACTACCGCACGCACGAACACCCCACCGTGCGGAAGTGGCCGGAAGCGCATCCGCGCGGGCGCGGACGCGATCCTCGACCGCCTCGCCTCATATCTCGATCGAATTCGCCGGCGCAGGACACTGGGTTTTGTGCGAGGCGGCGGGGCGATCCGGTACCTCGAACTGGAGCCGCCGGCGCTACGCCGGTGATCATCGTCGACTCAGGGGGAGTCTTGTCGGAGAACGTCACTTTCACCATCGCCGGGGTGGTGTTGGCCGGTTCGCTGACCTTGCCCGACCGCGGTGCGCCGGTGCCGGGTGTGGTCATGGTCGGTGGGGCGGGGCCGTCGGACCGGGACAACGGCACGCACTTCCCGGCGATCCGGCGGCACCTGGTGGACGCCGGGATCGCCGTGCTGTCCTACGACAAGCGCGGCGTCGGCGGGTCGTCCGGCGACTGGCTCGACGCGACGATGGACGACCTGGCGTCCGACGCCGCCGCCGCGCTGGACTTCCTGCCGCGACCGCCGGGCGACGCTGACCGTCGAGGTGTTCCCCGGCGCCGACCACCGCGTCCGGACCGACGGCGGCACCCGCCTGGCGCCCGGCTACCTCGACGCCCTGACCCGGTGGATCATCGGCCGGACCGGCGACCAAGGCGCCTGAACCCGTCCGTGTGAACCGCCGTGCCCGAATCCGGGCACGGTATGCCGGGGCATGTCCTCGGAGGTCCAGCCGAGCACCAGCACCGGGTCGCAGGTGTCGCCGCCGGCGCGCTTCCGCTCATGGGCGGAGTTGTGCCGCCACCGGTGTGCGCGGACACCGGACCGGCCCGCGGCGCTCCCGTCCGAGCCATCCGGCAAATCCCACGCTTACTCGACGAATTTCAGGCGCAGGACACTAGGAAAGCGCTTGCGCGAGCACGGCGGCGCTCTCCCCGACCGACGGCAGGTTCGCGATCTCATCGGCCGGCCTGCGCGCGGCCGGCCGGTGCGACTCGTCCCGCAGCACTCGCGACAGGGCCTCGGTCACGTCGGTCGACGCGGCGTCGTCGGAGCGTCGGAATCCGGCCACTCCGGGAGGCCGCGTGCCGTCGCCGGTGGTGGCTCGTAGCGGAAGCGGTGGATCGGTCGGGCGGGCAGGCCGTCGGTGGCGTCCAGCGACTCCGGCACCGAGGTCAGCAACGGTCTGGTCAGCAGTTCGGCGTCGTCCGGGCAGCCCAGCCGCGCCAACGCGTCGTCGAGCAGGGCGCAGGCGGCGACGTCGGTCTCGGCCGGCCCGACGGCGATCTCCACCTGCGGCACCTCCCACCGCCGCGCGACCACGAACGACGCGAACTCGGCCATCTCCCGCGCCACCACGTCGGGTTTGAACTCGCGCACGGCGGCCTCGACGCCGGGCAGCGCCGCACGGGCGTCCACACCGGCGGAGACGTCCCGCACCACGACCCGGTTGGCTTCCTCCATCGACAGCTCGGGCACGCGGGCCATGATCGACCCGATCTCCGCGGGCTCGGGTTCGCCCACCGGCAGGTGCCGGAACCCGGCCCGTTCGACCGCGCCCGCGAACGACACCGGCGCGCAGACCCCGACGTCGTGCCCGGCGGCCGCACACGCCCGCGCGAACGGAACGACCGGTCCGAAGTGGCCCACATCGGCGGTGGTCGCGAAGAGAACACGCATACCTGGCAGTCGGCCCGGCAGGCGCGCGCCCGTTACGCCATTCGGCCGCGGTCCGGGCAGCGGACTCACGACGTGGACGGGCGATCCCCGGCGTCTTCAACACCGACCGGCCACGACTGCTGGACTCGGTGCGGCGCCTGCTGGACCTCGAACCGGACGTGCTGTGCGTCGGCCACGGTGACCCGCTCCTGGCCGGTTCCCGGTCAGCCTGACCGGCGGACGACGAACGCCGTCGGCAGCACGACCGGTTCCGGGGGCGGGGGCGTGCCTTCGAGGCGGGACAGCAGCAGGCGCGCGGCGGCCTCGCCCATCTCCCTCATCGGCTGCCGCACGGTCGTCAGCTCGGTGTGCGCGGCGATGGGTACGTCGTCGAAGCCGACCACCGCGACGTCGTCCGGCACCCTCCGGCCGACCGCGCCCAACGCCCGGATCACGCCCAGCGCGGACAGGTCGTTGTGCGCGAACACCGCGTCGAAGCGCAGCCCGGTGGCCAGCAGCTTCTCCGTCGCCACCGCGCCGCGATCGGTGCTGAAGTCGCCCTCCACCACCAGCCTCGGGTCGACGTGCACGCCCGCGGCGCCCAGCGCGTCGAGGAAACCGTCCAGCCGCTCGCGCACGCACCCGAAGTGCGACGGTCCCGTCACGATGGCGAACGCCGTGCGCCCGGTGGACATCAGGTGCTGTGCCGCCGCCTGCGCGCCCTCCCGGTTGGTCGTGCACACGGACGGGAAGCCGGGCCTGCTGCCCCGGTCGTCGATCATCACCACCGGCAGGCCCTGGTCGTGCAACGTCTCGATGTAGCTCAAGGTGTCCGGTGGCTCGATCACCAGCAGCCCGTCGAACGCCTTCGCCGACACGTGACTGGCGAACTGCGCCAACGACTCCGCGCCCCGGTTCACCGTGTACAGCAGCAGGCCGTACCCCTCGGCCTCCAGCTCGTCCACCGCGCCCTGCACGACCTCGCCGGTCCACGGCCAGGTCAGCGACGGCACCAGCATGCCGACGGTGCGGGCCCGGCCCCGGGCGAGGCCGACGGCCCGTGCGCTGGGCACGTAGCCGACGTCCGCGATCACCTGCCGCACCCGTGCCGCGGTGGCCGCGTCGACATCCGGTTTGCCGTTGAGCACGCGGGACACGGTCGCCTTGCTCACCTGGGCGCGTCGGGCGACTTCGGCGATCGTGACGCGCACGGTGCACTCCTCGGCTGCTCCCCGGCTGACCGGTCCTCGTAACCGGCCCCCGTAACCGGTACCGAAACCGGTTACGGACACGCAGTCAACCGCTACGCGCAGGCAGCGTCAAGAGTGCGGCCACGCCGTCAGCGTGCGGCGGCCACGCGCCGGGCCGGTGCCGGTCGACCCGCCGTTCAGGCCAGCACCGCGCGGCCGGCGGGCGTCAGCTCGGCCCGCACCCACGGCTCGGAGGTCTCCGGTTGGGCCGGGCGGACCAGTCCGGCGTGGGCCAGTTCGTGGGCGGTCACCTGGTCGCAGCACAGCAGCCCGTCGACCTTCAGGTCCGGTTCGCTGCTGCGGGTCACCTCGGCCCGTCCCGCGCCGATCGCGCGGAGCAGAGCGCGTGCGCGGTGGTTCAGCTCGGCATCCATGATCGTTTCACCGTTGTCCACAGGTGGTTGTGCACTGGGGTTATCGCCGCGACACCGCGAAGTCTTACTGGGTAGGGTCGATCTCATGGGGAGAGTCGTGGCCGTGAGCCGCAGCGAGGAGTACACGTTCACCAAGCCCAACCAGGACGCCATCACGCTCGTCGCCGGGCTCGGCGTCGAGGGCGACGTGCACCAGGGCGTCACGGTGAAGCACCGGTCACGGGTGCGGCGCGATCCCACGCAGCCGAACCTGCGCCAGGTGCACCTCATGCACGCGGAGCTGCACGACGAGCTGAACGCGTCCGGTTTCGAGGTCGCGGCCGGCCAACTCGGTGAGAACGTGACCACGCGCGGTGTCGACCTGCTCGGACTGCCCACGGGCACGCGCCTGCACCTGGGTCCGCACGCCGTGGTCGAGGTGACCGGGCTGCGCAACCCGTGCCCGCAGATCGAGGCGTTCCGGCAGGGCCTGCTCAAGGAGGTCGTCGGCCGCGACGAGGACGGCAACGTGGTCCGCAAGGCGGGCATCATGTCCGTCGTGCTGGTCGGCGGCGAGGTCCGCCCCGGCGACGAGATCCGCGTGGAGCTGCCCGCCGAACCGCACAGCCCCCTCGGGCCCGTCTAGGAGCGCCGCCCGAGAGCACGGTCGCGGAACCGGTCGGGGCTGTCGGGGCTGTCGGGGCTGTCGGGGCTGTCGGGGCTGTCGGGGCTGTCGGGGCTGTCGGGGCTAAAACGGATCGACTTCGCCTGGTGGAACAAGGATCCTCTGCGGCGTGCGAAGTGCCGTGACCGTGACTCCTGTGCAGCTCCCCGACGTGCTGCTGCACCTCGCTGTCGTGCGCCCGGTGTTCCTGTGGGGCGCGCCCGGTATCGGCAAGTCGTCGTTGGTGCGCGAGTTCGCCGAATCCCTCGGCCTGGAGTGCGTGACGCTGCTCGGCGCCCAGCTCGCGCCCGAGGACCTGATCGGCGTGCCGGAGCTGGTGAACGGCCGGTCCCGGTTCGCGCCGCCCGAGTCGATCGCCCGGGACGAGCCGTACTGCCTGTTCCTGGACGAGCTGAACGCCTCCTCCCCCGAGGTGCAGAAGGCGTTCTACTCGCTGATCCTGGACCGCCGCATCGGCTCCTACGAGCTGCCCGAGGGTTCGGTGGTGATCGGCGCGGGCAACCGCGCCACCGACAACGCCCCTCGCCCGGCCGATGGCCTCGGCGCTGGTCAACCGCATGGTGCACGTCCACCTGGCCGCGTCGCCGAAGGACTGGCTGGCGTGGGCGGGCGGCGCGGGCATCCACCCGTGGGTGTTCGACTACCTGACCCAGCGGCCGGACCACCTGTGGAGCGCGCCGCCGAAGGTGGAGGAGCCGTTCTCCACGCCGCGCGGCTGGCACATGCTGTCCGACGCGCTGCACTCGTACGGCGACGACATCACCGACGACGTGCTGGGCGTGCTCGCGTTCGGCACGCTCACGTCGTCGCACGCGTCGATGTTCAAGGCGTACGTGAAGACCGTGCGGCACGCGTACGGGCTGGAGGCGGTGCTGCGCGGTGACGCCCGGTGGCCGCACGCGCCCGCCGACCGCGACCTGCTGTACTTCCTGGCCGAGGCGTTCCGGGCGCGGCTGGTGAAGGAGCTGCCGGCGGACAAGGCGCACGGGCCGGCGGCGGGGAAGTCGTTGGCGCACTGCCTGCTGCACCTGGGCTTCGGTGTGGTCGAGTGCGGCGAGGTGGTGGAGTTCCAGGCGGCGGTGAAGCTCGGCCGGCGGCCGGAGTCGTGGGAGGGGTTCGGCTGCCTCGACGTGATGCCTCCCGGCCCGAAACCGGTGCAGTGGACGGACCTGTTCGCCGCGGGCCTGGCGGGCGCCGCCGTGGCGGCGGTGGACGTCGCCGGCGGCGCGCGCAAGCAGCTCACGGACTCGCGTCCGACGCGTTCGGTGTGGGACCTGGCGTTGGGCTGGTTCGTCTCGTCGTACCCGCTGCTGGGCGCGTTGGCGTCGGGCATGACGGT
This sequence comes from Saccharothrix deserti, assembly GCF_009769385.1. Taxonomy (GTDB): domain Bacteria; phylum Actinomycetota; class Actinomycetes; order Mycobacteriales; family Pseudonocardiaceae; genus Actinosynnema; species Actinosynnema deserti. Next base: position 46,742 of record NZ_VKAB01000026.1, read on the forward strand.
GGTCGCGGACGCGGACCTGGCGCGCGGCTGGGACATCTCCATCGCGGCGGTCGACGCGTCGCGCGGCGAGATCTACGTCAACCCCAGGGCTCATCTCACACCGGCGGAGTGGCGGTTCGTGCTGGCGCACGAGATGCTGCACGCCGCGCTGCGGCACGGCGACCGGGTGGACGGCCGCGACCCGTACCTGTGGAACGTCGCGGCGGATTTCGTGGTCAACGGCTGGCTGGTGGAGATGGGCGTCGGCGTCGCGCCGGACGGCGTCCTGCACGACCCGGAGCCGGCCGGGCTGTCGGCGGAGTCCGTGTACGACCGGATCACCACCGACCTGCGCCGCTACCGCAAGCTCGCCACGTTGCGCGGTCGTGGTTCCGACCTGTTCGGCGACCCCCGGCACGGACCGCGCCACACCGCGGACCTGGACGCGTTCTACCGCCGGGCCCTGCTGACCGGGCTCAGCTACCACACCGCCGAGCGCGGCCTGCTGCCCTCGGGCCTGGTCGAGGAGATCCGTGCGCTGGAACAGCCGCCGTTGGACTGGGACGCCCGGTTGGCGCGGTGGTTCGAGGAGCACGTGCCGTCGGTCGAACGCCGCCGCACGTACGCCCGCGCGTCCCGCCGCCAGTCCGCGACACCGCACATCCCGCGTCCGGGCTGGGTGCGGCCGGAGGAAGTCGAGCGGCGGGCGACGTTCGGTGTCGTGCTGGACACGTCGGGTTCGATGGACCCCGAGCTGCTGGGCAAGGCGCTGGGCGCGATCGCCTCGTATGCGATATCCCGTGACGTCCCGGCGGCCCGCGTGGTGTTCTGCGACGCCGTGGCTTACGACGCCGGTTACGTGCCGGTGGAGGACATCGCGGGCCGGGTGCGCGTGCGCGGCCGGGGCGGCACCATCCTCCAGCCGGGCGTCGACGTGCTGGAACGAGCCGACGACTTCCCGGACGACGGCCCGATCCTGGTGATCACCGACGGCTACTGCGACGTGGTGCGGGTGCGCCGCGAACACGCCTTCCTGGTGCCCAAGGGCGCCCACCTCCCGTTCCGGCCGCGTGGCCCGGTGTTCCGGATGAGCTGACCGACGTCCGGAAGCCTTCCTGGCACTACTGTGCGCGTCCGTGACAGGACTTCTCGCAGGCAAGGTCGCGCTCGTCACCGGGGCCAGCGGAGGGATCGGGCGCGGGATCGCGGGGCGGTTCGCGCGAGCCGGGGCGGCGGTGGTCGTGCACGGCAACCGGGGTGATGTGGGTGCGGTCGTCGCGGAGGTCTCGGCGGCCGGTGGTCGGGCGATCGGGATCCAGGCCGACCTCGGCGACGAAGAGGAGTGCCGACGGTTGGTGCGCGAGGCGGCCGAGTGGAGTGGGCGGTTGGACGCGGTCGTGAACAACGCGGGGGTGCAGCCGGTGCAGGATCTGACGGGTATGACGGCCGCGCAGTGGCGTGCGGTGGTGGATGTGAACCTGACCAGTGCGTTCTGCTGCACCCAGGCCGCGGCCGAGGTGTTGCCGGCGGGTGGGTCGGTCACCCACATCGCCTCGGTCGAGGGCACGCACCCCGCCGCCGGGCACGCGCACTACAGCGCGTCCAAGGCCGCCCTGATCATGCATGCACGGTCGGCCGCGCTGGAGTACGGGCCGCGTGGCATCCGGGTCAACACGGTCTCCCCCGGCTTGATCGACCGGCCGGGTCTGGCCGAGGACTGGCCGGACGGGGTCGAGCGGTGGACGCGGGCCGCGCCGCTGGGCCGGCTCGGCCGACCCGAGGACGTTGGTGACGCCTGCGTCTTCCTGGCCTCGCCGATGGCGTCGTGGATCACCGGAAACGACCTGGTAGTGGACGGCGGAATCACCTCGCGACCCACCTGGTGAGAGATTCCGGTTGAATTGGAAACGTTGGTCCACGGATTACGACATCTCGGTGACGTGCGAATCCGACCGAATACTTCCACTCGATCGGGTCACCCCGGGGCCATGCGACGAACACGAACCCTCATGGCTTCCTTGTTCGCATCCGGCCTGCTGGCCGCCCCGCTGATCAGCACCGGCACGGCGTCCGCCGCACCACCGGAGACCGACCTCGTGCTGGCCGTCTACCAGGAGCAAACCGGGGTCGAGAGCACTCGGTTGACCTGCGACCCGGCGGCGGGCGAGCACGTGCGGGCGCAGGCCGCGTGCGGTGAGATCGAGGCCGCCGGCGGTGATTTCACGCAGTTGACCGGCACCGGGCCGCAGGTGTGCACGTTCGACTACAACCCGGTGCGGGTGGCCGCGTTCGGCTCGTGGCGCGGTGAGCCCGTGCAGTACGTCGAGGAATTCCCGAACCGGTGCGTGATGGAGCAGGAGACCGGCACGGTTTTCTCGTTCTGACCACCTGACCGAATTTCCGGACGACCCCGCGGACGACCCTGCGGCCGACCACCGGCCGCGGGGTCGTCGCGCATTTTCGGATCATTTCGGATAACTGGGAGTGGGCACTCCTTCACGGCCAGATAGTTGCCGTTGCGAAGGAGGTTAGCCGTCCGCCACCTGGGTAGGTCGGTAGGCGAGGAACACGCCGATCGTGAGGAGTCAGTCGTGGACAAGAACCAAGTGGGTGCGGTCCGCGAGACCGCCGGGCAGGAAGGCACCGCCGTGGCGCAGCACGCCCGGCAGGCCGCCGGAGAGGTGAGTGCGACCGCGCGTGAGCAGGCCGGCCAGGTGGCCCAGGAAGCGACGGGCCAGGCCAAGCACGTCGTCCGCGACATGCGGGAACGCGTCGCCGGTGAGGCCGAGGACCAGGCGCGGCGGGTGTCGCGCCAGATCGACCGGATCGCCGACGAGTTGGGCACGATGGCCGACAACTCGGGGCCGGACTCGATGACCGCGGGCACGTTGCGCCAGGTCTCCGACGCCGGCCGGCAGGCGGCCCGCTACCTCGACGAGCGGGGCGCGCGAGGGCTGCTGGACTCCGCGCAGGACTTCGCGCGGCGCAAGCCGGGGACGTTCCTGATCGGCGCGGCGGTGGCCGGTTTCCTGGTCGCCCGCGCGGCCAAGAGCATGGGCACCGCCGACCAGTCGCGCGCGGCGCAACCGCAGCGCGGGTACACCGACCAGATGCCGACGACCCCGGTCACCACGCCGACCGCGGCGCCGATGCCGCCGCCACCGGTCACGACACCGCCGCCGACCGCGACAGCGCCGGCCGCGGCACCGCCGACCGGGACACCGTCGCGCGAGCACGGCACGGTGCCGCCGGGTTATCCGGCGCCGTCGCCGCGCACCCCGTACCAGCCAGAGGGAGCGCCGTATGTCAAGCGCTGAGACACACACACCGCACCCGCACGTGCCGGAGAGCCGTGCGCCGGAGACCGGAGCGCCGCCGACCGACGAGGCCTCGCTCGGGCAGTTGGTCGGTGAGCTGACCGAGGACCTGTCGCGACTGATGCGCCAGGAACTCGAACTCGCCAAGGCCGAGATCAGGCAGGAAGCCACGAAGGCGGGCAAGGCGGCCGGGATGCTCGGCGCGGCCGGGTTCGCGGGCTACATGACCGCGCTCCTGCTCAGCCTGGCCCTCGTGTTCGCCTTGGCGTCGTTCATGGCCCTGGGCTGGGCCACGCTCATCGTCGCCGCGCTGTGGGCCATCGCCGGGTTCGTCCTGTTCTCCACCGGCCGAGCTCGGCTGCGCAAGGTGTCACCCAAGCCGGAGCACACCATCGATACCTTGAAGGAGGACGCGGAATGGGCCCGTCACCCGACCAAATAAGGCAGGACATCGACCAGACCCGCTCGGAGCTGGTCGCCGACGCCAACCGGATCGTCGACCACGCCAGGCCGCGCAACATCGCGCAACGCCGGGTCGACCGGGTCCGGCGCGGCATGGCCGGCTTGAGGCAGAGAGTCATGGGCACGGCTCCGGACACCACCTCGATGGTGTACGACCGTCCGGCGGGCTACGGCCAGCCGTTGGGGTACGACCAACCGGGGTACGACCAGCCGGCGGGCATGACGTCCGGTGTCGGCGGGCGGGTGCAGGAAGCCGCCTCGACCGTCGGTGACAAGGCGCAGAACGTCGCGTCCACCGTCAGCACCACCGTCAGCGACAAGGCGCAGGAAGCCGCGCAGGCCGTGCAGAGCGCCCCGGAGCAGGCACGGCAGCAGACCCGCGGCAACCCGCTCGCGGCGGGCCTGATCGCGTTCGGCGCGGGTGCGCTGGTCGCGACGCTGATCCCGGCGACCCGGACCGAGCAGGACGCCGTCCGGCAGCTCGGCGAACGCGCCGGTGGCGCGGTGGAGCCGGTGAAGGAGGCGATCTCCGAGTCCGCGCAGAGGTTGAAGGACGACGCGGGCACGGTGGTCGGCGAGGCCGCGGACCAGGTGAAGCAGGTCGCCCAGGACGCCACGCAGACGACCGTGGAGCAGGCCAAGGGGTCGGCCCAGGACGTCGGCGAGCACGCCCGCGAGTCCGGTCAACAAGTCAAGCAGGAGGCCAAGAACCAGTAACGGCTCCCAAGGGCTCCGGCAAGTAGCGCCGATCTCCCGGCGGAGACCGGCGCTGCTCGCTGTCCGGGCCACGGGAGCCGGGCACCGACAGCTGAACTCAGGTCTGATGGGCGACGGGGTGATCTGCAGACGGTGGTGATCTACAACCGGCCGCAGCCAACCGAATCGCGCTCGATGCGGACGGGGGCGCCTACGCCTCGGCCAGGATCGGCTGGGCGACGGCGAACGCCCGGTTCGCGGCCGGTACGCCCGCGTAGATGCCCACCTGCAGCAGGACTTCCTTGATCTCGTCTGCCGTCACACCGTTGCGCAACGCCGCGCGCACGTGCATCGCCAACTCCTCCTCGTGCCCGAGCGTGGCCAGCATCGCCAGCGTGATGCACGACCGCACCCGCCGGTCCAGCCCCGGCCTGGTCCACACCTCGCCCCACGCGTACCGGGTGATGAAGTCCTGGAAATCCGCGGTGAACGCGTCGGTGCGCGCCACGGCCCGGTCCACGTGCTCGTCACCGAGCACTTCCCGGCGCACCCTCATGCCCTCGTCGAACCCGCTCACAGGTGACCCTCCAGGATCGCCGACACCTCGTCGTCCGCCTCCACGTTCGCCAGGTGCGCCCCCGCCACGACGTGGAACTTCGCACCGGGGATGGCGTCGGCGACGGCCTGCCCGCACGCGACCGGCGTGGCCTCGTCGTCCGCGCCGGCGATGACGGCCGTGGGCGCCTCGATCACGGGCAGCACGGACCGCAGGTCCAGTGACGCCAACGCCTCACAGCACCCCGCGTAACCCTCGTCGTCCACTTCGGACATACCGGCCTCGTACGCGGCGATCAACTCGGGCGACCGGTCGCGGAACGGCGGGGTGAACCAGCGGCCCACCACGGCGGGCGCGACGGAACCGGTGCCGGACGCCCGCACGGCGGCGGCGCGGTCCAGCCACGGCTGGGCCGTCGGGAACGTGGCCGTCGTGCAGCACAGCACCAGCCGCTCGATCCGCTCGGGCGCGTGCCCGGCGAGCCACATGCCGACCATGCCGCCCAGGGACACCCCGCAGTACGACACCCGCGCCAGGCCCAACGCGTCCAGCAGCTCCAGCACGTCGTCGGCGAGGTCGTCGATCCGGTAGGGCCCGGCCGGAGCGGGGCTGCCGCCGTGACCGCGGTGGTCGTAGCGCAGCACCCGGAACCGCCGGTGCAGCACGGGCAGCTGCCGCTCCCACATCGCGGTCGTGGTGCCGAGCGAGCTGCCCAGGACGACGACCGGCGCGTCCGTCGGCCCGCTCAACTCGTAGTGCAGCTTCACGGCCGCTCCCTTCCCCGGTGCGCCGCGAGGGCGCGGTCCACGAACTCGCCCGCGCTGCCGATGTACCCGGCCGGGTCGAGCGCGTCGTCTATCTCCTTCTCCGACAACCCGATCCGCAGGTCGGCCAGCAGCGCGTCGCGCAGCGACTGCTCCGCCGCCACCGCGGTCCGGCACACCTCGGCGACCAGGTCCTGCGCCTCGGACCGGCCGATGCGGTCGGCCAGGCGCACGGCCACGTTCTCGGCCATCAGCAGCCCGCCGGTCAGGTCCAGGTTGCTGCGCATCCGCGCCGGGTCGACCCGCAGCCGGGACAGCAGCTCACGGGTGCCGCGCACGGCTCCGCCGACCAGCCGCAGCAGCTCGGTGACGGTCTGCCACTCGCTGTGCCACGCGCCGGCCGCGCGTTCGTGCTCCTGCGCCATCGCCGACAGCACAGTGGACACCAACCCCGGCACGCGGCGGGTGCACGCGGTCACCAGCACCGCGCGCACCGGGTTCTGCTTGTGCGGCATGGCCGACGACGTGCCGCCCTCACCCTCGGCCACCTCGGCGACCTCGGTCTGCGCGAGCAGCACCACGTCCTGCGCGATCTTGGCCAGCACACCGGACGCCTCGCCCAGCGCGCCCGCCAGCTCGGCCACCCTGGTCCGGTTGGTGTGCCACGGGATGAGCGGCGCGGCCAGGCCGAGTTCGGCGGCCAGTTGCTCGGTCAGGGCACCGCCGGGGTCGCGCACCGCGGCCAACGTGCCCGCCGCGCCGCCGAACTGCACGGCCAGCCGGTGCGCGCGCACGCGGGCCAGCGCGGTCTCGGCCTCGTCCACGGCGACCATCCACCCGGCGCACTTGAGCCCGAACGTGGTCGGCAGCGCGTGCTGGGTGAGCGTGCGGCCCGCGATCAACGTGTCCCGGTGCCGTTCGGCGAGCCGTTCGCACTCGGCGGCGACGCCGCGCAGCCCGGCCAGGATCGGCCCCAGCGCCCGGTGCGCCACCAGCGACAACGCGGTGTCCAGCACGTCCTGGCTGGTGGCGCCGTTGTGCACGGCCGCGCGACCCTCCGCGGTGACGTGCGCGTTGATCGCGCGGACCAGCGGCACGACGGGCGTGCCGGAGATGAGGGCGCCCTCGCCGAGGACGACCGGGTCGTAGTGCCCGACGTCGATGGCGGTGACCACCATCCGGGCCGCTTCCTCGGTCACGATGCCCGCCCTGGCCTGCACGATGGCCAGGGCGCGCTCGAAGTCCAGCATGGCCCGCAGCCACGCCCGGTCGCAGGTCTCGGCCTCGACGTCCGGGTCGGTGAACAACGTGCCCCACAGCGAGCGTGGCCCGGGTGAACGGGTGCTGTGCTCAGAGGTCGAAGAAGACGGTTTCATGCTCCCCTTGCAGGTGGATGTCGAAGCGGTAGCCGGGAGGGGTGGTCTCCGTCGGGGCGCTCCCGGCGATCCCGGCGATGAGGGTGGCCCGCCGGGCGGGGTCGTCGATCGAGGTGAGCACCGGGTCCACGGTGTTGGCCTCCTCCTCGTCGGGGAAGTAGATCCGGGTGACCAGCCGCACCAGCATGCCCCGGCAGAACACCGACACGTTGAGGTGGGGTGCCTCCCGACCGCCCCCTGCCACCGGCAGTGGACCGGGTTTGACGGTCAGCACCGAGTACCGCCCCTCGGGGTCGGTGGCGCTGCGGCCGAAACCGCGGAAATCCTTCCACCGCACCGCACCGCGCGGGTCGTCGGGGTGGTCGAACCGGCCGTCCGGGTCGGCCTGCCAGGTCTCGATCACCGCGTCCGGCACCGGCAGACCCGCGCCGTCGAACACCGTGCCCTCGATCCGGAACGCTCCGGACGTGCCTTCGGGCACTACGTACGGGCCGTCCTCCCACTCGAGGCCGTGCCTGAAGAACGGGCCGACGGTCTGCGAGGGGGTCGTCTGGAGCCCGCTCAGCTGAAGACCAGTGGACTGGGACTCACTCATCGTCGTCCTCCTCTTCCAGCGGCGTCGGGTTCTTGCCGCGCAGCACGATGTCCCACTGGAAACCCAGCGCCCACTCGGGCACGGTGGTGGCCAGGTCGAACTTCGCCACCATCGCCTCGCGGGCCTTGGGGTCGCGGACCGAGTTGAAGATCGGGTCCTGGGCGAACAGCGGGTCGCCCTCGAAGTACATCTGGGTGATCAGCCGCTGGGTGAACGCGGTGCCGAACAGCGAGAAGTGGATGTGCGCGGGCCGCCACGCGTTGTCGTGGTTGCGCCACGGGTACGCGCCGGGCTGGATCGTGGTGAACGAGTAGCGGCCGTCCGAGTCGGTGATGGTGCGGCCGACGCCGGTGAAGTTCGGGTCGAGCGGCGCGGGGTGGCGGTCGGCGTCGTGCCGGTACCGGCCGCCCGCGTTGGCCTGCCACACCTCCAGCAGGGTGCCCGCGACCGGCCGCCCGTCACCGTCCAGCACGCGGCCGGAGACGATGATCCGCTGGCCCTGCGGCTCGCCGTCGTGGCCGAGGGTCAGGTCGTTGTCGTTCGCCCCGACCCGGCCCTCGCCGAGCAGCGGACCGGTGATCTCGCCGAGCCGCTGCGGCAGCAGCACGAAGGGTTTGTGCGGGGCCCGGCCGACGTTGGACTTGTACTCGGGCCAGCTCACCGGGGGGTGCGACGGCGTGTCCGGCCTGTAGGTGTGCGGTCGATAGGTCGGCACCGCGTTCTCCTGTTCGTCGTGCCGAGGGGGATTTCAGTGCTTCAGCGAGCGCAGGACGGCGAGTTCACGGTCCGTCGGCGGCTCGGTGCGGCCGAGGTCGTCGGCGAGCTTCAGGTCCCACCCGGTGCGCTCGCGCACGGTCGCCACCTCCACGCCGGGGTGCAGCTGGGTGAGCACCAGTTCACGGGTCCGCGGGTCGGGCCGCAGCACGCCCAGGTCGGTGATCACCAGCTGCGGTCCGGCGCCGGTCAGCCCCAGCTTCTCCCGCTCGCCCGGCCCGCGGCCGAAGCCGAACGAGGTGACGAAGTCGACCCGCTCCACGAACGCCCGTTCGGTCTGCCGGACCACCACGACGACCTCGCGGCACGACGCGGCGATCTCCGGCGCGCCGCCCGCGCCGGGCAGCCGCACGCCGGGGTTGCGGTAGTCGCCGCCGATGACCGTGGTGTTGATGTTGCCGAACCGGTCGAGCTGGGCCGCGCCGAGGAAGCCGACGTCGATCCGGCCCGGCTGCAACCAGTAGTTGAAGATCTCCGGCACGCCCACCACGCTGACCGCGGTGTCGGCCAGCACACCGTCCCCGATGGACAGCGGCAGCCGGTCGGGTTTCGCGCCGATCGTGCCGGATTCGTAGATCAGCACGAGGTTTTCCGCGTGCGTTCGGCGGGCCAGGTTCGCCGCCGTGCTGGGCAGGCCGATGCCGACGAAGCACACCGCCCCGTCGCGCAGCGCCCGTGCCGCGGCGACCGTCATCATCTCGTCCGATGTGTAGTCGGTCGTGGGCTTCTGATCGGTCACGCGACACTCTCCAGCCACTGCGCGAACTTGTCCCGGTCGCGGCTGATCTCGTCCCACGCCACGTAGAAGTCGTTGTCCCGCACGGAGTAGTCGTGCGCGTAGGACGGGTGGGCACCGCCCGGCGCCTCGGCGACGTAGTCCACCACCCAGGACGGCAGCACCACCGCGCCCGGCCGCGGCTCCAGCTCGTCCACGATCTCCTCGACGGTGACCAGCGAACGCGTCGCGGCCAGCACCGCCTCCTTCTGCACCCCCGTGATGCCCCACAGCTGCACGTTGCCGTGCCGGTCCGCGCGCTGGGCGTGGACGACCGCGGCGTCCAGGCTCAACGCGGCGACCGCGGTCAGCACCTCACCGGTGAACGGGCACGTCACCGAGGCGATGTTGGCCGTCTGGTCGGGCAGGTCCGTGCCGGTGTAGCCGCGCAGCACCGCGAACGGCAGCCCGGACGCCGCCGCGACGTACCGGTTGGCCATGCCCGCGTGGCTGTGCTCCTCCAGTTCCAGCGGCCTCGGCCAGCCGTGCTGGACGGCGTCGCGGAACCGGTGCAGCGAGCCGACACCGGGGTTGCCGCCCCAGGAGAACACCAGCTTGCGGGCGCAGCCGGCGCCGATGAGCTGGTCGTACAGCACGTCCGGGGTCATCCGGACCAGGGTCAGGTCGCGCCTGCCCTGCCGGATCACCTCGTGCCCCGCGGCGAACGGGATCAGGTGGGTGAACCCCTCGAAAGCCACGGTGTCGCCGTCACGCACGACGTGCGCCACGGCCTCCGCGAGGGGGGCGATGGTGGCCAATCCGACCTCCTGTTGTGCGCGGTCCGAACCGGCGATTCGTGCGGATTTCGTGCGGCGAACGCTATTGAGCGCGCTCGTCGCGGGTCAACGGCCCCTTCCACTGAACGGAAGCCCGCAACCCCTACGTTCTGAACCGGAAGTGCCGCTGGGACGAACTGATCAGTGTCAGCACGCTCGCGAATCCGATGAAGGGATCGAGCATGTCCACACCGCTCACCAGCCGCCGCGCCACCCGGGTGGTCGCCGCGTTGGCCGCGGTCGGCGCAACCGCCCTGGCCACCGGCCTGCTCGGCACGTCCGGTGCGGGCGCGTCGAGCCACCGCGAGGCGCCGCTGATCGCGGGCGACCCTGCAGTCGACAACACCGACGTCTACGCGTTCGTGAGTCCCGACCACCAGGACACCGTGACGCTGATCGCGAATTTCTCACCGTTCCAGGAGCCGAACGGCGGCCCCAACTTCTACCCGTGGGCGACCGACGCGCGGTACGACCTGAACGTCGACAACGACGGTGACGCCCGCGCGGACCTCACCTACCGGTTCACGTTCCAGAACGACGACCGGCGCGGCAAGTCCACGTTCCTGTACAACAACGGCGTCGTGGACTCGTTGGACGACGAGAACCTGCTGTTCCGGCAGACCTACACGCTGGAACTGGTCGACCAGCGCGGCGCGTCCACGAAGCTGGTCCAGAAGGGCAAGGTCGCACCGTCCAACACCGGCCCGAAGTCGATGCCGGACTACGCCGCGCTGCGCGACCAGGCCATCACCCAGATCCAGGGCGGCGCGAAGGCGTACGTCGGGCAGGCCGACGACTCGTTCTTCCTCGACCTGCGGGTGTTCGACCTGCTCTACGGCGCGGACCTGTCCGAGGTCGGGCAGGACACGCTGAAGGGGTTCAACTCCAACACCATCGCGTTGCAGGTGCCGAAGGCGTGGGTGGCGTTGAAGGGCGACGCCAAGCGCAACCCGGTCATCGGCGTGTGGGGCGACACCGAACGCCGGTCGATGGAGCTCAGCCCCGGCCGCTACCGGGCCCACGGCGAGTGGGTGCAGGTGTCCAGGCTGGGCAACCCGCTGGTCAACGAGGTCGTCGTGCCCGCGGGCCTGAAGGACACGTTCAACTCGTTGACGCCGGACCAGGACGGCAAGGTCAAGGAGCTGGTCGACCGGGTGACCAACCCGGAGCTGCCGCAGCTGGTCGAAGCCATCTACAAGATCCCCGCGCCGAAGGGCAGGCGGGACGACCTGGTGGAGATCTTCCTGACCGGTATCACCACCAAGCTCGGCGGCCCCATCAAGGCCGACCTGAACTCGCAGGTCAACAACGCCGACGTGGACAAGCGGAGGTTCGTGCCCTCGGAGCAGCTGCGGCTGAACATGTCCGTGGCGCCGGCGGCCGACCCGAACCGGCTCGGTGTGCTGGCCAAGGACAACCAGGGCTTCCCGAACGGCCGCAGGCTGTCCGACGACGTGCTGGACATCGGGCTGCAGGCGCTGGAGGGCGCCGCGGTGAACGGCGTGGTCGAGGCGCTGGCCGCCGGTGACAAGGTCGACGCGAACGAGAACGCGTTCGAGAAGAAGTTCCCGTACGTGGCACTGCCCAACAACACCGCGGTCAACACCGGTGGGGCGGAAGTCGCGATCAAGCCGACAGCGGGTGGCGGTGGTCTGCCGACCGCGCCCCTGTTGAGCGGACTACTCGCCATCCTGCTGATCGGCGCCGGGGCATGGGTCCTGCGCCACCGTGCCCAGCAGGACTCCCCGACCGAGTAGTCCGGTCCCCCTTGGAGGGTTCCCCACCCCTCCAAGGGGGCTTCTTTTCGTTCGAGGATCGTTGGAGGCCGCCATGCTCCGGCTCGTCGCCGTCACCGCCGTCGTGGGCGGGATCGCCCTGCTCGTCACGGCCGTATCTTCTCTGTCCACTTCGGACGCGCCGGCGCAACCGGCAGGCGCGGTGGTGGAAGTCGCCTCGCACCGGACCGTGTCGGCGTTGCAGGACAAGCTGCGCCGGACGCCGTCGGACGCCGGGGCCTGGGCCGCGCTGGGTTCGGCTTACGTCGAGCAGGCGCGGATCACCGGTGACCCGTCGTACTACGAGAAGGCGAAGGGTGCGCTGGACACGTCGTTGCAGCACCAGCCTTCCGGGAACGGGTTCGCGCTGGTCGGGCTGGGTGCGTTGGCCAACGCCCGGCACGATTTCGCCGCCGCCCGCGACTACGGGTCGCAGGCGCAGGCGTTGCTGCCGGACACGGCGGCCGTGTACGGGGTGATGGCGGACGCGTTGACGCAGCTCGGGATGGCTCCCGAGGCCACGGCGGCGGTGCAGCGGATGTTGGACCTGGAGCCCGGCGTCTCGTCGTTCACGCGGGCGGCTTACGACCTGGAGCAGCGCGGGGACGTGGCGGGCGCGCGGGAGGCGTTGGAACGAGGGCTGGGTGCGGCGGCGGCTGCTCCCGACATCGTGTTCTGCCGGTACCACCTGGGTGAGCTGGCGTTCGACAACGGGAACCTGGACGAGGCGCTGTCGCAGTACTCGCAGGGCTTGGTGGTCGATCCGCGGGACGTGATGCTGTTGCAGGGCAAGGCCAAGGTGTCGTTCGCCCAGGGGTCGCTGGACGAGGCGTTGCGGATGTACTCGGAGCTGGTGCAGCGCACGCCGTTGCCGCAGCTCGTGCACGAGTACGCGAACATGCTGCGTGCGGCGGGGCGTGACGCTTCGCCGCAGTTCGAGGTGTTGGAGCGGCAGTTCGCGTTGGTGCCGGACGACCTGGCGGCGTCCGTGGTGGCGGCCGACCGGGGTGACGCGGCGTCGGCGCTGCGGCTGGCGGAGGCCGAGTGGGGACGGCGGCAGCACGTGCTGGTGGCGGACGCGATGGCGTGGGCGCTGCACCTGAACGGTCGGCACGAGGAGGCGTTGACGTTCGCCGATCGTGCGGTTTCGGCCGGGTGGCACAACGCCGTGTTCCTGTACCACCGGGGGATGATCCTGGCCGCGTTGGGACGTGAAGAGGCGGCCGGGGTGCTGGACGAGGCGTTGCGCATCAACCCGCACTTCTCGTTCGTGGACGCGCCGCGCGCCCGTGAGACGTTGGACGGTCTCCGGTGAAGCTCCTCGGCCTGCTTTTGTTGGGCTTGCTGGTGTCGCTGGTGTTCCCGGCTCAGGCCGCGGCGCACCCGTTGGGCAATTTCACGGTCAACCACTACCACGGGATCACGGTTCACCCGGACCGGGTGACCGTGCGGGCGGTGGTCGACACGGCGGAGATCCCCACTCTGCAGGAACGACCTGCTGAAGTGGGCGATTACGCGTCACGCGAGTGCGCGGCCTTGTCGCAGGCGACATCGGTCGAGGTGGACGGGCGGGCCGTGCCGGTCGAGGTGCGGTCGAGCGCGGTCGAGTTCCCTCCCGGTGACGCGGGGCTGGCCACCACCAGGCTGACGTGCGTGGTCGAGGCTCCGGCGTCCGGTTCGACGGTGGCTGTTCGCGCCGGTTATCGGGACGACCGGATCGGGTGGCGCGAGATGACGGCGGTGGGCGACGGGGTGGCGTTGCTGGACCCGCCCGTGCCCGGCGTGAGCGTGACGGGTGAGCTGCGCGCGTACCCGGACGACCTGCTGTCGGACCCGTTGGACGTGCGCTCGGTGGTGCTGAAGGTCGGTCCCGGTTCGTCGGCGCCGGTGGCCGGTGGCACCGTGGGCGGTTCGTCCCTGCTGACCGCGGCCACGGCGACTTTCACGTCGTTCGCCGGCGCCCAGGACCTGACGCCTCTGGTGGGTGTGCTGGCGGTGCTGTTGTCGCTGGTGCTGGGTGCTTCGCACGCGGCGCTGCCGGGTCACGGCAAGACCGTCATCGCCGCCTACCTGGCGGGTCGGGCGGGAACCCCTCGTGACGCCCTGGTGGTGGGCGCGACCGTCACCCTGACCCACACGGCCGGTGTGCTGGTCCTGGGGCTGCTGATCAGTGCGACCAGTGCGGTGGCGGGTGATTCGGTGCTGCGCTGGCTGGGCGTGGTCAGCGGCCTGCTGGTGACCGCGATCGGCGTCACCCTCCTGCGCAGCTCACTACGCCAGCGCCGCCCGGTCCTGGTCAGCCACGGTCACGCCCCTCCCCCAGCCGACGACACCGCACACGGTCACGGTCATGGGCACGGTCATGGGCACGGTCATGGGCACGGACATGGGCACGGCCACGGGCACGGACATGGGCACGGCCACGGGCATGGGCATGGGCACGGCCACGGGCATGGGCATGGGCACGGCCTGGGTCGAACCAACCTGATCGGCATGGGCGTGGCCGGCGGCCTGGTGCCCAGCCCATCGGCGCTGGTCGTCCTGCTGGGCGCGGTGGCGCTGGGCCGAACCTGGTTCGGGGTGCTGCTCGTCCTCGGCTACGGCCTGGGCATGGCCGCCACCCTCACCACTGTGGGCCTGATCCTGGTCCGCCTGCGAGACCGCCTGGCCGCCGTCGAACGCTTCCGGGACCGCTTCACCGCCCTGCCCACCATCACCGCGGCCCTGGTCCTGCTGGTCGGCATCGGCCTGGCCGTGCGTGCCGCGTTGGGGCTCTGATCACCCGGCTCCCACATGACGACCTGCTCACCGCGCAACGCGTGCTCGACGACGCGACTGCGAGCCCGTGCGGCGTCCGCGAGGTGGGCGAGCACGTGACCCCGCGTCCACCCGGGCAGCAGCGACGGTTCCGCGACCTGGGCGTCGGTCAGGTCGGCGATCACCTGGAGCAGACGCCGGTGCGCCTCGGCCACGGCGTCGAGGGGTGGCTTCACACCACCCGATCGTAGCCACGCGCGGTCGCCCGCGGTGGGTTCAGCGCACCACCGCTGAACCATCCAGCCGCCCACCGCCGACACCGCGCACTCGCGGGCGAGTCCGGTCTGCCGTGTCCGAGTGGACCACTCCGGTGTGTTGGAGTGGTCCACTCGGGTCGAGCACGTGGCCAGGTCAGCGACGGCCGGGCATCTGGCCGCCGGTTGCGGCCTCGCCCGCCGTCACGGTCGCCACGGTCGTGGCCGAGCCGAGGTCGCCGGACTCCGCCAGGCCACCGGTCTGCGCACCGGACGCCGTGCCGCCGGTGCGGATCTCGTACTGCCGGCCCGCGGTGATGGCGGACGAGGAGTAGACCAGGTTGCCGATGTTCTTCGACGCCACGAAGGTTGCCACCAGAGTGCCGTCCGAACTCACGACGTGCACCGTCGTGCCCGCCTGGACCGACACACCGGCCGAGATCCAGCCCTGCGGGGACTCGGCGTTCGGGGCCACCGCCATACCCGCGCTGCCCGCCGCGACCAGCACGCCGCCGCTGATGGTGAAGTCGCCGTTGACGTCCAGCGCGCCGTTGCCGTTCATGGTCGGCCCGTTCACCACGACGGTGCCGCCGGTGATCGAGGCGGTGCCGTTGGAGTCGAAGCCGTCGCCACCGGCGTCGATCACCAGCGAGCCGCCGCTCACGACCGCGGAGAAGTCACCGACCTGCTCACCACCGCCGCCGCCCGGCCCGCCCTGCGCCGCCTGATCACCGGTGCCACCGGCCGCGTTGACGCCGTCGTCGCTCGAAACCACGGTCACGTCACCGCCGTTGACCGCGATGTGCGCGGCCTCCAGCCCCTCCACCGACGCGGTGATGTCCACAGCCCCGCTGTCGATCGCGAACGAACTCTCCGCGTGCACGCCGTCGTCACCGCTCGCGGCGGTGACGGTGGCGCCGTCGACGTGGATTGTGCCGTCGCTGTGCAGGGCGTCGTCCGACGAGTCCACAGTGGACTGACCACCGGCCAGCACGGTGATCACACCGGACTTCAGGCCCTTGCTGGACACGTCCTCGGACGGCGACGTGTCGTGACCGCCGCCCGTGGTCGCCTTGGGCGTGCCGCCGGTGACGACGAGGTCCGTCGCCGCGTCCACGCCGTCGCCCTTCGAGGTGATGTCGACCGTGCCGTCGGTGATCGAGACGTAGCCCGCGTCGGCGTCCTCGGTGTTGTCCGCCTTGATGCCGTCACCACCCGCCGTGACGGTGAGCGCGCCGCCGGACACGACCACGTAGTCCTTGCCGCGCAGCCCGTCGTCCGCCGCGTCGACGGTGATCGTGCCGGACTGCACGACGAGACCGTCCTTGCTCGCGACGGCGTCGTTGCCGTTGCCCTTCGCGGTGAGCGCTCCCCCACCGGCGACGGTGAGGTCGCCCGCGCTGAACAGCGCCGCGTTGACGTCGGCGTCCTCGGCGTAGGAATCCGTGTCGCTCAACGTGTTCGTGCTGCCGTCCGCGAGCACCACGACCAGTTCGCCTACTTCGGTCGCCGCGATCGCCGCGCCGGAGGAGCTGCTGATGTCCACGCCGTCCAGGACGAGCGTCACCGTGGCGTCGGGGGCGGTGACGACGACCTGGCCGTCGGTGAGCGTGCCGGTGAGCCGGTAGGTGCCGGCCTCGGTGATCGTCACCGACTCGCCGCTCAACAGGTCGGCGGCGGGCAGTAGGTACTTGCGGTCCACCCTGGTCAGCAGCTCGGCCCTGGCCACCAGGTCGTCCAGCGCGATCGGCGGCAGGTCGTCCAGCGCGATCACGCCGCCACCCGTTCACGGACGCGTGGCGCGACGTAGCGGACCTCGACCAACGTGGTGTCGTCCACCAGGTCCACTTCCTTGACCACCACGTTCACCACGCGCCCGCCCATCAGTTGCTGCAGGTGCGCGCGCAACGCCTCCTCGTCGGTGTGCGCGGTGTCCAGGTGCACGGTCTGCTGCCGGTAGGAGCCGAACAGCTTCGGGTGGTCGCCGACGAACAGCGCCACGACCACCAGCCCCATCAACGCGAGCGTCAGCGGCCCCAGTTCGGCGCCGAGCCCGGCCAGCAGGCCGAGCGCCAACGCGGCGAAGTAGTAGGCGACCTCGTGCTGGGCGATCTCGTCGGACCTCAGCCTGATGATCGACAGCACACCGAACAGCCCCAACCCCAGCCCGGCCGTCACGGTCGAGGAACCCAGCGCCATCGCCACCGCCAGCACGCCGACGTTCACGCCGAGGAACGCCACGACGAGATCACGCCGGTGGTGGCGGGGGAAGTACAGACCGAAGGTCAGGATCGCGATGGCGACGATGTCGGCCGCTATGGTCGTCAACTGGTTCACAGGGGGCGTCCTTCATCAGGAGTTGGTGTCCTGTTCATCCAGCCGGCCGAACCTGTGCGCGCCCTGTGAGCCTCCTGTGGTCCGGGAATGACCGTGGCGACCGGAAAGAGCTACACCTTCACCGGGCAGCACCGATCGACCACGGCACGACACCACCCGATCGAGTGAAGGAATCGCGTCACGATCGCTGAACTACCGCCATGACGTTGCCGGAGGGGTCGGTGAACCACGCGATGGCCGGTCCCCACTCGCGGTAGATGCCCTTCTCATCGGTCTCCATCCCTTCGTACCGCTCGAAACGCACACCTCGCCCGGTGAGGTCGTCGACGGCCCGGTCGATGTCCTCGACCTCGAGGTTGAGGACCGTGAACGTGGCGGGCACGTGGTCCTCCTTGGGGTAGACCATGATCCACGTGTCGTCGGAGACGTTCAGGCTCAGCAGGCCGTTTTCGTCCTCGGTCACACGTAGGCCGAGCACGCCTTCGTAGAAGTCCTTGGCCTTCGCGGCGTCGTTGACGGCGAAGCTGCTGAACACGCGTGTGTGCTGCACCATCGGATATCCCTCCCGGGGCTTGCGGCGGGATTCAAAGGTACGCCGCACATCCGCCGCCCGCCGTCCGTGCGCCCGCCGTCCGCGCGCCCGCCGAGAACGGCCACCGACCCCACCACGTTCCGGAATGCAACCCTTCCGCAGTCGGCCGCGTGATTGCTCAGGGACGCCCCCGTGCGCGCAACGGGGGCGTCCCCTGTCCGCCACTCGACGATCAGTGCGCCAGGCGGTTCTCCGCGACAGCGGCAACGAACCGGACCAGCGTGCCTCGCGGCCAAATCAGCACGGGGCCGTCCGGGTTCTTGCTGTCACGGATCGCGAAGCGTCCACTCTCGACGGCCACCTCGACACATTCGTTCTGAGCGCCGCTGTAGCTCGACTTCCTGAACTCGCTGGACGTGATCATGATTCCTCCATCTCCACTGCCGCCTTTCGTACCAGCGCCACCGATTCCTCAGTCGGCAACGCCAAGGCGGCCAGGGCTTCGAACTCCGCCGCGTAGGCCGCGACGGCTGCTTCATCCTCGATCCACCGACCGCCACCGTGGTACTCCAGGTAGACGGAATCGGGATCGCTCGGGTCGCCAAAGCCGAGAATGGTGATGGCACTGGTCATGACGGCGTGCGCGCCGGCCTGGTAGGGCAGCACCTGGACCGTGATGTTCGGCGCGGCCGCCCGGTCCAGCAGATGACGCAACTGCTCGGCCATGACCTCCGGTCCGCCGACGACACGACGGAGGACCGCTTCGTCGATGATCGCGTGAAGGGACAGCGGGTCGCGCGCGTCGTCAAGCCTCCGCTGCCGGGCCAAGCGGGAAGCCACCGACTTCTCCAAGGAGCGCTTGCCCGTCTGGAACCGTTGCTCGGCAACATGGATGGCGGTGGCGTACCGCGCGGTCTGAAGCAGGCCGGGGATGACGGTCTGCTGGAGAGTCCGGGCTGACACGGCATCGGCTTCCGAGCGCAGAAATGCCCGGTACTTCGGGCTCATGTCCACCGTGTGCTCGACCCGGTTCGCCTCCTCGACGGCGTCCTCCCACAAGGATTCCGCCGCGTGCCGCTGCTCGTCATCGGCGTTGTAGAGCGCGAGGAGCACCGACAAGGTCGGGAAGTCGGGCCGGACGTGACCGTTCTCGATCTTGCTGACCGTCGCGGGCGACTTCCGCAGGATCCTGGCCACTGATGCAGGATCGTGGGACGACGCCTTGCGCAGCCCGGTCAGGTACTCACCAAGCCGGCGTTTGCGACGGGTCTGCGTACTGGGCACGGCGCGTTCCTTCCTCGGTTCGAGACGCTGGCGAGCCTATCGGTAGATCCGCGTTCGAGGTTCACCCCATCAGGTCATTCCTTCCAGAGAAATGAACCCGCTATGTTCACGGTGCTGATGGGGCCGCGGACGCGTCCTGGTTCGTCCTCCAGACCGGCGCGTTTCCTCAGCGCGGCCTCATCAGCCCGATTGCGGAGGTGATCGACCTTGTGCCCCAGCCCCCTCTCCACTCCCGGACGGCCGTGATGGGCGCCCGGCCGTTCCGGTGGCTGCCGTACCAAGGGCGTCGTCACGCGATCCCCGCCACGCTGGCTGCCCGCGACGAGGGGCAGACCTTGTGCGGGGTGGCGGTGACCGTGCCGCACGCCCCACCGCCCAGGAGTCCCGACGGCTGCTGGCCCACGTGCCGCGATTGCGACGTGGCGTGGCGCGAGCACGAGGACATCCCGGTGTTCCCATGGCCGCGCGAAGCCGGGGACCACCTACCGACGAACGCACGAAAGAGTGGACATGACCACGCACGATGACCAACGCCCACAACGACGTGACGGCCTGGCGGAAGGCGTGCCCACGCTGCGCGGCCGCCTGCTCGGCCACGAAGCGGGCACCACCGACTCGCCGGCGCCCGAACCGACCATGTGGTGTTCCTGGGGCACCGAAGCGATCAACGTGATCGACGTGCTGTGCCGCACCGCCGAACGGATCGACATCTTCGCGCCGCTGGGCATCCACCCGGCACTCGGACGGCTCGACCCCGACCGCTGCACCGCCTACGTGCTGGAGGGCACCGCCGTCGGCCGCACCGACGTCAGCGTCCGCTTCATCCCGCACAGCGTCTACCCCGGCGCCGAGAACCCGCTGACCCGCTTCACCATGCCGGACGGCCCGTCGGTCGTCTTCTACGCCTACCTCCACGGCGCGCAGTTCACCGAGGAACCACTCCACCTCACATCCGCCTACGCGCTCTTCGAACTGCTGCCCGAGATCACCACCGCCGCGTGAGGAGTGATCGACCGGCACGGTCCGTTGTGGACAGACGCACGCCCGTGCACGGCACGAAGCTGCCATCCGGCGCCGGTCGCGGCGGCGGAGTTCTAGGTTGGCGGGGTGGTCGACTCCATCCTGCGTCGCGGTGCCGCCGCCCTGCCCGCTCTAGTGCTGCTGGGCGCGTGCGGCGCCGGGCCCGCACCCGAAGCACCGACTGATCCGTCCTCGGTTTCGACGACGACCACCACCACCAGTTCCGCCCCGCCACCACCGAAGCAGGCGGAACCTATCGGGCGGGCGACTGTCTCGCCATCGTCGACAACGCCTTCCAGCCGGTCGGCTGCGACACCGGGCACCAGGCCGAAGTGATCATGTCCGACCGGCCGCCGGCGGGATTCCCGGACGACTTCCCACCGTCCGCCACCTCGATCTCACCGACCTGCCGCGCCGAGATGACCACTTACCTGGGCGGTCCCGATGTCGAGGCCACCCGGCTCGAACACCGCGTGCTGTGGCCGACGGAGGGGCAGTGGAGCGCCGGTGAACGGTGGTTCGCCTGCGCGATCCTGGAACGAGGGCCGGACAACAACGCGGCCAAGCGGACCGGATCGCTCGCGGGCGCGCTGTCGTCGGGTCTCGGCGCGTTGCGGAAGTGCTATGCCGGTGAACCGCTGGACGAGCCGACCCGCGTCGTCCCGTGCGACCAGCCGCACCGCAGCGAGGCCGTGCCCGGCGTGGTCGAGCTCGGCTCCCACACCGATCCCGCGCCCAGCTACGGGACCATGATGGAACTGTCGCTGGACCGGTGCGTGCGGGCGGTCGAGACGTACCTGGGCGGGCCACGCCCCGGCGTCACGGCGAGATCGGTGATGCCCGCCGTCGAGTACTGGTCGTCCGGCGCCACGACCGCGGTCTGCTTCGCCATCACCACCGAACCGGTGACCGGCCCCCTCGGCGTGGAGAGGTGACCCGTGGAAAGCCGTGAGGAGCTCTGGACGATCCCAGCGACTCGGGGGCGATCGAGTTCCTGCACGAGGTCACGGAGGCGGTGCGCGAAGGGCTGGCCCGCGCGTCCGACTCGCCTCGGCGGTGGAGCGGTCCGCCAGAGCCATGAGTGATCCACGCCACAGTCGAACCCTGTCAGGGATCGGGGCGCTGTCCCGTTCAGAGGGCGAGCGAACGAGACAGGAGCAAGAACATGCAGCACCGCATCATCGTTCTCGGAGCCGGATACGCCGGAGGCTACGCCGCCGGCTGCCTCGCCCGCCGCCTCCACCCCGACGACTTCGAGATCACCGTCGTCAACGCCGAACCCGACTTCGTCGAGCGGCTGCGCCTGCACCAGCTCGCCGCCGGCCGGGATCTGCGCCGCTACGGATTGGCGGAGATGTTCGCGGGCACCGGCATCCGCCTGCGACTGGCGCACGTCACCGCTGTCGACGCCGAGCACCGGACCGTCACCGTGACCGACGGCGAGGGCACCGACCGGCTCGAATACGACACCCTCCTCTACGCGCTCGGCAGCACCGCCGCCGACCACGGCGTTCCGGGCGTGGACGAGCACGCCTTCCACGTCGCCGGACGGCAGGCGGCGCTGCGCCTGCGCCGGCGCCTGGACGAGCTGGGCGGGAACGGGACGGTGCTGGTCGTCGGCGGCAACCTGACCGCGATCGAGGTCGCCACCGAGATCGCCGAATCCCGCCCCGGGCTCAAGGTCACCCTCGCCACCAGCGGCGAGCTGGGTGGTTGGCTGGGCCCGAAGGCCCGCCGCCACCTGCTGCGAGCCTTCGACCGGTTCGGCATCACGGTCCACGAGCACACCACCATCGACCGCGTCGAGGCGACGGGGGCTACCGCCGCCGACGGCACCGGCTTCGCTTCCGACGCGACCGTGTGGGCGGCCGGCTTCGCCGTCCACCCCATCGCCGCGGCCAGCGGTCTCGATGTCGAAGACGACGGCCGGATCAGGGTCGACCGCATGATGCGGTCGGTCTCGCACCCGGAGGTCTACGCCGCCGGCGACAGCGTCCACGCCGTCGGCGAGAACGGCCGGCCGCTACCGATGTCCTGCGCTTCTGCGGGGTTCACCGGCATGCAGGCGGTGGCCGCGATCATCGGGGACCTGACCGGTCGCAAGATCTCGAAGACCTCGCTGGCATACGTCGGCAACCACATCAGCCTCGGCCGGAAGGACGCGATCTTCCAGATGGTCGACGGCGACGCGCGATCGAAGTCCTGGGCCCTGCGCGGCCGTCCGGCCGCGCGCTTCAAGGCGGCCATCCTCCGGACCTCCGCGTGGAGCATGGGCCACCCGACCTTCGGAATGCCCGCCCGCAAGCACCGCTTGGCAACCGCATCCCACCGCTCCACCGAGGCGGTCGCCGCCTAGCGTGGCGCTCATGGACACCGCCACCGTGGAGCGTTTCGAGGCCAGCCGGGACCGGCTGGCCTCGCTCGCATACCGTCTGCTCGGCTCGGCCGCCGACGCCGAGGACGCGGTGCAGGACGCGTTCCTGCGCTGGCAGGCCGCCGATCGGGAGCACATCGAGGTACCCGAGGCGTGGCTGACCAAGGTGGTCACCAACCTGTCCCTCGACCGGCTCCGCTCGGCGAAGGCGCGGCGCGAACGCGCGGTCGGCGCCTGGCTGCCCGAACCGCTCCTCGACGGCGACCCGATGCTGGGCCCGGCAGAGACCTTCGAGCAGCGCGAATCGGTGAGCCTGGCAGTGCTGACGCTCATGGAACGCCTCCCGCCGGTCGAGCGGGCCGTCTACGTCCTGCGCGAGGCCTTCTCCTACAGCCACGCCGAGATCGCCGAGATCCTCGACATCACCGAGTCCGCGAGCCAGCAGCACGCCCATCGGGCCCGGCGCCATGTCGCCGCCGAGCGCAACGTCACTGAAGTCGACCGCGCCGCCGCGCGCCGAATCGTCGAGGCGTTCCTCCACGCCGCTTCCTCGGGCCGCACCGAACAGCTGGTGGCGTTGCTGACCGACGACGCGACCGCGATCTCCGACGGCGCCGGCGGGTTGGCTGAGAAGCTGCTGCGGTACTCGGTCCCCGAGCGGATCGCCGCCGCCGCGCGAGCCGGCTTCAAGCCGACTCCGGCGAAGCGGAAACTGGTCGGCGGCTCCCCGGCGATCCACGCCGGCGTGATCAACGGCTCCCCCGCCGTGATCGCCGTGCTCGACGACCGGGTGGTGGGCGTGGCGATCCTGGAGGTCCGCGACGACAAGATCGCGGCCGTGCGCGGCATGGCCTCCCCGGCCCGACTCGGCCGCCTCACCCGGGAATGGCGGCGGCGCGAGCACGATGACCCCCTCATCGAATCGTGGTGACCGGAGACCCGGGGTGCGGCGAGCCTAGGGAGCGGCCTGGAGGACCAGGAGGGTCAGGTCGTCGTGTTCGGCCGCGCCGAGCCAGTCGAACACGACGTGCCGCAGGTGTTCGGCCACCGCCTCGGCGGGCAGCCCGGCGCAGTCGCCCAACGCCGCCTTGAGCCGCACGTCCCCGAACAGCTCGTGCCGGTCACCGTGCTTGCGGGCCTCGGTCAACCCGTCGCTGTACAGCAGCAACGTCTCCCCCGGCGCGAGGGTCACCGTCGTCTGGTGGAACCGCACCTCCGGCAGCACGCCGACGATCCCGCCGTGCACCGCCACCTCGTCCACCCGTCCGTCGCCGCGCAGCACGAGGGGCGCGGGGTGGCCGCCGGCGGCCAGGGTCAGGCGCAGCCCGCCGGCCTGCACGGGCATCATCGTGCCGACCACGAGGGTGGTGAACAGGCGGCTGCCCGCGGCCCGCAGAGCGGTGTTGAGCAGCTGCAACAGCTGCGCCGGCCGCTGCTCGACCACCAGCAGCGTGTGCAGGCTCTGCCGCACCCGGCCGCTGTGCACGGCCGCCTCCAGCCCGTTGCCCGCCACGTCGCCGAGCACGAACGCCGCGCTGCCGTCCTCACGCGGGTGGACGTCGTAGAAGTCGCCGCCGAGCAGCACCCGCCGGTGCGCGGGCTCGTACACGCGCGCCAGCCGGGCGCCCGGCACGTCCGGCAACGTGGCGGGCAGCAGGTTCGTCCGCAGCGCCTCCACGGTCCGCTCCTGCTCGGTGAACCGCGTGCTCGCCTCCACGGCCGCCGCCGCCCGTGCGGCGAAACGTTTCAGCAGGTCGACGTTCCAGGCCCCGCCGAAGCACACCAGCGCGCCGCCCTCGGTCAGCGGCACGGCCACGCCCACCCCCGACGTGCCCCAAGGACCCTCGCCCAGATCGGTGAGTTCGGCGTGCTCGACCAGCCGGTCCAGGACGGCGGTGAAACCGTCGGCGGTGTCCGCGACCTGCCTGGTGGTGCGGGCGACGGCCACGTCACCGGCGGGCGTGCGACGCCACCACTCCAGCCGCCCGCGCAAGCCCGGCAGCACCACGACGGTGTGCTCGGCGGGCGCCAGCTCGACCACGGAGCGCAACGCGTCCGCACGGTCGGTGAGCGGCGCCAACCGCCGCGCGGCCTCCTCCAGGTAGTCCTCGACACCCCGGTACCAGGCGACCCAGCCACCACCCAGGTCCTGCCGCCGTCCCTGGTCGACCTCGGGCAGCGGCGAACCCGGCCGCGCCTCGGGGAACAGCACGGTCGCGAGGGGGTTGACCAGCCGGACGACGCCATCCGGGTCCAGCACGACCACGGCTTCGTGGAAGCCGTCGACCACGCGACGCCACGCGTCGAGGTCGAGGCCCGTGTCGGCGCCTTGCCGGTAGCCCTGGGCCATCACGGCTCCTGTGTGTCGGGTCGACCCAACCTATCGGACAAGTTGCCTCCAACAGTGGCAGGCTTGGCACAGTTGCGCTGACATCGGAGGCTCGTGTGACGACCGCCCAGGACGACACGGACGTGACCCTGGCCCGACTGCTGACCGCGATGCGGGAGATGAGGGACGGCAACTTCCGCCGTCGCCTGGTCGTGCCGCGCGACGGTGTGACGGCCGAGCTGGCCGAGGTGTTCAACGAGATCGCGGAGCGCAACCAGTGGCTGGTGGGCGAGCTGGCGCGGGTGCACCAGTCGGTCGGTCAGGAGGGCAGGCTGGGCGAACGCCTGCCGCCCAGCACCGGCACCGGCGGCTGGCAGCTGGCCGCGAACTCGGTGAACGGCCTGATCGACGACCTGACCCGGCCGACCGCCGAGCTGAGCCGCGTGCTCGCCGCGGTCGCGGAGGGCGACCTGTCGCAGGAGATCGTGGTGGACGCCCGCGGTGAGGTCGCCGCGCTGGTGGAGAGCTTCAACTCGATGACGGCGACGCTGCGGACGTTCGCGGGCGAGGTCACCCGGGTGGCGCGGGAGATCGGCACGGACGGTCGGCTGGGCGGCGTGGCGGTCGTGCCGGGTGTGGCGGGCACCTGGAAGGACCTCACCGATTCGGTGAACTTCATGTCCGACAACCTGACCAAGCAGGTCCGCGACATCGCGCAGGTGGCGACGGCCGTGGCGCAGGGCGACCTGTCGCAGAAGATCACCGTCACGGTGGCGGGCGAGATGCTGGAGCTGAAGGACACCGTCAACACGATGGTCGACCAGCTGTCGTCGTTCGCCGACGAGGTCACGCGCGTCGCACGCGAGGTGGGTACTGACGGACGGCTGGGTGGCCAGGCGCAGGTGCCCGGCGTCGCGGGAACGTGGCGTGACCTCACGGACAACGTGAACTTCATGGCGAACAACCTGACGTCGCAGGTCCGCAACATCGCGCAGGTGGCGACGGCGGTCGCGCAGGGCGACCTGTCGCAGAAGATCACCGTGGATGCGCGTGGTGAGATCTTGGAGCTGAAGTCGACCATCAACACGATGGTCGACCAGCTGTCGTCGTTCGCCGACGAGGTCACGCGCGTCGCACGCGAGGTGGGTACTGACGGACGGCTGGGCGGCCAGGCCCAAGTGCCGGGCGTCGCGGGAACGTGGCGAGATCTGACCCTGTCGGTCAACTTCATGGCGGGCAACCTCACGTCGCAGGTCCGCAACATCGCGCAGGTCACCACGGCGGTCGCGCAGGGCGACCTGTCGCAGAAGATCGACGTGGACGCGCGCGGCGAGATCTTGCAGCTCAAGACCACGATCAACACGATGGTCGACCAGTTGTCGTCGTTCGCGGCCGAGGTCACGCGCGTCGCGCGAGAAGTCGGCAGTGACGGGCGGCTGGGTGGTCAGGCCCAGGTGCCGGGCGTCGCGGGAACGTGGCGCGACCTGACTGATTCCGTGAACTTCATGGCGGGCAACCTGACCTCGCAGGTCCGCAACATCGCGCAGGTCGCGACGGCGGTCGCGCGGGGCGACCTGTCGCAGAAGATCACGGTCAACGCGCGGGGCGAGATCCTGGAGTTGAAGGACACCATCAACACGATGGTCGACCAGCTGTCGTCGTTCGCCGACGAGGTCACACGCGTCGCGCGCGAGGTGGGTACTGACGGACGGCTGGGTGGCCAGGCCCAAGTGCCGGGCGTCGCGGGAACGTGGCGAGATCTGACTGACTCGGTCAACTTCATGGCGAACAACCTCACCGCGCAGGTGCGGTCGATCGCGCAGGTCACTACGGCGGTCGCGGGCGGCGACCTGTCGCAGAAGATCACAGTCGATGCGCGTGGTGAGATCCTGGAGCTGAAGTCGACCATCAACACGATGGTCGACCAGCTGTCGTCGTTCGCCGACGAGGTCACGCGTGTCGCGCGTGAGGTGGGTACTGACGGGCGGCTGGGTGGTCAAGCGCGCGTGCCGGGTGTCGCGGGCACGTGGAAGGACCTGACGGACAACGTCAACGTCATGGCCGACAACCTGTCCACGCAGGTGCGGTCGATCGCGGCGGTGGCCACGGCGGTCGCGGGCGGTGACCTGTCCAAGAAGATCCTGGTCGACGCCAAGGGCGAGGTCGCGGCGCTCGCGGACACCATCAACGGCATGGTGGACACGCTGCGCGCGTTCGCCGACGAGGTCACCCGCGTGTCCCGCGAGGTCGGCACCGAGGGCATCCTCGGTGGTCAGGCGCGCGTGCCGAACGTGGCGGGCACGTGGAAGGACCTCACCGAGAACGTCAACTTCATGGCGAACAACCTGACCTCGCAGGTCCGCAACATCGCCCAGGTGACGACGGCGGTGGCGCTCGGCGACCTGTCGAAGAAGATCGACGTCGACGCGCGCGGCGAGATCCTGGAGCTGAAGACCACGATCAACACGATGGTCGACCAGCTGTCGTCGTTCGCCGACGAGGTCACGCGTGTCGCGCGCGAGGTCGGCACCGAGGGCAAGCTGGGCGGTCAGGCCGAGGTGGAGGGTGTCTCGGGCACCTGGAAGCGGCTGACCGAGAACGTGAACGAGCTGGCCGGGAACCTGACCCGGCAGGTGCGCGCGATCGCCGTGGTGGCCACCGCCGTGACGGCGGGCGACCTGACCCGGCAGATCACCGTGGAGGCGTCCGGCGAGGTCGCCGAGCTCAAGGACAACATCAACCGGATGATCGGCAACCTGAGGGCGTCCACCCGCGCCAACCAGGAGCAGGACTGGCTGAAGACGAACCTGGCCAGGCTGTCCGGTCAGATGCAGGGCCACCGGGACCTCAACGCCATGGCGTCGCTGGTGATCAGCGAGCTGACGCCGCTGGTGTCGGCGCAGCACGGGGCGTTCTTCCTGGTGGATCCCGAGTCCAACGCCTTGGACTTGACCGCGTCGTACGGGTACGTGCCGCGCGGCGGGCGGCCCAGGCGGTTCATGCGCGGTGAGTCGCTGGTCGGGCAGGTCGCGGTGGAGAAGAAGACGGTGCTGGTCACCGACGTGCCGCCGGGGTACATCGAGATCGGTTCCGGGCTCGGCTCCGCGCCGCCCGCGAATTTGGTGATCCTGCCGATCGTGTTCCAGGGCGAGACGCTGGGCGTGATCGAGCTGGGGTCGTTCGGGGAGTTCACCGAGGTGCACCTGGACCTGTTGGACCAGCTCAAGGAGAACATCGGCGTCAACCTGAACACGATGCTCGCCAACGCGCGGACGGACAGCCTGCTGGTGGAGTCGCAGCGGCTGACCGAGGAGCTGCGGGCCGGTTCGGTCGAGCTGGAGGCGCGGGCCCGGCAGCTGTCGTCGGCGTCGAAGTACAAGTCGGAGTTCATGGCGAACATGTCGCACGAGTTGCGCACGCCGTTGAACAGCCTGCTGATCCTGGCGAAGTTGTTGGCGGACAACCTGGACGGCAACCTGAACCCGAAGCAGGTGGAGTTCGCGAAGACCATCCACTCGTCGGGAACCGATCTGCTGCAGCTGATCGACGACATCCTGGACCTGACCAAGGTCGAGGCCGGGCACATGCAGGTGCAGACGGACCCGGTGCGGGTGTCCGACGTGGTCGGGTACGTCGAGGCGATGACCATGCCGTTGGCGGCGGAGAAGGGGTTGGCGTTCGAGGTCGTCGTGGAGCCCGACGTCCCGTCCACGCTGCACACCGACGAGCACCGGTTGCAGCAGATCCTGCGGAACCTGCTGTCGAACGCGGTGAAGTTCACCCACGACGGCGAGATCAAGCTGCGGATCCGGGTGGTCGAGGGCTCGGTGGCGTTCGACGTGCAGGACACCGGTATCGGCATCCCGTCGGACAAGCTGTCGGTGATCTTCGAGGCGTTCCAGCAGGCGGACGGCACGACGTCGCGCAAGTACGGCGGTACCGGGTTGGGTCTGTCGATCAGCCGGGAGTTGGCGACGTTGCTGGACGGGCGGCTGGACGTCCGGTCCGAGCCGGGGGTCGGGTCGACGTTCACGCTGTACCTGCCGTTGAGCGAGCAGGGTTTGGTGCCGCCGGTCGTGGTGGAGCCGGAGGCGTTGCCGGAGTTGCTGACGCCCGCCGACTCGGCGCCGCAGTCGTTGGTCGCGCCGTCCGAGCTGCCGCCCGCGCCCATGCGGTTCCACGGCGAGAAGGTGCTGATCGTCGATGACGACTTGCGGAACGTGTTCGCGTTGACGTCGGTGTTGGAGTTGCACGGGTTGCAGGTGATCTACGCGGACAACGGGATCACCGGTGTGCGGGCGTTGGAGCAGTACGACGACGTGACGCTGGTGTTGATGGACATCATGATGCCGGAGTTGGACGGCAACGCGACGATGGCGGCGATCCGGGCGATGTCGCGGTACGCCGATCTGCCGGTGATCGCGGTGACGGCCAAGGCCATGAAGGGGGACCGGGAGAAGTCGCTGGCCTCCGGGGCTACGGATTACGTGACCAAGCCGGTGGACACCGAGCACCTGCTTCGGTTGATCGCGTTCTACCTGGGGGTTGAGCACGAGCAGGAGTGATCTGGGCGGCTGGGTCTTGTCCGGCTCGATTTGACATGGGGCCCTTACGGGCACCGGAGGCAGGCTCCGACCAGCCTATGGCACCCGAACCCATGTCAAATCGAGCCTCGTCGGCCCCCGCCGGTCCGTCGTGGTCCTGTGGGACTGGTGGCCACCCCGGCTGGCGGCGGGTCCGTAGTCGACGGCGCGGAAGACGACCCAGTTCCTGGCGTGGTCGCGGGTCAGGTCGGCGGTGGACCGGGCGGTCGGTGGTGCGGGCACGGCCAGTCGCCGGGCGATCACGCCGAGCACCGCCATCGCCTCGTCGGACGGCAGGTCGAGCGCGGTGCGGTGCATGTCGAGGCGTTCGAGGAGCATCGCGCCGGCGGCTGGATCGGCGTCGACCAGCAGCACGGTCCCCCGGCCCCGCCAGAAGGTCAGCGCCTCTACGTGCGCGGTCACGTCCTCGGTCGGCGCGTTCATCCGCAGCACCAGGGGCGTGCCGTCCCGCGTCACCGGGATCGCCAGCGCGTGGGAACCGTGCGCTGCCGGGCCGTCCGGGCGGAGGTCCCAGGTCGCCAGCCGGTCCT
The DNA here is from genome assembly GCF_009769385.1 of Saccharothrix deserti. Lineage (GTDB taxonomy): Bacteria > Actinomycetota > Actinomycetes > Mycobacteriales > Pseudonocardiaceae > Actinosynnema > Actinosynnema deserti. The sequence continues at coordinate 76,608 of NZ_VKAB01000026.1, forward strand.
CGATCGCCGCAGGCAGTGCCGCCAACCACGCCTGGTCACGTGGGATGGGCGAGTTCCGGAAGCTCTCGGGGATCACGCCGCGGGCGCGATGGCCGACTCGACGGTGTCGTGGATGTGCATGACCTCGGTCAGCTCCGTCAGCCGGAACAGCTTGTGCACCGACGGTTGCAGGGACGCCATCCGGAACTCGCCGCCCGCACCGTCCAGCCGGCGGTGCCAGTCGAGCATCAACGACAGACCCGTGGTGTCCATGAACGGCACGCCGCTCAAATCCACCACCACCAGGTCGCCCGTGCTCTCCTCGAGGCGGTCGGACAGCACGGGAACGGTGTCCGCGTCCAGTTCGCCCGACACCGCGACGACCGTCCAGCCGCCCCGCACCTCACTGCGCACCTGCAACTCCATGGTGCCCGAGCCTAGGCCACCGGACACGTCTCATGCGGCCACCGCTCGCACGCCACGCCGCCGCCGGTCGCACCACAGCCGCTGGTCGCGGACAGACCCGCTGGTCACCGCCACGCCGCCGGTCGCGGCCAGAGTGCCGGTGGGCGCGGGCACTCGGTGCCCGGAGCGGAGGATGTGCGACGATGCGGTAACGGCCGATCAACGGGGAGCGGATGTGCGCAACGAGCCAGCGGCGCCGGTGGCCGTGACGCTGCCCGCCTCAGCGGGCTCATCGGCGCGTGCCAGGCGGGTGGTGGGTGACGCGGCGTCAGCCTGGGGGCTGTCGGCCGACGTCGCCGACGACGCTGCCCTGGTGGTGACCGAACTGGTGTCCAACGCGGTGGACCACGCGACCGGCCCGGTGGGGCTGACCGTGACGCCGACGGCGTCCGGCATGCGGATCGAGGTGTCCGACCGCTCGTCCGCGCTCCCCCAGCCCAGACCGGTGCAGGTCGACTCCGCGCGCGGGCGCGGGCTGATCATCGTGGCGGCGCTGAGCCGGACGTGGGGCTCCGAGCCGAGGTCCGACGGCAAGGTCGTGTGGGCCGAGCTCGACGGCTAGCCGGCACCGGGGTTTGAACGTCCTGCCTCTCAAGGCATGCGTGCGCCCGAGCGGGGGACGTCCGGGTGGATCGCGTTCAGGACGTGGAAAACGGGTATCCCCTGGGCGTCTACTAGTGAGGAGGTCACGTGTCCACGACCGAAACCGGTCAGGTGACCGGTACCCAGGACAAGGACTACAACATCATCTGGTTCGTCGAAGCGTGCCTGAGCAACGCGCTGCGGCTGGAGAACTACATCGCCGACGCCGAGCGCGCGGGCGACAGCGAGTTGGCGGACTTCTTCCGCCGCGCCCAGGGCGAGAGCCGCAAGGGCGCCGAACAGGGCAAGCAGCTGCTCGCGTCGCGCCTCGCGTAGGACACCGCGGCCGTTGAGCAGGACGCGGAAAGGCCGCCCTCGACCGGAGGGCGGCCCTTGGTCTGAGGGCTTACTGCTGCTCGCGGAATCGGTCCAGACCCTCCTTGGCCTTGTCCGTCCCCTTCTGGATGTGCTCGGAGTGCTTGCCGCCGGTCCGTTCGTCGGCGAGCTTGCCGGCCTGGTCGATGCCTTCGTCCGCCTTGTCGCCGTGCTGGCCGAGGGCGTCCTTGGCCTTGTTCTTCAGTTCGTCGAACTTGTCGCCAATGCCCATCTGCGCTCGAACCTCCTCCGGGTGTCCCTCGTGGACACTCCACAGAAGGGGGTACCCGGCGTCCGGTGGGGTCGATGCGCGCTGAGGGACAACTCACCCGGTCGAGTTAGGTCGCTCGGTGTCGTCGTCCTCCACCAGGTCGTGCAACCGCCGCACGCGGCTCGTCAGGAGCACGACGGGAGCGAACCGAGCGGGAACGCGCTCCACGAGGCGAACCGGACCACCGCGCCGTCACGGGCGCCGGTGCCGCGCCCGCCAGGCTCCCGGCGCCGTCGGCGGCCCGTACTCCCGAGCGAGTTGATGGCCGTGGCGGCCCACCCGCTCGTCCGAGGACTGTCCCCGCCCGACTTCACGACCGTCCAATTGCGACACTTGCACCGGTACCTCCGGTTCACCGTCGAGTTGGAGACCAGGTACGTGAACCCGGTGGCACTGGCGCTCGCGTCGCACGGCTACGGCTTGAACCTGCCGGCGGCGATCAGCAGTACAACTGCCGGCACGAGGACCGCAACGCGGCCGGCAGCGGCGTCGAGGCGCGGGTGCCGTTCCTGGACCGGCGGCTGGTCGACCTGTCCACCAGCGTGCCGGTGTCGATGCGGGAGGAGCTGCTGTGGGACAAGCGGATGGCCCGCGAGGCGGTGGACGACGTGCTGCCGGACTCGGTGGTGCGACGGGAGAAGAAGCCGTTCTTCAACGGCCGCACCGCGCACTTCGCCCACCGGCTCGTGGTCGACGTGCCGTGCCGGGACGGGGTGGCGCTGGTGGACGAGGCGCTGTGCGACCGGATCGGCGTGGACGCCGACGAGGTGCCGGCGAAGTTCCGGGGCATGGCGGACGCCGATGTGGTGGAACGGGCCGAGCCGCTGCCCGACGCGCAGGACCGCGCCGACTGCCCGGACGGCGTCGTCACGGGCAAGTCGGAGGTCGAACCGCGGCACTGCGAAGACCCGGTGCGCGCGACGGTGAGGTCACCGTCGGGCGCCGTGGCCGGTCAAACCGTCAGACCAGCTGGACCGAAGTGGCCTGCGGGCCCTTGGCGCTCTCACCGATCTCGAACCGGACCGCCTGGTTGTCGGCCAGGCCGTTGTGGCCGTAGTCCTGGATCTGCGTGTGGTGCACGAAGAGATCGGCGCCGCCACCCTCGGGGGTGATGAAGCCGAAGCCCTTGGCGCCGCTGAACCACTTGATGGTCCCCTGGGTCATTCGCGTGCTCCTGCCTGGTAGGACGCGCCCGGCGCGTCCTGGTACGAGTAATCGGGCACGCGGTGCTCGGGTGCGCGCTGGTCCTGCGCCCGCTCGTTCTGCGTGCGGACCGGCGCGTCATCGGACGGCGGGTCGGGCAGGCCGAGCATGAGCAGCAACTCGCGGCAGTCGTTCGCGTCGACCGAGTTGTCCGCGACGGTGCGGGCGGCCTGGCTGCGCTGGACGGTCTCGGCCCTGTCGGCCGCGGCGCGCGCGTCGGCGAAACCCACCGCGGCACCCTGTGATCGGCCAGGTCTGGTCTGCGTCATGAAGACCCCGTCTCCCCTGCCGGCAGGGCCGTACCACGCCGACGGCGGACATCGTCCCGCGCGCCGGAGTCGTGGTCGTTCGGTCCGGCGTACCCGCGGGCCATGGGGGTAGAAGATGTGGTGAACGGATGGTCCGGCGACAAGCCGGTGCTCCCGTCCCCGGCCCCGAAGTACGGCCGGACTGGATCGGGGACCGCGCCGACCGAATGCCGACAGCTCGTGCCCCAACCCGTAGCACTGTACTCCACCAGCACGTCCTCACACGAAGTACGGTTCCGCTATGTCTGAAAACGCGGATGGCCCGGTACTCGCACCCACGCTCGCCGGGTGGCTCAAAGCACGCGAGGAGACCGCTCAGCACCTGGCCGGGGCGAGCCCGCCCATCGACGCGGCGTGGGTGCAGCGGCTGGCCGACCTGCTGGCCACCGAGCGGTCGTGGCAGGACCAGTACACCGATCTGATCGCCCTGGGCAGCGCCGGCAAGCGGTTCCCGTCGTCGAACCGCTGAGGCGACGGTCAATCTCTAACCAACTGCAAGCGTCCGCAGTCAACTATTGCCAAGAACCGACCGTTCGCGCTTGACTGATTTCGATTTCAGTCCAGCGTCGACCGGAGGTGGATGTGATCAGCATCAGAGGCGCCGCAGTGGCCGCTGTCGTGATCGGGTGGATCGGCCTGGCGGTCCCCGCCGGCGCCGTGTCCCAGGCGGCGCCGCAGGTCGTGGCCCTGCCGACGGTCGACATGGAAACCGTGCTGAAGGCCGCGCAGATCGATCCCCGCCGGGCCGACTCGGCGATCACGCCGGGCAGCGGCCCCAGCGTCCTGCTGGTCGAACGGGCGCTCGTCGCGAAGGGCCTGTTGACCTCGTCCCTCGCGGACGGGCACTTCGGCACCAGCACCATCAGCGCCTACGCGGCGTACCAGCGGTCCCTCGGCTACACCGGGCTCGACGCCTCCGGAATGCCCGGACCCACCTCGCTGCGACAGCTGGGCGAGACGACCTACACGGTCACCCGTCCGGTCTCGGCGGGGAGCAAGGTCACCTACCACGGCAAGCTGATGAACACCCGGACCAAGGCCATGCTGGTCGAGGCCGAGCGGCTGCTGGGCGTGTCGTTGGGCGTGACCCAGGGCTCCTACAACCCCGGTGGCGTGGCCGGATCGGCGGGCACCCACGACGGCGGCGGCGCGTTGGACATCTCCGTGTCCGGCATGACGGCGGCCACGCGCACCAACGTGGCGAGGGTGATGCGGCAGGTCGGTTTCGCGGCCTGGGTCCGCACGCCGGCGCAGGGCGACTGGGGCTACCACATCCACGCCATCGCGCTCGCCGACCCGGACCTGTCCAGCGGCGCCCGGAACCAGGCGGGCGACTACTACCTCGGCTACAACGGGCTGGCCAACCGCGCACCCGACGACGGGCCCGCGGTCAGCCCGAAGCGGACGTGGGAGGAGTACCAGCGGCTCTAGGAGCTTGTCCGTCCGGTGGGTCACGGGTGGCCCACCGGACGCGCTCCGGTCCTGGCCCCGCCGTCGTGGCGAGGATCAGGATGCCGTCGCAGGTGAAGGCGTCGCCGCGGGTGCGGTGCTCTGGTTGACGAGGACGCTGACGGCGTTGGCGATGACGATGAGGGCGATGGCGAGCCAGTCGACCGCGCCCGGGGTCTCGCCGAGGAACACCGAGCCGATGGCCGCGGCGACCACCGGGTTGACGCTCATGAAGACGCCGAAGAAGTGGGCGGGAACGCGGCGGAGCGCGAGCAGGTCGGCGAGGAACGGAACGGCCGAGGACAGCAGTCCAGCGGCTGCCGCGCACGCGACCGCCGCCGGGGTCGGCGGGTGCGCGACGAGTGCGGCGATCCCGATCGGCACGTACACCAGCGCGGACAGCGCACCGGCGGCCGCCACGCCCTCGATGCCCGAGGTCCGCGCTCCGACGGTCCGGTTGAGCAGGATGTAACCCGCCCAGCACGCGGCGGCGAGCAGTCCCACGCCGATCCCGACGTAGTCCGTGGTCGGCTGGGGACGGGTCAGGACCACCACCCCGGCGGCGGCGAGCACCGCGCAGGCCAGGGTGGTCGGGCGGCGGGAGCCGGCCAGCGCCACGGCCAGCGGGCCGAGGAACTCCAGCGTCACCGCCGGCCCCAGGCCGAGGCGGTCGATCGCGGTGTAGAGCGACAGGTTCATCGTCGCGAACACCGCGGCGAGCGCCAGCACGGGCCACCACTGCCGCCGGGTGAACGACCGCAGCCGGGGCCGTCCGGCGACCAGCAGGACCACCCCGGCCACCCACTGCCGGATCGCCACCACACCGACCGGCCCGATCACCGGGAAGGCCAGGGCGCCGACGGCGGCGCCGGTCTGGTTCGCCAGCGCGCCGCCGAGCATCAGCGCGACACCGGCCGTGCGATCGCCTGCGGCCGGGGCGGCGGCCCGGCTTCGAGTCTTGGTGTCCACGCCCCGAACGATCCGCCGCCGTCAGCCATTCGCAAAATGCATCTTGTGCTGCAGCTATACGCTGGACGCATGGATGTGGAGCTGCGGCACCTCCGCTGCCTGATCGCGATCGTCGAGTCGGGCGGCTTCACCGACGCCGCCCTGGAGCTCGGCATCTCCCAGCCCGCGGTCTCGCGCACACTCGCCACCCTGGAGGACGTGCTCGGGGTCCGGTTGCTGCGCCGGACCAGCCGGGAGGTCGTGCTCACCCCCGCCGGAGTGCGCGTGCTGGCCCGCGCGCGGCGTGTGGTCGCGGAGGTCGAGGACCTGGCGCGCGAGGCGAAGACGGGCCACGGCCGGCTCCGCATCGGCCACGCGTGGGCGGCGATGGGCGAGCACACCCTCGAGTTCCAGCGCCGCTGGGCCGAACGGCGCCCCGACGTCTCGCTGCACCTGGTGCGCACCAACTCCCCGACGGGAGGCCTCGCCGAAGGCGCCTGCGACATGGCCGTCGTGCGGACGCCGTCCGACACCGCGTGGTCCGACACCGCTCCTGGCCGGTTCGACCTGAAGCGGTTCGACCGGGCCGTCGTCGGCCTGGAGTCGCGCTACTGCGCGCTGGCCGCCGACGACCCCATGGCCCGGCGCCGCCAGCTGCGTCTCGCCGACCTCAGCGGTCGCGTCCTCGCCGTCGACCCCCGCACCGGGACGACCACGCCCGAACTGTGGCCATCCGACAGCCGGCCTCGAGTGGAGGAAATCCACGACGTCGACGACTGGCTCGCCGTGATCGCCACCGGTCGCTGCGTCGGGGTCACCGCCGAGAGCACACTCGCCCAGTACCGACGCCCCGGCATCGTCTTCCGCCGCGTGCGCGACGCCCCGTCGATCCCGGTCTGGCTGATCTGGTGGCGCGACGACCCGCACCCGGCCACCCCGGACGTCGTCGGCCTGATCACCGAGTTGTACCGCGACCACGCCCCGACCCGCCGCGGCGCTGGTCCTTCCCCACCATCCGAACCATCCGATCGACCGAAGTGACGAACCGCCACCGGGAACGGCTCGGAACCTGGGGGTGGTCCCGCACGGACCCCTACGATGGCCTGATGGCCGTCCGAACGGGGTCGCGATGAGCAACGTGGAGACCCACCCCTCCGAGGTGATCTGCGAGAGCACGTCCGGTGTCGCGGCGGTCGAGGTGCTGGACCCGCGCGACGTCCCGCTGGGCGGGCCGCGGGCGATGTCGGTGCGGCGCACGTTGCCGCAGCGGACGCGGTCCCTGATCGGCGCGTGGTGCTTCGCCGACCACTACGGCCCGGACGACGTCTCGCTCAGCGGCGGGATGGACGTCGCGCCGCACCCGCACACCGGGCTGCAGACCGCGAGCTGGCTGTTCAGCGGCGAGATCGAGCACCGGGACAGCCTGGGCGTGCACGCGCTGGTGCGGCCGGGCGAGCTGAACCTGATGACCGCCGGGCACGGCATCTGCCACTCGGAGGTGTCGACCCCGGAGACGACCGTGCTGCACGGCGTGCAGCTGTGGATCGCGCTGCCCGACGCCCACCGGGACGCGCCGCGCGACTTCCAGCACTACGCGCCCGGTGTGGTGGCGTTGGACGGGGCGACGGTGCGGGTGTTCCTCGGCTCGGTCGCGGGCGAGACGTCGCCGGTGCGCACGTTCACGCCGTTGCTGGGCGCGGAACTCGTGCTCGAACCCGGCGCGCGGCTGGTGCTCGACGTCGACCCGGCGTTCGAGCACGGCGTGCTGGTGGACGTCGGCGCGGTGGAACTCGCGGGCACAGCGCTCGCGCGCGGCACGTTGGGTTACGTCGGTGTGGGTGCGGCCGAGCTGCACCTGGCCAACGTCGCCGACGTCCCGGCGCGGGTGGTCCTGCTCGGCGGCGAACCGCTAGGCGAGGACCTCGTGATGTGGTGGAACTTCGTCGGCCGCAGCCACGACGAGATCGTCACGTTCCGCGACCAGTGGCAGGCGGAGTCGGAGCGGTTCGGCCGGGTCGAGGGTTACCCCGGCGACCGCCTGCCCGCTCCCCCGCTGCCGATGGGCCGCCTCCGTCCGCGCGGCAACCCACCCGCCCGTTGAGTCCGATCAGGCGAGTCCGATCAGGCGAGTCCGACCAGGCGGGTCCGATCAGGCACACCGTGCCTCACACCCGCCAGGTCACGCCGTCACACCCCCGAGTCGGGCCGAGTGCCTCACACCTCGGGTTCCGGTCGGTGCAGCAGGACCGTGGCGATGGCGACCTGGACCGCGTTCAGCGCGGTTTCGCCGTCTTCGATGTCCCACAGCGCGTTCTGGAGCACGCGACCGAGCGTCCAGGCCGTGGCGCGGTCGCGGTCGAGGTCCAGCACGTCGGTGAGCAGGTCGAAGCGGCGCAGGACGGCGCGGGGGACGTCACCGGTGGCCACCACGTCGTCCCAGCGGTTGTCGAGGGCGGGCAGGAGGTCGAAACCCGGGTCGCCGGCCAGCGGTTCGGGGTCGATGGCCAGCCACGGTTCCCGGTCGCCGGCGAGGATGTTGTCGTAGTGCAGGTCCCAGTGCAGCAGGCGGTCGCCCGCGTCGTCCACGAGCTCTGCCACGGCGGACGCGCACGTGCGCAGCAGGCGTTGGTCGGCCGGGTCGCGCAACGCCGGGACGGCGCTCGGCACCTGGTCGAGCATGGCCGCGGCGATGTCGGTCAGCCGGCGCACGCCCGGCGGCGCGGGCACGGCGACCAGGCGGGCGAGCAGGTCGGCGAGGACGCGCATGGCGGCGGTGTCGTCGGCGACGGTGGACAGCGGACGGCTCGCGTCCAGCCGTTCCAGCAGCATGACGCCCGCCTCGTGGTCGAGCAGGCGGACCGCGCCGTTGCCATCCCACGTGCGCAGGCCGACGGGTGCGGCGGCGTTGTCCTCGGTGACGGGTTGCAGCTTGAGCACGGCGGGCGTGCCGTCCGCGCGCACCACCGGCAGCACGAGCGACGCCATGCCGTGCGCGGTGGGGCCGTCCGGCCGCAACGCCCAGCGTTCGAGGAAGTCGGCGGCCTGGGCGGGCAGCGCGGCGAGCCACGCCCGGCCGGACTCGGTGCGGTGGTACGAGGCGGTCAGCGCCTCCGGGACCTCGATCCTCACGGGCGCGGCGCGTACATGATCACGGCCACGCCGACGAGGCAGATCGCCGCGCCGACGTAGTCCCACCGGTCGGGCCGGAACTTGTCCACGATCACGCCCCAGGCGAGCGATCCGGCCACGAACACCCCGCCGTACGCGGCGAGGATGCGGCCGAAGTGGGCGTCGGGCTGCAACGTCGCCACGAACCCGTACAAGCCGAGCGACAGCACACCCGCGCCGATCCAGAGCAGACCCCGGTGCTCGCGCACGCCCTGCCAGACGAGCCACGCGCCACCGATCTCGGTGAGCGCGGCCAGCACGAACAACACCAGCGAGCGGACCACGGTCATGATCGCGACGATAGCCCGCTCACGGAATCACTTGACAAGACCCACCCTCGTTGCGAACGCTTGTTCATGAACACACGTTCACAACGAGGGGATCGCGCCGTGCCGAACATCCTCAACACCCACCAGGCCGAGGCGTGGAACGGGTACGAAGGCAGCCACTGGGCCGACAACCAGGCCCGCTACGACGCCGTGAACAGCGGTTTCAACGACATGCTGCGCACCGCCGCCGGTATCGGGCCGCACCACCGGGTGCTCGACGTCGGCTGCGGCAACGGGCAGGTCACCCGGCTGGCGGCCCGCCGCGCCGCACATGCGACCGGCGTCGACCTGTCCGGCCCGATGCTCGCCCGCGCACGGGCGTCCGCGGTGGAGGAAGGCCTCGGCAACGTCGTGTTCGAGCAGGGCGACGCGCAGGTCTTCCCGTTCCCGCCGCACACCTTCGACGTCGCGCTGAGCCGGTTCGGGATCATGTTCTTCGCCGACCCGGTCGCGGCGTTCTCCAACATCCGCAGCGCGCTGCGCCCCGGTGGACGGCTGGCGTTCCTGTCGATGCGCGACTTCGGCCACCTCGCCAACGTGCTCGCGGCGCTGGGCGACTGGCCGGCGTCCAGCGACTCCGGGCCGTTGTCGCTGTCCGACCCGGCCGTGATCGACCGCGTGCTCATCGGCGCGGGCTTCACCGACGTCGAGGCCGAGGCGGTGGAGGCGGACCAGGTGTGGGGCCGTGACGTCGCGGACGCGACGGACTTCATCATGGGCTGGGGCCCGGTGAAGTTCGCCCTGCGCGACGTCCCGCCGTCTACTGTGGACGAACTCCGGGGAGCCGTGGCGGAGGCGCTCACGCCCTACGCCGATGCCGACGCGGTGCGGCTGCGCGGTACCGCCCGGCTCGTGACGGCGACGGCCTGACGGTGGCGCGCATCGTCATCTTCGGCGGCTACGGCGCGGTGGGTCGCGAGGCGGCGGCCGTGCTGTCGCCGTCGCTGTCGCTGTCGCCGTCGCACGAGGTCGTGGTCGCGGGTCGCAACCCGGCCAAGGCGGTCCCGGGCACCACGACGTTGCGCGTGGACCTGCGCGACGACGCCGACGTGCAACGCGCCCTGGACGGCACCTACGCGGTGCTGATGTGCGCCGAAGTCGACAACGCCCGGATCGCGCGTGCCTGCCTGGAACGCGGCGTGCACTACGTCGACGTGACGGCGTCCCGCCGAACCGTCTCCGCCATCCAGGCACTGGACGGTGACGCGACCGCGCTGCTCAGCGTCGGCTTGGCGCCCGGCGTCACGAACCTGCTGGCCCGGCACGCCGTAGAGCTGACCGGCGCACGTGACGTCGAGATCGGCGTGCTGCTGGGCAGCGACGGGTTCGCGGTGACCGTGTCGGCGGGCGGGGTGACGTGCGCGTTCAGCGGACGCCGGCAGAGCCGGGCCACGAGTGTCGTGGCGGCGCTGTTGGTGAACCGACTACCCGCGCTGCCGAACGGCGTGTGGCACGTGGACCAGGTCGTCGACCCGGTCGAGTTCCTGACCGAGGCTGCCGGGCACGGCTTCCACCTCCACCTACCGCCTACGATGCAGCACGATGGCACCGCGACGAGCAGCAGCACTGCGTGACGGCGACGTGAGCCTGCGCGACCACCTGATCGCCGCGGCCACCCGCCTCATCGCCGAACGCGGCACCGCCGGGCTCACCGTCCGCGACATCGCCCGCGCGGCCGACGTGGCGGTCGGCGTGCTCTACAACCACTTCGCGGACAAGGAAGAACTGCTCGCGCTCGCCCTGCACGAGCACGTCCGCGCGGTGGAGCGGCGCATCGGGAAGCCGGCCACCGACGGCTCGCTAGCCGAGAACCTGCACGCCTTCGTCACGCACGCCCTGGCCGTGCACGCGGCGTTCCTGCCCGCGTTCGCCGGTCTGGTGGGGCAACCGGAGGTGTTCGCCCGGTTCGAGGCGTTGCCGAACCCGATGGCGGACGGACGCGGCCTGCACGCGGCGCTGGCCGAGTACCTGCGCACCGAGCAGGACCGGGGCCGGGTCGCGGCGGACACCGATCTCGACGCGGTCGCCACCCTGGTCATCGGCGCGTGCCACGAACTGGTCCTCCCCCGCCTCTACCGCGGCACGACCACGCCCGTGGAAGTGCCGCCGGGATACGTCGAGTCGCTGGTGAAAACCGTGCTGAACGGCATCACACCGCGCTAGGCACCCGGTTGTGCGGCCTCGCCGGAGGCCCGGCCGATCGCGGTCGACGGGCTGCCGCCGCCGGCCGGGCTGCTCCGCGCGCTGGGTGTGGCGAGCGAGCACATCCCGCCGGAACTCCAGGACCGGGCGCGGCTGTGGCGTGCGAACAGGGTCTCGCGGACGTTCCGCGGCTTCGGAGCGGCCCACAGCGTGGGCCGCGTGCTGGATGAGCTGGGCACCACCTACCGCGACCTGGGCCGGGACGACGCGGCGTCGTGCTGGGTTGAGGCGCTGCGGATCTTCGAGGCGCTACCGCCAGTGAGCGCTGAAGCCCTCGCCGACCACACCCGGCGGAATCTGACCGGCCCTATTCGACCTGGCTCTGCACCTCCGACCCCGTCAGGGTCCGGCTGACCACGAGCCGCAGAGCGTCCGCCAGTTGCTCCGCCGGGATCGCGGCGAGGTCGCCCAGCGGGATCGCGGTCACGTCGGGGACCTTCGCCTCGATGTCGGCGCGATGATCGGACATGGCGGCCTCCCCTGCTCGGAGGCCACCATCATGGCACCGGTTCAGTGGTGGGCGGCCAAGGCGCGGCCGATGAAGTGGGCGCTCAGGGTGGCGAAGATGTACGCCTGCAGCACCTGGATCAGCGCTTCCAGCATGGTGATCCCGATCGCCAGCGCGAAGCTGACCGCGGCCAGCGGTTTCAGCAGCGGATCGGCTTCGAGGAGCAGGAACTCGCCCCCGAGCACGAACACCATGACCAGCAGGTGGCCCGCGAACATCGCGGCGAACACCCGGATCGCCAGGTTCACCGGGTCGAAGAAGAACTTGAGGATCACCTCGGTGGGGATCAGCAGCAGCCACAGCACCGGTTTCGGCACGTCCGGGATGACGAACTGGTTGCGCAGGTAGCCGACGAGGCCGTGCCGCCGGATGCCGACGAAGTGGTAGAGCGGGAACACGATCAGCAGCGCGACCGCGGCGGGGAAGCCGATGTGCGCCATGGTCGGGAACTGCACCAGCGGCACGATCCCGAAGATGTTGTTCACCAGCACGAACGTGAACAGGGACACGATCAGCGGCACGTACGGCCGGAAGTCGTTGGCGCCGATCTGCTCACGGGCGATCGAGTTGCGGCCGAAGTCGTAGATCGACTCGGCGGCGAACTGCAGCCTGCCCGGCACCAGCTTGAGGTTGCGACTCGTGATCAGGAAGAACGCGGAGATGATCACCACCGACAGCACGACGAGGACCATTGGTTTGGTCACCCAGCCGAAGATCGCCGGCGGGAAGAAGTCCGCCGGACCCGGCGGCGTGAAGGTGTTGTCGGCCATGGGCGCCCCCGTCCAAGGTCTTGCGTTCGACCCTAGCGGAGCGCCGCGGTCGTGAACACTGTGTTTCCACAGGTGCGCGGGAGGGGAGTCGTCGTGGGGTTCTGGAAGTCACGCCCGGAGCCGGAGCCGTTCGTGGACCGGGCGCAGGCACGGCTCGCGTTCATGCTCGCGGAGTACAACACCATCCGCACCGAGCTGGTGGCGGCGGTGTCGACGCAGCAGACCGTGATGACGTACGGGTTGGCCGCGATCGCGGTGATCTACTCGGGTCTGCTGGCGTCGTGGTCGAACGTGCCCGTGCGGACCGGCATCCTGAGCCTGGCGCCGGTGTTGCTGGTCTTCCTGTGGTTCGTCTGGTTCGGCGAGGTGCAGCGGTTAGGGCGGGCGCGGTGGTTCCTGTGGGAGCTGGAGCAGAAGGTGAACGCGCTCCTCAAGCCCGACCAGGACGTGCCGTCCGGCTCGACGTTGCCCGCGTCCGACGTGCTGCACTGGGAGAGCTGGGTGCGCGGGCGGAATCGGTGGCGCACGAATGTGCACTCCCGCCCGGCCTACCACCTGGCCACCGGGCTGCTGTGCGGCACGGGGCTCGGTACCACGGTGTTGTCGGTGGTGTTGAGCCAGGTGTCGCGCCCGCCGGCCCCGTTGCAGGTGTTGGTGTTCGGCGGGGCGGCCGTGTTCTTGGCGATGCTCTGGTACGCGTGGTTCGCGTTCCGGCGCAACCCGTTCCTCGGCAACGGGAAGCCGATCACCGGCTGAGCGCCCGGCGGGTGCCGTGCGCGATCTCCAGGTCTTCGCGTGCGGTGACGACGAGGGTCCGGGCGGCGGCGTCCGGGCCGGTGATGTCGGTGTCGCCGTCGACGTGCTCGTTGCGGTCCGCGTCGACGGTGACGCCGAGGAAACCCAGGCGTTCGGCGGCACGTCGGCGGACGGTGGCGGACTTCTCGCCCACGCCGCCGGTGAACGCGAGGACGTCGAGGCCGCCGAGAGCTGCGGTCATGGCGGCGATGCCCGCCACCAGCCGGTGGGTGTAAACGTCCAGTGCCAGCACCGCGTCGGGGTCGCCTTCGGCCGCCTTGGCGTCGATCTCGCGCATGTCGCCGGTGCCGGCCAGGGCGGTGAGGCCGGAGCGCTTCTCCAGCACGGTGGCGACCTCGTGCGGTGGCAGGTTCTCGTGCTCCTCCAGCCACAGCACCAGACCGGGGTCGACCGTGCCCGACCTGGTGGCCATGACCAGGCCTTCCAGCGGGGTGAAGCCCATGGTGGTGTCGATGCTGCGGCCGTCGGCGATCGCGGTCAGGGACGCGCCCGCGCCCAGGTGGCAGGTGACGAGCCGCAGGCCGGGCGACAGCAGTTCGGCCACGCGCCGCGCGCTGTAGGCGTGGGAGAGGCCGTGGAAGCCGTAGCGCCGGATGGCGTACCGGTCGCGCCACTCCTTCGGCACGGCGTAAGTGGTCGCCGCGGCGGGGATGGTGGTGTGGAACGCGGTGTCGAAGCACGCGACCGCCGGGACGTCCGGGAGCAGGTCGCCCACCGCGTCCAGCCCGGCCAACGATTTCGGCTGGTGCAGGGGCGCGAGGGCGGTCAGGTCGAACAGCGCCCGGCGGACGAGGTCGTCGACGACGACCGGGTCGGTGAACCGGGTGCCGCCGTGGACCACGCGGTGACCGACGGCGTCCGGCTTCGGCCAGTCCTCGAGCACGTCGCCGAGTTGCGCGGCGTCCGGTTCGACGTCGGCGGTGCGCTCCACCTCGTCGTCGGCCGCCAGCAGCCGCAGCTTCAGGCTGGACGAGCCCGCGTTGACGATCAGGACCCGCACGTCAACTCCACGTCCAGTCGGCGATCGCCGGGTCGTCCTCGCCGTGTTCGCGCGTGTGCTGGAGCGCCGACAGCCGGGCGTCCGACATGCGCTGGCGCAACGACGCCGCCGCGCCGCCCAGCGCGGGCACACGGTCGATCACGTCCATGACCAGGTGGAACCGGTCCAGGTCGTTGAGCATCACCATGTCGAACGGGGTGGTCGTGGTGCCTTCCTCCTTGTAGCCGCGCACGTGCAGGTTGACGTGGTTCCTGCGGCGGTAGGTGAGGCGGTGGATGAGCCACGGGTAGCCGTGGAAGGCGAAGATCACCGGCTTGTCGGTGGTGAACAGGGCGTCGAAATCGCGGTCGGGCAGGCCGTGCGGGTGTTCGGTGTCCGGTTGCAGGCGCATGAGGTCCACGACGTTGACCACGCGCACCTTCAGCTCCGGCAGGTGCTCGCGCAGCAGCTTCGCGGCGGCCAGCGCCTCCAACGTCGGGATGTCGCCCGCGCAGGCCAGCACCACGTCCGGCTCGCCCTCGGTGGTGCCCGCCCAGTCCCAGATGCCCAGGCCGCGCGCGCAGTGGGCGATCGCGTCGGGCATGTCGAGGTAGGTCAGCGCGGGCTGCTTGCCGGCCACGATCACGTTCACGTAGTGCCGGCTGCGCAGGCAGTGGTCGGCCACCGACAGCAGCGTGTTGGTGTCCGGCGGCAGGTAGACGCGGACGATCTCGGCCTTCTTGTTGATCACGTGGTCGAGGAAGCCGGGGTCCTGGTGGCTGAACCCGTTGTGGTCCTGCCGCCAGACGTGTGACGACAGCAGGTAGTTCAGCGACGCGAGCGGCGCGCGCCACGGGATGACGCGGGTCGTCTTGAGCCACTTGGCGTGCTGGTTGAGCATCGAGTCGACGATGTGGATGAACGCCTCGTAGCTGGTGAACAGGCCGTGCCTGCCGGTGAGCAGGTAGCCCTCCAGCCAGCCCTGGCACAGGTGCTCGGACAGCACCTCCAGCACCCGGCCGTCCGGCGCGAGGCGCTCGTCGCCGGGCACGGTCGCCGCACGCCACTTTCGGCCCGTCACCTCGAACAGCGCGGAGAGCCGGTTGGACGCGACCTCGTCCGGGCCCATGACCAGGAAGTTGTCCGGGTTGAGGCGCACCACGTCGCGGAGGAACGCGCCGAGCGCCTTCGTCGCCTCGTCGCTGTCGACGGCGGGTCGCTCCACGGTCACCGCGTGGTCGCGGAAGTCGGGCATCCTGAGGTCGCGCAGCAGCCGGCCGCCGTTGGTGTGCGGGTTGGCGCTCATCCGCCGGTCCCCCGTCGGCGCGAGGGCCCGCAGTTCGGGGATCAGCCGGCCGTTGTCGTCGAACAGCTCCTCCGGGCGGTAGCTGTGCAGCCACTCTTCCAGTTGGGCGCGGTGCCCGGCGTCGGTGCGGGTGGCGGCGAGCGGTACCTGGTGGGCGTGGAACGTTCCCTCGACCGGGTGACCGTCCACCTCTCGTGGTCCGGTCCAGCCTTTCGGGGTGCGCAGCACGATCATGGGCCACGGCGGGCGTTGTCTCGCGGATTTCATCTCGGCGATGTCGTCCAACACTGTGTCCAATGTGGACGCGAGCTGTTCGTGGACGGCCTTGGGCTCGTCGCCGACGACGAAGTGCGGTGTGTGGCCGTAGCCGCGCAGCAACGACGCCAGCTCGTCGTCCGGGATGCGCGCCAGCACGGTGGGGTTGGCGATCTTGTAGCCGTTGAGGTGGAGGACGGGCAGCACGACGCCGTCACGGGCCGGGTCGAGGAACTTGTTCGAGTGCCAGCTCGCGGCCAGCGGCCCGGTCTCCGCCTCACCGTCACCGACCACGCACAGCGCCAACAGGTCGGGATTGTCGAACACCGCGCCGTACGCGTGCAGGAGGGCGTAGCCCAGTTCGCCGCCTTCGTGGATCGAGCCGGGCGTCTCCGGCGCGACGTGGCTCGGGATGCCGCCGGGGAAGGAGAACTGGCGGAACAGCGCGCGCAGCCCGTCCAGGTCTTCACCGATGCCCGAGTAGACCTCGCTGTAGGTGCCCTCCAGGTAGGCGTTCGCGACCAGGCCTGGCCCACCGTGGCCGGGCCCGGTGACGTACAGGGCGTTCAGGTCGCGTTGCCGGATCGCGCGGTTCATGTGCGCGTAGAACAGGTTGAGGCCGGGGGTCGTGCCCCAGTGCCCGAGGAGGCGGGGTTTGACGTGCTCGGGACGCAGGGGTTCGCGCAGGAGCGGGTTGTCGAGCAGGTAGATCTGCCCGACGGAGAGGTAGTTGGCCGCACGCCAGTAGGCGTCCAGCAGGTCCAGGTCGTCCGCGGGGTGGTCGGTCGACGGCATGCACCTGACGCTAGCTCTGATCACCGACACCCGAAACTCGAGCCGTCGGACATCGAGCTCCTGCGACACGGCACGCCCCCGCGCACTGCCTGGTGACCGCACTGCCCGGTGACCGCGCCGGCCTGGAGTCTTGGACCCACATGGACGCCACCTGGCACGATCGGCTGCCGCCCGCACATGTCGATGCGGCCCGCTCGGGTGTCGAGCCACGCCGGTTCGTGCTCGCGGCCGGTGAACTGGGAGGCGTCGCCCGGGAGTTGGCGGGGCACCAGGCACTCGGATCGCGTCTTCGGGGCGTGGTGGAGGTGCATGCCGCCGTTGACGGTGCCCGGCCTGCACCGCCGATGCACCCTCGCGCCGGGCTGCCCGCGCACCGCTTCTACGGAGATGGAGCCTTCAGGCGCCGACCGTGCCGTCGATGCCTTCGCGCAGGAAGTCGGCGTGCCCGTTGTGCCGGGCGTACTCGTGGACGAGGTGGAGCATGACCAGGCGCAGCGACACCTCCTCGCCCCGGCGGGCCTGGTAGCCGGTGACGTCGAGGGATTCGGCCTCGCGCTCGATGCGCCGGGAGTGCTCGACCTCGGTCTGCCAGGCCTCGAACGCCTCGGTGGTCACGCCGGACATCATCACCCGCGGACTAGGGTCGTCTGCCATGGACCCGCTGGTGCCCCGGTACGGGGGCGGTTCGCTCGCCGACGTCGTGCCGTCGTTGCTCGCCGGGCTGGGGGTGCCCGGGATGGTCGACGTGCTGGGCATCTCCGGCCCGTCGCGGGTGTGCGTGCTGCTCGTGGACGGTCTCGGGTGGCGGTTGTTGCGCGAGCACGAGGCCGACGCGCCGTTCCTGGCTTCGTTGGCCGGTTCGCCGATCACGGCCGGGTTCCCGTCGACCACGGCGAGCAGCCTGGCGGCGTTGGGTACCGGGGTGCCGACCGGTGAGCACGGGTTGGTCGGGTACTCGTTCGCGGACGGGGACGAGGTGCTGAACGCGTTGCGGTGGACCCGGTACGGGGTGCCGGAGCACGTCGACCTGCGCACGGTGCTCGTGCCGGAGGACGTGCAGCCTCGGCGGACGGCGTTCGAGGTGGCGGCTGACGCCGGGGTGGCGGTGCGGCTCGTGCTGCCCCGGGACCAGCAGGGCAGCGGGCTGTCGCGGGCGGTGCTGCGGGGTGGGCGGTTCCAGGGTGTGCTCGGGTTCGGTGATCTGGTGACGCGGGTGTCGGAGGCGTTGCGGTCGGAGGACCGGGTGCTCTGCTACGCGTACCACGCGGACCTGGACGCGCTCGGGCACGTGTACGGGCCGGGGAGT
The DNA here is from genome assembly GCF_009769385.1 of Saccharothrix deserti. Classification (GTDB taxonomy): domain Bacteria; phylum Actinomycetota; class Actinomycetes; order Mycobacteriales; family Pseudonocardiaceae; genus Actinosynnema; species Actinosynnema deserti. The sequence continues at coordinate 94,622 of NZ_VKAB01000026.1, forward strand.
GCGCCGTGGCGGTGGCAGTTGCGGTTCGTCGACCGGTTGGCGGCGGCGGTCGCGGACGGTCTGCCGCCCGGGGGTGCGTTGGTGGTGACGGCTGATCACGGGATGGTGCCGGCGGACGACCGGGTGGACTTCGACGCGGATGCCGTGTTGCAGGACGGTGTGCGGGTGCTGGGTGGTGAGGCGCGGGTCCGGCACGTCTACACGTCCGCCGTGGACGGGGTGCGGTCCCGGTGGACCGAGCGCTTGGGTGACCGGGCGTGGATCGCGTCACGGTCGGAGGCGGTCGCCGCGGGCTGGTTCGGCCCTCGGGTAGCGGACCACGTGCTGCCGCGGATCGGTGACCTGGTCGTGGCGGCGAGGGGTTCGCTGGCGGTGGTCCGTTCGGTGGTCGAGCCGGGTCTGACCACGTTCGTCGGCCACCACGGCTCGCTGACGGAGGAGGAGCAGCACATCCCGGTGCTGGTGGTCACCAACCCGGCCTGACGCGCCCCGCCCGCCGGCCTGCCGTCCAGGCCTCGTGGGCACCGCTCGGCATAGCATCACGTGTCGGCCGCCGGGGTCGACTGCCCGCGGCCGGGACGGAGGCGATGAGTGGAGGACGGGTCGCCCGTGGTGGACACGTCGGTCGCCGGGGTCGTGGAGGCCAGGTGGGGTGTCCGCCCGGAGCCCGCGATCGCGCGGTACGCCGAGCCGGGCTGGCAGCTGTCCCCGGTGCCCATCGAGCGCCGGTGCCCGAAGTGCGAAGGCGAGATCCACGGCCTGTACCGCGCCCACCCGGACCGGGGCCGTCAGCAGTTGCAGGCCGCTGTCGTGTGCCCCGCGTGCCCCGCGTCGTTCACGCTGCGGGAGTTGAAGCTCGCGCAACGTTCCGTGCTGGGCGAGCTGCGCCCGGACGCCGTGTCGCGCCGCCTGGCGGAAGACGCCCAGCTGGAAGCCCTGGCCCGCAGCTCCCGCACCGTCCGCCGGCCGACCGCGAAACCGCCCCAGAGCCCCCGCCAGACCCCGCCACGCGGACGTAAGCCCAGCTCCGCGGCTCCCGAGAGTGCCGACGTCACCGTTCCCGCGCCGGGACCGGATCTGACGCCGCGACCAGATGGGGATTCGGGGCAACGACCGGTGCCGCAGCGGAAGTCACCGCCGCGGACCAGCCCGAATCCGGAGCAGGGGTCAAGGCGGCGGGCCGAGGCGCCGTCAGGTCCACCCGACGCCGAGGTCGAGCCGGCGATCCCCGCAGCGAGCACTGCGACGAGCACCGCGACGAGCACTGCGGCAGCCGGCCCGACCCGGACGGCTCGGCGGGTTTCCACCGTGGCGATGGCGGCACGGATCCGGTCGATCCTCAGCGGCTCGGAGGTCGCGCCCACGACCCGGACGGCGGGCGCACCGGTGTTGCCACCGGCGTTGGCGGCGCTCGAATCGCGGCCCGTGTGGTGGTGCAAGACGGTCGACCCCGCGCTCGACGTGCCCGACATCCCGCCGGGGGTGGACGCGCGGGTCGTGTTGCCCGACCGCCCCGAGTTCGACCGGTTGCGGGCGCGTCTCGGCGAGGCCGGGGTGCCGTTCCGGGCCGTGCGGCACTGGTTGGAGCAGGAGGAGGTGTCCGCGACCTCCGCGTCGGCCTGGTTGTCCGATGTCGGCGGCGTGGTGCCGGAACGGTGCGAGGCGGTGGTCGGCGAGGGCGCCCGGGCGGCCCGCCTCGCCTTCGAAATGCTGTGGGACCTGCACGAACCGGTCGTCCCCGGCGACGTCCCCGACCCGGTTCCGGTGGAGCGGCACGTGCCGTCCGACTGGGCGCGGTTCCTGCCGTTTCCCGTGCTCAACCCCGCACAGGCGCAGGCCGCACCCCACCTGGTGGACGGCGACTCCCACCTGTTGATCACCGCACCGACCGGCGCGGGCAAGACCGCGATGGGCATGCTCGCCGTGCTCAAAGCCATCCTGGACGAGGGCCGCAAGGCCGCCTGGCTCGTCCCGCAACGCTCCCTCACCGACGAGCTCGACCGCGAACTGGAAACCTGGCGCAGCCAGGGCCTGCGGGTCGAACGCCTGTCCGGCGAGTACGCCGTCGACGTCGAAGCGGTCAAAGCGGCCGACCTGTGGGTCGCCACCACGGAGAAGTTCGAGGCGATCTGCCGCGCCAGCTCGCTCCAGGCCGCCCTCGGGGAGGTCGGTTGTCTGGTTGTGGACGAAATCCACCTGCTCGGCAGTCCCGGTCGCGGCGCGCTGCTCGAAGCCCTGCTGGCGCGCGTGCGCGGCACCGACTCACCGGTCCGGATCGTGGGCCTGTCCGCGACCGTCTCCAACGCCGCCGAAGTCGCCGAATGGCTGGAAGCCGACCTCGTGGCCACCACCTGGCGACCGTCCCGCGTCACGTGGCAGTTGCCGACGGTCCCGGCCGCCTCCGGGTTCGCCGCGAACAACCGCCTGCGCGAACAGGCCGTCCTCGACCTCACCCAGCGCCACACCGCCGAGGGCGGCAGCGTGCTGGTGTTCTGCGGCTCCAAGCGCAACGTCCGCTCCACCGCGATGGCGATCGCCGCCGACCGAGGCGCCCCCGTGCACACCGTCGCCGCCGACGACATCGACGGCCTGACCAAGGTCTGCGCGGAGGTCGGTGTTCGTATGCATTATGCAGACTACGAGCACAAACACGCCGCCGAACGGGCGTTCCGGGCACGTGAGGCAGACGTCCTGGTGGCGACGTCCACCGTGGCCGCCGGCGTGAACCTCCCCGCACGGGCGGTGATCGTGCGCGACGTCTCGATCGGCGGCGAACCGATCGACACCTCCACCGTGCTCCAGATGTTCGGCCGGGCCGGGCGCATCGGCGCAGGTGAGACCGAGGGCTGGTCGTACCTGGTCGTCGACGAGACGCAGCGCGCCGACTGGCAGACCCGGCTGGTGGCCGGCTACTCCGTCTACTCGCGCATCCGCGACTCGCTGCCCGACCACGTGCTCGCCGAAGTGCTCCAGGGCCGCATCGGCACGGTGGACGACGCGCAGGCGTGGTGGGTCGAGACGCTGGCGCACGCCCAGGGCGACGACGACCTCGAACCGGTGCAGGAGGCCGTGTCGTTCCTGGTGGACGAAGGTCACCTGACCTCGACCGACGGCCGGTTGACGATCACCGAACTCGGCCGGCTGACCGCGCGGATGATGGTGTCCACCCACACCGGTCACCGGCTGCGCCGCACCCTCGGCCTGCTGCCCGTGCCGCACGACCCGGACGAGGCGGAGAACGCGCTCAGCCTGGTGCTGTCGGTCGCGGTGCGGGACCTGGCCGGCATCCCGGTGCCGGAACCGGTGCGGCCGGCGGTGGCCACGGTGATCAAGGCGGGCGGCAAGACGTCGCAGATCACCAACACCACGTCGGTCAAGGGCCTGGGTTCGCAGACGACCACCGCGCCCGGCGACCTGGCCTGGGCGGCACTGCTGCTGGCGGCCCGCTCACCGCACCTGTTCGAGACCACGAAACCGGGCAGGTCGGGACGACGAGTGGCAGGCGGCATCCCGATGGCCACCCTGCACCCGGTGTACGAGCAGGCGCCGCGGTTCCTGGCGTGGCTGGCCGCGCAGGGCGTGCTCGGCACCGTGCACCCGTGGATCGCCGTGGTGGCCGCCGACCTCGACCACCGCGTCCGCTGGCGGCACCTGGCACCGGTCCGTGGCGCGGGCAGGCTCCTGTGGATGTGCGAGGAGATGGCCACCCGCGCCCACCTGCGGGACGTCGTGCCGGACCTGTGGCGCACGGCGGTCGCACGCGGCGTCCGCGCACCGGACTGGCAGCCGGGCCGTTCACCGGCGGGCTGCGTCCTCGACCACGCCGGCTACACCGCCCTGCTGCGCGAACGCACCACCAACTACACCCTCACCGCGCACGACGACAACGCCACCGTCACCAACGGCACGGGCGCGACCGCCATCGCCTGGCGAGGCCGTACCTGGACCACGCCCGCGACGTCAGCGTCGACCATCACGTACCCGGAGAACGACGAGCCGACAGAGACCGAAACGGGAGTAGCCGTGTTCACCCGACGCGGCGACTACCGGGCCACGGGCTGGCTGGCCACCTACACCGGCCTGACCACCGAAACCGAAACCCCACCACCACCCGCACGCCCACGCCGAAGCCTGGGCGCCCGCCGCTGAGCCTCGGGTGCCTCAGGCGAAGTCCGCGCAGGCGAGGTGCGTGCCGCACGACCGGCAGCGGAAGGTACGCGGGAGGTGGGTTCCGAGACAGGAAGACTCACCGGTACGTCGTGCGCGGACGGTGAGTCAGAGCAGGCCCCGGCTCGCGCCGCCGTCGATCGGGATCACCGCGCCGGTGATGAACGCGGCCCGGGGACTGGCCAGGAACGCCGCCAGCGCGCCCAACTCCGCCGTCTCACCCACCCGACCCACGGGGATGTCCGACGCCAGCCCGGCCAGACCGTCGGGCAGGGTCGATGCCCACGCCTCCAGCTCCGGTGTCCGCGTCATCCCCGGCGCGAGCACGTTCACCGTGATGCCCTCCGCCGAGACCTCCTGCACCAACGACTTCGCGTACCCCAACAACCCGGGCCGCACGGTGTTCGACAGCGCCAGGCCCTCGATCGGCTGCTTCACCGACTGCGACGTCACGAACAACACCCGCCCGTACCCGTTGCGCCGCAGGTGCGGCAACCCGGCGGACACCAGCGACACCGCCGACAACAGGCTCAACTCCAACGCCGCCCGGTAGTCGGCCACGCCGTGCGACGACGCCACACCCGACCCCGGCCCGCCGGCGTTGGTCACCACCACGTCCAGCCGCCCGTGCTCGGCGGCCACGTCATCCGCCCACGCCCGCACGGCCTCCTCGTCGCGCACGTCCAGCGACACCCCGCCGACCGTCCCGGTCGGCGACACCGCCTTCAGCTCCTCCACGGCCGCCGCCAGCCGATCCGGCGACCGACCGGCCACGGACACGATCGCCCCCTCGGCCGCCAGCTCGCGGGCGATACCCAACCCCAGGCCACTCGTCGCCGCGGCGACCAACGCCACGCGACCGCTCAGTCCCAGATCCACACATACCCCTCAGACAACGGCCAGCAGATGTGCCAGGTCCAAGCCCAACCGCCCCAGCACCTCGCCATGATCGCCGCCTTCGGACGGCCACGCCATCCCCGCGTTCACGCCGACCACCGAAGCCGAAGGCATCAGCAGCGCCAACGTGCTCGCCACCCCGCCGGTGGGCCGGTGCTCCTCCACCACGACGAACCGCGTGTACCGGGACGACCGCAGCTCCTCGGCCGCCTCCGACAACGACGCGTGATCCAGAAAACACAGGTGCGCGTGCCCCGACTCCGGCCGCTCCGCACTCGCCTCCAACGCCAGCGAAGTGCCGACCTCACCCACCGACACCAGGCACACGTCGGACGACCCGGGCTGAACCCAGTTCACCAGAGGCGGCACGTCACCGTCCCAAGGCAGGCTCACCGCCGCCGCGTTCCGCCCGGTCCGCACGTAGAACGGCCCCGAACCGGCGGCAGCCGCACGGATCACCGCACGCGTCTCCGCCTCACCGTAGGGCGCGGCGATGGTGATCCCGGGGAAGCTCTGCACCACCGCCAAGTCCTCCAGGCAGTGGTGCGTGGTGCCGAACCACGCCCCCGACACACCGGCATAAGGCGCGACCACGACCACACCGGCGCCCATGTACCCCATGCCCAGCTTCATGCTCTCCGCCGCGCGCAAGGTGGCGAACGGCGCGAACGTGCTGACGAACGGCCGGTACCCCGCCGACGCCAGTCCCGACGCCATGTCGATCATCGTGGCCTCGGCGATGCCGAGGTTGAAGAACCGGTCCGGGTGCGCTTCCGCGAACGGGTGCTTGCGCCCACCGAGATCCGCCTCGAAGCACAACACCCGCGGGTCGTGCCGGGCCAGTTCGGTCAGCTCGTCGCGGTACGCGTCCCGCCCGGACAGCACGGCGGTCACCTGATCATCCGCTTCCACTTGGCCGCCCTCGCCGCGTCGATGGTCACGTAGTGCGCGCCCGGCTTGCCCTCCACCGGCGGCACGCCCTTGCCCTTCACGGTGTGCGCGATCACCGCACGCGGCCGGTCGCCGACCTCACCGCCCAGCACCGCGCGCAACGCCCCGATGTCGTGGCCGTCCACTTCGGACACCGCGAACCCGAACGCGGCGAAGCGGGCGCCCAGGTCCGGCAACGGCGAGATGTCCGCCACCAGGCCGTCGTTCTGCCCGCCGTTGCGGTCCACGACGACCACCAGGTTGCCCAACCGCCGCGCGGCGGCGACCTGGCACGCCTCCCACACCAGCCCTTCCTGCAGCTCGCCGTCACCGGTGACCGCGATGCCGAGCCCGGACCCGCCGGACAGCCGCTGCGCGAACGCCCACCCCGCCGCGTACGGCACGCCGTGCCCGAGGCTGCCGGTCGGGAACCGCACACCGGGCACCGCCGGGCTCGGGTGGCCGGTGTAGTGGTGGCCCGCCAGCCCGTACAGCGGCGCGGGGTTCTCCGCCAACCTCCCGGACACGTGCAGCGCCGCGTACAACGCCGCCGCCGCGTGCCCCTTGCTCAGCACGACCTCCGTGCCGTCGTCCGCCGAGGCCCGGTCGAACGCGGCGACGAGGATGTCCAGCACGGACAGGCTCCCGCCCAGGTGGCACCCGGTCGGCTGGGCCGCCATGTCCACGACCAGCCGGCGCGCCAGCACCGCCCGTTCCCGCAGCACCTCCACCGAGGTGCCTGCCAACGTCCCGGTCATCCTGCCGCCCCCGTCAACGTGATCCAGTGCCCGACGGCATCGGCCAACACGGCCCGCGCGGCCAGGTAGTCGGCCCCGGTGATCCGCTCGTCGTCGGTGTGGTCGAACGCCGAGTCGCCCGGCCCGTAGGCGACCATCGGCACGTCCCGCCACGTCGTGGCGAGCGTGTTCATGTCGGACGTGCCCTTCTTCACCAGGTACCTCGGCCGCAGCCCCTGCTGCCCGAACGCCCGGCCGAACGCCTTGGCCAGCACGGTCGACCGCTTGCCCGCGTGCCCCGGCGTGCGCCGCAGCACCTCCACCGACGCATGCCCGAAAGAGGCGTGCACCGAAGCGTGCCCCAGGGCCGCGGCGGTGATCGCGTCCAGGTCCGCGCCGGGCGGGACGCGGAAGTTCAGCACCGCTTCCGCCGTGTGGTGGTCGTGCCGCTGCGCGCTGGACAACGAGATCAGCGCGCTCAACGCCTCGGGCACGAGCTTGAGCACGTCGTCCCGGATGTCCTGGGCCAGTCCGACCACGGCGTCCGGCGCGGACACCGCGTCCTTGCCCGCCGAGTGCCCGGTGGGCGTGCGCACGGACAGCCCCAGCTTGAACAACCCGAAGTAGCCCAAGGTCAACGCGTCCACACCGCTCGGCTCGCCGACGACCACCGCGTCGGCCGGGTAGTGGTCGCGGACGTGGAACGCGCCGCGCGAGGACGACACCTCCTCCTCCACCGCCCCGACCACCCGCAACTGGTACCCCGGCGGCACGTCGCAGGCGGCCAGCACCTCGACGAAGTTGGCCAGGCACCCCTTGGCGTCCACGCTCCCGCGCCCGAACAACGCGTCGCCGTCCCAGCGCACCGGCCAGTGGAACGGCACGGTGTCCAGGTGGCCGAGCATCAGCAACCGGCGCGGCACGCCTCCGCCGACGGCCTCGCCCCTGGTCGCGACGAAGTTGCCGACCTCGTCCACGAACGCGTCGATCCCGCGCTCGGCGCACCACCCGACCAGGTACCGGGCCAGCTCGCCCTCGTCGTGGGACACCGACGGGATGGCCACCACCCGGTTCAACAGGGTCAGCTCCGCCCGAGGCGGGCGTTCCGGCCAGAACCGGCTGGTGCCGGCCGGGTTGTGCAGGGTGTGCGGTCCGGTGATGGCGACGTCCGCGCTGCCGAGGAGCGCCAGTTCGGCGGCCCGGACCTTCTGCCGCATCCGGCCGCCCGCGTGCCCGCCGCCCTCGCCGGGGTGCACGTCGGTGATCGTCGTGGCCGGGTCGTCCTTGTCGGCGAGCAGCCCCGGCGTGCCGGTGACCAGCCGCAGGTGGTCGGCGTGCAGGACGTTGGACAGCTCGGCGGCCAGCACGTCGGCGTCCACGTTCAGCGGCGTGCCGCCGTCGGACGCCGCCACCGGCGGTGACAGCACCACGACGTCGTAGGCGTCGAGCAGCGCACCGAGCCGTGCGACGTCCACCGACGTCACCGTGCCGATGCGGTGGTCGCGGACGATCCGCTGCTTCCCCTCGACCGACGCCCGCAGCGGACCGGCCGGGGTGGCGGTGACCAGCCCGGACGCCCCGGTGGCGGTGAACACCGCGAGCCCGTGCGCCGACAGCCCGGACCGCGCACCGGGCAGCGTGACCCGCTCGTACGCGTCCACGAGGTGCGCCATCTCCTCGGGCGTGCAGTGCCGGACCTCGTCGCCGTTGCGCAGCCGCAACATCGGCACCTCGCGCCCGATCGCCCGGTAGTGCGCCGCGATGCCCGCCGCGCCACCGGCGACGACCAGCACCCGTGCCCGCCCGGCCAGTTCGGCGACCTCGGCGAACACCGAGGGGTGCGCCAGGGTCGCGCTGCCGAGCTTCACCACGTGCAGGGCCACGCGCGGCGTCATGGCGCCACCGCCGTGAACGGCAGACCGGTGTGCTCGGGCAGGCCGAACACCTGGTTCATCGTCTGCACCGCCTGCCCGGCCGCGCCCTTGATCAGGTTGTCCAGGGTGGCGATGGTGACGCACCGGTCGCCCTGCACCTGCGGCGCGACCTCGGCGACGTTCGACCCGACCACCGTCTTCAACGCCGGCAGGCCGTGGTTGCGGACCCGGACGAACGGCGTCCGCCGGTACGCCTTGACGTACGCGCGCTTGACGTCGACCTCCGACACACCCGGCCGCAGCCGTGAGTACGCCGTCACCAGGATGCCGCGCGCCACGTCCAGGCTGTGCGTGGAGAACTGGAGGTCCACGTCCACCCCGGTCAGCGAGCGCAGCGCCTCGGCCACCTCGGGCCCGTGCCGGTGGCCGTGCGGCTTGTGCGCCCGGAAGTTGCCGAACCGGTCGGCCGGGTGCTCCGACGACGTCCGGCCGCCGCCGCTGGACCCGGTCTTGGCGTCCACCACCGGGTCCGGCTCGATCAACCCCTCGGCCAGCAGCGGGTACAGCGCGTAGATCGACGTGACGGCCATGCACCCGGGCAGGTTCAGGAACCTCTCGCCGGGCGCGGCGAACTCCGGCACGTGGTAGGCGAACGGCTCGGTCCACGACGCCGACTCCGGGTAGTGCCTGGCCGCCGCGACCGGATCGGTGAGCCGGAAGTCACCGGCCAGGTTGACCACGTGCTTGGCCCGTTCGGCCAACAACGGCATCCGGCCGGGAAGCTCACCGCCCGGCAGGCAGCCGAACGCGATGTCCACATCGGACAGTTCGGCCAACGGCCGCAGCTTCACCCCAGCGACCGCCGGGTGGTTGCGCACGGCGGGCAGCACCCGGTCCACCGGCTTGCCCGCGCTGCGCTCCGACGACAGGAACGCCAACTCCGCGTGCGGGTGGTCGAGCAGCAGCCGGACCAGCTCCGCCCCGGTGTACCCGCTGGCCCCGACCACCGCGACCCGCACCCGCTCAGCCCGCCCAGCGCGCTCCGCCTGCCCAGCCGGCTGAGCCGGACCGCCTCCCTCAGCCTGCTCGACCGACTCAGCCAAGGCGGGCCGCCTTCTCGTGCGGCAGCGGGAACTCCCGGCCGCCGACCAGCTTGCGGATCGCGTCCGGCCGGCGCGCCACCTTGGCGAACGCGTGCCCGTACCGCTCCAGCCGCTCGTACTCGACGGGCGACCGCAGCTCCCGGCACAGCACCAGGGTGCTGCCGAGCATGTCCAGGGTGACCGGGAAGTCCTCGGGCGCGTAGTCCCGGGCCGCCGCCGGGTTCAGGCTGAACGGGTAGCCGCCGCCGAACCCCTCGCGCCGCCGGAACGGGATGTGGCACGGGATCGGCGTGTTCTGCCACTCGCGCGCCGGAACCCCTTCCGCGACCAGCAGTTCGTGCACGACCTCCTTCACCGCGTGCACGGGCAGGTCACCGAGGCCGACCGCGTCAGGGTGCAACCCGATCCGGTACATGTTGTACGCGTGCGTGCGCCCCTCGGGCACGTGCGGCGCGCTGAACAGACCGGTCTCACCGAGGACTTCGGCCAGCCGCGCGGCGTTGCGGGCGCGGATCTCGTCGTAGTACGGCAGCCGTTCCAGCTGGCTCGCGCCGAACGACGCCACGATCCACGACATGCCGTAGTCGATGCCGTGCCGCTCCACGTACTCGACCGCGCGGGCGTGCGCGTCGGCCGAGGCGAAGAACGCGATACCGCCCTCGCCGCCGACCGGGAAGTTCTTGTCCGCCATCAGGCTCTGCCCGGCGGCGTCGCCGATGGAGCCCGCGACCCGCCCGTCGAACCGGGCCGAGTGCGCGTGCGAGGCGTCCTCTACCAGCGCCAGGCCGTGCCGGTCGGCCACCGCGCGCAACGCGGTCAGGTCCGCCGGCAGGCCGTGGACGTGCACCGGCATGATCGCCCTGGTCCGGTCGGTGACGGCGCGTTCGGCGGCGGCCGGGTCGAGGCAGTAGGTGTCCGGCTCGATGTCGGCGAACACCGGGACGGCGCCCGCCGCGACGACCGCCTGCGCGGTGGCGATGAACGTGAACGCGGGCACGACCACCTCGTCACCCGGCCGCACGCCCGCGCCGACCAGCGCCAGGTGCAGGCTGGACGTGCCGCTGGCGGTCGGGATGGCGTGCGCCGCGCCCACGTACTCGCGGTAGGCCTCGGTGAAGTCCGCGACGACCTTGGCCGGGTCGATGCGGGTGGACAGCAGCATCTTGAACACGTCTTCCTTGGTGATGACCGGGAAGACGGTGCGGCGCAGGCCGGCGGGGATGATCGACGGGCCGTCCAGCGCGGCCAGCTCGTCGGTCACGTCCTCGGCGCGCGGCAGCGGCAGCGGCGCTTTCGGGAAGTCGGTGTTCACGCCCGCGCTCCTTGCGTGGTGAGGGCCATCCGGACACAGGCGGCGACCAAGGGGCTCAGCCGGTAGTTGAACTGCACGCCGCCGACACCGTCGTCGGCCTCGGTCTGGGTCCACATGGTGCGCAGGTCGAACGTGCCGAAGATCTTCAGCCGCTCCGCGCGCCGCCACGCGTCCTCGTCGTCGAACAGCACCGCCGCGGCCGGGCCGAAACCGAGCCCGGTCAGGTTCAGCACCACCGCGGGCGCACCGGCGGTGGTGGCGAGCAGCGGGCCGAGCCGGCCGACGTCGGCCGGACCGGCGGACAGGTAGGCGAACGCGGGCGTGCCGTCCTCGCGTGCCCGGACGCCGAGCCAGGCCAGGAACCGGCGGTGGGCGTCGTCCAGGGCGGGCACCACGACGTCGTCGCCGTGGCCGAGCCGCCGCCCCGCCAACGCCGAGTGCAGCCCCGCCGTGACGCTGTTGACCAGCGTCACGTGCGGCCGTCCGCCGACCTTGCGCAGCAGGCGTTCCAGCGCGGGCAGCTCGCGGTCGTTGCGCTCGATGCTCATGATCACACCGGAGGTCAGCACTCGGCTGAGCACTACCGCGGTGTCGAAGTGGTCCATCGTGCTCTCCCCCAGAGAGGTAGCCCGAAGAGATGAGCCCAAAAAGATTGAGCCCAGCCCAGTGGTTCAGGCGGCGGCGAGGTGGCGGACGCGGTCGGCCAGGAAGGTGGCGAGGTGCGCGGCGATGTCCACGCCGTGCTGCGCGGACGACTTGGCGAACTCCGGGTTGGCGTTGACCTCCAACACCTTGAGTTCGCCGGTCCGGACGTCCTCCAGCAGGTCGACGCCGTAGAAGCCGGGGCCGAGCAGCGCCACCACGCGGTCGCACAGGTCCCGGATCACCGGTGTGACCTCGGTCCGCCGCACGGTCGCGCCGAGGTGGGTGTTGGTGCGCCAGTCCGCCGAGCGGCGCTCGATGGCCACCACCGGCTCGGTGCCGACGACCACCACGCGCAGGTCGTGGCCGGGTTTCTCGACGTACTCCTGCACGAGGACGGGGAACAGCTTGCCCGCCGCGTCGGCGGACTCCCGGCCACCCGTCCACGCCTCCAGGCACGCCAGGTCGGTCAACCGGACCACACCGCGTCCCCAGGAGCCGCTGAGCGGTTTGACCACGACGGGCCAGCCCAGCGACAACGCGATGTCCCGCACCTGGTCGTGGCCGAACGCGTGCAGCGACTTCGGGTGCGGGACGCCGTGCCGCCCGAACAGCAGCGCCTGCGTGCCCTTGTCGTGGCAGATGTCGATCGCCGTGCCGGTGTTCAGGGTCGGCACGCCGAGGTGGCCGAGCCGGTGCGCGATGCCCGCCGCCTCGCGGTGGGACAGGTTGCGCAGCAACGCGACGGCGGGCGGCGGCGCCGACCCGTTGAGCACGTTGCCGATGTCGGCGACGAGGGCGGTCTCGACGCTGATGCCCGCCGCGCGCAGCGAGTCGAGCAGCAGCCGTTCGTCGGGCCGCACCATCGTCACCGACAGCAGGACGTCCGGTCGCCCGGTCACTCGCCCCAGTCCTCTTCGACCTCCGGCGCGAACTCGACCGTGAAGCGACCGTCGGCCGCCCCGACGACCTCGTGCTCCTGGCCGCAGGACCCGCATTCGACGATCTCGCCCTTTTCGGTGGCCTCCGCCACCTCCAGCGCGGTGTCGCAGACGAGGCAGCTGACGGTTGCGATCATTTCTCTGCTCCGTTTGGTTGCTCCGGTGGCGACCACGTACCGGCACGGCAAAACCCGCCCGGTGACGGTCGACAATTCCGATCGGGCTATTCGGTTGTGCTATGGATTAACTCTCGACAGCTTCCGGAACGGCCGCCTGCGACCGCCCGGAGTAGGTGACCGCGATTCCCGCGAGCACCGCGGGCACCAACAGGAAGTAACCCGAGAAGACGAGCACGACGCTCATCACGACCAGTGCGACGACCGTGCCCCACCAGACGGGTGAACGCCGGGGCAGCAACCGGAGGCCCGCCGCGAGCCCGGCCACCGTCACCGCGATGAAGCACGTCGACGCGGCCAGCATCACGTCGCCCAGTTCGAGGCCGAAGCCGAGGGCCGCCGCGGACAGCGCGAGGCTCAGCACGAACAGCAGGCCCAGGCTGCGGCGGGGCACCTCGCCCGCCGCGTGGCCGCGGCTCAGCCACCCGGGCAGCGCGCCGTCACGGGCCAGCGCCGCGCCGAGCCGGGACGCGCCCGCCAGGTAGGCGGTCATGGTGCCGAAGGTCAGCACGATCGCCAGGCCGGCCGTCACCGGGCCCGCGGCCGGGCCGATACCGCGTTCCAGCAGCAGGGTCAGCGGCGCGCTCGACCCGGCCAGTTCGGGGCCGAGGACCAGGGTGCAGGCCAGGGCGAGACCCAGGTACAGCACCGCGACCACGATCAGCGTGAGGATCGCGGTGCGGCGCAGGTCGCGGCGCGGGTCGCGGAACTCGCCGGACAGGTGGGTGACCGCCTCCCAGCCCGCGAAGGTGAAGAACAGCAGGCTGGCCGCGTGCCCGACGGACAGCCAGCCGTTCGGCGCGAACGGGGTGAGGTTGTCGGTGTCGGACTGCGGCAGCGCGGTGATCACGGCGACCAGCAGCAGCACCGCCAGCAGGCTGACCAGGCCGAGCTGCACGCGTCCGGAGACCCTGAGGCCGACGGCGTTGATGCCGAACGCCGCCACCAGCAGGACCGCGGCGACCGCCAGCGCCTGCCGGTCGCCGCCGCCCAGGGCGTGCGCGACGTACTGGCCGCCGACGAACGCGGTCGCGGGCGCGCCGGCGGGCAGCGCGAAGTAGAACCAGTAGCCGACCGCGCCCGAGGCGCGCGGCCCCCAGGCCTTGGCCACGAACGTGGCGATGCCGCCGCCGTCCGGGTACTCCGAGCCCATCGCGGCGAAGCTCAGCGCCACCGGGATGCAGAACAGCACCAGGCTCATCCAGGCGATCACCGCGGCGGGTCCGGCCTCGGCCGCGGCGAGCGCGGGCAGCGCGAGGATGCCCGCGCCGAGGATGGCTCCGACGTAGATGGCCGTGCCCTGCGCCAATCCGATGCGGTGAGCACTCATGTCTGCGCGTTCGCCTTCCCCCGGGCCGGTTGCACCCCCGGGCGGCGCGCGGCGCCGTCCGAGTTCACCGGAGGTTAGCAAGGTGGCGAATGTCGGAACAGAGAGATGGTCGCGTTCCGATGTATTCCCCGGATATGAATGTCGGGGGCTGACCCAATTTCCCGACACGGCCCGGGTGGACGTTTTCCGGACCGCCGCCGGACCTGCCCCGACCTGGCGGTGCTGGACATTCGTGAAGCCGACCGCGGTGCGTCCGACCCGGTTCGACGGCCACCGGGGCGGCGCTTTCCCGGAAATGGATAACCTCCGCTCGCGCGGCGGATGCCTTCGGAATCACGAAACGCGGAGTCGCAAGTCGCCCCACGCCGAGTAGCCCACTCGGGTCACGCGTGCGTCCGCCAGAGGGCTACCGGGGGGGTTCAGCACCTGGTCGAGCATCGGGGCGAGGCTCCGGCTGAACGCCGCGTTGAGGTGGTCCGGGTCGTAGTACACGGCGACGTTGCCGACCACCCCGTGACACCGCCGCTCGTCGCAGAACGACGCCGCGCCCACCACGGCGATGCCGACGACCTGTGCCCGCCGTCGCCGGATCTTGAACAGCACCACCAGCAGCAACGGCCAGCACAGGTAGAACTGCTCTTCCACCGACAGCGACCAGTAGTGCTGGACCGGGCTCGCCGCCGCGTTGGCCGCCGAGTAGTCCACCGACTTGGCCGCGAGCAGCCGGTTCTCCCAGTACGACGCGCTCGCGAACGCCTCCGCCGCGGTCGCCTCCCAGCGCGGGTAGGGCAGCAGGAGGTAGGCGGCGACGAGGCTGACGCCCAGCACCAGCAACGCGGCGGGCAGCAGGGCCTGGACATCGGTGCGGAACGCCGACGCCCGCGTGCTCTCGCTCATCGAGCGCGCAATGCCGTTGTGGCCCAACAATGATGCACAGTTGTGCCTACCGCCGAAGCGAGGGGCCGCGATGGCGAGTTATCCGCCCGAACCGTGGGAGCTGAACGGCCGAGCGTGCGTGTCCGTGTGGCTGGTCAGGGCGACGGCACTACCGCCGTTGCCGGTGCGTCCGGTGACGGTGCTCGGGCGGGCCGTGGTGGGCACGGCGTTCGTGCACTACCAGCCGCCCGGCATGGCCTACCACGAGTTGGTGGCGGCGGTGCTGGTGCGACAGGGGCTGCGGTTCGGTGTGTCGATCACGCGCGTCTGGGTGGACAGCCCGGCGTCCCGCGCGGGTGGGCGTGAGCTGTGGGGCATCCCCAAGGAGCTGGCGGAGTTCGAGTGGGAACGGGGTCTCACCGCGTCCGCCCGTGACGTGAGCGGCACGATCGCCTCGGTGCGCGGCAGGCAGTCGCGGATCGGCGTATGGCTGCCGGTGGCGACGTCGACGTGGCAGGCGTTCAGCAGCGGTTTGGCCCGGACACCGTTGCGCGCCAAGGGATTCGTGACCGCGCTGCGGACGAGCTGGGACATCGACCCGGCCGGGCCGCTGTCCTGGCTCCTCCCCCACCGCCCGCTGCTCAGCGTCGACATCCGGGGCATGTCGATGAAGTTCGGACCGCGCCGGCGTTAGCCGGACACCCTGGCCGCGAGACCGTCCAGCACCCGGTCGAGGCCGTAGGTGAAGTTGTCGTCGCGCAGCTTCGCCGGGTCGTCGCCCCGCCGCGCCGCGTACTCGTCACGCAGCCGCGGGTGGTCGCGGACGGCCTGTTCGGCGGTCGACCGCACGCTGTCCGCCCACTCCTGCTCGGTCTGGCCGCTGCGGGCGAGCAGCGACAGGTACGCGGCCTCACTGGTGGTCATGCCGACGACGTACGCGATCAGCGTGCTCATCGCCTGGTCCGCCTCGCCCGGCGGGAAACCCGCCGCCCGGAACAGCGCCAGCAGCCGCTCGGACCGCGCCATCAGGTTCGGCCCCAGCTGCGCCAACCCGACCTGCCCGAACACCGAGGCGACCCACGGGTGGCGCAGCACCATCGCGCGCAGGCTGTGCGCGCACTCGGCGACCGACGTCCGCCAGCCGACCGGGTCGTCGGCGTCACGCACCAGCATCTCGCCGTAGACCTCGTCCACGACCAGCTCGATCAGCTCGTCCTTGTTGGCCACGTGCCGGTACAGCGACGTCGCGCCGGCACCGAGCCGGGCACCGAGGGCACGCATGCTCAGCGCCTCGACACCTTCCGCGTCCAACAGCCGCACGGCCTCGGACACGATCCGGTCCTGGCTCAACGCGGGCTGCTCACGCGCACGGCGTTGACGGGCCCACACGGACGGGACGGTCGGTTCTGGCATGGGGGCCTCCTCTCACCGCCCAACCTAGCGCACGACGTGCGCATTTGCGCACAACCGTCCCGCTGCGTACAGTGTGCGCAAGACGAGAACAGCGTTCGCAAGACGCTCGGCCGAGGAGGAACCCATGACTTTCCAGCGCGATCACTGGCAGGCCCGGCTGGACGAGCTGAGCGCCGCGAACCACGTGCCCGGCGCGACCCTGGCCGTGCTGGTGGACGGCGAGATCCACGAGTTCGCGACCGGCGTGCTGAACCGGAACACCGGCGTGACCACGACCACCGACTCGGTGTTCCAGCTCGGCTCGGTCGCCAAGATCTACACCGCCACCCTGGTGATGCAGCTGGTCGAAACCGGCCTGCTCGACCTCGACGCGCCGGTCCGCGCCGTGCTGCCGGACTTCGAGGTCGCCGACGACGAGGCGAGCCGGACCGTCACCCCGCGCCAACTGCTGTCCCACACCAGCGGCCTCAGCGGCGACTTCCACCTCGACACCGGACGCGGCGACGACTGCATCGCCCGCTACGTCGAGGGTTGCGCCGACCTCGCCCAGGACTGCCCGCCCGGCACCACGGTGTCCTACAGCGGCTCGGGTTACGTGGTGCTCGGCCGCATCGTGGAGGTGCTGACCGGTATGACGTGGGACCGGGCGTTGCGGGAGCGGGTCCTCGCGCCGCTGGGCCTGGACCACACGATGATGCTGCCGGAAGACCTGCTGCGCTTCCGCTCCGCCATGGGCCACCTCGGCGCGCCGGGCCGGGCCCCGGACGTCGCCCCGGTGTGGGAGATGATGCCGCGCGGGTTCGGTCCCGGCGCGATCGTCTGCGCCAGTGCCGCCGGCGTGGTCCGGCTGGCCAAGGCGCACCTCGACGGCGGGGCGTCCGTGCTCACCCCGGACGGCGTCGCGGCGATGCAGGAGCGGCAGGTCGACGTGCCGGACAAGTGGACGGTCAGCGCCGACGGCTGGGGCCTGGGCTGGACCCTCTACGACTGGGAGGGCACCCCCGGATTCGGCCACGACGGCGCGGCCACCGGCCAGTACGCCTACCTCCGCGTGGTGCCCGGCGCGGGAGTCGCCGTCGCCCTGCTCACCAACGGCGGCGGCGCGCGGCCGTTGGCCACGGCACTGCTCGGCGAACTGCTCGCGGCGACCGCCGGCGTCCCCGTGCCCGAACCCTTCGGCCCCACCGAGGCGGTCGTCGACATCACGCCGCACCTCGGCACCTACCGCCGTGAAGGCGTGGTGATCACGGTCGACACCCGCGACGGCGCGCCGCACCTGCGCTACGAGTTCGTGGACGGCATGAAGGACTACCCGTCGATGGACATGGACCTGCTGCCGGTCAGCGACACCGTGTTCGCCGCCTCGGGCGCCGGACCGTCGTTCAGCGACGCCTACATGCCGGTCGTGTTCTCCACCCTCACGGACGGCCGGAAGTGCTGCTACATCGGGATGCGGGCCGCACCGAAGGTCGCGTGAGCCTCACTCCAGCCGGACCTCGACCCCGTTCTCCCGCGGCACATCGAGGATCTCGACGAACCGGTCGCGCCCGGACACCTCCCGCTCGCCCTCCAGCGGGAGGTGTCGGCGCGCCACGTCGTGGTCGTGCCAGACCAGGGTGAACGGCGCGACCGCACCGAACCCGCGGAGCATCCCGGGCATCCCGTCGAGTTCGCCACCGTAGTAGCCGCCGGGCCGTTCACCGCCTCCCCGATCGCGCAGTGGAAACCCGCCAGGTCGGTGACGTACCGACCGTCGAGGTGCACCACGTGGCCGGGGGGCGAGGCGGGCGGAGGAGCGGGGTCGTGGTGGCTCATGGCCACGTCCACCCACTCCCAGCGGATCCCGGTCGAGTAGGACGCCCAGAGGTTCGGCACGTCCGGGCCGCCCGCGTACCACAAATCCCAGACGGGCTTGACGTCCGGCGACGACGGGCGCGGGACACCGTTGCGGACATCCACGTCGAACAGCCCTTCACCCAGCCCGGACGGCCGGATCCCGGTGATGTCGAGGTCCAGGCACCACCCGTTGCCGGAACCCCCGCCCGGCCGCAGCTGCGCCACGTCGAGCGGCGCGGGCTCCCGCCCGACCCGGAACGCGGCGACCAGGGGGCCACGCGGCTCGAAGCCGATCAACGTGACCGGACGGCGCGGCCAGGCCGTCCGACGCCGGAAGACGCCCTCCAAACGCCGGAGGCCGGTCCGGGCACACGCCCGGACCGGCCTCTCCACGCGAGTGGATCCGCTTACTCCAATCCGCACTCGGCGAACTGCTCCAACCCTTCCGGCTTCTCGGCGACGCGGCCGATCGCGGTCTCGATCCGGTTCAGCGCGGCCGTCCGCTTGTCGGCCAACGGACCCAGGATCGCGTTGTCCACGAAGTTCGGCCCACCCTGACCCTTCGTGCTCACCAGACGGTCGTTCGCCTCCTGGATCTGCTTGTCGAGGTTCGCGAGTTCCCGCTCGACCTCGGCCTCGGCCGAGGCCGGCACCTCCACCTGAGCCAACGCGTCGAGGGGCGACGGGCACTCGATCACCTGCTCACCTTCGGCAGGCGCGGCCGCGGGCGGGGCCGTGGTCACTTCGGCGACCTCACCGGCCTCACCCAGCGCGCACTTCGCGAACTGCTCCAACCCCTCCGGCTTCTCGTCGACGCGGCCGATCGCTATCGCCATGCGGTCCAACGCGGCGGTCCGCTTGCTGGCCAAGGGACCCAGGATCGCGTTGTCGACGAAGTTCGGTCCGCCTTCGCCTTCCGATTTGACCAACCGCTCGTTGGCCTCTTTGAGCTGCTTGTCCAGGTTCGCCAGTTCGCGGTCGACTTCGGCCTGCGCCGCCTCCGGCACCGCGGTCAGCGCGCCGACCGGCGACGGGCAGACGATGGCCTGCTCCGCCTGGTCTGGGCCTGCGGTGGCGAGCGCGACGGCCGCCGTCACGACCATCGCCGCTATGCCGACCGCACCGACGACCACCGCGCGTTTCTTACCGAGCTGGGGACGTGTGTGCCTCATGAACCACCTTCCTGTGTGGGGAGAGGCGAGTGCACCTGCGCGGCGGGGGTGACCCGTTCTCGTTGAGGAAGTACGAGCAGTGACCGAGGGCTGTTCAGCGCCCCGCCGACATTGCTCCGTTCGGCCCACACATCCACGTCTCAACCGGTTTAGCGCTAGACCGAACGCACGAACCGACCCAGCCCGTCGAGCAACCGGTCCACTTCGGCCTCGGTCGAGTAGGGGGCGAGCCCGATCCGCAGCCCGCCGGTGTCACCGAGCCCGAGCCACCGGGACGTCTCGATCGCGTAGAACGCCCCGGCCGGCGCGTTCACGTCCAACCCGGCCAGGAACCGGTACGCCTCCGCCGCCGCGTGGTCGGTGAACGTCACCAGCACCGTCGGCGTGCGCAGCCGGGCACGCGACCGCACGACCACACCGGGCAGCCCCTCCAGCCCCGCCTCGACCCTCTCCCGCAACCGGTCTTCGTGCTCTCCCACCGCCACCAGCGACGACACGATCCGCGCCCGACGCTCACCCTTGTCGCCCGCCGAAGGCGCCAGCCCGGCGATGAAGTCCACCGCGGCCGTGCAGCCGGCCAACACCTCGTACGGCAGCGTCCCCAACTCGAACCGCTCGGGCACCGCGTCCGGCGACGGCAGCAGCTTGTCCGGCCGCAGGTCCGCCAACACCTCCGGCCGCCCGGCCACCACGCCGCAGTGCGGCCCGAAGAACTTGTACGGCGAGCACGCGAAGAAGTCCGCCCCGAACGCCTCCACGTCGACGGGTTGGTGCGCGGTGAGGTGGACGCCGTCCACGTAGAACAGCGCACCCCGCGCGTGCACCAACTCGGCGATCTCCGCCAACTCGGGACGTGTTCCGATCAGGTTGGACGCCGCCGTGACAGCCACCAACCGCGTCCGCGCCGACAACACCTCGGCCACGTCCGCCGCCGTCAGCTCACCGGTCGCCGGGTCGAACCCCACCCACCGCACCACAGCGCCCACCGCCTCGGCCGCCTGCACCCACGGCCGCACGTTGGCGTCGTGGTCCAACCGGGTCACCACGACCTCGTCACCGGGCTGCCAGGTGCGCGCCAACGTGCGGGCGAAGTCGTAGGTCAGCTGCGTCATGCTCCGCCCGAACACCACGCCCTCAGGCGACGCGCCGAGCAGATCGGCCATCGCCCGCCGGGCGTCCGACACGATCGCGTCGGCCGCACGTTCGGCGGCGGTCACCGTGCCGCGGTTGGCCAGCGACGAGATCATCGCGCCCCGCACCGCATCCGCGACCACCGCGGGCACCTGCGACCCGCCAGGCCCGTCGAAGTGGGCGGTCCCGGTGGCGAGCGAGGGGAACTGGGCGCGGACGGACTCGACGTCGTAAGTCATGGCACCACTCTGACGGCGAGTCCACATCGGACCCCGGTGATCCGGGTCACCAACCTGGCGGTCATGATCGAGTTAACCGCGGAGATGGTGGTAGACGGCCGCGTGCCGCGAGGTCCCGTGTTGTCACCGGACGGCCGGTGGGTCGCCTTCACGCTCGCCCCGATAGGCCGAGCCGGGAAACACCCGGTGAGCGAACTGTGGCTGGTCACCGGACTCGACCGCCGTCTACTACCTGTCGGACGCGGCGCAGCGCGGCCACCCGCAGTTGCGCCGCGTCCGCCTGGACGACGGCGTGGTCGAGCAGCTGACCACCTGGCGCGGAACCGTCGTCGACCACCTGCCGCTGGCCGGTCGGGTCGCCGTGATCGCGCACGACGAGCCGACCGAGGAGGACGCCCGACGCGCGGCCGAACGCGACGACGCGTGGGTGTGGGGCGAACGCGCCGACCCGGCCCGACTCCACCTCCTGGACCTGACCACCGGTGAGCTGAAAACCCCGCCCGGCCTGGGCGATCGACACGTGGTCGAGCTGGCCCAACGCCCGGACGGCGGCCCGCTGGCCGTGCTGACCTGGGAGACGCCGGCCCTGGACCCGGGTCTCCTCCGCCCCGCGCTGCACGTGGTGCACGACGACGGCGTGGCGCACGGCCTGGGTCCCGCACACGTCGAGGCGTCTTCCCCGGTGTGGTGGCGTGATGATCACGGATGGCGGTTGGTCTACCTGGGCACGACCCCACCGGCCTTGGTCGGCGGACGTGCGGTTTTCGACCTCCCCGTACCGGACCCGGGAACACAATCGGGTGATCATTGCGGGCACCGGCGTGATCGCGTTGTTCGCCGACGGCCTGGACACCACCGTCCACGCCCTCACCCCGGCCCACGCCCTCACCCCGGCCGGCTTCCGCGAGCTGTCCCGCCTGACCGGCCCGGCAGACTCCCTGACCGCGACCCGGGACACGATCACGACCCTGGTCAGCACCACCTACACCCCCGCCGACGTCCACGCCGGCCCACCCGTCGGGCCACTGCACCGACTCACCCGCACCAGGCCCGAACTCGACGCCATCCGCTGGGGCCCGCAAGAACGCCTCGCCTACCGCGCGCACGACGGCCTACCACTGGACGGCCTGCTGCTCCTGCCACCGGGCCGAACCCGCACCGACGGCCCGTTCCCGCTGGTCACCGTCATCCACGGCGGCCCGTACGACCGGCACGCCGACCGGTTGACACTCGCCTGGCACCCCTCCGGCCAATGGCTCGCCACCGCCGGCTACGCGGTGTTCCTGCCCAACCCGCGCGGCGGACAGGGGCACGGCCACGAGTTCGCCGCGACCGTCGCCGGCAAAGTCGGCCTCGACGAGTGGGACGACGTGGTGACCGGCATCGACCTGCTGGTCGTCGACGGCGTGGCCGACCCCGACCGGCTCGGCATCGGCGGCTGGAGTCACGGCGGGTTCATGGCGGCGTGGGCCGTCACCCGGACCGACCGCTTCCGGGCCGCGTTGGTGGGCGCCGGGATCAGCGACTGGGGCATGCTCGCCGCGACCGGCGAGGGCGGCGCGTTCGAGGCGGCCCTCGCCGGCAGCGCGGCCTGGGAGGGCGTCGGCCCGCACCCGCACGACCGGATCAGCCCGATCTCGCACGCCTCCCGCATCCGCACCCCCGTACTGCTCCTGCACGGCGAGGACGACACCAACGTGCCGGTCTCACAAGCCGAAGCCCTGCACCGCGCGCTGCGCCGGTTCGACGTCGAGCACGAGTACGTCGTCTACCCGCGCGAAAACCACTCGATCCGCGAACGCGCGCACCAGACCGACGTCCTGCGCCGCACCCGTGCCTGGTTCGACCGTTGGCCCACCACACCGTAGTCCACTATGGACGGTCTGGATCAGCGTCCCGACAACACGCTCCCCCAACTCACAGGTGTTCCCGGAACCACGCACCCGCCAGCCGGGCGACCTCATCCAACGCCCCCGGCTCCTCGAACAGGTGCGTCGCCCCCTCGACCACCTCGATCCGGTGAACCGTCGCCAACCGCTCCGCCGCCGCCCGGTTCAACTCCAGCACCTGCTCGTCCCGACCACCCACGATCAGCAACGTCGGCGCACGCACCCGCGCCAGCGCGCTCCCCGCCAGATCCGGCCGTCCGCCGCGCGACACCACCGCCTTGACCAGGTACGTCCCAGCCGCCGCGACCAGTGCCGCCGCCGCACCCGTGCTCGCGCCGAACAGCCCGATCGGCAGCCCGCGCGTCGCCGGGTACCGCGACGTCCACTCCACCGACGCCGCCACCCGTTCCGCCAACAACTCGATGTCGAACCGCAGGTGACCGGTGACGCGGTCCTCCCGCTCCTCACGCTCCGTCAACAAGTCCATCAACAGCGTGGCGAACCCGTCCCGGCGCAGCGATTCGGCCACGGAGCGGTTGCGCCCGCTGTGCCGGGAACTGCCCGAACCGTGCGCGAACACCACCACACCGGCGGGTTCGTCCGGCACCCCGAGGTCCGCGGCCAAGTCGACACCCCAGGCGTCGACCGACACCGCCATCGTGCCGCTCCTCGTCATGTCTTCCGGGGTTCACCGGCAGGCACCCCGGCAAACGGCCCGCGTCCGACGCGGATACCCACCGCACGCCGGGTAACCCATTCGGTGTCACCCGTTCCGACCAGCACGGGAGGAGTCACCATGGCTGACGAACGACCGCAGCCCGACCAGCGATCCCTGTCCGAGCAGCAAGAGGGGTTGGAAAGGCGGCGGGACACCGGCCGGGACCGCGCCCTGCGACGCGACGCCGACGCGGCCGCACCCCAGTTCACCGCACCCGACGGCGGCGGCGACTTCGCGCACCACGAGCCGACCGCCATCGCCGACGAAGCCGGGTCGACCTACCCGGCGAGCCCGGAAGAGCAAGCCATGCACATCGAGACCGAAGAAGACCGCGGCTGACCCGCGACCGACCCGCCCCAACCCAACCCGACACAGACCGACCGACCCGACCGCGACCGACCCGACACAGTGGACAGCTCCTCGGCCGTTCGCGCGCCATTGATCCCGGCGGACTCGCCGCGCCCCCGCCACACACGCCTGGAGATGCCATGAGGAAGATCGTCGCCTGGTTGTTCATCACGCTGGACGGAGTCGTGGAGTCACCGGAGAAGTGGGTGATGTACAACGACGAGCTCGGCGAGACCATCGGCGCGGAAGCGGACGCGGCGGACACCCTGCTCCTCGGTCGCCGCACCTACGAGGTGTTCGCCGCCTCGTGGCCACAGCGCACGATCGAGGACGACCCGCTCGCGGACTGGATGAACAACACCCCCAAGCTGGTCGCGTCGACCACGCTGGACGACTCCCCCGACTGGCGGAACTCGACCGTCATCAAGGGTGACGTCGCCAAGGAGCTGCACGCGCTCAAATCGCAGCCGGGCAAGAACATCCTCGTGAACGGCAGCCCGACGCTCGTCCAGTGGCTGCTGCACCACAACCTCCTGGACGAACTGCGCCTGTTCCAGCACCCGATCGTCGCCGGCGGCGGCAAGCGACTGTTCACCGACAGCGGCAACAGGGTGAAGCTGACCCTGTCCCACTCCCGCGCCCTCTCCAACGGCGTCCTCGACCTCGCCTACGCGCCCACCGCCTGACAAAAACGGAGCCAGAATCCCGATCGGGTGATCGCGCCCCGGTCAGGGGATTCTCCATCGGGCACCACGTGGTGTTCCTAGCCTCCGCCCGTGCCTGAAAAGCCCGACACCGCCGTCACGCTCACTCATCGGGCGATCGGCCTGCGCACCAGAGACCCGCACGCGGCTCGCGAACTGCTGGGCGTGGCGCTTGCCCAGGACGCCGAGTACGAACCGGCCTGGCGCTGGCTCGCCGAACTGGTCACCGACGACGCCGAGCGCCTGTTCTGCCTGGACAAGGCGTACGCGATCAAAGCCGACCCGGCCACCGACCGGGCCCGACGCGCACTGCGCGGCGTCCAGCCGACCGCGCCCCACGAGGCGCGCGACGTGGTCGAGCCGCCCCGCCCGCAGCCCGTGGCGCCACCCGCCAGACGCCGCCGCTCACCCAAGGCCCTGATCGCGATCGGCGCCGTGACGCTCGTCGCGCTGACCACCATCGGCGTGTGGACCGCGACCGGCACCGCGGGCAACGAGCCCGTGCACGTCGCCCTGGTCGCGGGCATGACCGGACGCGACCCGGCCGCCGCCGCCCACCTCGAACGCGGCGTGCGGATGCGCCTGGACAACCTCAACGCGGACGGCGGCGTCAACGGCCACCCGGTGGAACTCCTCGTCTACGACGACGCCGACCAGCCCGACCGGGCGAAGCGGATCGCCGAGGAGATCGTCCGCGACGACAAGGCGCTGTACGTCATCGGCCACGGCGTCACGGTGACCTCCCTCGCCGCCGCCCCGATCTACCGGGCGGCCGGCATACCCGCCGTCACCCCTTCCGCCAGCGGAGCCGGCATCACCGACGGCAGCGAGTGGTACTTCCGCAGCATGTTCGGCGACCGCACCCAGGGTGACTTCCTCGCCGTCTACGCCTCCCGGGTGCTCGGCGCCGACAAGGTGGCGGTGGTCTACGACGACACCGAGTCCGGCCGCTCCGCACAGGCCGCGTTCACCGACTCGTTCAGCCGCTTCGGCCAGGTCGTCGCCGCGCTACCCGTCGCCGACGACCCGCGAGCCGCGGTCGACCAGGTGAAGGCCCTCACCCCCGGCACGCCGATCCTGCTCGCCACCGAGGAGCGCAACGGCGTCCCCCTGGTGAAGGGTCTGCGCGGCGCGGGGGTCGACGCGCCGATCCTGGGCACCGCCACCCTGGGCACCACCTCGTTCCACGACGCCCTGGGCGATGCGACGCGCGACCTGCACCTGGCGACCCCGATGGCGGATGACTCGCTGTCCGGCCCCGCGCTGACCTGGGCCGAGAACTACCAGCAGCGGTACGGGGAACGCCCGCGCTGGCACGCCGCGACCGCCCGGCAGGCGCTCAACGTCGGCCTGCACGTGATCACCGCCAACGGCATCGGCCTCGCCCCGGCGAACCGCGCCGACGACCGCAAACGCCTGCGCGACGGACTCGCGGCGTTGAAGGACAAGAAGAACGCGTTCCCGGCGCTCCTCGGCCCGCTGTACTTCTCCGCCAACGGCTCCGCCCAGATGCCGGTGTCGTTCGTGACCAGCGACGGCTCCCGACTGGTCTCGGCGCCCGTCCAGCTGACGATCTACGAACCGCCGTCGGAGCAGGCGCTGAACGCCGCGCTGGCGGACGGCAGCGTGATCGCGATCGGCGACCGGTACCTGACCCGCCGC
The DNA here is from genome assembly GCF_009769385.1 of Saccharothrix deserti. Classification (GTDB taxonomy): domain Bacteria; phylum Actinomycetota; class Actinomycetes; order Mycobacteriales; family Pseudonocardiaceae; genus Actinosynnema; species Actinosynnema deserti. The sequence goes on from NZ_VKAB01000026.1 coordinate 120,719, forward strand.
CAGGTGGTGGCCACCGGCATCAACCTGAACGAGGTCCGCGACCTGGACACCCGGGACGGCACCTACTTCGTGGACTTCTTCCTGTGGCTCAAGTACACCGGCCCGCACACCGCCGCGGACGTCCAGTTCGTCAACGCCGTCAAGCCCGACCTCGAGCTCGGCGAACCGCTGCGCGACGTCACCGGCCCGGACGGCACCTACCGGCTGTACCGGGTGGCCGACCGGTTCAAGAGCGGCTTCGAGTTCCGCAGCTTCCCGTTCGACCGCCAGCACCTCAGGGTGGTGCTCCAGAACCGCACCGAGACCGCCGACCAGGTCGTGTACGTGACGGACAAGGAGATCCTGGACCAGCCGTCCGAACACCACCTGCGCAGCGGCGCGGACGGCGACGCCACCATCAACGCCATCCCCAACTGGCTGACCACCTCGGCCCGGTTCTTCCAGCGGACCGTCGGCAGCAGCGACGCCCTCGGCGACGGGTCGGCGGCCGGCACCGCCGAAGGCATCTACTACAGCCAGTACACGGGCGAGGTGGAGATCGTCCGCGACACGCTGCCGTTCCTGCTGAAGAACCTGCTGCCGTTGGTGCTGCTGATCTGCGTCACGTACCTGTCGCTGTTCTTCAAGGCCTCCGACGGCACCGCGCCGGTGTCCATGGGCATCACCGCGATCCTCAGCACGGCCGTGCTGCTGAACAACGTGACCTCGCAGTTGCCGTCGGTCAGCTACACGGTGGCGCTGGAGTGGGGCTACTACGCGTTCATCCTGCTCGCCGTCGGCTGCGTGCTGATCGCCATGCTGCGCAAGCGAATGGCCACGCTCCAACGCGACGACGCGGAACGGCGACTGTCCAGGGCGGCCCGCATCGGCTACCCGGTCTACCTGCTCGGGGTCCTGGCGACGTACCTCGTGCTGTTCGCCTAGGAGTCACCGCTCTCGTTGTCCTCTGAGCCCGCCTTGTCGTGGAACCCGGCGTCGTAGTCCCCCACGTACAGCGCCTTGTCGCACGCGAGCTGCTGGAACAGTTCCCGCAGGTCGCGTGCGACAAGGCCGATCCCGCCTTCGTCCCCGAACACCACGACGGGCAGGTCCGCCAGGTTCGCGCGGTCGTCGATCCGCCAGAGCGCGTAGACCGACCCGCCGGCGTTGGCGGTGGCGAAGGAGAGGAAGCTGTCGAGGAACTCCGGGTCCTTCGACCACGTGTCGATACCGACGGTGCGGCCGAACTCCGCGAGGTCGAACCCGGTCGAGATGTTCTCCCCGCCGATGCGGTCTTCCAGTTGCTTGAGCAGGTTCAGCTCCGGGACGGGCGAGTAGGTGTCGCTCATCCGGACATCATCGCGCGGAGCCGATCACACCGTGATCCACTTGTCCGGACCCGTTCAGCGAGAACAGCAGGACCCTGCCGGCTCGGACGAGCGCACGGTGTCGCCGCCCTCCGAGGAGGCGGGCAGCGGTCGTGCGTTCTCCTTGGCACGGACGCCCGACGCCTCCACCTTCGCCAGCCACCCCTCCGCCGGTTCGGCGTCGGCGTACTCGTCGTGCCAGTCCCACCACTCGTACGGCCGGGTCTGCGGATACCCCTCCGGCGAGTCCTCCCACTCCTCCTGCCGCCCGAGCGCGGTCATGTCGAGGTAGCTCCAGGTGCCGCCCATCACCTCGTCACCGCGGTTGTTGATGAAGTAGGTGCGGAACACGCGGTCGCCGTCGCGGATGAACGCGTTCGTGCCGTGCCACTCGTCCACACCGAAATCGGCGTCGAACCCGTCGGTCATGCTGTACCAGGGCATCGTCCACCCCATCCGCGCCTTCACCCTCTCGATATCCGCCAGCGGCGCGCGCGAGGCGAAGGCGAGGGTGGTGTCGCGGGCGTTCAGGTGGGCGAGGTGCGCGACCTGGTCGGCCACCATCGAACAGCCCCGGCACGCGTGCTCCGGCCAGCCGAACACGCCGGGCTCGAAGAAGGCGCGGTAGACGATCAGCTGACGACGGCCCTCGAACAGGTCGAGCAGGCTCACCCGGCCCCTCGGTCCGTCGAACGCGTACTCCTTCTCCACCTCCAGCCACGGCATCCGCCTGCGCTCGGCGGCCAGCGCGTCCCGGGCGCGGGTCATCTCCTTCTCCTTCACGAGCAGCCGCTCACGCGCTGCCTCCCACTCCTCCGCCGTGACGATCGGGGGTGTCTTCATCGTGGTTTCCATGTCCACCTTCCAGTTCAGGTCCACGCTCACGCGCGGAGCCGATCGTCGTGCCCGTCAGGTTTCGTCGGGTGGGGTTGTCGCGGACCCGCCCGCGGTCCGGTCGAGGTGGTCCTTCAACGACGCGAGCGGGCCGTCCCAGTCACGGGCCAGCGCGGCCAGGAACTGCTGCGCCACCTGCATGGGTGCGGAGCGCAGCCGGTACCGCACCCGACGCCGTTCCCCCGGTTCGGCCGTCACCAGACCGGCCTCGGCCAGCAGGGCGAGGTGTTTGGCGATCGCCTGCCGAGTGATCGGCAGGCGATCCGCCAGGTCCGTGGCCGTCGCCGGACCCCCCGAGGCCAGCGCGGCCAGGATGGCGCGCCGGCTCGGGTCGGCCAGCGCGGTGAAGACCTGTTCGGCGATCGCCTCGACGTCAGGCGGCATCGAGGTAGGCGACCAGTTCGCCCAGCTCACTCGTCCAACCCCGGGTGTTCGCGTCGTAGGCCTTGCGGTAGTAGTCGTCCGGCAGTTGGGCGAAACCGTTCTCGACCACCGTCAGCCGGGTGCCCTCACCGACCGGTTCGAGCGTGAACTCGACATAGGTGCGGCGCGGATCGTCCTCGGGCAGCCCGAAGATGGGCCAGCTGAACCCGAACACCGTCGGCTCCTCCACCCGTTCCACCCGCATGTCGACCGTGGGTCCGTCGGTCCACTTCATCCGGACCGCGCCGCCCGGACGCAGGTCGACCGTCGCCTCGTTGCCGAACCAGGTGCCCAGCCCCTCGGCCGTGGTGAGCGCGGCCCACACCTTGGCCGGCGGGTGAGCGACCTCCATGGTCCGCTCGATGCGATCGGGAAAACCCATAACGACCTCCAACGAGTAGCAACCGAACGGTTGCCACACTATGGCAACCGTTCGGTTGCGTCAACGGGACGGTTCGACGGTCAGTCGACGGACTCGTCCTCCGGACTGCCGGCGGCGAGGGCGGCGAGCACGTCCAACGCGGCGGCCAGCGTCGGCGTGGACGCGGAGGCGAGGGCGAGGCGGACGGCGTTCGGCGCGTGGCCGGGTACGACCGCGAACGCCGCGGCGGGCGTGATGGCGATGCCCCGACGCCCGGCGGCGGCCACGAACGTCTCCGCCCGCCACCGTTCCGGCAACCGCCACCAGCAGTGGTAGGAACCCGGATCGGCACGGATGTCGAACCCCGCCAGCCGCTCTCGGACGAGCTGCTGCCGTGCCGACGCCAACGCCCGCTTGCGGTCCACTATGGACTCCACGGTGCCGTCGGTGATCCAGCCGGTGGCCGCCGCGATCGCGAAGTGGCCCGCCGCCCAACCACCTGACCGCGCGGCGGCGGCCACCCGGTCGACCAGGTGCTCGGGCGGCACGGCGAACCCGACCGTCAGACCCGGCGCGAGACGCTTGGACAGGCTGTCCACCACGGTCGTGCGCTCCGGCGCGAGCGGCGGCAGGTCGGGACCCAGGAACGCGTAGATGCCGTCCTCGATCACCTGCACGTCCAGTTCCCGCACGGTGTCGGCGAGTTCGGCCCGCCGCCGCTCGGGCATGGTGGTGCCGAGCGGGTTGTGCAGCGTCGGCTGGAGGTAGACCACGCGCACGTCGGTGGCCCGGACCGCCTGTGGCACCACGCCCGCGTCGTCCACCGGCAACGGCACGAGCGTGATACCCAGCCTGGTCGCGATGGCCTTCACCACCGGGTAGGTGACGGCCTCCACACCGAGCCGCCCGCCGACCGGCACCAACGCCGACACGGCCGCCGCGATCGCCTGCCTGCCGTTGCCGGTGAACAGGATCCGCCGCGGGTCCGGCGCCCACCCGCCCCGCGCCAACGTCCGCGCGGCAGCGGCACGCGCCTCGGCCGTGCCGCGGACACCGATCGGCGTGAGCGCCTCACCCAGCCCTTCGCGGACGACCCGTTCGAGCCCCGGCGCCAGCAGCTCCGGCTGATCGGGCAGCACGCAGAAGTTCAGCTCCAGGTCCACCCGCGCCCCACCCGGTTCGGCCAACGCGGGCTCGACCGGTGGACGCGCGGCACGCACGAACGTCCCGCGCCCGACCTCCCCCACCGCGAGACCACGCCGGACCAGCTCGCCGTAGACACGCGCCGCCGTCGACCCGGCGATGCCGTTCCTGCGGGCGAACCGCCGCTGCGGCGGCAGGCGGTCACCCGGCTTGAGCCGCCCGGCCGCGATGTCCGCGGCGAGCCGGTCTGCGATCACCCGGTAGTCCGGCACGCGAGCACCCCACATTGCACCGAGAGCATTGTTTTCATTGCACCGACGATCGTGGCGTTCCTACGCTTCGGACGTCAACGGCTCCAGGGGGACGCATGCGCGTGAACGACATCGACATCGCCTACGACGACAAGGGCGCCGGGCTGCCCGTCCTGCTCGTGCACGGCCACCCGTTCGACCGCTCGATGTGGCGGCCACAGGTCGAACAGCTCAGCTCGCGGTACCGGACGATCGCCCCGGACCTGCGCGGATACGGTGAGACAACGGTCGTGCCCGGCAAGACGCCGCTGAACGTGTTCGCCGACGACCTGATCGGCCTGCTGGACCGCCTCGACCTGGACCGGGCAGTGCTGTGCGGCCTGTCGATGGGCGGCCAGATCGTCATGGAATTGCACCGCACGCACCCCGAGCGCGTCCACGCCCTGATCCTCGCGGACACCTTCCCCGAGGCCGAGACACCAGCCGGCCGCGAAGCCCGCCACGCGGCGGCGGAACGCGCGCTCCGCGAAGGCATGGGCCCTTACGCCGACGAGGTGCTGGACAAGATGATCGCCCCGCGCAACGTCCAGGCCCTCCCCGCCGTAGCCGCTCACGTGCTGCGGATGATGCGCGGCACGTCACCGGAAGGCGCCGCCGCGGCCCTGCGCGGACGCGCGGAACGCCCCGACTACCTCGACTCCCTGTCCCGCACCACCGTGCCCGCGCTGGTCGTGGTCGGCGAGGACGACGAGTACACGCCGGTCGACGTGGCCCGGCGGATGCACTCGACCATCCCCGGTTCGACGCTCGCCGTGATCCCCGGCGCGGCCCACCTGCCGAACCTCGAACGGCCGGAGGAGTTCACGGGCGCGGTGGAACGCTTCCTCGACACCCTGTGACGTGCCCCGACCCACCCGGCCGCCCGCCCACAACCGGAGAACGCCGCTCCGGCAGCCGTCGCCCTACTCCGCGGGCTGCGCCCGACCACCGCAGAGCAGCCCGTCAGGCAACACCCCTGAGATCGGCCCGGAGCGCAACATGTCGGCACACCGCGCGGCCGACGGCCGGCGCCGAGCGGACAGCGAGGTCATCAACGTCAGCAGCCGTCCCAGGTCGGCGGGCAGATCACGCGGGATCCCGGGCGGCCGGTCCAGCCGGGCGACGGCGGCGTCGACCCGATTGCCCTGGTACTCGCGGTACCCCGTCAGGCACTCCAGCAGGACCAAGCCGAGCGCGTACACATCCGCGGCCGGTCCGACGTCCTCGCCGCGCACCTGCTCCGGGGCCAGGTAGGCGGCGGTGCCGACGATCTGCTTGGTCTTGGTGAGCCTGGTCGAGCCGAGCGACCGGGCCAGGCCGAAATCGGCGAGGTACGCGGTGTCGGTCCGGTCGAGGAGGATGTTCGACGGCTTCACGTCCCGGTGCACGACACCCTGTTCGTGGACGTGGGCGAGGGTGTCGGCGAGCCGGTGGCCAAGGGCCCGGACCTGCGCGGACGACAACGCGCCGTGCACCAGCCGATCACCGAGCGTCCTGCCTTCGACCAGCTGTAACACCACGAACGACGTCCCACCGCACGTGCCGGCGTCGTAGACGGAGACGAGTCCGGGATGCGACAGCCGGGCCAACGTGCGGACCTCGTTGTCGAACCGGCTCCCACCGACCGCGTCACCCCGCAACTCGAACAGCTTGACCGCGACGAACCGCCGGAGCAGCACGTCCCACCCCCGGTGGACCTCGGCCATACCGCCTTCACCGAGCTTCCCCACCAGTTGGTAGCGACCCGCCAGCACACGGTTCTCAACGGACAGCGACATGGCCCCGCCCTTCGAGTCACCGGTCGGTCCGGACGCCACCGAATTCCCCCAGAAGAGCTGGATCAAACCGCCGACACGATCCGCCCCCGACCACCGGCCGACCACCGCCGCCGATCAAGAGCCACGAACATCAGAGCCGCACCCCGCACCCCGCACCCCGCACTCCGCCTCCCCACCGCGCCCGCGACGACCTCGGCGCCATCGAGCACGGCGGGCGGGACGTCGATCACCGCACGATCCCAGCCGCGGCACCCCCGAAGCGCACCCCCGAAGCGCGGCCCGGTGTCAGCGGCCCCGAGTCAGCGGCCCCGAGTCAGGGGAAGTTGGCGGCGCAGCGTTCCCGCCCCGGGCAGTTCCGCAGCAGCTTCACCTGCGGCGGGTCGATGATCTGCGCGGGCGGTTCGGTGGCGCCGCCCGGCCACCGCACCGAGATCGCCATGGACGACGCGTTGTTGGTGTACGACTTCTCCATCAACGTCCGGTCGCCGTTGACCACGTTCACCACGTCGTACACCCCCGACGGCACCGTGGTGATGTCCAGCCACTGGAAGTCCACCGTGTGCAGGTAGGCGTCCCCGTGCCCGACCGAGATCCCCTGCATCACGGTCAACGCCTCCGGCACGTGGTGGCCGCACTGGTTCCCCGCCAGCACGTCCGCCAACTCCTCCTCCGGGCTGTCCCCCTTGCCCGGCCGGTTCGGCAGGCGATCGCCCGTCTCGTAGCGGTCACCCAGGCAGAAGCCGGTCTTCCGGTCGGTGACCAGCGTGTCACCCGACGGGGTGCGAAGTTGGAAGTGCTCGAAGCCGAGCAGGTGCCAGTGCTCGTGCGTCGCGGCGGGCTCGTAGTACATCGTCGCCGGGATCGGGTGCTGCGCCTGCTCGTACGACGCGGGGATCGAACCGTCCACAGCGGACTGGAGCGCCTGCCGCGCCGACATCCCGTGCTGGCCGAGGTGCTCCCGCCGGCCGTAGATCAGCAACGGCCCGTCGCCGATGTTCTCCGCCGATGTGGTGAACCTCAGCCGGACCGCACCGGCCGGCCCCCTCTTCACGCACTCGCCGTTCGCCCCGGACGGATCGACGACCAGGCACACGTCCCAGTCGACGCACCACGACGGGTTGCCGGAGTAATCACCCGCGCATCCCACAGCCGCCTGCCGCAGATCGGGCAACAGCACCGTCCCCATGGCCTGCGCGTGCGACGGCCCCACCGACATCGCCACGAGCACCGTCGTGGCGAACAGGGCCGCGTACCTTCGAACCATTGTCCTCAGTCCGTCCGATTGTCAAAGTGATCCACACGCAAACTTACTGACGTAACCCCCATCTCAGGTCCAGCGCCAGTCAACTTCACTCGATCGACTGAGGCGCAAGGGAAAACGGCCGCCGGGACTCTAACCTTCTCCGCGATCGCGCCCAGGAGCGCGTCATCCGCGACTGGAGGTGGTTTCGATCGACGAGGGAGCTCTCGGCGCCGTCACGATGGTGTGCGGCACCAGGCCGGAGCTGATCAAGCTGGCTCCGCTGATCCGCATGATCGGGACGAACGCGACCGTCGTCTACACCGGACAGCACTACGACACCGCGATGTACCAACGGATCCGGCAGGACATCGGCTGTCCGGGCCGGTTCCACGAGCTGGGTGTCGGCGCTGGACGGCGCGGCGCACAGCTGGGCGCGGCCATCACGGCGGTGGACGAGGTGCTGGCCCAGCAGCCGACGCGGGCGGTGATCGTGCAGGGCGACACGACGTCCGCGCTCGCCGGGGCGTTGGCCGCCAACGCGAACGACGTGCCGCTGGTGCACGTCGAAGCGGGCCTGCGCAGCTTCGACCGGGCGATGCCGGAGGAGCACAACCGGGTGGCCATCGACCACCTCGCCGACCTGTGCTGCGCACCGACCCCGCTCAACCGCACGAACCTGCTCGCCGAGAGCGTCCCGGAGGAACGGATCGCGATCACCGGCAACACGGTCGTGGAAGCACTCGTCACCGCCCTCCCCGGACGTGACGAGGAGTCCGTCGTCCTGGACGGCCACGAACTCGAACGCGACGGCTACGTGCTCGCCACCATTCACCGGCCGGAGAACGTGGACGACCCGGTCAACCTGGAGACGATCCTCCGCGAGCTGAACCGGCTGCCGCTGCCGGTGCTCCTCCCGCTGCACCCGCGCACCGCCAAGCGCGTGGAGAGCTTCGGGCTGACCGCCCTGCTTCGCCCCCTCAAGGTGGTCGAACCCCAGGCCTACCCGGCGTTCCTGGCCCTGGCCCGGTGCGCCGCCGTGGTCGTCTCCGACTCCGGCGGCATCCAGGAGGAGGTCAGCGTCCTCAAACGGCCGGTGGTCGTGGTGCGCCGCAGCACCGAGCGCCCGGAGATCGAGGGCACGTTCGGCACCCTCGTCCCGCCCGGTCCGAAGATGAGCACTGAAGTGCTGCGGTGGCTGGACGACGTCGCCGGCCACCGGGAACGCCTGGAGCACATCCCGTCGCCGTACGGCACCGGCTCGCCGTCGGCCCGGATCGCCGCCGCACTCCGGCAACTGGTCCGCGGCCAGTCGGTCCACACCCAGTCGGCCCACACCCAGCCGGTCCACACCCAGCCGGTCCACCCACAGTCGGGGGACCGGCTCAGCCCGGAACGGTTTGCGGTGCCCCCGCCAGCGTCGCGACGACCCGCCGCGCGAGTCCCACACTCGAGTTCCAGCTCGTGACTTCCGGGTAGACGTGCGCGGTGGTCGCCAGCAGCAACGGCGTGCCGGCGACCACCACGGGCGGGCGCCGCGCCAGGTACCCGAGCGGGTACACCGGCTCCACGAACGGCGCCTTGAACACCCGCACGTCCTCCACGTCGGCACGGCTCAACGACGGGTGCAGCGCCAGCAACTGCGAAGTCCACCGCGCCGCGACCGAGGCGTCGTCCTCCTGGAACAACGCGGACTCCCGATCGGTGTACCGCATCGCGTAGACGAGATGCCGCCCGCCGTACGGCTCCACACCCGCCAACGGCGTCATCTGGATCAGCCCGTCGAACTCCGTGCCCGACCGCACCACGGGCGTCCAGTAGTGCCCGGACAACGGCCGCCGCAGGAAGAACAGCGCGTTCACCACACCCTGGTACGGCAACCGCACGTCGGGCAGCCGGGCGGCCAGGTCGTCGTCCGCGAGCTGCCGGAGCAACGGCAGCGGCAGCGTCGACACCGCGCGATCCGCCGACACCACCTCGTCGCCGTCCAGCCGGATCCGCACGCCGTCGGCGACCCCGATCCGCCGCACCGGGGCGTCGAGCCGCACCACCCCGCCACCCGCCTCGATCGACCCCCTCAGCGCGTCGATGACGGCCCGGTAGCCGCCCTCCGGGTAGCCGCGCACCGACACGGCCCCCTCACGCCCCAGCCGCTGCCACAGGTACAGCGCGGGCACGTCGCCGAAGCGGGCCCCGAACTTCGCCCCGAACAGCGGCGCCAGCAGCAGCTCCCACACCCGGTCGCCGTACAGCCCGCGCAACCAGTCCTCGGTGCGCGTGCCGTCCAGGTCCTTGCCCTGCCCCAACCGCCGCAGCAGCACCGACACCGCGCCGAACCGCAGCCGGTCGAGCACACCCAACGGGGTGAACCTGAGCAGGTCCAGCGCCGTGTTGAACGGGAAGCTCCGGCCGTCCACCACCATGCCCATCCGGGTGCGGCGCCACGCGATCGACTCGCGCAGCCCCAGTTCGCCCAGCAGGCCGAGCAGGTGGTCGTCGGTCGGCATCACGCAGTGGTAGAAGCGCTCGACCCAGCGGTCGCGCCACGGGAAGAACGTGCCCAGCCCGCCGAGCTGGTCGCTGCCCTCCAGCAACGTCACCCGCGCGCCCGCGCGCACCAGCCGGTGGGCCGTGGCCAGCCCGCAGATCCCGCCGCCGACCACCACCACGTGCCCGTGGTCCACCCGCCCGTCCGGCACACGTCGCATCACAGCACCCGGTACGGGGCGGGCGACAGCCGGTCGCGGACCAACAGCTTCAGGTACTGCCCGACGGTGCGCGCGATCCTGATCTTGCTCGGCCCCTGCTTGCGGTCGTAGCGCAAGGTCAGCGGCACCTCGGTGACCACCGGCCGGCAGTGCCGCAGCTTGAGCAGCAGCTCGACCATGCACGCGAAACCGCGTTCCTCGATCAACCGCTCGCCCCAGTGGCTCTCGGCACGGGCCAGCAGGCTGACCCGGTAGGCGCGGAAGCCGCTGGTGAAGTCGCGGACGCCGTCGACCCGCAGCACCCGGCGGAACAGCACCGCCGCACCGCGCGACAGCAGCCGGCGCAGCGCGGGCGCGGTCGCGTCGTCGCCGCCGGCCACGAACCGGGAGCAGATCACCACGTCCGCGCCCGCCGCGATCTCCCGTTCCAGCACGCGGATCAGGGTCGGGTCGTGGGTGTCGTCGGCGTCCATCACGACGACGACGTCCCCCTCACCGGCCTCGGCGAGCACGGCCCGCAGTCCGGATTGGACGGCCTGGCCGAGGCCGAGGTTCACCGGGTGGCTGACCAGCCGGACCTCCAGCCCCGGCACGCCGGTGGCGGCGACCTCGGCGGTGCCGTCGGACGACCCGTCGTCCACGACCCAGGCGGTGAGCCGTCCGGTGAGCGCGACCTCCGCGAGCCGGCTCAGCAGCGGCGGCAGCGAGGCGGCCTCGTTGTAGGCGGGTAGCACGACGTGGGTGCGCTTGCCGCCGGAAAGGGCCGGTCCGCCCTCTTCCGACGCGGTGCGCACGTCGCCTTCATCGACGGTCAAAGGGCCCCATTTCACTGGATGGCGGATGGCGGTCCACAATTATTCGCCTCCGTACCGCGACTAGATTCGACCACCCCGCGGTATCTCGTCGCACGACCGGGCGAATTCAGGCGGAGAACGGACCCGATGATCACCAGAAAGAGGAACAGTGTTCACCGAACGAGTGAATTAACGCCGAAGATCACACTTGGCGAACACCCAGTGAGTAGAGATTCCCGTTCGGATGATCTCGAACGGGTGACCGATATCGAGTTCATGGTGGGAAGGACGTCGTCCGAATGTGGTGTGGCGTGGACGGGACGCGCTCGGGCCCCGGCAAGGGCGGTCCGAGATGAACGGGGTGGGTTCGGCGACCACCTCGCCCCTGGTGTCGCGGTGGCGGCACCCGAGACCGCGGGAGACGTCGTGGGCGGACCTGCTCCGGCGGGTGAACGCGGTGGCGGTGCTGCTGGTCGCGGTCGACGTGACCACGGTGGTCGCGGTGGCCACGCGGTTCTCGCCGGGCGGGTGGTGGACGGTGGCGGTCGCGGCGGCGCTGCTGGGCGTGCGAGGCGCGTACCGGCTCTACCGGCGGCGGCTGTGGCTGTCCTGGTTCCACGACCTGCCGCGCTCCGCTGGCGCGACCGCCGTGGCGTTCGCGCTGGTCACACTGGTCGCGCTGATCGGCAGCGCACCACCTGACGCCACCAGGGCCGCCCAGTGGTCGGTGCTCGCCTTCGCCGCGCTGAGCGAACCGGCCCGGGTCGTCGTGTTCGCCTTCGGCCGCTGGGCCCGCCGCCGGTTCCACCGCTGCGACCGCACGATCGTGGTCGGCGCCGGGAAGGTCGGGGTCGACCTGGCCGGCGCGATGCTCGCGCACCCCGAGTTCGGCTTGCGCCCGGTCGGGTTCGTCGACCCCCAGCCCTCGCAGGACCTGCAGTCCGCGCTGGACCGCGCCGCCCTGCCGGTCGACCTGATGGACGAGGACCTCGCCGACGCGATCACCCGGTTGGGCGTCGGCACGGTCGTGCTGGCGTTCTCCCACGCCCGCGAGTCGTCGGTGGTCGACTCGGCCATCACCGCGCACCGACTGGGCTGCACCACCCTGGTCGTGCCCCGGATGTTCGAGCTCTACCAGGACGGACCCGATATCGAACGGCTCCGCAGCTACCCGCTGATGCGGCTGGGCACCGCCCCGACCAGCCGACCGACCTGGTGGGTCAAGCGCGCCATGGACGTGCTGCTGGCCGCCGTCGCGCTGGTCGTGCTCTCGCCGGTGATCGCGCTGTGCGCGCTGGCCGTGCTGCTGGAGAGCGGCCGTCCGGTGATCTTCCGCCAGGTCCGGGTCGGGATGGACGATCAGCCATTCGTGCTCTACAAACTGCGCAGCGTGAGAATGTGCGGCGAAGACGATTCCCAAGTCACCTGGTCGGTGGCCGGGGATCGCCGGGTCGGACCAGTCGGACGATTCCTCCGCAACAGTTCCCTGGACGAACTGCCGCAGTTGTGGAACATCCTCCGGGGTGACATGTCCATCGTCGGACCACGCCCGGAACGGCCGGGTTTCGTGCGCGAATTCTCGGCTATCCACGAGCTGTACTGGGCCCGGCACCGAGTTCCCACGGGACTGACCGGACTCGCGCAGGTGCACGGCCTGCGGGGTGACACCTCGATTGTCGACAGGTCCCGGTACGACAACTACTACATAGCCAACTGGTCGTTGTGGCTGGACGTCAAAATCCTGTTGCAGACGGTGGGTGAGCTGATGTGCCGAAGGAACCGCTGAACCGACGCCCCATCCGCGAGTTCGGCAGCCACGTGCTCGGCCTGGTGTGCGCGGCCGCGCTGCTGCTGCCGAGCGCCGGGTGCACCCTGGACGCCGCGTCAGGCCGGTCGGTGCCCCCGGACCCGCTCGCCCCGATGCCGAGACCGCTCGCGCCTTGCGGCTGGTGGTACGGCATCGGCGAACCACCCACCACGAACGAGATCGCGTTCGCCGCGCAGCACTACAGCCTGGTGGTGCTCAACGCGACCGAGACGGCCTCCCTGCGCCAGCTCAAGCAGCTCAACCCGAAGATCAAGGTGCTGGCCTACAAGGACTTCTCCAGCGCGCGCAACTACCCGGGCGCGGTCGACGGCGAGACCGACGCGCCGCTGCTGCCCACCGGCATCGGGTACTTCAAGGCACAGCGCGAGAGCCCGCACTGGTTCGCCCTGGACACCGAGGGCAAGCGCATCGAGTGGAAGCCCTACCCGAAGCACTGGCAGATGACCGTCTGGGACCCGGCCTACCAGAAGGCGTGGAGCGAGGCGGTCACCGCCGAGGTCGTGCGCGAGGGCTGGGACGGCGTGCTCGCGGACAACGACTTCAGCTCCCTCAAGTACTACTCCACGGCCGTACTCAAGGGCGCGGCGGACGCGGCCGAGTCCGACCGGATCATCCGCGAGGGCATGGACACGTTCCTCACCACGGCCGGCGACGCCCTGCGCCAGGCGGGGAAGATCCTCATCCCGAACGTGTCCGAGTCGCACCTGACCCCCGGCCGGTGGTCCGCGCACTCCCGGTACGACGGCGCGATGGAGGAGAACTTCGGCCTCCGCGACACCGGCACGGGTGAACTGCTCACCTTCAAGGGCAACGAGTGGAAGGAACTGCGGTCACAGGCCGCGCTCGGCGAGTCCTGGCTCCTGCTGATCACCCACACCAAGGGGGCAAGGGAGGAACGCGTCGGCTACGCCACCGCGGCACTCCTGGCCAGCCCTCACACGTGCTGGTCCGGCGCGACCACCAAGGACTACCGCAACCCGGACTGGTCGCGCTACCAGGACGCCGACCTGGGCGAGGCGACCGAAACGGCGAACCAGCTGCCGTCCGGCGCGTGGGACCGCCGGTTCACCGGCGGGTACGTGGCGGTGAACCCGACCGGCAAGACCGCGCGGGTGACCCTACCACCGGACTTGGTCAACGTCGACGGCGGCGCCGCCGCACCGGCCACGATCGACCTGGCCGCGGGCGACGCCGTGATCCTGGTCAAGCCCACCGGAACCACCACGACAACACCACCCACCACCACTACCACCACCACCACGACCGCCCCAACGACAACCCCCACCACGACCACGGGCACGACGACCACCACGACCCCACCCGCAGTAATCCCGACCACCACCGGGCAGACGACCACGACACCCGGCCCGACCACCACACCCGACCTGACCACGACAACCGAGCCGACCACCACCCAACCCACCACGACCCAGCCACCCGCAACCGAACCGCCCACAACCCAGCCGCCGACGACCCGACCGCCGACCACCCAACCGCCGACCACCGGGCCCCCGACCACCGGGCCCCCGACCACTCAGCCCCCGACCACCACGGCGACCACTACGCCGCCGGCTCCCAGCCCATGAGTTCGCGGTAGAGCGCGAGGTGGCGCCGCGCGCACACGTCCGGCGCGAACAGCTCCCGTGCCCGTTCAGCGAGCAGACGGCCCGTGCGGGCGGGGTCGGGGTCGGCGAACAACGCCCGCAGCCGCGCCGCCAACTGGTCGACATCACCGGGCGCGGCCAGCGGACCCACATCACCCCAGCCTGAAAGACCGCCGCCCGGAGAACCACACCCCAGCATGTCGGCAACCCCACCGGTGTCCGTGGCCACCACGGGCTTGCCCGCCGCCATCGCCTCGGCCACCACCAACGGCTGCTGCTCCATCGTGGACGGCAGCACGAGCGCGTCGTGGTGCCGCAGCAGATCCGGCACATCGGTCCGGAACCCCAGGAACTCCACCCGCCCGCCCAACGCACGGGCCAGCTCTTCCGACCTCACCCGCTCCGGACCGTCACCGATCACGGTCAACGTGGCGTCCGCCGGCATCACCCCCGGCAACGCCAACGCCGCCAGCAACGTCGCCAACCCCTTGCGCTCCACCAGCAGACCGACGAACACCAGCCGCCGCACCGGCCCAACAGGCAGCTGCACGTGCGCGGGCTCCACGCAGTTGTCGATGTGCACCAACCGAGCTCCCGGCACCCGCAGCCGAGTCGACAGGAACCGGCCCATCGCCCGCGCCGGCACCACCGTCCGGTGCACAGCCCGCGCCACCACGGCATCAGCCGCCAGCACGGTCCGCGTGTAGGCGGAAGGCCGAGCAGCCCGCGGAACCCCCCGGAACCACGCCTCCCCCACATCATCGGGCACACCGTGGTACGTCTGGACCACCTTGTGCCGCCACCGCAGACCGGCGCTGACCAGCCCGGCCCGCCGGTCCTGCGCGTGCACCACGTCCGGCCGCCAAGCCCGCAACGCCGCCCGCGCCCGCCACCCGGCCCGCACGTCGGCCTTGTCACCGACCTCCACCAGCTCGTGGTGCCCGTCCAACGCCTCCGCACCCCGCCGAGGCACCGGCCCGAACACCCGCACGTCCACCTCACCGGACGCGAGCAAGGCCTGCGCCAAGCGCACGGTCACGTCCACCGGTCCCCCGCTGTCCTGGGTCAACAGGTACGCGACCCGCAGACGCCGCACCTCTCCCGCGAATCCGCTCACCGAACACCCACCACGAGCTTGTCCACCAGCATCGCGATCTGATCGGCCACCTGCCGCCGGTCGAACAGCAACTCCACCCGCCGCCGCCCGTGCGCGCCCTCCCGATCGGCCAACGCCGGATCCGCGAGCCGCAACGCGACGGCCTCCACCAGCGCCCCGACGTCACCGACCGGCAGCACCGCACCGGCCTCACCCACGCTCTGCCGCACCCCGCCGACGTCGAACGCCACCACGGACCGCCCGCACGCCATCGCCTCCAACGGCACCAACGCCATCCCCTCGGCCCGCGACGGCAGCACGACCACATCGGCGGCGGCGTAGAAGTCGGAGACCGAATCGTCATGCCCCCACCACCGCACGGACTCGTCGTCGCACGCCGCCTGCCACCGCTCGCGCATCGGTCCGTCGCCGACCAGCACCAGCCGGGCGTCCGGCACCTTCGCCCGCACCTCGGGCCACGCCGCGAGCAGCTGGTCCTGTCCCTTGAACGGCGCGAGCCGGCCGACGCACACCGCCGTGGGCGCCTTCTCCGGCAACCCCAGCCGCCACCGCGCCGCGACCCGGTCGCCCGGCCGGAACCGGTCGATGTCCACCCCGTTGCACACCACCTCCGCGGGCCCATCGACACCGGCGGCCCGCCCCACGGCCAGTTCATCGTCGCTCACGCACACCAACAGGTGCGTCCACCGAGCCCCTAACCGCTCCCACGCCCGAGACGCACGCCCCACCACACCGGCAGCGCTCTGGAACGACCACATGTGAGGCTGGAACAAGGTCAGCCGCCGCCCACGCAGCACCACCCGTCCGACCAACCCGGCCTTGGAGCTGTGCAGGTGCACGACATCCGGCGCGAGTTCCCGCAGAATCCGCCGAAGCCGAAGAGCCTCCACCACCGTCCCCACCCCGGGATGCCGACGAGCAGGCCAGTCACGCACCTCGACACCCAGACCGAGCGCCCGCTCGGCGAGCGGACCCGGCGGGCACACCAGGGTCACCGACCACCCGAGATCCCGTTGCGCCTCGACCAACTCCAGCACCACACCCGCCACACCCGCCGCCACGGGCTGGCTCACGTGCACGACCTTCACCGCCGCAACGCCTCCCGGTTCGCCGCCAGCACGACCACGCCGCACACCACCGCCAACACGCCACCTTCACCCAAAGCGCCCACCACCGAACCGGGCGGCCCGAACACGTCACCGACCACGAACGCCACCACCGCACAACACCCCGCCGCCAAGACCACCCCGCCAACCCCCTTGACCAGCGACCTCAACGGCGGCCCGATCCCCCGCCGGGCCAACGCGCGCCACGTGCACGGCACCACCAGCCACACGGCCACGACCTGCACCAACGCGACCGCCACCACCCCGTGCCGGGTGAACACCACCAGCCCGCCCACCAGCAACGCCAGGTGCGTCGCCTCCAACGCCAGGTAACGGCGGGCGTGCCCGGCCGCCTTGAGCACCTGGTACCACAGGTGCAGCAGGCTGATCCCCAAGCCGTACAAGCACAACAGCGCCAGCGGCACCGCCGCCCCCGCCCACCGCGCGCCGAACACCACCACCCGATCGGCCAACGCCGCCGTCACCGCGTACAGGCCACCGGTCACCACCAGCACCGCCGACGTGAACCGTCCGACCACTTCGGACAGCCCCTGCCCATCCCGGATCAACTTGGCGCACAACGGGAGCACCACACCACCGAGCACCACCGCGACCAGGATGTACGGCACCCAGGCGATCCGGTACGCCAACGAGTACACACCGACCGCCTCCGGCCCGTGCACCCGCGCGATCGCCAGGTAGTCGACGTTGATCAGCAGCACGGCCACCACCGCACCCGGCCCGACCACCGCGATCCACCGCAACGCCTCGCCCGCCGCGCCCGCGTCCCACACCGGCCGCACCCGCACCCCGGCCACCACACCGAGCACGGGTTGCGCCACCGCCGTGCACAACAGCCCGATCACCAGCGAGTACGGCCCGGCCCCACCCACCGCGAGCACGATCGTCACCGCCGCACCGAGCACCGCCCCACCCGCGTCGGGCAACAGCCGGCGGCGGAAGTCCAACTCCCGGTGCAGCAACCCCATCTGCACGCCGGCCACCGCCGAGAACGGCAGGCTCACCGCCGCCAACCGCACCAGCGACGCGACCGAAGGGGCGTCCAGCGCCCGAGCGATCCCATCGGCCGCGAGCACCAACCCCAAGGCCAGCACCAACCCCGCGCCCGCACTGAGCGTGAGCAACGTCCCCGCCACCCGACGCGGATCCCGGTCCGTCCGGCTGACCACGTCGTACACGCCCATCGACTGCACGACCTGGCCGATGTTCACCAGCGCCACCGCCAGCGCCACCAGCCCCAGCCCTTCCTCGGTGAGGAAGGCGGCCAGCACCAGCGTGACGGCCATCTGGCTGCCCTTGCCGACCAGGTTGACCAGGAACAGCCACAGCGAACCCCGCACGGCCCGCTGACCGACGGGTGTCACGCCCGCACCGTGCCGACGCCCGAGCAACGGCGAGTGGCCGCGAAACCCACCGCCAGCAGCCACGCCGCCGCGACCGCCACACCGTCGACCGTCACATCGACCCGCGCACTCGACACCGCCCGGATCGCCAGGCTGACGAAGTGCAAGTGCGCGAAGGGAACCAGGAGCAGCACCACCGACAACCCGACGAGCCGCCAGTCCCGTTCACGCCGACGCGGCCACCACACGACACCCACCGCCACCATCGACGGCACGGCGATCAGCACGTCACCCGGCTGGTGCACGATGGCCACCACCACCGCCAGGCACGTCAGCAGGTCCGCCGCGGCCGGCTGGCCCATCCGGTCCAGCCGCCGCACGAGCACCCCGCTCACCACCAGCACGCCGACCAGCGCCAACAGTTCCGCGCCGCCCGGCAGCCAACCCGTGACGCGGTAGAGCACGGCCGCGAGGTCGATCCGCTGCGCCGTCATGGAATCCACCGCGCCGTACGACGTCTGACTTGCGTGCGCCAGGTTCGCCGCGATCACGTCCAGGAACGGTCCGACCCCACCACCGCGCACGATCAACGGCACCAGGACGACCAGACTCGCCACCGCCGCAATCGCCGTCCCGGTCAACGCCACCCGCCGCGACCCGCGCACGAACAGCAGCAACGCCAGCGGTAGACCGAACTGCGGCTTGAGCCACGCCAACGCCAACGCGACCGCCGCCCACTTCGGCGAGTCCCGCCGCGCCAGCAACGCACCCGCCGCCCCGACCGCGATCAGCGGGTTCACCTGCCCGACGTACAGCTGCGCCTTCCCCACCTGGCTGAACACCAGCAGGGTCGCGATCACCGCCGTGCCGAGCACCAACGGCACGTGCTGCCGCAACCGACCCGCCGCCAACACCGCCAGCGCGACCAGCAGCAACAACGACGCCAACGCGAACGCCACCGCGCCCACCCGGTACCCCGGCAGCGCGAACGGCGCGTGCAGCAGCAGGTGGTACGGCTGGTAGAGGTTGAAGTTCTGCCGCACCGGCCAGTGCTCGAACATCGCTGCCGGGTGGTACGGGTTGCCGCCGGCCAGGAACTCGCGGATCGGGAAGTACAGCGCGTCCCGGAAGTCCTGCATCCGCTCCTCGGGCAGGTTGGCCGGGGTCGGGAGCGGCACCTCCCACGAAGGCCGCAACGCACGCCACGCGCCCACGACCCCCACCAACGCCACCAGGGCAACGAGGGGTCGTTGTGTTTTTCCGGAGGCCCGATCGTATCTCATATACGATCCGACCTTTTCGCGGAACGTACCAGCCCTCAACACAACACCACCGCCACCACGGTCGCCGCGGCCGGCAGCGCGCCGACCACGGTCGCCAACTCGTCGTGCCGCCTGCTGCCAGCCGGAACGAGCACGATCACCGCGTCACCGTCGCCGGGCTCACCGGTCTTGTCCGGCAACCCGGCCGCCAGCGCCTCGGCGCGTTCGGTCAACTCGGGAACCACGGCCACGACGCGCGCCGGCCGTGCCGACGCCTCGCACAGCACCGTCAACCGCTGTGCCAAGCCGGGATCGTCGTCGGGCAGCACCGCGACCGGGTGCCGCACACCGCCGGCGGTCAGAGCCGCGCGCACCTGGTCACCGAGGCGGGTCCGGCGCAGGTGGCCGACCGCGTAGGCGGCCAGGCCCGCGACCACGGCCGCGACCAGGGCCAGGCCGAACGCCAACGGCCGGTCGGGTGCGATCCGCGTGGTCTCGGGTCGGTCGAGCAGGCGGAGCCGGGCGGCGGGTGCGAGCAGGTTGGCGTCCACCACGGCCTGTGCGATCCGCATCGCCGCCTGCGCGGCCTCGTCGGCGGTCGCCGCGCGCACCGACAGCCGGGCCAGGCCCGAGGCGGGCACCAGCTCCACCGACACACGCCGGGCCAGGTCTTCGATCGTGGTGCCCAGCTCGTCGGCGGGGGTGCGCAGCACGGACGGGCTGCGCGACACCTCGACCAGCGCGGGCAGTGCGAGGGCGACGACCTCGCCGTACTGCGCTCGCACGCCGGGTGCCTGGCCGTCGGGGGGTGGGTCGGTCGCCACCGCGAGCAAGCCGACGCGGCTCTCGTACTCCTCGCCGCCCAACTCGACGGTGAGCAGCACGGCCAGGGCGACCAGCAACGCGACGCCGAGACTGACCAGCAGCGGACGCTTCATGATGCCGCTTCCCATTCCTTGATCACGGCCCGTTTCCCGGAGGAGTTGGTGCCGGGGATGACTTGTGCCGTGCAGGCGGCGTTGACCAGGTCGGCCATCTCGTTCGGATCGATCGCATCCATCGCCACGAGCAGCTTCTTGCGCTTGAGGTTTCACACCGCCGCCGACTTCGGTGATCCACCGGTCGACAGCAAGGTGCGCAGGAGTTCGTCGTAGGACCGCATCAGCAGGCGCGGGTCGTGTTCGCGTTGGACCGACGCGCGCCCCGCCTCGCCGAGTTCGGCTCGTGCCCGGGTGTCGAACAGCAGTGACCGCAACGCTTCCGCCGTCGCGGCCGGGTCTCGGCGGGGCACCGTGACGCCGCCGCCACCGGCCAGCGCCTCGCGCACACCGTCCACATCGGTCGCCACGACCGGGCGGCCGGCGGCCAGTGACTCCAGCACCGCGATCGGCATGCCCTCCCAGTCGCTGGTCAGCACGGTGACGTCGGCGGCGGCGAGGAGGTCGGGCACGTCGCAGCGGTTGCCGAGGAACCGGACCCGGTCCTGGATGCCGAGGTCGGCGGCACGCCGGCGCAGCGCGTCCCGGCGGCTGCCGTCGCCGGCCAGCCACAGCACCGCCTCGCCGTCCAGCCTGGCCCACGCGTCCAGCAGCACGTCGTGTCGTTTCTGGGGTTCCAGGCGGGCCGGGCACAGCGCGACGGGCACGTCCGGGGCGACGCCGTGCACGGCGCGGACCGCGTTCCGATCCACCCGTTCGGGTTGCGGGAACACCGCGTTGGGTATCACCACCGGGTCGGGGACGCCCGCTGCGCGCAGCCGGTCGGCCGTCGCGTCGGCGACCGCGACGACCGTGCGCGAGGTGCGTTTGAGTATGCGGGCCGCGCCGGTGTAGTCGGCTTCGGCCACGCCGTGGAACACGGTCAGCAGCGGCAGGCGGCGGGGCAGCACGGCGAGCCGCGCGACGAGGCTGGCCGACACGTTGTGCGCCAGCACGACCTCCGGCCGGAAGCTGCGGATCGCGGCCTTGGTGGCGGTCGTCGCGCGCAGCACGCCGGTGGCCTTGCGCTGGGCCACCGGCACGGTGAACGTCGGCACGCCGAGCGCGCGCAACGCCTCGGCCCGGTGTCCGCCGCCGCTGGCGACGGCGGAGTGCCAGCCGAACTGCTCGCCCGACCGGGCCATCCCGGCGACCAGCGCTTCGGCGCCGCCGGTCCCCATCTCACTGATCACGTGGAGCACACGCAACGTTGCTCGTCCTCCTCAGGCGCAGGTCGGCCGCGGCCACGACCGCGACCAGCGACCACAACGGCAGGTAGTACTGCTGGGACAGGAAGGCGGAGGCGACCACGACCGCGATCAGGGACGCCTGCACGGCGACCACCGGCAGCGGGTCGGTGGTGGTGCGCCGCACGCGTTCGCTGGTGACCGCGGTGAGCACGAGGAGTGCGGCGAACAGCGCGAACCCGGTCAGGCCGAGTTCGGCGGCCACCTCCAGGTACATGTTGTGCGCCACCGGGCTCTGCTCGTCGATCTCGGCGTTGTGCGAGGCGGCGGGGTACGCCTCGCGGAACCCGCCCGGCCCGACGCCGAGGCCGGGGTTGTCGGCGACCACGCGGGCGGCGGCCTGCGAGCGCAGTTCGCGGGTGTCCACGTTGGTCCCGGCGATGTGGGTCTTCTCCCGCAACGCCCGGTCGAGCTCGGGTCCGGCGAACAGGACTCCCGAGACGCCGAGCACGGTGAGTGCCACCGCCGCGCCCGCCACCGCCTTGAGCGGCAGCGCGCGGCGGGCGAGCAGCCAGGCCACGGCGGCGGTGAGGGCGAGCGCGCCGCCTCGGGAGAACGTCGCCGCCGCGCCCGCGACGAGGGTGGTGGCGGCGAGGGCGAGGGTGACGCGTCCGGTTCGGCGGAGGGCCACGAGCAGCGGGATGGCCGCGACGAGGACGTAGGCGAGGTCGTTCGGGTCCTCCAGCGGGCCGGTCGCGCGCGTCTCGCCCGCCGCGAGCAGGCTGTACAGCGCGCCGACGGCGGCCACCACGGCGCCCGCGACGGTCGCCGCGAGGACCGCGCGGATCGGCACCTCGCGTGCGGCGACGTCCACCAGGATCACCGTGACCAGCAGGAACGGTAGCCAGCGGACCAGGTACTGCATGGTGAAGGCGCCGCCCGCGTGCAACGCCGACGACGCGAGCAGCACGATGGCGAACATCGCGAGGACCGCGTGCACCGGGTGCGGTTCGGGCGCTCGGCGTTGACGCACCCGGACCGCGACCCAGGTGACGGCGAGCAGCGCGGGCGGGAGTTTGGCCAGTTGGCCGTGTGCCTGGAGGAGGTAGCCCTCGAGCGGTGCGGCGAACACCGTCGCGCACGTGAAGGCCCGCAACAGCCAGGTCATCCGCCGCACCGCGCCAGCAGTCCGGTGTCGTGCTCGCGCAGGCCCGCTTCGAGCCGGTCGACGTGCGCGCCGGTGCCGACGACGTCGAAGTGGCCGCGCAGGGCGCCGAGCACCCAGCCCAGGAACTCGACCTTCCGCGCGCCGGGGACCGCCATGCCGGGGAAGAACTCCATGCCGGGTGCCTCGGCCGCGCCGAGCACGTCCGTGGGGTGCAGCAGCAACGACGGCTGCACGCCGCGCGCCCGGCACAGCCGCAACGCGGTGGTGAAGTAGCCACGGGCGAGGCGGGGTGATACCTGGTGCAGTTGGAGCAGGTAGGAGCCGTGGATCGGGACGCGCAGCAGCGGCATGGTGGTGACCGGCAGTTCGACCAGGCCCGTGCCGACGCGCCAGCGGTAGGCGGCGTTGGGTGCGCGGACGCGGGAGAAGCCGCCGAACAGGTCGCGTTCGCCGCCGGTCGGGGCGGTGCGGTTGTGGTAGGCGCGGGCGAGCGGGCCGATCCAGGTGGGCAGGGTGCTGGCGTCGTAGCGGTAGCCGCGTTCGGCGAGCAGCTCGAGGAGGTCGTGGGTGACGCTGTAGCCGGGGCCGCGGAAGCCGGTCGGGCGTGGGGCGCCGGCGGCGACGATCGCGTCCTCGGTGCGGGCGAGTTCGGCTTCGAGCCGGTCGCGGGAGTAGCGGTGCAGCCAGGGTTCGTGGCCGTAGGAGTGGTTGGCGACCTCGTGCCCTGCTCCGGTGATGGCGGCGACGGCCTGCGCGCCGTCCTCGCGTTCGACGTCCGCGCCGACGACGAAGACGGTCGTGGTGAGGCCGTGCGTGCCGAAGGCGTCCAGCAGGCGTGGCACGGCGGTGGGCAGGAAGCTGGGGCGGCGTTCCCACTCGGGGTCGCCGTGGGTTTTGAGGTAGGCCCAGAGGTTGTCCAGGTCGAGCGAGACGCTGGCGGTGTTCATCGGGCCACCTGTGCGGGGGATTTCGCGAGCCGGCCGGAGTAGCCGAGCAGGAGCACGCCGGTCACGACCAGGCCCACGCCGAGCACCACCCACCACTCGCGGCCGGGGGTGATCCGGTCGCCTAGGGCGGCGATGCCGATGACGGACGTGAGCACGACGGTGGTGGCGTCCATGGTGGCGACGGTCGAGGTGGCCGAGCCGCGGCGCAGTGCGAGGGCGAGGTAGGACTGGCCGACGAGGGCGGCGACGATCATCAACCACGCCAACGGGTACAGCGGGAGGGTGAGGAGCGGTTCGTCGGCGAGCGTGCGGCTGGTCATGGCGACCACGGCGAACGCCAGGCCCGCCGACGCGGCCAGTGGCACGACGCCGGCGATCCGGCGTTGGACCAGCCGGCGTTGGATCAAGACGAGCGCGGCCAGCGGGAGTCCGAAGAGGACGATGCCGAGGCCCGGCGGCACGTCGTGGGCGGCCGACGGTGTCGCCGCCGCGGCCAGCAGCACCAGTCCGGTCGCCATCACGACGAGCACGACGATCTCGACCGCGCGGACCCGCCAGCCGAGCACGGCGATGCCGAAGAGGGTGGCCAACCCGACCGCGCACGAGGACCCGGCCTGGACGAGGTAGAGCGGGAGTTCGGCGCGGGCGAGGAACGCCAGCGCGAAGCCGCCGACCTGTCCGGCGAAGCCCAGCAGGTAGAGCCGGTCGCGGAGGAGTCGGGCGAGCAACCCGAGCCCGCCGCCGCCTTCGTCGGCGCGCCGGGAGGCGACCGACTGGGCGACGATGCCCAACGCGTACAGCACCGCGGAGGCGGCGAGCTCGAGGTAACCAGTCACGCGACTCTTCCCATGGAGACACCCGGCGCGCGGTACGCGGTCGGTGTGATCCCGATATCGGAAGGGCAGCGTAGAACCCGGAAACCTTCGACACGTTCGAGCGATAGGCGGTTACACGATCGAGTTAACTTCCCGACTACGCAACGGCATTTCCGCTTCGGACGGTCGACATTCCCCGTGCCGGAGCGGCCGGCCCGGTGACCCGCTCGGCTTGGTCGGCCGAAGTCGGCGGCTGTTATCACCGCCGGCTTCGGCCGGGACCAGGCTCGGTCGGTGCGGGCAGGCGCGGCACGGGTGGGCGGCGCGGGGCGAACAGGGCAGGGCGGGCAGTTGTACCGGACGGGTGTTGCACTGGGCGGGGCGTTGCAGGGCAGGACAGGGTGGGACAGGGCAGGGCGGGTGTTGCGTCGGGCAGGCGTAGCGCCGGGCGGATCTGCGGGTCAGGTGGCGTCGGCTACCGCGAGGCCGATCCTGGTCAGCTGTTCCTCGGTCAACGGCAGGGTCTCGCGTCCCGCGCCGGTGCGTTCGAAGCCTCGTTGATCTTCCTGGACGGTGAAGTCGGGGCTGCCGAAGTTCAGCAGGCTGATCGCGTAGATGTCACCCGTCGGTGTGTAGACGCGGAGCACCTGGCTCAATGACTGGAACGGCTCGTTCGCCCGCACCGTGTAGTACTGGAGCACGGTGCCGTCCGACCGGACCAGGCGTCGTGGCGGGGCGCAGTTGCCCTCGGCGAACGCCTCCTCGTCGGCCGCCGCGAGTGGGGCGAGGGTGGTGTGGCCGGCCCTCAGGTCGACGCTGCCGGTGCCGTGCTCGTCGGTGACGTCGATCCACTGGGTGTGGCCGTCGACCGAGTCGGGGTGCTTCTGCTTGTTCGCCGGGAACGTTTGCGCGTGGAGCTCGCTCACCGTGGCCGGTGACGCGACCTGGCCCACGGCGAGCACCCAGGCGTTCAGCACCGGTGCGGGTGGGCGGGGGTTCAGCCAGGTCGTGTGCTGGCCGACGGTGCTCTGATCGCACTCCGGGATCGCCAGGATCTCGCGGCCGGCGGGCGGTGGTGCGGTCCACGCGGGGGTGAACGTGCCGTAGGGGGTGCGTGGCGGCTGGTTCACGGTCGTCCACTCGGGGCCGACGGTCGCGGGTGACGTGGTGACGAGTGGCGCGTTGGTCGTGCCGTCGGCGGGTGGCGAGTGGTCGGGTCCGGCGAGGCCGCTCAACGCCACCGTGCCGAACCCGACCACGCCGACGACCGCCAGCACGCCCGCCGCCGCGCCTGCCCGGCGCACCAGCAACCGGCGGCGGCCACGCCGCAGCACGTCCGCCACGTCCATCCTCGCGACGGGCGCTGGTCCGTCTACTTCGGACCGCAGCGCGCCGCTCAACTCCTGCTCGTTCTCCCACATCACGCACTCCCCGGGGTCACCGCGCCGCGATAGGCCTCGCGGAGCGTCTTCAAGCCCTTGGCGGTCTGGCTCTTGACCGTGCCCGTCGAGCACCGCAGCGCCTCCGCCACCTGCTCGACCGACAGGTCGTGCACGTACCGCAGCACCAGCACGGCCCGCTGCCGGGGCGGGACGTGCTGCAACGCGGCCAGCAGCGGCTGGCGTTCGTCGGCGCCCGACGTGTCCGCATCGACCGCGGACTCCGGTGGTGAGGCGACGGTCTGCTCGCGTTGTCTCCCTCTGCGCCGTGTGTCGAGGAACAGCCTGGTCACCACGGTGCGCAGGTACGCTTCCGCGGTTCCCTGTCGCACCTTGGGCCAGTGGACGTAGATGCGGACGAACGCGTGCTGAGCGATCTCCTCCGCCTCCACCCAGTCACCGCACAGCGCGTAGGCCGTGCGTCGAGCCGGGTCGAACCGGCTCGCGAAGAACCGGGAGAACTCGTCGTCGCGTTTCACCCGTTGTCCTCCCCCATGTCTGCGGTCACCACAACTACGCAGTTGTCTCCCGGCGGGTTGCCCCGGGCCTCGGTGTTGCCGGATCAGCAACTTTTGTTGCCGGTTGGGCGCGCATGGTCGCAGGATCGGGGGCATGGACACCACAGAGGAGTTTTGGGAGACGTTCTACCGGGACCGCGATCAGGTCTGGACCGGCAAGGCCAACGAGTTGCTGGTGCGGGAGGTCGCGCACCTGGCGCCCGGCACCGCGTTGGACCTCGGGTGCGGGGAGGGAGGTGACGCGTTGTGGCTGGCCGAGCAGGGCTGGGTGGTCACCGCGGTCGACGTGTCCACCACCGCGTTGGCCAGAGGCGCGGCGCGGGCCACCGAGGCGGGTCTGGCCGCGCGCATCGACTGGCAGCGGCACGACCTGGGGCGCTCGTTCCCGACCGGCGTGTTCGACCTGGTCTCGGCGCAGTTCCTGCACTCGTCGGTGGCCCCGGAGGGTGAGCGCGAGAGCATCCTGGCGCGGGCGGCCGAGGCGGTGGCGCCCGGTGGCGTGCTGCTGATCGTCGGGCACGCCGAGTGGGCGTCGTTCCAGCGGCACGACCCGCCGGTGGAGTACCGGTTCCCGACCAACGCCGAGGTGCTGGCGTCGTTGAAGCTCGATGGGGGGTGGGTAGTTGAGGTGGACGAGTCGGTCGAGCGTGAGATGACCGGGCCGAACGGTGAGCACGGCACGCGCGCGGACCACGTGCTGCGGCTGCGTCGGACCTGAGCCGGACCAAGCCGAGACGGCCCGTGGTGGGCCGTGGCCTGACCGTGGTGGGCCGCCGCCGAGGTCTTGCCCGGTGGTGGGACATCCTCGGCGGCGGACCCGCGGTTTCCGCGGCGCGGTCGGGTATTACTTGTCGATGAATTCGATCAGGAAATCCACCAGGACTTTTTCGATGGGGTCGACGCAGGGCACCTCGTTGTCCAGGGGCACCGCGACGGGCTCTCCCCGGCCGTCCTCCCAGTGCAGCAGGGCGGCCAACCCCTGGCTGGATTCGTAGAACGTCCGGCTGATCTGCCGGTCCATCGGCGCGCCGGAGGGGGTGTGGGTGAGGTGGATGGTGAA
Organism: Saccharothrix deserti; assembly: GCF_009769385.1. Classification (GTDB taxonomy): domain Bacteria; phylum Actinomycetota; class Actinomycetes; order Mycobacteriales; family Pseudonocardiaceae; genus Actinosynnema; species Actinosynnema deserti. The sequence goes on from NZ_VKAB01000026.1 coordinate 148,088, forward strand.
CTCACCCTGCCCGCTGGTCGCGACGCAGTTGCCGTAGGCATTTGCCGTGGCCTGGAAGGTGCCGGTGCCGACCACCGGCTCGCCGTCCACCGTCAGCGTGCAGGCGGCGGTGCCGGTCGGGCCGTTGGACGTGACCCTGAGGTGCTCCTTGACCAGGCTCAACCCGGGGTTGACGTCGACGACGACATCGACGTTGCAGACGCCGACGACGTTCTCCGGCGGCGCGGCCACCGCCGTGGTGGCGGCGGCCGGGCCGCCCAGCAGTGCCGCGAGCGACAGCGCGAGCAGCGCTCTCCGGATCGCGGCGGCATGGTGGTGTCGACCGGATTGGCGGTGTTTCATCATATATGTGTCCTTTGTTGTGAATGGCGTGGCTCACCGGCCGGCGGCACCGGTCGTGACGAGCCACGGCCACAGCGGATTCATTCGCCGCCGATCCGTGGATTCGGCAGCGACCGCGAAACCAACAGCTACGCCGGGTTTCGGGGAATACCCCGGGACAAGTAGGCGCGACCGCCTGGTGGAGCCTATGACGGAACGCCGAACGGACCCGGCCGTCGTCATTCTTATGCCGACGGAAAACGCCCCGTTCGGCCCAATCGGCCGGAATGGTCCATCGACAACGGGCGAGCGGAGACCTGGTCGTGTCCCCGATCGGCCGCGCCGGGGTGCCGTCGCGGCGACTACGCCAGGCGGGAGAGCAGGGAGGTCAGGGCCGCGCCCAGGGGCAGGTCGACGCGGACGGTCGCGTGGGCGTCGCCCCTGGTCTGGCCCTTGTTGACGATGAGGACGGGTTTACCGGCGGTCGCGGCGTGCCGGACGAACCGCAGGCCGGACATGACGGTCAGCGAGGAGCCGAGCACGAGCAGCGCGTCGGCGGAGTCCACCAGCCGGTAGCACTGCTCGACGCGCGGTCGGGGCACGTTCTCGCCGAAGAACACCACGTCCGGTTTCAGCACGCCCGAGCCGCAGTCGGCGCACTCGACCAGTTGGAACGAGCGCACCTCGTGATCGGGCAGGTCGACGTCGCCGTCGGGGTTGATCCGGGTGGCGGTGGCCTCGAACGCGGGGTTGGCGGCGCGGAACCTGCGGTCGAGGTCTTCGCGAGGGCTGACCGCGCGGCAGTCCAGGCAGATCACCCGGTCGAGGCTGCCGTGCAGGTCGACCACGTCCGATGTGCCCGCGGCCTGGTGCAGGCCGTCGACGTTCTGCGTGATCACGCCGGAGAGGTAGCCGCGGGCGTGCAGTTCCGCCACCGCGTGGTGGCCGGTGTTCGGCGCGGCGCGGGCGATGGTCCGCCAGCCGAGGTGGCTGCGCGCCCAGTAGCGGCGCCTGCCCTCGACGCTGCCGACGAACTCGTCGTAGGTCATCGGGGTGTGCTTGCGCAGGCTGCCGGACTCGCCCCGGTAGTCCGGGATACCGGATTCCGTGGACAGGCCGGCGCCGCTGAGCACGAGCACCCGGCCTTCGGCGACGACCCGCACGACCTCGTCCAGGCTGGTCGTGCGCGGCAACGGCGCACCGGTCGCCGTCCAGCTCAACGTGGGCCGTGTGCGCATGCGGTCCACTTTACGTCGAGCGTGGGCGCTTCCGGCTGGTCAACGTTTCGGTGTGGTCAGCGCCGGGGGTGGTCAGCGCCGGGGTGTGGTCAGCGGTCCGGTCGACTCGCGGATCACCAGTTCGGGCGAGCGGATGTCGATCGACGCGTCCTCGATCTCGTCCAGCGACGCGAGCAGCACGCGGGCCGCCGCCCGGCCGAGGCCGACGAGGTCCTGGCGCACGGTGGTGAGCTGCGGGTAGACGAGTTCGCCGAGCGGCAGGTCGTCGTGGCCGATCACGGACAGGTCGCCGGGCACGTCCACGCCGAGCCGGCGGGCCGCGCTCATGCCGGCCACGGCCATCGAGTCGTTGGCGAACAGGACGGCGGCGGGGCGTCGGCGGTCTTCCAGCAGCCTGCCGACGGCGTCGACCGCACCGGCCGCGGTGAAGTCGGAGACGATGGTGTGGCTGGGCGCGAGGCCGTGCGCCGCCAACGTCTCCTCGAACACCCGCCGCCGGTGGAGCGTGTGCACCCGGTCCTCGGGGCCGGAGACGTAGGCGATGCGCCGGTGGCCGTGCGCCACCAGGTGCTCGACGGCCGACCTGATGCCGTTGTCCAGACCGGTCGCCTGCACGGCGGGCACCGGGTCGTCGCGCCACGGCGTGCCGATCAGCACGGTGTTCATGCCGAGGGTCCGCAGCAGTTCGAACCGGGTGTCGCCGATCAGGCTCTCGGTGAGCACGACACCGTCGACCCGGCGTTCGTCGGCCAGCCTGCGGTAGGCGGCCTCCTCGGCGCGCGGCTCCTCGCCGACGATGTGCAGCAGCAGGCCGTACCCGAGCGGGGACAGTTCGCTCTCGATGCCGGAGATGAGCAGGGTGAAGTGCGGGTCGGCGCTGAGCAGGTCCGGTGAGCGCTTGGCGACCATGCCGATGGCGCGGGTCTTCGCGCCGCGCAGGGCGACCGCGGCGGCGGACGGGGTCCACTGGAGCTTGCTCGCGGCGGTCAGGACGCGTTCGCGGGTGGGCGCGGAGATGCCCGCCTTGCCGTTGACGACCTTCGACACCGCCGCCACCGACACCCCGGCCAGGGCCGCCACGTCCGCGATCGTCGGCTTGCCCGGTCCGCGTCCCACCACGCCGCAAACGTTACACCGACCGGTGGTCGTACCTCGACACACGGCTGGTAAAACGATATACCTGGGCGATGCAGCGCAACTCCGCCAAGCTCGCCGACGCCGACGGCGCACCACTGGTCTGGGTAGGGGTCAACTACTGGTCGCGCACCGGTGGCCCGCTGATGTGGCGCAACTACGACCCGTCCGTGGTGGACGAGGAGCTGCGCACGATGCGCGACCACGGCATCGGCCTGACCCGCAGCTTCTTCTACTGGCCGGACTTCATGCCGACCGAGGACTCGCTGGACGAGAAGCTGCTGACCAGGTTCGACGACTTCCTCGACCGGCACCGGGCGTTGGGGATGCGGACGGTCCCGACGTTCGTCGTCGGGCACATGTCGGGCCAGAACTGGGACCCGGCGTGGCGGAACGGCCGGGATGTCTTCACCGACGAGTCGTTCCTGGACCGGCAGCGCTGGTACGTCCGGGAGCTGACCGCGCGGTGGAAGGACCACGAGGCGGTGGCCGGGTGGCTGCTGAGCAACGAGATCCCGATCTACGCCGACTGGCGGTCGCGGGGTATCGGCACGCTCGACGCGGAGGCCGTGACGGCGTGGGCGGCGGCGTTGATCGGCGAGATCCGGGCGGCGGGCGCGACGCAGCCGGTGTCGGTCGGTGACGGCGCGTGGGGTGTGGAGATCACCGGGCTGGACAACGGTTTCCGAGTCCGCGACCTGGCGCCGTTGATCGATTTCCACGGGCCGCACGTGTACCGGATGGAGGACGACCAGCTGCGGCTGCACCTCGGCGCGGCGTTCGTCTGCGAGTTGCTCGACATCGGCGGCAAGCCCGTGGTCATGGAGGAGTTCGGCGTGACGTCGGACTACGTGTCCGAGGCCAACGCCGCGCACTACTACCGGCAGATCCTGCACACGACGTTGCTCGCGGGCGCGACCGGCTGGATACCGTGGAACAACACCGATTACGACGGGTTGGCCGACCAGGAGCCGTACCGGCACCACCCGTTCGAAATGCACTTCGGGTTGACCGACCACGAGGGGCGACCGAAGCAGCAGCTGCGGGAGGTGCACGCGTTCACGGAAGTGTTGCGGCGCACCGATTTCGCGCGGTTGCGGCGGCCGGACACGCGGATCGCGCTGCTGGTGTCGTCGTTCCTGGAGGCGCCGTACCCGTTCACGCAGCCCGAGGACGCGACGAGCGTGGCGAACAACTCGCGGCAGGCGTACATCGCGGCGCGGGAGGCGGATCTGCCGGTGGGTGTGGTGCGCGAGCTGGACGGTGTGCCGGACGACTGCGCGCTGTACCTGGTGCCGTCGGTCAAGCAGCTCACCGCGCCGACGTGGCGGACGTTGGTGGAGCGGGCTTCGGCGGGCGCCGTGGTGTACGCGTCGTACTTCGTCGGGGAGCACCGGACGCAGCGCGGTCCGTGGTGGCCGAAGCTGGACGAGACGTTCGGCGTGGTGAAGCAGCTGCGGTACGGGCTGGTCGACCCGATCGAGGACGACGAGCTGCGGATGGAGTTCGTGCGGGACTTCGGCGGCATCGGCGCGGGCGAGGAACTGGTGTTCCGGGTCGGCGGTACGGAGAACTCCCGGGCGTTCCTGCCGGTGGTGCCTGATGGCGCGGAGGTGGTCGCGGTCGACGGCCGGGGTCGGCCCGCGTTGCTGCGGCACCGGGTCGGTGACGGGTGGGTGGTGTTGTGCACGTACCCGTTGGAGCACATGGCCGCGATGACGCCTCGGGTGAACCCGGAGCCGACGTGGCGGCTGTACGCGGCGCTGGCGGCTTCGGCCGGTGTGCCGCCCCGGGTGTCGGTCGACGACCCGCTGGTGATGACGGGGTTGATGGAGCACGCGGACGGGCGGGTGTTCGCCTGGTTCGTGAGCCAGCACGCGTCGCCGGTCGTGGTGGAGCCGGTAGTGGCGGACGGGGTGTTGGCGACGTTGGACGGTGAGCCGTTGCGTGCGGTGGAACTCGACGCCTTCGGCGTTGTGGTGGCGGAAGTGCGGAGGGGCGCGTGAAGATCGCCGCGGTGGATGTCGTGGTGACCAGTCCGGGGCGGAACTTCGTCACGCTCCGGATCACCACGGAGGACGGGATCACCGGTCTGGGTGATGCGACGCTCAACGGCCGTGAGCTGGCGGTGGAGGCGTACCTGCGGGAGCACGTCGTGCCGCTGCTGATCGGGCGGGACGCGCACGACATCGAGGACACCTGGCAGTACCTGTACCGGGGCGCGTACTGGCGGCGTGGTCCGGTGACGATGGCCGCGATCGCCGCCGTCGACACGGCGTTGTGGGACATCAAGGCCCGCGTCGCCGGGATGCCGCTGTACCAGTTGCTGGGCGGTGCGTGCCGGGTCGGCGCGTTGGCGTACGGGCACGCGTCGGGGCGTGACCTGCCGGAGCTGTTCGACTCGATCCGGCTGCACCTGGAGCTCGGGTTCCGGGCGATCCGGGTGCAGACGGGCATTCCGGGGCTGGACACCGTGTACGGCGTGGCGGCGTCGGCGGCGGGTGGTGGTGACCGGTACGACTACGAGCCGGCGCGGGCCGGTGTGCTGCCGGTGGAGGAGAGCTGGGACACGCGGGCGTACCTGCGGCACGTGCCGAGCGTGTTCGAGGCGGTGCGGGCGGAGTTCGGGCCGGAGCTGCCGTTGCTGCACGACGGTCACCACCGGATGACCCCGATCGAGGCGGCCCGGTTGGGCAAGTCGCTGGAGCCGTACGACCTGTTCTGGTTGGAGGACGCCACACCCGGTGAGGACCAGGCGGCGTTGCGCCTGATCCGGCAGCACACCACCACGCCGTTGGCGATCGGCGAGGTGTTCAACTCGATCCACGACTACACCACGTTGTTGAGCGAGCGGTTGATCGACTACGTGCGTTCGGCGGTCACCCACACCGGTGGTGTGACGGGGTTGAAGAAGGTGCTGGACTTCGCCGCGGTGTACGGGATCAAGTCGGGGATGCACGGGCCGACGGACATCTCGCCGGTCGGCATGGCCGCCGCGTTGCACCTGGACCTGGCGGTGCACAACTTCGGCATCCAGGAGTACATGCGGCACACCCCGGCGACCTTGGAGGTGTTCCGGACGTCTTACACGTTCGTGGATGGCCTGCTGCACCCGTCCGACACGCCGGGGTTGGGCGTGGAGCTGGACCTGGACGCCGCGGAGCGGTTCCCCTACCGTCCGGCGTACCTGCCGGTGAACCGGTTGGCGGACGGCACCCTCCACGACTGGTGAGGTTCATGGGGAAGATCATCCACATCGCGGCGGTGTCCCTCGACGGCTTCTTCGAGGGACCGGACCGCGAGATCGACTGGCACCTCGTCGACGACGAGCTGCACCAGCACTTCAACGACAAGTTGTCGCGGATGGGCGCGTTCCTGGCCGGGCGGCGCACCCACGCGCTGATGGCCGAGTTCTGGCCGACCGCCGACCGCGATCCGGCGATCTCGGGGCCGATGGCCGAGTTCGCGCGGATCTGGCGGGAGATGCCGAAGATCGTGTACTCGCGGACGTGGGAGTCGACGGACTGGAACACGACCATCCTGCGCGAGGTGGTGGCGGACGAGGTGCTGGCGCTGAAGGCTTCGACCGGTGGGGATCTGTCGTTGGGCAGCGCGGACCTGGCCTCGACGTTCCGGCGGCTCGGGCTGATCGACGAGCACCACCTGTACGTGAACCCGGTCCTGCTCGGACGAGGGCGACCGTTGTTCGGGCCGGCGGACGACCGGACGGACCTGGACCTGATCGACAGCCGGACCTTCGGCAACGGCGTGGTGCTCCTGCGCTACCGGGTTGGAAGCTGAGCCGACGAGCGGGCGGCTGGTGGCGTTCGACGACCGGGTGCGGGCGACCACCCACCAGACCCTGGCCCGGCGAAAACGCGATCGACAGGGCCGGACGGCCGGCGCACCATGTCCGCCATGGACGCCCTTCCCACCGGTCACACCGTCCGGCCACCAAAGCTGGACGACGCCGAGACGGTCCTCGGCCTGGTGCAGGCGTACACGACGGCGGTCGTGGGGTTCGCCGACTACACGCTCGACGACGTGCGGGACGAGTTGACCAGGCCGGAGTTCGACCCGGAGCGCGACGCGTGGCTGGTGTTCGACGCGGCGGGCGCGGCGGTCGGGTACGCGACAGCGGACGGCAAGAGCGGCAGCGACGAGGTCGACGTGGACGTGGTCTCGGCGGACCCGGCCGTGACGGACTGGCTGTTCGCGCGGGTGCTGGACCGGGCACGCGAGATCGGGCGCGAGGGCGGGCACGACAAGGTCGCCGTCGACCAGTGCGTCTACCGGGACGACGTGTCGCTGCGGGCGCGGGTGGGTGCGCTCGGGTTCCAGGTCGCCACCACGTTCCACCGGATGCGGATCGACCACGCCGGTGCCGTGCCGCCGCCGTCACCCGTGGCGGGGCTGGTGCTGCGGCAGGCGGTGGACGAGGACGTGCGGCGGGTCGTGCACGAGGTGTGGAACGCGTCGTTCGCCGGGCAGTTCGGGTTCGTGCCGAAGCCCTACGAGGCGTGGCACGAGAAGCTGGACCGCAAGTCGATCTTCGACTGGTCGGGGATGTGGCTGGCCGAGCTGGACGGGCGGCCGGCCGGGTTCCTGGAGTGCACCGACCAGTTCGCCGACGAGAACTGCGGGTACGTCGGCCACCTGGGCGTGGTGGCCGAGGCGCGCGGGCGGGGTGTGGCGAAGCACCTGCTGCGGCACGCGTTCAGCGTGGACGCGGGTGCCGGGCGGGTGGGCACGATCCTGCACGTCGACTCGAACAACCCGACGCCCGCGCTCGGCCTCTACGAGTCGGTGGGGATGCGGCCGATCCTGGTGATCGACGTGTGGCGCGGCGACTTCACCTGACCGGCCTCAGGTGACGAAGTACCCGATGGCGCACGGCTGATCACCCGAGGACGAACGGGAGTTTCGCGGCCGGTTCGCCCAGTTCGGCCTTCTCCGCGTCGGTCGGTGCACGTCGGCCGGTGCCGATCAGCAGCGCGTCCTTGTCGGAGAAGGACTCGGGGAACGCGGTGCCGGCGATCTTCTCCAGCATCTCGCGCGACCGGGCGAGGCCTTCGGCGGGCGGTTCCGCCGCGTCGGGGAGGTGCGCGATCAGGTCGAGGTGGTGCAGCGTCCATTCCAGGACGTACGCGGTGAGGTAGTCGCCCGCGGTGAGGACCTGGTCGCGCGTGCCGATGCGGACCGCGGGGTCGGCGAGTTCGGCGGCGCGACCGGCGGCGGAGCCGATGTCGTCGAGGTGGGACTTGAGCAGCCGCGGCTCCTCGTACGCGGCGGCCAGCCGGACGGTCAGCGCGTCGAGCGGGTCGTCGCCGGTCGGCGGCGTCCGGGTGACCTCCCAGTAGGTGACCGCGTCCCGGGTCGGTTCGGTCTCGGTGGGGGTCGCGAGGGTGATCAGGACGTCCTGGGCGTCGATGACCAGGTGGCACACCAGGTCCCGGACGAGCCACCCGGCACAGCCGGACGGCCGCGCGAAGTCCTCGTCCGGGACCTCGGCGACCGCCGTGCGCAACGCCGTCCAAGAGCGTGAGAACAGCTCCACACCGGCAAGGTAGTGCGGTGCCGGAACGGCGGACAAGCGTGCGCGCCCTAGTTCCCGTTCTGCCTGTCGATCGCCCACTGCCCGTTGACCTTGACCAGCGTGTACACGTTCTGCTCGGACTGGGTCCCGCCGGACTTGAACGTGTACGACACGGTCGCCGACACCGTGTCCGGCCCCACGGCCTGCACGTTGCTCACGCTGACCGCGCTCATCTGGCCCCACCACCCCTGGTAGTCGGCGAAGGTCGGGCTCCAGTTGGCCTTGAAGCGGTCGGTGAGCCGGCTGTACGCGGCTTCCGTGTTGCCCGGCAGGAGGCCGTAGTAGTCGCTCAACGCCTGGTCCGCGCCGATCTCGGCGGGCGGCTGGGTGGTGGTCTGGGTCGTGGGCTCCGGCTGCGCGGTGGTCGTGGGCTGCTCCGCCGGGACCGTTCCGGTGGGCTGGGTGGTGCCGGGGTCGGCGTTCGCGGGCTGGGTGGAGGCTTCGCTGCCGGTGGTCGGCCCGGCCGTCGTGGTGTTGTCGCCCTCGCCCCGGTTGACCAGGTACACCACCACGGCGGTGGCGATCAGGGCGACGATCGCGAGCGCGGCGAGCGCCTTCCGGTCACCTCGCCGTTCTTCCGAAGGTGCGGGCACGGGGTCGACGGGTGCGGGCGGGGTGGGCGGCTGCTGAACCGGTGCGGACTGGGCCGGTGCGGACTGGGCGGGCGTGGACTGGGCCGGCGTGGACTGCGGAGGCTCGACCGGCGCGGGCATCACCGCGGTCGGCGTCGGTGTCGGTGCGGGCACCGGAACCGGGACCGGGTGCCCGTCGAACCGCACGTCCCGCAGCATCTCCGCCGCCTCGGCCATGGTCGGCCGGGTCTCCGGGTTCGAGTCGAGCAGGCGCATCAGCACCGGTGTCAGCGGTCCGGCGTTCCGCGGTGGCGGGAACCGGCCGTCGGCGACCCGGTGCAGCAGGGCGATGGTGTTGCCGTCCTGGCCGAACGGCGGCGCGCCCTCCAGCGCCGCGTACAGGGTCGAACCCATCGCGAACACGTCGGCCGGGAACTCGCCCTTGCCGCCGCGCGCCACCTCCGGCGCCAGGTAGGCGGGTGTGCCGACGAGCATCCCGGACGCGGTGACGGTCGCTTCGTCGGCCGCGCGCGAGGTGCCGAAGTCGGTGACCTTGACCGTGCCGAACTCGGTGACCAGCACGTTGCCCGGCTTCACGTCCCGGTGCACGACGCCTGCCTTGTGCGCGGCGGCCAGTCCGGACGCCAGCTGCACGCCGTACCGGGCCACCTCGTCCGGCGGCAGGGGGCCGCGTTCGGTCATCACCGTGGCCAGGCTGCGGGACGGCAGGTACTCCATGATCAGCCACGGGTGGCCGTCGTGCTCGACGACGTCGTACAGCGCGATCACATTGGCGTGCTGCAACCGTGCCGCGATGCGTCCCTCCCGGACCGCGCGGTCGATCGACTCCTGGTCGAAACCGGTGCGGGACAGCAGTTCCTTGACCGCCACGATGCGGCGCAACCGCTGGTCCTCCGCCCGCCACACCACCCCCATACCACCAGAGCCGATCCTCTCAGTCAGCCGGTACCGGCCGGCGATCGTGCGGTCCTCCACCCGTGCTCCCAACGTCGCGCGCACGCCCGGCGACGGGTACCCGATCGTGTCACCCCTCGAACGTGCGTTTCAGTGGTAACACTTCAGGTGGTCGTTTGTCCGTTCACCACGCGGGTCCAGCCCAGCCATGTGAGCAGCGCACCACCGAGCACCAGGTCCCGTTCCGCGCCGCCGAGGTACGGCACCGCTTCGGTGAACAGGCGCAAGTTGTCGGTGTAAGCGCAGGGCAAGCGGGTCCAGTCGCTGCCCCAGAACACGCGGTCGGGTCCGAACGCCTCGATCACTTGTCGCAACGGGTCGTGCAGGTCGGTGAAAGGGTAGCGCCGCGCCGAGTGGCACGGCAGCGCGGTCGCCTTGACCGCGACGTTCGGCAGGTCCGCCAACGCCAGCAGGTCCGGCAGGTGCGCGAACGCGTCCGGGCCGGTCGTGCCCAGCGGCACGTTCAGGTGGTCCACCACCAGCCGCACGCCCCGGTACCGGCGCGCGACCGTCCTCAGTGGACCGGACAGGCCGGGTCCGTACACCATGACCGGCAGTTCGACGGCGGACGCGGCGGCCCAGAACCAGTCCAGCCCGCCGGTGGAGAACACCGTCCGCCACGGCTCGCGGTGCAGGGTGAGGCGGACGCCGAGCATGCCGGACTCCCGCCAACCGGACAGCGTCCGCGCGGCCGGGTCGAGCGGGATCCGGCCCATCACGGCGAACCGGTCGGGGTGCCGCCGGGCCGCGTCGAGCACCACGTCGTTGCGGTCGCCTTCCCACGACGGCGGCACCAGCACGGCCCGGTCCACACCGGCGTCGTCCAGCACCGCCAGCGTCTCGGCGACGGTGGGCGGCACGTCCCGGTGCGCCATCCCGCGGCCGTCCCCGGGCCACGGCCGGTCCGGGCTGTCGGCCGCCCACAGGTGCACCTGGGCGTCGACGATCACCGTCGGTCCGGGACGAGTTCGGCGATGATCGCGCTGGTCACGGCCGAGCCGGACGCCGCGCGTTCGGGACCGACCAGGTCGTAGGTCAGCGTCTCCCCCTTGCCCAGCACGGTCCGCACGGCGGAGTAGACGTCCTCGGCCGCCGCGGTCGACGCGTCGTCGGAGTGCCGGTCGCCGAGCCACCGCAGCATCTCGGCGGCGGCCAGCACGGTGGCCATCGGGTTCACCCGGTCCCGGCCGACGTGCTTGGGCGCGGAGCCGTGGATCGGTTCGAACATGCCGTGCCGGTCGCCGATGTTGCAGCCGACCGACATGCCCATGCCGCCCTGCAACGCCGACGCCAGCTCGGTGATGATGTCGCCGAACATGTTGGGCGCCACGACCACGTCGTAGTGCTCGGGCCGCCGCACCAGCCACTGGGTGAACGCGTCGACCAGCACGACCTCGCGTTCGACATCCGGGAACTCCTCGCCGATCTCGTGGAAGACCCGCACGAACAGCCGGCAGCCGTGCAGCACGTTGTCCTTGACCACGCACGTCACCCGCCGCACGCCGTCGACCCGGGCGCGCAGCGCCGCCGCCTCGAACGCGCGGCGGATGATCCGCTCGCTGGCGGGGCGGGTGACGATCCGGGTGTCGATGGCGACCTCGCTGGTCCCGGCCGCCTTCATCATCCCGCCGACGCCCGCGTACAGGTCCTCGGTGTTCTCGCGGAAGAACACCATGTCGACGTCCTCCGGCTCCCACACCTGCCGGTGCCGTCCGGAGATCAGGTGCCGCACGCCGGGCAGCAGCTTCACCGGCCGCACGTTGGCGTACAGGTCGAGCCCGATCCGGTTGCCGACGATCGCCGACCAGCCCGCCATCTTCCCGTCCGGCCGCAGCGCGGTGCCGGAGCCGTCCGGCGCGGGCCAGCCGATCGCGCCGAGGAGGATGGCGTCCGCGGCGGCGCACCGCTGTTCCGCGCCGTCCGGCCAGTCCCGCCCGTGTTCCAGGAAGTACCGCGCGCCGCCGGGGATCTCGTCGTAGGCCAGGTCGAGCCCGCGGTGCGCGGCCACGGCGTCGAGCACCCGCCGCGCGTGCGCGACGACCTCCACGCCGACGCCGTCACCGGGCAGCAACGCGATCGAGTAGACCACCGGTCAGCTCCCCAATCCGGTCGGGTCCAGGTCGAGCCCGGTGCCGACCAGCCTGCTGCCGCCGTACTCGACGGGCAGCCCCAGTTGCTGCGCGACCAGTTCGCGCAGCCGGTTCGACGCGAAGCCGCCGATGACGTTCATCGGCGCGTCCCGGCTCAGCCGCTCCACCGCGTTGCCCGGCATGAGCCCGGCCGAGCCGAGGATCTGCACGGCGCGTTGCGTGACGCGCACGGCCATCTCGGTGGCGAACGGTTTGAGCATGCCGACCAGGTCCTGCACCAGCCTGCCCTCGGTGCGGTGCCACGCGCAGCGGTAGGCGAGCAGCCGGGCGGCGTCGATCTCGGTGCGCATGTCGGCCAGTTGCGCCTGCACGGCCTCCATCCGGCCCAACGGCCCGCCGAACGCCTGCCGGGTGCGGGCCCGGTCGAGTGCGGCGTCGAACGCGGCCTCGGCGATGGCGATCGACGCGATGGAGATGAACAGCCAGCCCCACGCCATGCCTTCGGGGAACTGCTCCAGCCGCAGCGGCACCACGTCCCGCGCCTCGACCTTGACCTCGTCGAACACCAGCCCGCCCCACGGCATCGCGCGCAACCCGCCGTGCGGCATGGGGTACGTGCGCACGCCCGGCTGCCGCAGGTCGACGAACGCGTAGCACCACCCGTCCGGGTGATCTTCGAGGCGGGAGAACACGACGGCGAGGTCGGCGTTCGTGGCGTTGGTGATGCGCGCCTTCTCACCGCTGATCACGTAGTCGTCGCCGGCCCGCCGCACGGTCGTGGTGTAGGTGCCCGCGTCGCTGCCCGATTCCAGTTCCACCACCGGGAAGCACGCCAGCCGGTCACCGGCCAGCAGCGGGTCGGTCAGCCGCCGGTGGACGTCCGGGTCGCCGTAGGTGTGGATCAGCTTCACGCACACCAGCGCGGACATGGTGGCCGACCAGAACGTGCTCGGGCACGCCCTGGCCAGGGCTTCCATCGCCCGCGCCTGGGTGACGCCGTCCACGCCGAGGCCACCGACCGCCTCCGGGTGGAACACCCGGAGGTAGCCGCTGTCCACCACGTCGCGCCAGTTCTGCTCCGGCAGCACGCCGGTCGCGTCGGCATCGGCGGCCCGTCGTGCGATGCCGGCGAACCGGCCTTCCAGGTCGGCGACCAGCTTCGCGTCGTCGTCGTCCAGCGAGTAGTCCATCTTCAGTCCCGGTCCCTGTCAGTTCGCGCCCAGCAGCGATTCGGCGATCACGGCGCGCAGCACGTCGGTCCCGCCGGCGGAGGCGGCGAACGCGACCGAGTCGCGGTGCAGCCTGACGATCACGTCGTCCGGGGCGAGTCCGGCGGCGACCCCGGTCGCCGACAGCAGCGCCTCGGTGAGGAAGAGCTTGGCCATGGCGGGATCGCGGCGGGGCGTGCCGCCGCCCGAACCGAGTTCCCACGCCGCCCGGTACAGCAGGTCGGCGGCCAGTTCGGTCCTCGTCCGCACGTCCACCACGGCCAGCCGCACCGACTGCGACCGGGCGAGCGGTGCGCCGAACCCGGTCCGTTCCGCCGCCAGCCGCACGGCCCGCCCGCCGAGCCCGCGCAGCAGGCCGAGCCACGGCGCGGCCAGGCACGTGCGGTCGAGGGCGGCGAGCAGCGGGATCAGCTCTTCGGTGGCCCGGCCCGGCTTGCCGAGCACGGCGTCGTCACCGACTTCGCAGCCGGTCAGCACCAGCTCGCCCACCGGGCACGTGCGCAGCACCGCCGGTTCGTCGACGGGCCGCACGGCCAGGCCCGGCGTGTCCCGGTCGAGCAGGAACGCCGTGCGCGAGCCGTCGCCGGAGATCGCCGTGACCAGGAAGTGGTGCGCGACCGGGGCGTTGGCGACGGTGTGCTTGCCGCCGTCGAGCCGCCAGCCGTGCGCCGTGCGCAACGCGACGATCTCGTCGCCGGTCTCGGACGACGCGACCGCGCCGACCCGTTCACCGGACACCACGTGGGACAGGTGGCGGTCCCGCTGGGACCGGCTGCCGAGGGTGGCGATCGGCACGCCGAACAGCACGCCGTGGATCGTGGCGGAGAGGGCGAGACCGGCGTCGTCGCCGCCCTCGCCGAACCCCTCCAGCAGGGCCACCGCCTCCAGCGGGGTGGCGCCCCGCCCACCGTGTTCGGTGGGCAGGGCGACACCCAGGACACCGGCCGCGCCGAGCGTGGTGAACAGGTCCGGATCCCAGCCGGCCCGCGCGTCCCTGGCAGGGGCACTCGGGGCGACCAGGGTCCGGCCGGTGTCCAGGCCGCGCTCCCGCAGTTCGGCGAGCCCGCCGTCGAAGGCGAACTCCATCAGACCGTAACCGGCACGCAACGCTGCGGCGACAGGTCGCTGATGTACTTCGCCTCGATACCGGATTTGCGCAAGTATTCCAATGCGAGCGCGACCCGCTGCACGCGTTGGTTGATGGTGTTCTCACTGACCGGGTCGTGCGGGTGGGACTGGGCGCTGGCGCCGATCTTCAGCATCATCGGCGAACAGATCTGAACCAGCTCCGGCACTTCGTAGAACCGAATGAAACCGCCTTTGCTGCCGTAGACGTCGGTCGGCAGGTCGATGGTGAGGTCCGGCGCGGCCTTGCGCATGTCCTGGAGCACCGGGAGACCGAGGTCGTGGATGGTGGTGACGCTGTTCGCGCCATTTTCCGCGTACACTTTCGCGGTCAGCGGGTTCGAGATGATGCAGTGCGACGACACCTTGATCATCAGGTCCGCGGGCAGCGCGCCCGCGGTGCGCATCTCGGACAGCATGCGGATCACGCCCAGGTCGTAGGCGATGAGGCCGCGGCAGCCCATCTCGGTCAGCCGCAGCGCCTCCTCGGCCGACTGGGCCATGGCGTCGTTGTTGTTGACCCGGCGGCCCTGGGACGCGCCGAACCCGCCCCGGTAGAACGCGGCCTTGCGGTCGTACTCGGGGCGCGGGCCGAGCGCGAACACCATGCCGACGCCGTTTTCCCTGCACAGGGCCAGCATGTCGGCCACTTCGGCGTCGGACAGCAGGAACGCGCCCAACGTCTCGTTGAAGCGGGTGACGGGCAGGCCTTCGGCCTGGAGCCGGCTGAGCGTGGCCTCCAGGACCTTGAAGCTGTTCACCACGGGGATCTCGACGCCGTAGTGGCCGCCGTCGGTGAACTCCCGGCCGGAGGGCTCCAGCGGGATCTCGTCGCTGTACGGCAGGCCGTGCTCACGCAGCCACGTTCGGGCGCGGGACGCACCCCTGGTTAATTCAGAATCCAACGTCGCGGTCACGTTACCTCCCCATATGGGAATTTCGGCGGAGTGTGGTGATTGTGCGGGGATTGTGCGAATTCGACCGGCAACGGGCACCGAACAGCCCGGCCGCAGAAAGTTAGCAGGATCGGCCGGGAAATCGCCATCACCCGTTCAGGCGTCACACTCCTGATCCGAATGGACGCCACTCCGCCGAACACGGGTCGCGATGCCGAGGCATGCTCCTCAGCCGTGTTCCAGGCGAACTTTAGTCGTATTTGACTTCCAAATGCGTGAGACCCAGATCACAATGCATTCGGCACGAGTACGGCGGATGCTGGAGCACATGGTGCTCGCAGTGCGATTCCACGAACTCGGCGGTCCGGAAGTACTGCGATTCGACGATATCCCGTTGCCCGAACCCGGACCCGCAGAATTGCGGTTGCGAGTGGCCGCGATAGGGCTGAACAGGGCGGAGGTGAACTTCCGCCGCGGCACCTACATCGACAAGCCGCGGTCGCTGCCGTGCGGGCTCGGCTACGAGGCGGCGGGCGTCGTCACGGCGGTGGGTCCGGACGTGACCGGGTTCGCGGTGGGCGACCCGGTGAGCGTGGTGCCCGCGTTCTCGCAGAACGACTACGGCACGTACGGGACGGAGGTCGTGGTGCCCGTCGCGGCCGTCGTGCGGCGACCGGCCGAAGTGGACCCGGTGATCAGCGCGGCGGCGTGGATGCAGTACCTCACGCCGTACGGGGCGTTGGTCGACATCGGCGGGATGCGGGCCGGTGACCACGTGGTGGTGACGGCGGCGACCAGCAGCGTCGGCCTGGCCGCCATCCAACTGGCCCGGCTGGTCGGCGCGCTGCCGATCGCGGTGATCCGGTCGTCGGACAAGGCGGACGCGGCCAAGGCCGCCGGTGCGGTGCGGGTCGTCGTGAACTCGCCCGACCTGGTGCCGGAGGTGCTGGAGGAGACGGACGGGCGGGGCGCGGACTTCGTGTTCGACGCGGTCGCCGGTCCCGGTGTGCGCGACCTGGCGCGGGCCACCGCGACCGGTGGTCAGCTGATCGTGCACGGTACGTTGAGCGGGGAGCCGACACCGTTCCCCGGCACGGAGGGTATGCGGGCTTTGGTGATGCGCAGCTACACGTTGTTCGAGATCACGCGCGTGCCGGAACGGTTGCGGCGGGCCGAGCGGTTCATCGGCGCGGGGTTGGCGTCGGGCGCGCTGCGGCCGGTGGTCGACCGCACGTTCGACCTGGCCGACATCGTGGCCGCGCACGAGTACCTGGAGTCGGGCGCGCAGGTCGGCAAGGTCGTGGTGACGGTCGGTGAGGCGTCGTGAAGTTCGGGTTCATCGCCTTCCCCACCCGCGAGTCGATCCGGCCGGGTGACTTCGCGGCCCTGCTGGAGTCCCGCGGCTTCGAGTCCCTGTTCTACCCCGACCACACGCACATCCCCGCCGTGACGCCGGAGTACTACGACGTGGCGGGGCTGGCGCCGGAGTTCAAGAACGGCCTGGACCCGTTCGTCGCCCTGGCCGCCGCCGCGCAGACCACGACGACCCTGACCATCGGCACGGCGGTCGCGCTGGTCACCGAACGGGATCCGTTCGTGACCGCGAAGGCCGTGGCTTCGCTGGACGTGCTGTCAGACGGCCGGATGCAGTTCGGCGTCGGCCCCGGCTGGATCTACCAGGAGCTGCGCAACCACGGCGTGCGGCCGGAGGACCGCTGGGCGGTGATGCGGGAACGGGTCGAGGCGATGCAGGAGATCTGGACGAAGGACGTCGCGAGCTACCACGGCAAGTTCGTCTCGTTCGACCACGTGACCTCGTGGCCGAAGCCCGTGCAGGAGCGGATGCCGATCCTGGTCGCGGGCAACGGTCCCACGGTGGCGCAGCGCGTGATCGCGTACGGCGACGAGTGGATCCCCATGGCCAGGCCGGGCGTGCTGGACGAAATCGCCCACTTCCGCCGCACCGCCCGCAAACCCGGCTCCGACGAACCGATCCCGGTGACCCTGTTCGGCGGCGCTCTGGAGGACATCGCCCTGTACGAACGCGCGGGTGTGGACCGCTGCCTCTTCTGGCCCCGCCCGATGGACCTCGAGGACACCACCGATTTGGTGGACAAGGTGGCCCTGTCGTTGGGCGCCCGCCTGTCGACGTGAGCCGGTGGAGCCCAGTCCGGGGCCTCGTCCGGGGCCGGGGGACGTTGTAGCGTTCGGCCGTGATCACGAGCTCCCCCAACCGCCCTGGCGTGGCGTCCGGTTTGAGGTTCCTCACCGAACTGGTCGCTTGGGTCGCCACGCCTTGGGCGTTGTGGGACGTCTCCTGGGTGCTGTCGGTGCTGTCCGTCGTGGTGCTGATCGGGTTGCCGACTGTGTTCGCCACGCCCGGGGACAAGCCTCACGTGGTGGTGCCAGCGCCCGGGTACGTGACGATCGCGCTGGTGGTGCTGCAGGTCGTGGCGGCCGTCGTGTCGTCGTGGATCGCCTGGCACCCGGTCGCGGCGGGCGCCGTCACGGCGTTGGCGGCGGCGTCGGTGGTCGCCGAGTTGCCCCGGTGGCGGTGGCTGGCCGGGGCGGCCCGTCAGGCCTGACCACTGGTGTCCGTTCTCCGGTGTCGCGGGCGGTGTCAGCGCCAGCGTGGTTCGTCGGTGCCCCAGAGGGTCGGTGGGTGTTCCCACGTCCCGTCGTCGGTCAGTGGCGGGCGGGCGTGGCGGAGGGTGCCGTAGGGAGATGCGGTTTCCACCAGCCACGGTTCGGGGTCGTAGTCGCCTTGGGCGGGTGAGGGTTCGATGTCGTGCAGGAGCCACGACGCGGTGCCGGCCAGGGACAGCCTGAGGTGTCGGCCTCGTTGTTCGGTGAGGGCGCGCAGGACGGCGGCGGCCAGCAGGTAGCCGGTGCCGTGGTCGAGGGCCTGCGCCGGGAGCGCGCCGGGCGTGCCGTCGGTGCTTTCCGCGCTTTCGACGGCCGCGATGCCGGTGGCGGCTTGGACGAGGCTGTCGAAGCCGCGCCGGTCGGCCCAGTCGCCGGTGTAGCCCCAGGCGGAGAGCTGGGCGATGACCAGGTCTGGGCGTTTGTCGTGCAGGGCTTCGGGGGCCAGGCCGTGGCGGTCCAGTGCGCCGGGTCGGTAGCCGGTGACGACGACGTCGGCCTGGTCCAGCAGGTCGTCGAACGTCTGCCGGTCGTGGCGGGTGGTGAGGTCGAGGAGGGTGGAGCGCTTGCCCATGCCGGTGTCCGCGTAGGCGTCGGGGTGTTCGGGGAGGTTCGGTGAGTCGACGCGGAGGACGTCGGCGCCCAGGAACGCGAGGGTGCGGGTGGCCACCGGGCCGGCGATCACCCTGGTGAGGTCCAGGACGCGGACACCTCCGGCGGGGCGGGATGACGGTGGGAGAGCGCGTCTTTCGGCGTTCGTGGGGCGGGTTTCGACCAGTGGGCGTCGTGTCTGATCGGGTTCGGTCGCCACCGCGACGGCCAGGCCGCCCGCGGCGTAGACGGTTTCCTGGACTTCCGCGGCTTGGCGGGTGGCCAGCGCGCGTTCGAGGGCGGTTCGGTCTTCGGTGACGTCCAGGGCTTCGAGCAGGCGGGCCCGGTGGTGCGGGTAGTTGGCGTGGGTGCGGACCCAGCCGTCGGCGGTGCGCCAGAACCCGGACAGCGGCGCGAACGCGGCGCCGGTCCGGCCGTTGATCCGCAGGTGGCGTTCGCTGATGAACGCCGTGGCGACGGCGGCCTCGTTCACGGTTACCGGTGGTATCGGGGTGTTGTTGCGTCGGGCCGCGAGTTCCGCCGCCGCGAGCGCGCACACCGCGACCGTGGCGCGTGCCATGTCCCGCACGGGCAGGCGGGCGTTCAACACGTCTGCCGCCTTGTAGTCCACGGTCAGGTCGGGTCGACCGCCGAGCGCTGTCCAGGCGTGTGCTGTCACCGGGTCCATGCGGGCAGTGTGCTTCTTCTCGCGCCCATCAGCTGTGCGTTACGGCTATAAGGTCGATCACCATGGACTACCCGATCGCGCGTCGTCCCGGTTTCGACCCGCCGGCGGAGTTCGCGTCGTTGCGCTCGCGATCGCCGGTGTGCCCGGTGTCGTTGCGGCACGGCCAGGAGGCGCACCTGGTGACGCGGTACGACGATGTGCGTGCGGTGTTGCGGGACCACGACCGGTTCAGTTCGGACCCGAGCACGCCGGGTTTCCCGCAGCTGCGGCCGGTGGTGGACCGCAAGGCCGCGCCGGGGAGTTTCCTGGTCACCGACCCGCCCGAGCACACCCGGTACCGGCGGATGCTGACCGGTGAGTTCACGGTCCGGCGGATGAACGCCTTGCGGCCCGAGGTGGAGCGCATCACGCGGGAACGCCTGGCGGCTCTGCGTTCGGGGCCTCGTCCGGCGGATCTGGTGACGGGGTTCGCGCTGCCCGTGCCGTCGGACGTGATCTGCCTGCTGCTCGGCGTGCCGGTGTCGGACCAGGAGTTCTTCTCGACCCGGAGCCGGGCCCACCTGAACCGGTCGTTGTCGGCGGAGCAGGTGCAGGCGGCGTTGGACGAGCTGCACGGGTACTTGGAAGACCTGATCCGCGCCCGCCGTGCGTCGCCGCGGGATGACCTGATCAGCCGCCTGGTGCGGGAGCCGGGGTTGACCGACGAGGAGGCCGTCGGGATGACCGTGCTGCTGCTCGTCGGTGGTCACGAGACGACCGCGAACTCCATCGCGCTGTCCGTGCTGGCGTTGCAACGGGACCGGGCGCAGTGGGAGGCGTTGGTCGCCGAGCCCGATCTGGTCGAGAACGCGGTGGAGGAGCTGCTGCGCTACCTCAGTCCCGTGCACCAGGGGGTGGTGCGGGCGGTGGCGGGTGAGGCGGCGGTCGGCGGGACGGTTCTGGGTGCGGGCGAGGGCGTGATCGCGTCTTTGTCCGCCGCCAACCGCGACCCGGCGGCGTTCCCCGAGCCGGACCGCCTCGACCTGCGGCGGAACGCCAAGGCGCACCTCGCGTTCGGCAGCGGGGTGCACCAGTGCATCGGGCACCTGTTGGCGCGCTTGGAGATGCACGTCGCCCTCCGTGCCCTGGTGACTGAACTGCCCACCCTGCGCCTGGCCGTGCCGTTCGAGGACGTCGAGTTCAAGTTCGACGCCCCCATCTACGGCCTCCGGTCACTGCCGATCACCTGGTGAGCCGAACGGCCGCCCGCGGACCCCACCGCGGGCGGCCGTTCTCCCCTTCCATTCCCCCGTGTCCAGTCCCCGTGTCCAGTCCCCGTGTCCAGTCCCCGTGTCTATTCCCCCGTGCTGAACGCGGCGTCGAACGAGGCGGACGGTGGGTCGAACAGGTGTCGTCGGATGAACCCGACGGCCTCCTCGGCCCCGCGCAGCCGGTCCATGCCGGCGTCTTCCCACTCCACCGAGATCGGTCCGGTGTACCCGATGGCGTTCAACGCCCGGAACGACTCCTCCCACGGCACGTCGCCGTGCCCGGTCGACACGAAGTCCCAGCCACGCCTCGGATCGGCCCACGCCAGGTGGGAGCCGAGCCGCCCGTTGCGCCCGTCGAACCGCTTCTTCGTGTCCTTGCAGTCCACGTGGTAGATCCGGTCGGCGAAGTCGAGGATGAAGCCGACCGGGTCGAGGTCCTGCCAGATGAAGTGCGACGGGTCCCAGTTGAGGCCGAACGCGGGCCGGTTGCCGACCGCGTCCAGCGCGCGCTTGGTCGTCCAGTAGTCGTACGCGATCTCCGACGGGTGCACCTCGTGCGCGAACCGCACCCCGACCTCGTCGAACACGTCCAGGATCGGGTTCCACCGCCGGGCGAAGTCCTCGTACCCGGCGTCGATCACGGCCTGCGACACGGGCGGGAACATCGCCACGTACTTCCAGATCGACGACCCGGTGAAGCCGACGACGGTGTCCACGCCCAGCCGCGCCGCCGCCCGCGCCGTGTCGGCCATCTCCGCGGCAGCACGCTCACGCACACCCTCTGGCGAGCCGTCACCCCAGATCCTCGCGGGCAGGATGGCCTGGTGGCGGAAGTCGATCGGGTCGTCGCACACGGCCTGGCCGACGAGGTGGTTGGAGATGGCGAACACCTCCAGCCCGTACTGCTTGAGCATCGCGCGCTTGGCGGGCACGTAGTCGTCGTCCGCCAACGCCTTGTCCACCTCGAAGTGGTCGCCCGAACAGGCGATCTCCAACCCGTCGTAACCCCACCCGGACGCGAGCCGGCACACCTCCTCGAACGGCAGGTCGGCCCACTGGCCGGTGAACAGCGTGACCGGTCGGCTCATCGGGTTTCTCCAATCGTGGTCCACGTCGACTGCTGCCCGGCACTCTCCTCCACCGCCGCCAGCACCCGCTGCACCCGCAGGCCGTCGGCGAAGCTCGGCGCGGGGTCGACATCGCCGCCGATGGCCGTCAGGAAGTCCGCCACCTCGTGCGTGAACGTGTGCTCGTAGCCGATCAGGTGACCGGGCGGCCACCACGCGCCCACGTACGGGTGGTCCGGCTCGGTCACCAGGAGCCGCCGGAACCCGGCCGCCGACCCGTCGTCCTCGGAGAACACCGACAGCTCGTTCATCGACTCGAAGTCGAACGCCAGGCTGCCGCGCGTGCCGTTGACCTCCAGCCGCATGGAGTTCTTGCGCCCCAAGGCATACCTGGTCGCCTCGAACGTGCCCAGCGCGCCGGACGAGAAGCGGGCCAGGAACACGGCCGCGTCGTCCACGGTCACCTCGCCGCGCCCGTCGCCGTCGGGCCGTGAGCGCACGAACGTTTCCGTCGTGCCGCTGACCCCGGTGATCAGGTCGCCGGTGACGTACTGGGCGGCGTCCACGATGTGCGCGCCGAGGTCGCCCAAAGCTCCCGAACCGGCGTGTTCGCGCCGCAGCCGCCACGTCATCGGCGACTCGGGGTCGGACAGCCAGTCCTGCAGGTACACCGCGCGCACGTGCCGGATCTCGCCGATCCGGCCTTCCGCGACCAGCTTGCGGGCCAACGCGATCGCGGGCACCCGGCGGTAGTTGAACGCGACCATCGACCGAACGCCCCTGGTCGCCGCCTCGGCCGCGGCGGCGGCCATCGCCTCGGCCTCGGCCACCGTGTTGGCCAGCGGTTTCTCGCACAGCACGTGCTTGCCGGCGGCGAGCGCGGCGAGCGCGATCTCGGCGTGCGTGTCGCCGGGGGTGCAGATGTCGACGATGCCGACGTCGTCCCGGGCGACGAGCGCGCGCCAGTCGGTCTCGGCGGCGGCCCAGCCGTACTTGGTCGCCGCTTCCTTGGTGCGCACCGCGTCACGTCCGCCGAGAACGGCCAGCCGGGGCGTCAGGGGCACGTCGAAGAACCGGTGGACGCTGCGCCAGGCGTGCGAGTGCACCGCGCCCATGAACGCGTGGCCGACCATGCCCACGCCGATCTCTTCCGTCATCAGCAGCCTTTCGCAGCAGTGTCTTACCCAAAAGGGTCGGACCGGGTCAGGAGTCGAACCCGACGTCGAGGTACTGGTCGACGTTCTCCTTGGTCACCACGGCGGAGTAGGTGGTGATGGACGCGGGGATGTCGTGTTCGGCCATGTCGCCGATGCCCTTGGTCTGGCCGAGCAGCCTGGCCAGCGCGATCGCCGAGGACGCCATCGACGGGCTGTAGAGCACGGTCGCCTTGACCACGCCGCTGTCGGCCTTGATCAGGTCCATCATGTTGCGCGAGCCCGCGCCGCCGACCATGACGAAGTCCTTGCGGCCGGCGCTGTCGATCGCCGCCATCACGCCGATGCCCTGGTCGTCGTCGTGGTTCCACAGCGCGTCCAGCTTGGACGCCGACTGGAGCAGGTTGGCCGTCTGCTGCTCGCCCGACTCGGACGTGAACGACGCCGAGACGCGCGGGCCGACGGAGAAACCGGCGCGCGCCAACGCGTCGCGGAAGCCCTTGCTGCGCTCCTGGGTCAGCGGCAGCGAGTCGATGCCCGCGATCTCACCGATGATCGGGTTGCCGATGTTCTTGGCCTTCATCTGCGACACGATGTACTCGCCCGCGTTGACGCCCATCCGGTAGTTGTCGCCGCCGATCCACAGCCGGTAGGCGAGCGGGGTGTCGAAGACGCGGTCGACGTTGATGACCGGGATGCCCGCGTCCATCGCCTGGCGGCCGACCTCGGTGAGCGCCTTGCCGTCGAACGGCAGCACGACCAGCACGTCGACCTTGTCGTTGATCAGCGTCTCGACCTGGCCGATCTGCTGGTTGACGTCGTTGGTGCCCTCGGTGGCCTTGAACGTGACGTCGGAGAACCGGTCGGCCTGGGCCTTCGCGTTCTTCGTCATGGCCGCCATCCAGCCGTGGTCGGCGGCGGGCGCGGAGAAGCCGATGGTGACCTGCTTGCCCGGCTGGGTGTTCTCCCCCGATCCGCCCGCGACGGCGTTCGGCGCGGTGTTGGCGGACTCGTTGGACGTGCACCCCGCGAGGAGTGCCGCGGTGCCTACGGCGGTGGTGCCCCAGAGGAAGCGGCGGCGGTCTAGTGAGGGCATGGCTGTCTCCCGGGCGGTGTGTCGGGTTTGGAGGTGCCTCGGTGCGTCAGGGCGTCAGTGCGTCAGTGCGTCAGTGCGAGTGCGCGAGTGTCAGGTGGCGTGGGCGCGGCGGCGGGTCGTGGTGCGCTGGAGGAGCACCGCGGCGACGATGATCACGCCCTTCGCGATGTTCTGGATGTCGGTGTCGAGGTTGTTCTGGGTGAAGATGTTGCCCACCACGGTGAAGATGAGGACGCCGATCAGCGTGCCGATCAGCGAACCCCGGCCGCCGCTGAGCAGCGTGCCGCCGATGACGACCGCGGCGATGGCGTCCAACTCGTAGAACATGCCGTTGGTCGAGGCGCCCGAGGTGGTGCGGGCGACGACCATGAGCGCGGCGATGCCGCAGCACAGTCCGGCGATGCCGTAGACGAGCGCGGTGTGCCGCCGGACGTCGATGCCGGCCAGGCGGGCTGCTTCGGCGTTGCCGCCGACGGCGAACGTGCGGCGGCCGAACGTGGTGCGGTTGAGCACGACCCAGCCGACCGCGAACACCGCGGCCAGCATCCAGATCAGCACCGGGATGCCGAGGATGTCGCCCCGGAAGAACGTGGTGAACCCGGTCTCGGTGACCACCTGGGTGCGGCGGCCGGACAACCGTTCGGCCAGGCCCTTCGCCGACGCGTACATGGCGAGGGTGGCGATGAACGGCACTACCTTCCCGTACGAGATCAGCAGCCCGTTGACCAGGCCGCAGCCCAGGCCGACGAGCAGCGCGCACAGCACCATCACGACCGGCCCGTAGGACTGGGTGGCGACGGTCGTCATCCACACGCCCGCCAGCGCCACGATCGACCCGACGGACAGGTCGATGCCGCCGCTGATGATCACGAACGTCATGCCGACGCTGACCACGCCGATCGCCGCGGCCAGCCGCAGCATGGTGGAGATGTTCGCCTCGGTGAGGAAGCTGTCCGGTCGGGTGGCGTAGCCGACGATGCACAGCACCACCAGCACGCCCAGCAGGCCGGTGAGCCTCAGGTCCAGGTTGCGCCGGTGCTTGGGCCGCTCCTGGGGCGGGGCGGATTTCGGGTCGAGGACCGTCACGTCGCTCACTGGACCTCCTCGGTCGCGGCACCCTCGGTGATGGCACTGCCCGCCATCACGATGTCCAACACGGCGGACTCGGTGAGCTCGTCGGCCCGCCGGTCCGCGACCACCTCGCCGTCGCGCAGCACCAGCACCCGGTCGGCCAGGCCGAGCACCTCGGCGACCTCGCTGGACACCAGCACCACGGCCACGCCGGCGGCGGCCAGTTCGTGGATCACCCGGTACAGCTCGGCGCGTGCGCCGACGTCCACGCCGCGCGTCGGCTCGTCCAGCAGGAGCACTTTGCAGCCCCGGACCAGCCAGCGCGCCACGACGGCTTTCTGCTGGTTGCCGCCGGAGAACTCGGCGACCAGCCGGCGCGGGTCGGCGGGCCGCAGGTCCAGTCGTTCCAGGGTGGCCTTCGAGTCCTTCAGCTCACGGGCCCGGTCCATGAAACCGGCGCGGCTGTAGGCGGGGAGGCTGGACAGGGTCACGTTGTGCGCGACCGACAGGTCCAGCAGCAGGCCCTGGGCCTTGCGCTCCTCCGGCGCCAGGCCGATGCCCGCCTTGACGGCCGCGACGACGCTGCCCGGCTTGACCGGTTTGCCGTCGACCGCGACGTGGCCGGCGTCCGGTTTCCGGGCGCCGAACACGGTTTCCAGGATCTCGCTGCGCCCCGCGCCGACCAGGCCCGCGATGCCCAGCACCTCTCCCGCGTGCACGTGGAAGCCGATGTCGGAGAACTCGCCCTTGCGGGTCAGGCCGGTGACCGTCAGCACCTCGCGGGTGGTGTCCACTGTGGACGTTTCGCGGTGCGGGAAGACGGTGTCCACCTTGCGGCCGGACATCAGGTCGACCAGCAGGTCGGTCGGTGTGTGCGCGGGCAGGTTCGCGGCGACGGTGCGGCCGTCCTTCAGCACGGTGACCCTGGTGCCGATGCGGCGGATCTCCTCCAGGCGGTGGGAGATGTAGAGAACGGCGACGCCGTCCTTGGTGAGTTCGCCGACGATGCGGAACAGGTTGTCCACCTCGTCGGCGGCCAGGGCGGCGGTCGGCTCGTCCATCACGATGAGCCTGGCGTCGTGGGCCAGGGCGCGGGCCATGGACACCAGCTGCTGACCGGCGGCGGACAGCCGGCCCACCTCGCGGTCGGGGCTGATCTCCGGGTGACCCAGGCGGGCCATCAGGGTCCGGGTGTGGTTGCGGGCCGCTTTGCGCCGGGTGAAGCCGAACCTGGTCGGCTCGTGGCCGAGGAAGACGTTCTCCGCGACCGAGATGTCCGGCACCAGGTCCAGTTCCTGGTACATGGTGGCGATGCCCAGCCGCAACGCGGCCACCGGTGACGGGAGGGTGGCCTTGTCGCCGCGCCAGGTGATCTCGCCGTCGTCGGGCTGGTGCGCGCCGGAGAGCACCTTGATCAGGGTGGACTTGCCCGCGCCGTTCTGGCCGAGCAGGCAGTGCACCTCACCCTCGGCGACCTCCAGGTCGACCTGGTCCAGGGCGCGCACGCCGGGGAAGGTCTTGCCGATGCCCGTCATCGTGAGCAGCGTCATGCCACGGTTCCTTCCTGCCGGGCACCTTCATGTGGACTGTCCTGCTTCGGGGTGCCTTCCTTGACGGGCACGACGGTCGGGTCGTCCAGCACGCGGCGCAGCGCGGCCAGGGCCGCACCCCTCGCGCCCGCGGCGAAACCGAGGGTGGAGGCGGTGACCGGGGTCTTCCCCTGCTTCTGCGGCGCGACCAGCCAGTCCTGGAGGGCGGCGAAGTAGCCGCCGAGGACGATCTTCTGCGGGTTGAGCAGGCTGGTGAGGACCGACAGGCCGGCCGACAGTGCGGCGGCCGTGCGGTGCAGCGCGTCGAGGGTGCGCGCGTCACCGCGTTCGGCGCGGGTGCGCAGGATGGACATGCGTTCGCCCTGCGCCAGCTCCGGGTTGTGGACCTGGTCGTGGAGCGGCGCGCAGGCGTGCAGGAACGCGTCCAGGCCCACCTGGGTCTCCCAGCAGCCGCGTGTTCCGCAGGCGCAGTAGGTGCCGCCGAGCGGGTCCAGGACCACGTGGCCGACCTCGCCCGCGCGGTTGTCCGCGCCGCGCACCAGGACGCCGTTCGCGATGACGCCCGCGGCCACGCTGTGGTCGCCGTGGAGGTAGACGAGGTTGTCGACCGGGTCGGTGTCGTGTTCGGCGCAGGCGGCGAGGTTGGCCTCGTTGTCGATGTCCAGCCGGGTGATGGGCAGGCCGGTGCGTGCGGCCAGACCGTCCACGACGGCCACGTCGCGCCAGCGCAGCCGGGTGGCGGTGGCGGTGCCGGTCGTCCGGTCGGCCCGGCCGGGGATGGCGACCGTGACGCCCGCCCAGTCCGCTGTCGCCACGTCCATGAGGGCTTTCCTGGTCAGGTCGGCCAGTTGGTCGAGGGCGTGCTCCGGGGCGCTGGTGTCGCAGCCCGCCTGCCGGCGGAGGTGGACCTCGCCGGTCAGGTCGGTGACGGTCGCGCCGAGGTGGCCGGGGTGGACGTCCAGGCCGATGCCGCAGACGGCGCCGGGGCGTAACCGGATCAGTTGACCGGGTCGGCCCTGGGTGGTCGTGGTGCCCGCGCGTTGGGTCAGGCCGCGTTGTTCGAGGTTCGTCAGGAGCGGGGAGACGGTGGCCTTGGAGAGGCCTGATCCGGCGGCCAGTTGGGCGCGGGAGAGGGGGCCTCGGGCGCGGAGCGTGCGCAGGAGGAGGGCGAGGTTGACCTCGCGCCTGCCTTCGGTCTGCGCCTGCATCGTCTCTCCGACTTCGTTGAGGGAGTCGATCGAATGAGGTGGTCCAGCTCACGTTCTGGGGTGAGTTGCGGCCGATCCTGGCAGTTGACTGCACGGTCTGACAAGAACTTCGACCCACTTTTGTCGGTTCGTTGCAAAAGTCGGCTGTATTTTGACAGAAGCTCGTAATTGCTTTCGCAAACCCGACTGAGGTGCGCGAACGTTTCGAGGGTGGTGCGAGTCGGGTCAGCCCGCCGGCGAGAAGGCGCGGTCGGTCGCGGACCAGGCGGCGCCGGTCACGCCCGCCAGGTCGCCGAGCTCCGACAGCACGATGGGCAGGTTGCCCGTGGCCAACGGCAGCGAACGGCGGTAGACGGCGCTGCGCACCTCGGCCAGCAGGGAGTGGCCCAGCCGCGAGACACCGCCGCCGATCACGACCATGCCCGGGTTGAGGAAGCTGACCAGCGACGCCACCACGTGCCCGAGCCGCCGGCCGCCTTCGCGCACCAGGTTGGCCGCGGCGAAGTCGCCCGCCGCGGCGGCGGTGCCGACGTCCTCGGCGGTGAGCACGCCCTTGTCGTGCAGGGCGGTGGCGAGGGCGACGGAACGCCCGCTGCGGGCCAGGGTCGTGGCGTCACGGGCCAACGCCGCGCCGCCGAAGTAGGCCTCCAGGCACCCGACCTCGCCGCACGCGCAGGCCGGGCCGAAGTCGTCCAGCCTGATGTGCCCGATGTCGCCCGCGGTGCCTGCCACGCCCCGGTAGACCCGTCCACCGAGGACTATCCCGCAGCCGATGCCGGTGCCGACCTTGACGAAGATCAGGTCTTCGAGGGACCGGGCGACGCCCGCGTGGCGTTCGCCCAAGGCCATGGCGTTCACGTCGTTGTCCACGGTGACCGGGCAGCCCCAACGGCCGGCCAGCTCGTCCCGCACGGGGTAGCGGTCCCAGCCGGGCATGATCGGCGGCGCGACCGGCATGCCGTCGCGGAAGCTCACCGGACCCGGCAGGCCGATGCCCGCGCCGATGAGCCTGCCCGGCGCCTTCGCGTAGACGAGGTCGGCCAGCTCGGCGACCCTGCTCAGCACCTGCGCCGGGCCGCTGCGGACGTCGCAGTCCTCGCTGCGGCTCTCCAGCACCTCGCACCGGCCGTCGGTGACCGCGACCGTCACCGACGTCGCGCCCACGTCCACACCCAGCACGCGCAGGTCGTCGGCCAGGTGGACCAGCGTCGACCGCCGCCCGCCCCGGCTCGCGGCCGGTCCGCCGATCTGCACCAGGCCCACGTCCACCAGCCGGGCCAGCTCGGCGGTCAGCTTGGCCCTGGGCAGCTCCAGCCGTTCGCCCAGCGCTACGCGGGACATCGCGCCCTCGTCGCGGAGCAGCCCCAGCAGCTCCGACTGCCTGCCGGAGACCACCCGCGGCTGCTGGCCGCTGCCCGTCGCGCTGCTCATGGGACCAATTTACGGCCAGGT
The DNA here is from genome assembly GCF_009769385.1 of Saccharothrix deserti. Lineage (GTDB taxonomy): Bacteria > Actinomycetota > Actinomycetes > Mycobacteriales > Pseudonocardiaceae > Actinosynnema > Actinosynnema deserti. The sequence goes on from NZ_VKAB01000026.1 coordinate 177,034, forward strand.
GGTCACAGCGCCGGATCCCATCCGCGGACGCCCCGTTCACCACGGCGAAGCTGTGCCGCTGATCCACGTCCGATCTTCACGTCGAGCACCTCCGGACGTTCCACCTGCCGGATCACGCGGGACCGACGCCGACGGCAGGAGGACGCAGGTGCGCGGGCGGTTCCGCCGGCAGGCCCACCGGCAGGACGCGGACTTCCCCGTCGGAGCGCTCACCCTCGCTCCCGTAGACGAACCAGCGGCCGTCCGGGGACCACAGGACGTCGGTGATGTAGGTGTTGGGGCGGTGGCGGAGGACGACCTCGCCGTCGGCGAGCCGTCGGACGCACAGCTCGTCGCCGGTGTCCTCCCACGGGCCCTGCTCGAACGACCCGCTGGTGGCGAGGTACGCCCCGTCGGGACTGAGGTCCAGACGCCCCACGACGGTCGCGACGTTCGGGATCGTGTCCACGATCGTGCCGGCGCGCGGGTCGATCACGTACACATCCGGGCTCTCCGCGGTGACGAACACGAGGGATTCGTCCTCGGTGAAGGTCGCTCGGGCGGCCGTCAGCTCGTCGGGCAGCGGCACCTCCACGGGTTCACCGCCTTCGACCCGGATCTCCGCGCCGGGGAACAGGCTGACCTCCACCCGGAGGCGACCGGTGCGGGAGCGCGCGAACCCCTGCTCGACGGGCACCTCGACCGCGGTCCGGGCGTCCACGTCGTACGCCTCCTGCCGGACTTCACGCGCATACAGGTCCGTGAGGACGACGACGTGCCGGCCCGGCAGCCACTTCAGGAACCAGGTGTAGGTGCGTCCCAGCGTGAAGCGGTCGTGCTCGGACCAGTCGACGCAGTCGTACACCACGATGTCGTCGCCGTAACCCGTGACCGCGAGGAACCGGCCGTCGTCGGAGAACGCCATCTTGTCGGGCGCGCCGGAGCCGAAGGGGCGGAGAACCGCGGGGGCGTGCACGTTCGGCAGGTGGGGCAGGTCCTCGGCGCGCGGGTTGTCGGCGTCCACGGGGTACCACGCGTCGCCCCAGCCGTCGCCGGGGTCGAGGTGCTCGATCCAGGTCGCGTCGGTGACCCGGACGACGTAGTCCGCCTGCACCAACAGGTCCTCGTCGGCCCAGTGACCGAGGCGTTCGTAGTAGAAGTCCTTGAGCTCGGCCCAGTCCTCCTCGGTGGGCGGGTCGTTGCGCACGGCGGTCCGCTCGACGTGCTCGACGAAGAACCGGGCGTGCTCGACCACCCACTGCCGGTCGAGGAGCTGGTCGACGGAGACGACTTGGCGGATCGCGTTGTCGCGGCGCGGCGACCTCAGCAGACCGAGGAAGAACCCCGGGTCGCGTTCGGGCGGCGAGAGGTAGTGCCGGGCGGTGGTCTCGTAGTAGACGACGAACACCCGCAACCGCACTTCACGACGTTCGCGATCGACGCCGAGGACCCGGACCCCGAAGATATCGGTCGACATGTCCGCGCACCGTAGTGGCAGCCACTACACGGAACGCACACAAACTCCCGACACGGCGGTGATCACGGCCAGCGGTCCTCCAGGTACGCGGCGATCAGGGCGGCGTGGGACAGCGGTGTCTTCAGGTCCGCCACGTCGCCGTTCGTCGTGTAGTCGAGGAGCACCACGTCACCCTGGCCGCTCAACTCCTCCAGCGCAGCCACTTCCTCCGCCGCTCTGTGCTCCAGGACCCATCGGTAGGTCGGCAGGTAGATCGCGCGGCGGGCGTCCTCATAGGACAGGAGCCGGTCGCCGTCCAGTCCCTCCCGGTGACCCCGGACCCCACCGAAGCGCCGGACCGTGCGCTTCAGCCCCGTCATGGTCTTCACCTCGAGCTTCCCCGGGTCCACGTCCGCGCCCTCGAAGACCTTCAACGCCTGCCAGACACCCTCCACCGACTGCGCCGTCACACCGGGCGTGAACGGCACCGGTATGCCGCCGTGCGGGTAGAACGGGCTCAACCGCACCCACGGCTGCACCCCCTTCGACGTCACGTCCACGACGGACGCACCGGGATACGCCTTCGCGAGCCAGGTCGCACCCCGCCGCCTGCTCGCCACGTGCACCGCCACCGTGCCACTCCCCTCCTCGACACCGCGATGGTGTCAGAGGGGTACGACAACGGCGGGATGCGTCACCGGCCGCCAGGACCGAGCGGGGTGTCCGATGTGGACAGCGGTGCCGGGTCGGGTTCTAATCAGTTCTGGGAGTGAGCCATCCGGCAGACTCCTGGTCGGTAGCCGACCGGCAGGTGAGCACTCTCGGGTCCTGGACGTCGAGTCCTGTTGAAAGACCGTGCCCCTGCCGGTGGGCCGGGAGAGTTGATCGCTGCTGGGATGTCGTGCCCGCCGCCGGTCGGCGTGAGCACTGCTTGATTAGGTCGCTGATGGTTCTCCCGCCGGCTGCTGTAGGTGATCGGCATCGGGAACGGGAGGATCGTTGCGACTGTTCGTGGGAGACGACTGGGCCGAGGACCACCACGATGTGGAGGTGATGGACGGCTCGGGTCGCCGGTTGGCCAAGGCCCGTCTGCCCGAGGGCGTGGCGGGGATGGCGCGGCTGCACGCGATGGTGGGTGAGCTGGTCGGTGACGACGCCGACGCCGACGAGGACGTGGAGGTGCTGGTCGGGATCGAGACCGACCGGGGCCCGTGGGTGGCGGCACTGGTCGCCGCCGGCTACACGGTGTTGGCGGTCAATCCGTTGCAGGCGGCCAGGTTCCGCGACCGGCTGGGGGTGTCGGGGGCCAAGAGCGACGCCGGTGACGCGCACGTGCTGGCCGACATGGTCCGCACCCACGGCCACGAGCTGCGCCCGGTCGCCGGGGACAGCGCCGAGGTCGAGGCGGTCAAGGTGGTGGCCCGCACCCACAAGACGCTGATCTGGGAACGGACCCGCCACACCCAGCGGCTGCGCCACGCACTGCGCGACTACTTCCCCGCCGCCCTGGTCGCCTTCGAGGACCTGGACGCCGCCGACACCCTGGAACTGTTGGCCAAGGCTCCCACCCCGGCGAAGGCGGCCCGGCTGACCATTGCGCAGATCGGCGCAGCGCTCAAGCGGGCCCGCCGCCGCGACGTCGCGGAGAAGGCCGAGCTGGTCCAGGCCGAGCTGCGCGCCGAGCACCTCGGCCAACCCGAGGTCGTCACCACCGCCTACGCCGCCTCGGTCCAGGCGCTCATCGCGGTCCTGACCGTGCTGAACACCCAGGTCAAGGCCATGCAGGGGCAGGTCGAGGCCCATTTTGGGCGGCACCCGGCCGCTGAGATCGTGTTGTCCCAGCCCGGCCTGGGACCGATCCTCGGCGCCCGGGTGCTCGCGGAGTTCGGCGACGACCCCGACCGCTACACCACCGCCAAGGCCCGCAAGAACTACGCCGGCACCAGCCCGATCACCCGCGCCTCGGGCAGGAAGAAGGTCGCCCTGGCCCGGTTCGTGCACAACGACCGCCTCATCGACGCACTCACGACCCAGGCGTTCACCGCGCTGCGGCACTCGCCCGGAGCACGCGCCTACTACGACCGGCAGCGAGCCCGCGGCAGCGGCCACAACGCCGCCCTGCGCCAACTCGCCAACCGACTCGTCGGCATCCTCCACGGCTGCCTCAAAACCGGCACCCGCTACGACGAAGCGACCGCCTGGTCGCATCACGCCGAGAACGTCGCGGCTTGACATCTACGCTCCTGGGATGTCTTTCAGTTCGATGAAGATGCTGTGGGTTCGGGTGGCGCCGGTGTTCTCGCCGGTGTGCTCCTGCGCGCCGAGCCACCGCACCTCGCCGGCCGGGAGTTCGACGTCGACCTGACGGCCACCGGCCGACACGCGCCGCTGGAAGCTGCTCAGCGTGACCATGACGCTGTCCGGGTGCCGGTGCGGGTTGGTCCTGTCACCGGGGTGGTCCCGGTACTCCAGGACACGGACCCTGTCGTTCTCGAAGACCACCTTGTAGAGCCGCGGGTCGGTGACGGCGGGATCGTGGCTGTCCATCGGGGTTCACCTGGCTCTGGTCGACTGGCGACACGAGATGGGACTCCAGTCCCATGGGATTACAGTACCATCATGGTGATGGCCATACCATATGAGGCGACGGGCCGGACGCAGCAGAAGTCGCGGACCAGGCAGGCGCTCGTCGCGGCCACCCGGGAGCTGCTCTCCCGGGGATCGACCCCGAAGGTCGAAGACGCCGCCGAGTACGCCGGGATCTCCCGGACCACCGCGTACCGGTACTTCCCGAACCAGCGCAGCCTGCTCCTGGCCGCCCATCCCCAGATCTCGCCCGAAACGCTGCTGCCCGACGACGCGCCGAGCGACCCCACCGCACGCCTCGACGCCTTCATGGAGGCGTTCACCCGCTACAACTTCGACTGGGAACCGCAGCTGCGCGCGTCACTGCGGCTGTCGTTGGAGCCGGCCGGCGCCCAGCCGGCGCCCGCGCTGCGCCAAGGCCGCGCCGTCGCGTGGATCGAGGACGCCCTCGAACCGGTGCGCCACAGCCGACCGGACGTCGACGTCCACCGGCTGGCCGTCGCCATCCGCTCGGCCGCCGGCATCGAGTCGCTGATCTGGCTCGTCGACATCGCCGGCTACACCCGCGACCAGGCCGCCCGGACCGTGCGCCACACCGCGCACGCCCTCCTCACCGCCGCCCTGGCCGACGGCTGACGTCCACCGGCGGTCAGGGCACGTCGAGGTACCGGAGGTAGCCGGTCGCCACCAGGTGCTCGCCCAGCTGTCGGTGCGGGAGTTCGAGCAGCTCCGGGTGGTCGGCCATGACCCGCTCCGGCAGGGCGACGAGTTCGGGCACGATGGCCACCGGTGCGGGCTCGCCCTGGACGATCGCGTCCCAGTCGAGTTCCAGCGAACCTCCCCATTGGTCCAGCACGAACCCCGCCGTCGTGTCCAGGTTGGACCGGACGTGCCCGATCATCACCCTGATGACGTCGTCGCGCTCTTCCTCGGCCATGCCGTGGAGGTCCACCTCCGAGGAGTACAGGCCGCCGCCCACGTGGCGCAGGTGCACCAGGATCTCGTCGTCCCCGCCGTTCCAGAGCTGGAACGTGAACTGCCGGGCACCCGTGAGCGCGGCTCTGTCCAGCAGGCCGGCGCGGTCGGTGACCACCTGGTCCCCGATGTCCGGCCCCTCCGACCGGATGTAGGTGATGCGGCCGGTGGCGGAGTTGAGCGGCGACCAGCCACTGTCTTCGAGCGCGCCGAGGTCCTGCATGATGAGTTCGTCGGTGGCCGGCCATTCGGTGCGCGGCCGGACGTCCTGCCACAGGCCCGATTCCGGTTCGGGGATCGCCACGGACCCCTCCTAGCTCGGCTCGGGGAACGCGTGGGCGGCGTTGACGTCCCCCTGGCGGTAGAGCTGGACGCTGTCACGGCCCGCCGCGATCAGCTCGCCGTACTGGCCCTGCCGCCGGTCCGCCTCGGGACGCAGCCGCTCCGCCCGCGGCGTGCAACCCGGGCGGAACGCCTGGTTGAGCGTGTCGGGAGGACCGATCGCGCTCTCCCCGGCCCGGATCGCGGCGGTGGCCTCGAACCACGCCTTGTCCACGTCGGACCGCTGCTCGGCCAGGGTGTCGAACGCCGGGCCACGAGCTCTTCGTCGAGGTGGATGTCCGGTTGGGTCATGGTCACGGGCTCCGTCCGGCGAGGATGTCGTTCAGGTCGGCGGCGATCCGGGCACGTGCCCGGTCCCCGGCGTCCCGCACCGTGCTCGTGATCCGGGCGGCCAGCCGTCGAGAGTCGGAATCCCGGTAGACGCGCGGGTCGAGCCGCAGGTCGAGCAACTCGCCGCGCTCGCGGTCCAGCCCTTCGCCGATGACCGGCACGTCGTCCGGTCGCGGTGCGGCGGTCGGGGGTCCGGTATGACGGTCGAGCGCGTGCAACGCGGGCGCGAAGATCAGGTCGGCCTCCTCCGGCGTGCTGCCCGGGGGCAACTGCGCGGCGACCACGTCGTAAGCCGTGCGCGCGGCGGAGTTCGCGGCTGCCCGCACGGTGGCCAGGACGTTCGCGGCGAGCGCGGCGTCCCTGGTGCGGTGGTGTCAGCTAGCGGTCACGCCACCGCACGTTCGGTGAACGCGCTGACAGACGGGTGTGAAGCCGCTGTCGACCGATGGGCACCGGGTCAGCGCGGGGTGACCGGGCACCAAGACGCTTGGGAGACGTCGATGTCTTCGCGGTTCGGGTAGTCGCCGCAGAACGCGACGACCTTCGGCGGATTGCCCTGGTCGACGCGGAGCACGGCGAGGAACTTGTCGATCGGCACCTGGCCCCCGCTGAAGTCGATCACGCCGCTCTCCCCCGACAGCGGGCGGTCGCCGCCGATGTCGCTCATCTCCTTGCAGATGTGGCCTGGTGACACGGGAATCCGGCCCAGCTGGTTCATGGCGTGCACGAAGAGGTACAGCGCGTCGTAGGTCAGCGCGGCGTGCCCGTCCAGCGACAGGTTCGCGTCCTCCTCGCACTCGTCCGGCATCAGTTCGCGCAACGCCTGGTTCATCTCGGTCGCCGCCGCGCAGCCCTGCGAACCGATCGCGAACGACACGTAGTCGAACGAGATCTCCGGGTGCTCGCCGCGCAACTCGCTGTCGGCGGCGTAACGGGCGATGTCGTCACCGGCGATCAGCTCGGGCGGACGGTTGCGGCAGCCGGCGCTGAGCCCGTCGCGCAGTTTGCCGAAGTCGGCCGGTCTGCCCGCGAAGAACACCACCTCGTCGGCGGCCACCGCGCACAACCGCTGCCCCAGTTGCCGGGCGTCCGCGCTCTGTCCGGTGCCCACCGGCCGGTACGGCTCCTCGCGCACGGTGAGGCCGGACTCGGTGAACCACACCTTCACGTCGTCACGCAGGTTGCTCGCGTAGGAGTCGGCCTCGTCGCTGGAGTGCACGATCACGACGCCCCGCTTGTCCGGGTACGCCACCCGCACGTGCCGCGCGACGACCTGCGCCTGGCGGTTGTTGGTCGGCGAGACCTGGAAGTACATCCGGGACGCGGTGGGCATGTTGTCGTCCGACAGGGTCGCGGCGACGACCGGCAGGCCGACGTCGCCGATCCGGGTGATGGTGTTCCTGGTCGGCGTGCTGCTCAACGCCATGCCCAGCACGCCGATGATGCTCTTGTCCCGTTCCAGCATCGACCCGAGCTTCTCCGCGACCACGTCACCGTGCTGCATCGCCGATCCCGCGTTGCTCAGCAGGACCCGGATCAGCGGCTCGTCGGAGTCGGTGCGCTGGAGCAGCCGTGCCTGCCGGGCCGCGATACCGACCAGCCGCGCGGTGTTGCTGGCCAGCGCCTCCCTGGCCGCGCCCATCGCCGACACGTACACCACTGTCGCGTAGGGACGGTCGGGGTCGAGCGCGTGCGCTTCCAGCACCCGCCGGTTCTGGCGCACGATCAGTTCCTGGACCCGGTTGAAGCGCTCGAGGTCTTCGCCGTCGGGCCGGCCGAACAGCGGCACGTGGCCCGTGGTGACGCCGACGCAGTCGTCACCGACCCGTTGCAGGGTGTGCGCGTCGGGGTTGTCCCGGGCCAGGCCGCAGTGCTCGTACCGCCACAGTTCCTCCTCGGCGACGATCCCGCGCACGTGCCGGTAGCCGGCCGTCGCCACGGACGCGATCAGCAGCACGGCGACGATCGCGAGCACCGACGTGCGCGACCAGATCGGGGCCGGGCGCACGGACAGCGTCGCCATGGGCGGCACCTCGCCCCGGACGACGGGCACGGCGGGCACCTTGAGCGGCAGGAACCAGGCGGTGGGGCGGCGGGCGCGGCTGTCGGTGGCGAGCTTGCGCGCCCACGTCTCGTAGGCGTGGGTCGCCTGGCTCACCGGCGCCGGTTCGCGTTCGGCGGTCGTCTCGGCGTCCGGCGGCACCTTGGCGCTGCCGCTGATGATCACCAGCGGGTCGAACGCGCCGGTGTCGTTGCGGACGTCGTTGATGACCTTCAGCAGGGTGTAGCCGCCGTTGTCCCGGCGGATGCCGTCCAGCAGCACGACCGGGTACACGGTGCGGCGGGCCGACCGGATGCGCCACCACGACCGCCGGTACGCGCTGCGCACGTCCTCCAGGAACGCGTTGACCAGCAGCTTCGCCAGCTGGCCGGTGTCCTCGCGCGGATCGGCGCTCTGGCCGGGCACCAGGGCTGACGTCAGCCGCTCGGCGAAGCCGATGAACGTGCCCGGGTCGTGCGGCGCGAGGTACGGCTGCCGCAGCAGCCACCGGTACTCGCTGCCCGGCACGAATCCGCGCAGCTTGGCCCGGAACAGGAACGACGGCACCAGCCGCACCACCAACCGCACCCACCACGGCGCGGTCTCGGTGGCGTCGTCCAGCACTTCCCTGGGTAACAGGTCGTCGCCGCTGCGGCGACGCAGGTCGCGTTCCCGCAGCCGGGTCAGCAGGGTCGCGGCGGCCTCCGCGTCCGCGCCGTCGAGGCGCTGGTTCATCAGCCAGTAGACGAGTTCGAAGCGGCGGAACTCGTGCCGCCCGTAGCGGCTGTTGACACCGGCGGACAGTTCGCGGGCGATCCGCACCAGCACCGAGCCGACGGCCTCGAACGTGGTCGGCCCGGAGGTGGTCGGCCCGGAGGTGGCGGACCCCGGTGTCGGCACGTCGGGGTCCGGGTCGGGGAAGCGGTGGTAGGCGTGCGGCACGCGGCCGGGGTGCGCGCCGCGCAGGTGCGCCTGGAGGGCTTGGAGCAGACCGGCGCTCTCCGTGCCGCGGACCAGGCAGACCAACGGGATGCCCCGATCGCCGCCCGCCCGCGCACCCGCACGGCGGCCGGGCAGTTCACCGAACCGCGGGCGTTCGGTGAGGTCCTGCATCAGCTTCACCAGCTCGTCGACGACCTCGACGGACGAAAAGCGTTCCCCTGCACCGTGTTCGGCCACCGGACTCCTCGTGCGGACCAGCCCCGTCCCACCCTCGCCGGCGTGACGCAGGACATCCGACTGTAGTCGTCCGGACGATCAAAACCGGGCGTTCCGGCACGATCCGCCCACGTCACCGCACTCTTGCGGTTTGTCCGGCGCGCTGTCGGCGCTGCTCGGCGTGGACGTCGACCTGGTGGAGGCGGCGGACCCGGTGGCGAACGAGGCCCCCGGCTGGTCGAGGCGATCACGGCCGCGGTCTCCGGTGACGCGGCGGCACGGGCGCGACCGGCCTTGTCCGGGGCGTTGGGGGACGTGTCGGGCTGGTTCGACCCGACCGCGCCGCGCCCGGTGCCGTGACCGCCGCCGCCGCCGCGTTGGGACCGTCACGGCAACTCGCAAGCAACCTTCTCGGGGGTGTGGACGTCACAGTGAGTCCAGGGTTCGCGCCGTTCAGGGCCGGCCCGCACCCGCGACCGTTACCGTTCTGACATATGGGTGACCCTCCGAACGACGGAGAGTAGCCGTTACGACGCCCAAACGTGACGCGCGTCACCCATTGTCGTCCTGCGCTTGCCACCTCAAATCACCAACGGTTACGTTCTCGGCCGCAGATCACGGTTCTATCACCGTACGGACACAGGGCCGACTCCCCCTTACAACGGGCCCGTGACCACCTGGATCCCCCGCCAGGTCCGGTGATGGAGATCCCCGACCGCAGGAGGCTGCACCGTTGGCTCGGCATGCTCGACATAAGAACAGCAGTGAACAGACAACCGTATTCATGCTCCCCGTACCCCCACCACCGCCACCCGGCTACCAGGGCGCGCACCGGGCAGAGGCGGAGCGGGTGCTCCCCCGACGTATCGCCAGTGTGGCGGTGGCCGTCGGCATCGCGTCCGGCGCGGGCGCCGGCGCACACGCCATGAGCGGGACGTTCAGCCCCGTCGCCGGCAGCCTGGACCTCGGCGGTGTGCCGGACGACACCGCGCAGACCGGCAAGGCCGAGACCGTGCACGCGATCAACCTCGGCTCGGAGACCGTCCGCATCCTCCGCCAGGAGCAGTTGACGGCGATGGAGACGTTCAACCAGGCCAGCGGCGTGGCGCAGAACGGCTACGCGGCGCGCAAGGCCGCCGAGGAGAAGGCGGCCGAGGACGCGCGGAAGGCGCAGGAGGCCGCTGACGCGGGCAAGCCCCCGAAGCAGCGGCAGGTCGAGGGCTGGATCCGTGAGGCCATCAAGATCATGGCCGCCAACGGCACCCCGGTCTCCGAGGCCAACATCGCCGATATCTACACGATCATCATGAAGGAGTCCAACGGCAACCCGAACGCCATCAACACCTGGGACTCCAACGCCGCCAAGGGCACGCCGTCCAAGGGCCTGATGCAGTGCATCGACCCGACGTTCCAGGCACACAAGCTGCCCGGGCACAACGACATCTACAACCCGGTCGACAACATCATCTGCGGCGTCCGCTACACCTTCGCCCGCTACGGCAGCTTCGAGCGGCACCCCGGTCTGGCCGGGATCCGGCGGGGCACCGGTTACGTCGGGTACTGAGCGGATGATCCCCGTCCCCTCGGGTCGGGTGACGCTCTCGCACCGCGGAGCGCAGCGCAGCTGGTCGGTCGACGTCGCGCCGTACGAGTTGGCGCCACACCCGGTGACCCAGGCGCGGTACGCGGAGGTGACGGGCCGACGGCCGAGCGCCGTGCGCGGCGACCGGTTACCCGTCGAGGGCGTGTCGTGGTTCGACGCGCTCCGGTTCTGCAACGCCCTGTCGGGCCTCGAAGGCCTGACACCCGCGTACCGGTTCGATGCCGACGACGTCGAGTGGGACGTCTCCGCCGACGGTTACCGGCTGCCGACCGAGGCCGAGTGGGAGCACGCGTGTCGTGCCGGCACGACCGGTGCGCGGTACGGGCCGCTGGACGACATCGCCTGGTACCGCGGCAACTCGGACGAGCGGATCCACGAGGTCGGCGGCAGGCGGCCCAACGCGTGGGGCCTGCACGACATGCTCGGCAACGTCTGGGAGTGGTGCTGGGACGTGCACGACGCCGAGGTCAAGGGCATCTACCGGGTCCTGCGCGGCGGCGGCTGGTTCGACGAGCACTGGAGCTGCCGGGTCTCCGTACGGCGCCGCAGCCACCCGACCTTCAAGATCGACGACGTGGGCTTCCGCATCGCCCGCTCCCCCTCGCCCTGACACCGCCACGCCCTGATCCCGTGACGGCCGATTGCTGCCAAACCACCTGAACCCGCGTGGCGTCCGGGGATCCTCGGTGAGGATCGAGGGGGTACGGGTGACGGCAGGGCGACGACGGCAGGCCATCGCGGACGCGGCACGTGCGGCGGGACTCGGCGAGATCGTCCGGGTGCACCGCGAGCACAGTGACCTCGGGGTGGCGGTCGCGCTGTGGTTTCTCGCCAGCGTGGGTTCCGTCCCCGCGGTGATCGTGTCGCTCATCATGCTGTCCGAGGACTCCACGACCTGGCAGTGGCCGTTGTTGGCGTGCGCCACGGCCATGGGTGTGGCGTACCTGATGACGCACGTCGGGCCCGCGCGCGCTGGGCGGCAATGGGTCGCGGTCGCCGATGGCGGGCTCGTCATGTGGTCACGGCACTTCGTGCGAACCTTTGCCTGGGACGAGGCACAGGGCATCGACGTCGGCAGCGCCTGCAACCTCGGCGACTTGCGCAACTCGATCGCACTGCGCAGGCCCGTGGGCGCGTGGACACCGCGCCGGGTAACGGGGTTGACCATCACCGGTCTCGTGACGGCAGCCGCCGTGTGGTTCACCGCTGTCCCGATCGTGCTGCACGTCCTCGTCGGCGAACGGCCGACCGACCTCGCGCACTTCGCGCGCATGTGCGACGGAGGCCCACCGTTCGGCAGGACCGCCGCCTACGAGGGTCCGGCGCCGCACCCGATCGCGGTCTACAGCGAAAGTCCGGGCGACTTCCCGGACTTCCACAACGGGGAACCACCGCCCGAGCCGGACACCGTGCAGCTCGTCGGATGCGCCCGGCTCACCGGCAAGGCGTCGCCGAACGTGCTCAAGACCTGCTCGTACGAGGGCGGGCACGGGTGGGAGACCTACCAGGGGCGCTACCGGATCGACGTCTACGAAGCCCGCACCGGCCGCGCGGTGACGTCGTTCGACCTCGACGGCATCGGACCCGACGACATCGGCGGTACGTGCCCGCCGTTCATCTCGGTGCCGAAGAACGCCAAGGGCGACTCGAACACCCACCACTCGGAGCCCAGCTCGGATAGCTACCGCGCCAAGCTGGGCCCGTTGGTGAACGGCTAGCGCCCACCAACGGGTCCAGGCGCTCAGCCCAGGCGGAAGTCGGCCACCCGGATCTGTGACGGTGTGGTGCCGGTGGAGCGCTGTTGGTACTGGAACGACAGGACGCCGTCCACCGCCAGCCTGGACGCGTCGACGTTGACCTCGCCGAACGCGTTCATCGACGGGCGGTCGAAGACCAGGGTCCAGTCGGTCCACCCACTGGCCTTGCTCGCCGACACGATCCGGCCGCGCGGCATCACCAGGTAGGCGTTGTCGGAGCGGTCGAAGACCAGTTTGGTGCGTTGTGTGCTGCCGGGCGGCACGGGGACCTCGCGCTTGGTCCACGTGCCGTTCGAGTTGCGCACGACGTGGAACGTCCGGCCGTACTGCGTCCGCTGCTGCGCGTAGTTCGAGACGCACTGCGTGAACCGGCCCGGCACGTAGCTGATCACCACGTGCGGTGCGCCCGTGGAGTCCGCACCCTGTCCCTCCTGGTTCATCAGGCCGTGGTTGGGATCGAGCGGGTCGGCGACCAGGCCCGGTGAACCGATCGACACCCGCGTGCCGCCGGTGGTGCCGACGACCGTTCCCGCGCCGTTGCGCCACGTCCGGCCCCGGTCGTCGCTGTAGACGTAACCGGTTTCGTGGTTGGTCAGGCCACCGGAGTTGCACAGCACACCCGCGTTGCCCTCACGCCATGTGAACGCCGCGTGCAGCCGACCGCGCCGGTCGTAGGTGAGGCCGTGCAGGTACATGTTGCGGGTGGTGGACACGACGCCGTTCGGGCCGGTGTAGTTGCCGGTCGCGGACGACCACGCGCCCAGCCGCCGCCACGTCCCGCCGGTGTACTCGGCCAACTCGTTCACGCCGTTGCCCGACCCACCGGTCCGGTAGCTGAACTGCAACGCGCCCTCGGGCGTGACGACGAACTGCGGGTACGTCATGTTGCCCAGCTCGACGCCACCCAGAGTCCGCTGCACGGAACCGAAAACCGACGACGACCAGCTGTGCGAACCGGGTTGCGTGGCAAGTCCCGCAACGGACTTCGAGTAGTACAGCCGCGTGTTGTGCGTGTCCATCGCGACGTGCAGGGTGCCGTCCTGCGGCGAGATCCCCAGCGAGATCACGTTGTGCGAGTCGTTGACGCTCAACCGGTGCGGCAGCACGGCCGTCTGCCAACTGCCGCCCAACGCCCGCCGGGCGACCACGGCGTTGCGGCTGGACGTGTACCAGGCCGCGTACTGGTGGCCGTTGTACGTGACGAGAGCGTCCTGGAACGCGTTGTTGTTGACCAGCCCGTCGTACGACACGAAGTACAGCGCCGACTGGTCGAGCAGGGTGTCGGACAGCAGGGTGACGCCCGGCGCCGCCGCGTGGGCGACGCCGGGTTGGGCCAGGGACGCGGCCAGCACGACGGCCGCCGCGAGCGATGCCTTCCTGCTCACCTGGCTCATCGCGTCACCGGACCACGCCGTCGACCTGGATCGTCTGCACCGCACCGGCCGCGAACGGCACCCGCACGAGCTTCCCGCTCGCGCTGATGTCCGTTCGCCGCGTGTACCGGTCACCGGAGCCGGACGTGAGCGTCGACCAGCGGGTGGCCGTGCCGTTCGGCACCGTGCCGAACCGCGACAGGTCGAACGTCAGCGTCTGCGCCGCGCCGTTGTTGGCGGCCACGATCACGAGACGACGCGCGGCCGAGTCGTGTGCGGCGATCGCGTAGTCGACACCGGTGTTGATGATGCGCATGCCGGGCCGGATGTGCCGGGTGAACTGGGCCAGCACGTACAGCTTCGTCTCCACCGCGCCCGCCACCGCGTTGTTCCCGTCGTAGCGGATGGCGCCCCAGCCGGCGGTGGGGTCCATCACCTGCCAGTAGCACCACGCCGTCGGCTTGAGCCAGCGGAAGTCCATCAGCAGGCAGCGGGCCGTCATCATGCCGCTGCCGTCGGAGTCGCCGTGCTCGGAGTTCCACAGGACCTTGCCCGACGCGCGGACGTCGTTGCCCAGCAGGTCGCGACGACCGCTGAGGCCCTGGTAGCCGTGCACGTTGACCTGCCGCACCCGACCCTTGGTGGCGGAGTCGAAGCTGTTCCAGGTGGTGCGGGCGAGGTCGTAGCTGGTCTCGTCGGAGGCGGAGATCCAGGTGCCGGTCAGGCCCTGGCGGTCCAGTTCGGTGCGCATGTGCGCCAGGACGCTGCGCTGGGTGGTGGCGTCGATGTGGCAGCCCTCTTGGGTGCCGTTGGCGTGCCAGTAGTTCGAGGACGGTTCGTTGAACGGGTCCACGGTGCGGAAGTTGACGCCCCACTGGTCGCGGGCCCGGCGCGCGGTGACGGCCAGGTGCAGGGCGTGCTGGCGGTGGTTCCACGACTGGAGGTTGTTGTCGGCGGCGTTCGCCGCGCCGGACGGGTTGTGGTTGACGCACATCCACCACATCGGCGAGTTGGCGAACAGCTCGCTCATCGCGCCGCGCTGGGTGGCCTTGACCAGCGCGGCCCGCTGCTTGGCATCGGCGTTCCAGTTCCACGCGGCCGAGTTCGGGTCCTCGTTGTTCCAGTCCTGCCAGAAACCCTCGATCTGCTTGAACCGCGGGATGTTCGGCGAGGCGACCATGCGCTCGCCGTTGACGGCGTTCCAGCTGGACGCGCCGAGGTTGTAGCGGGCGATGTTCATGCCCAGACCGGGCAACGAGGCGCCGTTGTAGGTCACCGTCTTGGTGGTGAAGAACAGGTCGGCGAAGTCGTCCCGGTCGCCGAACACGTTGGCCCACCACGCGAGCGAGGTGCCCCAGCCCTCCCAGGCGCCCTGGTCGGCGGCCGGATCGACGCCCACGGTCGCGTCGGCCCCTGCCACCCCCGTGCCGAGCGCGCCGCCCGCGACCGTCACGCCGGCCGCGGCGAGCAGTGCCCGGCGGCTCAATCCCGGTGAATCCATCGAACGCTCCATGTGTCAGAGGGTGAACTCGGTGTGCTGGCCGTCGTCCAACGTCACGGTGACGTGGTGGCCGCCGACGGCAACGGGCGGCAGCGGAGATACTCCAAATGGACTAAGCCGGGTCCGTTGTCGGACCGCTCCGGTGGCGGCGGCGTGGTGGCCAACGCGCGCAGCACCGTGCGTCGAGAACGCAGCGTCATTGCCCATCCCCCTGCTGGAGTGATGAAGACCACCTCAGTACGTGGCATAGTCCCCGTCAACGAAACAAACAGAAACGATCAAAGTCGATCGGAACCGAAAATGCGACTGGCTGCGCAGCGGCGTGAACTGATCCTCGCGGCGGTACGGGCGCACGGGGTGGTCCGGCTCGCGGACCTGGTGGACCAGTTGGGCGTGACGGCGGTGACCGTGCGCCGCGACGTGACCGCCCTGGCCGACCGCGGCCTCGTCTCCCGGGTGCACGGCGGCATCACCATGCCGCACCACGGTGATCCGCCACCGTCACCGCGATCGGCGCACACGCTGGTGGGCATGGTCGCGCCGTCGGAGGAGTACTACTGGCCGGCCGTGATCCAGGGCGCGCAGGCCGCCGTCACCGCCGCCGGCGGGCGGTTGGCGCTGCAGACGTCGTGCTACGACGCGGTCGAGGACCGGCGGCAGGTGGTGAAGCTGCTCGACCGGGGCGTGCAGACGCTGCTGGTCGCGCCCAGCACCACCGGGCCCGCCGGGATCGACCTGCTGCGCTGGCTGAGCGGGTTGAGCGTGCCGGTGGTGCTGATCGAACGCATGCCGCCGCCGGAACTGCCGACGATCGGGCTGGACGCCGCCGTCACCGACCACGCGCTGGGCGCGGGCCTGGCCGTTCGGCACCTGGCGACGCTCGGGCACCGCACCGTGGGCCTGGTGCTGTCCCGGCTCAGCCCGCACCACGCGGCGATCCGGGACGGGTGGTGCGCGGCGGTGTCGTCGCTGGGCATGGCGGTGGACGGGGTGCCGGCGCTGGACGTGCCGCCGTACGGGTCGCGCGGGTGGGCGGAGGCCTGCGACGACGTGCTGGACCAGTGCGTGCGCGCGGGGGTGCGGGCGTTGCTCGTGCACGCCGACCGCGAGGCCATCGGTCTGCTGGACCGCGCCCGCGACCGCGGCTTCGACGTGCCGGGCGACCTGGCGGTGGTGTCGTACGACGACGAGGTGGCCGCGGCCTCCGACCCGCCGTTGACCGCCGTTCGGCCGCAGAAGCACCGGCTCGGCGCACTGGCCGCGCAGCTTGCCCTGGCCCGCGTCGCCGACCCGCTGGACCGTCCGGTGCACCGGGTCGCCCTGTGGCCCAGCCTGACCGTGCGCGAATCGTGTGGCACACCGCGGAACTGGCCGCGGTGACCGGGTGAGGTGACCGGCCGGGGTCGGCGCGCAACCGGCGTTCGGCGCCCCACCGCGATGAGTGTGACCGAATTCGGGGCAAAATCCGGCGGCGTTCCGTCCCGGCCGACCTACCCTCTCCGCCATGGACTTGGTGGACCTGTGGCGACCGACCGGACAGGCGGAGCTGGACCTGGTGGCGGCGTCGCAGTGGCGGGCCTGGCCACCGCGACTCCCCGACCAGCCGATCTTCTACCCGGTGGCGAACCGCTGGTACGCCACCAAGATCGCGCGCGAGTGGAACGTGCCGGCCGAGGGCGTCGGGTTCGTGACGCGGTTCAGCGTGCGGCGCGACTTCCTCGCCCGCTACCCCGTGCGGCAGGCCGGCGGGCGTGAGGTGCTGGAGCACTGGGTGCCCGCCGAGGACCTGGACGAGTTCAACGCCAACATCGTCGGCACGATCGTGCGCGAGGCCGAGTACCGGGGTCCGGTGGCGGACGAGGAGTTCGACCGGGCGGCGGCGGAGCTGGGCCGTCCGCTGCCGGCCGCGTGGCGGCGGTACCTCCAGGGCGAGTCGTGGTTCCGCAGCGGGTGGCTGGGCGACACCTTCCTCACCCTCTACACACCGTTGGAGACGTTGGAGGCGAACGACGCCCGGGGTGCGCCCACCGCCGCGCACCCCGGTATCGCGATCATCGGCGACGACGGCTCGCGCGAACGCCTCGCGTTCGACCTGCGCCACGACCCGGCGCCCGTGTCGCTGGTGGACGTCACCGGCGGGTGGTCGGCCGCCCTGCCGCTGGCCTCGGACGCGGACGCGTTCACCGCGCGGGTCGAGTCGGGCGACATCTCCTGGTGACGGATTTTCGGGTGGCTACCGGCACATGCGGTCGATGTAGTCCTCGGAACCGGGGAACTCCTCCCCGCCGCCGTGAGCGAAGTCGATCTCCGCGATGGCGGCCGGCGCGGGTGGGAAGTCACGATCACCGGACGCGGTCGACGCTACCGTCATGCCCCTCGAAGTGATCGAAGGGGGAAGTGTGGGCTGGGAACGCGTGGGGTGGGAGAACTGGGCGGATCACGCGTTGGTCCGGGCCCGACTGGAGGCCGGTGCGGACCCGAACACCATGCCGGGTGGACGGCCGCTGCACCGGGCGGCGCAGCACGGGTCCGCCGAGGTGGTCGCCGAGTTGGCCGGGCGGGTGGACGACGTGGATGTCTTGGAGGAAGGCCGCAGCGCGCTGTGGCTCGCGGTGTACTTCAACCGTCTCGACAACGCCCGCGCGTTGGCCGAGGCGGGCGCTGACCCGTGGCTGCCGATGATGAGCGGCTGGTCGCCCGGCAGGCTCGCCCTGGCCGGTGGGCACGACCTGTCCGGTCCGAGGACGCCCCCGAATGCGGCTCTGTCGGATGCTGAGGCCGCCGTTGCGGCGGAGAGTGTCCGGTTCAAGGCCGTTCTCGATGACGACTACGACGACGACTACCCGGAGGAAGGCGCGGGCTTGGCGGCCGTGGCGGGTGTCGACGTGGCGGAGGTGATCCGGCGGCTGAACGCGACACCGGTCGACGGCGACCCGGAACTCGCCGAGGAGCTCGATGTCGTCGGCGCGACGGACGTGCCCGGCGGGTGCGTGATCAGCCAACCGTGGGGTTACGCCCCGAGGATCGCGGGCGTCATGAGGCTCCTGTCCGCGGACACCGTCTGCTACAGCGTCTACTTGAACCCCAAGAGCGGCACGCAGGGCGGCATCATGCGTGACGGGGAGATCGTGGACTGGGACCTGTTCCCGGGCGGCGAGCCGATCGAGAACGAGTCGGCCGACCAGGTGCTGCTCTCGTACCTGTACCCGAACGACCCGATGGCGGTCGCCTGCGCCTACGCGGGCCTGCGCCTCACCGACGGCCGCGCGATCACCGGCCCGCCGGACGTGTGGCTGCGCCTGCCGATCGACGACTACCGGCGATGACGCTCACCGAAGGCCGGCGCCAGGTGACGTGGCCAAGGGCATGACGCTGATCGTGCATTCGTCGGCGTCCGGCCTGGGCCCGGTGGACGGCGGCGCGCCCGTCGCGGTCGACAGCCTGCTCACGGCCGTCGGCCCACCGGCACGGTCGTCGTCCCGACGTTCACGTCGCAGGGCGCCACCCCCGAGTCGGACCACTGCGGCGTGCTCGACGCGGACCTGCAGAAGCGGCGCGTGGCCGTACCTCTGTTCCACCCCGGACCTGCCCCTCCGATGGGCGCGATCGCGGAGGCCCTCCGTACCCGGCCGGACAGCGTGCGCAGCGCGCCACCCTTAGAACTCCTAACAGAATGATCTTGGAATACGGTTGAGCAGTGGTGTGTTGACCATGGCGTGAGGAAGGGCCAGCAGCTTCCGTGGGTCGTCTCCGACGAGCTGTGGGCAAGGGTCGAGCCGCTGCTC